>NZ_QUOT01000001.1:1413006-2826012 GCF_003390375.1 Thalassotalea euphylliae | reverse complement strand
TATGCGCCAAGTGCAATCGCTTGTAATGCAACATCGTGATTATCATTACCTGTAATCACGATAATTTTGGTATGTGGCGCTATTGCCAAAATCTCTTGCAAAGCAGCTAGCCCCTCGCTCGCATTGGCAGGGTCTGGTGGTAGCCCTAAATCTAAGGTAATTACGCGAGGTTCAAAGCGTCGAACGGCGGCAATCGCTTTCTCACGATTTTCTGCAAACACCACGTCGTAATCCGATAAGCTCCATTTTAGTTGCTTTTGAATACCGGTATCGTCATCAACTATTAATAATTTTTCCATAAATACTGTTTTGCCTTATTCAATCACGCACATGGTATGTTCAAGATAAAGGTACTTCCCTTATGTTCTTCGCTCGTCACCGAAATTGCCCCACCTTGAGACTCAACAAATTGTTTCGCCTCAAATACGCCAATACCCATGCCAGCGTTACCTTTGGTTGTGTCAAAAGGCTTAAACAAACGGTGCTTGATAAATGACTCACTCATACCTACACCATTGTCGCTAACGGTGATCTCAACGTTATTATTTTTAGAAGTGATCTGAACTTTCACCCAACCGTTATCGTCTGTCGCTTCCTGAGCATTTTGCACAATATGGTTTAAAACAGGGCTAAGCTCTTCATTTATTTCGATGTTTAATTCTCCATCAATTTGAACGTCAACACTAGGTTTATTTAAATTTCTTTGTGCAATCACTTTATCGATAAGTGACGACAACATAATATTTTGGTTCTTATGTTCGGATTGCTGTTTGTTGCGTAATTGCTGAAGCACTTTGTCGAGCCGTTCTGTCGCAGATAACACCGTTTCAAATACATCATCAACAAAAGCAGGGTTATCACGGTGTTTAGCAACATTGCTGTTGATCAAAGCTAGTTGGCCCTGAATATTCTTAAGATCATGTACCAAGAATGCCGACATTCGGTGAAAAGCTTCAAACTGTTTAGATTCAGCGAGTTCGCTGTTCGCTTCATTCAGCGAGATAAAATTGCTTAGCTGCTTAGTTACCGCAAATAGCAAATCTCTATCTTCCCAATTTAAGAACGTTTGATTTTTGCCTCTAGCCAACATGAACAATCCCCAAATTTCATTGTTATGAATTACAGGAATAATCAAATCAACATTGGCTTCCCGAAGTGCAGTTAACTCAAGTGATAAGCCTTGGTAAGCATCCTCAACAAAAAGATACTCTTGCACATCAATGATCCAGCCAGATTTATGGCAAAAATCGGCAATAGCCGTTAAATTTTTATGCACTTGTTCATCAAGCGACATATCCATATTGGTCGTGCTAACTACGTTAAAGTGATGATCCGCAGTTTTTTTAATTAAACAACCGCCAGGTGCATCGATCGATGAACAAATAACTTTTAACGATGTTTGATAGCTGTCTTCACTTTCACTTGCTTCAATTTGTTCAATAGAGCGAAGCCACTCAATGCGATAGTCATACTTATTGGCAAAAAAATGTTTGGTAATAAAGACTTTGACTTCACGACGTAACTTCTCTGTTAGTAGCAAGGCTGCCAATACAGCCATTCCAAGTGCCGCAAAAGAAATACTGAGTACATCACCCCATTCACCACCAAATAGTTTCAACGCGTAGCCTGCGAATGACAACGTGAGTAAGTAGCCACCAGCTATTAGTATCATAGAACTGTAAAAAACGACTTCGCGCGAAACAAAAACATCGACAGACCAGTCTTTAATACGGCGAGCACTAACCAAGAAAAATGGCATACCTAGCGCGATAACATACCCTCGTGCATACCAAAAGTTAAAATCAAGCTGGTCAAGCATTGAGGCTTGCGCAAAGATAATAAAATCAACCACAGTAATTACGCCAAGCGAAATCACTAACGGCCACAACATCCATTTTTCTCGTGACTCGGCATTACGATAAAGTTGCTCGAGGAGCACAATGACAAATAAATTTAGAACGAGAAATAATAAAAAGAGCGAGTTACTGCCGAGCTCTGTGTGATGAGCAAGAACCCAAGTAACTGCTGATAATACAATTAAACTCACTACATACTTGAGCAGCCAAGGCTGTTGAAGTAACTGAGACCATGTTATTAACCTCGCACGAGCAGCAAACAAAAATATTACTAAGCACAGTAACTTGATATTTTCTGCAAGCAAGACCGGCTTCAGCGAGCTGCTAAAATAAACTTGAACCAAACCAGTTACGGTGGCAACCAAAGTGAAGAATACGCTGCTGGCAATCAACACTGCGATGAGCGACTTCTTTCGAATAACAATAAGTAAAAAGAAAAAGACTAAATAAGCAAGCGACGCTGCCCCATAGCCAGTAATGGCAACCCAATTCATCCAACTTCTCAATTTTATTATTTTGACGATATAATTAAGAACACTTGCTTAAATTGCAACCAAGAGTTAACTACATTAATAGTGTATGCTACATTTACAGTTTAGCCTTGGCCCTCACTAATTAGCATTGCAACATCATGTTTTTAAATGTGAAATTATAAAGGTCTAATTTTTGCTTGGTAAAGGTTTAAACAGGGCATGTAAGTGCATGTCTGTAAATTATATTGACAGATGCGACGGACACAGTGGCGCAACTATGAATGATTTAGGGAATATTTTGAAATGTCTAACTTGTCTAACAAAGTGCAGCTAAACGATGTTAAGCCAGGCGATGTGAACCCCGAGCATGTAGAACAATCGAGAAGCGATGCTAGTTCGCGAAGAAGCTTCTTGAAAAAAGCGTCGATTGGCGCGCCAATTGTTGTCGCATCCTCTGCGAAGCCAGCTTGGGCAACCGCAAAATGTATGTCTGGAATAATGTCTGGAAACCTATCAAACCACGACAATAAGAAGAAGTGTGATTTGACAAGCCACAATGCTAAGGATTGTCACTATTGGAAGCACAAATACGTCGGCTATTACAAAAGACATCAAGGTAAAACTAAACAACAAGAATGTAATATACTTGGTATCGGTTTGCACGAATACGATACATACAAAAACCGCTATTACTTTTGGGATCATTACAACAACAGACCATTATTTTTAACTATCAAACGTGGTAATTCGATGGGCAACTATCGCATGAAAGAATTACTAAATTCACACGAACTTTTTTACCAAGAAGTTTCAGCCGCGCGTTTAAATGCTGCCACTTGTACAATTGATCCAGGCTGTATTATGTACCCATATACGGTGCAAGATGTCGATCAAATATATGCTGATACATTGATGATGAATAAGTTTGAGAAACTAAACGAAGTTGCGCTAATGTTGCAAGGTATTAGACTGGGCTAGTTAGCGCTAACCCAGCGTGCTATCTCAAAGTTAAAACTTCAACATATTAATTATTCAAATGACAACAAAACACTAAGGATGTTGTAGTTTTGCGCAGTATTCTCAAACCCCATGGTACTATGGTCGCATCTTTCGCTGATGGTGATGAAAATGCAGTCATTTTTTCTGCTATAACGGGGCAGTCTCATTTAGTCGACAGTGCCGTCATTGATTTTTTAGATGTTTTGCCTAGTAATGTCTTTATGTCTGAACAAGCCATTTTAGATGCTTGTGGTGAAGACACTAAAGACGAGCAGAAAGTACTGTTAACTCACTACATTACCGATATAATCAATAATTTATTAGCCCACGAAATTATTAGCTGTTCAGAGTGAAACTAAAGGATTTAACATTATCAAATGCCCACCAGCGAAGTACTCATGACGGCTTAAAACTGGCTATTGGCCCGTTCAACTTCTCAATAACAACTAACTTTAAAGATGTCACCAAAAACCTATATCGACTTTACGGTCATTTCGATATAGCACCAGTAGATCAAATAATTGATTTTGAAATCGCGATAAAAAAACCTAACAATATTCGACGATGCTTTAAGCCGCAGGCTTTCTTCTATCTTGACGGTAAATCTCCTTTTTTACCGTTACCCGCCGCTCAGGCTTTCCCGCTGCTAGAATGGGGCATGAATTGGTGTATTGCACAACACGATCAAGAGCAACTCACCATACATGCCGGTGTTTTAGAGAGAGATGGGGTAGCTGTTATATTGCCAGCCGCTTCTGGCTCAGGAAAAAGTACACTAACAGCCATTCTAGTGCAGCAAGGCTGGCGCTTGCTATCGGATGAAATGACACTTGTTGACCTAGAAAATTTGGCGATAACACCAATCGCACGTCCAATCAGTTTAAAAAACCACTCTATTGAGCTGATCAAATCACTGGATGAAAGTGCTTTGTTTTCCGATATTGTCAAAGACACTAATAAAGGTACCATTGCGCATTTAAAACCAAATGATACTGCAGTCGATAGCATAAATCATAAGGTCACCCCCACGGCAATTATCTTTCCTAAGTACGAGTACCAAGCTCAAGTATCAATGACGAAAATTGAAAAGGGCCAAGCATTTATGCGCACAATTGACCAATGCTTTAATTACAGTTTACTTGGTGAAGAGGGCTTTAAGTGCATGGAACAGTTGATCAAAACCTGCGATTGTTACGAGTTTGTCTATAGTTCAACAGCAGATGCAATTGCCGCTTTTGATACCATAGCTAAGCAAGCTGATGGATATGCGAAATGACAACATCCTTGTTAGTAGATTTACTTCAGCAGCCTAAGCGCATTATGACACTCTCCACTCAAGAATGGAGTTTACTGCTGGGTCAACTCAGAACTAGCCAGCTTACCTTGTATTTTTATGCTGCGATGGAAAAAAACGCGTTAACCGAGCATATACCCAATAAAATCTATCGTTATATTAACGCTGAGCAACGTAAAGTCGCTTTCCAAAGGCGCCAAGTTAACTATGAACTTGAGAAAATCAACAACGCACTTCAGCAGGTAGATATTAAAGCAACTTACCTCAAAGGAGCTGCCTATTTAATTGCCAATCTAGCTATTGCCAATTGTCGAATATTCTCTGACATTGATATCTTAGTTGACCAAACATCTATAGATAAAGCGGAGCGAGCGTTAAAGTTGATTGGTTTTGCATCGCAAAAAACTGATGATTACGACCAACAATATTACCGTCAATACATGCATGAAATTCCGCCAATGCAACATGTCACTCGCGGTACAGTCGTTGATGTGCACCACAATATATTACCTGTATGCACGTATAAACCTATTGATATCTCGTTATTTTCAACCAAAAAGGTAGCTTTTAAAAAAGCAAACAAACAAGAGCAAACATTAGCGGTTTTCTCATCTAGCGCGATGTACCTGCACTGCGCGATTCATCTTTTTCACGAAGGCGATTTTGACAAAGGCCTCAGAGATCTTGCCGACTTGGCAATCATGTTCACCGAATTTTCTAATAGTAGTGACGACTTTGGACCGCAACTCATTAGCCTCGCCCAACAAAGCAACCAACAAAAGTCATTGTTTTTTGCGCTAAGGTACATTAACAAAGTTTTCTCAACTCCACTAAATGATGATTGCCAGCAGTTTGTTGACGAGTTTGCAGCGGATTATCGCTATAGCCGCCTAAGCGACTTTATCTTCTTAAACATTTTGTCCCCCTACCACCCCAGTTGTGAAAGCAGTAAAGTTAAGTTCGCCCGTTTACTAGCCTATATTCGCGGACACCTACTAAGAATGCCTTTACGTCTTTTACTACCACACCTGATAAGAAAGTTTTTCGTACAATTAACAGCAAGTAACGACAACTCAACAACCAACAATCAGAATAAAGTTAGGCCGGATATATAGGGCTAGACAAGATTAAGTATTCCCTATAGTATTGCCCGCGCTGCACCCATAGCTCAGCTGGATAGAGCGCTGCCCTCCGGAGGCAGAGGCCGCAGGTTCGACTCCTGCTGGGTGCGCCATCGCTTTATTATTCTCTCCTTGCTTAGCTTTAAAAAACTCTTCAGTGATTCCATTCGTCACTCACTCGTAAGTAAACCGTAAGCATTTGTTTAAAAAAGCGTCACAGCTCTGACATAAATCACTTCTAGCATAGCCCCCGTAAGTTCGGTTATCGGCAATACGACCCCAGCAATATTTACCGACAGCATTATTTTCCAACGGCATTGAGCAAAGTACACTATGAAACAACATCATCGCACGGTTTGGTTGTCTGATATTCATTTGGGCTGTAAAGATTGCAAAGCAGATTTGCTGCTCGATTTTCTTAAATACAACACCATGGACACGCTCTACCTAGTGGGTGATATCGTCGATTTTTGGGCATTGAAGCGTCAGTTTATGTGGCCAGAAAGCCACAACCGTTTACTTCACGCCCTGTATCAAAAGTCACTCGATGGCACACATGTAGTCTACTTGCCAGGCAACCACGACGAAATCATTAAGCCATATGCCAATATGCTATTCGGCAAAATCGAAATTAAAAAACGCCTTGTGCACACCACAGCACAAGGTAAGCAACTATTGGTATTACACGGTGATGACTTTGATGGCGAAGTTTGTTTGGGTAAATGGCAAGCTTGGCTTGGCGACAAACTTTATGATGTGCTGCTCTGGCTAAACCGCAACCTCGATCATTATCGCAGAATGCGTGGCTTTCATTATTGGTCGCTGGCCGCTTACATTAAAAAACGAATTAAAAAAGCAAACGAAGCCATCGCCCGCTATCGTGACGCAACGCTTAAGGAAGTTGCCCGAAATAATTTAGATGGCGTGGTATGTGGCCATATCCATCACCCCGAAATTGTTGAGCAAAATGGCTTGCTATATTGCAATGACGGTGACTGGATTGAAAGCTGCAGCGCCCTTACTGAAAATGCACATGGTGAGCTTAATTTATGCTACTGGACAACAATGCAACCTAAGCTGACCGTTGTCTCTATGGCGAGCTAATCGTTGTGCTAAGAGTTTTACCTTAATGCTTGTTAAGCACTTTTTAGGCATAGCTAACAGCTCCTTTAGAGTCTCAATAACAATGGTCATAAAAGCATCATCTAGCTGTCACCTTTTATTCATCTGCTTCACTTAACTTGCACAAAAGCTTGCCACAGAGTGAGTATTTCAGGTGTAAGGAAAGAATATGTTTCGAGTTGATGATGTAGTTGCACAAAATCTACCCACACTTAATGATAAGCCTTGGTTAGCCAAACCTGTAAAAGCCGCTTTAAGAGGCTTGTTGCACGAAAAAGAGTTCTTAGATTTCGAACAAAGATATCCTCACCTCACCGGCTTAGATTTTGTTGAACAAGTCCTGAATATGTTCAATATCAGTTATTCAGTGCGTGATTCAGAGCGTGAAAATATCCCCTCGACAGGACGCGTCGTTATCATTGCCAATCATCCTATTGGCTCGCTCGACGGCCTTGCGCTAATCAAAATGGTTGCCGATATTCGCCGTGACGTCAAAGTAGTAGTTAACAGCCTATTGATGAACATCAAACCGCTCAGCCCGATGTTACTACCCGTTAATAATATGGGCGGCAAAACTCCAAAAGAAAACTTACAAGCCATTCATGAGCACCTAGCACAAGACAGCGCAATTATTGTGTTTCCAGCTGGCGAAGTGTCGCGTATTCGCCCAGCTGGCGTTAGAGATACCAAGTGGCACGCTGGCTTTCTAAAATTTGCACAAACGGCGAAAGCTCCCATCGTACCTGTCTATATCAAGGCGAAAAATTCAGCGGCCTTTTATGGCGTTTCTATGATGTATAAACCTGCATCAACTTTGCTCCTAATCAACGAGATGTTTAAACAACAGCAAAAAGACATCCCGATGCGCATTGGGAAGCAAATTCCATTTGATAGCTACCATGGTATGCCGCTTGATATTAAAACCAAAACTAAGCTGTTTAAGAAGCACTTATACCGTTTAAAAAACAATAAAGCCGATATATTTCAAACACAAAGCGCGATCGCCCCGATAGAAGACCGAAAAGTGCTGAAAAAAGCTATTAAGCAATGTGAATACCTAGGCACCACTCAAGATGGCAAAGGAATCTACTTACATCGCGCAGTTGAAAATGACCCGATCATGCGAGAAGTCGGTGTGCTACGTGAAATTGCCTTTCGTATGGTCGGCGAAGGTAGCAATTTACGACGTGATATCGACAAATACGACAGCCACTATTTCCACTTAATTTTGTGGGACAACGAGGAGCTAGAGATCGTCGGCGCCTATCGCCTAGCTGACACGCAAGCAGTACTTGATCAGCAAGGATTATCCGGTTTATACACTCACTCGCTCTTTGAACTCACAGAACAAATGTCACCTTATTTATCACAAGGTTTAGAGCTGGGTCGCAGCTTTGTGCAACCTAAGTACTGGGGTAAGCGCAGCCTAGATTATTTATGGTATGGCATCGGGGCTTTCTTACAAAAGTACCCTCATTATCGCTATTTGTTTGGGCCAGTAACCATGAGTAATGCACTGCCGCAATCAGCCAAAGAACTGCTAGTGTATTTCTATCAATTGTACTTTGGTGCAGACCGCGATATCGCGCCATCGCGATCTCCATTTACTTTAAACCAGCCAGCGATGGAACAGCTAAAGTCACAATTTGTCGGCGATGATTACAAAGCGGACTTCGCCAAACTTAAGCACCTACTTGCCAATATGGGAACAAGCGTGCCAACACTTTATAAACAATACAGTGAATTAACTGAAGCTGGCGGAGTGAAATTTATCGACTTTGGCGTCGACAAAGACTTTAACGACTGTATTGATGGTTTAGTATTGCTAGATATCACTCAACTTAAACGAAAAAAACGCGAGCGCTATCTGGGTGAAAACGAATAAAGCGTCACAAAGGTTTACTTAATAACACTCATTGATTGGCAGTATTCAGGTGTAGCTTGAGTGCTCCCAAAAAACTGCCGTAAATCTTACACAAAGTAAATACAGCACGCTTTTAGTTTCTTAATCTATGGCCATCAAGCGCACCAATAACCCCTGATAGATTGCTTGTAGTTGTTGCAGGTCAGAAATTTTTACACGCTCGTTAACTTGATGAATTGTGCAATTTGGTACACCTAATTCAACAACCTGACAACCAGTCTGAGCGATAAAGCGCCCGTCAGATGTACCACCTGAAGTCGATAACCTTGGAAAACGCTTGGTTACTTGATAAATCGCTTGTTCGACCTCACCAATTAAGTTCGGCTTATCATCCACAACTTCCGTCAAATAAGGACAGCAAGGGCGCAACCATTCAATCGCGATCGTTTTTTGTAATTGGCGCAAGCCATCTTCTATTCGTTGCACTATGGTTTGTTCGCTGTAAAAATGGCTGTAGCGAATGTTGAAACACAATTTACTTTGGCCAGGAATGATATTGTCAGTCCAACGACCAGTATCAATGGCGGTAATTTGCAAACTTGTACCGGGAAAATCATCACTCCCCTCATCCCAAGACAAATGATTCAACCAAGAGGCAATATCTGCCGCCGTATGTGCGGCATTATCAGCAAATTGTGGATAAGCAGCATGACCTTGCCTGCCACTAATGGTCAATTCGGCAGAAATTGCGCCACGCCGCCCAACTTTGATTACATCACCAGTTTTTTGGCTGGCCGTAGGTTCGCCGATAATACAGTAGTCAGGCAATAAATCATGTGCCGCTAGGTGATTCACTATCGATTTTGTGCCAAATTCAGCTTCACCCTCTTCATCGCTGGTAATCAATACTAAAAACGTGAATTTTTGTGTGTTAATGCAATTTATTGTGGTTGCTATTGCTGCAAGCATCGCGGCGATTCCACCTTTCATATCGGCTATACCGCGACCAATAATCTCATCACCTATTAAGGTTGCAATAAAAGGGTCAGTGCGCCAGTTATCTTCATCGCCAGCAGGCACAACATCGGTATGACCGGAGAAAGCAATTTTCGTATCACCTGCGCCTATTGCCGCGACTAAATTAGCGACTCCGTTATCGGTAAATTGATGTGTTTTAAAACCAAGCCTACGCAAAACCTCACCAATGTAGTCCTGACAACCGACATCCATCGGCGTTATCGAGGGACGATTGACAAGATTTTCAATGTGCTCGAACAGTAAATGGTGTTCAGATGAAGAAAATTTTAGTGACGAAAGAGACATAACAATTCATACACTTTGCCAATTTTATCGTCAGCTTAGAAGACGTTATTGACAGTTCGGTGACAGTTCGGTGTCAATGGTATGAAACACTGACAAACGCCACTTTGTAGTAATTTGTATCAAGACTTTTAAAGCACGTTTTAGGTGAGTAGAATGCCGTCAACTACAACAGGATCAATAGAAGTATTAAGCTATGTCTGCAGACACTTTCGCTGAAAACAGTGCCCTACAAAATACCGCAACCTATGCCGAGATTACCGGCTGGGGTAAATGTGTACCACCAGCTGAATTAACGAATGATGATTTAGCTACATTTGTTGATACCAGCGATGAGTGGATCACCACACGTACCGGCATTAAAGCGCGTCGCATTTCCCACGTAAATACGGCTGAATTAGCTGCGCTTGCCGCAAAGCGTGCTATGGCAGCGGCGGGCATTAGCCCAGAAGAAGTTGATTTAGTTGCTTTGGCTACCTCATGTCCAGATACCATAGTGCCGAATACAGCTTCTAAAGTTCAGCAATTGATTGGCGCTAAAAACGCCGCAGCGTTTGATTTAAATTCAGCCTGTACTGGCTTTTTATATGCGCTGCAAAATGCGACAGCACAAGTACGCTCAGGCATGATCAAAAAAGCAGTTGTTATTGGTGCTGAACGCATGAGCTGGTGGGTAAACTGGGCGCTACGTGAAACCGCAGTTTTATTCGGTGATGGTGCAGGCGCAGTCGTGATTGAAGCTAGCGATAAACCAGCAGGGTTAGTCCACGCTAAGCTCGGCTGTGATTCAGAAGCTAGAGATATTCTTGAAATTCGCGGTTTTGGTACTGATATGGATCGTTACGAAAACCCACCGTCAGCCTTAGATGTGCACTTTATGGGGCCTGACATTTTTAAACGTGCTGTACGTGCAATGGGACAAGGCTCTGAAACCGTGCTTAAACAAGCGCAGCTTAATGTTGAAGATATTGACCTTTTAGTCCCGCACCAAGCAAACTTGCGCATCATCGCATCCCTACAAAAACAGTTTAAGCTGACTGATGATCAGGTCATGGTAAATATTCACAACTACGGCAACACATCGGCGGCTACTGTGCCAATTGCACTTTGTGAAGCAGTTGAATCTGGTCGTGTAAAACCAGGTGCGAATATTATGACAGCTGCATTCGGTGCGGGTTTAACATGGGGTGCTGGTTATATTAAGTGGGGCGAGCGCGTGACACCAGTGAGCACCTGTGATGAAGAGCTGCCAGCCAACGATAAGTCAGCAAAAGAGTTGTTATCGATAGCAATTAAGCACTGCCTTAATCAATAAAACAATTAACCGCCTGATAAAACTATGTTTTAATTAAAAAGCCGTAACCACGGCTTTTTTTGTTTGTGTTGAAGAGCTAAAACCTATGCCTAGATCTCGCCATCAGTTGTGTCAGGTAACCTTACTGGGCAACCTAGTCGCTAAGCCTGAAATTCGCTATCAAGCGAATCCCGTACTTGCTGTTACAGAGTTAACACTGGCAACAACTCATCGATGGCAAGACAAGCAGCAACAAACCAAAGAGTGGACCAGCTACCACCAAATCAAAGTTGTTGGTAATGCCGTTGAAGAGGCGATAGCACAGGCCAATAAAGGAGACTTGCTGCTCGTCAGTGGTTACCTAGCTACAAATTCAATCAACCGCAGTGAGATTGTTCACGCAACAACTGTTGAGCACTTTGCGAAAGGTTTTACCCCCAATATTAACCAAGTAATTTGCAGTGCGGAACTGGTTTCAAACGTAGAATTAGTCACCAGCGAACGTGGTCAACCCTTCGCACATTTTGATGTAGCCATCGCGCACCAAGCCTATAGCGAACAAAAGCAACAACTTATAGATCACAACATCACTCGAACAGTACAAGTTTGGGGGCACATCGCTAGCCAACTTCATCAACAAGCGAGCTTGGGTGCAAACTTAGTAATTGAAGGGCGACTCACTTATGCTAACGACGCTGAAAAAACACAGCAAATTACCGCCAAGAGCGTTCACGTGTTACTCAAATAAACCTTTAGAAACTGTTGATTTTTCGGTCATTAACAACGATTATTAGAGGACAATAACAAGCTACCAACAAGATCAGTTCAAGTAGATTGCAGTCGGTTGAGGTGCCAATTTTAAGACCAAATGTAGGTTAACTTTACGACACTGTAAGTATGAATACACTTCGTATTATAATTTTTTTAGCCTTTTACTTTTTGCTAGTCGCTTGGAGTTCAAGCGCAGAATTAAGCTTCAAACCTTTTGCTACCTTGCCGAAGCATATTGCCGAGCAGGTGATCGCTATATATCCCACTTCGAAATACGATCAACATTTCATAGTCGCTAGCGCATCTGGAGAGTTATTTATTCTTAATGCGAGTAAAGGTCAGCCTGAACTGACACCGCTGAACCATAACTTACTCACTGAAAACGATAACTCAAGACTTCTTGCCATTGCACTACATCCTAATTTCGACACACGCGAGCAAAACGGCTACCACAAGTTTTATAGTGCTCATCAGGTCGCAATTGATCAAGCCAACACTAAAGCCAGTCGAATTGTAGGTCGGCAATTCAACAAAGACTCTCTGGAGCAAGATATTGTGCTTAAAGAATGGCAATTAAGTGACAGCATTAACCTAGAAGAGGTCACTGTACGAGAGGTGCTGAGAATCGGGTTACCAACATCGAACACTGCAAAAGTACAGCTGGCATTCAACCCTTACCATAGAGCGTGGGATGATAATTTTGGTCTACTCTATGTAGGTCTAAGTGCAATTAAAGGTTTCGCAACTTCACCACTTTATTCGGGCAGCATATTGCGTATCAAGCCCGAGCAATTTGGCTTAAAGCCTTACACTGTTCCGCCAACTAATCCCTATGTGGAAAACGCAGAGATTAACCAAGAAATTTACAGGTTCAGACTGTCACAACTCGGTCATTTCACTTGGCCCGATAGAGTCAATGAAACACTTTGGATTGACCACCAAGACGAGCAGACACACAAGATCAGCCGAGCCTCCAACCCTTTATCCACTGTGTTTCGTTACAAAAACCTTGAGATCAGTGAGTTTCAAATACTTCCCTATTACGGGAACCAAGCAGACCAGCTTTTTGGCTCCACTCTAGTGGTAAGTGTGCATCAAGACCAACCATATCTAGTAAGCCTAACCAAGCATGCCAGTAGCAACGACTACCAATTAACACCTATTATACCGCTCGGCGTTGAGCTACCAGTAAAGTTGTTTCACGATGCAGTTGGCGGCGTACTGATGTATCAACCTTCGACAGGCATATTGTCTCGTTTAGTCAATAACCTTGCCGATTCAAAAGAGACATTGGTTACAGACTCCAATACTGGGTTAGATAAGTTAATCGTTTTTCTGATAATGCTATCGCTGACAAGCTGGGGGTTATGGCATACCTATCGCAAAATTAATAAGCGTAGATTCTCTGTTACCAGTTTTTATCAACAACAGTTTAATCACCTAGAACTATCCAATGACGACAGCGTAATTCATCTGTTTAAACCGCACCAATCCGTCCCTAGTAAGAGCTTAGCAATTGGAAACCTTGCAGGGATCAAACTGCTTATCAACAATATCAGCGTTGTTGAGTTGTCCCATCAACAAGGCATGACTAATGACTTTGATAATATTTGGCGTCAGACATGTAATGTCGAGAAGCGAGAGAAAATGACTGACGGAAAGTTAAGGCATATTCAATTAGCTATAACTGACAATGAGCGGCAAATATATTTAGTTAGTCTGTATCTGCGCAAAGGTGACAATCGTATTTCAAAAGCGAGCTATCAGGCAGCTTTGATCAATGCAGTTGACTGGGCATGGCGTTTATCTACATTAGTTGCACCTGAAACGACGGAGCAGAGGGAAACGTCATCGGATGTAATTATCGATAAATCTAGACCTATAAAAACGCGAAAGACGTTTTTAAACTGCTCTGCACTCGCAAACACAAAAGCAAGTAGTGCGCTCTCTGGTGATAACACCATAAACGTTTCAGACAAAGATAAAGGCGAAAAATGTTCAGAAGAAAGTAAAGTGGAAACCAAAGCAAAGCAAATAGCAGACACTAACCATGAACAAAAAACTGATGTTAATGATTTCCATTTACTTTCAACAGCGAATACAACTGAAGAGTCTAGAGCGCTTGCAGAAAACAATGGATTAACCCGTGGCCAAACTGATGCGCAAATCATTTTAGCGTTGGAAAAACTCGTCAGCCTAAAAAAACAAAATTACCTCACTGAAGAAGAGTTTGAACAAGCAAAAGCTAAGTTGCTTAACGGCTTGATGTAAGCTTCTCTAACCCCTGAAGTAAGCGCTTAAATTTAGCTAGCTTAAGTGTAGCCTTTGCACTCTAGTACTCTGGCTCTCAACTCCCCCCTGCTTTATGTTTTAGCACTCCACTCATATAATGGCAGCACTGCCATTTGCACCACGAAAAGTAGTAGAGCGCCAATATCGACAGCCTAAGCCAATTAATCACGAGTAGCACCTGGTTCACCGCCACACCATCAGGCTTTTTACTTTGTTATCTCATCTTAAGTTTAGCGACTGGGGTGGGGTTACCGCGACAAGTAGCGGCGTTATCTACCGGTATGCTGTTTGGCGCGAAGGTAGGTTTTATGGTGGCTACAGCCGCCACAATTTCTGGTTGTATGCTAACTTTTTTGGCTAGCCGATATTTATTCGCCCGTTGGGTATACCAGCGTTTTCCAAACAAATCTTTGGTTATACATCGCTTTTTATCAGTTAATACTTTTACAAAAGCACTGCTCATTCGAATTTTGCCGCTGGGTAGTAACTTCATCACTAATATTGTCGCAGGAGCAACAAAAATACCTTTTGCCCCCTATGTTGCCGGCTCTGCGCTGGGCTTTATTCCACAAATGGTGATTTTCTCACTGGCAGGCGCAGGCATTAAATTAGCAGCAGAAACTCAACAGCAAATGAGCGTCGCACTAGCTGGGTTAGCGCTAGGGTTAATGCTCATGCTCTACATAAAACATAAACACAAATTACAGGCGAAAAAAAAGCTTAGCCAAGGCTAAGCTTTTCGAAATCATCATTTCACCAAAAAGCGCTATTAGCCTTCTAGCGTAGACAAGTATTTCACAATGTTAATGTAATCTTGTTCGAAGTTATTGCGGTCTAACTTATCAGCATTGATGCGGTATTTACCGTTCACAACGACTGTTGGAACACCAGTTAGTGCGCGTTTTTTAACTAAGTCGTTTTGCATTTTCTTCATCAACTTAGCTTTGCTATTCACTGAAAAGCTCTTAAATGCTTTGTCGAATGCCGCACCATCTACACCGTTTAATACGAAGATGTTGCGAATATCTTTTTCTTCGGTAATAGCACCGCGTTGTACTTGAATGTAGTTAAAAATCGCCGCTGAAATTTTGTCTTCAACTTTTAATTGTTGTGCAGTGGCTAACGCTTTAGTGACCATAAACTGAATTTCAGGCGTCGTAAAACGTAAGAAATCAACGTGGTTACGTTCAAAAGACACACCTTCTGGTAGGCTCTTTTTCACGTTTGCAAAGAAAGGTTCAAAACGCAAACAATGTGGGCAATAAAAAGAAAAGTACTCACGAACTTCAGGCTTTTTCGATAACTGGTCACTCACTTTAGTGTACTGGTTACCTTCTTGGTAATTCGCGGCTTGTGCAGCAAATGGCAACAACATAACCATTAACAAACTAGCAAAAATTTTTTTCATCTCTGTTCCTTTACGGTAATAAGCTTAGCGGTGCCTGCGTTAAGGCAGCGTGTTGCTCTTTCAACACTAACACCTGTTGTTCCCAGTATTTATCGGTATTAAACCACGGGAAGTTACGCGGAAACGCTGGGTCTTGCCAACGTTTGCTTAGCCAAGCAATGTAATTGACTAATCGCATTGTACGCAAAGATTCTATCAAGACAAGCTCGCGCGCATCAAATGAAAAGAACTCTTCGTAACCGCTTAACATGGTGTCTAATTGTAACAATTGTTGCGATCTGTCACCGGACAACATCATCCATAAATCTTGGATCGCAGGGCCTTGACGACAATCATCTAAGTCAACAAAGTGTGGCCCTTGCACGTCACGCCACAAAATATTACCAGCATGACAATCGCCATGTAAGCGAATGCTAGATTTTGGTTGGTACTGACTTAACGCCAGCTGAATTACTTGATCGAGTACCGTAAAAAAAGCATTTTCGATATGCATAGGCACAAAGCCACTATTGGCTATAGTCGCACGTGCCTCAAGCAAAAATTCATTGGTGTTAAATGATGGGCGGTGAGCAAACGTTTTTTTGCTACCCACGGCATGAATACGGCCGACAAAGCGCCCCATCCATTCCAATTGATCTAAGTTGTCTACTTCAAAGATGCGTCCGCCACGACATGGGTAAAGCGCAAAGTGATATCCTTGATGCTCAAATAAACTCTCGCCATCGCGCACAATCGGCGCAATCACCGGAATTTCTTGTTTAGCTAACTCTAGCGCAAAGTCATGCTCTTCTTGAATTTGCGCCAGCTGCCAGCGCTGCGGCCGATAAAACTTAGTGACCCAACGATCACCGTGTTCATCCTGAAACTGATAAACACGATTTTCATAGCTATTAAGTGCCAATAAACCCGATTCAGCATAAACGCCAATGCTTTCTAAGCCGTCTAAAATGAGATCCGGCGACAGTGAAGAAAAATCAAAAACTGCCATTAGCGCTTCTTAAAGAAGCGACTATCGTGAGCTAAACGCACATCACTATCTTGCTCGGCAAGTTCAACAACAAAGGTAATATCAGTCATATAGTCTTTCAATTCGTATGGGTCAACGGCAATACTAATTGGCAGAGTATATACTGATGCTGCCTTAACAAACACCTCGCTTTCACCTATCCATTTAGCGCCGTCAATTCCTTCAACTGACAATCGATACGTATTGTCTTGCTGCGACTTATTCAGAATTTTCAGGGTGTAAACGTTTTCCACTTCACCGTTAAAATTCTCGCGAGCTAACTCATTACGGTCGCGAATAATGTCCATCGAAACGGGAACACGAGTGGCAATTTCATAACCCAATAATGAAGTCATAATGATCATCAAGGTTGCATAACCAACTAATTTGCCACGCAAGATATGGACTTTCTTGCCTTTAAGCTCATGTTCTGTGGTGTAACGAATCAAGCCAGGTTCGTAGTTCATTCGCTCCATCACGCCATTACAGGCATCCACACAAGCACCACAGTTAATGCACTCGTATTGTAAGCCGTTGCGAATGTCTATGCCGGTTGGGCACACCTGAACACATAAATTACAGTCAATACAATCCCCTAATCCTAAAGCTTTAGGGTCTTGTTTACGGCCACGTGCGCCGCGATTTTCTCCTCGGTTATAATCGTAAGAAACCGTTAATGTATCTTTATCAAACATTGCTGATTGGAAGCGTGCATATGGGCACATATGCAAACACATAATCTCTCGCATCCAACCGGCGTTACCGTATGTACAAAAGGCAAAAAACCAAACAAAGCCCGCTGCCATCAGCG
Source organism: Thalassotalea euphylliae (assembly GCF_003390375.1). Taxonomy (NCBI): domain Bacteria; kingdom Pseudomonadati; phylum Pseudomonadota; class Gammaproteobacteria; order Alteromonadales; family Colwelliaceae; genus Thalassotalea; species Thalassotalea euphylliae. The sequence continues at coordinate 2,808,381 of NZ_QUOT01000001.1, read as the reverse complement.
AGGTTTCAAGTGTGAAAAAGTCGATAAAAAGTTGACGAACAGGAGTGAAATAACCAACGAAAGTGAGCGCCGTAAGCACAGAGAAAAATAGCCAACAGAAGTGTTTTAGTGCCTTTTTGCGCAGTTTAGTGGCATCCATTTTTTGCGCATCGAGCTTTTTACGCTGGTTGGCGGTGCCCTCAATTTTTTCTTCAAACCAGATAAAAATAAAGGTCCATACGGTTTGCGGACACATGTAGCCACACCACACACGCCCTAAAAAGGTAGTGACAAAAAACAGTAGAAAAGCGCTTAAAATAAACAGCCATGCCAGCAAGGTTAAATCTTGCGGCCACAAGGTTAGGCCCCAAATATTAAAGCGCTGCTCGCCAATATCGAAGAGTACCGCTTGTTGGCCATTAAAGTTCACCCAAGGAATGGCTGCAAACATAAACAAAAAGACGAAATTCATCTTTTGTCGCAACTGTTGATAGAAGCCCGTGACTTTTCGCACATAAATTTGGTCGCGCGGCTTGTAGTGCTCTTGGCTACCACCTTTAGGTTGATGAATTTCTACATTCTTGACGGGAATTGCTGATTTACCGCCTAGCTCTTTCATGTTGTCACTCACTCTAAACCCTAGCCCCCTGGGATGATTGAATTTCGTTATGCACTAGCACGCAATGTAATCGCTGTTTGATTTTTATTCTTCGATGAATTTATTCTTCGAAGAATTTTGATTATGCTAATGCCACTTCACCATTATATGATAAGCCATGAAAAATATATTGATCTTAATCGTCTTCGCCGCTGTTTTTCTTCACTTTTACCCGCAACCTGCGGTAACCACTTGGTATGAAGAAAAAAAAGAAGCGATGCTTGAGATGTTCTCCGATGCTACAGATACCAAAGTACGCCTAAAAGCCGATCGCGTTTTTAAAGATATTGAACCTAAATTCAATCAATTCAGACCCAGCGAAATCAAGCGCGTGGAACAAATCACCAGCTCACGTAAAGCCATCGTTAGCTATTACAATGAATATTGCGCCAATAAACGTGATACTAAGTTATACGCAAAGAATCAGGCACTTGTTTGCCAAACCATGTCAAAGTATTCGAGTTTCTTCTAAGTTTGGTTGATGCGGCGTGATCACAATGGCGATCGATTTTGAGGTTGGCGTAAAGCTTTGCTGACCAACACTGGCGAGCGGTACTAGCGCGTTAGCCTCAGGAAAATACGTAGCAGTATTGCCCGCTGGCATATCGTAAGGAATTAAACGAAAACCTGTGACCTTACGCGTGATTTCATCTGGCCAAAGCGACTCAATATCCACTAATTGCTCGGCGCACATACCTAGTGCCTTAATGTCGTCAGGGTTTATCAGCAGTACCTTACGTTCACCGGAAATACCGCGGTACCTGTCTTCAAAGCCATATACAGTGGTGTTGTACTGATCATGCGAGCGAAGTGTCTGTAAGGTAAACACGCGATCGCTAGATAATGCCCGCACCGACGCAGGCACTATCGCTTCAGGCAATGAATGAGACAAAAATTGTGCTTTTTGTTGCGATGTTTGCCATAGGCGTTCAGCAGCGCTATTCCCCAAGTAGAAGCCACCTGGCGCAGTTAATCGCTGATTCATGTTGTGAAAACCAGGAACGACTTGGCTGATTAGCTCTCGAATACTGCGGTAATCTGTAATCAACTCCTGCCAGTCAACGGGTGAATTGCCTAACGTCGCTTCAGCGATACCCGCGACAATTGCCGGCTCTGAGCGCATCTCCCCCACCTCACTTGCCACTACGCCAGCCGAGGCATGGACCATAGAAAACGAATCCTCCACTGTTACTTGCTGTGGCCCACTTGCTTGTTGATCAATATCTGTGCGCCCTAAACAAGGTAATATTAATGACTGTTTGCCAGGCGTTATATGGGTGCGATTAAGCTTAGTAGCAATATGAACGGTTAGCTGGCAATTCGCCATCGCCTGTTTGCTTAATTCGGTATCGGGTGTTGCCGCAACAAAGTTACCACCGAGACCTACAAATACTCGACTGCGACCTGACAGCATAGATTCAATGGCTTGTACGGTATTGTGACCATGGGCTCTAGGAGGTTCAAAATCAAAAACCACCGCTAATTTTTTTAAAAATGCAGGATCTGGCTTTTCGTTAATTCCCATGGTGCGATCACCTTGCACATTCGAGTGCCCACGTACCGGACACAATCCTGCACCACGCTTACCAATTTGACCAAATAGCAGCTGTAGATTGGTCATTTCCTGAATAGTGGCCACTGAATGCTTGTGCTGCGTAATGCCCATTGCCCAAGTGAAAATCACTCTATCCGAGTTTTGGTATAGCGTTGCCGCTTGTGCTAGCTGCCACTGGCTAAGCCCAGATTGCTGCTCGATATGCTGCCAATCGGTGGCATCAACTGCGGCTAAATAATCCGCCATTCCCTCGGTGTGCGCCGCAATAAAGTCGAGATCGAATACTGAAGCGCCTTTTGCCAATGCTTGTTGATGACGTTCGGCTAGCACTTTCACTATGCCACGCACCGCTGCCATATCACCGCCAAGGTTCGGCTGAAAGTAATGACTGGATATTTGGGTGGCACCACCTGTAAGCATTTCGGTGGTTGATTGCGGATTCGTAAAGCGCTCTAAACCTCGCTCTTTTAACGGATTAAAACTGACTATCGTAGCGCCACGGCGTGATGCCTGACTTAACGTATCCAACATACGTGGATGATTCGTGCCCGGATTTTGCCCAAAAATGAATATTGCATCAGCGTGCTCAAAATCGGTTAAAGTGACAGTTCCTTTGCCGACACCAATTGCTTGTTTTAACGCTACGCCACTCGCTTCATGGCACATGTTGGAGCAATCAGGAAAATTGTTCGTACCATAAGCGCGCACAAATAACTGATATAAAAATGCCGCTTCGTTGCTGGTACGTCCGGAAGTATAAAATTCTGCCTGATTTGGACTTTCTAGCTGTGTTAAATGCTCGGCAACAAGGGAAAAAGCCTGATCCCAGCTAATCGCTTGGTATTTGTCTAAGGCGCTATCATAGCTTAGCGGCTGCGCCAGCCGTCCTTGATCTTCTAAAAAGAAATCACTTTGTTTTGCCAGCCAACTCACCGTATGCTGAGCAAAAAACTGTTCACCTACGCGACGCCCTGTTGCTTCCCAGTTCACGGCTTTTGCGCCATTTTCACAAAAGCGAAAACGCCCGGGCTCATCCTTTTCTCCCCAAGCGCAACCTGGGCAATCAAAGCCATGAGTTTGATTGGTTTTTAGTAGGTTTTTAATGTTTTTAGCAACATTATCACTACGCAACAAATGCTTGGCTGTGCTTGCCAGTGCCCCCCAGCCACCAGCACTACCTTGGTACTGGCTATAAGGTTTTTTTTGATTGGCATTCGATTTATCTGACATAGCTAATTTTCCAACGCCAACTGAGATTGGCCGCAATAGACATTGGCTTGTTGTGCCTTTGTAAAACCAATGAGTGCAATATTAAAATGTTTAGCTGTTGTTATCGCTAAATCGGAGGGTGCGCCGACCGCGACAATCACAGGAATACGTGCAGCTACTGCCTTTTGCACTAGCTCGAAACTGATACGGCCACTGAGTACCAAAGCGCTTTGCGTTAACGATAAGTTACTCTGATAGGCATGCCCCAGCAGTTTGTCGACGGCATTATGACGACCAACATCCTCTGCAACAACCAGATCATTTGCTGTATCAGCCTGCCAAAGCCCTGCACCATGACTGCCGCCGGTTTGCAGAAAGAGTGATTGTCGCTCTCGAAGCTCACTGGGCAGTGAAAGCAACTGTTCTGGCTTTAACCAGCTACGCCTAGGGTTAAGCGGTTCAAACAATAACGCCAGCTGCTTTAATTGGCTTTGTCCACAAACACCACAACCAGACTGACTAACAAATACCCGCTCAAAACGCTGCCAGTCAACCTCAATATGCTGCTTCAGCTTCACTTCCGCTAAGTTATCTTCTTCAAGTATTAACGCCTCAACCTCTGCCAAGGTGCTAACTACACCTTGTGAAATCAAGTAACCGAAGACTAATGCCTTATCATCGCCAGGAGTGCGCATGATGACTGCTAGTGAACGACGCTGCCAGCGCCCCTGCTGGGAATAGCTCAGCATAATTTGCAGGGCTTGTTCGCTTGCCACACTATCGCTCATTGGCGCTAATTTGACTTGTCCACTACCAATCTGCTCAGCGTCTATTTGCTCAGGGCCTGTGTGTTCGAAGCTTGGAGCCGAAATCACTAGCTGGGTTTTATTGATAACAGTCGCCTGATTCGTTGATTCCACGTTGGGCAATTAATTTCTCTATCTATGTCATTGGTTACGGGTCACTCGTTCTAGCTCAGTGGTTCTAGATCAAGGGTTTACGTTCAGCGCTTTAATCGTGCCAATAACGCGCTAAATTTCTCGTGTGTTGCTTCCTCGTTAAGGTGCTTGCCCTCAGTCACAACCCATTGGCCATTCACCATAACGTCTGCAATAGCATTGGCGTGTGTGGCAAACACTAAGCTATCAAGGCAATATTTTGCGCCACTGGCATATACGGAAAGTTTAGCTTCATCTAAAACAAGTAAATCAGCTTGTTTACCGACCGACAACTCTCCCGTATTAGACGAGGTACTTTGCGCGCCGCCTTTAGCTGCCGCTTGCCATAAATATTGACCTACTGACGGTGTCTGAGATGTAGCCAACACTGCGCGCTGCTGCTTCGTTAAGCGCTGGGCATACTCTAACCAACGTAATTCTTCCACTGGGCTAACTGAAATATGGCTGTCAGAGCCTATTGCCCAACTCCCTTGCTCATTAATAAATTCCGTGGTCGGGAATATTCCATCACCTAGATTAGCCTCTGTTGTTGGGCAAATGCCAGCAATGGCACCACTGGCAACAATACCTTGTCGTTCCTTAGCATCAATATGAGTAGCGTGAATTAAACACCAATGCTGATCGAGTTCAACATTATCTAACAGCCACTGCACTGGGCGTTTTTTATAATGTGCCAAGCAATCATTCACTTCTTTTTGCTGCTCGGCAATATGAATATGAATAGGTGCGTGTTTATCTTTGCTTCGCACATATGAAACCGCTTCAAGCAAAGAAGATTTATCAACCGCACGCAGCGAGTGAGGCGCAATACCTACATTGCTGTTAGGCTGGCGCTCAGCAAGTACAAAGCAATCATCAACCAAAGCATTAAACGCATTCATTGAGTGGATAAATCGCTTTTGGCCATCATTTGGCGTCTGCTCGCCAAAACCACTAAAGCGATAAAGCACTGGCAACATTGTCAGACCGATGCCACTGGCCTTTGCCGCATTAAAAATAGCTTCAGCCATTGCCGCAGGTTTTGCATGTACATGCCCCTGGGGATCGTGATGCAAATAGTGGAATTCAGCAACACGGGTGTAGCCTTGTTTGACCATCTCAATATATAGCTGCTCGGCAATCAATTGCGCATCGTCAACCGTTAGTTGCTCAAGGAACTGGTACATAATATTGCGCCAAGTCCAAAAGCTATCTTTCATCTCGCCTTGGCTGTTTTCACTGCCCTGTTCACTGAAGCCAGCAAATGCGCGTTGGAATGCGTGAGAATGACAGTTCACCATACCCGGAATAACAATACCTTTAATGACATCGGCGTCGGATTCACAGCCTTCAGCCATTGCGGTGATCAAGCCATTATCGATAGTGATAATTTGGTTTTCCTGCCAACCCTTGCTGGTTAACACTTGTTTAGCAAAAAGTTTCATTGCAACACCACGCTATTTATTACGGCTAATTTGGGCACCAAATGCGATTAAGGCGCTCACCAAAGATTTAAGTTTAGGCTGCACTTGCTCAGCTCGACTTGACGAGTAGCTTAAGCTTTGTTCGTCCATATAAGTAATTTGTGACAACTCTAGCTGCAGTGCATGGATATTTTGCTCGGGATTGCCATACGTTCGAGTAATATAGCCGCCTTTAAATCGGCCGTTAGTTACTTGGCTATACGGCGCGAAATTGATTGCTTCAACTTGCTCGATTAATGTAGGTGCACAGCTTTTGCCATCAGCACTGCCAAAGTTGAAGTCAGGCAAACGGCCATCAAAAAAACGCGGCACATGTGACAATATTGAGTGGGCTTCTAATAACACCGCGCCACCAAATTTTTGCTTAATCGCCGCTAGTTCGTTAGCAAGCGCTTGGTGATAAGGTTGCCAGTAAAGCTCGACACGGCGCTCAATTTCAGCGGACGACGGTACTTTTCCGTCGACATAAAGTGGCGATAAATCAAACGCACTGGTCGGGCACAGCTCGGTGCTATTTGCGCCTGGGTAGAGGTTTACGCCTTTAGGATTACGATTTAAATCAATCACATAACGATTGTACTTAGGCGCAATAATACTTGCTCCCATCGCCTCGGCAAAATCATAAAGTTTATCCAAGTGCCAATCGGTGTCGCGAACCGCTAGGCCATCCGCTGTCATATTGGCGGCGATATCATTGGGAATAGCTTGACCATTGTGGGGCATGCTGATCAAGAGTGGCGTCGAACCTTGGTGTAGCGAATAGCTTTCAGTCATCACGTGAAATTGTATATACAAGTTGTGTTATTAATTTACCATGCCGCTCAGAAGCAACGCAACTTACGCTAATAACCTTTACCTGCTTGCAATAACAAAAACGCCGAACTTTCGACATTGCGAAAAGTTCAGCGCTTGTTCGGGGGTAACTTGGGGCGTGCTGAGCTTAAGTTAATCTTGCTTAAAGCGTGCGATTGTCTGGCCTTGTTGATCAATAAACTCTAAAAATTGCTCACTAAATCGATAGGTAGACACTTGCGTTATCGCTTTAGCAAACTTAGCTTCAAGCTCCATCCCTTGCTGACAAAACATTTTCGTCATGGCTAAATGACCAAAGCTCAGCGCATCTTGCTTAATGGTGTACGCCCCAAAGTAACGGTTACAACCGGCAAAACCACTGACTTGCTGTTTTTGTGGTTCAAAGCGAAGGCTAACGGGTTTATCACCTTTGCCATTGAGCGCTTCAGTTCCAGCCAATTGCACGAGTTGCCATTGGCGTTGATATAAACGTGTGAGCCCAGACTCGTCGCTAACTTGTCCAGTCTGTTGTTGGCTATTGGTAGATTCAGGGGTTTGAGACACTGAGTTAACAGGGGCTTGATAACTACATGCGCTTAACAATAGTAAGGTGGTTGCGATAACGCAAACTAGAGTTGTTCCTTTGGTCATATACCTTTCCTTTTACAGATAATGGTTTTGTATACCCAAACCACTTCAAGATACATGTTTCAGCGCTATCACAGGAGCTTAGTATCAAGGCGCAGCTAGCAGGAATGGTTACTCCCTTGCAATTAGCTGTAACGATGAGAGTAAGCTCCTGTGAAGCGCCCGAAGGGTGGATTTAAAAACGATTTATGCTGCGTTATTGATCGTAACAAGGGAACAACCATTCTTGGCAATCAATGCCTTGCCTAAATCGTTTTTAATTTCAACTGAAGCGAGCACTTTGAAGTGGCTTGGGTATATATGACCTTAGTGTAACCAGCTCATCGACGACAATCGACCTGCTGATTACAAGTTTTTAACAATGCCTATCAATTAACTGATAAGCATCGCCAAAACGGTAAGTAACTACTTACTTCACTAATTTTGCAGCAGCTAGCAAGATCTCAGGCTGTAAGCGAACTCTAAAGTTCGGGTTAACATAGCTAAACTGTACTAAACCTTTGCCATCAATCACATAAATCGCTGGTACTGGTAATACGAGGCGTTCTTCACCATCAGCATTTTTTTGAAGCGGGTTAGACAACTTCATCGCCGCTAAGTAACGCTCTGTCGTTTTTTGTGATGTGAAAAAAGCTAAACCAAATGCTTGGCTGATCGTTGAGTTGTAGTCTGAAAGCAGTTGGTATTCTAAAGACATGCTATCAACGCTTTTCTTTAAGTCTGCTGGCGCGTCAGTTGAAACACCGATAAGCTGGAAACCTGCTTTTTTAAGCTCAGGCTCTAACTGCTTTAGCTGACCCATTTGCGTGTTACAGAATGGGCACCAGCCACCACGATAGAAAAACAAAATTGTCTTTTTGCCAGCTAGTACGTCTTTTAAAGGCTTGCTTTTACCGTCAATCGTTACCGCATCTACATTAGGCACCATCTGACCATTCAATAGTGGGCTAACCCACTCAGCACTTTCAGCAACAGGCTTGGTTTTCATGGTCTTAGTCTCGGCCATACTGGCAGAGGTAAACAACATCGACAAGGCAATTACCGCAGGAACAAATAACTTCATCATAAATTTTCTCTTTTAGTTCTAATCAGCGCAATTGACCTTGGTAGATGCAAAAATATTTCACAATGGCAACAGATATACGTCGAAAATTTACACGACTTTCGCTGAACTATTGCTTTGAACCGCCTTACCTTGCGCTGCGATGAGTAAACGCCTTACACCTTAAATTGGCGCACTAACTGGTTAAGATCGTCAAACACCGATTGCAGTTCATCACAGGCATGCTGAGTTTGTTGTAAATTACCAACGCCTTCCTGATTTAAATTCATTAGCTGTAAAATGTCTTCATCAATACTTTGAATTACATTGACTTGTTGCTCTGTCGCCACAGCTACTGAATGATTTTCTCGCTCAACATCCGCCAACGCGCCAATCACTTGCTGCATTTTGTCACCTGCAATATTGGCTAATGCAACGCTATTACTGCTGTTCGTTTGGCTTTCGGCCATAGTATCAACTACCGCCGACGAGCCTTGTTGCAAGCTAGCAATCATCACTTCAATCTCGGTTGTTGCCACTTGTGTGCGTTGCGCAAGTTGCCTCACTTCATCAGCAACAACAGCAAAGCCTCGTCCTGCTTCCCCCGCACGAGCTGCTTCAATGGCCGCATTAAGAGCAAGTAGGTTAGTTTGTTCGCTAACGCCTTTGATAACGTCTAGGATGTTACCGATATTCTGAGTTTCTTGGCTGAGTTTTGTGATGTCATCACTTGAGCCTGCCATCATATTGCTCAGTGTGTTGATCGCAACAATATTATCGCTGATAGCATCAACCCCCTGTTGAGATTGATTGTGCATGGCAGACGTTAGCGATGACGCCGTTGCTGCATTGCTCGAAATTTCTTGCGCCGAGCTATTGAGCTCAGTTACCGCGGCAGAAACGTTCGTGCCTCGACTTAATTGTTGTTCAGCCATATTGATACCCGTTGCGGTACTGCTACGAACTTGCCCAATTTGGCTGTTTAGCGTTGTGGCAACGGTATGTACTTGGGTCATGGATTGATGGATGGTATCAATAAAGCCATTGAAATCATGTGACAATTTACCAATTTCATCTTGGCTTTTAACCGCTAAACGCTTGGTCAGATCGCCGTCGCCTTCAGAGATATCTTTGATCGCATACGATAATTGCTGAATAGGTTTAAGCAAATGACTGAGCAATAGGTTTAACAACACAACGGTCACCACCACACTCACTACACCAAAAACAATAGCGCTGTTTCTAGCACTTGCTAACGGTGCATAGGCTTTTTCCTGATCAAGCACAACGCCCAGATACCAGTTTACCGATGAAATCCCTTTAACGGGCATAAAGGCGACAATCTGGTTTTGCTCATCAACATCAACAAGCTCACTATTGAGTGGCGCCTGATAACCTAATAAATCGCTAATATTTTTATCAATATACTGAGCTTCTGGGTGACTGAGGATCTTGCCTTGCTCAGTAACCAAGTAAGCATAGCCGAGCCCTAGAAACTCGATGCTATTGATAATATCGGCCACTTTATCAAGCAATATGTCGCCGCCAGCAACACCAATAAACTGCCCTTGCTGCTCAATCGGCGTTACTGCCGAAATAAGTAACTGATTAATCGTGGCGTCAACATAAGGTTCGGTAAACGATGGCGTGCGCTCTTGCTTAACCTGCTGATACCAAGGGCGTTGCCTTGCATCAAAATCTGCAGGTAGCTGAATATTGGGGTCGTCGAGAATAAATTCACCGGATTGTTCAACAGCGATATATGCGTTTTTAAAATCACCCGCATTATCTGCTTGCTTGGTAATGTCAAACATCTCAGCACCGCTCGTGTCAGCGGTGGTTGCTGTTGCCACGGCTTCAACAATCGCGAGTTTGCCATTCAGCCAATTGGCGATATTGCCAGATACTGACGATGCAATTTCGGTAATACTTTGCTGCAGTTGGTGGTGAATTTCTTCATTCGCCGAAGTGTAGTTTCGAACCGTGAGTACCGATAACGCAAGCACAATCAATACGGCTGCAATTAAATTGATTTTATGGGCAAACTTTAATTTCGCGAACATATACATCTCAACTATGTCTAACTAAATGTCTAACTAAATGTTTTTCTGAATGTCTTTCTAAGTGTTTTTCTGAGTTTTCTTTGACGTCTAACGCTGAGCAGTGTGTTTCTTTAGGGTTTAAATAGCTTTAAATCTATTTGTCGCTCAGACACGCGCAGCTTCTTATAACACGATAAAAGTCGCTAGGCTACGGCAGTAATGTCCAGCCCAATTCCACCAAATGTCTTCATATTTCACCAAAGCAGTACTTATATTTTTTTCTACTAGCTTTATCAGCAAGAATACTGGCAAGATACGGCTTTTGCAGTTAGGAAGTGTTTATGCAGTCTCATCATCATTATGTTCTTACTTGGCAGTGCCCTGATACCTCTGGGGTATTGGCAAAAATCACCCAAAACTTGTATGAACACGGCGCATTTATTACTGAAACTGCACAGTATAGTGATCCTTACAGCGACACCTTTTTCTCACGCATTGCCTTTGATGACAGGTCGCTAACGGTTCCCATTGAAGAATTTATCGCTGGTATCGAAACACTAGCTAAGCCACTGAATATGCAGTATCAACTGCGCAGCAGAGATTTATTGCCAAAAGTGGTGATAGCGGTATCAAAAGACGACCATTGTTTAGTGTCATTGCTAACCAAGTGGAAAGCGGGTGTGCTACCAATCGATATCGTTGCGGTGGTATCTAACCATACCGACTGCCAAGCGTTAACCCAGTGGCACGGTATTCCATTTCATCACCTACCGATTACCGCTGACACCAAGGCCGAACAGGAAGCGCAAATGCTGAAGCTGTTCAATGATTATGAAGCGGAATTGCTTGTTCTCGCTCGATATATGCAGATATTGTCTGACGATTTATGTGAGAAGTTACGAGGCAAAGCGATAAACATTCATCACTCTTTCTTACCCAGCTTTAAGGGCGCAAGACCTTACCATCAAGCCCATGCTCGCGGCGTTAAAGTGATTGGCGCAACCGCGCACTATGTCACCGCTGATCTTGATGAAGGGCCGATTATTGCGCAAGAAGTTAAACCCATCAACCATACCTTTACCATCGAACAAATGGTGCATATGGGCCACGACCTTGAAGCCACTGCATTATCGCATGCGGTAAAAATGCACGCCGAACAACGTATTTGTTTAAATGGTGATAAAACGGTTATTTTAGCCTAGCCCTGCGGTTAGGCTCACCGCTAGGAACCACACATCGACATACGCTGGCTAAATACGCCAGCGTAGCTATTGGTATACGTCAGACCGACACTTTCACTGAAAAATCTTAAATCTTAAACCTTAGTTTAGGTTCAGTGAAGCTCCTGCTAGCTAATAGCACTTCACCTCTTTTACACGCAAATCCACTCCCCCAAAAAAAGATAATTGAGCAAATATTCCACTGCAAATGATCAATTTTGGTTCAAAACAAAGCCAACCTGTACTACAAGAGCTATTTTTTTTGTAAGACATTTGCCATTTTATTAATTTTTTTGATTTGGTTAACATAAAATTACATTTTAATTACACATTCAATACAAGCACTTAGCAACAAAGACGCAAAATGCTCAAAAAAAGTGCAAAAATATAACTTGCTGTTATGGGATAACAGCGTAAAGTAATGACCAGCTACTACGTTAGTGGCGCTATTAGCGCATAACGATGATTAGGCAATATTAAGAATAAGGACACTAGCTCAGCTAGACTTGCACAGGAAGCAAGATGTCATTCACCATTAGCAATTGACCCCAGCGTCAGTGACTCAGGTGAAGACCTTATCTAAAACACGGATGGTTAACTTGGTTATCAGGATGATACGATTATTAGTCCAGGAGGGCTCGTAAGGATAGCTAAAAAAGCGTTAGGACGACCGAAAAAAACAAAATACGTACGGAAACAACAAAAATAAGACAGGATATAGTTGAATTACAGGGACTGTGCTAATTAGGTAGGATACCAATTCAGGATCGGAAAAGATATTGATGGCACTAGCCACAGTGACTCTCCAAAAGCGATGCAATTGCATCGCTTTTTTCTTTTTCTAGAGCTACTACTTTGTCTTCGCTTAGCTCAACTAGGTCAAACTGGTTTAGTTAACAAGTTAGATCAGCCAGATGTTTTCCATATCTGCTGAATTCCCGTAAAATAACCACCATTAATCCCGCTCAAGTTAAATTTCATGACACGTAAAAAGAAATCAAGAAAGCCTGGTGTAGGCTCTAGTGGCATTCGCAAAACTGACACAACAAACAGTTCAGTCGTTGTTTCTGATAAAAAGCCAAAGAAAAAAACAGGTAAAGCCGCCGGTAGTCGCCAAATCGAAGGGACAAAATCCAAAAAAGCTGGCAACACAAACAAGCCAGCTAAAGATCCACGCATTGGCAGTAAAAAACCTATTGAGCTGGGCACCTTAGCCTCAAGCAAAACGGCGACACCAGCAGTAAAACACAAACCCAATAAACCTCGTATCGCAAACGTTCGTGTCATTGATGCAGCACCAAGCCTTGCCCAGCAACTTGCAGCGATTGAAAACGACGAGCGGCTCCAGCTTATTCTTGCCAAGCAAGAGCAAGAAGAGGCGTTGAGCAGTGAAGAAGTCGATCTTTACAATGAACTAATGGACGAATACGAACGTTTATCTGCACAGTTAGCTGAGCAAGAAGATACGACATCGGCACCTTCGAATACGCCGGATGGCGCGTTAGATGACGATGACTTATGGAATAAGCTCGACACCTCAGATTTCTCAGACTATTCAGACGAAAGCTAAGACCAAGACTAAAACCAAGATTAGACACAAGAGTAATCATCAATGACCGAAAACATATGGCTTGTGTTAGCCGTTGTTGGCGCCCTGATCATTTTTGCCCTAGCAATTTACGCAGGTAAGTTGTTAATGCAACTCAAGCAGCAAAATGTCGCCCAAGCTAAAGCCGAGCAAGAGCGCCAAGCGCAATTGCAAAAGCACGATCGCAAAGTGCTCGACAGTTTATTGATCATCGTCAAAGCGATGAAAGAAGAGCAATGTGAATATAGTGAAGGCGCATGGCGATTAACTGTGCTGATGGACTCATTGAAATTAACGCCCACTATGTCGGCAGAATTTCCTGCTATAGTTGAGTTATACGAGAGTATTAAACATCACTCAATACTCGCCGAGCGCAAAAAATTGCCCAAACAGCAACGCATGAAACAAGATGTCGAGCGCATGCAAGCCGAGGCAAAGCTAACGGAGCAAATTTCATTGGAACTCGACACCCTATATGAAACCGCAACCGCACAACGAGCCAGTATAAGCGAATCTTCATAACGATTATTCGCTCATGCTAAGGAGCGAATAATGTCAGAGCAGTTAAAACAACAATTTACCGAGCGTATCGTTGAGCTACAACAACGCATTGACTCTATCCATCAAGACTTTGCCGACGGGCGCCATGCCGATTGGTCTGAGCAAGCCGGTGAGCGTGAAAACGACGAAGTGCTTAACGCGTTAGAGTCAGAAGCAAAAGTTGAGATACAACAACTTTCTAACGCCATTACCCTTATCGACAACGGCAACTATGGCTATTGCCAAAAGTGCGGCGAACAAATAAACCCTAAGCGTTTAGCCGTCCAGCCCGCAGCTATCAAGTGCATCAACTGCGCTGACTAAACAGCCAACCATTCATCTCAGGCTTTGCGCTTGATCAACTTTTACCATGATGTCTTCTGATAAAATACTCCGGTTAACACTCGGGAGATATCATGCAAATTGCACAGTTATTCGATAAAAAACTCTTAGCTAAATACAATACCAGTGGCCCAAGGTATACCTCTTACCCGACGGCACTAGAGTTTCACGATGAATTTAACGATCAAGCCTTTACTGACGCCGTTGCTGGCTCAGACACGCGTGATTTGTCTATTTATGTGCACATTCCATTTTGTCACAGCCTTTGTTACTACTGCGGCTGCAATAAAATTGTAACGCGTCATCGCGATAAAGCCGATATCTACCTAGACTACCTTGCCAAAGAAATCATCCAACGTGCGCCTTTGTTTAATGAGTATCAAGTCAAACAAATTCACTGGGGTGGCGGTACACCAAGCTTTTTAACCAAAACGCAAATTACCCATTTGGTTAACTTACTCAAGCAACACTTCAAGTTTGCTGAGCAATTGGAGATGAGCATTGAAGTTGACCCACGTGAAATCGAGCTAGATTTAGCAGATCATTTATACGAGCTGGGCTTTAATCGCATGAGCATCGGTGTACAAGACATTGATGAACAAGTGCAAAAGGCGATCAACCGCGAGCAATCTACCGAGTTTATTACCGACTTCACGCATCATGCAAAAGCCGTGGGCTTTCAGTCCATTAATATCGATTTAATTTACGGGCTACCGCACCAAACGCTTGATACCTTTGGTCGCACACTCGCCAGTGTTGAAGAAATGGCCGTTGATCGCATTTCGCTGTTCAGCTACGCCCACTTGCCATCGCGTTTTGCCGCGCAGCGCAAGCTCAAAGACGAATGGTTACCGAATGCCAATGAAAAGCTCGCACTCATGCAACTAGCGATAGAAACGCTATGTCAGCAAGGTTTTGACTTTATAGGTATGGATCATTTTGCCAAACCCGATGACGAATTAGCGATAGCGCAGCGCACAGGTAATTTACATCGCAACTTCCAAGGTTACACTACTCAAGGTGACTGTGATTTGCTTGGCTTAGGGGTTTCTTCAATAAGCGCCGTAGGCCGCTGTTACAGCCAAAACAACAAAGAACTTAAACAGTATTACCAAATGATTGACGAGCATAGCCATGCCGTTGAAAAAGGCGTAACACTGAACACCGACGATGTATTGCGCGGCAAAGTTATCCGCTCACTAATGTGCAACATGTCGCTCGACAAACGCGTAATTGAACAAGAGTTTAATATTGTGTTTGACGACTACTTCGCTGATGAATTGACCTCGCTAGAAACCTTTATTGAAGACAACTTAGTCACTAATCGAGAGCATGAAATTGTCGTACATGCCAAAGCTCGCCTACTCATTCGTAACATTTGTATGAGCTTTGATGCTTATATGAAGCAACACATTAACCAACAACGCTTCTCACGCGTTATCTAGTTAATACCAATGTCAACTTTAGACCAATAGGGCGTTTTAATAACGCCCTATTTCATACCCTCGCCCTTGGCTATGCATAAATAGGCTAGTGCTACTATCACTTGCAACTTCTTTCGCCACCTCAACCCATTGATAATAAACATTGCGATGTACTTTCGCCTCTAAATTGCGGCGCACCGTAATGTAAATATTACCCTCGCTATCTAATCGAAGGGGATGCTGCTCGTTTAACACAAACTCATCGCCTAAATTGGTCGCGAGTAACAGCTCAGAATGAGGCTGCTCATCTTTCCATTCCCAGCGCGTAATGAGAAACGGGCTGTCTTCCACCTGAATTTTTACTTTCTCTACAGGGGTGACTAAAAAGTACTCGCTATCTTCTTTTTTCAGCACCGATGCGAACAGCTTAACCAAAGACAAACGTTTAAACGGCGTGCCCATATAAAACCAATCACCGTTTTGCTTAATCTGTAAATCAATTTCGCCACAATACGCTGGGTTCCACAAATCAACCGGTGGCGCTTTTTTCTCTTCGCCACAAAGATGCCCATCGAGCTGTGCAAACAAATTATCTAACGACATAATGATGCCTTTTTCACCACTTTATTCAGCTAATAGTATTAATTTTACTGGTATTGAAAGAAATTACGAGTTGATGCTTGTCAAAGCCCAGTAAACTGATATAGAATCCGCGCACTGATTCGCACAGGCGAGTTAGATTTCCTTGATGGTGGCATTAGCTCAGTTGGTAGAGCCCTGGATTGTGATTCCAGTTGTCGTGGGTTCAAGTCCCATATGCCACCCCACTCTTTTCTTATTTTATTCCTTTAAGATTTTAAATAAAAAGCGCGGCTTTGTTGTGCCTACCTTTCTATTATCCAGTTTTATTTATATTTTATATGGCATAAAAAAACGCCGTAACTCAGTACGACGTTTTTAAGTAACTGCTGTTATTGAAAATACAAAGCAATTAGCTGGCTTGTGCTGGCTCTCGCTGGTAATAACGGTAAATACCAACTAGTGATGCCGCAATCCAGAAAATTTCTATCACAAAGCTCGCCAAGTTGAAATTAATACATAGGCTGATCAGTAGTAAAATCGCACCTGTTAGATTTAACAAGTTGTACGCCATGCCTTTTGGGCTAAGCTTTTCTAACTGAATTAAAAAGAAAGCAAGCACCACTAAAAACGTGCCTGACATACCGATGATATCGGCAAATAAACTAAGAGACATTCTTACTCCTAAACGATGTAATTACCTGGCGCGGTTCCTTGGAGACTAGACCATTTTAGCGACTCAAAGCCGCTAGCTTCCCTCTGGCAGAATTTAATGATTCGAAAACGCACAATTGGCGTCGAAATTTAAACCGGCGGGTATTCTAGTGATCTAGCCCCAAGAATCAATAGCGAATTATCCTCTGTTGGTGATTATTTCAGTCGCGCTAGCGTTCACCGTAAAGTCGCGTGATAAAAATGCTAGTATTAGCATTAACTTGGCAGATAAGAAGCAGCTATGTGTGGCCGATTAAACATCATTGACGATCCAATCGCACAGTTTATTAACGATGTGTTAGGAATCGAATTTAATACCCAAACCAACCCTGATTTACGCCCTTCGCAGGATATTGCCGCTATTATTCGCCCTAGTGGGCAATTCCAACAGCTTAATGCCACATGGGGCATTCAACCTGAGTGGTCGAATCGGTTATTAATTAATGCACAAGCGGAGACGGTTAACACCAAACCCACATTCAAAGCCGCATTTGGTCATAGCCGCTGCTTAGTGCCTTGTTCAGGCTGGTACGAATGGAAAACAGAGCATAATAAAAAAGCCAAATACGCTTTTACCCATGCTAGTGAACAGCCTTTTTTAATGGCGGGCATACTCTATGATCTTGCCGCGCCTAAACTTGTCACACTCACCACCAGCCCGAACGAAAAATGTGGCGAGATTCACAAACGTATGCCTGTGCTAATTCAGCCAGAGCATATCGACTACTGGTTTAATGCTCAGCCGAATGAGCTAGACCCTTTGATGGACGCAATTAGCGGTGACTGTATTCTCATACAGAAGGCTTAATCCATACCAGTATTAGCGTTTCATTGCACTCAAACACCTAATTATCGGTGCGCAAAAGTCACTTAACCTAATGATCTACATCAAGATATAGCACACAATACTTGTTAATTTCACCGGAGTTTAATAGGGTGTCTGTTCGCTAAAATCTTCAAATAGCGATATCCACCCTCGGTAAATAGTGAATATTAGTGAAGTTTGTTGCCCTTGAACCTTATCAGTTCGAATTTCCAGCAATTCAAAATCGAGTTTGCCATACTAGTCTTCGTCATTGATAAGACTTGAGGTAGGGCAAGCGTCGAGTATGTTCGTCGATATGCCCACAAAACACTCACTAATAACAACATGGAAAACAAGGAAGCGTGTGCTTTATGAAAACCTTTACCCAACAACTGACTAAGCTCAGTACTGCAATTGTGCTATCTAGCGCAGCACTTAGTGCCTATGCAGGCACTGTCAATAAAAGCCCAAATGACCCGCGTGAATATCACACCTTCACCTTAGGTAATCAACTGGAAGTTATCACGGTATCTGACCCCAACTTGAAACAGTCGGCTGCCACTTTATCTGTCGGAGTCGGCCAATATCAAGATCCAGCGCAATTTCAGGGTTTAGCGCATTTTCTTGAGCACATGATTTTTATGGGCTCAGAAAAATACCCTACCCCTGATGAGTTTATGGCATTCGTTAGTGAAAACGGTGGTCGCACCAATGCTTATACAGCGCAGCAGCAAACTACCTACTTATTTTCAATCGACAGCAAGCAGTTTGCACCTGCGCTCGATCGATTAAGTAGCGCCATCAAGCAGCCATTGTTTGACGCAAGCATGGTGCAAAAGGAAATCAACGCGGTAAATTCTGAATGGCTTACTCATCGCCAGTCAGATCAGTTTGTACAGCAACGCGCTGCAGCTCGCACAGGTAACTTAGCGCACCCAAGAGTGCAACTAGGTGTTGGTAATCTAGAAACGCTTAACAAAGACAAAGCGGCACTATTAGCTGAGCTAGGTAATTTCCACCAAGATTTTTACTCCGCCAATATCATGAAGTTGGTACTGGTTGGTAACCAAACACCTAAGCAGCTAAAGAAGTTAGCGAAAAAGTACTTTTCGAATATTAAAAACAAGAAAGTCGAGCGCCCAGTCACACTACTACCGGCCTACCAAACAGAGCATTTAGGCCAACACATTTATGTGCAAAGTAAGGTTAAAGTGCCGCTACTGGCAGTAGAGTTTGCGATCCCCAACAATATGTCGCAATGGCAAGGCCAAGCTAACGCTTATGTGCAAAAACTTATTGCCTCACAAGAAGAAGGCTCACTGCTTGCCACGTTAACCGAGCAAGGGTTAATTCAATTTGGCAATGTAATGTTTATGCCAAATGCATGGGGTAACAATGGTAGCGCCTTTCTTCAATTTGTTTTAACCGAAAAAGGACAGGCCCAGCAAGATACAATTCTGGCGAGTACCTTTAGCTACTTAGCGCAAATTAAAAGCCAAGGTATTAGCCAAGCACACTTTGACGAGCTAAAAGGTCTACTTAACCTGCAATATGAAGATTATCGCGCGCCAGCAGCCTTACCATTGGCTATGCAATTAGCGCAGCCTATTTTTGATGTACCAAGCGAACACTTAATTGATCACAACTTTGTTGCCAAGCAATTTAATGCCAATCAAATTGGCGATCTTGTCGATCATTTAACGCCAGAACGCGCACGTATTTACCACATTAATCCTGAAGAAAAAGTCGATACTGAATTAACTTACGCTGAGGGTGGCTACCGCGTTGCAGCCATTACCCAGCAAGAGTTAGCAACATGGCAAAGCTCGCCACTAGCGGTGAAATTGCCAGCGGCGCAAATTATTGAGCAAGAAGAAGCTGTAGAAGTTGTGCTAGACGGAGATTATTCTTCACCGAAGAAAATTTTTAGTGAAGCGGGCACTCAAGTGTTTTACTCACAAAGTACTCACCACAAGGGTAAAGAGGGAGTGCTAAACCTTGCACTAACCTCAACTGCCCCATCTGAGAATATCGACAATGCCGTCAGTGCATCGCTACTTAACGTCATTTTTATTAAAGAAAATCAACGTTTGCTGCAACGCGCTCAGCAGCGTAATGGTGTAATGATCAGCCCTGCGCCAAACAATGCCAATAACACGGTATTTCGTTTGTTTGGTCGTAGCAGCAAGCAATTTAAGTTAGCCACTCAGCTTGTCGAAGAATTCAAAGGGTTAGAAATTACTGAACGTGACTTTAAATCAGCCTTGAAGCTTGTGAATGACTCACTCGAAAGTATGCAAGAGTTGAAAATTTCCGATCAGTTGTCATTCCATGCAATGAATTTAACTCGCCGTAGCCCATATCAATATTCGGTCAAGGCAACGCGCAAAGCCCTTGCCAATGCTTCTTTAGAAAAAGTACAGGCAATGCATCAGCAAATCCTCAACAACAACTTTGTTGATATTTATGCCCATGGTAATTTTGCACCAAACAAGCTGATCGAATTTGCGAAACAAACGCGTGAATTATTGGGTAAAAGTGAAATGCAGCCTTGGTATATAGCTTCAGAGTTTTCTGTTAAACAAGGTAGCGCAGTGGTTAAAAAAGTGTCGGTTAAACAAGACGGCGTTGGCCTAGTCGATACTTACATTTACCCAAAGCAATCGGCAAAAGTGCTAGCTCAGTTGCATTTGCTTAATCGCTTGTCATCAACACCACTATTTAAGGAGTTGAGAACCAATCAACAAGTTGGCTATGTGGTCAGAAGTTACGAAGAAAATATTCACGACTATCCGGCATTGTCGGTGATGATTGTTAGTGACAATACAAACTTGCAACAGCTAAAAGAAAGAATCGAATCTTTCCAAATTGGCTTTTACAACGCACTGGAGCAAGTAGATGAAAAAGCGATTACTCAACTGGCTAACTCAGTCGCTGATGAACTCAGTAAAAAGCCGGAAAATATCTTTGTTGAAGTAGGCCACTATATTCAAGATTGGGAGCAAAATAAGCACGCTTTTAGCACCAAAGCACAGCAAATTCGCGATATTAAAGCGACCACGAAAGCTGACTTACTTGCGCTTTATAAAGATATGTTTATTCAAGGTAAATTTATGAATGCCTTAACCCAATTAAAAGGCGAAGACTTTAAAGATACCGGCTACTACAGTTGGTCAGCCGCGGGTGAGTAGAGTCGCACGCTAGATACTGACCTCAAACAAATAGCTGATATTACCTAAAGTATTAATATTTGCCGTGATATCAGCTTTTTACAAGCAACGTTTTTAACGAAGAAAAAACACTGAAAAACATCATCATCACCCATTATCAACCAACCAAAATAACAGCCCTTTCAAGAAAATTTTTGTAACATCTCCGCCTTTGGACGTCGGTACAAAACCAGCTAGCATTGACTGATATCTCGCCAGCTTGAATACCAAGAAAAAGGAACGGAAAGCCTGTGAACAAGTCAAACAATCAGTGCCCAATACGTGCACTTTTTATCGCCATAGCGCTAACTGCAATCAGTGCTACCGCTATTGCGACACAAATAGACTCAACAGAAAACGCCAATATTCGCGCATTTGAACACGGTTTGATTGATTATATGAAGCGTGGCCAAGAAGATAAAAAGCCGCAGTCAATAAATAAGCGCATGTTGGCATATCAGGTTCCAGGGGTAAGTGTGGCGATTATTGAAAACGGCAAAGTACTCAGGTCAACTGGCTATGGGACACGCCTCAACGGTAAAACGTTGCCAGTAGATGCTGACACCGTTTTTTCAGTAGGCTCTGTCAGTAAGATAATTAACGCCGCACTTATTTTGCGCTTGGTGGCAGCAGGTAAGCTGGATTTAGACAAAAATATCGATGATTATCTGACCTCGTGGCAAGTACCCAACAGTTCCTTTACACATGCTCATCCTGTGACCTTGCGCCAAATTCTGGCACACACGGCAGGTTTTAACCAGCACGGCTTTGCCGACTTTCAACCAGGTGAGCGTTTACCAACGACGTTACAAACCTTGAATGGGCAAAGCCCTGCAAAACACGGCGCAATCAAGCTTATGTTTACGCCAGGTTCAAAAATGGATTACTCAGGCGGTGGCATTACCGTTAGTCAACTAATAGTTGAAGAAATTACCGGCTTAACATACCCCAAAGCCGCTGAAAAATATGTCTTTAAGCCATTAAGCATGCAGCGAAGTACTTTTCAAAATCCGCTCCCTGAAAATTACGGCAATATTGCTTATGCCCACGATGATAAAGGCAGACCAGCTGCACAGCCGCGTGGTTACGAAGCCATGCCTGAGATGGCAGCATCTGGTCTATGGACAAGTGCTAACGATCTAGCCAAATTTGTTATTGCACTGCTAAACAGCTCGATGAGTGAAAATGGCTTTCTACCCCAACCTATTGCCGCCGACATGATGACCAGAGTAACCAATAGCTGGCACGGCCTTGGCCCACGCTTAAACGGCAAAGGTAAAACACGGGTATTTCATCACGGCGGCGCGAATCAAAGTTATCGCGCTTGGATAGAGGGACACTTAGCCAGCGGTGATGGCATTGTCGTACTTACCAATGGCACCAATGGCCATTGGATTTATCGAGAACTGCGTAAGTCAGCGGAAGATGCCTTTGCTTGGCCAGTAAAAGATGATGGAGGTCTGGAAGAACCCGAATTTACCCAGTAAATACTATAATGCACCGCTATCCACTGATTAGTGGATAAACATACGCTCTAGTGAATGGGCTCATACTGACTAACAAACTCTAACGTATGAGCCAAACTTTACGTTATGGTCTAACTTGGCCATCCCCTAAAACCACAAATTTTTCTGTAGTTAGTGCCTCTAACCCCATTGGCCCATAGGCGTGCAGCTTACTGGTAGAAATGCCGATTTCTGAGCCTAATCCCAACTGGCCACCATCAGAAAAACGCGAAGACACATTCGCCATCACCACCGATGAATTGATCTGGCGGATAAACTGCTGGCAACGCGAGGTGTCTTGGCTAACTATCACTTCAGTGTGATCTGAGGTGTATTGGTTAATGTGAGCAACCGCAGCGTCGTAATCCGCGACTATTTTCACTGCAATTTCTTGCGCTAAATACTCTGCTTGGAAGTCGTCCTCACTGGCCAGTTCCGCCCCTTCAAAATATGGCTGAGATTGCGCACAAGCATGAATTTTCACGTCAAATTCTGCTAATGCTTGAGCCGCTTTTGGCAAATACTGCTCGGCAATCGATTGGTGTACAAGTAAAGTTTCCAGTGCATTGCAAGCACTTGGGCGCTGCGTTTTACCGTTGACGAGCAGATCAATTGCTTTGTTTACATCAGCAAACTCATCCACGTACTGATGACAAACCCCTTTAAAATGCTGAATAACGGGAATTTGGCTGTTTTCAGTAACGTAACGAATTAGCCCTTCACCACCGCGTGGAATCACCAAATCAATCGAATCACGTTGTTTTAAAAGTTGTTCGATTACTTCACGGCTGGTATCAGGAATCACTGAAACCATGTAAGGATTTAGCTGATGTGTCGCTAACACTTGGTGCAAACAATTAGCTAGCGCAAGGTTGCTGTGAATCGCTTCTGAGCCACCACGCAGCACCACCGCGTTACCTGCTTTGATGCAAAGCGCTGCCGACTCTGCTGTCACATTTGGGCGTGACTCATAAATCATCGACACCACACCAAGCGGAATGCGCATTTTACCCACTTGCATACCATTTGGGCGAAGCTGCATATTCGCAATATTGCCAACCGGATCAGGCAGGTTAACAATGTCGATAATGGCGGCGGCAATGTCATCAATTCGCTCAGGTGTCAGCGTTAGCCTGTCTAACATGGCTGACGACAAACCTTTGTCTCGCCCTGCTACTAGGTCTTTTTCATTTTCAACAATTATTGCAGCGCTGGCAGCGCGAATGGCCTGCGCCATATCGGTGAGTAACTGGTTCTTTTGTGTTGTGGTTAGTTGCGCCACTTCACGGCTTGCAGCTTTAGCTTGTTGTGCCATGTATTGCATATCAAAGTTTGTAGAATTCATGTGCGCTCCTTTACTACTGAGTGTTGTCGCTGCTGGTATTGGTTTGATTACTGACATCACTGCTATTCGTTTTTAGCATCACCATATCATCACGGTGTACTGCTACTTTACTCGGGCAATAGCCAAGAATGGCGGCAATTTGATTACTGTTTTGCCCTATAATCTTCGCCAAATCACGATGGCTATACTGGCTAATACCTTTGGCAACGGGCGATTGATTTACCGCATCAATAATGTCGATAGAGTCACCGGCAGCAAAACTACCTTCAACGCCTGCAATGCCGGAAGGCAACAACGACGCGCCTTTATTGGTCACAGCATGAATCGCGCCGGCATCGAGTAATACTCGCCCAGTACTTTTTAACGTGTGTTTTAGCCAGTGTTTTTTCGCTTTAAATGGTGCTTGCTGGGCATGAAAATGCGTGCCGGCATTAATACCTTGTCCGAATTGTTCAAGCGCATTGGCATCTTCGCCACTGAGAATAAAGGTCGCGATGCCATTTTCTGTCGCTTTTTCTGCCGCCTGAATCTTGGTTTGCATACCACCTGTCGCAATGTGATTATCAGTACCTGAAGCCATCTGGTATATCGCTGGGGTAATAGCACTTACATCGCTGAGCTTTTCAGCGTCAGGGTTATGCTTTGGATTTTCACGATATAAACCATCAACATCGCTGAGAATTAACAAGCAATCAGCTTCACTGACCAGCGCTACTTGTGCTGCTAGGTTATCGTTATCGCCAACTTTTAATTCATCGGTTGCGACCGTATCGTTTTCATTAACAATCGGGATCACGCCATTGGCGAGTAAAATGCGAATGGTATTTTTGATATTAATATAGCGCTGGCGATCTTTTAAATCGCCATGGGTGATCAGTAATTGGCTGCATGGCACATCGAAAAAGCGCTGCCAATTTGCCATCATTTTCATTTGCCCCACTGCCGCCATCGCTTGTTTAGTGGGGATAGAGGGATTGGGAGAGCCATGTCGTATTAATGCGCGGCCAGCAGCAACACTGCCAGACGAAACTAAAATCACTTCTTTCCCTACCTGTTGGCATTGGGTAATAAAGCGCGCTATCGACAATAAATACTGCCCGCTACAACCCTGTTTATCAGGGGCAACTAAGGCACTGCCGACTTTAATCACAACACGTTGAAAATTCATTACTCCTCCTCAATTACTACCAGCCTAGCATGACGTGAAAAAGGCTTAAATAGCAATCACCTTTTGCGACTTTTATCAACGAAAAGAATATTTTTAATAGGTTTAAAGCATATGGCTACACTAGCCTTTATTTTTACCCATTAAATGTTAATAAAATGTATATTTTTAAATGGCTAACTAAAAATGTGTTTATTTTGTCACCTTGGTTGACAACCTATTCAATACCACTGTTTTTCATAGTAAAAATCCGCACTTTTGTGGTGCAATCTAGTATCAAAAAGCGGCTCTTTTCTAAAAATACATAGTTAAACGTAATTTGTGATAGCTCGTCATATAAGTTCAGCTTACAAGTGTTCACTTTCGCTAGATATCATCAAGTCCAGTGATTTTTACGATGTAAAAACTGGTTATCTGGTGATAGAAAAAACCGTGTTCAAACACTTTTTAAACCCTTACAATCTAAAAATCGTCAACCTTAAAAGCAAATTTTTGTCAGTTAAGTTCATTATTATGTTGAGTTTTCTACCTAGACCTTTGATCGGATTTTTGTCTTTAGTTTGTTACACCATCAACACATTATTGTGGGTGTTACCTGTTGTTGTTAGCTCTCTATTAAAAGCTTTAGTACCACTTAAAGGCTGGCAAAAGCTCTTTAGTTATTTGCTCGATCGCATGGCAAGTAATTGGGTCACCTGTAATACTGGCATTCAAAACTTATTCACCAAGGTCAATTACCAAGTCACCGGCTTAGATAAACTCACCACTAAAGACTGGTACTTAGTGCTGAGTAACCACCAAAGCTGGGTAGACATTCTGGTGCTGCAACGGTTATTAAACGGCAAGATCCCATTTTTAAAATTCTTTTTGAAAAAAGAGCTTATCTATGTGCCTTTTCTCGGTATTGCCTGGTGGGCATTAGACTTTCCATTTATGAAGCGCTATAGCCAAGCGTTTTTGAAAAGAAATCCACATTTAATTGGCAAAGATATTGAAACAACACGAAAAGCGTGTGAAAAATTTAAACATAAACCTGTGAGCGTAATGAACTTTATTGAAGGAACACGCTATACGCAGGCCAAGCACGAAAAACAAAAATCGCCGTTTAAGCACTTATTAAGACCGAAAGCCGGTGGTATCGCCTTTGTGCTAGATGCCATGGGTCAACACCTCAATAAAATTGTTAACGTGACTATCTATTATCCGAATGGCATTCCAAGTTATCAGCAGTTTATTTCAGGCGATGTCAGCGAGATCCACGTAAATGTTGAAACTATCGACATTCCAGACGAAATTATTGGCGATTACTTCAATGACAAGGCGTTCAAACAAAACTTTCAGCAATGGGTTAATCAGCTGTGGCGCGATAAAGACCAGACAATGGCGGAAATGGAATTGGCTGACCATCAGTCTTAACAGCAATTGAAGTCGCGACTTAGTTATTTGGCGAGTATAAAAAGCTTGAAAGATTCAATATCAAGCCGTTGATTGAGTAAGCACTAATAAAAATGATAAAGGAGTAAGTCTGTGCAGCAATGGATTTCTGAGCAATTGATTTTACTTGGTTTACCAAACCAGTATTTGGAGTTGGGTACGAGTGTTGCGGGCATTGTATTATTGTTATTGCTTGCCAGTGCCAGCCACTATTTAGTTAAACACCGTCTATTGGTGTTGGTGCAAAAACTTGTTCAGCGAACCAAAAATACGTGGGATGACTTGTTTGTTACCCACCAAGTATTTACCAAAATTAGTTTACTGGTCCCGTTTTTTCTAATTATTGCGCTAACGCCTATTTTCTTGCCTGAAGAGTCACTCAAGGCAACGATTCTAGTGGCGATTGCGCGTGTGGCGGTAATCTTTCAAATAGCCCGAGTATTGTCGGCATTGCTTGACGTGGTTAAGGCCATCTATCAAGCAAAAGCCAAAACCCGTTACATGCCGCTGAATGCGACAATTCAGTTGATCAAGCTGGCTATCTATTTAGTAGCAACCATCTTGTCTGTTGCTGTCATTATCGATCGGTCACCCATATTCCTGTTGAGCGGTTTAGGTGCACTAACAGCAGTACTGTTACTTATTTTCCAAGACACCATTAAAGGGTTAGTCGCCAGTATCCAAATTGCGGCGAATAAAATGGTTGCCCCTGGAGATTGGGTTGAACTGCCGCAATATGGTGCCAATGGTGATGTGCTTGAAATTGGCCTAAATACGGTAAAAATTCAAAACTTTGATCGCACTGTAACCACAGTGCCTACCTATGCGTTGATCAGCGGCTCCTTCAAGAACTGGCGAGATATGTTCAACTCTGGTGGCCGACGCATCAAACGGGCGATTTATATTGATGCCGCAAGTGTGCGCTTTTACCAAGCTGAAGAAGTCAAAGAACTCACCAGTATTAGCTTGCTAGCTGACTACTTAGCACAAAAACAAACGGAACTGGCACAAAACCAACAACAACTGGGTAGTGCAGCGACCGACAAGCGCAATCAACGCCAGTTAACCAATATTGGTACATTCCGCGCTTATATTACGGCTTATTTGCAAAGTCACCCGAAAGTTCATCAACAAATGACTTGTATGGTGAGGCAACTGGCCCCGACAGCAACGGGGATTCCGTTAGAGCTTTATCTATTTAGTAGTGACCAAGACTGGGTAAATTATGAAGGTATACAAGCAGATATCTTTGACCATATTTATGCCATTGCACCAGAGTTTGGCCTGCGAATTTTCCAACATCCGACAGGCCACGATTGGCAGCGTTTCTCCAACTAGAAGCACTAGCGAGCGCGGATCACACCTTCTTGCATTGTTGAGGCAACTAGTTCGCCTTGGCGATTAAAAATTTGGCCCTTCACTAAGCCACGTCCGCCAGTGGCTGATGGGCTATCAACGGCATACAGCAACCAGTCATCAAAGCGAAATGGACGATGAAACCACATGGTATGGTCAATCGTGGCGATCTGAAAATTTGGATCCCAATGGCTTTTACCATGCGGAAACAGTGACGTAGGCAAGAAATGAAAGTCTGACGCATAAGCCAGCATATAGGTGTGCACACGTAAATCATCAGGCAAATCACCGTTGGTTTTGATCCACATATGGGCTTTAGCGGGAACCTTTTCTGGTGACACCCAGTTATATTGTTCAACCGAGCGCAACTCAATCGGCTTTTCAGCAAGAAAAATTTTGCGGATATGCTCAGGGAAAACTGATTGATTTGCGCGAATAAAATCTTGGTAAGAGGGAACGCCTTCGGGGCCAGGAACATCTGGCATTTGATCTTGATGTTCAAAGCCTTGCTCTAGCTGTTGAAACGAAGCTGTCATATAGAAAATAGGCTGTCCATTTTGGATAGCCTTGACGCGCCGAGCACTAAAACTGCCGCCATCACGCAAAACTTCAACGTCATATACAACGGGTTTAGTTGCATCACCGGCGCGTAAAAAGTAGGAATGTAATGAATGAACATGGCGCTTTTCATCCACTGTTTCTTGCGCCGCCGACAGCGCTTGTCCTAATACTTGGCCACCAAATAAAGCTTTAAAACCAAGATCTTGGCTTTGACCACGGTAAATGCCCTGTTCAATTGTTTCTAGTGTTAACAGTGATAATAAGTCGTCTAACACCTGACTCATACTCGCCTCTTTGCTTCTTGTTGTTTTCGATGATTATACCCCAGCCAAACCTCCAGGGTAGACTCGCCAGCCAAAATCCACAGCATTATTGCCCGTTATATTGTTTGTTTTATTAAGTACAACTGCTCAGCTAACACTAAGAATACGTTAAATTTTTATAAAATATACACATTTATCTGTTGAAGTATTAAACAATGTTCTATAGTGTCACGTAATAGTTATTTGCAGTTTAAATAGTTAATGTGAGGCTAGAATGCAGGCGGTTTCAAAACGTGAAATGCTGTTAGAGCGAAGGCAACACGACCAAATTCAAGCAACGTTATGGGAAAAATTAACCTTAGCGCAGAAATTTGCAGCCAGCAGTCTGACTCAGTTTGGGTATGATCTAGCATTTATTAGAGCCAGTGCAGGCAGTAGTTTAGCCATACTATTATGCGATGGAAAAGTAGCAACTATCGCATGGGATGGTGAAATAAACACTCAACCTGAGATTACAATTCGCAATTAGTAGCAAGCATTAAAAGATAGTAAAACAGCGCTTTATAGCGCTGTTTTTGTTTGCATTGGTCTTGCTTCTTGGCCTTAGCTGAATTTATGAAATTCGATATTTTCTTCAGGCGCTTCTTCTTTCTTCACAAGTTTTATTTTATCCAATGCTTGTTGCTGCTCAGTTAATAAACTTTCCATCATCGACATAAAACCGCTTAAATTGTTGCTGCTCCACATCCGTGCTACATGCTTCTCGCGCCCCGAAATATAGGTAAGAAAGTCTTTATAAGCACCTGGTTTGTGATTTTCAAAATAGGTTTGCGCGGTCGGTTTAAGTTGCTCTTTACCGCCAGCACAAGCATTAAAGATTACCGCATAGTTAGTCACCAGTGGCGATATACGTTTGACATCACTTAATATTGCTGGTGATTTTCGCTCTGCTTCTTCTTTTACTTTATTGTAGCGAAAAGTAAAAAATTCTTGCTGTTTTGCTCCGATTGAAGCCACGGTATCAGCTAGCTGCTTATGACTTTTTCGCGTTTGTGCTGTATCGCGTTTTTGTTTAACTAAATCATGCTGTAGGCGTTCTGAACGAAAATAGAAATAAACACTAACAGCGACAAAAATGGCAATAACAACTAACGCAAAAAACATAAACCTACTGAATACCCTTCAATAATTTAAGACACGTCACTCAAGCGCGATAAGAAGATATAAGGATCGATATCCTGCACTGCGGGTGTATCTAAAGAAAACCTAATATTAACCGAAAATTCGCCCAGATTGGCAAAAAAACGTACCTTGAGTGCATCAATCAGCTTTTCAAACTTAGCTTTGGCTTGGCTTTGTGACTGATGCGGAAAAAGCACAATGTACTCGCCATCATTAATCTGGCCACTCTGATCAAACTCCCCCATATGCTCATTAATCAATGTGGCCAATGTTTTGTTCACTTCGGCAATAACCCGCTTGTTAAAGCTAAAAGTTAGGTCTTGCCAATTGCCAATCGTTAAATAACCTATGGTGAGCGGATACTCATACTTGCGTGCTTTCTTGAATGCCCGGTGGTAGATATATTTGGTTTGTGCTGGATTAGGCACTAAATACGTTGGGCGCTCTAACTGCTCGTAAACATCATGCTGTTTACGAGAGCGATAGGTAAGCCATTGAACAATCAAAACCACAAGCAACAACAAACTTAATGTTGTTAAACCGATAATATAATGTCGCTGCATCCTCACTTGTTCTGAGAATTCAGTGTGTGCGTCATATGCTGCGGCTAAATCTAGCGCAAGCGCTTTGTTGCTATCTTCGACCGCAAGCCGACTAGGCGCACGAATAACTCTGGCTTTCGCGTCTTTGAAAAACTGATGTTGCAATTCTACGTAACGATTGAGCATTGCTAGTGCCTTGTCTTTATCACCTTCAATCTGGTAACGATTGGCAAGTAGCAGGTATAAATCAACTTGATCGCCTGCCACTTCGACGATTTCAGCAAGCTCTTCAGCAAGTACCAGCAATTGCAATGCAAAAGCCTGACGATCAGTTGCAAAACTCGCCTTAGCTAGCGCAATTAACGTACTCAAATAAGGCTTATTCAAATTCTGCCCTTTAAATGAGTGCTCTGCTTCAACGAGGGCGAGATAAGCAGATTGATACTCACGCTGATCCAATAACACTTGGCCAATACCAAGTTCGGCATAAGCCCGCTTTATTGGCCAAACACGCTGCTCAGCAATTTGCTTTACCTGCCAAAATGCATTGTATGCATCATCTAATCGCTCGAGCTCTCGATACGCGGCGGCTAAGTTGTAATAGGTTCCTTCAATGCCATTTTTGCGATTAAGTGCAAAGCGCAGTTTTAGAATACGCTCGTGTATCTCCATCGCAGTTTGGTAATCCCCTAAATAGTGATACGAGATCGCAATCACTTCCAATAACTGTAAATGCTCCGCATATTGGAGGTTTTGCTCAACCAACTCTTTCACCATATGGAGATCGTCAGCCGCTTTTTGATTTTCACCAATGAGGGCATTTGCCATTGCGCGGTAGCCCAAAGCCAGTAGTTGGTACTTTACTAAGCCTTCTTGCATGGCGCGCTCCCAGACTTGATCAACAAAGTGGAAGACATTGTGATATTTACTTTTTACAAAGTAACCTTCCGCCAATTTGATTTCTAAATTAAGCTGCAGCTCAGCAGGTAGTGGCTTGTAAGTTAAACCGTCAATTGCAAATTGAAAGGCACGTGCAGCATCACCTTTACTAGCTGCGACTTCAGCAAGTAAGACGTAAGCTTTAGCAATAACGTCTTTCGGGTATTGATGGCGGTACTGAACAATTTCAGTCGCCAAAGAGACTATTTCATCGTAGGGAAGTGCTTCTTTATCTGCCTGATAAAAACCACTGACTCGTTCGATATTGGCGGTAACAACTTCTCTTGGCAACTGTGCTTGTGCATTGGCAACTTGACTTAGTAAACAAGTCATCACCAATGTCAGTACCAACCAAATCTGTTTCAACAAGTGTAAACCTTAAACGGTAGCTTTTTCAGAGCAGGCATTTTAACGAATCGTATGAATTAGCGCCAACTTTCGACTAACCTTAGTCATCAAATTAGAATTAGTATTTACTCTACGCAATTATTGACTATAATATCGCCGAGCGACTAAAGCTCGTTAAAGGCAAATCTAGTGAAAGCTAGAGACGCAAAGTTACCGGTCTAAGGGGAAACCTAGGACAGCGGGACTGCCAAATTTAGATATAGTGGGGGCTTATCTATTTTAGCTATTCAGCTAACCTTCTACTCCTACGGTATACTTTGCGTGTCTTTCCCTTTTCTTTCTTTTGTTCCTATTAGCATCTTACAGCTTATTTACTAAGTAGCACACCAGTAACAAAGACACCTAGCCGCTGATCAATTCAATATTGAATATTTAATTAGCATGCTATTGGCGCCATTCAACGTTTAGCTTTTTAGCTACTCTCAGCTACCGCTTTTTTCTGTTGCTGTTCTTTCTGCTGCTCTATGTATTGCGTAATCACAACCTCCAGCATAGACAAAGGCATTGAACCATTTGCTAGCAATTGATCGTGGAAGTCACGCAAATCAAAGTCTGCCCCTAACGCTTGCTCGGCCTGTTTGCGTAAGCGCTTAATCGTCAATTCGCCAATTTTGTATGAAAGTGCCTGACCCGGCCATGAAATATAGCGGTCTATTTCAGTTTTAACATTGTGCAATGACAACGCGGTATTGCTGGCTAAAAAGTCCATTGCTTGCGCACGTGACCAACCTTTGACATGCATCCCTGTATCAACCACTAGTCGACAAGCGCGCCACATTTCATAAGTTAAGCGGCCAAAATCACTGTAAGGGTCGGGATACATGCCAGCTTCAATACCTAAGTACTCAGCATATAGGCCCCAACCTTCACCAAATGCCGAAATATAAGTTTCATTTCTAAATTCGGGTACGTTTTTCATTTCACGAGCAATAGAGCCTTGTAAGTGATGACCAGGTACGGCTTCATGTAAGGTTAACGCGGGTAACACATAAAGCGGGCGGCGATCTAAGCGATAAGTATTAACCCAATAGTTACCCGGTTGATCATCTCGCGATGGTCCAGAGTAACGACCCGTTGTGTACTTAGGCGCAATATTGGCAGGAACTTCAATTACCCCATAAGGTGTTCGTGGCAAAGTTTTAAACAAGCTTGGTAACTTGGCATCCATTTGCTTAGCAAGAAAAGAGGCTTCTTTGATCAGTTGCTCTGGCGTAGTCGCGTAGAATTGAGGGTCTGTTCGCAAAAACTCAACAAAATCAGCAAAAGAACCTTCAAAGCCTAACCTTGCAATAATGGCATTCATTTCAGCGCGAATTCGCTTCACTTCTGCCAACCCAATTTGGTGCACTTCATCGGCGGTCATATTTAATGTCGTGAAATGCTTCACGCGATTGGCGTAAAACGCGGCACCATTTGGCAAACTACTTGCCGCGATATTTTGTCGGGCATTTGGTTGATATACACCCACCATAAAATCATAAAAAGCTTGGTAACTAGGAAATACTTGCTCTTTAATGACGTTGGTTGCTTGCGTTCGTAACGCTGCTTGTTGTGCCGTTGTTAAATGCTTTGGCATTGACTTAAACGGCTGATAATAAACACTTTCGGTCACATCATCTTTGATAAAGGCGGTAATTGACTCTTCAAAGCCTTTCAATACTACTTGTGGTTGACTATAGCCAGCTTTTAACCCTTCACGCATCCAAGTCATTTGCTGCTTAAAATAACGTGGCATTTGTGCCAAGCGGCTAAGGTAATCAAGATAGTCTTGTTCGGTTTTAAAACTCACCATACGGCCAATAAAACTGATATGTGCATGGAATCCAGATTCCGCAGTAATTGGCATGAGGTGTTCTTTATTTAGGTAATTGTCTACCTGATTTTGAATGCGATATTGCAGTACTGACCGATTAATTTGGTTAGCAGTACTAAGTGACTCGACGTCAATAGCATTCACTTTCGCTAAAATAGCCGTCAGTTGTTGATGATTTTCAGCTAATGCCGCGGCACTTAAATCTGGCAATTGCCCATTAGTTTTGCCTGGCTCTGGGTTATTGAATGGGCTACTTTGCTGCTCGTAGTCGTGATAAGTATCAATCACGTTGGCTAGTTGTTGATCGGCATTGGGCTTACTTTTTAGCGCAGTTTGGCTACACGCCGTCAGCATGAACAACATGAGTATAATGGGGTATTTCATTAGCTTATTGCTTCCGTAATCGAGCTTTATTAAGCGGTTATTGTGCATTTATTTTACCTTGGCGATACGCCCTTGCAACTTAAGGCTAACACAAAGCTATTTCGATTCGCACAACAGCCTTTCTGGGTAAATAACACGCATTCATTAAACTATTTGCTCTATTAATCGATAAAAGTTGTTTGTAAGGCTAGAAGTTTTCAGCATTTTTCGCCAGAATGGCTGAGTAGTTAGATTTTTTGGGGTGAATCATTGAAGCATCATGATTCCTTAGCACAAGCACAAGTTAAAATGGCAAAAACACTTAAGCTGTTAGCACAGTGGAAGTTGCCTGCAACCCCAATAAATTACGCAATTGGTTACGAATACATTTGCGAAAAAAACACACCGCTTATCACTAAGATAGATCAACATTTATTTGCCAATAATCACCTCGATAACTTTCTCATTGAGCAGCTTTACCAAGACCATGTACTTGGTCAAAGTAACTTGCGCGACGATATTTTTGATGATGCTAAGCAACTAACTGCCCAGCTCAGCGAAACTTGTCATAACGCTAATGCGAAAGGTAATAAATTGCTGTCTGCACTCGACACTAATATTGCATCAGTGCGAGATGGCGATAAAGAGCAAGCAGCGCAGGCCCTATCGCGATTATCGCAGACAGTTGAACTACTTAAGCAGCAACAAACGTCATTGTTGAAGCAACTTGCAAAAACCGAGCAGCAAGCAGACAACTTGTATCAAGAATTTAGTGCGGCACGTAAAGAAATCTACCTAGATCCAGTGACTCGGTTATACAACCGAAAGGCACTGAGCAAGCATTTTGATACATGGGTGAGTGAATCACCGGACCGTCAAATCGCAGCTTTGGTTGTCAGTGTTGACGACTTTAAGCTGTTTAGTAATAAATTCGGCTCGCTAATTGGCGATGTTATTTTGTCTAAGATTGCCAACAAGGTAAGTAACTACGTGGGTGAAAGTGGCTTACCTGTTCGCACAGGGAATGAGGAGTTTCTTATTCTGCTGCCTGATGTTGAAATGGGAATCGCAAGCGAAATTGCCGAGAAAATTCGCCAAGGTGTAGAGAAAATACGCTTTATCAGCAGTAAATCTGGTATTCGTTTGCCACAAATGACAATCTCACTTGGCGTTAGTGAGTTCAAGCAAAAAGAAACATTAAATAGCTTACTTAGCCGCACCCAAAAAGCACTATCAAATGCTCAGCAAAAAGGTCTAAATCAAGTATCTATGCTTCCTGCTTAGCTGCCTGCTTAACTTTTTTACTCACTTCGAAGTAAAAGCTCTCTAACAGCCAATAGTGTCAGCTTTGCTAATTGCCCGTTAATGACCCACAAATAACTTCTAGTAAAGGTTGTTCATCAATAGACTCAGGCTCTAACCAGCATGACTGGCTATACACTTCAAAATTTAAGACAAAATAACCAAAATCTTCCGCCACTTGCGCACGGAACCTAACATTATGGCAATCGGCACCGGGGATTTTTTCCAAGATACTAACCTGCGCTAACTGACTCAATACCACCTCGGTCGCGATATCGAAATCTTCTTCGTCAAACTCACCATCAAAACGAATATCGAGATGATCATCACGCAAAAATACTGCTGAAACTAAAAGTGAGGAGGGTTGCGTTAACTGCTGCATGATATTTCCAAATGCTTGCCCCACTCTGGCGCTGGCAGTGCATATTGCTCAGCGCCTGCTTGCTCATCAAATGGGGTTTGTAAGACGCCTTGTAGGCGCTCAATTTCAGTGTAATCACCCTGCTCTGCTTGCCTTATCGCCTGCTGAGCTAAGTAATTGCGTAAGATAAATTTCGCGTTATGCTGGTTTTGAATTTGGTGGCGGGCACTATCTGTCATGTCATCGTCCGCTAATCGCTGGCGATACTTTTTAAGCCACTCAATAACCGCTTGTTTATCGTTAAAATGCGCTAACAACTTTTGGCATTGCTGATTATCAACATCATCGACAAACACTTGATTAAGCAGCCTGAAATTCAAGGTGTAATCTGCTTTTTGCTTGGCTAGCAGTGTTAACCACTCCCCTAACAATGCCTGATCTTCATCTTGCCATGTTGCCAGCCCAAGCTTTCGCTGCATTAACGAAATATAGTGTTGCACGAATATTGGCTCATACTGGCTCAGCGCTGCGCGAATTTCTTCGGTTGATAACCAGTCAGAGAAAGTAATAGCCAGCGCATTTAAATTCCACAGGCCAATACTCGGCTGCTGATCAAAGGCATAACGCCCCGTATGATCAGAATGATTGCAAATAAAACTAGGTTGATAGTCATCAAGAAAGCCAAACGGGCCGTAATCTATGGTCAGGCCAAGAATCGACATATTGTCGGTATTCATTACCCCATGCGCAAAACCATGTACTTGCCATTTAGCAATTAACATCGCAGTTGATTGTACAATCGCCGCCAGCATGGCTTTGTGTGGGTTTTCCTGCGTTAAACACTCAGGAAAGTATTCAGCTAAACAGAAATCTGCGAGCTGATTGAGTTCATCTTTTTTCCCTTGATGAAACCAATATTCAAAGTGACCAAAACGAATATAACTCGGCGACGTTCGCGTCATGATCGCGCCCTTTTCGACGCTCTCGCGATAAACATCGTGTTCACTACCAATAATGCATAGCGCTCGTGTGGTGGGAATATCAAGCGCCGCCATCGCCTCACTAGCGAGGAATTCGCGAATACAAGAGCGCAGTACTGCCCTGCCATCGCCCATACGAGAAAATGGCGTTTCCCCTGCTCCTTTGAGCTGAACATCTAACCGCTGGCCAGACTTCGCAATAATTTCGCCGAAGCTAATGGCTCGCCCGTCACCTAATTGCGGCACGTATTGGCCAAATTGGTGACCGCTGTAAACTTGCGCATGAAAATAGCCACCTTTAGGTATTACCTTGCCAGCAAAAACATCAACAAAATTAGTTTGATGTAAATCATCTTTTGCAATGCCAAGCTCTGCTAGCATAGCGTCACTGGTCGCCACCAAATGCGAATTCACTAAAGGAGTCGGCGATACAGGTCGATAAATAAAAGGTAAATGCTTTACAAGTCGATTGTCGAAATTAAACGCAATTGGCTCGGACATCGTAATTACTTCAGTCATAGTAAGTGTTTACATAATACTAAAAAATCTAGGACAACTTAGGTCTTTTTCCATATAATCGACTAAGGCTCAGAAAAATCTAATCATTAAGAGAGACAGACATTATGAAAAAAATGACTCTTGCTATTGCAACTGCAGCAATGATGGTAGCTCCAGCATTCGCGGGCGACGTTGCAGCGGGTAAAGCAAAATCAGCAATGTGTGCAGCTTGTCACGGCGCAGAAGGTATTTCTGCTATTCCAATGTACCCTAACCTTGCTGGCCAAAAAGAAGCTTACATTGCGAAGCAATTAAAAGATTTCAAATCTGGCGCACGTAAAGATCCAGTAATGGCTCCTATGGCGATGGGCCTAACTGATGCAGACGTAGCTAACTTAGCTGCGTACTACGCTAGCCTTAAGTAATTTATTACTGTGGGCTTGGCAAAAGCGCTCATTTGAGCGCTTTTTGTTTTTCTAACGCCTGACAAATTTCTTATCGATCGTTTACTCAATCAAAAGCTGCGCGATATAGTAGTTTTTGTCCCACTGAATACCTGTCGCACCCTGCGATAGTTCGAAGGTTTGCCAATCTGTTGTCAGCGCAAAATTTTGCTGATCAGATGCCACACCACCAGTAAACTTCGCCGGAATTGCCATCGCAAAACCATCCACTACATGACGCCAACGAGCTTTAAATTCGCCGTCCATTAGTCGATATTCCAGCACAGGAATACGGCTGTCGCGCAGGTACTGATCAAAAAACTTATTAAGCACGAGCCCAGATTGTGTAGCGATATAGTCTTCCACTTGCTGGGTAGTAACGGTTTGATGATAAAAAACCTTGTTTAAACCACGTAGAATCTCACGCCATTTGCTGTCGTCATCAATGAGCTGACGAAGCGTATGCAGCATATTCGCACCTTTGGGGTAAATATCGTACGAACCCACTTCGTGTTGGTGATAAGTCCCTATCATCGGCTTATCGTTGCGAATATTCTGGCGTTGCCCTCGCAAGTACTCTGCCCCTGCCGCTTTGCCGTAGTGATACTCAACAAACAAACCTTCAGCGTAGGTGGTAAAGCTCTCTTGTATCCATAAATCAGCAACATCCTTAGCCGTAATACTGTTAGCAAACCATTCGTGTGCGGTTTCGTGAATAATCAAGAAATCCCACTTTAAGCCCCAACCTGTCTCGCTGAGATCACGTCCTTTGTAGCCTTGTTGATATTTGTTGCCATACGTGACTGAGCTTTGATGCTCCATACCCAAATACGGAGCTTCAACCAGCTTGTAACTGTCTTGATAAAACGGATATGGGCCAAACCAATGCTCTAGCGCTTCGATAGTTCGCCTGGCATCACCAAAGTGTACGCGCGCTTTTTCTTCGTTGGCACGTAGCACGTAATAGTCCATATCTAACACGCCATTTTCACCTTGATACTGCTCGGCAAAATTGACGTAATCAGCAATATTGATATTCACACCGTAATTGTTAATTGGGTTGATCACGCGCCAGTGGAAAACTCGGCTATCACCTTGATCTTCAATGTTAATTAAACGGCCATTAGAGACGTTGAACAAAGGTCTTGGCACTTCAATCAACATATCAATTCCGCGATCGGGTTCGTCGTAGCCGTGATCTTTATTAGGCCACCAAATACTGGCACCGATCCCTTGGTTTGACGAGGCAATAAAAGGCATGCCACCTTCATCTTCCGACCAAGTAATACCGCCATCCCAAGGGGCATTTTTCGCCTCATGAGGCTGACCCGAAAAGGTTAAGGTTAACTGATATTCCTGACCTATTTGCTGTAGCTCGTTTGGCGAAATAAAGTAACTGTAGCCTTCTTGACGAATCGCCAAGGATTGCCCTGCTTGCACAGCAGCTTCAAGCTTCATGGGTGCTTGTAGCTCAATTTGTAATTCTTTAGCATTATCAATTACTTGATAAGTTATGATGTTTTCGCCAGAAAAAGATCGGTCACCAATATCGACAGTCATCGATAGCTGATAATGCTTTACATCCCACCAAGCGCGTTCAGCGGTAATTGCACCGCGCAAATGCTGTTGTCTTTGTTCGCTAATGTCAGGCGTATTTAGCTTAGCTTTATTAATGTCGTTTTTAGTTTCGCTCTTAATTTCGCCTTTAGCTTCGCTAGGTTGCTGGGCACTAACTTGATGACTGGTCAGCACGAGCAAGGCACTAACTGCTGCTGATAACCATTTGTTGGGCATCATTTTTTAACTCTTCGCTCTGAGAATATGAGCAATATTGTGCGTTGCTAGCAAGTTGAAGGCAAGCCATAGACAAAGTGGGTTTGTCACCAAACTTATGAATCTGGCGCTTGCGTAAAGTAAAAATTCTTGTAAGACTAAAAAGTATCTGAGCAAGCGAGTCATTTGCTCAGCGAACTTGTCGGAGTGCCATAGGGCTGAGATCGCGAAAGCGGGATCCGTAGAACCTGATCAGCGTAATTGCTGCGAAGGGAACAAGCGCAACACAAACTCAACATATTAATTAGCTGTAGACAATTTTAGGCTACTGTTCGTGATAATATTGGGTTTATGTTGTTCTCGTCATACCTAGTCAACTCCGCCGAATATAATTAATTATTATCTAGGTGAGAGCTATGAGTTCATTATCGCGACGTGAGCGTCGTCAGCAGGCGGAAGCCTTTATCAACAATGTGTCGGGACAAAGTTACCCGAATTCCAGCAAGATTTATGTACCGGGCAAGCTACACAATATCCAAGTAGCCATGCGAGAGATAGACGTTGGCGATACTTTTGTCGGCGGCACCGAAGAAAACCCCATTTTTGAACCTAACGAGCCGATTCGTGTGTACGACAGCTCTGGCGTTTACACCGATCCAAACGTTAGCGTTAACGTTCATGAAGGATTACCTAAGCTGCGCAGTGCATGGGTAGCCGAGCGCGCAGATACCGAAGAGCTTACGGGCGCGACATCAGGTTATAGTCAGCAGCGTTTGGCTGATGAAGGGTTAGACCATATTCGCTTTGAGAACCTGCCAAAAGTGCGTAGAGCCAAAGCAGGAAAAAACGTCACCCAGTTACATTATGCGCGCCAAGGTATTATCACGCCGGAAATGGAATATATTGCCATTCGCGAGAATACCAAACGGGCAGAAATGAAAGACGAAATCCTCAGCCAACGCCACGACGGGCAGGGCTTTGGAGCCAAGTTTACCGAAGCTGGTCACGCTAACATTCCCGAGCAGATTACCCCTGAGTTTGTACGCCAAGAAGTGGCCGCAGGACGTGCCATAATTCCCGCTAATATCAATCACCCTGAGTCTGAGCCAATGATTATTGGCCGTAATTTTTTGATCAAGGTGAACGCCAATATTGGCAACTCGGCGGTTACCTCGTCCATTGAAGAAGAAGTGGAAAAGCTGGTGTGGTCAACCAAGTGGGGCGCAGATACTGTGATGGATTTATCCACTGGCCGCTATATTCACGAAACGCGCGAGTGGATTGTGCGTAACTCGCCAGTGCCAATTGGTACAGTACCGATTTATCAAGCACTCGAAAAAGTAAACGGCATTGCCGAAGACTTAACATGGGAAGTGTTTCGCGACACCTTAATTGAACAAGCAGAGCAGGGCGTGGACTACTTTACTATTCACGCCGGTGTGCTGTTGCGCTATGTGCCGATGACAGCAAAACGCGTGACAGGTATCGTCTCGCGCGGTGGTTCTATTATGGCAAAGTGGTGTTTAGCGCATCATCAAGAAAACTTCCTTTACACCCACTTTGAAGATATTTGCGAAATTTGTAAGCAGTACGATGTTGCCTTTTCATTAGGTGACGGCCTGCGTCCGGGGTCTATTGCCGATGCCAACGACGAAGCACAATTCTCTGAGCTTCATACCTTAGGTGAGCTGACCAAAATCGCTTGGCAACACGATGTCCAAGTGATGATTGAAGGTCCTGGTCATGTGCCACTGCATATGATTAAGGCGAATATGGACGAGCAACTGGAACATTGTCACGAAGCGCCATTTTATACCTTAGGGCCACTGACGACAGATATCGCGCCCGGTTATGACCACATCACCTCGGGGATTGGTGCCGCAAATATTGGCTGGTACGGCTGTGCCATGCTGTGCTACGTGACGCCAAAAGAGCACTTGGGCTTGCCTAACAAGGAAGATGTGAAAGAAGGCTTAATCACCTACAAAATTGCCGCGCATGCAGGCGATTTAGCAAAAGGGCACCCGTGTGCACAAATTCGCGATAATGCATTGTCAAAAGCGCGCTTCGAATTTCGCTGGCACGACCAATTTAATCTTGGTTTAGATCCTGAGCGCGCCCGTGAATACCACGACGAAACCTTGCCGCAAGAGTCAGGCAAAATCGCCCATTTTTGCTCAATGTGTGGGCCAAAATTCTGCTCGATGAAAATCACCCAAGATGTTCGCGACTATGCGGCAAAACTAGAGGCCGAGCAACGCATTGAAATCAAGCTCGCAGACGAAACCGTCAGCGTTAGCCGTGATGCCATTGATAAAACGCTTGCCCAAGGTATGGCGGAGAAGTCGGCTGAATTTAAAGCAACTGGCTCTGAAATTTATCATCAAGCAAGGTAAATACCGTGGCCAATATCGCAATTGTTGGTGCGGGGCTGCTAGGTCGTTTAATGGCCTGGCAGCTGAGCCTAGCGAGTAACACGCACAATAACAGACATCAGATCAGCCTATACGACAAAGACGCTATTGATGGTCGGCAAAGTGCTGCCTACACGGCAGCGGGTTTGCTGACGCCTTATGGCGAGTCGTTAAGCTGTGAACCTGAGATTGTCGCCATGGGCGAGGCAGCACTAACCATGTGGCCCAAACTACTCGGCGAACTTGCCAGTCCAGTTGACTTTCAAGCAAACGGTTCTATTTGCGTTAGCCACAGCGTGGACCAAGGTGACTATGAACGCTTTACACGCCATATCAGCCATCACTATCCGCAAGCTCAACTTCAATTACTGAGCAAAAGCGAACTTGCCCAGCAAGCACCCGCATTAGCAGAGCGCTTTGAAAACGGTGCATACCTGCAAGGGGAAGGCTGTATTGATAATCATCAACTACTCAACGCATTGGCGAGTGCACTGCAAGAAAATGCAGTAATCAATTGGCATGCACAAACGCAAGTGCTAGCCGTATCTCCGTTCCAAGTTCACACCAACTCAGGTATTGAGCAATTTGACTTGGTCATTGATTGTCGTGGCATCGGCGCAAGTGCCATTTATACCCAAGCTGGTACCAATATCGGTGCGAATACCGATGCCAATATTGAAGATCAGGGAGCACTGCCGATGTTAAGGCCAGTGCG
Source organism: Thalassotalea euphylliae (assembly GCF_003390375.1). Lineage (NCBI taxonomy): Bacteria > Pseudomonadati > Pseudomonadota > Gammaproteobacteria > Alteromonadales > Colwelliaceae > Thalassotalea > Thalassotalea euphylliae. The sequence goes on along the minus strand of NZ_QUOT01000001.1, from coordinate 2,766,251 downwards.
CGGAGAGGTCATCAGGGTGCATGCGCCGGACGTCGAATTTTCACTGCCAGTGCGTTTAATGCACCCAAGATACAAACTTTATATCGCGCCGAAAGCCAACCATGAATACGTAATTGGTGCGACAGAAATAGAAAGTGGGGCAACGGGTAAAGTTACAGTGCAATCGGCACTTGAACTGCTTTCTGCCTTGTATAGCCTACACCCAGGCTTTGCCGAGGCGCAGATTATTGAGCAGCTCAGCAACAGCCGCCCAGCGTTTGCCGACAACCGGCCACAAGCAATAAGCCAAGCAGGGCTAATACAGCTCAACGGTCTATATCGCCACGGTTATTTACTCGCGCCAGTGATGCTAGCAGCGGGGTTACACTTGGTTGCTCAGCAACTTAATGCATCGAGCACCAGCAAGCCCTCTAACTCAGCGCCGCCAGCGTTTTTTGAATGGCTATACGTTGACGGTAAAAACAATCCCAGAGCAAAACAATGACCAATACCTATATAGTTAATGGTGAAACTTTCACCCTTGATCAAGCTGAACTCCAAGAGACTGAACACAAAGAAACAGACATTACAGTGAGCCAGCTGCTTGACCAATATTTTTCAGTGCACCCAGAGCCTAAGTTATTTGCGGTAGCCGTCGATCAAACCTTTGTTGCCAAGAGTGATTACAAAGCAACATCGCTCAGCAACGGCGCAAGTGTTGAGCTATTTTCGCCGATCCAAGGAGGTTAAGCATGTCACTTTCCGTCTACGGCACTGAGATTGATAGCCGACTACTGATTGGTACGGCACTTTATCCAAGCCCAGCCATTATGCAGCAAGCGGTCATTGCCAGCGGCGCACAAGTGATGACCTTGTCACTTAAACGCCAAGCACCAGCAGAGCAGGGCGGGCAAATGATCTGGCAGTATTTACAACAACTCGCCGATGAGCATCAAATTAAGCTATTGCCCAATACCGCAGGCTGCAAAACGGCCAATGAAGCCGTCACCTTAGCGCACATGTCACGTGAGTTATTCCAAACCAACTGGCTTAAACTAGAAGTGATTGGTGACGACTACAACTTGCAACCCGATCCCATTGAGTTACTCAAAGCAACCAAAGCCTTAATTGACGATGGCTTTCAAATATTGCCGTATTGCACAGATGACTTAGTCTTATGCCAGCGCCTTTATGATTTAGGTTGTGAAGTGATCATGCCGTGGGCATCGCCAATAGGCACAGGGAAAGGTTTGATGAACCCCTATAATCTCGCCACGATTCGCAGCCGTTTACCCCAAGCAACTTTAATTGTTGATGCCGGCATTGGAAAGCCTTCAGATGCGGTGCAAGCGCTAGAGTTAGGTTATGACGGCGTGCTGCTTAACAGTGCGGTTGCGCTAGCGAGTGATCCTGTTGCTATGGCTAAAGCATTTTCCTATGCCATGCAGGCAGGAGAACTGGCGCAACAGGCTGGCATTATGCCTGAGCGCCAGACTGCACAGCCAAGCACCCCAACACTCGATACCCCATTTTGGCATCAAACTTAATCAGCAAGTCGAGAGAGTAGTAAGAGTTTTTTATGAGCACACCGCGTTCACACCACCCAGCATCAGATAAAGCAATTGATACACAAAAGCCCAAACCAATTATTTGGACAATTTCCGGCAGTGATTGCTCTGGCGGAGCGGGAATTGCAGCCGATATCAAAACCATGCATAGCCTTTCACTTAGTCTTTCTCTTAACCTCAGCCAAGACAATGTCGAAATTTGTACACTGATCACCGCCAATACCAGTCAAAATTCAGAGTGCTTAATTGCGGTAAACCCTGTCGCTACAGAAATACTTGATGAGCAGGCCAAACTACTTATCAAGGATAAGCCACCCACTGCTATTAAGATTGGTTTGTTGGCAAACGATCATCAAGTCAATTGGCTGATCGAGCTATTGGCGCGGCTCAAACAACAAGATCCTGCACTGATCACTGTCTATGATCCCGTCGCTAATGCCAGTGTTGGCGGTAAGTTTAGCCAAATCGATCCCGTAGCGATCCAAACATTATTGCCATACCTTGATGTCATCACGCCTAATTTACCTGAACTTGAAGCGCTTACTTGCCTAAAGACAGAAACACAGAAAGATACAGAGAAAAGTTCGGGTAATAAGCTTGAGAAAACAACCGAGCAAGCTGCTTTACAATTGCTCTACCAAGGGGTTACAACGGTTGTGGTAAAAGGTGGGCACAGCAACGATATTGGCACTTGTTTAGACAGTGCTTATTCACTAGTTGAGAATTGTGACCCAGCTAGCAAAACTCAGCTAAACACATTAAAAGTTTCCAGCGAAAGAATCAATACGAGTTACAGCCATGGCTCAGGTTGTGCTTTTGCATCGGCACTCACCTTATTATTAGCGCAAGGTTATTTATTACGTGACGCACTCACCTTAACAAAAGCATTTATTAATCAGGGGCTAAGTCAGAATGTAGGAAAAAATCGCTACTACGGCGCTTTTGCTATTGGCGGATTTCCCACGGATGATAGATATTTTCCTGACGTAGTTAACAGTTATATAAATTTACCCAAGTCTGGCTTTCCTTCGCTCGGTTTAGGTAATGGCATAGACAATGGTTTATGCACAGATTCCAGCAATAAGTCCTGCAAAGAAAAGGAAGAAAAGCTAGGTCTTTATCCCGTAATTGACTCACTCGATTGGCTAAAGAAACTGCTACCGCTTGAGCTCAATATTATCCAACTCAGGCTGAAAGACTTACCGTTTGATGAAATCGACAGGCAAATTGCCCAAGCAGTAAAACTAACGAGTAACACAATTACTCGGTTATTTATCAATGATTACTGGCAACTGGCGATAAAACACGGTGCCTATGGAGTGCACTTAGGACAAGAAGATCTCGCCGATGCCGACTTAAAGGCTATTGCTAATGCAGGATTACGGCTTGGGATCAGCACCCATGGTTGTTATGAGCTTTTATTAGCTCGGCAACTAAAACCTAGCTATTTAGCCATTGGGGCGATTTTTCCAACAGTGACCAAAGATATGACTGGTCAAATACAGGGCATCGAAAATTTGCGCCATTTATTGACTCTCCAACAAGACATTCCCATTGTTGCGATTGGCGGCATTAACCTTGAGCGGGCGAAAGTCGTTGCCAACACTGGGGTTGATAGCGTCGCCGTGGTCACCGCGATTACCCGCGCAGATGATTACCGCAAAGCTGTTCGAGCGCTAAAAGCCATTTGTCAGTAGTCGCTTTATAGAATTAGTTGGCTAGCTGAATTTTCGGTGCCCAACTGCGCCATTTGGCCTCAGGGTTTTGCTTTAAGGTGAAACTGTATCCTTGGCTAACGAATGATTCCCCTGTGGCGGAGTCTGGTGTCGCAAATGCGATACCACCGGCAATAATGGTTTCGATTGATTCAGCATCAACAGAAACGCCTGAGAATAATCCAGCATCCATGCTAAAGCCGCTGGTATTCCAGAACTGACTGGCAGGCGATACTAATTTGGCAAAACGCTGCTCAATATTAATAAAAATATGCACTTGATCAGCGGTTGGTGCTAAATCAACACCAATTACTTCACCTACTTTCACTTGACGATAAAGAACAGGATTACCAACCCGAACTGAGCCAAGTTGCCCAGTGGTTAACTGCAAATTTAAGCCAAACGGCAATTGTGTAACCGCTGGTGCATAATCTTCCGCGATAAATTCGGTTTGCTGCGCTGCTTTACCGTTAACGTGGGCAGCAGGTAAGGTATTAATAAAGCCACCAGTGATCAAAGCTCCCACATTTTTAGAGCCCACTAAGCCCACTTCCGGCTCAGCAAACCAGAACTTAGTACCAGCCGCTGCAAACTTGCGACCTGAATGATTTAAATACGCAAACGCAGTTGCGCCATGTGCGTTTTCATTAAAAACAACGCGCTCAACCATGCCAATTTCTTGCCCCTGATATTGGATAGGTAAGTTAGCCTTAAGTCCCGCAACTTGATTAAACGCAATACGAATAGCGACACCCGCATTTTCCGCATGGCGTAAATCATTAAACAAGGTATATTGCGCCGTTTCTTGCGCAGGCTGCGGATTAACCACACCGTCTGGATTGTAAAAGCTAAGACCGCCAGTTAGCACTGTATCTGCCGACTCCGTTTTAACCAAAAAATCGGTTAAGTTACCCGTAATGGTAAAGCCACTGGCATGATAAAAACGCGTATAGTCGTGCACTAAATGGCGATACTGCTCATCGATAGAGATATTAATTGCAACTTTTTCACCGTCACTGGCAAGCTCAATATTGTCGACCTGACCAACCACAATACCGCGATAACTAATGGGGCTCCCTGGGCTAACTTCACTGCCGTTTTCGCTAATAACGGTAAGCTGTAAGCCTTCTGCAGAAGCGTGTTTAGCAGGTGCTTTATCTAGTGCAATAAACTGTCGGCGCTCAGTGTTTGTATCACTCGTATTGCCCGCATCCACATTGAAATAGTTGCCACCAAACAGGGCTTCAGTGTCGGTTAGGCCAGAGAGCGACAGCTTAGTTTTAACTAGCCAAAACTGAGTACCGTCTTTTAATAACCAACGAAATTCAGGCAGAATACCCACGTTTAAACGGGCGCTGTCATCAACATAACGAATGGTATGCACCGCGCCAATTTGCTCACCGCGATACATAATTCGTGTGCCTTTGCGCACATCTTTCGCGCTGGCTAGTGCCAGTTCAATGGCAACACGTTGCTTGGCAATATCAATGTTTTCATGCAAAACAAAGCTATCACCGTTATTCGGTGGTTGCTGAGCATCATCGATGCCCTTGTCGAAGGCAATACCGCCAGCAAGGATGGCTTGCATTGACTGACTTTGAATGTCTAATTGCTGAATATTGCCGGCTATTCTTAATCCGCTTGCGTTCCAGAAGCGGCTATCTGAGCTCACATAGCTTTGGTATTCCGGCTGGATATGAATATGCACATTGAAAGCGCTTGGTCCGGTGTTTTCAATTGCCTGAATATTACCAACCACTTGCTGTTTGTAAAAAACACTGGTGCCCACTTTTAGTGAATTAACATCACTGGTGGTTAACACTAAGTGCAAGCCGGGCTCTGTGTATCGATAAGCAGGTTTTTGACTGTAAACTCTGAAAGTATCGGTAACATCACCGTCTAATGATGGGCGCATGCCAATTTGAGCACCGGCAATAACGTTGTGTAGATTAGTAACCCCGCCTAAATCCAGTTCAGGTGCCATTAGGTAAAACTGCGTACTGGAATTTAGGTAAGCAGCAATGCGCGGGTTAACCTTGGCAAGCGCGGTGATTTCACGCGTTTGTGGATTGATATAGGTAAAGCTTTCCAATCGCCCTAGCGTAATACCTTGATAGACAATGGCGGCACCAACATCTAGCTGGCTATTCCAATCAAGCTGCAAATTAATGGCGTAGCCCATTTCGGCATCTTGAAAATGTTGATGTAGCTTAAAGCGCGTACCGTTTTTGCTATTAAGCGCTTCTCCTTCAACATCGGGGGTATCAAAAGCAATACCGCCAGAGATTATCGACGCCAGTGAATCGGTATCAACATGTACACCTGTGGTTAATGAGCCAGAAACTGTTAAGCCACTGGCATTCCAAAAGCGTGAATGTTGTTTAACAAGGTGAGCAAATTCAGGTTTGATATACACGTTGATATCAACCTGATTGCGTCTGTCATCGTAGCGATAGCTCGCCACATGGCCAACCATAATTTGTTTGAAGGTAATCGGCGAGTCTTTAACAATCGAACCAAGCGTATCGGAAGAAAGCACAATATGTAGGCCTGGTGCCGATTCGTCGACCTCTGGCTCTTCTTTTAAACCGATAAAATGGCGCTGCGACTTGCCACTGGCGTCAATATCAGGGCGAACGTTAATATAGCTACCAGAAAGTAGGGTATCTAACCCCTTTACCCCGCTCAAAGAGACATCGGCAGTCACATACCAAAATAGCGTTTCATCAGTCAGTGTATCTTTCGCATCGCTGATCACTTCCGCCTCAACAATCACGCTTTGTAGATCACTGGAGGTTTCAATATCGCGCACGACACCAACCGTTAAGCCTTTGTAGCGAATTTCAGTTTTGCCCGCGACAATCCCTGTTGCGTTGTCAAACTCAATGGTGATAAATACGCCGCGATCACCAACCGCTTTAACCACTAACCAAGCGCCAAAAATCAAGGCAACAATAGGCACCAACCAAATAGCAGAAATACCTGATTTTGCTTCAACAATTGGCTCTGGATGTGATTCTGTGCTCATCGTGCTTCTCTTATGTCTGCTTTCTTCTAAGTAATTTGTGTTGGTGCTAAATAGCTTAACGCGAGCCTGCTTGGTTGAGCTGGCTTTGGCTATCATCAGTTTGTGGCTTCTGGTCTTGTGCATCCCATAGCAATCGGGCATCAAAACTCTCGGCGGCTAGCATGGTAAACACCACCATTAGACCAAAATAGGTGATCCCCTTTGCCGCTTCAATAGAACTTAGAAAACCCAAATTGACCACCGCCGCCATAATAGCGACGACAAAAACATCTAACATTGACCAAGGGCCTAAAAATTCGACTATGTGATACAACTGCCCTTGCTGCTTAACCGTTAACTTACTCGCGCGTTTGGCGTGATACATCAGGATAAACAAGCCAATAATTTTCGCCAGCGGCACAACAAAACTGGCGATAAAAATCACAATCGCCACTGGATACATACCAAACTGAATAAAGGTTGCTATACCCTCTAAAATGGTAGATGCCTCTGGTTGCCCAAGGGTGTAGTAGATCATCATGGGATATAAGTTGGCTGGCACCAGCATCACTAATGCGGCAATTGTCCACGCAAAGGTATGCGATAAACTATTGATTTTGCGTACGCTGAAACTGCGATGGCAACGCGGACATTGCTGAGTTTCAGCCTGCATTTTCACCACTTTATGGCAGCAAGGGCAGCAGCCCAAGCCCATCGCTTTCGCACTAGTCTTCAAGCGCTTGCTCCATTTTCTCCCAAACGTAATGATGATCTAATGTCACCGACACAAGCGTTGAGCAAATAAGCAATAACACAAAGCTCATTAAGCCACCGCCTACAGTTAGCTCAGCAAGATCAACAATCTTGTAGATGGAAACAACAACACCAAGGAAGAACACATGCAGCATTGTCCAGCTGTCTAGCACGTGATAACTGCGAAAAAACACCAGCAACGACTGGCTAATTTTATTGAAATGGACCGCAACAGCAATGTAAAACGCCGCCAACAAGTGAACTATGGGAATGGCAATGGTAAACAAAAACACGATAAACGCGACGATATGGTAGTCAGTGTTGAGCAAAATGATGATGCAATCAATTAATGATGCTTCATTGTGCGTACCTGCGGCACTTACCCCTATCATGGGTAACAAAATTGCAGGAAAGAAGAGTAATAGCCCCGCCAGCGACACCGCCATAGTGCGCTCCATGGGGTTTTTCTTTAGCTCGTACAGCAGTGCGCTGCAACCAGGGCAGGTGGCTTTTTGACCCGGTTCAATTTTAGGTTTAGATAACACCGCATCACAGCGACGACAAACCACAATATTGTTAAGCGATGCAGCTGGTTTTGCCAAGGTAACCTACTGAAAGAGGAGCGTTTAACTGCAAGTTTAAGTCAATATCTAACGCTAGCCAACCTGTCTACAACAAAAATCACCCGCATATTGTAGACATAAAAAAAGCAGCCTACTGGCTGCTTTCTCTAATTTAGCAATAGCTTAAAGCGATTGGATAAACGCTGTAAGGTTAGCAATATCGTCGTCTGATAGCTTGATCGCGATGTTACGCATCATAGCGTTAGCATCGTTACCACGTGCACCAGAGCGGAATTGCTCTAACTGTGCTTTCACGTAATCACCGTGCTGGTTAAGTAATGCAGGGAACTTCGCGTGCTGCATACCTTCACCGCTTGGGCTGTGACATGCCGCACAAGCTGTGATACCACGTGCAGAGTCACCACCGAAGTATAACTTGCGGCCTGCTTCGTTTGCAGTTTCTGGCTTCACAACCTTAGACGTTGTTTGGCTTGCAAAGTAAGCTGCTAAGTTCTTCATATCTTCGTCAGAAAGTGCTGCAACCATACCAGCCATAATGCCGTTGTTACGTGCGCCAGATTTGAATTCTTGTAACTGCTTCAACAAGTAACCTTCGTGCTGACCGGCAATTTTCGGGTAGATAGCTACTTGAGCGTTGCCATCAGCACCGTGACAGGCAACACAAGTTGCTGATTTTGCTTTACCAAGCTCTATGTCACCCATAACAGCAACAGCGGCTTTAGTTTTCTTCGGTGCCACATTAGCAACAGCCGCTGGGTCTTTGAAGTAAGCGCCTAAGTCAGCAATTTCTTGCTCTGTTAAAGGACCTGCAAACTGACCCATTGCGTAGTTGTTAGCGCGGTCGCCTGATTTGAAGCTATTTAATTGCTTTTCAATGTACTCAGGGTGTTGCTTCGCTAGATTAGGGTAAATTAATACTTTGCTCTCGCCGTCTTTACCGTGACAGCCAACACAAGCACCGATAGCACGAGACTCGTCGCCGTTTTCGTATAAGTATTTACCTGCTGCTGCATCACCAACAATAGCTGCTGTCGCAACGGCTGCTGGAGCTGCTGCATCGCCTGCTGATGCCGAAGCTGATGCTGCGGTAAGTGGCTGGCTCGCAAAGTAAGCACCTAGGTCTTGCATATCTTGTTCAGACAAACCTGCTGCCATTGGCGCCATTACAGGATCGTTACGAGTTGAACCGTCTTTAAATGCTTTTAATTGCTTAACAATGTAATCAGCGTGCTGACCCGCTAGGTTAGGGTAGGTATCTACAGCGCTATGCCCAGTAGCACCATGACATGCTGCACAAGTTGCGGCTTTCGCTTTCCCCGCTTCAGCGTCGCCTTGCGCATTTGCATTCGCTAGCACACCCAAGCCCAATAGAAGTGATACGATAACTTTTTTCATCGAATGCTCTCTGCTTGTTGATCTTCATACTCAGCGCTTGTGATATTTAACTTAGCCCACACGCACACTGAATCCCAATATGATTAGTCGCGACATTTTACACGAATATTCTTTTTGTGTAACAGGCTAGTGCATAAAAACCTATAAAAATTCCGGTTATTTAACCGTTTCCTTCCATTAATCCTCATAATTGCACAAAGTCATAGATGAATTAAGCGTTAGGTAAATCACTCTAAATAGGCTTAACACAATGTTTTTAATAGATATAAATACGATTTATAGCAAATAGCGCTGCAATGAATTTCCGTTAAAAACCTACCGCAAAGCTATTTGTTGTCAGCAACAATGAAAAAAAACGCTATAATAGCGCCACTTCAAAAGAGGAATGTCTGCTGTGTCTGAGCAAGTTATCAATTTAAACAACGCAAAATTTACCATTAGTGCCCCCGATATCCGCCGTTTACCTGAAGATACAGGTATCGAAGTTGCCTTTGCTGGCCGCTCTAACGCAGGTAAATCTAGTGCGCTTAACACACTGACTCGCCAGAAAAGCTTAGCTCGCACGAGTAAAACACCCGGGCGTACTCAATTGATCAACGTTTTTGAAATTGCGGAAAACAAGCGTTTGATTGACCTTCCTGGCTATGGCTTTGCCAAAGTGCCAATGGAGATGAAGAAAAAATGGCAAAAAGCCCTTGGTGAATACTTAGAAAAACGCGACTGCTTAAAAGGTTTGGTAGTGTTAATGGATATTCGCCACCCGCTAAAAGACCTAGATCATAACTTGATTGAATGGGCCGTAGACAGTGACTTACCTGTGCTATGTCTACTCACTAAGTCAGACAAACTATCGCAAGGTAAAGCATCGGCAGAAGTGTTAAAAGTGAAGAGAACACTGGCCGAACTGAACGGCAATATCAAAGTGCAAGCGTTCTCATCGTTGAAAAAGTCAGGTATGCCACAAGCAACGCAAGTAATTAGTGACTGGTTTGCTCAAGAAAGTTTAGACGAAGACGCTGCAGAGTAAGACTCTTTAGGCTAGGCAATTTAGGCTAAACAACGGCGAGAACATTTAGCTGCATAAATCCATTGTAAGCTCTAGCTAAAAAAAGTTAGAGCTTAGCACCCACCCCCTCAATACTAATTCCAAAGACTTCTTCCACGCTCACGAGTAAATCAACGGCTTCAATACCCGTTATACCTTGAATAGAAGCCAGTCACGCTCACTCGCCTAATCAATTCGCTATAAAGAATCGATAGATTCAATGTGAAACAAGATATCCGCATCAATTTGACTGACTCCCCAATCGCGGACAGTACTCTAGGTTAGCCAATTTTTTAATTTAATTGGTAGTTCACTGAAATTTGGACAAAAAAAACCGGCAATGCAAGCATTGCCGGGTATTTAGCTATGGGGAAAGCTAGAATATACAAAATTATTACAACAGGCGTTCACAAGGAACGATTTGAAGTATAGAGCATGTACTCTACAAAAGTAAAGTACTTACTCTAAATTAATTAAAAAATATTCATTCGGTTTGAATATCCCGCAGTCTAAGATTAAAACCCAACCGTTAAGACTAAGAAACACCCTAGTTTTAGGAGAGTAGAAAAATCTTTTGATTGTAGTTATTTAAGTAATCGCAACATATAATTTTAACCAAAGGAGAAGTGGCGCTAATAGGAGGTTTATCCAAACAAAAACGCCATACCATACTAAGCGCTCTTTCTTACTTTCAATTGCTGCTCCAAGCCTCTCTTTCATTTCTCTAATTTCTTTTATAACTTTTGTTCTATCTAACTTTTGAATTCCGTCTTCCGTTAGTTTCCTGAATACAAAATTTATGCTGTCTTGAATCTGTTTGAACCGAGAAAACTGCTCACTAATAATGAATTGAGAAAACAAGCAAACGATAAAAATACCTAGCACAATGAAGCTATAACTCAACCAACTACTAGCTTTTAGTAATGCACCTATACCTATTAAACTTGCTGGAACTGCGAACATTTTAGCTTGCACGTCACCAACTGTTTTATTGATACTTTCAATGTACTCGAAATACTTATTCTCGACTTCGTTATGAAATTCATCCAATGCGAAATTTTGAATGAATACCTGAACTTGTTCATGGTAAGAAGCAGTTAATTTATCTATGTTTTCCAGCAAAGATTTAACAACGGGTACTTTAGAGGTTTTGTCTTCTGCAACATCTGACAGTACTTGAACAATGGCTTGCTTAAAAAACACTTTTCGTTCTTCAGTATGGAGATCACTTTTACTTTGTAAAAATGTTGTGAACTCTCCTAATTTTGGTATGTTCTGTATTCTCGTATAGCTATAATCGATTATTAATTCAAGTTCGGTATGCTTCAGAAATTTATCTTTGTCTCTTTTAGCAATAAAATAAATAAGCTCTCCGTTTTCTGTGGGCTTGTCGATATCAGATAAGCTACGAAATAAAGCAAACCAATCTTGTACAACAGACAGATTATTGAACCATACAGGTTTATCTTTAGAAGTACTTTTATAGCCTTCATTTACTAAGTAGTAATAATCAGGTAAGGCTGCACCTTTAGCCAAAAAAGGAGCCTGTTTATCAATAAGTTCAATTGCAGAAGTGGCAAAAAAAATAGGCTTCTTGTCTTGCGGCTTATTTATTGAAATTGAAAGGTGAGTACAGACATCTTCCGGCTCCAAAGTTTCAAATGAGACATCTTCATAATCTACATTTAGTTCCAATTTTCCAAGCAACTCTCTTTGCTTGTTTAACTCTTGCAGAATGCTGATAACACGCGAGTTTAGCGAAAACTCTTTAGTTAAGCTAAAGGTGTCGAATGAAGAAACCTCTATATTTCCCTCGCCAACAGAATAGAGCTCTATCAGTAAATTAAATACCAGTTCCTTTTGGTCAATATCATTCATTTTATAAATTTAAATGTTGCTTCACTTGATCAACAAATTCTTTTGATAGATCTCGAATAATTATTTGATCTTTTTCAGGATCAAACATTACGGGCTTCGCGCTTGAGGCGCTATCCCCGCTTAAGCCAAGAACATCTTTTTCAAAGTTAACTGTTACTTTATCTGTTTTAAAAGCTAATCTAACCATGCTTTCGACAGTCCCTTTTGAAGCTTGGAAACTATCAGGAAGTTGATATCTGTCTTGTTTAGCGAACTTGAGGAAAGCATCTTTAGCCTCGTTGATTTTATCATCAGGTAAGTAAGCATTAGCAATCTCATTTATTCTGTTTAAGTATACAGTTTTATCTTTATTCGCATTAAAGTATCTCAATACACTTTGTTGAGCTTCTTTTATTAAGTGCTCTTTTTGTGAGTAACCCTCTAAAAACACTCTAACTGAATCGACCAGACTACCCTAGACGTTTTCTTGATTCATAAAATAGGTTTTATCATAGTCAGTTGGAGACTGATTATTTAGATAACCATGTTTACGTTTGCTGTTATAAAACATTTCGATGTAATCGAAAATATCTTCCTTAGCTTTTTCTCTATTTTTGTATTTTCTTCGCTTGATCCGTTCACGTTTTAGCAACTGAAAGAAGCTCTCAGCAACAGCATTATCATGGCAGTTACCTCTACGACTCATACTGAGTGATAAATTATGCTCAGCAGCAAATCGTTGCCAGTCATAACCTGTAAATTGGCTGCCTTGATCGGAATGTATAATAACCGTTTGCTTAGGTTTTCTTCGCCATACAGCAGCGAGTAATGCACTTAAGACTAAATCAGTATGCATCATCGATTGCATCGACCAGCCAACGACTTGCCGAGAAAACAAGTCGATAACTACGGCTAAATAGAGAAAGCCTTCGTGCGTATCAATATAAGTGATATCAGTTACCCAAGCTTGATTTGGCTGTACTACATCAAACTGTCGTTTTAACTGGTTATCTGCGACCACAGAAGGCTTAGTGCCATAGTTGCCTTTGCGCTTCTTATAGCCGACTTGAGCTTGAATGCCTGATAACTGCATTAATCGATGAACTCTATTCTTTGAGCAAACTTCACCTAAATCCAACATATCACTTTGAATTTTGCGATAACCGTAAACGCAGCCGCTTTCAAGCCAAGACTGTTTGATTAAACCCGTTAAGCGCTTGTCATCCTTAGCTCGCTTGGATTCTGGCTTTTGCAACCAAGCATGAAAGCCACTGCGGTGAACTTGCAACGCTTGGCACATCAGCTTTATGGGGTATTGGTTGAGCCGAGACTTTATGAACGTGTACTTTTCTTTGACTCGCCCGCAAAGTACACGGCGGCTTCCTTTAATAGATCACGTTCTTGTTGAGTACGCTTTAGTTCTTTCTCAAGCGCTTTAATACGCTTTTCTTGCTCGGATAATTCTTGGTAGTGTTCGCTGTTACTGCCATAGCGTTTTAACCAGATATAAAGACTATTTGTCGAGATATCTAACCGTTCTGCAACGCTTGCAACGGAGTGACCTTTTTCAGTCACTTGCTTAACGGCCTGAACCTTAAATTCTTCGGGAAATCTTTTAGCGCTCATTCATCCTCCTAGGACGCAAAGTTTACAACTTATTTGTGTCTAGGAAAATCTGGTCGATTCAAACCGCTGCAGGAGAGGCTTTAACAGCCTTAGATGGAGTAATATTATCTGTGCAACTAAAAGCTAATTGAAAATAACCTGAAGGTTCTCCACGCTTACTAATGAAACCTATGTAACTTTTCTTTAATTCTGTTTTCCCTAAATTGTTCAAATAGTATGAAACATTAATATCTAAAGCTTGATATAGCTTGCTTAAATCTACGTGAATTTCTTGTTCTGGTTTTAGGTTAGTTAGTTTTATACCATCTGTATTTTTTATCATGGCTACTAGTAACCTGTTGTCACCTTTAGATTGATACTCAATGAAGCATATATATCCCCCTGTCCCACTTGTCGTACTTATTGCATCAGACAGTAAGTCCATAGCTTTTGTGGAAACTTCATAAAAACCCTCTTGATGATAAGCGTCATTATAATCTGCTAGTAGCCGAGGAAACTGGCCACTACTCTGAAATTTTCCCCAGATCACATTCACCTTATTTCGGTATATATTCAAGATATCTTCAGCCAGTGACATAACTAATGGATCACTCAAATCTAAAACACTTTTTGCGATATCGGAATTCTGGTGCTTAATTAGTTCATGAATGATGAAGTTAGTAATCTTAGCCATGTTAAATACTATCCTATGAGGTTATTTGCCCACATTACTTATGCAAGCGATTATTTGGTGATTTATAAACGTTGATATTGTTTAAACTGTCCAAGCTTATTATTTTGAAATAGATAAATGCTTGATGTAGGTATGTTGCGACTGTTCTATTTTATACATTGCAATAAATCTATTGCTTCACGGTTATGTTTCTTCTTATTAATTATCTTAGCGAGCTACACACTCGACCTTTTTTTACGTTTCTTGAAGATTCGCCGGCCGCTAATGTTCGGCATTTTCGGCAGCAACCTTGAAAACCATCGGGATTGGCAGAAGTTACATTTGCAGAGGGCATGCCAAAATCATAGGGATATTGGTGAAACACATGCTCGCTACCATGGGTAGCAGAGCAATGTGGGCATGATTTGTAGGTATGACCTGACTCGGCATCAACGCGTATTACGGTTCCACTACTTAATTCGAAGCCACAACACTGGCACGTCATAAAAAAACTCCTAAATAATTTATTGAACGCGTTCACGGCACAACGGGAAATCTAGACAACGACCAAATTTTTCGAGTTCGCTTGGCTTGTTATCGACTTTTGCCAATGTTGATGCTTTATTGGAGGTGAATTCAGTGTTACTTGCTAAGGTGAAAGTAACGGCAGCGATAGTGATTACAGTAAGTGTTTTTAAAGTTTTCATTTTCGGCATTCCTCTTGGTTGAAACACCGATTCAAGTTATTGAAACTACTGTTACGAGACTTTATAAAAAGCTTATAATGTTATGATATTTTTCATATAAATTAGGCAGTTTGCTGGCTTTATGGTTAGTTCGGGCGTTTATTACACAATCAATAATAGACTGCAGTTTTTCTATAAAAGCGGTTGTTTAGTGCTTGACCAACAAGAGGTCAAATTAGACCCACTAGAGTCACTCGTACTGGAAGAATTAACCAAACACCCCAAAGAAATTATTGCCACAGATACTTTGCTTGATCTTTGGCCGACTAGCGCAACTAGCCCAAATTCGCTGACAAGAGTTATTTCAACGTTAAGAAAGAAGCTACGAACACTAGATGCTTTCCATGTTGAAATTAAGAATTACCCCAAAAAAGGCTATGCATTAATTGCTGAGGTTGATCACTTATCGGCCCAAACATCTAAGGTACAATTAGAAAACAGGCACAATAAACCAACTAGATTGGCAACTAAGACTCCATTGATAGGGATACTATTCATTGCTGTTGTGCTGCTCATCAACTACGCCGTCACGTCTATTTTTGAAAAAACGGAAGATTCAGTGTCACCTGTGCTTGATAAAGCGATACAGCTTGTCGACGATCAATATGAGAAAGTTGATTTGTCGGTAAACGACACACATACGCAAGTGGTTTATGCAACACGTGATAACGAGCAGGCTAATTGGCAGTTAAAAGTATTGGACACCTATTCGCTAGAAAGTAGGGTGATATCAGAGGCTAATGTTAATTTAAGATCCCCAGACTGGCTCAACAATGACACATTGATTTATCGAGCATACGGGGATAGTAGCTGTGCTATTAAAAAGCTTGATTTGTCGCACAGTGATGCGCAGCCAATCGCTATGTTTCCCTGCAATGAATTAACCACAGGCAAAGGACTTTCAGTATTAAGTGCTGACACTATATTATTTACTGACGCGGCTCGTGATATTGCACCAGCATCTCTTTACAAAGGGAATATACAAACAGGAAAAGTCACCAAAATCCCTGGTTTTGATAACAGCGGTGTGGGTGCTTACAATATTCAATCAAAAACGGGCTCAAATTTAGTTGCGGTACTAACTAGCACGGATTGGAGCACTAGCAATATTCACTTAGTAGATACTCAAGACAACTGGCGCTCAGTTTGGCAAACCAACACACCTAAAGCCAAACATTCAGTAAGTTGGGACGGTCAGTCTTTGTTCCACGCCAACGAAAGTGGTGGCGTAACCGCCCATTTATTCAATGCGAGTCGTTATGTGAAAAGCATCGAGATGTCTGGTTTTAGCAAGCTTTACAATTTTGTCGGTAATAATGGCTCTGTCGCTTTTATACAAGGCGATATGTATCGCACTGATGTATTGATGTCACCTATCAATGAATCCAAAAGCACAGCAACCTTGCTTGTTGATTCACGTGCATCCAACAAACTTGCCCAATTTATTGACGAAAATACCGTGCTGTACGTTTCAGACGTTACAGGGATTGAACAGCTTTGGTTAGTGGATATCAATACGCAAACGAAGAAACAGGTATCAATGTTTGCAAAAGCTCAGAAAATTGATCACATTGCTTACAGTGTTCAAAAGGGGCTAGTTGCCATTGAGGCAGATAAAGCAATCAACCTATACACGCTAGCTGGAAGTAAAGTAAGTGGTGATGCTTATCAGCAATTCGCAGGTACCAAACCATTATTTTTTGAAGATAACCTGCTATTTAGTACTCGTGACGATTCAGATAACTATCGTATTGATGCCTTAAACCTTGAAAATAAAACGCTGAAGAAAAGTTTTTTGATTGGTGCGCACGCCGTCAAGGTAAGCAAAGGTCGTTTATACTACACCAAGTACTATCAGCCAGGCTTATGGCAATACTACAAACAAAAAGATGATGACTTAATCTCCTCGATGAGTCAGGACGTCAGTTATTGGTTTGTCGACGGTCAACAGCTGTTATTCAAAGATCAAGACGATATGCCAACACTGGTTGACTTGACCAATAACCAGTTCATTCAATTGAACGGGTCAACTTGTCAGTTTATTACGGATTATCAATTCGGCCATTGTTTAGGGCAAGCCTATAAGCCTAACAATACACAATTGATGTTGGCGGAAACCAACCACTAGGATTGCACTCTCCACGCACACTACTGGCGAGTATTGAAACTGAACGCAGCCTGATTATTTAGGCTGGAAAAAAACGCTTTAATATCTTGAATTTCTTGCTCTGTTAGACGAATACCTAGCTGATGTTTAGCGGTGTCGATAATGGCTTGTTCAATGGTAGTGGCAGCACCGTCATGGAAATAGGGGGCAGTATTCAGCACGTTACGCATAGATGGCACTTTAAAAAAGAACTTATCTCCCGCATTACTTGTGACTTGCGCACGACCAAGGTCAACTTTGTTGGGGTAAGGTTCGACAATGCCCATTTTCATCAACAGTTGCCCGCCCATCGCAGGGCCGTTATGGCAAGCAACACAGCCTTTCTCAATAAATAGCCTTAAACCTGCTTTTTCCTGCCTGTTTAACGCAGCTTCATCACCTTTTAAATACGTATCGAAGCGATCTTGAGAAATTAATGTCCGCTGAAAGTCGGCCAGAGCAATCGCTAAATTTTCCATCGTGATCGGGTTAGTCGTGTCAGCGCGTGCCGGAAAAGCCTGTTCAAATAGCTTGGTATAACCTTTACCCTCCAATCTACGGATAACCTGCTCTGGTGAAGTAATCGCCATTTCTAATGGGTTGAATATCGGCAAGGTCGCTTGCTCAACAAGCGTTTTAACTCTCGCATCCCAAAATTGGGCAAAATGCAGGCTTGAATTCCAAGTGCTCGGCGCATTGCGGGCACCCAGCTTACCCAGTGCGCCGATTGATGTTTTCAAATTATCAACGCCAGCACCGCCATTTTCTAGTAGATTGTCGAGTCGATGGCAGGTATTACATGACTGGCTATTGTTAATAGACAGGGCAGTTTCGAAATAGAGTTTTTTACCTAAGGCGATACGTGCTTGAGTATTTTGATTTTGTGCTAAAAGTGGCTTTGGTAATGGCGAAAAATAGGTGCGGGCAGTGTTTAACAGCTTTGTGTTTTCAGTTGCAGCAATTGCCACGCTCGTTACGAACACGAAATGAAGGAACAGAGAAAAAAGGAGCTTACTCATCGCTTACCTAAATGATTATGGCCGTTTCGCCTGATAATGTTTCGGCAAATAATTCTTGCCTAACAATTCTTGCCTAATAATAAGGCTAAGTTTAAACCACTATTAAAGGCGCTAGAATAACATGCCTCTATTCTCACGCTTTTCTCAAGCTTTAAAGAGAGCCATGATGCAATGCTATCGCCTTTCCACAGAAGCAAAGAGCGTTAGCTTTGTAAAGGCCAAATCAGCTCAACTTTCGCGCCGATTTTCGTCCCCTCTTGATCACCAACTGTCGCATCGGAATCAGCCACATTGGAAAGCCTGACAATTCCGCCGTGTTTATTCAACACAGTTTCAACAAAGGCTAAGCCGATACCAGCGCCATTAGCCTTAGTAGTAAACAACGGCGTAATAGCGTTGTCGATATTGGAAAAGCCGGTGCCATTATCTATCACGCTCAGGTATTGCTGATTATCTTGCTGATAATAATTCACCTTGATAGCCACACCCTGAGTCTCTTTGGACTCAACCGCATTTTTAACCAAATTCATCAGTACTTGCGCCATCAGTTGCGAGTCGGCGTAACAGATATGTTGACCGGTAAACATCAGTGAATCTTTTTCGGTTAACAGCACTTTGGTTTGCTCAACCAAGGCCGGTAATTCAAAACGCTCTTTATTGGGCTCTGGAATTTTTGCCACTTCCGCAAAGCGTTCGACAAAGTTCAGCAAGCCGTCCGAGCGGGTTTTAACACGCTCAAGCACTTTACGCGTTTGCACTGTATCTAAGGTTTGCATCGACAAAAGCGTTTCTGCCATGGACGACATAGGCGTTAGCGTATTTCTCAGCTCATGACTCAGCACGCGCACTAAATTTGCCTGCACCGCCTGCTCGCTTTGTTTGAGTTCGCTGGCAATATCAATCGCGGTAAACAAATGAATAGGTTGTTGCTGAAAGTTAATCAGGCTGGACTGACAACGCCAATTTGACGCCAGCGCTGAGTGATTAAGCTGCTTATTTTGCTCAACAAAGCCTAACGCTTTAGCACTCATGCCTTGCAATAGGCTGATTTCAGCAATGTCGTATGCCGCTCGGTTGGCATAGCTTAGCGTGTAGTCTTGCTCGAATATCACCACTGCTATCGGCAAGTCTTCAAAAAGCTGACCAAATAACATGGTCAGTGAAGCATTTGCGCCGCTATTCACTGCAGATTGTTGATAAAGCTGCGTGATCTCATCACTCAAATCATCAAGCAGTACCGATTTACCGCGCTGAGCAAGCGATACACCTGACTCTCCCATGGCTAAGCTTTGCGTGTAAGTGGTTAAACGCATTATCGAAGATGACCAAAACTGCCAAGTGCGCCACGCCAACCAACAAAGGGGGTAACTCAACAGAAACACTGAGGTCACCGTGGCAAGCATGGACCAGCCCCACGCAGACGTTAACAGCACGACTAAGGTAAGAAAGGCGAGTACAAAGCAGGTCAAGGTGAATTTGATCTTAAATTCCACTGAACGAAACCTGCTACTCAAGATCAAATTCCTCTTTATCGAGCTGATACTTTTCCATTCGACGATACAACGCATTACGCGAAATACCCAGTGCTGCAGCCGCTTTACTGATATGGCCTTGATATTTTTTCAGCGCTTTTCGGATCATCTCAAATTCAATGTCATCAAGCGGGCGAAGTTCTCGATCATCAACTTCATTGCTAGCATCCCCTGATGACATAGATTCAGAAAGCATAATATGTGCACTTAAAATTTCTGTCTCGCGACACAAAATCACCGCTCGCTCTATCACATGGCTCAGTTCGCGAATATTTCCCGGCCATGAATGAGCGTTTAGCATTGCTATAACATCTTTGCTTAATGTTAGCGTTGGCTTGTTGTATTTGGCCGAAAACTTTTCGATCAAGCTATTGCAAAGCGGCACAATATCTTCTTTACGCTCTCTAAGCGGCGGTAATGTGAGCACAAAGGTATTTAAGCGAAATTTAAGATCTCGTCGAAACGCACCAGTCTCCACTAACTGACCCAAATCAGCATTGGTGGCGCTGATCACGCGTACATCTGCACGCAAGGTTTGGCTGGCACCAACCGGTTCAAATTCACCACTTTCTAGTACCCGTAACATTTTGGGCTGAACACTAGCAGGCAGGGTACCGATTTCATCCAAAAACAGCGTGCCATGCTGCGCCAATTCAAAGCGCCCTTGGCGATTTTCGCGCGCATCCGTAAAGGCACCTTTTTTGTGACCAAATAGTTCACTTTCGAATAAACTTTCTGGGATTGCGCCCATATTCACCGAGACAAAAGGGGCTGAGTTTCGGCCAGATAGTTGGTGAATGCGCTGAGCAAGCAGTGATTTTCCTGTGCCATTTTCACCTAAAATCAAAACGCTGGCTTGCGTGTCAGCCACTTGGTTGATCACAGCTTCAAGCTGCTGCATAGCCTTAGATTCGGCAATCCAGTTTGCAGTAATAGAATACGTATTCGTTTTACGATTGGCGACTTTCTTGGGGGATGACTCACCATCAATAGATATTTTAGCTATTTGCTTGTCGACTATTTGTTTATCGATGATACCCAACAGCTTTTGGTTATCCCATGGCTTTTCAATAAAATCAGCAGCGCCCAATTGCATGCCTTTAACCGCCAGCTCAATATTACCCCAAGCTGTCATCAGTACCGTTGTGATACTTTGCTGCGCTAGCTGCGAAAGTACTTCTAGCCCTTCAGTGCCACTGGTGGTATCACGACTGAAATTCATGTCTAGTAGCACTAACTTCGGCTTAACACGAGCAGTGATGCTTGCTAATTCGGCAGGTGAGCCCGCTTCCATAACCTGATAACCTTCATTGGTCAGCAGCATAGACAAGGCCAATCGAATATCTTCATCGTCATCAACAACAACGATCAGCTCTTTGTTCATTTGCATAGTGCTCCTTAACATAACGCTCTTTAAAATAGCGCTCCTTAAATTAACGGCCTCGAACAACTAGGTTCGAGGCCGTTACTGCATCCAAAATTGATAAATATTTTGCTAATTGTTTACTTAGCTATTTACCTAGTTAAAGCTCTCTTAGCACTCGCATGGGATCTTTACGGATAACCAACCAGCCCGGTAGTGCCACCGATATTATCATCACTATCGCAAGCGCTAAGTTAATCAGCGATGTTACCATCCAGTCAAACGCTGGTGCACTGTTAAAGAAGGTCAGTAAATACTGGTAGCTAGTCACCGCTGCCAATACACCTAGCCCTAAACCAAACGCTAACATCCAAATAGAATCTTGCAGCAACAAGCGTAGCAAGCGACTTTGTTTTGCTCCCGTTGCCATGCGAACCGCTAATTCATAACGCTTTTGGCTCGCAGTCATTTGACTCAAACCGGAAACACCAATCGCAGCTAACGCTAATGTGAGTGCCGCCAGCCCCATCACCACATACATATTTAAGCGAGTGGCTGCCGTCACCGTATTCCAGCGCTGTTGCATAGCATCAACTTGTACGTCACTTAAGCGCGAATCCATGCCGACAAACAGCTTCTCAACCTCTTCTCGCTGCAACTCTTGCGCGTCAGGCATAATCACCACGGCAGACAAGCGATTTAGCGCAATGCGCGATGGGTTACTATAGTAGACTTCAGGAGCATCAATGTTCAAGGTGCCGCCCGGAAGTGGAATGGTATCTTCAACAATACCCACGACCTTGAAAATATCTTCTGCATCGGTTCCCATTTTAAGCTCTTTACCAATCATTGCCTGCCATGGTTCATTGCCAGCACGATCGATGGCAAACGAACGAGAAATTAATACATGTGGTAAGTCGATATCTGCCTCGTTCAAGTCTCTGCCGGCTAGCAGCTCAATATCAAACTTAGCCAATAGCCCCTTGGCCCACATTTGTGGTCGTATCATCACGGAATCACCAGTATCGGGGTCAGGAAATGCACTCATCGAGACATTGTTTGTCAGTGGCAGGGCATTAATATCAATAACATCACCACCTAAATTAGACAGGCGCTCAACTAAGTTAGCTCTCAGTTGTTGCCATTCACTGCCGCGATACTGTTCGTATTCAGCTAGTGATGTTTGCCAAGTTTCATCGCCAATCGCCATGCTCACTTCAAAGGCATTGGGCATACTGTAACCAAGGTTGGCGTAAGCGCTACGGTAACTGTCTTTGACGGAAATACTCGCACCAGTGAGTAACACACAAGCCAAGGTTAATTGCACTATCATCAGCGCTTTACTGACCAGTTGATTTTGCTGGGCTGGGGTGCCTTTACCACTGGAATTTAAACTGTCGGTCAATGCGGTTTTATCCACATAAATCAGCGCGATCATGGCAAACACAAAGTTGATCATGCCAATCAACGCTAAGGCGATAATGACGCTGCTAGCACTTAATGATATTTGCTCCATTAAGGGTAAGCTATCACCTGCTAAGGTAGGTAAACTTTCGATTAACCAACCTGCGGCAATTAGTCCAAGTATGGTTGCCAGCAAAAACATCGGCAGATTTTCAGTGAAAATTAAGCCACGTAGTCGGCCGACACTTGAACCCATACACATTTGGATAGCAAACTCTTTGTTTCTGCTTTGGTAGTGGGCAATAAACATATTGAGCAAGTTTAAGCTCGCCATTACCAACAAACTAAACATGGCGAACATCAAGACAAATACCAGCTGACGACTATCACCAATGAATGAATCTCGGTAGCTTACGACTTCACCGGTGACGGCTTTGCTGAGCAGAAAATCACGAGCGCGATCATTGCTGATCTCCACATTCACGTAATCAACAAACCATTTTTCCAGATCTGCAGGTGTTGGAAGTGCACTTTTAGCCCCTCGAACAAAGGTAATAGGTCCTAGGTTAAGTACAACTGCATCAGGTGATTCTAAGGCTGATTGCAAGTTTTGAAACTGCCAGATTTGTTCGCTTGGCTGTTCACTCAGATTCACCGAATTAAGGCTGGTTAAGTTGTCAAAAACACCAAAAATAGGATACTCAGTGCCATCTAGGCGTAGCATTTGCTGCGATAAATCTTCAGCGCTGCCAAACATTGATTGCCATAAAGCCTCAGAAATCCAAACACCTGCCTCCACATTATCAATATCACTGCCTTGACCATTTAGTAGCGATAAACCAAGCACTTCTGGCGAGCCTGCTGTAGCATTAAAACGCGTTACTTGAACTTCATTACCATCAAGCTCGATAGGTACAGTGTCTGAGGCAATATTGCCCCAAGCTAGGTCATCGCCATAGAGCTTTTTAATTGCTGCGATGCGTCTTGGCTCACTGAAAAACGGTACGGTTAAATCTTCATTAAATGCCAAATTCACTTCAATGCGATACAGATCACTTTCATCGACATCCGCTAACGGTTTGTATAGCAGCGTATTGGCCACCGCGATCACGGTTAGTACAGCCGCTAATGTTAACCCTAAGGTAGTGATCAGGGGCAAACTTAATCGTGGCAGAGTGAAAATACGGGCGATGCCCTGTTGAAAAGCCTTGCTGTAAAGTCTCATGCCACTTCCTTTTCGCTCTTAGTTTGTAGTTTATCGCTTTGCAAATTATTCGTTTGCAATTTATCGCTTTGCAACTGTTTCTCACCAACAATTTTGCCGTCTAACAGTTGAATTTGGCGATCTGCCAAACCACTGTAACGGCTGTCATGGGTAACCATGACTATGGTTGAGCCTTGCTTGTTCAACTCAATCAGTAGCTTCATTACAGCATCACCATTTTTGGTATCTAAGTTACCGGTTGGCTCGTCCACTAAAATAAGATCTGGGTTGCCAACCAAAGCTCTAGCGATTGCCACCCGTTGCTGCTGACCACCGGAAATTTGATTCGGCTTATAGTTTACGCGGTGCTGCATTCCCACTTTCGTTAGCGCGGCTAGCACTTCTTGCTTGATCACCTCAGGTTTTTCACCTCGGTGCTCGAGCGGTAGCGCGACATTGTCGTATACCGACATTGAATCGATCAGGTTAAACGATTGGAAGACATAGCCAATATGCTGGTTTCTAACATGGGTGCGCTGATCGACTTTCAACCCTGTGGTATCAATACCACTCAGTTGGTAGCTGCCGTCACTGGCGCTATCCAGCAAGCCCATTATGGTTAAAAGTGTTGATTTACCGCAGCCCGAGGGGCCGGTAATAGCGACGAATTCACCTTGGTAAATGGTCAGTGACACCCCTTGCAGTGCGTGTGTTTCAATTTCAGTACCGACGTATTTTTTATGAATGTTTTCCATGCTGACGACAGTGTTATTAGTCATTATTTACCCCTGTTGATCGATATTGATTGTTTGATATGCCGACCATGTGTCAGGCATTTGTGAAATAAATTGCTCGTCTGCGTTAATGCCAGACTCGATAATGAGTTTGCCCTTAGTTAAATCGCCCAATTGAATGTTTCTTTTCGTCGCTGTGGTGGTGCTATCTGAGGTTAGTACAAAGCGCTCTAGCTGAGACATTGGACGCAAGCCTGCCACTTGCTTGATATACAGAGCATTTTCTTTGGTGTGCATAAATATTTGCCCAGTAACCGGTGCTAATGGTCTAGCATCGGCAGGTAGCTCGCTTGCTAGCGCCACTTCTGCCAGTACATTACCGTTGGTCACTAAAGATTCGATACGGGCGATTGTGCCACTGATACTTCCCTTGCGAGTGGCTAGTTCGACAGGCGCACCAATGATAATTTGATCCGCTTGATGTTGCGGTACTCGCAGCCTTGCTAATAAAGAATCCACTGAGCCAACACGTCCTAAAATGGCACCTTGTGGTAAAGACTCACCAGTCTCAACCGCTAAACTTTGCAGCGTGCCATGAATACCCGCTTTCACTTGTAAATCATCCAGTTGCTGCTGCAATAACGCGACTTCTTGGCTTTGCTGCTCAAGAGCGATTTGACGTTGTTTTAACTGAAACGCCTGTACTTTGAGAAAGTGTTGGTATTTTTGTTTTTCAAATACGAGCTTTTTCCCCTGCTGATTAACCGACAATTCCGCTCTGATGATATCCAATTTGGCAGAGACACCGCGCTCGGAAAGTTCATTGTTCACTCTCAGTTCCAACTGGGCTCTTTCCAGTGCTGACTCGATATCGACAATGCGGCCTTGGTAATCTAGGCGTTCATTTTCTTGCTCTAACTCAAACGACTCTAACTGAGCTTTGCTAGCATCTAAATTGCCCACTGCCGACTGATAAGCCAAATTCAACTCAGGGTTTGCTAACGACAAGATCACCGTTTCTGGTACAACGATGGCACCGGGTTTAACGTGAATAGTTGCCACTTTACCTGACGCTTGCGACGTTAACATGCGCTCTTGTGCAGAATACAATTCACCAAAGGCTTGGCTAAATAAGTCCACTTGCCCTTGTTCAACTTTCAGTAACGTCAATTTATCGCTAGCCACTGTCGGCACACTATCCGCCTGATAAAAATATAAAATACAGGCAATTAAGCCCACAAACGTGGCGGCTGCATATTTGAGTTTCATGGACTTTTTACGCGGTATCTGAATTTCCACAATGGCTCCCTTCTCGATTTATTCATTCATTATGCTAGGTGTAATGAAAAATCTGCGCCAAGTTTATTGTTATTAAATATCAATAAGTTAAGCTAATAAGTATTGAAGTGTTCGGATTTGAATGTATGTTTTCAAACAATTATGTTCGATTTCGAACAATCAATTTCGGCGTGTTGATTAAGTGAAATAGCGCCAATTCAAGATAGGGAGGCGAACGCTAGAGAGCTTGAAGCTAAAAATAAAAAGAGCCGCAACTGCGACTCTTTCGAGGGAGTGGTGTGAACACCTATCAGTGATCACGCCCTTTATTTTAGATTTTCGTGTGACTTTAAATACTTATCTTTAAAGGCTTATCTTTAAAGGCTTGTCTTTAAAGGCTTGTCTTTAAAGGATTAGTTTTTTAAGTCAAAGCGGTCAAGTTGCATAACTTTAACCCAAGCAGCAATGAAGTCATCGTAGAACTTCTGCTTCGCATCAGCTGAAGCGTAAACTTCGGCAATGGCACGTAGCTCTGAGTTCGAACCAAAGATTAGGTCAACCGGTGTTGCTGTCCACATTGCTTTGCCAGACGCGCGCTCTTTACCTTGGTAAATACCTTCTTGGTTGGTTTTGCTCCAGGTGTAGCGCATATCCAATAAGTTAGTAAAGAAGTCGTTGTTCAATGTACCTGGCTTGTCAGTGAATACACCGTGCTCGCTGCCATCGTAGTTGATGTTAATGCTACGTAAACCACCTAGTAGTACCGTCATTTCTGGTACCGTTAGACCAAGCATGTTGGCTTTATCCACCATCATTTCAGTTGGGCCGAAGTATGAAGCGTCAGTGAAGTAGTTGCGGAACGCATCTGCTTTTGGCTCTAAGTGAGCAAATGAAGGTACTTCAGTTTGTGCTTGTGAAGCGTCAACACGACCTGCAGCAAATGGTACAGCTACTTTCATGCCAGCATCTTTTGCCGCTTGCTCGATACCTGCAGCACCAGCTAAAACGATAACGTCAGCAAGTGATACGTCGCGGCGAGATTTCTTATTCCAAGCCTTTTGTACGTCTTCTAATTTAGCTAACGCGTTGCTTAGTGCTTTCGGGTTGTTAACTGCCCAACTTGCTTGTGGCTCCAAACGAACACGTGCGCCGTTAGCACCACCACGCATATCAGTTACACGATGGCTTGCCGCTGATGCCCATGCAGTGCGCACTAGCTCAGACGTTGTTAAACCAGTTTTCAAGATTTGCTTTTTAAGTTTCGCAGCATCTTTTTCACTGATTTGCTTACCGGTTGCTTCTGGTAATGGGTCTTGCCATAACAACACTTCTGATGGTACATCGGCACCAACGTAACGCGCACGAGGGCCCATGTCACGGTGAGTTAGTTTGAACCATGCTTTAGCGAAAGCTAAATCGAATTCTTTTGGATCCGCTCTGAAACGTTCAACAATTTTGCGGAATGCAGGATCTTCTTTTAACGCAATATCCGTAGTGAACATGATAGGTGCATTACGCTTACCCGGAATGTGTGCATCTGGCACTAGGTTCGCTGCTGCTGGGTTATCTGGGATCCACTGCTTAGCACCTGCTGGGCTTTTCGTTAATACCCAGTTGAAGTTCATTAGGTTATCTAAGTAGTTAGTTGACCAACGGGTTGGTGTTACTGTCCACGCACCTTCTAAACCACTAGTGGTTGCATCAGCACCTTTACCGGTACCACAGCTGTTTTTCCAACCTAAACCTTGTTGTTCGATTGGCGCTGCTGCTGGCTCTTTACCAATACAGTCGCTTGGCTTTTTCGCACCGTGTGCTTTACCTAAGGTGTGACCACCCGCAATTAGGGCAACAATTTCTTCGTCGTTCATTGCCATGCGGCCAAATGACATACGAATGTCGTTTGCAGCTAATAATGGATCTGGCTTACCGTGTGGGCCTTCTGGGTTAACGTAAATTAAACCCATTTCAACCGCCGCCATTGGGCCTTTTAATTTGCCAAATTTGTCGCGACGCTTATCTTTTAGGAAAGCCTTTTCTGGACCCCAGTAAACTAAATCAGGTTCCCAATCATCCGAACGACCACCAGCAAAACCAAAGGTTTCAAAGCCCATTGATTCAAGAGCAACGTTACCCGCAAGTACCATTAAGTCGGCCCATGAAAGGCTTGCACCGTACTTTTGTTTAACAGGCCATAACAGGCGACGTGCTTTGTCTAAGTTGGCGTTATCTGGCCAGCTATTCAATGGCGCTAAACGATGTTGACCACCTGCTGCACCACCACGACCATCAGCAACGCGGTATACACCCGCGCTATGCCATGCCATACGGATCATTAATGGACCATAGTGACCCCAGTCAGCTGGCCACCAGTCTTGAGAATCAGTTAAGGTCGTTTCAATATCTTTTTTGACTGTTGCTAGATCTAGCTTGGCAAATGCTTTTGCGTAATTGAAATCAGCGCCGTATGGGTTAGATTCTGGGCTATGCTGACGAAGTGGGGCTAAGTTAAGTTGCTCAGGCCACCAAAATTGATTCGATTTTGCTTCACCTACTGACGCAGATACTGACATTGATGCCGTGCCGAACATCAAACCAGCAGCGACTGCAGCAGATAAGATCTTATTTAATTTCATTTGTTCCCCCTAGAAGGATAGTTAAGGTATAACTACTCTGTTCAGCGAAAGTATAGGAGATTCCCAAGCAATCGAAATTTGATTAAAATGAACGTTATATTCGATTTATTTGAACAACAAGATGATTTCTCTTAAGCAAATCAATTACGCGCTGGCGGTTGGTAAAACCTTGCACTTTAAAAAAGCCGCAGAAATGTGCAACGTGTCGCAGTCAGCATTAAGCTCTGCCATTAATGAAATGGAAACTCAGCTTGGCCTCAAAGTATTCGAACGTAATAACAAGCACGTTTTTATTACTGATATCGGTCAGCAAGTGTTAGCAAAGGCTCAACAAGTTAAGTTGGAACTTGAAGAACTTATGCAGCTGTCACAAATGGATAAATCACCGCTGAGTACCCCAATGACGCTTGGCATTATTCCAACCATTGGACCTTACTTATTACCGAAAGTGCTACCGGAAGTACGCAAAAACTACCCAGATTTTCGCTTAAAAATTGTTGAAGCACAGTCGCACGAGTTAGTTGATCGAGTGCGCACCGGTGATTTAGATGCGGCAATTTTAGCGCTACCGTATGCAATTGATGGCTTGATGAGCTTCGAATTTTGGCAAGAAGACTTTTACATGGTTTGCCACCACGAAGAATGCCCTGCCAACACTAAAGAAATTAGTACGCAAGAAATGGCAATGGACAAGCTCATGTTGCTTAAAGAAGGACATTGCCTAAAAGATCATGCCCTTGCAGCTTGCCAACATAAAAGCGTAGAGAAGGACTCAACCTTTGATGCCACTAGCTTACATACAATTGTCCAGATGGTAGCAGGTAAATTAGGCACCACGTTAGTACCAGAGATGGCACTACAACAATTGCTACATAACGAAAGTGAACTGCGCGCATTGCATTTAAATGAGCCAGGCCCGCACCGTAGCATTGCCTTTATTATTCGTCCTAACTACGTTAAAACCAATGACATTGAAGTGTTGATGAAGCTATTTCGTCAGCAACTTAAGTTACTGTGCACTAAGCCCAAATAGTTAACGAAAACTACTGCCAATTAAATAACGTTAAACGCAATCATCAAAATAAATCGTGTAATCGTTGAGCCTACGCTGCTGAGAAAGGCTCAACGGTTTGCTTGTTAAAACGGCTTGCTTGTCAAAGCCGACTACTGAACGATCCAATTTTCATCTCACTTTCTATTTCACTGTTGTACTTTTCCTGCGCTTTTATTGTGCTTTTGCTCGCTCTGACTCTCAGGTTTGTTGTTTCACTTAGCTGCTATGTGTTGGTTAGTAATATGTGTTGACGAATTAAATGCAGGCGTAAAAGCATTATGTTCGAAAAAACTGATTGTAATAACAATTTTAATTAATTTTTATAATTAACACCTTGGTCGCATACTAGCCTCATCAAATAAACACAGGCACTTGTTATTTAGCTCTACGGGCATTGATAGCAAGCACAAGTAAGATAAGGCTAACCATTATGAAAAATGTTATTCAATCAGTTATTCGCCAGTTCAACCGCAACCATGCAGTTAAATCGACAGCGGTTAAAAACAAAGCAAACGAATGTAACTACAAAAACAATTACTACGGCGATCAATTGTGCAAAGTGAAGTTGGGTTAAACCCCGCTCCAATAAAACGTTAGCAATTATTAAACACTTATTAAGCACTAGGTAATTAACTCAGTTTTAACTGGGCAGAGTAACCGAAATAGGAAACCAACAATGGCTAAAACAACGACCTTCGCAATTACACATTTTTCTGTGGCCTTTGGCGTCACTTATGCCATTACCGGTGATTTTGTACTAGGTGGCATAGTCGCCATTGTTGAGCCAGCAATTAATACCGTTGCGTACTTTTTCCATGAAAAGATTTGGGATAAAGCAAAAGCATCAAGTGCCAGTCACCCCCTCAGCAGATCCACAGCGTATAGCTAATTTAATCACTAGAAGAAATTAATCGCTGAATTCACACCAGCAAAGACCCAAGGAATAATGATGAGCGCAAATACAATCAATATCGGAATTAATGAAGCAGACCGTATTAACGTAGCGGAGCAATTAAAGCACTTACTCGCAGACTCATACACGCTTTACCTACAAACACATAATTTTCACTGGAATGTCACTGGTCGCCAATTCCGTGAATTACACTTAATGTTTGAAGAGCACTACACTGAATTGGCCGATGCGGTTGATGAAATTGCCGAACGCATTCGCACACTAGGCGTTGCAGCACCGGGCACATACAAAGCATTTGCTGCACTAAGCTCAATTGAAGAAGTGGAAGGCGTGCCAAGTGCCAATGAAATGATTGAAATTTTAACCCGAGCTCACGAAACCGTTGTTCGTACCTGCCGCGCAGCACTAAAAGTGGCTCAAGATGCTGATGATGAATCTTCTGCGGCACTAGCTTCAGACCGCATGCGTGTACATGAGAAAACAGCATGGATGTTAAGAGCACTGCTAGACTAACCTCAGCAACCTTGCTTGCAGCAATATGATAACGACAAAGCGGCACCTAAAGCTTTAGGTGCCGCTTTTTATATATTGCTTTTTCCGCTGACTAACCAAAATCGGCGCTGATCAACTGCCAGACACCACTAAATAAAACTCACTGTTTTATTCATCGGTAGCTCGCGAATGCGTTTACCTGTTGCAGCAAAAATCGCATTGGCAAGAGCAGGGGCAGCAGGTGGTACGCCCGGTTCGCCAATCCCTTTGATGGACTGGTTGTTCTCCAGTACTTTAATGTGAAACTCTGGTACTTGGTTTAGACGCATCCCTTGATATTGATGATAGTTCGTCTGCTGAGGTGCATAGTTATCGTACGTCAGTTCACAATTGATGGCGTGGCCTAAACCCCAAATTGCAGCGCCAAACAGTTGCGCCTCAACATTGACTGGATCTAGCACCAGGCCAACATCAGCCACAATATAAACCTTGTCGATACGAATCCCTGCCGGTGTGTTCGTCACATCAACCACATAAGCACAGGCAACGCCAAACGAGCGCGTCATAGCCACTCCGCGCCCACGGTTTTTACTTGGCATACTCCCTTGCCAGTTAGCAAGTTCAGCTAAGGTTGCCAAGACTTGATCAGCAACAGGGTCGTTACATAGGCGAATGCGTTCAGCCATTGGGTCTGCACCAGCTTGCACAATAAGTTCATCTAAGAATGATTCATGGTAGAAGCCATTTTGTGAAGCGCCAACCGAGCGCCAAGAGCTGATCGGCACCATTTCTGGTGCTTTGTAGCCAGTTACTCGATAGTGTTCGATACCATAAGGCTGATCGTCTGCACCTGTGGTGATGGTGGCATCTGGCCCTGGTAGTGCGTTATCTATTCGTCCAAACCAAGACGCCATTAATGAAGCGCTGACCAATTGCATATCCATGGCGACAACTTGTCCGTTACTGACTCGGCCTTTTGCTCTTGCAAGCGTCATTGGCCTTGGGTAATCATGGCTCATGTCTTCTTCGCGCGACCATGTCATTTTTACCGGCGTACCTTTCATTGCCATAGCAATTTCCACCGCTTGTAATACGTAAGTATCTTCTAAACGGCGACCAAAACTGCCGCCCATCGGCAGCACGTGCAAGTGAATATTCGCTTTGGCATAGCCCGTAAGTTGGGCAACATGATTTTCAATAAAACGGGGAATTTGAGTGCCTGTCCAAATGTCGATGCGGGTATCGGTTATCAACACTGTCGCATTCATTGGCTCCAATGGCGCATGGGCTAAATAGGGGGTGCGGTATTCAGCACTGACTAACTCTGTTGGTGTGCCACCAGCTAACACTTGTTCAACACGCCCGTTATCAAGGCGCTGAATATTCTCAAATTCAGGTTGAATATGGTTTTCAAGTACTTGCCACATTTGCGCTGAATTGGCGGGATAGGGGGCTGGTTGCCATTCAATTTCAATCGCATTTACCGCTTTAAAAGCTCGCCACGTGTTGTCTGCAACCACCGCGACACCATTAGTAATCGGCATAACCCGTTTAACACCGCGCATTTTTTTAGCACTACTGGCATTGAACGACTTTACTGGTGCCCCCAAACCAGGATTGGCGCGAACACTGGCGTAAACCATGTTATCGGCTTGCATATCAATGCCGTAATTTTGTGTTCCCGTTGATTTGGCTAGAGTATCAAGTCGTTGATGTGGCTTGCCTAAATATCGCCATTGGCTAGCAGGGCGCAGTGTCACCTCATTTTGAGGAGCTATATTGGCAGCGCTTGGTGCGAGTTCCTGATAACTAATTGCTCGTTCATCAGGCAAAATCACAAAGCCATTTTCTGTTGTTAACGCTTCAAGTGGCACATTGTAGACAACAGACGCAGCCATTTTTAACGTTTCACGAGCAACCGCTCCTGCCATACGCAAACGCTGATATAAATCTGGTACCGTTGAACTGCCGCCAGTAATTTGAAAACCCAACAACTTACCGATAACATCCCCAAAACCAGGCATAGCTTCATCCATGACGGCGCCATTATAGTAAGCCAAACTTGGCTTACCTGGGCTAAGAGTCACTTGATAGGGGTCAACATCAAGCTCTTCTGCAAGCAACATGGCCTGAAGTGAATACACACCTTGGCCTTTGTCAGCCCGTGGGGTTATTAAGGTGACGCCATTGGCATCAATTTTCACGAATGGCGTTAATGCGGCCTCACCTTCTTTTAATCCATCGAGCAACGGGTTGTCTGCAGGCGTTAGATATTTATAGGTACCAAAGGCAATACCACCGGCAATTGCCGCAGAGCCAATTAAGAAAGTGCGACGGGTGAATGTGCCAAGCTTACTCATCAGCAGCCCCTTGGCGCAAAAGCTTACTAGCGCTATATATCGCTTGTTTGATACGAGGGTAACTGCCACAACGACATAAGTTGCCCGACATGGCGGCATCAATATCACTGTCACTCGGGGTAGGGTTAAACGCCAATAGGGCGGCGGCTTGCATCATCTGGCCCGACTGACAATACCCACATTGCGCCACTTGATGCTCGGCCCATGCTTGCTGCACCGCATGCATCGCTTGAGGTGTTCCAAGTCCTTCAATGGTGGTAATTTTTTGGCCGTCTACCATTTGTGCTTGTAACTGGCATGAGCGCATCGCGGTGCCATTAAAGTGGACAGTGCAGGCACCACATTGAGCTAGGCCACAACCAAACTTAGTGCCCGTTAACCCCAATTCATCACGCAGTACCCAAAGTAGTGGCATATCATCCTCGACATCAACCTCTACGGCGCTACCGTTTAATTCAAATTTCATGATTCCATTCCATTAATTATCAGCCAGCTAACAAGCAATAGCTTTTTTATTGAGTCTTGTCAGTAGCATACAATTTAGCATGAAGATGCTCAAACTTTGTACTAACGTTAATAGACAGAGTTACGATGTGTTGCGCGCTTTAGATTCATTCCGTCTGTCCTCCATACTCAATGCAGCCGAAAGGCAATGTTAACTGAATCAATCACAAAGGACGTGCACATGAGACATTGGCGACCATCACTTGATACCCGCAATCAAAGCAAAGTGAATGAATTTTGGGTGTTATTCGACACGATTATCAACGAAGCTATTTCACTAGAACCGCTGAAAAGTGCCCAGCAAAAAAATGGCGAAGTCTTTCCCTACTATATTCAACGGCGCTCTTATTTTTCAGCAGAAACGTTAGAAAAGCTGAAAAGTAAAATCAGCATCAAATTTAAACACTATCAATTGGGTGAGCAGGAAATTGATTTAATTGGCATGTTGACCAATTACAGTGGTAGAAGACAAATTGCGATAGTGGGTCATCGTGGGGTCGGCAAATCGTCATTTATCAATTATGTTAGCTGGGTTATCCAACAATCTGGGGTCAACGAAGGCTCACAATTCCTCAATATTGATTGTCGCGCCATTATCGAAAGCGAAGGAAAAATCAGCTTGTGTCAGCTTTTCTACGACGCAGTTGAAGCTCTACCTAGCGAAGTTTTTGGGCGAGAGTTATTGAAAAAAGTTAAAGCAATTCTTAAAGAAGACAAAACCGAGAGTATCACTGGCGCACTCACACATTTGAGCCGGAAATTACAAAAACCACAAAAAGACAAGTTGGTGGTGGTTTTTGATAATTTAGATCATCTGCATTGCGACTTTATTGCCAAAGCAACCGCGTTATCACGGCAAATTAGCATTCAAACCGACTTGCCAACTATTGTATGTATTCGTCCCAACAGTATGCAGCGCCTTGCATTACGGGGAAATTCCCGAGCTATGTTTGGTTACCGGCTTAACTTGTCACCACCTGATTTTACCGTTTGGTTTAACATGCTGGGCGAGCGTGTGGTCAACACCTTTATGAAGCATCGCAGCAGCAATAAAACCACCTATAAGCTCTACAATCGTACGGTCACCAAAACTAATTTACTGAACTTTTTTTCAAGCGTGAATCACCTACTGCGTGGTCGCCAACCCGATGATGATGTATTTAAGCTGATGGAAACCATTAGCTCTGATGACACTCGCCATTTAGCCTTAATTATTATGCGCTTATTTTGTCATCATGGATTTCCGGTTTACCCGTTGTTCTTGCAAAAAACAATAGAAGGGCATTTGCATCATCCTTTGCACTATTTGATGCGTGCTGAACACGATATCTATCGCAGTGACACGGCGTTGATCACTATTCCAAACCTGCTATATGTCGAGTGTGGTAATGAAGAATCTTATTTATTGCCATATCGTACTTTATCGCTGATTGCCGATGGTGTGATCATCTATAAAAACATAGTCGCTTGTTTAAGTTTGATGGGCTATTCCGAACGGTTAGTGCAACAGACCTTAAATAAACTGATGTTGACTCTGTTAATTCGTGGCACGACCTCAGTTTCGATTGATCGCGTGGGTGAACCAGAAGCCTTTTATCTGACGCAGTCAGGGCATTATTACGTGGAATCGTTTATCAGCACACCAGATTACCTTACCAATGTAATTCTTGACGTGAAAGCCGAGCACAAGTCCTTCTATACATACTGCAATAGCCGCAAAAGCGATACAGAGTTTACACCTAGGCTTGTTGACCTACTTGATTCAATTGAAGAGTACTTAAAAAAGGCATTTGAATTAGAAAAGTCAGCACTAACTAAGTTGACGTCAAAACCGAAAAGTGAACCTTTATATCAACTAACGAAGTCGATTCATAACTTTGGTTTTCTCACCGATCGTATTTGGGAAGGGTTAACATCGCTACTCAAGCGCATAGATGGCAGTAGATTTAAGCGGTTAGCTGAGATTGAATTGATGGCACAAGAAGTGATTGAAGAGGTGCACTCATTTCGCGAACACCGATTTCAAGAACTCCTTAACAAGTGCACTAACGAACACAATTTTGAACACTGTGAGTTAGACTTCAATATTCAAGAAACCAATGTTCAACTGCTGCTCGACAATGGTATGGGGGGCACCAATATCAAAGTAGCAGTAGACGCCAATGGATCCTATACAAGAGATTCAACTTACCTTATCGCATTAGCGGCTAACGATGGTGAAGGTGAGGTTTATTACGCAACGAAAGCAACGGGTTACTTTAATTCTGCGCACCAGAAATCTCAGTACATTAGGAATTATCAAACCTTTCCAAGCTTGAATTTGCCATTTGAACAAGCCTGTGAAAAACAGCGCTATAACGTCAAACTAACGCAAGTCACCCCAAGTCGCGAGGATATCGTGCGTTCGAATCTGGCGATCATCAACACTTACCTGAATCAAAATACCCTAAAAATTGTCTTATCGATTGTTGGCGGCGACGACTGCAGCGAACACATCATCGGCTCACATGCTGATTTTCCGGCGCTTCAAAGCTTAGTGGACGAACAAGTGTCGAGCATTAGTGCCTTAGCAAGCCAAGGAAAGTTAACCCACGCCGCACTTGATGTTGCGGGTTCTACACTGGCGTCGAATATTCTTACCCCTGAAGGCGAATCACTGCTTGCCACCCATTTGCATATGGTGAATAAAGCCGTGTTGTGCATCAATCGTGAGCTTCTAGGCATCCCTTGGGAGTGGATCAGACCGCGCCCGAAACCAGGTGCTCAAACCTTAGCAATAGGTCAGGCATGGCACCTTTATCGCAACGTGTTGGATGACAGTAATTTTGTCAAAATTGACTTCACCGCATTTGATTATCAGCTATCGACTGATAAATATTTAGCATTCGGCATTCAGCCTGCTGAAGAAATTGAGCAAACGGTAAATACGCCAAGTTCACTACCTGAGCTTTACCAGCATTTAGAGCACAGTAGCATTATTCACTTGGTTGGGCATCATGACGAGA
Source organism: Thalassotalea euphylliae (assembly GCF_003390375.1). Lineage (NCBI taxonomy): Bacteria > Pseudomonadati > Pseudomonadota > Gammaproteobacteria > Alteromonadales > Colwelliaceae > Thalassotalea > Thalassotalea euphylliae. The sequence goes on along the minus strand of NZ_QUOT01000001.1, from coordinate 2,729,683 downwards.
GCAATGCCAACATAGTGTTGGGCGAAAGTAGTATCGGTAGTATTGACGATCACACGCTTACGATTAATTACGCAGAAGCAGACGCATATAGCTTTGAGGGTAAAGATAGCCTGCTAGTGCTATCGTCTTGTGGCGTATCACTATCACCTTATCACAACAATATCGCGATCAAACTGTGTGAGCGAAACGGCTGCGAAGTTTGGTCGCCCCTGATCATTATTCCTTACCAATACGCCCAACAATTACATCATCATTTCGCCCAGCTTCACCAGCAAGAACAAGAAATGTCGATTGCTGCTGTATGGGAGCATGTTATGAAATGCGACACAACAATCGCAGAGCGTATTTACACCCGCTATTTAAATATGGAGTAACTAATGGATTCATTTGAATTGGAAATCAACGAGCAAGATTTACCCATTGACGTAAAAAGCAAATTAGAAATTGCTAATGCCGAGCAAGAAAATTTAGGTGTGGTGGATAACGTTAAAGAGGTGCTGTCAGCAAACTTCGGTAAAATAGTGCTATCAAAAGTATCTTCGATTATTCCTGATGCCTACGAAATCAACGAGCTCAGCTTTTCTGTATCACTAAAAGGTGAGTTGTTTGGCAATGGCTTTAATACGCAAGTAACCGTTAAAGTTAAGCCCGTAAAGTGAGTTAACATAACTGACGAGCGCTTAGAACTATTGCGGTCTAGTTAAACCTAAGCCACTTAAGCAAGTATCAACCACAACTTCCAGTTCATCGGCTGCCACGCCTGAGCGAGCCATTGCTGCTGTGCCTTTGAGCATAGTGTATAAGGTAAGCGCAATTTGCTCGGCCTGATTCGCGAGGTTTAATGAAATAGCTTCGCGATCGTGTTGAAATAGTTCAGTAAACACTTGCTTGGGTATAGATTCTGCTGTCGCCAACACAGCACTAGCTTGTGCAGGTAGGTCTCCCCCGACAATTTCCGACTGGCACTGCACTAAATAGCAACCTTTAGGAGAGTTAACACAGCATTGTTGATTGATGATCGACATTAAATATTGTTTAAGACGATCAAACAAAGATAGCGAAGGGTTATTGAGGATTTCCAAGTGTGGCTTCATTTTGCTATTGATGTATAGCTGTGTGGCCTTGATAAACAATGATTCTTTATTGCCAAATGCACTGTATAAACTGGGCTTGTTAATACCCATTCGGCTGGTTAAATCGCTAAGCGAGGTGCCGCTGTAGCCTTTTTGCCAAAACACTTCCATCGCAGCTTGCAGCGCAACTTGTTCATCAAATTCTCGTTTTCGACCACTTACCACGTACTTTTCCTAAGGCTACTTATACCAATTGAACTGGTATTATCATTCACATCTCGCTAATGAATATTTTACGCCGCCATGCTCGTATCCGCAATCTGGTGTTTAGTATCATATTGAGACCAAACACCAGATAAAGTAATGATTACGCGAATTGCTTAAACGGGGCATCTAATTCTGTCTCAGCAATGTGATTAGTGTAGTTACTGATCACTTTTTGCGATAGACCTAAGATGATTTCAAGTACTTGCTGATCACCATACCCAGCAGCGAAGAAACGCTCTAATTCAGCACCATCAATGTGACCGCGATTGCGAACAATCGCTAATGTCGTATCGCGAAGTACTTCTAACTTCTCTGTTGGTAGCGGAGTTTTGTTGCGCAGCGCATTAATGATCTCTTCGCTAACTTTCATTGAGTGGGCAATACCTGTATGCGCCGGCACACAGTAGCCGCATTCGTGTTCAACATTAATGGTTTGCCACACAACCGTAAGTTCATCAGCATCAAACGATGAGTTAGAAAATAGTTCGTGTAAAACTTGGTAAGCTTTTAACGTCTCTGGTGAGCTTGCCAATACTGCGTGTAAGTTAGGCACCATGCCAAATGCTTTTAGCGAGTTGTCTAGTAGTGGCTTACTTGCTTCAGGTGCACTATCTACTGTGTGAGTTTTTAATTTAGTCATCTGTTTATTCCTCTCTTATTGTCGAACCAATTGGGCGACATAATTATATTTCCGTCGAATCTGTACCGATAGGTATGAAATCAATTATAGTGGCAATTGGTTAGATGGCTAATATTTGTTTGTTACAAAGTGTAGGGCGATAAATTGACCAAAGACTCTGGTTAGGGATAGCGGCTAACAATACTAGTTAACGATCGCAGTTGAATGTCTACGAAAGTTACTGGCGAGCTTGGCAGATTATTTTTATATGCATAGAAAAGCGTAGTTAGAACACAAACGGCTAAGGCTAAGGCTAAGGCTAAGGCTAAGGCTAAGTACAATATGAAGTGCTGAATCGAATAAAGGTCAAAAAGAAAGCTTTTGATTAGGTGATTGTTGTTTATATTCAAGTAAGTGAAATTAAATTACAGGCATAAAAAAACCGGTGATAACAAAATCACCGGCGTATTAGCTTATGGGGAAAGCTAGAATATACAATTATTACAACAAGCGTTCACGTCGAGGAACAGGATGAATTATAGAGTAAGGACTCTATTCCTGTAAAGTATATTTTGTAATTTTTTTTCATTTCAGTTGTAAAAAAACGTAAAATAATGATTATTACAATAAAAAAAGCCGCATTTGCGGCTTTATTGATCGATCGCTGTTAATTTACAACATTTGTATTAGTGAGCTTGTTGCCAATTATCGCCACTACCCGCTTCTGCAATTAATGGCACATTTAATTCAGCTGCCGCATTCATGATTTCAACCAATTTAGCTGTCACTTGTGCTAACTCACTTTCCTTGATTTCAAAAATCAATTCATCATGCACTTGCATGGTCATTTTCACCACATCAGCTGGCTGCGTAGCAATCCATTGGTCTACTGCTAGCATTGCCTTTTTAATAATATCAGCGGCAGTACCTTGCATCGGGGCGTTGATGGCAGCGCGCTCAGCCGCTTTTTTACGTGCTTGGTTGCGCGCTTTAATATCAGGCAAGTACAAACGACGGCCAAACAAGGTTTCTACATAGCCTTTTTCGCTCGCTTGCTGACGTGTGTCTTCCATGTATTGCATTACATTAGGGTAACGCTCGAAGTATTTGTTCATATAGTCTTGCGCTTGATTTCGACCAACACCAATTTGCTTGGCTAAACCAAATGCCGACATACCGTAAATTAAACCAAAGTTGATCGCCTTGGCACTGCGGCGCATATCGCTAGTGACACTTTCAACATCAACCGCAAAAATTTCAGCTGCGGTTGCACTGTGAACATCTTTACCTTCGCTAAACGCTTTCACTAAGCCCGGATCGTCAGACAAGTGCGCCATAATTCGCAATTCAATTTGCGAGTAGTCGATCGCAACAATTTTGTAGCCTTGCGGTGCAATAAAGGCTTGGCGAATTTTACGGCCTTCTTCACTGCGAATAGGAATGTTTTGTAAATTTGGATCGGTTGATGACAAGCGGCCTGTTGCTGCAACTGCTTGATGATAAGAAGTATGTACTCGACCTGTTTTCGACTGCACTAGCAACGGTAACTTATCGGTATACGTTGATTTTAACTTGGCTAGGCCGCGATGCTCTAAAATCAGCTTTGGCAGTGGGTAATCAAGTGCTAACTCTTGCAACACTTCTTCTGCCGTTGATGGCACACCACTTGGCGTTTTCTTGATCGCAGGAATTTTTAACTCTTCAAACAAAATTTCACGCAGCTGCTTAGGTGACGCTAAGTTAAATGCTTTACCCGCAATATTATGCGCTTCAATTTCCAACTCAGCTAAGCGAGCGCCGATCGCTTGGCTTTGCTCCGCCAGCACATCACTGTCAATCAATACACCGTGGCTTTCCATACGTTGCAATACTTGGCTAAGCGGAAGCTCGATATCAGTAAAAACGGATAATGGGCCCTTATCTTTTATTAGTTTTGCGTGCAATGCCTGATGTAAACGCAGCGTAATGTCAGCGTCTTCCGCGGCATATTGACCAGCTTTTTCGATCTCAATTTGGTTAAACGTTAACTGCTTAGCGCCTTTGCCAGCAATATCTTCAAAATGCACGGTTTCATGGTTCAAATATTTTTTCGCTAATGCATCCATATTGTGGCGACTAGCAACGCTGTTATAGCAATAAGATTCAAGCATGGTATCGAATTCAATACCGGCTAAATCAATGTCGTAGTGACTTAGCACATGCGCATCATATTTTAAGTTTTGTCCGACCTTTTTATGCTCATCACTTTCTAGCAAAGGCTTTAACTGTGCCAACACCCAATCGCGACTTAGCTGCGATGGAGCGTCTAAATAGTCATGGGCAACAGGTACATAGGCAGCCTTGCCAACTTCATGAGAGAAAGATAAGCCGACAAGTTCCGCTTGCATGTAATCAATACTGGTGGTTTCGGTATCAAACGCGAATAAAGGCGCAGCTTTGAGCTTTGCTAACCATGTATTGAAGTCTGCTTCGGTGAGAATAATGTCGTATTCAGCTGTTACTGCTTTACTTTCATCTTCGCTTTCTTCTTGGATATCTGGCGCTTGCGATGCGGCAACGTCACTACTTGAAGCCGAACCTGTTGGCTTTTTCAGATCCGCTAAATGGCGACGCAATTCATACTGAGTGAAAAGCTCAGTCAATTTATCCAGATCGCGTTCTACTGGTTGTAACTCATCTACTTGTTGCTCAAGTTCAACATCACATTTTATTGTCGCGAGCTCATATGACAGGCGAACAATTTCTTCGTGCTCGATCATTTTCGGCTTTAAGCTTTTACTGCCGCGAAAGCCAAGACCTGCTATGTCGTCTAAACGCTCGTAAATATCGCGAATACCACCAATGCCAGCAATTAGCGCTTTGGCAGATTTATCCCCAACACCTGGCATGCCTGGAATGTTGTCCACCGCATCGCCCATCAGCGCTAAGTAATCAATCATATGCTCAGGTGCAAAACCGTACTTTTCTTTAACAGCATCAATATCGGTAATTTTCTCTTTCATGGTATCAAGCAAAGTTACGTGCTCTGTTACCAACTGCGCCATGTCTTTATCACCAGTTGAAATAACCGTTTCGATACCTTTTTCACACGCTTGTTTTGCTAGTGTGCCGATAACATCATCCGCTTCCACCCCTTCAATAACCAGCAATGGAAAGCCCATGGCAGCAATCATTTCGTGCAGCGGTGCAATCTGACAGCGCAAATCTTCTGGCATAGGTGGGCGATTCGCTTTGTATTCAGCATACATGTCATTGCGGAATGTTTTTCCCTTAGCATCGAACACCACCACGATATTGCCGTTTGGATAGTCTTTTTGCAGGCTTTTGATCATATTTAGCACACCTGTGATTGCCCCTGTTGGATGACCATCAGCTGTGGATAAAGCTTGCAAATAAGGAACGTGATATGCGCGAAATAAGTAAGAAGAACCATCAACCAAAATGAGTGGTGAAAGGGCTGAACTTGCCATAGTGTGTTGTCAACTTAGAGTAAATTTGGCTAAGCATGCCATATCCTGAAAATTGTCTCCAGCACAGGTGCCGAGTTGGTGGATAGACAAGAGACTAATTCAGCTGAAAGTTTCAGTAATTAATGTGGATAAGTTTGTTAACAAGCATTAGAAATCTCCGAGATAAGTTTTCACTTAAATCAGATATTGGCTCGTAAGCTGTTGGAATACATAAAAAAGATGAGGCAGGAATCCTTTTTACACACAACATTTATTATTTTTATTTTTGTGGATAAAACATTTAACTTGTTTGCTTCGGCTTTTGTATAAAAAGCAACCAAAGTTCAAACAAGGGGTAAAAGATTACCAGATAATTACCCCATTACCAGAAGATTATTAAAATTTTTTGAACGTTATTTGACAGGCTAAAATAACTAAATTTTCTAAGACACAATTCATAAGGGCTGGCGAATAACCGAACAAAAAACAAATGAATTTTTTATCTTAAGCTCCAGGGCGTGTCGATCTTTCGAGATTGAATTTTGTTCAATCTAAACGCTTTCTGATCGCGGCGCTCGCTTTGTCGCATAGTCGTTCTATGTAAAAAGCGAGCAACAATGAGCAGGAAGTGTTTAGATGACCCCCTCAACACAAAATAAAGGGGCAGCGTCTATTTGAATTTTCTACTGTGTTGGCACTTATTTATGGAATATGACTACACTGCACAAGTGCCGTCTTGTATAAAACCCAAACAGACTGCTGCAAAAACAATCCTGAAAGGTCAACACGCCCTAGCTAATACATCGAGATAAAAAGCATACTCCAAGGCAACTTCGCGATACCGGTTAAAGCGCCCAGATTGACCGCCATGGCCCACTTCCATATCACACTTAAACAACAAGGAGTTACTATCCGTTTTGTATTCGCGGAGTTTGGCAACCCATTTAGCAGGTTCAAAATATTGCACCTGTGAGTCGTATAAACCTGAAGTAACGAGTAGATGAGGGTAGGCCTGTCGCTTAATTTGATCGTATGGCGAGTAACTTAATATGTAGTCATAGTAAGTTTTGTCATTAGGGTTACCCCATTCATCATACTCACCACAGGTCAATGGCAGACTTTCATCTAACATAGTTGACAGCACATCAACAAAAGGAACATGAACCGCGCACGCCAAATAAAGCTCTGGTGCCTGATTAAGCGTAGCACCAATTAGCAAACCGCCAGCACTGCCACCAGTTGCCAATACTTTGTCAGCAGCGCCATAACCCAAAGCGACTATGGCTTGCGTGGCATCAACAAAGTCATTGAAGGTATTTTGCTTATTTAACATTTTTCCTTGTTCATACCAATGGCGACCCAACATAGCAGAGCCGCGCACATGGCAAAATGCATAAACAACGCCACGATCGAGTAAACTCAATCGGCTGTAAGAAAAATCAGCGTCAACATTGAACCCATAGGCGCCATAACCATCAATCAATATCGGATTTTCACTAAGACTAAACTTATCTTTGCGATAAACAAGTGTAACGGGCACTTGCTGGCCGTCACGCGCGCCAACTTCAATATGCTCACAACAATAATCTTGTGCATTAAACTCACCGGCAACTTGGTGCTGTTGCAACAGGGTTGGTTCGCCAGAGCTTAATTCAAATTCAAGTACCGATTCTGGTGTAGTCATGCTGGTATAGTTAATACGCACCCGTTTAGCCGCTAAATCAAGGTTGTCCTGAAGGTAAGCGGAAAAAGCCGAGTCATTAAACTCAAGCTGTAGTTCTTGCCCAGACTCTAAGCTCTTAACAATAAACTGTGGCAGCCCTTTAACGCGTTGGCTAAACACTAGGTGACGATTAAATACTTCAAAGTTTTCTAGCAACGCATCTTCTCTATGCCCCACAACTTCATGCCAAGTCGATTTGTCGGCAATAGTACTTATGCTAGTGGTGACAACTTTGAAATTTTTCGCCTGCCAGTTAGTTAAAATAAAAGCGCGGTCACCAACCAGCTCCAGCCAGCAAAGGTGATTTTCTTCTTTTGGCAAGAGCGTAACTACGCTGGCAGATTCGTCATCGGCACTTAACAAAGAAACACCACTCGACTCTTTGGTGCCGTGATAAATTACAATGCTCGCCTTATCTTTGCTTTTAGCAATTTGAGTCCAAAAGCGTTGATCCGTTTCTTCGTACAAGAGTTCATCTTCATCTTGCGTTGTGCCCAGCCTGTGACGATACACTTGATAGGGTAATAAAGTTTGCTGATGCATTTTTACGTAGTAAAAGCTGCGACCAGTATTGCACCAAACCAGTTCCCCTGAAGTATCAACAAGTTTGTCGTTTAAAAAGTTATCATCTTTAATGTGTTTAACCGAAACCTGATAGAGTCTATCGCCATTGGTATCTTCGGCAATCGCGGCATAGGTGCCATCCTCACTCACTTCAATTGGCGCGAGATCATAGTATGCATGGCCTTTGGCACGCACATTTGCATTGAGTATCTGCAGATCTCTTTGCTTTTGCGCCGACGCATCACGCCAGTAAATAGGATATTCAGCATCCCCAATGTACTCATGCCAATAGAAATAGGCGCCGTATTTGAAAGGGACTGACTGACGTTCTTTGACCTGCCGAGCAACCATCTCTTGAAACAAGCACTCTTGCAATGCTTCAGTGTGGGCGAGCACTTGTTGACAATGTGCATTTTCAGCATTTAGGTGAGCAATTACCTCTGGCGATTGCTTGCTGTCATCTCTCAACCAATAGTAATTATCGACACGCTCATGGCCATGCATTACCAGTTTATGGGGCTGTTTTTTGGTGTCAGGAGCGGTGGCCATTCTTTATTCCTAAGTTACTTATATTCGCACTGGCTTTTATGATTTTAACGTGCCATCACACTACATAAAAGCTGGTCAAAAATAACACGATAGGCTAAAACGAGTAGGCATAAGATAAGTTTAAGAAATCAACCCCTGGATTTTTGCTATTGAGGCCTCCGTTGCTGTAATGCATATAACGAATTGCCGCAGATTGACTATTGTTTTGACCAAAATCTATTGCCAAACCGAGCCTGTCTTCAAATTGATAGTGAGAGCCAATGTCTTTGCCAGCAAATCTAGTATCTTCCACAAGTGATATGCCAATGCCAAACTCCCATCTAAGCGGATATTTTCCTTTGATGTGATAAAACGTTTGACCAATTACGGGAGAAAAAGCCAGTACATAGTTCGTCTCATGCTGGTTTGATTCACCATACTCCCAAAAATTCACACTCACTTCCCAATATATATCGAGCTGATCAACAAATAAGATATCTTCAAGGTGATAAACATGTGGTCGATACGCTAAGCGAAGCCCGTCAATATCATCTGACCCAATTAACACATCAACCGCAATGGCCTGAGATAATTTTCGTTCGGACGAGTAACTGGTGAACGAAGACAATATCAGTGTGAAAAATAAGACAGTGATGAGAAGTTTTGAATTAAGTATGTTCATATTCTTCAAAGTTCATGGCTTCGTTCACTAAAAAGATTAGTGACTTGAAGCACTCGGATTTAAGAATAGAAATATAAGAAATTTGCGGAATGCTATGGCGGCAGTTCGTACAAACTTTCTAGCAAATCATCCAAATGTTAACTGCTAGCAGGTTTGGAACTATGAGAATAAACCAAGCTCAAAATTAAAAGGAAGAGAGCGAGAGAGGTATCCATAAAAGTGTTTTTAAGAACAAAAAAGCCCTCACTAAATTGAGCTAACTTAGCGAGGGCAGTGTGTTATTCGTGTGAATAGAGAGAAAACTAGTTTGTGGCTAATTTTCTCTGGAAAAATCTACATAGTCACAAATTCTTCAGCCGATGTCGGGTGAATCGCCACCGTATTATCAAAATCAGCCTTAGTTGCGCCCATCTTCATCGCCACAGCAAAACCTTGCAGTAACTCATCGCTGCCAAAACCAATTGAGTGAATACCAACAATTTTCTCTTCTTTGCCCACACAAACTAGCTTCATGCGTGTTGGGTCGCGGTAATCTTCGGTAATTGCTTGATAAAGTGCCGTAAACTGCGAGTTATACACCTTAACCTGATCTTCACCATACTGCTCAATCGCTTCTTGCTCGCTTAAGCCAACTGTACCGATAACAGGGTGACTAAAGACCACGGTTGCCACGTTTTCATAGTCTAAGTGCTCGTATGGTTTATTGTTAAATAAACGCTCACATAAACGGCGACCAGCAGCCACAGCAACAGGCGTTAACTGCACTCGGCCTGTGTTATCACCCACAGCATAAATGCCGTCTACATTGGTGTTTTGGTATTTGTCGGTCGGAATAAAACCACGTTCATCAGTTTCAACACCCGTTGCTTCAAGGTTAATTTGATCAGTTGCTGGTTCACGACCAATCGCCCAAATTAGCGTATCAACCGGGCCAACTGTCTTACCGTTTTCAAGGTGAACGGTTAACTGGCCGTTGTCGTGTTTTTCAACTTTAGTTGGCACGCTGTGGTTGTGAAGTGTTGGGCCATGTTTCGCCATTTGCTCAACTAGCGTGTCACTTAACATTTCATCAAAGCCGCGTAATGGCTTTTCTTTGCGAACAAGCAAGTGTGATTCCGTGCCTAGTGCATGTAACACACCCGCTAGCTCTACAGCGATATAACCTGCGCCAACAACTGCTGCTGATTTAGGTTGTTCAGTTAACGCGAAGAAACCATCTGAATCGATGCCATATTCAGCGCCTTCAATATTAGGAACGCTAGGGCGACCACCTGTTGCAATCACAATATGATCAGCAGAGTAAAGCTCACCGTTCACTTCAACGGTATTTTTATTTACAAACTTAGCGAAACCTTGAATAACGGTGACATCATTGGCGGTAAAACCACGCTGATATGCGGCGTGAATACGCTCAATGTACGCTTCACGGTTTTTAATTAAGGTTGCCCAGTCAAAGCTTTGCAGTGGTGCATTGAAACCGTAATCTGGCGCATAGTACAATGCGTCGGCAATTTGCCCTGCATACCACATCGCTTTTTTCGGCACACAACCAACATTCACACAGGTTCCACCAATTGCCTTAGCTTCAATTACGGCTGCTTTTTTACCATGCCTCGCAGCACGGTTAGCTGAAGCAATACCGCCACTACCTGCGCCAATAGCGAGAAAATCAAAATGTTGAGTCATAATTGTGTACCTATAAACCTAATCGTTTTGTTATCGTTAATTAATGGGGGAGGAAAGGGCAAATTACAAGCTTGCATTACTATGCCTAGCTTTTGCCAAACCTTTGCCTAACCTTTAGCGACCGTACTAAACTCATTTTTATTCTCTGCGAGTTTTTCTGTTAGCTCATCCATGGCCAGTGGCGAGTAATAAAAATAGCCTTGAATCAAGTGGCATTGATGATCAACCAAGTACTGAAGCTGTGCTTCGGTTTCTACGCCTTCAGCAACACAGGCAATATTTAAACTTCGTGCCAATACCAATGTTGAGTCGACTATTGCTTCATCTTCTGGTGATTCGCCAATACCACTGACAAAACTGCGATCAATCTTAATAATATCAAGCGGTAGCTGTTTAATATAAGACAATGACGAATAGCCAGTACCAAAATCATCTAACGCTAAGCGACATCCCATAGCAGAAAGCGTATTGATGGTTTCTATCGCTTTTTCTGGCTCGCTCATAAATGCGCTTTCGGTCACTTCTATTTTTAACGCACCCGCAGGAATTTGATAATCATTAAACTTGTTTTCCAAGAAGGTGACCAAACTGGCATCAGCAAAATGTTTGGCTGATACGTTAATCGATAAGTAAAAATTAGGGCTCAGCGCGCGCCATACTTTAAGTAGCACCAATGCCTTGTCGAGTGCAATCCCAGTCATGGTGGCGATCAAGCCCATTTCTTCAGCAAGCGGAATAAACTTGTCAGGTGATACTAAGCCCTCTTCACTCTGCCAACGCATAAGTAATTCAGCACCAATAATCTTGCCTGTGTGGGCATCAATCACTGGCTGATAAACATTGAAAAACTCGTCGTTTCTCACCGCCTGCTTAAGACTAGACTCCATGGTTAAACGCTGTTTAGCTTCCAGGTTCATGCGCTCGGTAAAGAACTGGAAGTTATTACGGCCTTGTTGCTTGGCGTGATACATCGCAACGTCAGCATTGCGCAGCAGCTCGTCTTGCGATCCTGAATCTTCAGGGTACATCGCAACACCAATGCTGGCGCCAACACTCACGGTGGTACTTTTCAATTTGACTGGTACTTCAACCACATCAATAATCTTTTGCGCAATGCGGCTTAAATCATTATGCGATTTAAAATGCTCCACCAGCACCACAAATTCATCACCGCCAATGCGGGCAATTGTGTCGTCTTCCCTAAGTGCACTGCTGAGACGAGCGGTGATTTCTTGCAGTAGCAAATCACCATAGTCATGGCCGAGCGAGTCATTAACCTGCTTAAAACGGTCTAAATCAATGAAAAACAAGGCTATGGTGTGTTGCGCGCGACGTGCCTGTTCAATACCGTGCTTAATGCGCTCAAGTAATAATGAACGATTAGGTAAGCCGGTTAGGTGGTCATAGTTGGCTAATTGTCTAAGCTCGAACTCAGCTTTTTTCTGCGCACTAATGTCGGTCATCACAAAAATATAGTGATGCGTATTATTCACTTTATTTTTGCTCACACTGATATTCATTAACACGTGGTATTCTTGACCAAGCGGTGTTTGAATCAGCTCTTCGCCGCTATAGTGGCCTTTGTTTTTCAAAGTAGGTAACAGCTCAAGATAATAATCACTGCGCTTTTCTGTTAGCCCGAATAGCCCTCGATGGTAATCAAATTCTTCATTTTTCCAGCCAAACACTTGCCCCATCGATTGATTAACCGTGACACGCTCAAAATTCTCATCAATGATCACCACCCAGTCTTGGGTATGCTTAAAGGCATCACCAAAGTTCAATGCACGCTCTTCATCAGCACGCGTTTGGGTAATGTTCGAATAAGATCCGGTTACGCGATCTGGCTCACCATCGATATTGCGGGTCACTATTTTGCCGATATCTTTGTACCATAACCAATGGCCGTTGCTGTGCTGCAAGCGATAGCTGCAGTCAAAGCTGTCAACAGGCGAATCACTTATCAAAAACGCGTGCCACTTGGACAAAAACAGCTCTTTGTCCTCCGGGTGAATCAAATCAATGTGAGTTTCAAAACCAAGCGAAGTATCCGGAGCTGCATAGCCCAAATCTTTGGTAAAACGCTTGGCATAAATTCGATTCGATTGGCTTTCCCAGTCCCACACCTCACTATCACTGCCAGTAAGTGCGAGCTGTAAGCGATGTTCTCTTAACTTCACCGCTTCGTGTGCAGCAATTAATTCTTGCTGTTTATTGGCCCGCCAACGTAGCCAAATAAACAAGCACACTAAGACACTAAACCCATAAAAAACCAGAACTACTGGTGCTCGCCACAATGGGTAAGAAACATTAAACAACAAAGAGCTAGGCGCAGATAACTCGCCTGTGTAAGGCGATTTAGCACGCACAATAAGCTCATAGTCGCCAGAACTTAAACTCGGAAAAGTAACATAATGCTGGCTGGAAAACGGCGCATTTATTTCAGTAGGACCAACGAGCTGGTAACGATATTCAATAGTGTCGCGATGTAGGAATGAAGACGTTGCAAAGTCAATGCGAATACCAATATCACTGTGCTTAAAAGCAAACGTCTGGCCATTATTAATAAACGTGGAGACAGTTAAGTCACGTGATAACGTACTGACGCCAGAAAAGTTAACGCTAAAGTCTTGGTTAATGGCTTCATTTTGGTTGTGCAACTGAATAGGGTCAAAAATACTTAGCCCCAGCATGGTGCCATAGGCAAGCTTGCCATCAGTCATTACAGCATAAGCATCGGCATTAAATTCATTAGTGGCTAAGCCATCGCCAATATCGAACTGACGCAGGTGTCGAGTGTTTTTATCCAATCGATAAAAACCCACTTGACTCGCGAACCATAAATGACCCTCAGCGTCAGTCTTTACACCATAAATATGCTCATCTAAGGAAGTGCTAGCAGCGTCAATAAATACTCTTGCTTCAAGGCTTAAACCATCAAGCCCAAACAAACCAACACCGTCATAGGCGACCCATAAAATATTGTTATCATCTAACGCTAGGCTATTGATCTCAGCGTGACGAAACTCTTGGTTGTGATGAAACTGATAAACCAGTTTCAACGAATCAAGCATTGGGTTATAGACCCAGATACTGTCTTGAGTGGTTAATACCAAATGCTCAGGCCATAACGCAACATCGGCAAAAACTCGCTGAATTTGGTCAGGTGGCAACACCTTGTTTATCGCATCAAGTTTTTCCATTGCACCGGTTTTTAACGAAATGCGCCCAGCCCCTTCCGAGCCAAAAAACCATAAACTTTGCTGCAATATGGCAAACGTATATTGCTTACCATGATGTTGACACAGCCACGCTTGAGTTGCCGCAGAAAAAGGCTCTGACACGACCCGCTCTAAGCGCTTATTAAAAGGCCTAATTCCTTGCTGAGTTCCGACCCAAAGTGTATCGCCGTTATCAACTAGTTTGGTAATGTCGGCGTGTAAATGTCTAGTGTGTTCGTGTAGGTCGATAGCATAGTGTTTAACTGTTTTAGTCTCAGTATTGATGCGGTTTAGTACACGCCCCGTACTTGCCCAAATAATCTTCGGGTCTTGGCTATCTGCAGTCATGGCATATACACCGCCTAGACCAAGTCCGCTTACTTCTTCATTTAGCGGGCTATTATTAGTGGTGCTAACATGCTCAACATTCCAAATGAGTTCACTGTTTGGGTTCCAACGATAAGCCCCATTTGACTGCGAACCAAACCAAAATATGCCACTGTTGTCTTTGGTAATATCCAACACATCATTGTGTGCAACATGTGGGTTAATATCAGAAAAGCGAAACAATAACTGATAAACGAAATCTGCCGATGTGGGGGCGGTTGTATTTTTAATGTCAGTATTGCTTTCGATATCTGTTCCGTTTTCGCTACCCGCGCTGCTTTCACCTAGGTGCACCTGCATCACACCTTCGTGCGAGCCCACTAGCACTTTATCCTGCTCAGCATATAACGCACGCACACCATGCATAACGTTCGGATGAACAACAGGCAATTCAGCCAAATTGTCAAAGTAACGCACCAGATCGGCAATCTTAAAAATGATCAAGCCAGCTTCCGTAGCAACAAATACGTGACCTCGCCAACTAACAAAGTCATACAAACGGTTGGCCTCAAAACCATCTAAACTCATGTTGGAAACAGCCTGATTAACCACTAAATCTAAGTGATTAACTTGCCCAGAGGATAACTCCAGGACAAAAGCGCCTCTGGGAGTAGCGACCAACAAAAATTGCTCAACTTGATAAACCCGTTTAATAAACTCGCCAGCTTCTAATTGCTCAGTTAAATCAAGCACCAATTCAACCTGCTTGCCTGCTTGGCTGTATCGCAGAACCTTTTGCCCTATTGCAAGCCATGGCGAGTTACCGGAATTGGGTTGATGAGCTGCATCAGCAGTTGTGGTAACGGAGTCGCTATCGGTGAATAATTGATAACTATCGGCTTGATAGTCGTATCGGTAGATGCCTTTACCCAGCATGGTCAGCCAAACAATTCCTTGTTCATCTTGCACTATTTGCGTCACTGCATAGCGCTCAAAGTCACCCTCTGGGCCACTTAGCGAACGCATGGTATAACCATCGTAAATATTGACACCATGCTCTGTGCCTAGCCACAAGTAGCCATTAGTGTCCTGCATCACTGCAAAAACACTGGCACTATTAAGACCATCAGCCACACTAATGTTTGATAATGACAAACTGGTGTTGCTGATCGCAAAAACAGAGCGAGTGATGAACACACTCAGCAATAGCAGACACCACATTATTCGACGCAAACTAACTTATCCTACACTAAAAAAAGAAATACAAAGCTAACCCAATATTATGCCGAAATTTGTGCTGCTCGTATTGCGGTAACACAAGGTAAAACAAGGTAAAACAAAACAATACAATTGGTTTACACGCAAAAAGGTACAAATAAGAGCAAGCACTTAGCTGCAAAAGTTAGAACTAATACCAATTGAATTAATTAGTTGAGCAATTATGGCGTAGGAAAAAGGTTCATAAACACAGGTTCTATGCTCCCAGCAAAACCTAAGTACCTACATCCATGTAGGCAAAGCGTTATTTTTGCTAACTAGTTGTTCTAGTTTAAAAAATAACAACACAGTTAATGAGCATTTTAACCAACCAGAATGATCAAGTATTTATTGAAATTGGTATTACATACAATAAATATAGTGCGCCTCTTGAATTACGCGACTACTGACTATAAATGTATAGCTGATAACAACTGATGCCGAAGGCTTACTCTATGACAAACCCATTATTGCAATCACATGCACTACCACAATTTTCAGCGATTAAACCAGCGCACGTAAAGCCTGCCGTTGAACAAGCCATTGCTGATTGCAAGCAGTGTATCGAACGGGTATTAACCGAAAATGATACATTTACATGGCAAAATTTAGTGATGCCGATTGACGAGGTTGATGATGTTTTAGGAAAGTTATGGTCACCAGTATCACACCTAAACTCTGTGTTAAGCAGTGATGAATTGCGTGAAGCCTATGAAAGTTGTTTACCGCTGCTGTCAGAGTACGGCACCTTTGTTGGCCAACACCAAGGCTTATACCAAGCCTATAAACAGCTTGCCGAAAGCGAACACTACCAAACGCTAGATACTGCACAACAGAAAGTCATTGATAATGCACTTCGCGATTTCAAACTCTCAGGTATTGCCTTAGCACCTGAGAAACAACAACGCTACGGTGAAATTGTGGCGAAATTATCTGAGCTAGGTTCGGGCTTTAACAATAATTTACTCGATGCTACACAAGCATTTACCGTTAATATCACCGACGAAACAGAATTAAGTGGCCTACCCGATAGCGCGAAAGCGGCAGCAGCCCAACTTGCACAAGCTAAAGAGCTTGACGGTTGGTTATTTACCTTAGATTTTCCGAGCTACTTGCCGATCATGATGTACTGCGACAATCGCGATCTGCGTGAGAAAGTGTACCGTGCATTTGTTACTCGCGCTTCAGAACTTGGCCCAAATGCAGGTGAATTCGACAACTCACAAGTGATGAACGAGATTCTTGCACTGCGCCACGAACTTGCACAACTACTTGATTTTGAACACTACGCCGATAAGTCACTGGCGACCAAAATGGCTGATTCGAGCGACCAAGTCATTGGCTTTTTACAAGACTTGGCGGCAAAATCAAAACCGCAAGGTGAGCAAGAACTGGCAGAATTGCACGAATTTGCCAAAGAAAAACACCAAGTTGAAGCATTAGCTGCTTGGGATTTACCCTACTTCAGTGAAAAGCTTAAACAAGAGCGTTACGCAATTTCTGATGAAGAATTGCGCCCGTATTTCCCTGAACAAACCGTGGTTGCCGGCTTGTTTGAAGTTGTTAATCGTCTATTTGGTTTAACCATTAAACAACGTGACGGTGTTGATGTATGGCACCAAGACGTTAAGTTCTTTGACGTTTACGACGAAAACGAACAGCTACGCGGCAGTTTCTACTTAGATTTATACGCGCGCGAGAAAAAGCGCGGCGGTGCTTGGATGGACGATTGTGTTGGACGCCGTGAGTTAGCCAACGGCATAGTGCAACTGCCAGTAGCTTACCTAACTTGCAACTTTAACGGCCCAGTAGGGGACAAACCCGCGTTATTTACCCATGATGAAGTG
Organism: Thalassotalea euphylliae; assembly: GCF_003390375.1. Lineage (NCBI taxonomy): Bacteria > Pseudomonadati > Pseudomonadota > Gammaproteobacteria > Alteromonadales > Colwelliaceae > Thalassotalea > Thalassotalea euphylliae. Next base: position 2,712,440 of record NZ_QUOT01000001.1, on the reverse strand, counting down.
GTCACCTTATTCCACGAATTTGGTCACGGTATTCACCATATGCTAACGCAAATCAACGCCTCAAGCGTTGCCGGTATTAACGGTGTTGCATGGGATGCCGTTGAACTACCAAGCCAGTTCTTAGAAAATTGGTGCTGGCAGCCAGAAGCCTTAAGCTTCATTTCAGGCCACTTTGAAACAGGCGAGCCATTACCGCAAAGCATGCTAGACAAAATGTTGGCCGCGAAAAACTTCCAGTCAGCAATGCAAATGTTGCGTCAACTCGAGTTTGGTTTGTTCGACTTCACCATGCACGCACAATTTTCACCAGAAAAAACCGAGCATATTCAAACCGTGCTAAACGATGTACGAGCGCAATACGCTGTGGTTAAAGCACCTGAATTTAATCGCTTCCAGCACAGTTTTGGTCATATCTTTGGTGGTGGTTATGCTGCTGGCTACTACAGCTACAAATGGGCGGAAGTGTTATCAAGTGATGCTTTCTCTCGTTTTGAAGAAGAAGGCGTGTTTAACCAAGACACTGGCCGAAGCTTCTTGGTGAACATCTTAGAAAAAGGTGGTTCACAAGAGCCAAGCGAGCTATTTAAAGCCTTCCGTGGTCGCGAGCCTGAAATTGATGCGCTACTAAGACACAGCGGCATCCAAGCCGCATAGTCGATGCATTCAGGCGTTAAACGATGAAACTAGAAGCTTTCGATAAACTCTATCAGCGCGCCGCCGAGCGAAAAGGCGGCGTTGCACAATTAAATTTACTGCTACCACCAGTTGAAGAGCAGGGCGCATTAGCCCTGCTACCCGATGATCGCTACTTAGCAGCATTCACGAAAAAAGTATTTCAGTCGGGCTTTGTTTGGCGTGTGGTCGAACAAAAATGGCCAGACTTTGAAGAAGTGTTCTTCGGCTTTAACATCGAGAAAATCTTGATGATGCCAGAAGATATGCTGGAGCGAAAAGCCGCCGATCCGAAAATTATTCGCAACTTTAATAAGGTAAAAACCATTAAAGCCAATGCCCAAATGATTTTTGAAGAACAGCAAAACGGTCATTCATTTGCAGAATTTATTCGCCAATGGCCAAGCGACAATATTATCGGCCTATGGGCACACCTAAAAAAACACGGTGCCCGTTTGGGCGGCAATACTGGCCCATACGCCTTGCGTGCGCTCGGTAAAGACACCTTTTTGCTGTCACGTGATGTTGAAGCCTACTTTCGGGCGCACGACTTAATCTCGGGCGGCTTGCAAACCAAAGCCAGTTTAACCACCATTCAAACTGCGTTTAATCGCTGGCAGCAAGAGTCCGATCTCAGCTTAACTCAGTTAAGTCGACTTGTGGCTTACGCCACGGGCGATAACTACATCCAAGTGCATGAGGACGACAGCTAATGGCAGACACTCACCTGCAAGTTGCCGTTGCCTACGTTCACAAAACCGATGTTGATCTAGCCAAACAAGTTGCTCAGCGTTGGCACTTTGATTATATCGGCGATATCGCCGCAGCAGCTAACTTTGCTGAACTTGCCTTTGTGCTGCAAGTAAACGACCAAGTGCTTGAATTAGTGAAGTTAGATGAACCTAAGCTCGCCCCGATTAAAGTTGATTTTATTGACGGCGCTGTTGGTCACCGCCGCAAATTTGGTGGTGGTCGAGGCCAAGACATCGCCAAGGCTGTTGGCCTAAAACATGGTTTTAATCCACATGTGTTAGACGCCACTGCGGGCCTTGGTCGCGACGCCTTTGTACTTGCTGCGCTCGGTTGCAAAGTCACGCTAGTAGAGCGCAACCCTGTGGTCGCCGCTTTGCTGGCAGACGGGCTGGCACGCGCACAACTCAATGCTGACATCAGTGAAATAGCCCAGCGCATGACATTGATTCACCAATCGTCTACGCAAGACATGCCGCAACTTGATGATATTGATGTGGTCTACCTTGACCCTATGTATCCTCACAAAGAAAAGTCGGCCCAGGTCAAAAAAGAGATGCGCGTATTCCAACATTTAGTTGGTGCCGATCTCGATGCCGACCAACTACTCGCACCAGCATTAGCGCTTGCGGAATACCGTGTGGTGGTGAAACGCCCTAGCTATGCGGATTACTTAGCCAATCAAAAACCTTCAACCGAAGTAAAAATGAAGAAAAACCGCTTCGACATATACGTCAATAAAGGGATTCCCAAACCGGCATAATTGCTCAACGTGTTGCTGGTTTTTATAGGCAGCAACACTCATAAAGCCCTATCTCTATTCTTTTAGCTACCTACTCGTTTAGCCGTCTATTCTTTTAACCAAAAGTTCTAGCGAGCCAGTTATATAGCCTAGCTGTCAATATTTTTGCCCGAACACACCTTATTAACAAAGCACTAACAAAATCATTACTGTTTAAAAAACGAGCTGTAACAAAAATGTCATATTAGATCGTTACCATCCGCCGCGACTAAATATATTCGGCCAGTTGAGAGATTTAAACAGTGCGAGTTTCAACGTTTTCACGTTCATCGGTAGTTGCCATTAGCAGCTTTGCCATCATATTTTTGTTGGCAATGTATCAGGTCGGCAACACGCTAAAAACCAATCGACTACTGCTCGCTGAATACCAAAATTTGAAGTCGTTAACGACCGTCGATTTTTATCGAACTATCGCCAACTATTTGCAGTTTGGCGATGCGAGTTTACTGACTACTGCGGAAAACTTGCTTGAACAGATCAATACCAGTGCAGAGCAGTTATCGATTGCTGATTTAGGTGCTACTATTTCTGAGAAAACCACAGAACTTAAACAAAACATTGCCGACACTTACCGCCCTCTCGGCAAACTAAGTGGTGACCCGATGGCGCTTTTACGCAACAACGAGCAAGGGATCTCGTCGCTAAATAGCAGCCTTGCTAATTATGCGCGCCAATCGAATGAGCTAAGCAGCGACCAGCGATTAGACTACCTTGCCACCACCAACAATATTGCCTCTGCGTTGACCAGCGTTATCAATGTTCGTAGTAAAGTATTTGCTAGCGACAATGTAAATTCCTCGCTGCTTAACCAGCCGTTATCTGAGCTGAATAGCCTGGCTGGCAAGCTCGCTAATTTTCCATTGCTTGGTATTGTCGAAGCAGGTGATGAAGACGAATTAGGCGATGATGACGACTTATTGCTTGACGATGAAGAAGAGGCAACAGATTTAAGTGAAGAAGCGCTTGATGAATTGCGCTCGTTAGTGGGCCGCTATCGTAGCGAGCTAAACAACACAATTTCACAGCAACAACAGCGCCAACAAGGTTTAGCCTTGCTCAATGCTGACGTATCAGCCATCGAGAAAATTATCCTTGAAGGTGAAGCGATTATCCTAGCTGAGCAAAAGAGCATTAACGATCGCATTACCTGGGTTGTAATTTTACTGATGTCGATACTGGTCGTCTTTTTAGCGGCAAATTACTGGTTAACCCGCACCGTTGTATTAAACCCGCTGCGCCGCTTACGTGACAGTTTTGTCACCTTAGTGAATGAAGGCCGTGTTGATTTGATTGAAGGTATTCCTGAAAAAACCGAGCTAGGGCAAATTTCTAGCAGCTTCAATAAAATGGTGACGCAACTTGCGGAAGAAGATAAGCAAAAAGCGAAACAGCTTGGCTTAGTATCAACCGCCATGCAAACCATGGAAACACAGGCACAAACCATATTAAATTCATCTTCAAGTACCAGTGCTCATTTAGCAGCGGTTGATGAAATTATGGCGGCGCTATCGCAAGTGACGGAACATGTAAATTCATTGTCGCAACAAGTGGTTGATAACGCACAAGCGAGCCAACAGGCGCTAACAGACAGCCAACAAAAGGTTGATGAAGCACTCGCTGCCAGCGAGCAAACCAGCCTAGCCGCGCAAGCAGGAAAAGAAGCGATTGAATCACTTGGTCAGTCGGTTGAAAGTGTCGGTACCATTGTCGATGTGATCAGTTCCATTGCCGATCAAACCAACTTATTAGCATTAAACGCTGCCATAGAAGCCGCGCGCGCTGGTGAGCATGGCCGCGGATTCTCGGTTGTTGCCGACGAAGTACGTCAACTTGCCGGTAAAACGCAAGAATCGCTTAAACAAGTAAGCGATCGTTTAGATCAGTTAAACCACGATAGCAAAGCACTGGAAACCAATATTTTTGATATTGAAGCAGCGTCTAGCCGACAGCGTGAAATTTCAGACGCCTTAAATGAAAACACTGCCAACGTGCTCGACCAAGCAAGCGCATCGGCAGGGGTTGCCGCCGACTCGCTAGAGCAGATTAATCAACAGCGCCAACACTTCGCTGAATTTGAGCAAGCAATGGAAAGTGTCCGTGGTGAAGTAACTCACTCTCGCGAACTCGCTGAGACCATTTCAAGCGACGTGGCGACCCAAGTGGTTGATATCAGCGATACCTTAAAGCTGGTTTCTTAACGCTTTTTCGCCAATCTGAACAAGCAAATAAGCCTCTAATACTTTAGAATAAGTGTTAGAGGTTTTTTTATGGCTAAATCACTTTGTAAGTGGAAAAAGAAGGATATTGAGAAAAATATCCATGAGTTGATCCACATTGTTGATAAACCCCGTTTTATCTGTAAAGACTGCGCCCGTAGTGCGCACGACAAAGGCTTTTTGTGTAAGCCAATCAAGCTAAAATAACAATTCATTCATACGAGAAAGCAACAAATGACTATTGCCCTTAACGACAAGATGCCAAGCGGCCAATTACAAGAACTTAAAGATGGTGAAATGATCAACCACGCTACAGATGAACTTTTTGCTAACAAGAAAGTTGTACTGTTTGCCGTACCTGGCGCGTTCACACCAACCTGCTCGGCCGCTCACTTACCTGGTTATGTTGTTAAGGCTGACGAATTTAAAGCCAAAGGTGTTGACCTAATCGCTTGTGTGTCAGTTAATGACGCCTTTGTGATGAATGCATGGGGCGCAGCACAAAACGCAGAGCATATTGCTATGTTGGCTGATGGTGACGGCAATTACACCAAAGCCCTTGGTCTTGAAATGGAAACTGGCGCCTTTGGCGGCCTGCGTTCTCAACGTTACGCCATGGTGATCGAAAATGGCACAGTAACACTGTTAAATGTTGAAAAACCTAAAGAATTTGAAGTGTCAAAAGCAGAAGCTGTGCTTGCTGCGCTGTAAATATTACACGTTGAGTGCATAACAGAAGATAAACAATAACCATTATCACTTTGTATCCATTTGTTTTTATTGGTTTTTATTTGTCTTCATCAAAAGTTTTTGGCACAATGCCGCCATTATTAACGCTGTGAGGTTGTTCCTATGTTGAAGCCGGAAATGGTTAAAGAGCTTAACCAACAAATTAATTTAGAGTTTTACTCATCAAATATGTACCTACAAATGAGTGCTTGGTGTGAAGACCAAGGCTTTGAGGGAGCGGCAGAGTTCATGCGCAAGCACGCGCTTGAAGAAATGGACCACATGAATCGCTTGTTCACTTACGTGAGTGAGACAGGTGCGTTGCCAATTCTAGGTGCTATTGAAGCGCCACCACATGAGTTCAGCTCACTTGCGGATGTGTTCGAGCAAACCTATAAGCACGAATGCCATATCACGGAGCAAATTAACGCGCTTGCTCACAAGGCTTTCACAACGCAAGACTACTCAACGTTTAACTTCTTGCAATGGTATGTGGCTGAGCAGCACGAAGAAGAAACCTTATTCAAGAGCGTGCTAGATAAAATCAATCTTGTGGGTCACGATGGCCACGCGTTGTTCTTCGTTGATAAAGATTTGGCTGAAATGGCAAAATCTGGCGGCAACGGCAGCGTAATGACAGATGCCAGCGCCTAAGCACACTTGCTTTAAGCAAATACATCACAAAAAATAACAGGGGCTTCATAGCCCCTTTTTTATAACCTCACTATAATGTGCGCTTTATTCTTTATGAGCCACATTCCATGTCAGTAGTCCAAACAGATGTTTTAGTTATCGGCGCAGGTGCCGCCGGCCTTATGTGCGCAGCTACCGCCGGCTATCGCGGAAAATCTGTGACTATTGTGGACATGGGTAAAAAACCTGGCCGTAAAATTCTGATCAGTGGCGGTGGCCGCTGCAACTTTACCAACGAAAACGCCCGCCCAGAAAACTACCTGTGCCAAAATCCACATTTCGTTAAATCAGCACTTAGTCGCTACAGCGCACAAGATTTTATCGAATTAGTTGACCGCCACGGCTTGGCGTATCACCACAAGACTTTAGGCCAACTATTTTGCGATGATAGCGCACAAGATATCGTTGATATTTTGATGATCGAATGCGACTGGGCAGGGGTAAATATAGCGCTACGCAGCGAAGTATTATCGGTGACGCCTTTATCTGAGGACGAAAGCGGGCAGGGCTACCAAGTCGTCACCTCAGGCGACACTTACCAGTGCCAGTCTTTGGTTATCGCTTCTGGTGGCTTAACCATGCCAAAACTAGGGGCAACACCTATCGGTTATAAAATTGCTGAACAATTTGGTTTAAACGTTTTACCAACCATGGCGGCACTGGTGCCATTTACCCTGCACGATCACGACAAACAACGTTTTGATGGCTTGTCAGGCATTAGTTTGCCAACAGTGGTGACAGCAGATGATGGCACTCAATTTCGTGAGAATATTTTATTTACGCATCGCGGTTTATCAGGGCCAGCAATACTGCAAATTTCATCATTTTGGCGAGCAGGGCAGGCAGTCACCATCGACTTATTACCTGACAGCCCAATAGCAGAGCTTGTAAAAGAATGGCGTCAAAACAGCCCTCAAAAATCACTAAAAAACTTGCTAACCACTGTGCTTCCAAAGCGCCTAGTAGAAGCTATGGTGAATAACAAAGAGCTGACCGACAAAGTAATCAGCCAGTTAAGTAATGAAGAAGTCACTTACTTACAGCAGTACCTACACCACTGGCAAATAAAGCCCAACGGCACCGAAGGCTACCGCACCGCCGAAGTTACCCTAGGCGGGGTAGATACCGACGAACTCAGTTCAAAAACTTTTGAAGCAAAAAACGCCAAAGGCTTGTTTTTTATCGGCGAAGTGATTGATGTAACGGGTTGGCTAGGGGGGTACAACTTCCAATTTGCGTGGAGCTCTGGCGTAGCTTGTGGGCAGGCGGTATAAACGGCCTATCAACAAAAAGACAATACCAAGCACTTAAGTTTGCACTTGGTATTGTCATCAATAACACTAGCTTTATTGACTAATCCGCAAATGCAGGGATAACTGTATCGGTAATTTGTGCCATGATTTTATCGTCTCTGTCATGGCCAGTAATGGCGATAACTAGCCCAAGCTCTGCGACCACAATAACGCGCTGTCCACCGCCACCCCATGCCAAATTGGCCACATAAGTTTTGCCTTTCACTTGTACTGGCGTGGTGTACCAGAAATAGCCGTACCGATATTCCTCTGGAATAAAGTCTTCAGGTGGATTGGCAAAAGCGCTTGTGGCTTTCGCTAAATAGTCAGCAGAAACAAACGGTGCTCCTTGCCACTTACCTTGATTGGCGACGATTAAGCCCAATTTGACCATATCACGTGACGTTAAGCTAATCTTCCAACCTGCTTGGGGTAGGCCGCTAGTGTGTGTACTCCAATGGTAATTAGCAATATTCAACTTATCTAACACTTCGGTTTTTATGAAGTGTTTAGCACCCTTTGGCGTTACCGAATCAATCACAGTCATAACGAGCATGGGGTTGTAGTTACCGTATTTGTATACTTGGGTTTCATCAGTTATCGGTGCACTGTTTTCTAGTAACGCTTGAACCAGTTTTTGACCCTGAAGCTGATCGGGCGACTTTTCTAATTCCTGCCATCTTTCCTCATCAATGGTTAAACCACCTTGCATAGTGAGCGCTTTGTGTAATGTAATTTTCTCAGCGCCTTTAACTAGTTCGCTTTTATCTATTTCATTTAAAAAGCTGATGATTGGCTTATCAAGATCAGCCATAGACAAGTAACCTAGCTGAACCGCACGGCCAACCAATAAACTTGTGTAGCCTTTGGTGGCAGAGGCTTGCGGGTGAGCCAGATTGTAACGTCCTCTTTGCTGATAACTTTCAAAAACCAAAGCATTGTTATGGGCGATTAACAGGCTGTCGTAATTGCCATGTTTAACGGCACCTATTTCTTTCGCCAGCTGAATAATCGCTTTGGTCTTGTCTTCCGCCACGGCCAGTTGCCTTGCCGCTAAACTGCTATCTGAAGATGATGGCGCCGTATCGAAAAACGCATTTTTAAGCGCAGGAATATCCCTAAATGAGCCGACAGCTTGTGCGGCTGTCCCCCGCGGTGCGCTTTTAGCGTGATATTGTTTGATATGAGTAGGTTTTAGTTGCTCGATGACCTTGGCATCAACCCAAAAGGTGTCCACGTTGCGGTCACCTAAACTGCGGTTAAAGAATAAATATTTACCATCAGGCGAGACTTGTGCGGCGAATTCAGAAACTTCAGTATTAATGTTCTCGCTAAATTTAATCGCCTCACCCCAACTGCCATCAGGCTCTTTAAAACTGATAAACAAGTCTGAATTTCTGTCATCACTACCTCGTTGACCATCCCAAATAACATAGCTTTCATCAGGGGCAATAAACGGGTGTGCATTCCATAAACCTGTATTGATGTGCTTAGGGAATGGTTTGGGGGCTACGCGTTTGCCATTCTCTAGTTTGGAATAGCGCAGCACCCCCTCTTTTTCAGCAACATCAAATGCTATGGTTCCGTTTAATGAAGCGGTAACGCGCATAATCCTGAAATCTTCAAATTCAGTGCCTAGCCGCTGCATTTCAGACCAACCTGACGCTGTTCGAGTTTTAAAGCTGCGACCAAAAAACATCGTTTTGTTATCAGGCGATAGTGTCGGCGTTCCTACCCTTTTGGAAATAACACGTTCCTGCCATTTATCATCATGCTGTACAAAAACGACAAATTCTTGATATGGTTTAGTATCTTTAATCACTTCTCGAACAAAATACATTTCATCCAAGCGTGGCGAGAAAACAACGCCGTATTCCCATCCTTTGGTAGAGACAATGTCCGGCGCAAAAACTTCTGGCGTTAACCCAGGTGCTTTTTGGCCAAGATATGGGCCAGTTAATGAAGACTGTAAATCCTCAGCTTTTGACAGTGCATTACCGCTAAAACTTGTCACTAGTGCTAATGCCAATAAATTTTTAATAGTTACCTTCATGATTGTTCTTCCTCTTTGCCAAATAGCATTTCTTCAAAACGTCTAAATCGTTGTTCAAGAATACGGTGTCGAACCTTAAACACGGGGTCATGTGTCTGGCTTTGGATGAGTTCTTGAGCGTATTCCTCGTTACCGCCAAATTGAATCACGTAATACACAGAAAAATTGCGCACCCAAGGGTCGGGATGGTGCTTTGCTGCCCAAGTCAGCATTTCAACAGCTTTGGCTTTATCCTCTTGCATCCACCATGCGAGCGTATACGGTATATAAGTTCTAGTGCGTTCTTGCGCCGTGACGATTAACGCTTCGAACAGCGCGCTTTGAATATCTGCGCTGTGCACTTCAACTTGCTGCCAAAACGCCTTTCGTTTGTTGTCAAAATCAGTACCTTCATCATGAGACAACTTCATGTTTACATCAGCGAACGCAGCGGCAGTTTTGATCCGTTTCACTTTGTCTGAATGGGTAAATAGTCTTATGAGTTCTGTAGGTGATTCGCCGTTAACCATAACGTTGCGTACTAAAGCCGCCTCAATGAAATAGTCAGTAGTAAGCTTGGCTTTGGTTACTGCTTCATCGGGTGCTGAGCTTTCTTGTTTATATCGTTTAGCCACATACTTTTCGACAAAAGCTGGAGGCTCGGAAAAAGCAATCGGCTCAGCCCATAGGCCAGCCAAAGCATGGACATAAAACACAACAACTAAACCAGTCACCAAGCCAGCAATCAAAGAAAGGGTTACCACTAGATTTTTTAACCTTGGTTGAATACTCATGCACTTCCTTATTTTGTTTGCATACAAAAGTTGAGTATCAAGCTGCCAGCGCAACGCCTGAAGCACATGAAAAAAACCTGACGTTTAGCTGATTTCTCTGTTTTCAGCTTTATTTTGTGAGTCTGTGCGGTAAGATTTGAGCAGAATTACCAAGGAATGAACTTTTTTATGGCCACGCAGTTTTGGGTTAACAACTACTTTATCGATGTCAATCGAAACCAAATAAAGCATCAACAACAAGCGACCCAGATTCCTCCTAAAGCATTAAAAGTACTAGAGGTGTTAGCGAGCCGAGCCGGTGAAGTTGTCAGCCATGATGAGTTAATGGATGTAGTTTGGGAAAGCAGCGTCGTTGGCCCCAATACGTTGCAACGTGCCATTGCCCAGTTACGCAAAGCATTCGGTGACGACAGCAAACAACAAGCATTTATTAAAACTCACGCGAAAAAGGGCTACAGCTTAGAAGCGAATGTGCGTTGGGAAACAAATAACAGTCAGAAAACGCCAGTTCGCGAACTAGAGCCAAATAAATCACTAACCTATCGGTATGCTTTGGCGGCATTGGCGAGTGTCGCTTTACTTGTTTTCATGTTAATTCCGTCTGAGCAAGCCATTTTTGATCGCGTTACGCCACTCACAGCCAGTGACGAACAAGAATTCAATGCCGCCTATTCCCCTGACGGTAGGTACTTAGTTTTCAACCGTTATGTTGGCCAATGCATTAGTCACTTATGGGCTAAAGATTTAACCAACAACCAAGAAGAGCGTTTAAGCACAGAGCCTGGGCATTATAGCCAGCTAAGTTGGTCGTCGGATGGTTCTCAGTTAGCGTTTATCTTGCAATCTGATTGCACTGATGACCTTGAAAATACGCAACAATGTTGGCAATTACAGACGCTAGATTTTGCTGAAGCTTGGAATGGCAATGCTAAAAATCTATTGCGTTACAACTGTGCCAATATAAAAACAACGCACCCTAGTTGGCTAAATGATGGCCGAATAGCAATGCTGCAATATCCCACACCTGACAGAAATCAACCGACACTGGTTGTCTATGATGCTGTTGCTGATGAACTCACTAACATACCGACAAGTGAAAGCGATCGAATATATTCGCTGGATTATTCCCATCGCTTAGATCGATTGGCAACCGTATCTATCAGTGATGACAATGAACATATATTGAGAATTTTGTCTGTTAACGGAATAACAAAGAGCGAAGCACAAATATCATCACCAGAAAATTATTCTGCAGATGCTCGCTTTCCAATTGACTTTTCGCCTGACGGTGAGCATTTTTTGACTCATCTTGAAGGACAAATATATCGCCTTGATGTCGACGGCGACTTGACCTTGGTGCACCCTGCAAGCCACTCTGGACTCTGGAATCCTAGTTATCACCCGAGCCAAGTAAAGTTTGCCGCTACCTTTGGTATTAAAGACTATGATATTGGCTACCTGTCCCTAGAAAGCGAAGAAGAGGCAGATATAGAGACGTTTGCTCGCTCTACTTCTGTTGATTTCAATGCCAAATTTCAACCTAGCGGCGAGCTCATCACCTTTATCTCGCACCGCTCTGGCAAACGCCAGCTATGGGTAATTGATGGCACGAGCACCTACCAACTTACACAATTTAAACAAGGACTAAGAAGTAGCCGATACGAATGGTCACCTGACGGGCAAACTCTAGCCGTTAATGTAAACAACCAAATTGCGTTAATTAGCTTAGATGCTAGCTATCGGCTTATCGAATCACCGATAGCGGTGAGCGTGTTGATGCCTTGGACGACCCCAGACACACTGCTGGTAACCGATAACCGAACTGAAAAGCAGCGATTGTTTGCGATTGATATCAATAGCGGTGAAGCTACCGATTTAGCCCAAGAGCAAGTGTTATGGGCTGCCTACTATCAAGCAGATCAATTGCTTTATCTGAATAGCCTAAGCCAAGCCATGCTGCATTCTGATTCAGACTCGGGCTCTGGCTCTGGCTCTGGCTCTGGCTCAGATATTCAACCGCTTAACATTTTGACCAACAAGCTGTTTGACGATTATTTATTGTTAAAAGGTGACTCGCTTTATGGCATTAGTTCGCAAGCAGAGCTTTGGCGTTACGATTTAAAATTAAATCAGTTAACAACCATTGCTAACCTTGATAAAGATATTCTTTATGTAACTGATATTCGAAATGATGAAATACTAGCGAGCAAATTCATTGGCGGCAGACGAGAGCTAGTTGAATTTAGCCAGCCTAAGTAGGGGAGGCAAGAAGACATACAATCGACAGTAATTGGGGTGCTGTTTAGCATGGCAAATGGACACTTGCATTGGCTTTCAGAGATATAGTGTTTGAAATAGATTTCATTTCTCCGTTTCTAGTGGCGTTAATGAAACCTAATTTTTTTCTTTGTCAGTAACGCCTGTTTTATTCGCTTAATACCGAAGTACTAGCTCAGCGTTTATGCACTCTTCAATATCACCACATAAAAGTGTATTACGTAATCACCAACTTACGAAATTGTATCTAAATTTGTCTCCTGTGGTAATTTTCAGCAATTGTTGTTAATTTAACCACACACCAGAGTTAAGGAATTCATTTTTAAGGAAAAACTAACCATGAAGCTACTCGTTACCATTTTATTCTCGCTTTTATCTAGCCAAGCTTTTGCGGCAGAGAAAGGTGAAAAAGGGTTTGTCTTGGATGTAAACGTATCTGGTTTTTTTAGCCCTGAAGTTACCAAAGCAACGATAAAGTCGGTGGTTAAAGGTTCTTCTGCTGAACAAGAGGGCCTCAAAATTGGTGACCAAATTATCGCCATAGATGGCTGTCAAATTCCAGGCTGCGATGCAAAAAAAGCCAAAAAATCACTGCAAAAGCAAGTAGGAGAAATGGTTCTGTTAAATATGATGAAACCAAATGGTGAAACTTACGAAGCCAATGTAGCACTGCAATAAACGTAATTGAGGCTGCCCATGCATCAAAGTTTGGTTATTCGGGCGCTTTAAACATTAAAAGTTTCAATGAGGCCAGAAGATACATTCCAATGATATACGCCTCACCGATTGGTAAACCAAGAAAAGAATACCCAGCTATTTGAAAACAAAAGGCTAGCAATTTCGCTAGCCTTTTACGTTCTATATGCTGGGTTTGTTAGTTATTGAGCAAACTGAAACTTATGCAGCTGCGCGTAAGCGCCATCTTTGGCTAGTAACACTTCGTGGTTACCCTGCTCAATCACTTTACCCTGATCGATCACCAAAATGTTGGTGGCACTTTCAATCGTCGATAAACGATGAGCGATAATGATTGATGTGCGTTGCTGTTGCAGTTCGGTCAAAGCATCTTGAATATGGCGCTCAGATTCAGTATCCAATGCACTGGTGGCTTCATCTAAAATTAAGAAAGGTGCATCACATAACAATGCTCTAGCAATTGCTACCCGTTGGCGCTGACCACCTGAGAGTAGGGCGCCATTGTCGCCAATGTTAGTGTCTAAGCCTTGCGGCAATTTGTCAGCAAATTCCAATACGTGAGCTTTCTTTGCGACGGCAATGATTTCTTCGCGGCTTGCTTCAGGCTTGGCATAAGCAATGTTGTTAGCAAGCGAGTCGTTAAAAAGCACAACTTGTTGAGATACATAAGCAAATTGGCGACGTAGCGATTTGATCGTCAGTGTCGAGATATCAGTATCATCAATTAAAATTTCGCCTTTTTGCGCTTGATAGAACCTTAATAACAACGACGTTAAGGTCGATTTACCGCTACCAGAGCGGCCCACCAAAGCAATTGTATCGCCGGTATTGGCGTGAAAGCTGATATTGTCGAGCGTTAGCTTTTCTTCGTTCGGGTAAGCAAAGCTCACATTGCGAACGGTCAAAGCACCTTGCGATTGCTCAAGCACCTTATCACCGGATTCCTGCTCTGGTTGCTTGTCCAGCAATTCAAAAATACTGCTACTAGCCGCCATACCACGCTGGAATTCGTTGTTCACGTTAGTGAGCAATTTCAGTGGCCTTAGCAACATGGTCATGTAAGTTACTACGCCCATAAATACACCCGGCGTTAGGCTGTCAACAAAGCCATCTAATGTCGCCACATACAGTACAAAGGCTAAAGCGAATGACGCAATAATTTGAATAATTGGCACACTGGCAGACTTAGCGGTGACCATTTTCATCCGTTGCTGGCGATTGTGCTTATTAATTTGGTAGAAGCGATCGTTTTCACGCTCTTGGCCGTCAAACGTGATAACAACTTTGTGCCCATTAAACGTTTGCTCTGCAGCGCTGGTCACTTCACCCATGGCGTTTTGAATATTTTTACTGATCTTGCGAAAACGCTTAGACACTATGGTCACAATCACCGCGATAATTGGCGTGATCACTAAGAAAATGGCTGATAACTGCCAGCTTTCCCAAAACATTAAGAATAGTAAGCCAATCACAAAGCCGCCTTGCTGAACCAGCGTCAATAATGACTTGCTCACCGCCTGCAGCACTTGCTCCGTGTCAAACGTTAACTTCGAAATTAAGGTACCAGTAGACGTGCTATCGTGAAATGCGACGGGCATTGCCATAACATGCTTAAATATCTTTTGCCTAAGGTCTGCAACCACATTGTTACCAACCCATGCTAAACAGTAATTGCTTAAGAAGTGGAAAGTGCCGCGCAAAATAAAGCAGACAATCACAAACAGCGGGGCCCACTTCATAAACTCAGGGTTTTTGCCCGTTAAGCCTTCATCTATCAGCGCTGGCAATTTAGATAAGAAGTAAACATCAATTGAGGCATAGCCAAGCATGCAAAATATCGCAAAAAAAGATGCTGCTCGGTAAGGAAACGCATGACGAATCAAGCGCTTAAAATTAAGCCAAGTGTTTAACTCGGTTACGTGTTGTTCGGCTGGCGATACTTCTTTGGAGCCATTTCCCATGGATTAAATTCTCGTGTCTTGCGTATGCAATCTAGCTGAAATAATAACTTAACGCTGATAGAAAACGTTCTGCGCTGAAATTTTGCTAATTATATACAAAGTTTACGGGCATTGGCATGACTCTATGAGATTCTCGTCAATGTGATTAGTCTTCTGGCAAACAGCCGTGAGGGATCGGCTTCATGGTTTCAGGGTCAACACAAACAAAGGTCACATCGTGCACTTCACAGATAACGCAATGGGTTGATTTATTGCGCACCAATACATCAACCGTGATTGATGTACGGCCAAGGTTCTTGGTTTTCATACCAAATTCGATGATATTGCCTTTAAAAGCTGGTGCACGAAAATTAATTTCGCCAAATCGAGCCGTTACCATGGTCATATCATCTTGATTGCCTAGTTGGCATTTGGCATAAATATAAATTTCTTCGTCTATCCACGCCAACATAGTGCCACCAAACAAGGTGTCATTATGGTTAAGGTTGCCGGTTTGCACTAAACGGCGACCGAAAAAGGCCCAATCTTGCGAGGTTGATGTCATTCGTTATACCTATCAATAAACTGTTGAAGTTAAGTTTATCACGCTCCGCCAGTATTCAGGCGATATGTCGTAGAAAAACTACCAAAGTAACCCAAGGTGCCCTAGATCAATCTCTCGCTAAAATATATCGGCAAAAGCTGATTTTAACTAAGGCTTGCAGTACACTAGCGTCAACTTGAAAAGGTAAACGAATAATTGATGTCTCAGCCCATGCAGCACGAACAAACTGAAAACCAAAACGCAACAGATCAAGAAACCACTCATTTTGGCTACCAAACGGTAGAAAAAGGTTCTAAAGAATCTATGGTGGCAGGTGTATTCCACTCTGTAGCGAAACAATACGACATTATGAATGACTTGATGTCTTTCGGTATTCATCGCTTATGGAAACGCTTTACCATTGACGCTTCAGGCGTACGTCCAGGCAATAAAGTTTTAGATTTAGCGGGTGGCACGGGCGATTTAACGGCGAAGTTCTCTCAGCTTGTGGGCAAAGACGGTAAAGTGATTTTGGCAGACATCAATAGCTCAATGCTTAATGTGGGTCGTGACAAATTGCGCGACCGCGGCCTAGTGCAAAACATTGAGTATGTGCAAGCAAACGCCGAACATTTGCCATTTGAAGAAAATACCTTTGATATTGTGACCATCGCTTTTGGTCTGCGTAATGTCACCAACAAAGACAACGCATTGCGTTCAATTTTCCGTGTATTAAAACCTGGTGGACGACTACTGGTATTAGAGTTTTCAAAGCCTGAACACGAAATACTTAACAAAGCTTACGATTTCTACTCTTTCAACATATTGCCTAAAATGGGTGAACTGGTCGCCAAAGACGGCGAAAGCTACCAGTACTTAGCCGAATCAATTCGCATGCACCCAGATCAAGAAACGTTAAAAACTATGATGAATGATGCAGGCTTTGAACAAACCACTTATCACAACTTAACCGGTGGCATTGTGGCGTTACACAAGGGCTACAAGTTCTAATTTATGCGACCTGCTTTACTTGCTCAATTGCTGTGTTCAGCGATAGAAACTATCGCTAATCAAGCGTTTGCACTAAGTGAAAAGCCAGTAACTTTTGCCGAAAAGTATCAAGGCAAAGCACTTGCTATTGACCTCAAAGAGCTGGGCTTTTCACTGCAATTTCAATACATCTCGGCGAAGTTATTCGTCACGAGCCCTGAGCAGCCAGCTGCCGACTGCACCATTACTACTAGCCTATCAACACTGAATAAAATAAAAAGTGAGTACCAACTTACTGAATTAATAAAGGCAGACCAGCTCGATATTTCTGGCGATATGAAACTCGCACAGCAGTTTGCTGCCTTAGCAGAAAGTATTGAGATTGACTGGGGCAGTGCCATTGAGGCACATATTGGTGATGTTGCAACACACAAGTTGCTAACCCTTGTGGCTAAAGCGAAAGACAAACTGAATTTTGCTAAAGCGCAAATCAGCGCAGATATGAGCGAATACTTGGTCTTTGAGCAACAGTTAGTTGTTTCTGCTAGCGAATTGCGTCACTTTAACGAAGGCGTAAAAGACAACCAGCAACACGCAGAGCAGCTTGCTCAACGCATTGATGAACTGTCAGCAAAAATCACAAAACTTAGCCATCATTAGCGATTGTAGCTGGCTAATATCTTGGCTTTATTAATCAGAGCCTTGTTGAACATAGGTTGAACATAGCAAATCAAATTAAGCGGCTTAAGCCAATAACACTAACGGAATGCCAACGTGCGCAGCTTACGAATTTATCGAATTATTAAAACCTTTCTTCAGCATGGATTAGACGACCTGCTGCCAAGCAAAGCTATTCCTTGGTATGTAAAACTGGCAAGGCTTTCACTGTTTTGGTTATACAACAAGCATTCAGATAAAAGCGATGCCCAGCGTTTTCGTTTAGCCATTGAGGCGTTAGGACCAGTGTTTATCAAGTTTGGTCAAATGCTCTCAACACGCAGAGACTTGCTGCCACAGGCTTTTGCCGAAGAGCTAGCGTTACTGCAAGACCAAGTGCCACCATTTTCTGGCGAGCAAGCATTAAAACAAATAGAAAAATCGATTGGACGCGAAGCCTTTACCACGCATTTTAAAAATTTTGAACGAGAGCCGCTTGCGTCTGCTTCGATTGCGCAAGTGCATACCGCCACGTTATTGGATGACGACGGTAACGACATAGAAGTCGTGCTAAAAGTACTTCGCCCGGGTATTGAAAAAACTATTATCGCTGACATTAACGTGATGTTGATGTTTGCAGGCATTGTCGCCAAGTGGCTGCCCGACGGTAAACGGTTGCGTCCAAAAGAAGTGGTAAATGAATACAAGAAAACCATTTTAGATGAATTAGACTTAAACCGTGAAGCGGCTAATGCCATTCAACTAAAGCGCAATTTCACGCAAGGTCGCGATACAGATCATCACTTATACGTACCTGAAATTTACAGCAGCTATTGCCACAAGAACGTGTTAGTGATGGAGCGCATCTATGGCATAGGTGTTGGTGAAGTGGCAACCTTGCAGGAACTTGACTGCAATATGAAGCTCTTGGCTGAACGCGGCGTTGAAGTGTTTTTCACGCAAGTATTTCGCGACAGCTTCTTCCATGCCGATATGCACCCCGGCAATGTATTTGTTAACGCCAGCAACCCAAGCGATCCAACTTGGATCGCCATTGATTGCGGTATTGTTGGTACACTAAACAAAGAAGATAAACGCTATTTGGCTGAAAACTTTGTCGCGTTTTTCAATCGCGATTACCGCAAAGTCGCGCAATTACATGTCGATTCAGGTTGGGTGCCACGCGACACTAGCGTCGATGAATTCGAATTTGCTATTCGCACGGTTTGCGAGCCTATTTTTAATAAGCCGCTGGCCGAAATCTCGTTTGGCCAAGTGTTGGTGAACCTGTTTAACACAGCGCGCAGATTTAACATGGAAGTACAACCACAGTTGGTTTTACTGCAAAAAACCTTACTCTATATCGAAGGTTTAGGGCGCCAACTCTACCCACAGTTAGACTTATGGCAAACCGCTAAGCCTTTCTTAGAAAACTGGGTAAAAGAGCAAATGGGTGTTTCAGCAGTTTTCGGCAAAATTAAAGATAACTTGCCGTTTTGGAATGAAAAACTACCGGAAGTGCCTGATCTTGTTTATGACTTTTTGCACTCAGGAAAACAGGCACATTTACAGCAAATTGAATTATTAACCCAAATCAAACAACACCAGCAAGTAAAATCACGCCAGCTGACATATTCAATTCTTGCAGCCGGTGCAATGATTACTAGCGCGTTAAGTTTGCCTGCTCAGAACTGGCTTGTAACCTCTGTCACTGGTGCTATTGCCGTACTATTTGCAATCAAGGCACTCAGTACTCGCTAGCGCTAATTCTTATTGAGGAGTTTAGCAGCTCCTCTTCTTCTGCTTTCTTCTGTCCGCAGCTCTGCTCTCTATTGCTATTCGGCGTAACCCCTCACTCAGAAATTTTCCAGCATTCTCAAAATCAATTTTTATACCAATTGAATTAATGGATTGAGCAATTATGGCGAAGGAAAAAGGCTCATAAACACAGGTTTTATGCTCCCAGCAAAACCTAAGTACCTACATCCATGTAGGCAAGGCGTTATTTTTTGGTAACTAGTTGTTCTAATTTCAAAAATAACAACACAGTTGATGAGCGTTTTAACCAGTCAGAATGATCAAGCATTTATTGAAATTGGTATTAGACTTGTTTTAAATCAAAACCTAAGCAGTAGCCAACTGCTAATATGAAGAAAATATAGACAAGGAACTCGCTCAGCTTGCAAGAAACCATCAAAAAGCTCGCTGGATTTATGCTCGGCAGTATTCGCGATTTAGCGCCAATTATTGCCGTGATCGTGTTTTTTCAGCTAGTCATTATTCAACAACCCCTACCTAACGTGCTAGAGCTCTTAGTCGGTGTACTTTTTGTACTGCTCGGCTTGACCTTTTTTATCCACGGTTTAGAGCAAGGCCTGTTTCCTATTGGCGAAACCATGGCTCACGCATTTGCCAAAAAAGGCAGTGTCTTTTGGCTGCTCGTTTTTGCCTTTGCACTGGGTTTTGGTACAACAGTAGCCGAGCCTGCGCTTATCGCCGTTGCGGCAGAGGCTGCGGAAGTCGCTGCCAGTGGCAACATGATTGCCGCCGATGAAGCAGCAAAAGCTAGCTATGCTAGTGGCCTACGATTTACCGTTGCTTTATCAGTGGGACTTGCCATTGTGCTTGGTGTATTTCGAATTCTTAAGGGGTGGCCAATTCAGTACCTAATTATTGGTGGCTATGTCTTGGTGGTAATTCTTACCTTATTTGCACCGGTTGAAATTATTGGTATCGCGTATGACTCTGGCGGTGTTACTACGTCAACGATCACAGTGCCTTTAGTGACGGCTCTCGGGGTCGGACTTGCATCTTCCATTAAAGGTCGTAACCCAATGATTGATGGCTTTGGTTTGATTGCGCTCGCGTCATTAACGCCAATGATGTTTGTTATGGTTTACGGGATGGTGATGCTATGAACCTACTAACGATTTTGACCAATCTCGCACAAACCATGCTCAGTACGGTAACGGATGTTATTCCAATTGCCGTTATTATTTTTGGCTTTCAATTTGCCGTCATACGCCAGCCAGTGCCCAATATCGGCAAGGTTCTGACAGGATTTGTTTGGGTTGTCGTCGGCCTAACGTTTTTCTTAGTCGGCCTAGAACGAGCCTTGTTCCCACTTGGTAAACTGATGGCGCAGCAACTTACTGACCCTGTGTTTATTGCTGGTGGCGAAGCACTTAATGCGGTTAAACAGGCTATCACACTTAGCTGGCAAGACTATGGCTGGGTTTATTTATTTGCTTTCTTAATCGGTTTTAGTACAACAATTGCCGAACCCTCATTAATTGCCGTGGCGATTAAAGCGAACCAAGTTTCAGGTGGTGCCATTGGTATTTGGGGATTGCGTATTTCAGTTGCACTTGGCGTTGCTATTGGTATTTCTTTGGGTTGTTACCGCATTGTTGTTGGCGACCCTATTCACTGGTACATCATTGCTGGCTATGTCGTTGTGGTTATCCAAACCTTATTTGCGCCGAAACTGATTATTCCACTGGCGTATGATTCCGGTGGGGTAACAACATCAACCGTAACCGTGCCATTAGTCGCAGCGCTTGGTTTAGGCCTAGCGGAAACTGTGCCGGGCAGAAGCCCACTTATTGATGGCTTTGGATTAATCGCTTTTGCTAGCCTGTTCCCGATGATGTCGGTAATGGCCTATGCACAATTAAGTCAATGGTACGCTCAGCGCAAACGCCCTGAAGCGGCTCAATCTTAAGGAATTATTATGCGCTTTAAACTTATTGTGGTCTTCGTGGAAGATGCACTCACAGATCAAGTCGTTGAATCTGCTCGTGAAACAGGCGCGACGGGCGCGACTGTTATCAATAATGCTCGCGGAGAAGGGTTAAACAAGTCAAAAACCTTTTTTGGCTTAGATTTAGTCACCCAACGTGACGTGGTACTACTGTTGGTAGAAGAGCACATGTCACGCCATATTCTGGAAGAAATCGCCCGAGTAGGTGAGTTTGACGAAAAACCAGGCTCAGGTATTGCCTTCCAAATTGATGTTGAAGACGCAGTTGGCGTATCTCATCAAATCAGTCAATTAAGCTCAAGTGTGGAGAACGAACTGTGAGTATGAAACAAACCATCAAAGCAAAAGATGTTATGACCTCAGCCTATGCCCAACTTGACGGCATGCAAACAGTGCGCGAAGCACTTACCGCGATGAAAGAAAAGAATACCCAAGTTGTGATCGTAAACAAACGCGACCAACATGACGCTTACGGTATTTTATTACTTTCAGATATCGCGAAAAAAGTGCTGGCTAAAGATCGCTCGCTTGACCGCGTGAATATTTATGAAATTATGTCTAAGCCGGTAATGTCCGTGCCACCAGAAATGGATGTACGCTACTGTGCACGCTTATTTGATAAGTTTGGCTTAAGCTGCGCGCCAGTGATTGAATCAGAGCAAATTCTGGGCTTAGTTGGCTACCAAGAATTGTTGATGAAAACTATTGAACAGTTTGAATAATCGCTGGCACTGCTTGCAATAAGCTTATTTCCAAAAAAATGCGAAAAAGGTCAGCGTGATAACAGCTGACCTTTTTTATCCAAAACTAAGACTACGCGACTAATTTAGCTTAAAGCCCTGATATACTCAGATGTACTAGCTCAGATAAACTAGCTCAGATAAATTAGTTCAGACTAGTCACTAGCAACAAGCTGCTTTCCCCTCTACTCTTTCTTCTAGTACATTAGCTTGCGCAACTTGCGCCTTAACCGCTTGTAATGCTTGCGTATTGCGTTCACTGAACCTGTCAGTGAGCATAGGGTTGGCATCGCGAGTTAACAAGGTGAATTTCATTAACTCTTCCATCACGTCAACAATGCGATCCCTAAAGGGTGACGCTTTCATTGTTCCATCAGGGTTAAACTCTTGCCAAGCTTTCACTACCGATGACTGATTCGGTATGGTTAGCATACGCATCCACCGACCCAAGACTCGCATATTGTTGAGCGCGTTAAAGCTTTGAGAGCCACCTGTTACTTGCATAATCGCCAGTGTTTTCCCTTGTGTCGGGCGCACGGCACCATCAGAGAGCGGAATCCAGTCAATTTGATTTTTAAACACCCCTGACATATTGCCGTGAATTTCTGGCGAACTCCACACTTGAGCTTCTGACCACATAACGAGTTGCCTTAATTCCTTCACTTTTGGGGGCGGGACTGACGCGCCATTATCAAACATTGGCAGCTCCGCAGGGTTAAAGAGTTTTACCTCAGCGCCTAAATGTTCGAGTATTCTACCCGCTTCTTGTGCCGCAAAACGACTCAAGGATTCCTCTCTTAGCGATCCGTACAGCACCAATACTCTTGGTTTATGGGTGCTCGGCTTAGTTACACTTGAACTGAGGTTAAAGGTATTATTTTCTAGGTAATTCATTAGCTATCCTATGTTTGTTAAGACAAGCTATAAGACGTGCGTCAGTCTGAAAAGACGAAACAACAACGAGAAAAAATCAAAATATTTTGCTAACGCTTGCTTAGTCGCAACGTAATCAATTGGTCGGCTTTTCGATAAATTCGATTAAATTGCCCTTTTTATCCAACTCAAAATGGCAGCAGTCATCAAACAAGCCTTTTAGTAACGTTCGTCCTTTTTGCACGCGAGATTTTAACGTTGAATAGCTAATACCAAGCTGCTCTGCGCATTGCTTTTGGGAATGCTCCGAAAGCTCAATAACGGTCAGCAAATCCGCAGTTTCTCTTGGCAGTGCGTTAATAAAAGGAGCGATACATTTCGACAATTCTTGCTTAACGTCCGGTGGACTATTTTCATACCACAAGTCTTGCGCACTAAGATCTCGGTTTCGTTGTTTTCGATAAAAATCGATGATAGTGCGGTTAGTAATTTGGAACAGCCAAGGCTTAATACGACTTTTATCTTTAAGCTCAGGTAACTTGGCGTGTACTTTAATCAAAATTTCCTGCAACAAGTCTTCAACATCATCAACGTTAGCCACTCGTGATAACAAAAACGTTTTCAAACTACTTCTGTATTGTTGCCAAATAACTTCGAGCTTCATTTTAGTGCGCCTTAATTATTCCCAGCATCATTGCTGCTCAGGTGAGCCAATAGCCTCAAGATTTAACATATTAGCTCATACCGCATAAGTAAAGGTGTTTTCTAGCTTGCCAACAACACACAGACAAGCCTATGATTTTCATAGGTTGTCACCTAAATGTCGCCTCTATGACGTGGTGTTTATGAGCCACAACAAAGATGATTGCTAACGACTGCAATATTTAACAAGTATTGCCAAACAAGCTGCAAAGGAAGATTTACATGCTAATAAAGAAGTTACGCCTACAACGTGGTTGGTCACAAGAACATTTATCACAAGTGTCTGGTATTAGTGTTCGCACGATTCAGCGTATTGAGCGTGGCCAAAAAGCGGGGCTCGAATCACTTAAATCGCTGGCAGCTGTTTTTGAAATTGATATTACATCACTGCAACCGGAGGCAGATATGACCAGCAATCACACACCATTGGAACATTCATCAGGGCTAGATCGTTCTTCTCAACTTCAGGTGACGATTGAAGAACAACGGGCAATGGAATACGTGCAAGGGCTCAAAGCTTTCTATGGGCACTTGGCCACTTACATTATTGTTAACATCGTATTGTTGGCCGTAAATTGGTTTATTACGCCTGGCTATTTCTGGGTACTGTGGGTAATGATGGGGTGGGGCATTGGCCTTGCCAGCCATGCTGTCGCTACGTTCGAGTTATTCAGCTTTTTTGATGCCGATTGGGAAAAGCGTGAAATTGAGAAACGTTTAGGACGAGACTTGTAAGCCAATCACTCGCGCTACACGCTATACAGAATCAAATAGAAGGTATTAGTCACCAAGGTGGGCGTTTATCAATGATAAGAATGGCTCACCGTATCTCGCCAGCTTGGTATCACCAATACCACTGACTGACAACATTTGCGCTTGTGAGCGCGGTTGGATTCGCGCTAATTCAGCTAAAGTTGCATCGTTAAACACGATAAACGGTGCAACATCTTCGGCATCGGCAATTTCTTTGCGCAACGAGCGCAATTTGCCAAATAGCTTGCGATCGTATTGCTTGGTGGCCGTATTTTGCTGCCAGTAGCTAGCACGTTGTAAGCGTGGTGAAGCGAGCATTAAGGTTTCTTGCGCGGTTAACACCGAGCGCGCAGCTTCAGTTAACTTAAGTGCTGAATGCTGAGCAATATCTTGCTGTAAATAGCCTAAATGAATCAGCTGGCGAATCACAGAAAACCAGTAGCTGGGAGTTTTGTCTTTACCAAGGCCAAACGTTGATACTTTTTCGTGACCATGTTTTTGAATAAGCGGTGTTACTTGACCACGCAGTACCGTCACCACGTATTGCACATCCCCTTTTTGCTCAATGCGATAGACACAAGATAGCACTTTTTGCGCCACTTCTGTGGCATCAAATTCGCTTGGTGGATCTAAACAAATATCACAGTTACCACAGCGTGTTTTGGTAAATTCGGCAAAGTAATTGAGTACCACTTGTCGGCGACAAGTTTGCGCATCAACAAAATCAGTCATCGCCTGAAAACGTTGCATCTCCACTTTTGCACGTTGTTCATCTTCGTGCTCGGCAATGCGCTTTTTCATGCGACTAATATCTTGCTCATCGCACAAGAACAGTGCCTCTGCGGGCAATCCGTCACGACCAGCACGGCCAATTTCTTGGTAGTACGACTCTATCGTGCGAGGCGGCTCAAAGTGCGCCACGTAGCGCACATTCGGCTTATTTATACCCAAGCCAAACGCAACTGTCGCCACCACAATCTGAATATTGTCTTTGGTAAAACCATCTTGCACGTAGGCCCGAATTTCCGTTTCTAACCCTGCGTGGTAGGCCGCACAATTAATCCCTGATGCACCCAAAAATTTACTGAGCTTTTCCACTTGCCAGCGACTACTGCAATAGATAATACCGGCATCATCTTTACGCTGTTTTATGTACGACAGTATTTGTTTTTGACCATTGTACTTTTCCGCAAGTGTAAAACGAATGTTTGGGCGGTCAAAGCTGTCTAGGTGAACATAGGGGTTGTGCAACCCTAGTTGTTCAAGAATATCTTTGCGCGTGGTCACATCAGCAGTGGCGGTTAAGGCCATCACGGGAATATGCGGAAAATGACGTTTTAAACAGCCTAGCTGGGTATAAGCGCGACGAAAATCATGCCCCCACTGAGAAATACAATGTGCTTCGTCAATGGCAAACAATCGAATGGGTAAACTAGCAATACCTTGCAAGAAGTAGTGCTGAGTTAACCGCTCAGGAGCAACATAAAGTAGGCGAATTTGCCCAGCCGCCAAGCGCTGAAAAATATCGTTAACCTCAGCTTGGCTTTGCGAAGAGTTAACAAATGCGGCGCTAATGCCTTGTCGGGTAAGGCCGTCAACCTGATCTTTCATCAAAGAGATCAGTGGCGAAACCACGATAGTGATGCCGTCAAACAAGGTGGCAGGCAACTGATAACACATGGACTTACCGCCGCCTGTTGGCATTAAGACTAAGCAATCTCGGCCACTCATCACTTGCTCAATAACATCTGCCTGCCCATCGCGAAATGAGGTGTATCCAAAATGATGCTTAAGCGAATCGAGAAGTGAAGCTTGCGGGGCAATTGCAGAGGGAGTCAACGGTTTTCCAGCTGGTTAAAAATCGCAAGCATTTTAGCCCAAGCGCATGTGAATCCCTAGTGTGGAGTTTAAAAAATACAAAAAAAGCTGCTAGGCTGAGGTTACCTTGTCAGCACATCAGACCAGATCCTCAAAGGGGCTAAGGCGCACAATATGAATAAAGAACAACGCTTTCAAAAAGTTGCTGAGCTTTGGAATGCCAATATGCCATTTAACCAGTTACTGGGTTTTGAAATTTCTCGCTTTGACGACACCCGCTCTGAAATTAGCTTTCATTGGCACGACAAACTCATTGGTAATCCTATGCAGAAAATACTTCACGGTGGGGTAACGGCCGCTGCGCTAGATTTGGCCGGCGGTGTTGTTGCTGCCGCCAGTATCATTGCCAATATGGAAGAGGCTTCAGCACAGGTGATTCAAGAAAACCTCAGCAAGCTCGGCACCATAGATTTGCGCACCGACTTTTTACGCCCCGGCCGAGGTGAGCACTTTGTTGCTTCCGCACACATTATTCGCAGTGGTAGTAAAGTCGCTGTTGCCCGAATGGAGCTGCACAACGAAAAGAACGACCATATTGCCTTTGGTACTGGCACCTATATGGTTAGTTAAAACCTAATTAACCTTAGCTCGGGATAAGAAATAGTGAAATGACTTATATTCATGTACTTACACCTAAAGGTATCTTCTAGTGAGATATTTTTTCTGATATTAAGGCGAATTTACGCGTCAATAGCTCGTCTATTGCAAGTGAATTCAACAAAAATAGCAGTGAAAATAGCCCCTAGAAGTGCATTAGTTATCCCGAGCTGAGGTTAATTATAACCTTGCTATCTATGCGCCAACCTGTGATAGAATTCGCGCCCTTAAAATAGTGACTAGGTCTTCTTCATGCCCAACTCATCAGCTTCAGCTCAAACCAATAGCGGGATAATTAATGCGCTAGCGGCTTACTTTATGTGGGGCTTAGCGCCAATATATTTTAAGGCGCTAACAGCCGTTGGAGCGACTGAGATATTGATCCACCGCGTCGTCTGGTCAACGCTGTTATTGTTGGTCATCGTTGTTGCTATTCGCAAATGGCAGCCTTTTATCAGTACTATCACCAACAAAAAAGTCGTCGCCAGCCTTGCTGTTACAGCCACATTGCTGGGCAGCAATTGGTATATCTTCATTTGGGCTGTAAATAACGATCACCTTTTAGATGCCAGTTTAGGTTACTACATCAATCCTATTTTTAATGTCGCGTTAGGTATGATTTTCCTAGGCGAACGGTTGCGCAAATGGCAAGGTGTGGCAGTGGCGCTAGCGATAGTTGGCGTATTGATCCAAGTCGCCGTACTCGGCACTATTCCTGTGATTTCACTGGTGTTAGCCGCTACTTTTGGCATTTATGGCTTAGTGCGTAAAAAACTACATGTTGATTCGTTTGTTGGCTTATTGATTGAATCGCTTTTACTACTGCCTGTTGCGCTCTTAGGTTGGCTATTTTTTGTAAGCAGCGACACTAGCAATATGGCTAACAATGCTTGGACGCTAAACACTATGTTAGTTTTAGCCGGTGTTGTCACCACAGCACCACTACTTTGCTTTACCGCAGCAGCTAAACGTTTAACGTTAGCAAGCCTAGGATTTTTCCAGTATATCGGCCCTAGCATTATGTTTATGCTCGCGACATTTTATTATCAAGAAACGCTAGAACCAGCCAAGCTCGCAACCTTTGCCTGTATCTGGCTTGCACTGCTAGTTTACAGCGCAGACTCACTGCGTGCGCGAAAGGCCAATAAAGCTGTATCAAGCTAATTAGCAGAGCATTTAAAAAAGCAAAGTAAAAACTGATAGACAAGTAACATTGCAAATTCTCAGGCTGAGCTATACTAAATAAGGTATTTAGCAGGGAATTTGCACTATGGAACAGTTACTTGTCTTTGAAAAAATCCGCTATCAGATTGACCCACCAAACAATATATTCACAGTGAAAGTTGCACGTAATATCGACTACAAAGACATTGTCGTGCATTACGGTAATTTGATGGAAGATGAGGGTTATTATGCCGGCTTAAATGGTTTATATGACTTTAGCCAATTAAAACGCATTACTGGCGATCACCAAATTTTGATTGATACGGCAGAGGTTATGAACGACCCACAAGTGGTTAGCAGCCCAGCTAAAACAGCCATTGTTGTGTTTGAAAAATTTGGATTATTTTATGAAGTCTTGAATAGGTTTTGCCAGGCATCAACACCTTCACAAAATGACTTTCAAATATTTGATGTCAGCGAAAAAGCTGAAATAGAGCGCTTCCTCGCCTTACCAAAAAACTACTATCAGCTGGCAAGTGATGCCTTGCCAGCATAAAGCGAGTTCTCTTACGTAAACTAGCCTTGTATAGAGTTAGTCTTCTTGGCCGCTAATCACCACTTGGTTACGGCCATTTTCTTTGGCATTGTATAACGCTTGATCAGCTTCATTCATTTGGCTTGCCAAGGAACCTGTGCCATTGAACACTACACCAATACTTATAGTGAGTGATATTTGTTGGTTTTCGTAGGGCAGTTGCGCTACTGAAAGCTCACGGCGCAAATCATCTAGGCGCGTGAATAATTGGTCTTCATCAACCCCTTCCATCAACACCGCAAACTCTTCACCACCTAAACGTGCCAACATCGCTCTTGGCAAATGTTTACGCATATACAAGGCAACCATTTTCAGTACATTGTCACCGGCATCGTGACCATAGTTATCATTAATTTTTTTGAAGTAATCAATGTCTAACATTGCTAACCCGTAGATCACTCCTTGTTCCGCATATTTAGGCAACTTATTTTGCGCAATCTGAATAAAGGCGCGACGGTTAGGTAGCTCAGTTAAATAGTCAGTATTCGCTGCACGTTGAATCTGCTTGATATTGTTCAAGCTTTCAATATTTTGCGTAATTCGACAGTAAAATTCTTCTGGGCAAAACGGCTTACGCAAGAAATCATCAGCACCATTTTTGATAAATCGAGCAGAATGAATACCATTGCTGGCACCTGAAATACCAATAACCGACATACGATCGCGTGAGTAGCGTTTGCGCAATTCATTGGTAAGTTCAATACCATCCATATTCGGCATTTCTAAGTCTGTGATCACCATCTTAATATCAGGGTGTTGCTCAAGTACTTCCAATGCTTTAACACCATCGCTAGCGACATAAACGGTAAAGTTTCTGCGCATTAACAATTCAACAACATGATTACGAGTTGCTAGGCTATCATCAACCACCAAAATGCCATTTTCATGATTCACTTGCTGGCCGTGTAATATGCGTTTTAAATACAAAAATGCTTGGCTATTTTCTTTCGGAATATAATCAACAACGGCTTGCGCTAAGATTTTCTGGCGGGTGATATCATCCATTTTTCCGGTCATCACAACCGCTTGTACGCCATGAGATAATACACATGGAATAGCTTCACCATCAGGTGCATCCGGTAAAGCGTAATCAACTGTGGCAGCAAAAAACTTAGTATCACCATGCAACAAAGTTTCAACTTCCGCCAAAGTGCTCGCAACAACGGTTTCAAATCCCAATGATTCAGCCAGCTGACATATAACCCTAGCAATTGGCTTACTATCTTCTACAACTAATAAACGATCAGCCATTATCTCTCGATACTCCTACTCATATGAACTGAGCTAGTTAATTGATGTTAAGTTAGCGTACGAAACAACTAACCATTTGATACCCACTTGCTCAAAATTAACCTGAATACGGCTTTGAGCACCTGCTCCTTCATAATTAAGTACCACACCTTCACCAAACTTTTGATGCATCACTCGTTGCCCAAGGCTAAACCCTGTATTGTCAAAAGACTCCGTGGTTAAGGTCGCAGAAAACCTGCCGCTTGAAGCTGGTCGTGAAACCTGACTTTGCAAGCGTATCTCTTCTACACACTCTTGTGGTAACTCGCGTAAAAAACGACTCGGCTTATGGTACTTTTCTTGACCATATAGGCGCCGACTTTCAGCATGACATAAGTATAGCTTGTGCATTGCCCTTGTCATGCCAACGTAACATAGGCGTCGCTCTTCTTCTAGACGACTAATATCTTCTTGCGACTGTTGAGAAGGGAACATACCCTCCTCTAAACCAGCAATAAAGACCAGCGGAAACTCCAAACCTTTCGCAGAGTGCATCGTCATTAACTGCACCGCCGGTTCGTATTCATCTGCTTGCGACTCACCTGCCTCAAGTGAAGCATGAGTTAGAAAAGCCGTTAACTTAGTTTGTTCTTCTTCCAGTTCTGGTTCTTGCACAAAGGTTTGGCAAGCCGTTACTAATTCGTTTAAGTTTTCAATGCGTGCCTGCGCTCGTTCGCCTTTTTCTGCTTGGTACATAGCTTTAAGACCGCTATGACCGATAACAAAGTTCACTTGTTGATCTAAATCTAATGCCGCCGAGTCATCTTCAAGCTGATCAATCAGGTTAATAAAGTTCGTAATGGCGTTTGCTGCACGGCCTTTAATGCTTTGTTCGGCCAGCATATTCTGACACGCTCGCCACAAAGTAACTTCCATCGATTTTGCGGCGTCGCGAATCAACGCTAGGCTTTGGTTGCCAATGCCACGAGTTGGCGTGTTGATAATGCGCTCGAACGAGGCGTCATCGTCACGATTATTAATTAGGCGCATATAAGCGAGCGCATCTTTAATTTCTTGGCGCTCGAAGAAGCGTAAACCGCCATAAATGCGGTAGGGCAGTTGTGCTTGCAGTAAGGCCTCTTCTAGTAGGCGTGATTGCGCGTTACTGCGATATAAAATGGCGACATCATCAAGCGAGCCATTTTCTTCACGCCAAGTATTGATGCGACCAGCTATAAAGCGAGCTTCGTCGATTTCATTAAAGGCTGTATAAATCGAGATTTTTTCGCCGGCCGTGTCTTGCGTCCACAGTTCTTTACCAAGGCGATTATTGTTGTTGGCTATTAACTTGTTTGATGCATTTAGAATGTTAGCGGTAGAGCGATAGTTTTGTTCTAAACGAATCGTTTCTGCTTTCGGGTAATCATCAAGGAAGCGCTGAATATTTTCGATTTTAGCACCACGCCAACCGTAAATTGACTGATCATCGTCACCAACAATCATGACCTTGATTTGATCTTTACCAAGCATGGTCAGCCAAGCATATTGAATCGCGTTAGTGTCTTGGAATTCGTCAACCAAAATGTGCTGAAAGCGCTGCTGGTAATGATTAAGTAACGCAGGGTGTTCAAGCCACAGCTCATGCGCACGCAACAAGAGCTCAGCAAAATCAACTAAGCCAGCGCGGTCACATGCATCTTGGTAACTTTGGTAAATATTAATAAAGGTTTGCTCGGTCGGATCAAACTGAGCATCAAGGTGTTTAGGTCTTAACCCTTCATCTTTTTTGCCGTTGATATACCAAACCGCTTGCTTAGCCGGCCATTTTTTCTCGTCTAGGTTGAGCGCGCGAATAGTGCGCTTGACTAAGCGCAATTGATCATCAGAATCTAGCACTTGGAAGCTCTGTGGCAAGCTGGCCTCTTGAAAGTGCATGCGCAACAAACGGTGAGCTAGGCCATGGAAAGTACCTAGCCACATACCAAACACATTACCGCCTGTGGTTTGCTCAACACGGGCACGCATTTCTGAGGCGGCTTTGTTGGTAAAGGTTACCGCCAAAATACTATGCGGCGACGCTTGCTCAATACGCATTAACCAAGCGATACGTTGTACTAAGACACGTGTTTTGCCACTGCCTGCGCCTGCCAGCACGAGCATATTTTGTAAAGGTGCAGCGACGGCTTCGCGCTGCTTGTCATTTAAGCCGTCTAATAGATCAGAAACATCCATTATTTTGAAACTCAGATTAGGAACTCAAGTGGGGGGCTAAGCCTGCTAATTCAGTCACATCACTTAGCTCAATATGGGGTAAAACTTTCAAGGGTTTGCCAACATCATAGCAAGACAACCAAGCGGCTTGGCAACCTGCGCGTAGCGCACCAAGAATATCTGCACGACCACAATCGCCGACATGTAGTATATGCTCGCAAGCAATCGCTAAATCTTGTGCCGCTTGTTCAAATAAGTCGCCAGCAGGCTTCATTTTTAGGCCATTGCCCGCGTGGTAAATATGGTCAAACTGGTCTTTTAGACCAATTGCTTGAGTATCAACATTACCGTTGCTGATGGCCACAACAGGCACATGTTCTCTAAGCTGTTGTAACAGCTCAATGCTGCTAGTTGGCACCGAAAAATTGCTACGGATTGCTAAAAAGTGTGCCATCGCTTGTTCTGCGAGTGATTTGGCTTGTTCCTTTTTCACTCCCAAACTTGCAATACCAAGTTGGTAGGTGGCTAAACGCAATGCTGTAACATCGTGTCTTATTTCAGGGTTTTGCTCAACCGCTGCGGTGCGATGTGATTGCCAAAAATGACGATCAAAAGTAACGGTTTTGCCAGCTAATAGTGGTGACAATAATTGTTGAAAGTAGCCGAGCATAGCACGCTCGGTGGCAACCATTACAGGGCGGTTGCTGTAGAGCGTGTCGTCTAAATCAAAGCTGATAGCCTTGATGGGCTTTAACGTACGGTAAAATTTCAAGTGCTGACACCTTTGCCAATCATTTAATATTCAGTCAAACCTTACGCTAAGTTATAGCGCAAGGCTTAGAAATGGCAGATGTTATTGTTCAAGATGTTGAAATAACAGTTTAGCCACTAGCTTTTGGAATTGGCTAAGCAACAAGGTATCCATACGCGGATCAAAGTGATCGGCATCTTGCGAGCTAATCGCTAAAAACCCGATATCTTGACCAGCATGCTCGAGCTTAATTAGCACCACTGAGCCCGCAAATCCGTGACCAAATATTTGTTGTAGTTCACTTTGCTGCAATCGACCAAAATAATAACCTTCGTTTGCTAAGCGCGTTTCGATGACCGACTGACAGTCGTTTACGATCACGCTGTCGTGTGCTGGCGTTGCATGGTTAGCGATAAAACTAGGCGTTAACCATAATTTTAATCCTGACAGAGAAAGCAGCTCTAAGGTTGCACGTGCAAGAATATCTAATAACTGTGTGACATTTTTGCTGTCAATTAGCTGCAAATACAAATCGCTGTACAAGCGAAACAGTTGCTCGTTATTGTTGGCTACTGACATCAACTGAGTTATTTCTTCCTCAAGCCCTTGAATTTTCTGTCTTAGCTGGGTTTGTTGACGTTCTACCAGTGAAACCGTGCCACGATGCGGGTCTTGCAAACGCAAAGACGTAATCAATGATGGGTTGCGGCTAAAAAACTCAGGGTTATCTTCAAGGTAACGCACAACGAGATCGTCTGTTAACGGCAAATCGTCGGCGTGTAACGGGTTTTGTTCATTCATATATGTATTTGACCATCAAAAACATGAGCAGCCGGGCCAGACATTTTCACCGGGTGGCCTGGACCCTTCCAAAATATCCGTAGTTTACCGCCAGGCAATTCAACAGTAACTTGTTTATTCAATTTTTTCTGCGTTTGACCAATCACCACGGCCGCACATGCGCCGCTGCCGCATGCTAAGGTTTCACCAGCACCACGCTCAAAAACGCGCAATTTAATAAAGTCAGGTGAAACCACCTGCATAAAGCCAACATTGACTTCTTTTGGAAATCGCTCGTGGGTGGATAGCTCTCGCCCTAAGGTGTCTACAGGCGCAGTGTTAATATCATCAACGGTCAGCACGCAGTGTGAATTGCCCATAGAAACGGCGCCACACAGCACAGTTTCGTGCTCGGTGCGCATAATGTAGGTGCCTTCAACCTTTTGCGCTTTAAAGGGAATTTGTGCAGGTTCAAATTGAGGTGTTGGCATATTCACTGAGACATTGCCATCACGCTCAACGTAAAGCGTCATTTTGCCAGACGAAGTTGAAACGCGAATCTTATTGCGGTTAGTCAGCCCTTTGCTGCGAACAAAGCGAGCAAAACAGCGAGCACCATTGCCACATTGGCCAACTTCACTGCCATCAGCGTTGAAAATACGGTAGTGAAAATCTAAATCAGGGTCATAAGGGGGCTCAACAACCAAGAGTTGATCAAAGCCAACGCCGAAATTGCGGTTTGCCAGTTTTTTTATTTGATCATTCGGCAAGTATACGTTCTGGGTAACATTATCAATGACCATAAAGTCATTGCCCAAGCCGTGCATTTTTGAAAAATTAACCAGCATATTTAGTGTCTTTCTTTACTTCTTATTAGCTGTTGTTAGTCGTTGATGATGCTGACGACTAAGGTAAAAGGTGCTCACCCTGCCACAGTTGCTCAATCGTTTCGCGCTCTCTTACTAGGGTACTGGTGTCGCCATCAACCATAACTTCAGCGACACGTGGACGACTGTTGTAATTAGAACTCATGGTAAAGCCATAAGCACCGGCCGAGCGTACCGCCAATAAATCACCAGCTTTAATCGCTA
The DNA here is from genome assembly GCF_003390375.1 of Thalassotalea euphylliae. Lineage (NCBI taxonomy): Bacteria > Pseudomonadati > Pseudomonadota > Gammaproteobacteria > Alteromonadales > Colwelliaceae > Thalassotalea > Thalassotalea euphylliae. Next base: position 2,678,228 of record NZ_QUOT01000001.1, on the reverse strand, counting down.
ATTCGCGGTCTTTACCGAGAAAATCACCCGTTTCACAAATTGGCCCAACAATATCGTAATTGATGTTCGGCTCATCTTGGCGCTGCTCAACAGGAATAATATTCTGCCATGCCTGATAAAGTGATGGTCGCAGCAAGTCGTTCATCGCGGCGTCAACAATGGCAAAGTGTTTGTCTTGATTGGTTTTTAAGAATTCAACTTCGGTCACCAAAATACCAGCGTTGGCCATTATGGCGCGGCCCGGCTCGTAAATTAGGGTAATATTGCGACCGGCAATTTTCTCTGCAATCGCTTTCGCGTATTCATTAGGATGCGGTGGTTGTTCATCGTTATAACAAACGCCTAAGCCGCCCCCAACATCGATATGAGAAAGCTTAATACCTTGTTCGGCAAGGGTATCAACCAACACTAATACACGGTCGAGTGCGTCTAAAAACGGCTGTACTTCGGTTAGCTGCGAGCCAATATGACAATCAACCCCTTTAATGTCGACATTGGCAAGTGTCGCTGCGTGTTGATAAAGCGCTGGAGCTTCTTCAATGCTAATACCAAACTTATTTTCTTTTAAGCCAGTTGAAATATAAGGGTGTGTGCCAGCATCAACATCTGGATTAACGCGAAATGACACAGGTGCCTTTTTGCCCGCCTTACCCGCAACGTGATTGATGCGCTCTAGTTCAGCAGCAGATTCAATATTAAAACAGTAAATACCGTGGGATAGGGCATAAGCGATTTCGTCAGAGGTTTTACCTACTCCAGAGAAAACTACTTTAGCAGGGTCACCACCAGCAGCTATCACGCGGGCTAATTCGCCCTTGGAAACGATGTCAAAACCTGAGCCTAAACGCGCCATCACGTTCAGCACCGCTAAGTTGCTATTCGCCTTAACCGCATAACATACCAGGTGAGGGAGCTCACCTGCCGCTTGATCAAAGGCATGCCAGTGACGTTCAATTGTCGCGCGCGAGTAGACATAAAGCGGCGTTTGATATTGTTTTGCCAGCTCAGTAACAGCGCACGCTTCGGCATACAAGGAGTCACCTTGATAGTTAAAATAATCCATTAGTTTTCTCCTGCATCCGATACTGGCTGTTCTTGCTCAGGCTGCTCTGGCGTTTGATAAAGTGGCGCTTTTAAGCCACAACCAGCAAGCAGACAAAGTACAAAAAAGCAGGCACAAATTCGGTTAAGTTTTGTTTTCATTTTTTAATAAGTTAGCAGGCAAAAATTAAGGTAATACGCTGGTATTACGGCATGTGACTGGTATTATACGCACATGCACATCTACAAATACAAGTGTTATCACTCTTGGATCTGATAAATGAACGATAGCCAATACAATTTCATTGCTGACGAGTTATTACTCGCGGTAGAAGAAGCCATTGAAGACTGTGGTACAGACATCGACTACGAAGGTGTTGGTGGCATGCTAACCTTGGCATTTAAGAACGGCAGTAAAATTATCATCAATAAGCAAGCGCCACTGCACGAAATTTGGGTTGCCACTAAGTTTAATGGTCACCACTTTGTGTTAGAAAACGACCAATGGCGTGACAAACGTGCTGGCGATGAATTTTGGCAGTTTTTGTCTGCCGCCGTTGCCAAACAAGCAGAAGCTGACATTACGTTAGCACAGCCGTAAGCGCTAATTCCTAGCACTCAGCCGTAAGAGACCATCATGACCACAGTAAGAATCGCGACTCGCAAAAGCGCTTTAGCCCTATGGCAAGCGGAATACGTAAAAGCTCAATTAGAGCACTTTCACCAAGATATCACCGTTGAACTTGTCCCAATGACAACCAAAGGCGATATCATTCTTGATACGCCACTGGCTAAGGTAGGCGGTAAAGGCTTGTTCGTTAAAGAGCTAGAAGTTGCCATGCTAGAAGGGCGCGCAGATATTGCCGTGCATTCGATGAAAGATGTACCTGTCGACTTTCCAGAGGGTTTAGGGCTGCAAGTTATTTGCCCTCGTGAAGACCCGCGTGATGCCTTTGTTTCAAACACTTACACCAGCATTGACGAGTTACCAGAGGGAGCTATTGTTGGCACCTCAAGCTTACGTCGTCAGTGTCAGCTAAAATCGCAGCGTCCTGACTTAGAGATTCGCGATTTACGCGGCAACGTGAATACGCGCTTGAAAAAGCTTGATGACGGCGAGTACGACGCGATTATCCTTGCCTCGGCAGGCCTTATTCGTTTGGAAATGTCCGAGCGCATTAAAGCCTACATTGAACCAGAGCAAATGTTACCAGCAAATGGTCAAGGTGCTGTCGGTATTGAGTGCCGTACCGATGATGAAACCATCAAGCAATTGTTAGCACCGCTAGAATGCCAAGAAACTCGTGTTCGAGTGCTGGCCGAACGTGCTATGAACCGTGCGCTTGAAGGCGGTTGCCAAGTGCCAATCGGCAGCTACGCTATTATTGAAGACGATGAATTGTACTTACGTGGTTTAGTGGGTTCAGTTGACGGTAGCGAAATTATCGAAAGCGAAATTACTGGTAGCGTTGAGCATGCTGAGCAAATCGGTCAAAAACTTGCCGATACGCTATTAGGCTTAGGTGCTAAGCGTATTCTTCAGCAAGTTTATGGCGACTAACATAGTCAATAAATCACACCTTCAGGCGAGCAACTCACGCAAGTCAAGCAAACCCAAATTGCTGATTACTCGCCCTGAGCCACAAGCTCAACAATTAGCTAGCCAACTTAACTTAGCTGGCTATCAAACCCTTTGCCAACCGATGTTTGCATATTCAGCCGCTGGCAATCAGAGTCAACTAAGCCAGACACTAGAGACGCACCTGCCCGACATTACTATTTTTATTAGTAAAGCTGCGGTCGAGTGGGCGAACCAAATACTGCCCCTTAGTACGTGGCCAACTGCCACCACCGCCATTACTGTCGCCGTTGGTAGCGCAACCCTTACCGCTTTGCGTCAACTGGGTATCAAGCAAGCTATTTGTCCGCCTCAGCATGATAGTGAAGGCATGCTGGCACTGTCTGAATTAAGCCAAGTAACCAACAAAAACATTCTTATTGTGCGCGGCAATGGCGGCCGAGAGCTACTGGCAAATGAACTGGTTATACGCGGTGCAAATGTTCGCTATTTCGAAAGTTACTATCGCCAGTGGCACGAGTTTGATCCGCATCAAGCCCAGCAGTGGCGTAGCCAAGGGGTAACAGGCATTATTGTGACCAGTCAGGCATTACTTGAAAGCACTTGGCAATTAACCCAAAATGGAACTCATTCTGAGCATAATAATAATTTTTGGCAAAACACCTGTTTATGGTTTGTTGCTAGCACGCGTATTGCACAACTCGCAAGGGAATATGGACTTAAGCACGTGATTTGTACTCACGGCGCAAGTGCTCAAGCCATCATCACCACGCTGAACCAATTGGAATCTATAAATGACAACTAACACAACGCCGGAGTCGGCTGATAACAACGCAAAGTCATCTAAGGTTGAGACATCAGCCAGTGCAACAAAAGTTGCTACGAAAAAAGCGCCTACGCCCACTCAATCACAGTCTAGTGCACCGCAAGCACATAACGCTATTTCAAAAGTCGGCTTGTTGGCTTTAGTGCTGTCAGTTGGCGCATTCGCTACTATTGGTGGTGGATACTTGTGGCTACAAGAACAACAAAAGTTGCTACTTAGCGAACTGAGCCAACATCAGCAACAACAAAATAACAGTGTTGAACAAAGCTTAAAACAAGCCTTAGCAAGCCAACAACAAAGCACACTTGCACAAATTCCACAATTGGCAGAGCAAGCGGTTGCACCAGCAATATCACCAGTGCAGCAAGAGCTCGCGCAGCTAAAAGCGCTGACTTTAAGTTTACAACAAACGAAAAATACGCCGTGGCAGCTAAAAGAGGCAGAATACCTGATCCGCGTAGCTAGTCGTTCACTGTGGTTAGAGCAAGATGCCCAATTGGCAACTCGCTTACTTAACGAAGCGGATGACAAGTTAAAAGCAACTAAGAACCCAGAGTTCTTGCCTGTGCGCAAGCTGATCAGCCAAGATATTGCGGCATTGAACTTACTACCAGAATTAGCAACTGATGACGTTATTCTCACCTTGATGGGTTTAGCCGAGCAAGTTAATCGCTTACCGATTGCGATGGCACATTTACCAACGCCAACGGAAGCAGAGCCCGATCTTGAATTGTCTGATGACATTGCCGACTATAAAGAAAATCTTGCTAAGACATGGCAGAAAATAGCGAATTACTTCTTTACGGTAAAACGTCGTGCAAGCAACGTTGAAGCATTGCTTAGTCCTGAGCAACAAAACATTTTGCGCCAAAACTTAATACTTAAGCTACAACTTGCCCAATGGGCCGTTAGCCAGCATAAAAAGGCGCTATACCAAGAATCGCTAGTTAAGGTGAATGCTTGGTTAAGTGAGTACTTTGATACTGATTCACCTGAGGTAACAGGGTTTATCGACACCGTGACATCAATGAATAATCAAGTCATTAGCCTGAGCTTACCAAGCAAGCTTGAATCTTATACTGCCATTAGCCGCTTGGTTCAAAGCAGTGCACAAGGCAATGTACCAAGTGACGCACAGGATGACGTGCAAAATGATACTTCACCCGCAGACAACGATGAAAATGAAAAGCGCAAAGCAGATAATGAGCAAGACTCAGCTGGAGCTATTTTATGATCAAGTTAATCCTGACGACCTTATTTGTGCTTGCAGCAATTGCAGTAAGCCCATTACTGATTGGTGAAAAAGGCTACATTCTAATTGCCATGGGTGATCTCACGATTGAGTCTACTGTCGTTACTGCCACCTTTTTCCTAGTCGTATTATTTATTATCTTGCTGTTTACACTGAAGGTATTAAAAGGTGGCGTTAAGCTAAGTACAGGCACTTGGCACAAATTCGCTTTTGCCAACAAGCGTCGCAGCGAGCGTGACTATCGCAAAGGTATTGCCGAGTATTTGCTGGGCAACCACCAACAAGCAGAAAAACTACTAGCAAGCAGCGCTGATAAAAGCCACTCACCACTGACAGCCTACTTAGTTGCCGCCAAAGCTGCCCATCAGCAAAACGATAGTGTAAATGCCGAGCGCTACCTGCAATTAGCAGATCATCAAGGGCAGAATGTAAAAGAGCATGGCATTGAAAGCATTTTAGTGCAGATAGACATTTTGATGGCGAACAAACAATGGCAAAAAGCGCGTGAAATGCTTGATAACTATCACACGCATATTGGCCATGATCACCGGCTACTCGCTCATGAAATCACCCTGAGCATTGCCGAACAACGTTTCGAGCATGCGATTGACTTTATTGCTAAGGCGAAAAAACAAAAAGCGATCAGTGGCGACCAAATCAGTGGCTGGCAACAAGCGGCTTATTTGGGGCAGTTTGAGCAGCTAGTGCATGATAAAAGTGCCCAAACACTCGAACAATACTGGCAAGGCCTAGCGCGAAAGCTTAAACAAGATAACGATATTATTACCGCTTACTGCCAAGTATTAGCCAAACATCAGTTAACCGAACAATTAAACCAGTTGCTATTGCCTGTGATTAAGAAAGGTAAAAACACTGACCTTATCAATCAATTAAAAACAACCCCGCTTGCCGCACCAAGCGAGCTGATTAAGGTAACGCAGCAACACTTGCAAAAAGACCAACACAATCATTTTTGGTTAAGTTGTTTAGGCCACTTTGCACTGAGCGACAAACAATGGCCATTGGCAGAACGGGCATTTCACAGTATCGCTTCAAGCGCCGAGCCACTGACTTCCCTTGATGCCAAAGGATATGCACGCGCTTTAAGTGAGCAGGGTAAATATCAGCAGGCCGCGGAGCTATTGATAAGCTTGTAATCATATGACAGCAGTACCAACGTCGACTCCACCAGGCAACGCCCAGCCAAACCAGTTTCACCCGATTGCGGTGGCAATGGTACTGGGTCTTATTGGGGCATTAATTAACTGTTTCCCATTTCCGTTTCTACCGGAAGTAGAGTTAATTTTTGGCAACACTATGATTATAGTGGCGGCCATGTGCCTTAAGCCTCAATGGGCACTGCTGACAGCCTTATTAACGGCAACACCGCTTTATTTTACTTGGGGTCACCCATTTGCCTTTTTAACCTTTGGCCTTGAAGCCCTAACAATCTCGTATTTACGCACTAAGGGCTTCTACGTTTTATTCGCCAATATTGGCTATTGGTGCCTCATTGGTATGCCGTTAACAGGCTTTCTGGTCTGGCTGAATTTAGAACAAGGTACAGTTTATTGGCTATTTATCGCTTTGAAGCAAGGGTTTAACGCGGCACTGTACACAACGATGGGCTGCTTACTGGGCTTTTTGCTGAGCGACCAGCTAAACGCCAACTGGTCACAACAACCGCCACTAAAGAAAAAGCTAAGACACCAACTAAACTATGCCATTGTTCTGGTAACCACCTTAGGTTTGTCGGCAACAACGCTTTTTATCAGTCGTGATTTAATCCTTGGAGCACAAGAAGTTGTTGAAACAACTTTAGAAGACAGATCGAGAAAATTTGCTGAAATCATTGATATTTCAATGAAGAATCAACAAAGTGCAATTGCTTTAGCCGCTAACTGGCTGAGTGCAATTCCAGCCAACCAATGGCAGCAATCGCTAGAGCAAGTGCATCAGAGTTATACTGGTTTTCTTACTATGCTCGTGACTGATCACAACGCCAATATAATCCACGCGAGCCCAAGCAAATTACTATTGGTAGATGCCAAGCTCAATGTTGCAGATCGCGACTACTTTCAGCAAGCGATGTTGACCCAATCGCTCTATATTTCGCCCGTGTTTAAAGGTCGAGGCTTCGGTAATGACACTATCGTGGCAATCAGTACCCCTATTTTTGATAGTGCAGCCCCCAATCAGCCAAAAGGTATTGTTGAAGGCTCTGTTGACCTTAGTTTTATTGGCAAAGTTACGGATGCAAAGTTAGGGTCAGAAGCAATAAAAGTAGTGGTCACCGATCAGCACGACAATATTATTTATGCCCACCCCTCATTCAACTTGGAACCGCTCTATCTGTTTGATACGGAGCGCGTGGTTGACACCTCCATCCAAGATCGACTGATTATTGAAAGTTTGCCGGATAAGCAGTTTGCTTACGCCATGACCACGGCAACCATGAACTGGAAGATTTATACGCTGATTGACTACGACGTTACTGTTAAAGAAATTGAGCGCGAATACCTAGTGATATTCTTCGCTTTAATATTCACCTTGCTGTTAACAACGGTTCTTGCGCATCGCATTGGTAATCGCATCACACGCCCATTGCGCTTTATCATTAAGCAAGTCAATAAATACGACAATAAAACCATTACTGAATTTGCGCCACTTTACCAAGTGGCAGCGACTGAAATTGATCAGCTTTACAATGAGCTTAAATCGGACAAACGTTCGGTAAAAGAATATCAGCAGCAGTTAGAGTTTAAGGTTCAAGAGCGAACAAAAGAACTTAACGAAGCGAACCAAAAACTCAAAGCTAGGGCCAATATAGACAGCTTAACAAAAGTGTATAACCGCCATTTTCTAGACAGCCGCTTTGAGCAAATTCAAAAAGCTGCTCAGCGCAGTGGCGATAACCTGTCTGTTGTCATGCTGGATTTAGATCATTTCAAACGCTTAAACGACACCTATGGTCATATTACAGGTGATAATGTGCTGGTTGCTGTCGCTGAAGTGATTAGCCGGGCATTTAGCCGCGAAACCGATCTGGTCGCTCGCTTTGGCGGTGAAGAGTTCGTGATAGTTGCTCCTTATATTTCGCCAGAGGCACTCACACGAAAACTTGAGTCTTTGCGATCAGCGATAGCAGCACTGCAACTAAGTGATTCTTCAGGCCGAGCTATTACGACCAGCGCTAGCTTTGGCGCAGTGATCGCTAAAGCGAGTTTTGCCGACAATATCGTATGTTGGATAAAAGTAGCGGACGCTTGTTTATATCAAGCAAAAGGTAATGGCAGAAACCGAGTCGTTTTAGACGACCAAACGGCAAGTGAGCAAATGGTAGCAGAAGCGGAGCTTTAACTGTTAAGTTAGCTCCGCATTGCTAAAGAGAGAGCCCAGAAAGTGCTCCCTCGAAGTAAGTAAGCCTTAAATAAACGCAAAGGCATCAGCGTACATATGGTCGATATTCGCGCCATGCTCAACAAAATCATTGCGCACTATACCAACCATGTCAAAGCGGCCAGCCAAATAGATGTCGTAAGGTTCAAGGCTAACAATATCTTTCATAACCGCTTGATGCACTAAGCCTGTTTGGCCTTGCCATGCCTCATCCGCTTGCTCAACAACAGGAATAAAACGCGCGTTGGGTAATGATTCAACCATGGCTTTCGTTTGCTCTAGCTCATAACATGCATCCTGCGTGCGTAAGCCCCAATAAACCAATAGTGGACGCTCCGTGCCTTGCTTAGCCAAGTGCTCGAACATCGATTTAATGTAAGAAAAACCTGTACCACCAGCCATTAATAATAATGGACGCTGGCTTTCTTCACGTAAATGCGCATTACCCATTGGCGCTTCGATCGTCACTGAATCACTGTTCTTTAGTTTTTCAATTGCTTGCATTGCATAGCTGTCTTCACCAAAAGCACCGATTTGTAACTCAATTAGCGATTGGTGAGGTGCACTGGCAATCGAAAATGCACGCTTGTCATCTTCTGCCATCACTAAATTAAGATATTGGCCAGGCTTGAACGTCACCGCTTCATTGGGTGCGAGCATCACTTTGTATACATACGGGGTTAAGTTGGTGATCTGTTCAACCCGGCATTCAATGGTATTCATCTACAATAATTCTCTTATGTCTTTTATTTGGAGGCTTTCGGGACTATCGCCAATTCTTGCCATATTTCATCTACCTGCTGCTTCACTGCCTCATCCATGACGATTGGCTCGCCCCATTCTCGGTCAGTCTCTCCTGGCCATTTGTTGGTGGCGTCCATCCCCATTTTTGAACCTAAGCCAGACACTGGCGAAGCAAAGTCTAAATAGTCGATTGGCGTGTTATCAACTAACAGGGTATCACGACTGGGATCCATTCGCGTAGTAATTGCCCAAATCACATCTTCCCAGTCACGTGCATTCACATCATCATCGCAGACGATGACAAATTTGGTGTACATAAATTGGCGCAAGAAAGACCACACCCCCATCATGACGCGTTTGGCATGACCTGGGTATTGCTTCTTCATGGTGACCACGGCCAAGCGATAAGAACAACCTTCAGGTGGTAAATAAAAATCAACAATTTCAGGAAATTGCTTGCGTAATATCGGCACAAACACTTCGTTTAATGCAACACCTAAAATGGCTGGTTCATCTGGCGGACGGCCCGTGTAAGTGCTGTGATATATCGGATTTTCCCGCATCGTTACATGCGTGACGGTAAATACAGGGAATTCATCTACTTCATTATAATAGCCAGTATGATCACCGTAAGGACCCTCTGGAGCTGTTTCATTCGGCGCAATATAGCCTTCCAGCACAATTTCTGCTGTTGCTGGCACTTGCAGGTCATTACTAATGCTTTTAACTACCTGCGTTTTACTGCCGCGCAATAAACCAGCAAAAGCATATTCAGACAAGGTATCAGGCACAGGAGTAACTGCCCCAAGAATCGTGGCAGGATCGGCACCTAAGGCAACCGATACTGGGTAGTTTTCACTTGGATTTACCTTTTTAAATTCTTGAAAATCGATCGCCCCACCGCGGTGTGACAACCAGCGCATAATTAATTTGTTTTTACCTAGTAGCTGCTGGCGATAAATACCTAAGTTTTGGCGATCTTTATGTGGACCTCGAGTGATTGTTAGTCCCCAAGTAATGAGCGGAGCAACATCGCCAGGCCAACAATGTTGAATCGGTAACTTGGTTAAATCGACCTCATCTCCTGACATCACAATTTGCTGACACTCTGCTTTTTTCACCACTTTGGTTGGCATATTCAGTACTTGTTTGTACAGCGGTAACTTGTCTAATGCGTCTTTAAAGCCCTTTGGTGGCTCAGGCTCTTTTAATGTTGCCAGTAGCTGACCAACTTCGCGTAACGCGGCAACATTTTCTTGCCCCATTGCCAAGGCAACACGCTCAGGAGTACCAAAAAGGTTAGTTAATACTGGCATATCAAAGCCAATAGGGTTTTCAAACAACAAAGCAGGACCTTTGGCACGAAGCGTGCGGTCACTAATTTCTGTCATTACCAACTCGGTAGAAATAGGCTGCTTAATTCGTTTTAGCTGACCGATTTTTTCCAGTTGCTTAATAAAGTCGCGTAAATCGCTGTATTTCATATTATATTTTGCTCAAAAATAGTGCTGCTATTATAACTTGCGACGCTAGCGCTCGCTATGTCCTGACGTGAATTTACATAATACTGCTAAGGTTAGACTGGACTATTACGAACTTGAGGCCAATTATGACCAGTAAACTTATTATTTTGCTTATCGCATTAACTGCTTTTGCTTCAAGCGCTTGTGACGACAAAAGCCATAGACAGTTCGATTTTTGGATTGGTCACTGGCAAGTAACGAACAGTGCCAATGATGAGGTCAGTAACAGTAAAGTTTCCTTGATTAACAATGGTTGCGGCATCTTAGAAGAATACCAAACACCGTCTGGTTTTGAAGGAAAGAGTCTCAATATTTATGATCAACTATCTAAACGCTGGCACCAAACCTGGATTGATAATACTGGCCTATTGCTGCAACTCGATGGTGAGTTTAAAGGTAATGTAATGACCTTAACAGGTGAACTGATAGTTCCACACAACCCGCCAGTGATGAACAAAATTACATGGCAGCGGTTCAGTGAAGAGGTTGTAGTTCAGCGTTGGTATACCAGCAAAGATAACGGGGAAACATGGGAACTAGTATTTGATGGATATTACGAAAGAGTTAAGCCTGACAATTAGCCTGGCCTTTGATGAATAACGAGTAACTAGGTGAACCAATGGTCTTGAAGCAAGCTAGCTACTTTTAACAATTAATCGAAACAAGTAATTATGGAAGTAAAGGCGGCTTAACTTGCGCAGCTTCACGCAGACGTTTAATCAACTCTTTGTGTGTTGTTTGACTGGCGGCAAGCCACAGTGTCTTAGTTTCAATATCAACAGGTAGCACTTTAACAAAACGATGACAGTCATGCCGAGTTAACACACAAGACTCCATAAAATGACTTGAGCTCGCTGGAATAACGTCAATACGGTTATTCATTAACTTATCAAAGTTTTGCTCTGCAAATGGAACAGCATGTATTTGGGTAAAGCCTGACGCTCTTATGTGTTGGTCAAGCATAGAGTTGATTACAGTACCGACTCGCATCGATTTAATGCTGTGCTCGGTTATCTCTTTACTCTGCATCACTTGCGCTGTGCTGTAAAAATTATAATCGAGGCTAACTACCGGCGTTACCCACTGATAATCTTGCTCGCGTGACGGTGTGCGCGCTAAGCCAACAATCAGAGTGTTGGGAGCCGTTTTAGCTTGCTCTACCGCTCTTGGCCAGGGAATTAGCTTGAACTGATACTCACCGAGGTTGGCTTTTTGTAACACACTTTTAACTTGCTCAGCCATTAGCCCTTGGTAATTACCCCTATGCATGTACTGCAATGGGTAGGCATCTTCAACCAACACATCTATTTTAGCGAGTTTTGGCTCAGCACTTATCGCCTTACAGGCTAGCAGCATGCTCGCCAGTAGAGTAAATAGTTGCAGTGTCAGCTGTGATCGGTGTTTCATTAAATAGTATTGATTGTGTTGTAAGTAACTGGTGCTTTCGTTATGCGCTTTATCAAGCCTGAAAACAAAAAACACCAGCTTAGCCGGTGTTTTTCAATCAAAGAATCGTACTACTTACGTTTCATTGAGTCGAAGAATTCATCGTTGGTTTTGGTCATTGCCAACTTATCGATAAGGAATTCCATCGCATCGATTTCGCCCATTTCGTGGACAATCTTGCGCAAAATCCACATTTTTTGCAGTTCATCTTGCTTAGTTAGCAATTCTTCGCGGCGCGTACCACTGCGATTAAAGTGAATTGCTGGGAATACACGTTTTTCAGCTACTTTACGAGATAGGTGCAGTTCCATATTACCTGTACCTTTGAATTCTTCGTAAATAACTTCATCCATTTTCGAGCCAGTATCCACTAGTGCAGTGGCAATAATGGTTAAGCTACCACCTTCTTCGATGTTACGCGCAGCACCAAAGAAACGCTTAGGACGGTGCAGGGCATTGGCATCAACACCACCGGTTAGGATTTTACCTGACGATGGAATTACGGTGTTGTACGCACGTGCCAAACGAGTAATTGAGTCGAGTAAGATAACCACATCTTTTTTGTGCTCAGTTAAGCGCTTAGCTTTTTCAATCACCATTTCAGCCACTTGTACGTGACGACTAGCTGGTTCGTCGAACGTAGAGGCAACCACTTCACCTTTTACTAGGCGCTGCATTTCGGTAACTTCTTCTGGGCGCTCGTCGATAAGCAATACCATTAACTCACACTCAGGGTGGTTATGAGCAATGCTTTGTGCAATGTTCTGGAGTAATAGCGTTTTACCCGCTTTTGGTGGTGCCACAATCAAACCACGTTGGCCTTTACCAATTGGTGAAGCTAGGTCTAATACACGGGCAGTAATATCTTCTGTAGAACCATTACCGCGCTCCATCACCATACGTGAGTCACAGTGAACAGGCGTTAAGTTTTCAAATAAAATCTTGTTACGTGAGTTCTCTGGCTTATCAAAGTTAACTTCATTAACTTTCAATAGCGCAAAGTAGCGTTCGCCATCTTTTGGCGGACGAATCTTACCTTGAATCGTATCACCGGTGCGCAAGCTGAAACGGCGAATTTGGCTTGGTGATACGTAAATATCATCTGGGCCAGCAAGGTACGAAGAGTCAGCTGAACGCAAGAAGCCAAAACCGTCTTGTAAAATTTCCAACACACCGCTACCGAAAATGTCTTCACCGCTTTTAGCATGCGCTTTTAGAATTGCGAAAATAATGTCTTGTTTACGGTTACGAGCTAGATTATCAAGCTTCATCGACTCGGCTAAAGCAACCAATTCGCTGATGGACTTCTGTTTGAGTTCAGTAAGATTCATAGTAGATGTTCTTAAACAATAAAATGTTGTTATGTGTTGCCTGCTGGCAGTGCTTGGACGTAAGAATAGGGTTTAGGTATGTGTTACTACAGGGTTAAAGTTAGCATTAAAAACTTGCTAGGTAAAGTAAGCGCCTTGTTTATTCTAATTATTCAAATGCTTTTCAAGCGCCAAAGAAAAAGCTCAGCAATGGCTGAGCTTTTCGTTGATCACTTATAGGTTTGCGTCAATAAACTCTTTTAATTGAGTTTTTGATAATGCGCCTACTTTAGTGTCCGCAACGTTACCGTCTTTGAATAACAATAACGTTGGGATACCGCGAATACCGTACTTTGGTGGAGTACCTGCATTTTGGTCAATGTTTAATTTACCAACAGTAAGCTGGCCGTCATACTCTTGCGCAATATCGTCAAGTAGTGGGGCAATCATTTTACAAGGACCACACCATTCAGCCCAAAAATCAACCAATACTAAACCTGATGCGTTGATTACATCAGCGTCAAAGCTGTCGTCTGTTAGCTGAAGTATTTTATCGCTCATTTCTTTCTCCGTTACTAGATACCTTGCAAGTTATACGAGCAAGAGTATACCTTGCTGATATAGTTATGCGAATAATTCAATAGAGTTTTTTATTATACCAAGTGCAATTTAGGTCGTTTGTTTCGCTTGCGCCGCCAAGTTGGCCTGTTTTTCGCGTTTTCCTGTTATCAATCATTTTTTAACGCCTGATAACCTGTTAAGCTTGCTGCATGAAAAAAACACACTTAACTGAAACCAAGTTTGCCGACCTTGGGCTTGCTCCGCAAGTTGTTACAGGCCTTGAAGCTATGGGCTTCGAGCACTGCACCAATATTCAAGCAAAATCGTTACCTGTTTTGCTAGCAGGCAAAGATATCGCTGGTCAAGCACAAACCGGCGAAGGTAAAACCATCGCATTTTTATCTGCAACCTTTCACCACTTATTGCAACAAGGCAAAGTTGATCATAATCAGCCGCGCGCCTTAATCATGGCACCAACGCGTGAATTAGCGATTCAAATTCACAACGATGCAAAAGCTATGGCCAAAAGCACGGGATTACGCCTTGGTGTGGTATATGGGGGCGAAGGTTATGAATCTCAACGCCAAGAGTTGGAGCAAGGGGTAGATATTTTAATTGGTACTTGTGGCCGATTAATTGACTACTTCAAACAGGGCGTTTATCAGCTAAGCAATATCGAAGTTGTTGTCCTTGATGAAGCCGATCGCATGTTCGATTTAGGGTTTATTAAAGACATTCGCTATATGTTCCGCAAAATGCCAGCGGCCGCCAAGCGCTTGAATATGCTATTTTCTGCGACTTTATCGTTTCGCGTGAAAGAGCTTGCGTTTGAGCATATGAACGATCCGGTCAGTGTCGAAGTTGCCCCAGAGCAAAAAACCAATACGCGTATTACCGAAGAGCTCTTCTATCCATCAAACGATGACAAAATGGCGTTATTGCAAACCCTTGTTGAAGAAGAGTGGCCAGAAAAAGCTATTATTTTCGCCAATACCAAACACATGTGTGACAGCATTTATGCCCACCTTGATGCTGACAAAGTGCGCGTTGGCCTGTTAACTGGCGACGTGATGCAGAAAAAACGCCTGAAAATTCTAGAGCAGTTCACAAAAGGGCACCTAGATATTTTGGTGGCAACCGATGTCGCCGCACGTGGTTTGCACATTCCGGCAGTTACGCACGTATTTAATTACGACTTACCAGACGACTTTGAAGATTATGTCCATCGCATTGGTCGTACTGGGCGCGCGGGCGAGACTGGTCATGCTATAAGCTTTGCTTGTGAAGATTACGTTTTCAACCTGCCAGCCATTGAAAACTATATTGGTCATACACTGCCGGTCAGTAAGTACGACCCTGATGCGCTGCTAACAGACCTACCTAAGCCTAAGCCTCGTCACCGTCGCCATAAGCCACACAACGGTGGTCAAAACAGAGCGCGAAACGGACGCAGATAAGCAATGAAAAGTCAGCAGTACGCCGCACCTAGCCCACTTTATGCGGTGATCGACTTGGGCTCAAATAGCTTTCATATGTTGATCACTCGTTTAGTCGCAGATGGCGTACAAACGGTTGACAAGGTAAAGCGCAAGGTGCGCCTTGCCTCAGGCTTAGACGAGCAACTGAACTTATCAGAAGAAGCCATTGGTCGCGGCCTTGAATGTTTGAGCTTTTTTGCAGAGCGTTTACAAGATATCGCGCCAGAAAATATCCGTATTGTGGCGACTGCAACCTTGCGCATTGCCAACAACGCTGATCACTTTCTCTCTCGTGCACAAGCCGTATTAAAACAGCCAGTGCGATTACTTTCGGGTATTGAAGAGGCAGAGCGTATCTACTTAGGTGTGGCACATACGAGTGAATGCAGCTCGCGAAAGTTAGTCTTAGATATTGGTGGAGCCAGTACCGAGATTATCGCTGGCGAAGATTTCGATATTCACCATGCCATCAGTTTAAATATGGGCTGTGTTACCTTTAATCAGCAGTTTTTCTGTGCCGGTCACATTGATGAAGCAGCATTTAGTAAGGCCATTGCCGAAGCGAAATCACACCTGTTGCCATACATTGCGCAATACAGCGACTTTAATTGGCAACATGTGCTCGGTGGCTCTGGCACGATGCAAGCGTTAGCAGAAATATTAATGCACCAAAACCGTTCTGCCATTGTCACCCTAGCTTTTATGCAGGAAGTCAAAGCACAACTGATAAACGCTGGGCAAGTTGAGCAAATCAATATCGGCGGATTAACCAGTGAACGTTCACCTGTACTGGCCAGTGGTTTAGCGATTCTGATTGCATTATTTGAAACCTTCGAAATTAACGCCTTGCAGCTTTCTAGCGGCGCTTTGCGCGAGGGTTTACTCTACGAGATGCTGCCAGATATGCGTTCATTGCATATCAGAACGCGTACGGTCGACTCTTTAGTTGAGCGTTTTCATATCGATGTCGCTCACGCTGAACGGGTCAGTCACCAAGCAATGCACTTGTTCAACGGTTATGCTGATAATTGGCAATTGCACGACGACAACCTAAAACAGCTAGTAAGCTGTGCCTGCCAATTACATGAAGTCGGCTTATTACTGTCATACAAAAATCATCAGCGCCACGGTGCTTATATTTTGCAACACGCCGATTTACCGGGTTTTGATCAAACAGAACGTCAGCTTTTGGTAAATTTAGTGAGGCTCTCCAAAGGTGATATTCCAGCCAAAGCGATGGCAGAATTGGCAATTACAGATACGTTAACCGCCACTCGGCTTTTAGCGATATTGCGATTAGCGATTATTTTGTGTCGCCGCCGAAAAGACGACGTTTTGCCACAATACAACACCAGTGTTAACGAGCAAATGATAAATTTATGTTTGCCAAGCCAGTGGTTAGAAGAGCATCCGTTAATTAGTGACGAATTGCTTCATGAACGTCAGCAACTTCTTGCACTAGGTCTAGATCTGACCATCGCTTGTTAACACAGCACAAGTCGCAGTGTGCCTGACTAAATAGATTAACAATAGATACCCAATGCCATATCAGGTGATCGGGTATCTGATTGTTGGGTTGGAACTAAAAGGTGAGCATAAAAGCTAGCTTTCTTCTTTTAACCAACGAGCAACTTGCTTGGCAAAATAGGTTAAAATGCCATCAGCGCCAGCACGTTTAAAGGCAAGTAAACCTTCCATTACACAAGGTTTTTCCGCTAACCAGCCGTTTTGAATTGCGGCCATATGCATGGCGTACTCTCCACTCACTTGATAAGCATATGTAGGCACGGCAAATTCGTCTTTAACACGGCGAACAATATCAAGATAAGGCATACCCGGCTTTACCATTACCATATCTGCGCCTTCAGCAATGTCTTGCGCAATTTCATGCATTGCTTCATCACTATTAGCCGGATCCATTTGATAGGTATACTTGTTACCACCTTTGAGGTTACCGCTAGAGCCAACCGCATCACGGAACGGGCCATAGTAATTAGAGGCATATTTAGCAGAGTATGCAAGTATGCGAGTATTGAAGTGTCCTGCCGCTTCAAGCGCTTCGCGAATTGCGCCTACTCGACCATCCATCATATCAGACGGCGCGACAACATCAGCGCCGGCTTGTGCATGAGACAACGCTTGTTTCACCAAAATGTCTTTCGTGACTTCGTTAATCACGTAACCGTCTTCATCAATAATGCCATCTTGGCCATGGGTAGTGAATGGATCTAATGCAACATCGGTAATAACACCTAGCTCTGGAAAAGCCGATTTTAATGCACGTACAGCGCGTTGTGCCAATCCATCAGGGTTGTAGGCTTCTTCAGCCATTAACGACTTCTGTGCTTGCGGTGTCACTGGAAATAAAGCGACAGCTGGTACGCCCAGCTCAACGAGCTCTTTCGCTTCTTCAAGCAGCAAATCAATGCTCTTGCGTTCTACGCCTGGCATTGACTCTACAACTTCACGCTGATTCTCGCCTTCTAAAACAAAGACTGGATAAATTAAGTCATTTACCGTTAATTGATGCTCTGCCATCAAGCGGCGAGAGAAATCATCTTTACGCATACGGCGCATACGTCGAGCAGGGTACTGGCCAAAGGCATTAGTCATGAGAGTGCTCCTGAATCAATAAGTCTGGGGAAATATCTTGGGTTTTAATTTGGTTGCGACCATTGTGTTTCGCTTGATACAAGGCCTTGTCGGCCGCACAGAAGATGTGTGCAGGCTCGATGTGTTCTTGCTGCGTATAAGTGGCAATGCCGCAACTTACGGTCAATGCAATGTGTTGTTCGTGATAAACAAAATCAAACGACTGCACTGCTTTTCTTAACTCTTCAGCAAGGTTAATCGCGCCCGCTTGATCGGTATCGGGTAAAATTAAGCAAAACTCTTCACCGCCGTATCGGCAACCAATATCGGTACTGCGCTTCAAGCTTTGCTTGATATGTTGAGCTAGCCAGCTTAAACACTGATCACCCGCAAGGTGACCGTATTTATCATTGACCCGTTTAAAGTAATCAAGGTCAATAACTACAAGGCTTAGCGGCGTTAGATTTCGTTTACTGCGGCGATACTCGGCGAGCATACGCTGATCGTAAAAGCGGCGATTATATAACCCCGTCAATTCGTCGATGGTATTCTTTTGCTCTAACTCGCGATTCGCTTCTTCCAGTTCAGTCAGCGCAATGTTTAATTCTAGCGTGCGCTCTTGCACTCTTTGTTCCAACTCTTCTTGGTTTTCTTCTTGCAGCGCTATCAGTTTTTCATGAGCTTGCTTAGAAGTCATTGCGTTCGCTAACGCTTGCTTTTGCGCTAACTGCTTGTCTTGCATCTGGTAGTAGTACATACGACAGATTAAAACCACGACAAGTATTACGTTAAACAAGAATGAAACAACCAAGAGTGACTCGCGTGCACTAAATGGTGAAATATCAAAAAACAGGCCGAGCGATATAATTAATCCAAACAAAAATTGCACTGCCATTATGACGCTGAATAGCAAGGCCAATCTTTGCTTGCGTTGGTGCAAATACAACCCAAGTGTAAACAGAGCAACCAACATCGCAATGAAAATTATGTTGGTTGACAGCACGATAGCTGAAAGTGGCAAGTAGAAACTGACTAGTGAGATAGCAATCAATAGCAGCGACACAAACTTTGCAAACTTGACCACACTTGGCATGTGTTTAGTCAATTGGAAGAGGTAAATAGTAAACCAGATAAATGCCAAGGTGCTTAGACCAACCAAGGCTAATAACTCTATACCTCTGAGTTCGTCATGATTCGGGAAGAGGTAATAGAGGTGACCGCCCACCAATACAGAGAGCAAGCCTGCACGTATGAAAAAATAAACTGACAGCCAAGCGAGTGCTTTGTCTCTAACCGTGATCCCCAGCAATAACGACATAATAGCAATCGCCACAACCGCACCAACCGCAAAAGCATTGCGATACTGTAAACTCCCTTGTTTAGTCGTAAATTGCTGACCACTTTCAACACTAATCGGGCGATATAATTCACTGCTAGAGAGTAATTGAATATATAGCGTGCGATATTCGTTAGGCGCTAACGTTAATTCCGTTAACCAATGATTAGTCGCTAACAGCGTCGTTGATTCTTGGTGTATTTGCTGACCGTGAGCTTCACTAAACACATTAAACGAGCTAAAAACAATATCGTTACCTAAGGTAACAAAACTTGTCGCGAATGCCTGATTAGGGTTATAAATAACTACCTTGTACCAATTACCTCCTTCGGCAATTGGTAAATGCTGTGAATCGAACTTCTGCCAAGCAGTATCAGCACTAGCAATTTGCTCTATAGTTTTTGGGGGAGTTTGGATGTCATCCTGAGAAACCTTGTATAAGGCGCTAATTTCAACGGTGCTATTTCCCAAGGCACCAAGTGCACTTCCTTGAGGTGCTTTGGTCAAATGCACTACGTCATGACTTGCGGCAACGACAAGCGAATAGCACAAACATAGCAAGGCTAAGCACCGAATAATCATAGCCTTAATCACAACGAAAAAACCTTTTTAGCGTTAGCGGTACTTATCGCGATGACTTCATCAACATCAACTTGCTTTAATTCGGCAATTTGCTCCGCGACATAGCGCAGGTATTTAGGTTCATTGCGGCTAGATTTAGGACGCGGCCTGATCGTACGCGGGGTGAGGTAGGGCGCATCGGTCTCAATCATCAAGTACTCTAGGGGCAGTGCTCGAACCGCAGCCTGTAGCTCAGCGCCACGGCGTTCATCGCAAACCCAACCGGTAATGCCAATGTAAATACCGTTTTCCACACACTGAATTAATTCTTGTTCATTACCAGTAAAGCAATGAGCAACCATGGCGGGTACTTGATCAATATAAGGTTTTAAAATAGCGAGCCAGTCTTCAAATGCATCTCGTTGATGCAAGAACAGCGGCAATGCTAGGCGACTAGCCAATTGCACTTGTTCGCGAAAAACGTTGGCTTGCTGAGCAGGTGCAGAGAAGTTTCGATTAAAATCGAGCCCACATTCACCAATCGCTTTAACTTGTGGTGAACGCGCCAGTTCAGCTAAAACATCGAGATAATCTGGGGCAACATGATCTGCATAATGAGGATGAACGCCAGCAGTAGCAGAAAGAAATTTTGTATTCGCATTGGCAAGCGCCAATGCCTGTTCACTTTCAGCAACTGTAGTACCTGTGATCATCAAATGGTTAAGCCCGCTGCTTAGTGCCGCGGTAACAACCTCTTCACGATCCTTATCAAAACGAGTACTCGTGAGGTTAACCCCAATATCAATCATGCTAGTTACGCGCTAGTTAATGCGTTTAACTCGAATTGTGCGATTAGCATCTGGTTTTTTCAAATAAAACGCGTTCATCACGCCACGCTTGATAATAACTTCTTGACCAGCGACAAACTTGGCAAAACGATCAGTATCTTTTTGCTCCCACTTTTGTCCATTCTCAAACACAAAGCGCCATTTCTTTCGCTTAGACAAGGTGACAGACTTGATCACAAAGCGCACCTCGTCAACTTGGCTTGATTTAAACTTTGCTTCTTGACCAAAGATATCTTCTGCATCAACCTGCACAATTTTAGGCGACTTCTTAGCTGGTGCCGCTGTTAATACGCTTTCGCTGGTAGCTGCCGGCACTTTATTAGCATTAACTTTTGGCTGCTTAGTCGGCGACTCTAATGATAAAGACTTAACTACAGCATCGTAACAAACAAGACGTTTCAAGCTATCTGCTTGGCTTTGACAAGTTAGCAACTGTGCCTTCAGGCTATGCGATGGGTTAGCGCTGGCCGTTAAGCTGATAAATACAAGTGATAACATTAGCGTGATTTTTTTCACTACTGCTCCTCTGATGCCTCAACGGCTTCCTTTTTCTGATAAAAGCCCGCTAACAATAAGCCAAGCTCAAATAGTAAGAGCATTGGAATCGCAAGCAAGGTTTGGGAAATAATGTCTGGTGGTGTCAGCAACATACCGACAACAAACGCGGCGACGACAATGTAAGGGCGTTTTTTACGAAGGCTTTCTGGGCTAGTAAAACCAGTCCAGCACAGCAACATGATTGCAATTGGGATCTCAAATGCTGCGCCGAAGGCAAAAAACAACTTCAACACAAAGTCTAAATAGCTACTGATATCAGTTGCTATGGTTACGCCTTCAGGGGCGACCGAGGTAAAAAAAGCAAAAGCGAGTGGAAAAACCACAAAATAAGCAAAGCTAATTCCACCGTAAAATAACAAGGTACTACCGACCATTAACGGCGCGACAAGTCGCTTTTCATTTTGATATAAACCCGGCGCTATAAATGCCCATACTTGATATAAAATCAACGGCATAGCGATAAAAATTGAAAGCACTATGGTGAGCTTAAATGGCGCAAAAAAAGGGGATGCTACATCGGTAGCGATCATTTGCGTGCCCTCAGGCATAGTCGCTAGTAAGGGCTCAGCTAAATACTGATATATGTCCTGCGCAAAATACGCTAGACAACAGAAAACCAACAAGACACTAACAACGGCACGTAACAAACGTGTGCGTAATTCAATCAAGTGGTCAAATAAAGTGTAATTAGCCTGACTGTTTGTCATTCGGCGTGGACGTCTCTTGAGTGGTCGAAGAAGCGCTGGTTAGTGCTTCTTGGTTGGTATTTTGTTGTGCATCGGGGGGAGGCTGCGTAGCTTCTGTTTGCTGAAATGGTCTATTCACCATTTCAGCAGCTTCTTGCAGCGATTTTAATGACTCTGCAACTTGCGGAGACATATTTTTAAAATCACTTTGCTCGGCTTTTTTAAGATTTTCATGCAACTCATTGATGCGCAACTCTTCTTTCAATTCAGTTTTCACTGATTGCGAGAATTGTCGAACACCATTGATCCAATCGCGCACTGTACGAATCGCCACAGGCAAACGTTCTGGACCCAGCACAAGCAAGCCAATCACGGCGATCAGCATTAACTCCCAAAAACCAATGTCGAACATAAACTAGGCGCGATCTTTTTCTTTGTCTGCAGCCGTTTTTTCAACATTAGCTGGTGCGGAATTGTCTTCCAACGAATCAGTCTTTGCAGTTGTTTCGTTATTTTCTTCAGACACTGCTTTCTTGAAACCTTTTACTGCCGAGCCTAAATCTGTACCTAATGTACGTAACTTTTTAGTACCGAACAATAAAATGACAATCACTGCGACAATCAGCAACTGCCAAATACTAATACCACCCATAAATCGCTCCTATTGATGCATCTTGGTGATGCGCACGGGCACCTGAAACAGGCTTACTTTGTACGCTGTGGCTCTATTATACCCAAGCTAACCCAAAGTGCGAGTTTCACATAGTTATTTAACTGATACAGATCACAACTGTGCTGACAACTCGTCTATACCAATTCGCATAATAATATGGTCAGCTCAGAACGGTTTCAGCGGTTCAAGTACAAGCAAAACTTTTGCAGATATAGTCACTCTCGGTTTTGTCTCCTGAGTCACTCTACCTCCTACATCCATGCAGTCGTACATCAATAAAGATTTGCGCAGTAACTGGGACGCTGAAAAGTTCCTGAAAGGCTTGGCTAAAACGCTTTATTGCTTCGTTGCTTGTCTTTGAAAGGGAGTAACCATTACGTGCAAACAAGCGCCTTGCACTAAAGCGTTTTATCACAAGCTGAGCGATCATTTATTTATGCGAAATGGTATTAAACCTATACTAAATTGATATAAAAGGTATTTTAAAGTAGCAAAATAAACGCTAATTTAATGATAGCGACTATGATAGTGGCTGTAGTTGATTGTTCATCGGATGAAGTAAATGACAAGAACGGTTTGTTACCTCAGAAAACTTGCTTTGCTGCTAATGAGCGGTGTTTTTATTGCGCCTATTGTTCATGCTCAGCAAAAAGCAGCTGAGCCAGATAACACGCCACCTCAAACAATTGAAAAACCAATAAAGCCCGACGAACAATTCACCATTGTTGGTAGCCAAAGCCAAGCTGAAATCGATTGGATGGAAAGCCTGCACAGCAAAGTAAGCGACACTGTCTTTCGTTCCGCCTTCTGGTTCGATGGCTTTTTTACCGACAATGATGACGATGACCGAGAGCGGCCAAATGTAAAAGCCAGAATTAGGCTTGGCTGGGAACCTAAAGCCAGAGACTTATCAGGTTTCGACAACAAATTTCGCGTTCGCCTTAAATTACCGCATTTTAAAGATCGCTTAGATTTGATCTTTTCCGATGATGAAGAAGATAGTTTGAGCCAGCTACCGCTTGAAGTGGTCAACACTCGTGAACAAGTGGAAGACGATTCTTTCGCAGCTGCTGTACGCTTTGTCCATCATAGCGATAGCGATCATATTACCGATACTCGCTTGGGCGTTTCATCTGGCGATATTTTTGTGCGTGCACGCCATAAAAGCCGCTATTCATGGAATAAAACCCACGGCCTGCGCGTTGAGCCCGCCTTATTTTATTTTGTGGATGATGGACTAGGGGCAAGACTACTTCTAGAGTATGACTATCAATTAAGCCTGCGCAATCAGTTCCGTTTTGATTATTCCATTCGAGGTTCTGAATCGTTCAGTGGTATTCGCTGGAAACACGGTTTTTATCACCTGCATCAATACTCTTTGAAACGCGCAGGAGCACTGGGACTAGTGATTGAAGGGGAACGAAATGGTGAGAATGGTTTTATCATCGACAACTACACGCTGAGCTATCGCTATCGCTTTAACGCCTATAAACGTTGGTTATTTTTTGAAGTTGAGCCTTTTTTAGAGTGGCCTGAAGACGAAAATTACAAAACTACACCGGGCATTGCACTGCGAGTAGAAGGTTACTTCTACAAAAACCAATAGCAATGGTAAGCAACCAATAATAACGATATCGCACTGTGCATATCACAGCGGTGATTTAAACAAGACTTGGCTGGAAACTCGATTAAGTTTATATCTGGACTAGGCGTATGTTTTATCTTTCAACGGAAGAATTGCTTGCGCGAGTTTACTTGGCTTAGCGATAAAATACCCCTGACCAAAATCACATCCAGCCGCTTGCAACTTAGCTAGCGTCTCTTGATTTTCTATGCCTTCGGCAACGAGTCGGTAACCAAATTTATTGCCAAGTTGATGCAATGCGGTAACTAAAGATAAGTGCTTGTCATTGTTGTTCAAGCTGCGAATAAAGCTGCGATCAAGCTTAATAAATTCAAATGGATACTGATGTATAAAGTTAAATGACGATTGCGAGGCACCGTAATCATCAAGCGCCAATTTAACGCCTAACTTCTTGAGTTTGCGTAAGCTAGCGAGTGCTAAATCAGGCCGTGGCAAGATCGCTGATTCATCAAATTCTAAAATCAAACGATGTGGCTCAATGCTCTGATCTTTGATCACTGCGATAAGTTCGTTTAGCTGATTATGCTGTGTCAGATATCGGCTTGATAAGTTAATGGCGATTAACGCATTTTGGTATTCAGCAGAGGTATCGGGTGATGATTGCCATAATGACAACTGCTCGACAACTTCACCAATTAACCAGCGTTCAATCTCAACAATCAAACCCGTTTCTTCCGCCATAAACAAGAATTCGCTCGGCGTTAACAAACCTTTCTCAGGGTGTTGCCAACGCAGTAAGGCTTCAAAACCAATGGTATTGGTGCGCTCTAAATTGGAGATTTGTTGATAGTGCAATTCAAACTGTTGCTGTTTAATCGCAGCTCTTAACTCTTGTTCAAGCGTCATGCTTTTAAGCAGCTGCTCGCGCATGCTATCGTCAAAAAACACATAGCGCCCACGACCTAAATTCTTCGCTTGATACATGGCTGCGTCTGCATCGCGCAGAATTTCTGATGCATCTTTGTAGGCTGGCGTACACTGTGCAATACCGATACTCGCATTCGAGTATAAACAGTGCCCATCAAGATCAAAGGGTTGACTCACTGCCTCAATGATTCGTTCGGCAACGTCTTCAACATCATCTTGATTGGTCAGCGAATCCAGTAAGATCACAAATTCATCACCGCCTAAACGAGCAAGTACGTCATTATCACGCACGCAACTTGATAGGCGCTCTGCAATTTCAATGAGAAACTTATCGCCAATATGATGACCGAGTGTATCGTTAATCAGCTTAAAGCGGTCAAGATCAATAAAGAGTACCGCAAAGCTATGCTCTACATGGCGCTTAATATGACGTAAGGCATGGGTTAATCGGTCAGTAAACAACGCTCTATTTGGCAATCGCGTTAATGCGTCATGATGTGCCTCAAAATACAAACGCGACTCCGCTTTACGACGCTCTTCAATTTCCATTCGTAATTTGTAATTTGACGTTTGCAACGCTTGCGTTCGCTCATTAACAATTTGTTCAAGCGACTCTTTACTTTGCTCGACTAAACTTAAGTCTCGTTCACGCACAACCGCACTGGTCACTTGCTGAGCAACAAAGCGGAACATTTCTAAATGCTTTTCATGGTACGCTTGTTGGTTCGAATAGTGCTGTGTCGCAATGATACCAATTGGCTGACCATGCTCAATTAATGGCGCTGCTAACCAAGTTTGAGGCTTACTCTTACTGTCAAAATCTAATAGATATTTCGCACGCTCTTTCGTGCCATCAGCGTTAAGTGTTACTAATTGACCTTGTGCTATTACCAGAGGTTTCGCAATTTTTAACGCAAGCTCAGTAAATATGGCTAAGCGTTTGTAACTATCAATGCCGATGGTGTCGGCATCTTTTTGATAAACGACTTCTGTGGATTCTTGCTTATCTTGATTGCATTGCTTAGTCACCACATAAAAGTTCTGGCACGCAAGCAAAGGCAGCAACTGCTGATGAACTTGCTCAAACAAGCTAGGTAAGTTTTTACTGGTTGCCACAACTTCAGAAACCCCCAATAACACCTGGTGGGTCATTTCTACTTGCTGGCGCTCGCAAATTTCTCGCTGTAGCCGACGATTCGATTCGGTTAGTTTCTTTGTTCTTTGCTCAATACTTTGTTCTAGCAAGGCACGGCTTTTGACACGGTCTATCGCAGTAACAAGATGTTCACCAATAAATTCAAGTAATTGGCAGTCTCGGTCATCAAAATATAGAGATTGATCGTAACTTTGCAAAGCAATTACACCGATAACCTGATGACCTCGCCTTAGTGGCACACCTAACCAATCGACACAAGCTGAGCCATAGAGCACGATTTTACCTGCTTTAGCCAGTGCCATGCGCTCAGCGGCATTGCAGTGCAGTGCTTGTTGCGTGAGATAGACTTGACCAGTTAAGCCTTTGCGCCAATCATTAAATTCGACGCGTTCTGCTAGTCGATGCTCAACAGGGTTATGACAGTAGACGATTTCAAGCTCTTTATGGTCATTAACAAGAGCAATATGAACACTGTTGGTGGTCAGCAATGAATCAATGATCTCAACCATTGCTGGGTAAAAATTTTTAAGCTCAGTAACTGTGCTGGCAAGTTCGGATAGGCGTAACAAGCTCTCCTGCATGGCTTTCACCTGCCGGTACTTGTTCAATAGTGACTTTAATTTAGGAAGTTGACGCTGCGCTAGCGAATTTTCCACAGTACTGGTGTCGCTCAAGTAACTTGTTCTTATTATTTATAATTATTTGAATTATTTCCGCCGAATAGTCTATCAAAAATCAACTAGATCACCAGTGTTAAGTAACACTAATCTAACAACTACACTCTAGCCCACACTATTAGCAATCATGACTGGTGTTATATCAAGCAAATTAGAGGAAATTAGAGGAAATTATGAATCTGAGCGCCTGATTTCGGCACAAAAAAGCCGACTTGCGTCGGCTTTCTATATGAATCAATTTTTTATGCGAGGGTACTAGAGAGTCATCGCACTTTTTAATTTATTCAGTGCATTTTTCTCTAGTTGACGAATACGCTCAGCTGATACTTGATATTTATCGGCAAGCTCTTGCAACGTCGATTTATCATCGTCTAACCAGCGCGTACGAACAATGTCTTGACTACGTTCATCTAAGGTAATCAAGGCTGATGATAATCGTTGATTAGCATGTTGCTCCCAGTTGGCTTCTTCAACTGACTGCGCTAAATCAGACTGCTTGTCTTCAAGGTATTGAGCAGGAGAGAAGTTGCCACCAGCACTAGCGCTATCGTCATCATCTGATGATAACTCGAATGCTTGATCTTGGCTGCTCATACGTGATTCCATTTCCATCACGTCTTTCGTGCTAACTCCTAACGTTTCCGCAACGGTATTCACTTCATCATTGCTAAACCAACCTAAACGTTTCTTGTTCTTACGCAGGTTGAAAAACAATTTTCGCTGTGCTTTGGTTGTCGCCACTTTCACAATACGCCAGTTCTTGAGCACGTACTCATGAATTTCTGCTTTGATCCAATGCACGGCGAAAGAAACCAAACGCACACCCACTTCTGGGTTGAAGCGCTTAACCGCCTTCATCAAGCCAACGTTACCTTCTTGAATAAGGTCAGCTTGCGGTAAACCGTATCCTGAATAGTTTTTGGCAATATGGATAACAAAACGCAGGTGCGACATGATCAGCTCTTGCGCCGAGTTAAGATCGTGCTGGTCATGCAAACGAGTGGCTAATTCGTGCTCTCGCTCTGCGGTAAGCACAGGGATGCTGTATGCAGATTGGACATATGCTTCAATGCTGCCGCTTTGCGGAACAGTTAAGGCCATTGATTGCATTGATTCACTCATTTGAAAAACCTCGATTTACACTGGAAACTATAGAAAATATTCACATAGCCGGGTCGCGATGTTAGCACGCTTTATTTACCGTTGCGACTATGAATACCAACTTTTTATTACCAGATCATGAATATCACTATTTTATTTCAGCGCCGATGAAAATAATTACGGCGTTCTGCTAGGCTAAGATTATATTTAAAAAACTTATGCTTAAAACATCATCACCTTAGCAAAGATCTCCGACCAATAGCTAAGCATTGACTGTAATTAAAGGTAAAATATTGTGTATTCCTATGTTGCGCGCCAACCTATCCTCGACATCAACCAAAATTTGGTTGCATATGAATTACTCTTTCGCGATGGCGACAGCAATTACTTTCCCAACATAAACCCCGACCAAGCAACCTCAAATATATTAACAAACAACCATTTAACTATGGGGGTTGAGCAGGTTACTGGGGATCTTCCAGCCTACATCAATTTTCATGCGGATACACTAATTCGCCACTTTCCTAGCTTTTTAGATCCTAAAAAGATCGTGATCGAAATTCTTGAAGATGTACCGATCAGCGACGAATTGTTAGCCGCATGTAAATCACTTAAAGAGCAGGGCTATGTATTGGCACTCGACGATCATGATTTTGATCCTAAATGGGATGTATTCTTACCGTATATCGATATTATTAAGGTGGATGTCTTATCGATATCGATTCTTGAAGTAAGCCGCTATGTCAACCGGATCAAGCCTTACAACAAAACTCTATTGGCAGAGAAAGTTGAAACAGCGCAGCAATTCGAACAATTGAAAATGTTAGGCTTTTCACTGTTCCAAGGGTACTTCTTTGCCAAGCCGGAAATGCTGAAACAGAAGAAGATAACAACCACCAAACACAATATTTTAGAACTTATCAATCAAGCCAGTAAAATGTCGCTCGACTTTGATCATATCAGCGATATCTTTAGTAGCGACCCAGGCTTAACCTACAAGCTACTGCGTTTTATCAATAGTCCAACCTATGGTCGTAGCCAACAAATT
Organism: Thalassotalea euphylliae; assembly: GCF_003390375.1. Classification (NCBI taxonomy): domain Bacteria; kingdom Pseudomonadati; phylum Pseudomonadota; class Gammaproteobacteria; order Alteromonadales; family Colwelliaceae; genus Thalassotalea; species Thalassotalea euphylliae. Next base: position 2,649,321 of record NZ_QUOT01000001.1, on the reverse strand, counting down.
ACCTCACTCAAGCATGCGCTTGTTTACATCGGCGAGGTTGAGCTGAAAAAGTTTATCGCGCTATTGGCACTATCTGATCTGGCCGAAGATAAAGCCAGCGAGTTAATGCGCATATCATTGTTCAGAGCAAGATTTTGTGAACAAATTGGCCAGCTACTTAAAGATAGTGATAACCCACCGAAAGCCTTTTTAACTGGCTTGCTTTCGATGATAGACGGAATATTAGATCACGATATTCAGAGCGTGGTGGAAATTTTACCCATAGATCAAGACATCAAATCAGCCTTGCTGGGAGAGGCTATCTACCTGACAAATTACCTAGATCTGGCCAAGCACTTTGAACAAGGGCAATGGCTGCACAGTGAAAGCATCGCACAACAATTTGGTCTCGATATGGAAAAATGCTCGGCAGCGCATATTGAAGCAATGAGTTGGGCAGACAGTATGCTCAGCTGCTAATCTGCGGTTGGCTCGATGGCTCGAATGTGCTGTCGAACCGACAAGTAACTACCTAGCAAACCCAGTAAAATTGCAGCAAAGAGTAAAATTAAATTTTCACTCGCAGACAAGGTTTCTAACTCAAACTTGCTACCGTATAAGCCAGTTAGATCGGTAATGGCTCCAGAAAGGTAATGAGCAAGAATAAAGATGGCTAAGTTTGCGAAAAAACCACCCGCAATACCATACCACATGCCAGCATACATAAATGGCCGTTGAATAAAGCTGTCGGTCGCGCCAACCAACTTCATTACTGCGATAGCGTCTTTTTGATTGAGTATCGCCAGGCGAATCGTATTACCGATAATTAATACCACTGACAAGCAAAGCAACAATGCAACGCCTATCACCACATCTTCAACCAGCTTTGCCATCGCTTCTAGACGAGTTAACCACTCTAAATCAAGCTTACCTTGGTCAACTTCGCGTTCTTGCTCAAGCTTGGCAAGTAAATCACGTACCGCATGTGCTTGGCTAGCACGCTGTGTTGGCGATACCAGCAGTGTTGCAGGCAAGGGGTTGCTGTCAAGATAGGCCAGCGCATCACCATAGCCAGAGTGTGCTTTAAAGTCTTTCAACGCCTGCTCAGCAGAAATATATTCAACCGCCGCAACTTCAGGGTAAAGCTCTACTCGGCTGGCAAAGTTTTGCGCGGCTTTATCATTAATATTTAGCTTTAAAAACAGGGTAATTTCCGAGGCCGAATCCCACTGTGCAACAACCGTATCGGCATTCTTAACAAATAAATGCAAAGTAGCCGGTAACGTAAGGCTAATACCTAAGACCAGTAACGTCATCAAGGTAGTAAATGGCGTGCGCCATAAGTCACCTAAGCTGCCGATAGCTTGCTGTAAATGGCGTAATGGAAACGCTAGCATGCGCTGCACTAAACTTACTTTAGGTTGCTGTTGGGGCTGGAATTCACTAGTCATAGCGTGTTTCACCATTAGCCATTGCATCATCCGGCTGTAAGCCGTCAACAAGGCCATCATTGATCATATTACCCGCTCGAAGCGTTAACGTGCGATAGCGCATACGAGCGATTAAGCCAAGGTCATGGGTGGCAATTAGTACAGAAACGCCAACAGAGTTAAACTCTTCAAATAGCTTAATAATTTCTAGTGAAAGCTTAGGATCTAGGTTACCTGTTGGCTCATCAGCAAGCAGAATAGGGGGCTTGTTGACGATTGCTCGCGCAATCCCGACACGCTGCTGTTCACCACCTGAAAGCATATTGGGGAAGCTTTTTTGTTTGTTGCCCAAGTGCACCTTGTCTAGCGCCGCATCTACACGCTTGCGAATTTCTTTCTGACTGTAACCTTCAATAATCAATGGCAACGCAACATTGTCAAAAACAGTGCGATCCATCAGTAAGTTATGATTTTGGAAAATCATACCAATATGGCGGCGCATGTAAGGTACTTGTCGGTAACCGACCTGAGCGAGATCTTGATTATTGATATGAATAGTACCTGAACTTGGTTTTTCCATCAGGCTGATCAGCTTAAGTAAGGTACTCTTACCGGCACCAGAGTGGCCTGTTAAAAAGGCCATCTCGCCAGGGGCTATTTGAAAGCTCACTTGCTTTAAGGCAAGGAAGCCGCCGAGGTAGGTTTTGTTTACTTGGTCAAAGCGGATCATTTATTGTTGTTATTGTTTGCGTTTAGGTTAATGTGCGACTGATTTATTGGCCGTCTTTTGTCTTTATTTTCTTTTGTTAGTGCATAGCGTTGGAGTAATTTAAGTTAACCAACGCTACAACTAATGCTTTATTGTTATCATCCCTGAGTTTAAAAGCAACGACTAAAGCCTGTCGCGACAATTACCATTAGCGCTATTTGTTCTTATGGGCTCAATGTTTAGCTGTTCTCTTTAGCTATTTTCCTTACTAAACAAGGCTTCAATAAAGTCATCACTATTAAATGGACGCAAGTCGTCAATACCTTCACCGACGCCAATGTAGCGAATTGGGATTTGGTATTTATCGGCAATCGCGAATACCACACCACCTTTTGCAGTGCCATCAAGTTTGGTTAATGTAATACCAGATAAGTTAACCGCTTCATCAAATAACTGCGCTTGGCTAAGCGCGTTTTGACCAGTGCCAGCATCTATGGTGAGCATCACTTCGTGTGGTGCGTTTTCGTCGATTTTCTTCATCACACGTACCACTTTCTTCAACTCTTCCATCAAGTGGCCTTTGTTTTGTAGTCGACCTGCAGTATCGGCAATTAATACATCTGCTCCACGCGCCTTAGCAGCATTTAATGCATCAAAGATAACCGATGCACTGTCTGCGCCAGTGTGCTGAGCAATAACCGGAATATCGTTGCGCTCACCCCAAACTTGCAGTTGCTCTACCGCCGCTGCACGGAAGGTATCGCCCGCAGCTAACATAACCGACTTACCCTGCGCCTGAAGTTGCTTGGTGAGTTTACCAATGGTTGTGGTTTTACCCACACCATTAACGCCAACCATTAAAATCACGTAAGGCGAATCGCTTTTTGGAATATCAAGCGGCTGAGTAACGGGGTCTACTAAGTTTTTCAATTCCACTTTAAGCAAGTCATAAAGCGCTTCTGCATCTTTGAGTTGCTTTCTCGACGCGGCATCGGTCAGTGAGTCGATAATTTTCATTGTGGTATCAACACCGACATCAGCCAGCAACAGGTGAGTTTCTAATTCTTCAAAGAGATCATCATCAATTTTTTTACCATGAAACAGATCGAAAATACTGCCACCTAGGTTTTGGCGAGTTTTGCTTAAGCTCTGTTTTAAACGTGCAAAGAAACCTTGTTTCTGCTCTGGCTCTGGCTCTGGCTCTGGCTCTGGCTCTGGCTCTGGCTCTGGCTCTGGCTCTGGCTCTGGCTCTGGCTCTGGCTCTGGCTCTGGCTCTGGCTCTGGCTCTGGCTCTGGCAAGACATTTTTGATGTCACTATCGGCTGAAACAAGAGCTTTTTCTTCAACAGGTTCTGGGCTTAAATCACCAGTAGATTCAACTGCTGCTTCTGGTTCGATTGGCTTTTCATCAACTGGCGCTGTTTGCTCAACTTGTGGCTGCTCTTGTGGTGCATCTATTTTTGCAACTGGCGTATCTTGCTCGGCCGTTTCTATGTCAGCAGGCACTGCTTCGCTGCTTTTTGATTCCGCAGTGGTTGATTCAGTGATTGCTAATTCGTTAGTTTGGGGGTCGCTAGCCTGTGCATCGTTTACATCACTTGATGTATCGTCTTTACCAAAGCCTAATTTCGACCAGAAACCTTGTTTTTTCTGTTCGGTTTCAGCTGAACTTACACTTGATTCACTAGCAACTTCTTGCTCAGGGGAATTCTGTTTGCCTCGACCAAAACGAGAAAATAAGCCTTTTTTCTTTGCCATAATATCTACTATTAATTACTTGGTTGCGCTTGCTCGATAAAGCAAGTTTGGTTCGTACTTTAGCCATGGTCACAGCATTAAGTTAACTTGATGCAGACAATCTAAGCCAGACATCACCTCGACGACATGCCATCTTAAAGAATGTCTCCAGTGTGTTGTCAATTCGATAGGTTTGGCATCCTTATAGCCAAGCAAGCGGATACCAGATAAAATTGGTCGCTATATTACCACCTAATTCTGTCTTGAAAAACCAGACGCCTTATCTTATACCAATTGAATTAATTAATTGATCAATTCAGAGCGCTGTCAGCGTTGGGAGAACAAGCCAAATTTTTGTTGATATAGTTGTTCTACATCTCATCAATTTGGCGAAGTTATCGCGACGCTGAAACGCTCCCAACGGGCGAGTTTAAAAGGCTCATATGTGGCGTTATTGATTTTGACAAGGGATTACCATTCTCTGAAATCAATGCCTTGCCTCTAAGCCTTTTAATTCTCGCTGAATGATTAAGTATTGATTTCAATTGGTATTTGTTGGCTCGATGTCAATCAGATCAAATAAATGAGTAATGCTAAATGAATAAAGCGCGCGCTCGCAAACGCTCAACGACTTCTTCGACAGCTAAGTCACAAAAATCAACTAGCTCAATTCGTATCATTGCAGGTCAGCACAGAGGAAGAAAACTGCCTGTTTTATCAGCTGATGGCCTGCGCCCAACAACCGATCGCGTTAAAGAAACCTTGTTCAACTGGTTAATGACAGAGATTCAGGGCAGTAGCTGCTTAGACTGCTTTGCCGGAGCAGGTAGCTTGGGTTTTGAAGCGCAGTCGCGTGGCGCAGAAATAGTCACTATGATCGAACTCAATGACGCCGCAGCCAAACAGTTAAAAGCCAACCAATCATTGCTAAACGCCACCAACCTAGAGGTGGTGAATACCAACACTTTAGATTTTCTTACCAAGCCTAAAAACCAGTTCGATATTGTATTTATTGATCCGCCATTTAGACAGCAACTGGCTCAGCAAACCATTGATTTGCTCACTTCAGGTTGGCTTAGTGAAAACGCGTTAGTTTATGTAGAAACAGAATCCGATAGCCCAACACCAAGTGTGCCAGCAAACTGGCAGTTAGCAAAAGAGAAAACTGCAGGCCAGGTTACCTATCGCTTGTACCAGCTAGTATAAGTAATACAAAGCAAACATGGTTAGGCTATTGCAAGTTGCGTGAGCAACGATCGCTAAGCTGGTACTGTGGTATTTTACCCGTATCCAAGTGAAGTAAAGTCCCAGCACAAATACAAAAATGATGCCTGCCATACTGTATTGAATATGAATGGCTGCGAACAACAAACTTGTGATAGCAATCGCACCGACCTGCCCCAATTGCGTTAAGGCGAAGCGCTTAAATAGCCAGCCCCGAAAAACAAGTTCTTCAACGATGGGCGCCAACACACAAGTATTCAACAAAATAAACCATATTGGCGTGGCAGAGTTCTTGAGCTGCTCCATAAATGGCTCTTCTTCAAGCGCCAAGACATAAGTTGCGATCGTCATCATTAGCCAAAATGCTGCGCTAAAGACAATCACTAACCATACTAGTTTCGGTAATGGCAGAGCCAAGTTGAGGAAATGTCGGGCTGATCTAGTTTCATGGCAGGACTGGGGTTCATGACTATATTTTGCCAATAACCATAAGCAGGGCAGTACTATCAAATAAACCGCAAACGTCATGGCAAGTAGGGTTTCAACCTGAGCAAACCAAGCATCGCCGCTTGCTACTCCGTATGCTTGTGCATACATGCCAAAGCCAAAGCTGACGATAAAACTTGGCACTATGTACAGAAACAGCGCCCAAAATAAGGTGACTATAATCGACGGCGTGGTTGCTAACTTTTGTTGGCTATTTAAAGTGCTAACTGCTTGCTTATCCTTTGATTCTTGTGGTTCCATCCGAAGGTTTCCAAGTTTTTATTCTGCTATTGCAAAAAGATTATGGCAAAAAAAGACGATTAAATTTCGATACCTAAGTTCGATAGTCCTTCTTCTAACACCATCGCCTTTGCTTGCTTACAGGTGTTCTTGTTTTCAGGCGCTTGTTTAAGAAAATCGAACAACTCATTTTGGGTTGCTCGCTCCCATACCATCAAAGGGTGCTGCTTAACTTGTTGTCTGATCAGCTCTGTTGGGTCTTCTTGGCCATCATCAAGATCATCACCCACCTCATCCGCAAACTCTTCAGCCAGCATTAATTCAATGTAATAACTGACGCTGTTGGTTGATAAACGTGAAACGCTGGCAAATTCTTGTGGGTCTTTGCTTTGCAACGCTTGTAACAAGGACATCAATGCCATGCAAACATCAAGTGCCGGGAAGACACCAAAAAAATCAAACGCTTGTGGCTCAGGCGTTTGCTGCTCTAGCTTTTCCAGCTGAGCATCGATATTCATTTTTATTTTTTGCGAGCTATCGAGGCGTTGCCACAATAAATCTAACTGATTGCGCAGCACAGATGGATCACCAAATTCTGCCGCTTGCGAAAACATTGTATAATTGGGCAACATACGCTCGAGCAGGGCACAACAAAAAGCCGTTTGTTGCCATTGAGATAATTTTGCGAAAGGCAAATGCATTGCCATAGAGAAAGCCTCGTTAACTAGCGTTGCCGAGAGTATATCAGAGAAAAATCATTGTCGCGGCGAGTTTACACGCTGTTTAATGGTTCAGTAAAAGCTACTGTGGATTATCTTTAGCAATAAAGCGCTCAACGATCTGTTGAATGACGCCTGTTTTTTTCATTTTGTAAATTTCGATATCAAATTTAATCGCAAAGTCTTTTTTAAATGGAAAATTTTGCTCAGCATTAATATCGCTATAACCTAAATAGCCGTCATTGCGAAATATCGTTGTGGCTTCGACTAAGTTAACCCCGTTGCGATCGTATTTTTGATACTCCCCCGACTGTTTCATCTGCTTAACATACCAAGAGAACACACTGCGTGGCATGATAGTGCAATCCGCCCGTGCTAACAGTAAAAAGGAAATAATACTTTCAGCCTTGTCGAGTAGTTTAAGTTCGACTTTTTTCTCTTTTGCCAGTTGAAAAAACTGCTCACCAGCTCGGCCATCACCACGTGCCATAACAAACCTAAGACCTTGATAATCCATTGGAAAATTGGTATCTACAGGTGGTGCTGCGTTTTCGTTGCACACTACAACATCATGTTGAGTAAAAAGCGGTAATGAATAGGGCCAGATATAAGGGCGTTTCGGCTCAGTCTCGGTTAGCCAGTCATGAGCATGAAAATATGGAGGAAGAATTGCAAAAGTTGCTCCGGCTGCCGCTTCCTGCTTTGCTCTGGCCCAAGGTAAGACATTAAAAGATGCCGTATAATCTGGCATTCTTGCCAGTGCCGCTTTGACAATTTCAATATAAATACCTGTCAGTTCACCGTCTTTATTGGTGAAGGCAAACGGTGGCAATGTATCATAAGTTGCAATTTTTACATGCTGGGCGGAGAGTACTGCGGGATTAACGAACAACCATAGAAGCAGTGCAAAGCACACTTTTTTCATACATAAAGTTTAGATAAAACAAGGTGCGGGTATTATGTGGTGAATAAACACACAAAACAAGTGCTGCGTGCTTGAGGGGTTATGTAACTGACTTACCTACCGAGCGAACACCTGAGTAGAAATTAAGACTAGAGCTTTAGGATCAGCAATGTAGCTAGTTTTGCTGAAGCTGCTGCTGCGCGTATTCAAAGCGCAAACGATATTCGCGTAATTTGTCTTCTAACTCAGTCAACTCTTGCTCGTGCTTAGTATTAAGCTCTAAGTTTTCATCACGCAGATACTTAATTGTTTCGCGGGTATTATTGTTATCTTGCTCGAATTTCTCTTTCGCATTAGCCAGCTTTTCTTCCGCTTTTTGCTCATTTGCTAGTGCTTGCTTGATTTGTTCGTTTAGCTTATCGAGTTTGATCTGCTGTTGTTCTGAGCTTTGCTGTTCTTGCGTTAATTGCTTTTCAAGCGATGCCACTTGGCTGGTTAAATATTCAATTTTCTCCGTAAACAAAGATTCACCAGCCGCTAACTTGCCAGTTAATTCACTAATAATGGCATCATCACTTTCATGTTGCTTTTGCGCGATGGTGACTTTTTCTGTCAACGTCGCCACTTGCTCTTGCAATGCCTTAACTTGCTGAAGCTGAGACTGATGCTCGCGTTCAGCATCATTAGCTTTCATTTTGGCTTGCTCAATTTGCTGCTGATAACTGCGTTCAGCAGCTTGATATTTTTCCGTTTCAACTTGATGCTGTTCAGCTTGCTTTGCTGACGCTTGCTGATGATGAATTTCAAGCTGCGTTAATTGGTCAGATTTCTCAGCAAGTGCTTGTTTAGCGTCATCCAGCGCTTTGGTTTGCTGCTCGCCATGGCTGTTAGACTGTGTTAACTGAGCTGATAACTGCTTAACCTGTGCTTCAAGTGTCTCGCTTTGTTTTGCAGCGTCACCAACTTGTTGTTCCAACGCTTGCTTATTTTGCTCTACTTTCTGCAAACTTTGCTGAAGTAGGTTCACTTGCTCAACTTTGTCGTTTAGCTCGGCAGTTAATGCATCTAACTCAGTTTTAAATTCACTACGTTGCTGCTCTGCTTCCGCTAGCTTGGCCTGCAACTCTCCTTGGTCTTTATCCTGTTGCGCTTGGCTTTGGCCAAGCTGGGCAGTCAGTGTAGTGACTTGCTCCGTTAGTTGTTTAGTTTGCGCTTGTTCGTTGGCCAATGATGCTTGCATGCTTTCACTTTTCTGGCCAAATTGTGATTGAGCATGCTCTAGTGCACTACTAACTTCATTTAACTTAGTATTGAGATCAGATATTTGCTGATTTTGAACTTCCAGCGTTGCGGTTTTTGCTTTGTCTGATTTGAGTAGGTTTTGCTCTTTTGTTGCTAGCGTTTGGTTTTCTTGTTTAGTCTGTGCTAGTTGCTCGGTGATATCTACCAGCTTTTCCTGAGTTTTATTTTGCTCATCATTTAACTCAGCAATCTGTTGTTCTTGCGCTGCAATGTTTGCAATTTTTTCTTTGAGTACTTGCTCAGTATCAGTAAGTTTAGCGTTGTTCAATTCACCAATATTTTTTACTTCAGATTCGCTAGCATCAAGCTTCGCTTGCAGCTCATCGAGTGCTAGTTGGTGTTTGGCTTGTTCTGATTCGGTTTGTTGGTTAGCCGCGGCGAGATCTGCTGCTAACTGTTGTTGCTTCTCGAGGGCAGCTTGGTAGAGCTGATGTTCTGTGATCACTTGCTCTGAGATAGGTTGTTGTTGCGCAGACGATATAATACTCGCCATACGCTCTTCTACTTGAATGTAGACTTCACTGGCTAGGCTTTGTATTTGTTCTTCCAGTTCCTTGGAAAGTTTATTGTTGTCTGCCATAAAATCCTCGTTATTTACCACATAACCTATTATTAGCAATGTAACTTAAACTAACACAGCAGTGGCTAGTTGTTAACCGTTATTGCACGCTGTATGAGTACCGAAGAGTTATACCAATAAAAAAGGGGCCTAAGCCCCTAATTTGTGATTAATATAATGATTATATTAATAATTTTATAAATTCATTTTATTTTTCAAGTGGTACTACTTGTACGCCAGCCACCTTCACGTCACTCTGTTCGTTACGTAACTGAGCCAGACGATTTAATTGACCAATTGACGATAGCATTGAGTGGATTGGGATAAACATGCCACGCTTGTGAAAATCTAGTACTTGCTCGTCTGACAACTCACGTAGCTTCGGCTCTTTAATGGTATGAATACCAACAATTTTTTTCTTCTCACCGTTGGCAAAGGTAATCACTAGTTCAACTTCTTCAAGTAATTCTGCGTCTTGCATTTCTTTGATGAAGCGCTCAGTCATGACTTCACTTTCATATAAACGGCCAAGCGTGTCTTGAATGTTCTTCATCAAGTCAGTTTCTTCGCCTTTTTCGTTATACAAAGGTAGCTCTTTATCTTCACCTACATATTCGCTATCTAGGTCAACACAAGCCGTTAGTGTTTTTTCTTTGTCTGGGTCTAAACCTAATGAGAATGGCACCATACCAACACTTTGCGGTGCGTATAAACCAGTCCAGTCATCACCTTTCAAGAATAAGTTTTCCCCCGTTTCTAAACCTAGCATAGCCACTGAGCGGAAACGATTTGAGTCAGGGTCTTTAACAATAAATACAGGGTAGCTCATTGCACCTTTTGAGTACTCTGGCGCAGTAATTGGCACAATATGTAAGCCTGCAATATGCTTTAAACTGCGCTGTGCAGCGATTTTTAAATTTTGGTGATGTTCTTTTTTAATTGGTACTAAATTCGCCATGGCAATACTTCTCTCTTCAAAATACAACTCAATACCGCAATGGCATCAGTTTAATTATTGTTTTGTTCATCATGCAGTCGAACCGACTACATTTTGTTACAACAGACATGGTAGCTAGTTAACTCGGTTTCAACCCAGCAGCGCAAAAAATTTTTCCTTTCTGTTAACTTGTGCAAATAAGCTTAGAAAATCTCTCAATATCTGAATTTGGCTTTGTGCTACTATCTCAGCAATTCAATCAAACTACGCATAACAAAGTACTGTGAAAGCTCTCGTTTTTGTTTCAATTTTATGGGCATTTTCCTTTGGGATCATTAAAGGAGAATTAACCGGTATTGCTCCAAGCCTTGTCTCAGCATTACGACTGTTATTGTGCGCCTTGGTCTTTTTGCCTTTCATTAGTTTTACCACTAATAACAAACTAAGCGTTCAGCTTTTATTGTTAGGAGCCCTGCAGTTTGGTGTGATGTACTGGGCCTATATTAGTTCTTATCAATATTTACCCGGCTACTTGGTCGCAGTATTCACAATATTTACGCCTATGTACGTTTTTCTTATCGACGGCTTAATGTCACGTCGTGTTAACTTACAACAAATGCTACCCATTTTACTCTCAATTGCTGGTGCTGCCGTGATCGTTTTTAAAGCACCAAATAGTGATGCTTGGTTAGTTGGTTTTATCATATTGCAAGGTGCTAATCTCGCATTTGCCGCAGGCCAAGTTGGTTATCAACGTATCAGTAAAGCGTACAGCACTGACCACACCAATAATATGTCGATAATGTACATAGGTGCGGCGATTTTTATGCTGATAATTGTGTTAGTTGAGCAGTCTTATGTGGGCGTATCAGACATTACTAACCGTCAATGGTTGGTGATCCTATATTTAGGTATCATCGCATCCGGCGTAGGTTTTGCGCTGTGGAATTATGGTGCAAAACAAGTTAACGCAGCATCACTTGCAGTGATGAATAATGCCTATATTCCATTTGCGGTTATATTTGCATTAACCTTGTTTAATGAACACGCTGATATCGCAAGGCTGGCGTTAGGAACTAGTTTAATAGCGGCCTCTGCATGGCTGCTAAGCAAGCAACAAGTGCAAAAGGCAAGCGAATAAAAACGACTCGTATGAAAAACTTGTTTTATGCCATCAAACAAAAATCAGCTATCGCTCTTGTCGCTTTGATCACGACGTTCAATGCATCAGCAATTCCACGCATCGACACTGAATATGGATACAACGCCGATGGTTTTGTCCGCGTTAAAGTAACCAATGAAACAACACGCGAATTGGCGTGCTATGTTGCCATTGACGGTCGCAGTATTAAATTTGTATTACCGCCAAGAGGGGCGTCGAGATGGTACCGCGCAACGGATAAACGTTTCACGGCAAAGAGCTTTAGTGTTTGGTGTGATTACCTAGAGTTTCACCCTGCTTACCAAAGATATAAACGTTAAAGCGTGCATTCTTTAGTAAGCCGGTTATAGAGAAAAGGTGTTATTTTCGCGCTCGATAAAGCGAAATTAAGCCGTTGGTAGAGCCGTCCATCGTCAACTTAGCATTGGTATCTGCGAGTTTACTTAACACTTGATTACCAAGTGCTTTACCTAACTCTACACCCCACTGATCAAACGAGTTAATCTGCCAAATCACCCCTTGCACGAACACTTTTTGCTCATACAAAGCGATTAGGCTACCCAAGGTTTTTGGGTCAAGGCGGTCGAATAATAAGGTATTGCTTGGTTTATTACCTTTCATCACCTTGTGGCTAGAGAGGTTTTTGATCTCTTCCGTACTACATTTGGCCTTTTTCATTGCAGCAATCACTTGTGCTTCACTTTGCCCTTCCATCAGCGCCTGACTTTGGCCAAAACAGTTTGCCGCTAGCATATCGTGGTGATTAGCACATTCACTCGCAGGGTGAAGCGGCATCATAAAGTCCACAGGAATATGGGTTTTACTTTGATGAATCAACTGATGGAATGAATGTTGGCCATTCGTACCTTCACTGCCCCAGATAATCGGGCCAGTATCGTAGTCTGCTTCCTCATTATTTAAGTTAACCGACTTACCGTTACTTTCCATATCCAATTGTTGAATATAGGCAGGAAGACCACGTAAGTAATGATAATAGGGCAGTAATACCTGTGATTGAGCACCGTGGAAGTTACGGTACCATATGCCCAGCAGTGCCATAATCACTGGCATATTTTGCGCCAGCGGTGCCTGTTGAAAGTGCTGATCAAGCTCAAACGCGCCAGTTAAAAAGTCATGGTAGTTTTCGTAACCTATGGCAAGTGCTAACGGTAAGCCAATTGCCGACCAAACCGAGTAACGACCACCGACCCAATCCCACATTGGGAAAATATTGTCAGGATTAATACCAAATTCTTGTGCGGCGGTGATATTGGTTGAAACACAAGCAAAGTTATATTCAACATCGGCTTGTGTAGCTGTTTGTAAAAACCACTCTTTCGCTGACTGGGTATTACGCAAAGTTTCTTGTGTCGTCAGTGTTTTTGACGATGTAATAATCAGCGTGGTTTCTGGGTTTAAGCCCGCTAAGACGTCTTGCAAGTGGCAGCCATCAACGTTAGCCACAAAGTGCACATTAATGTGTTTTTGGCGATAAGGTTTTAACGCCTCTGACATAATTTTAGGGCCAAGAAATGAGCCACCAATACCAATACTGATAACATCAGTAAATGCCTTACCGCTGTAACCTTTCTTTTCACCAGTTGATACCGCTTCAACAAAACGTTTCATTTGCGCACGTGTTTGTTCAATTTCAGGCATCACATCTTTGCCATCAACATACACTGGCTGGCCAGAGAAGTTACGTAATGCCGTATGCAGTACCGCGCGATGTTCGGTCACATTAATTTCACTACCGGCAAACATGCGTTCACGCTGTTGTTCAACATTGGCAGCTTGAGCCAGCGCCACTAAATGCTCAATGGATTGCTCGGTAATATGATTCTTTGAATAATCTAAAGTCAGCCCTGCCGCCGTCATCGAATATTTGTTGAAGCGCTCACTGTCTTGCTCAAACAGTGATTTCATATGAATATCTTCGATATCTTGATAATGTTTTTGAAGGTTTTTCCACTCGGCAGAGGAAGTGAGCATAGTTGATTTCCCAATAATTATTCTAAAAGTACGCCTGTTTTTGCTTTAGTTTACGTAAACTCGCGACAAAGGTTAACCATTATAGCGTTCAACAACACTTATTCATGGCCTTAAATCGCCTATGAATACATATACAAAGCGATGAATAATATAACGCATCAACTTTGCAACTCTATGAAAGCCTACTTCATTTGTTAAGAGGAAACGATAGATGAAAGGTTTCATTTCACTAGTTTTACTACTGATCACGATTATAAACTTACCTAGCTCCCCCTAATCGTCTATTTTATTTACACTTTAGCAGTTGCTTTTCAACAACATTTAAAAACAACCCAATAAATTCAATAACGTAGCTAAAGCCAACGGTTTGGGCATATGTTTTGCTTGTAACTCGTCTGACCAATAGAAAAACTATCAATGATCATAATTTTAAAGGAAGAAAACATGAGAAATAGACGTAGTTTGATCCGCTCGCTGCTGGGAGTTAGCGCCTTAGCTAGCTTGATCAGTTCACAGTTTTCGTACGCAATAGTCATTACTGCCAGCCAAGATGCAACTGAACTCGCCAACACTCTTCTCGTTCCGGGTTCTGGGATCACAATAAATTCTGCAATACTCTCTGGTGGATTTAGCTCAGAATCTGGTGATGAGGGTAATTGTGAAGATGAAATAGGGTGTGGGCCAGGCGAAAATGGGAATGTTAACCTTGACAACCCAATCGCACCATTAAACCAAGCAGGCTTGTTTACTAATGCCTCCGGTGTTTACAACTTGCCTTCTGCTGGCGGTATAGTCTTTAGCACCGGTAACGTTACAAGTTATCAAGACGGCCCAAATACGAGTAATTCATTTGGGTTAGACAATGGAAGTAGTGCAAGTCAAGAACAAAACGATCAACTGTCTCCTTTAACAGGCCAGCTTCAACATTTCGACCCCGTTCAGCTCGACATTAGCTTCACTGTTGATGAGGATAGCGCCTCAACAATCACCTTCTTCGGTGCTTTTGGTTCAGAAGAATTCCCTGAGTTCGTCAATTCAGGGTTTGTGGATGGCTTTGGTCTGTTTGTAAATGGTCAAAATGTTGCTGGAGCATTACCAACAGGCGCATCGCCAGAAGACGGACTAGCACCTATCAATATCAATCACCCCGATTTTCTACCTTTACCTGGCACTGAATTAGATGGTGTACTAGCTCCTAACGGTAACCCTTTACTTAGATTTGATGTACCTGTTCAAGAGGGAGTAAATACCTTTAGATTACTGCTAGCAGATGCTTCTGATGGCGGCTACGATTCAACTATTTTTCTGGCAAGTTTCGGTGAGCTAGGTGAATCGCCATTTACGCCTATTTTACCCGACCCTAGTAACCCTACGAATGAAGATGGGGCATTTGTTTTTAGTCTCCCTGATGTTCAACAAGGCGAAACAATCTGGTTTGATCCTGATGTAGCATCCGGTTATACATATACATCAAGCCTCGCTATTGCAACGGTTACAGCACCACCATTTGACGCGGTTCCTGACCCAGACGGCTATATTTTGGAGTTTATGTTTAACAATATGTTGCGGCAGTTTGCACTTAACTCAGGTGAGACCTTTGACTTTGTTCTTAATGGATTTAATGGAGTAACTACATTCTCAATTCAAGGTATTAACCTTGACCTAGCCTTGGACCCAGACAACCCACAAGCATTCGTTACCGGCGTTTCTTTTGCCGAATCTGGCGCTTTGTCATTTACCCAAGATCCAATTACGGTATTTGTGTCAGATGCCAACGATATCCCTGAACCAGCGTCTATCCTGATAATTAGCTTAGGCTTGGGTGGATTAGCCTTACGTAGAAGAAAGATTTAGTATTTATAAGCAGTTGTTGTATAAAAATAGCCTAAGTATTTCTACTTAGGCTTTTTAATAGGGAAATTATGAAGAACATTAAAATACTTTTATTTACTATCAACTTAACCTTACTGGCGTTGACCACTAATGTGCTAGCTGCTGACAAAGATGGAAAATTTGCAGCAAAAGGGGCCGCAAGAAAGTCTTGTGCTGACTTTTTAACGGCTACAGAACAAAGAAATTCTGATTTTTTGTTGTATGCTGGCTGGCTAGAGGGATATATCACCTCATTTAATCAAGTCCAAGCCAAAAACTACGATATTTCGCCTTGGCAAACGACTGAGTTGCTATTAATGCTATTACAAAAGCACTGCCAATCTAATCCTGAAATTAAGTATTTTGATGCCGCTAACTCACTAATAAAGTCTATTTTTCCTATTAGGCTCAACGAAGAGGATACGATCGTAAAGATTCAAGTTGGTGATGCGGTAGGCTTTCATTACGAAGAAATATTGTTAAGAGCAAAACAACGACTAAAAGCTATGGGCTTTTATAAAGATGAGGTAGATGGCAAACAGTTTACTACAATCGATAGTAAAGCATTTCTGGCCTATCAAAAAAAACTGGGCCTAAAAGAAACAGGTATGCCTGATCAAGCGACACTCGCAAGTTTATTCTTGAAAGCGTTGAATTAGCGATTCATATTGCTTGATTTTAACATTGCAGTCATCTTCAGGGCATGGCTCATAAATCATGCCCAAATAACGCATATTTAGGTACTTAAACGTTAGACTAAAAATTTGTTCAAAACAGTGAGTAGGTTGCTCGTCGACGCCTGTCGCGATAACGCCCGCAGCCTTGCCTTTCAATTGCCTGCCAAGCGGTTTATTGATTTCCAACAAATCCGTTAATCGATCCATAAACACTTTCATCTGTGCGCTCGGTGAATACCAGTAAATTGGTGAGGCGAGCAAAATAACATCATGCTTTGTTACCACTTCATCGATCAATGTTGAAAAATCATCCGTTTGATTAGCAAACTTATAGTCATAAGGCAGTATGTGGAAATCACTTAGCAGATAAAGCGACACATGGTGCTCACAATTGCTAATGAAGTCATTAACCAATTTAGCAGTGTTTCCTTCACACCTACTCGTGCCTAAGACAATGGCTATCCTCATGTTTTGTTCCTTCTATTAAACAATACCAATTTCAATAAATACTTGATCATTCTAGCTGCTTAAAACGCTCATCAACTGTGTTGTTATTTTTGAAATTAGAATAACTAGTTACCAAAAAATAACGCCTTGTTTATGAAACTTTTTTCCTACGCCGTAATTGATCAACTCATTAATTCAATTGGTATAAGAAAGACACAAGCCTAAAACCTCAACGTAAGTTGAGATCAAGTAACAAATGAATATTAATGTTTGGTTCAGAGGTGAAGTACCTTGGTATTGATCAAACAGCGGCAAAGCGTCGTACACTAATCAAACAGAGTAAGCATAAAACAACACCGTATAACCGAGTAACCACGTGAAACTGCTATATAAAGACCTGCTAACCACGCCAATCGATAAGTTAATTATCAACTCACTTGAACAAGCCTTGTATCAAGCGATTGTTGTGATTGACGGCTGTGAACATGTGGTTTGGCAATCTGAGCAGAAAACGTTAACCACTAGAAATCTCACCAAGATGCGTGAGCATTTCGAAAAACTCGACATTAAAGAAATTGTGCTCAGGCACGAAAGTGCATACGATGAAATGGTGGGACAACCAACTAAAAACGGTAGCAACCGCCTTGAAGTGCCGTTAAGACAAAATCCCTATGCCGTGTTAAAACACCTCCACTAACAGTGATAATAAATTTGCGCGCAACTAATCCACTGGTCGTTTTTGACCTCGATCAGACGTTATTGAACAAACAATCTCAACTCTCCGCATACACACTGGCAACGCTGCGTGCACTCGATAGCCAAGGCATTCAATACACGATTGCGACAGGGCGCAGTGATTTGTCGGCAGCACCAGTGATCAAAGAGCATACTTTCTCGCTTCCCCATATTTACACCAATGGCGTGTTAACTTGGTGTCCGAATGAAAAACGCTTTAGCTTTAATCATTGTCTTAGCGTGGATGAGAGCTTAGCAGCGGTCGAAATCATGGCTTCACCGCAATCGACTCCTTTTGTCAGTGCGTTAGACAAAGACGCTCGAAGGTGTATTTTTCATGGCATCCTCAAGAATAAAGCAGAGCAAAGTCTGTTGCAGCGTTTAAGCCAGAAAGATGGTGTCAGCTTGCTGCCAATTGAGCAATGCAAAGGTGACTTGCATTTCACTAACATCAGTATGGTTGGGCCAAGTGATGTAGTTAAAGAGGCGAATGGAAAAATATCAGCTCAAGCAAATCTCGTTGCCTACTCAGGTCAAGCCTTAGTAGCAGATTACCGTTGGATAGATGTACACCACGCGGCAGCCAATAAAGGCTCTGCGGTACTAGCGCTAAAGAATCAACTAGGTGCAGACAGCATTATCTGCTTTGGCGATAGCGACAATGACACCAGCATGTTTGAAATTGCTGATGAATGTTATGCGCCTGAAAATGCTAAAGCGCATATAAAAGCGGCATCAACCGCAATCATTGGTCATCATGATGAAGATGGTGTCGCTAAATTCTTGCGCAAAAGGTTTAGTCTTTCATTTTAAGTAAAAATGATTGCGCGAAAATAGCAACAAAAAAGCGACTAACGCTAAGCGCAGTCGCTTTTTTCCCGTTAAATGGCCTTTTAACGCGTTCTCCGTTCTCAAAATGGCTGTCATCTGCAAACTAAGTTGGAAAGTCAGGGACTACCATTTTCTATTAAAAATAAGGACTTTTCACAACACCCTTTGTAAACAAAGATGGAAGGGGCTCTCTGGTTACTATTCTGACGTAGACTAAGTCATACAAACATAGTTGGAAAGTCTCAATGGAAATGGTAGTTAGCCAGTTATTCATCAAACCAAATTGCGTCACAATACCATAGTATTTTCAGCTAAAATATTGTAGTAGAAACACCTAATCAAAAATAGAATTTTGAGTCTTTATCGATCTTTTTACGCAGAAGGATACGTCAGAATGGTGCAGCTTGAGCTTCGTGCAAAGGCACTGGCAATCAAATTTCACTAAGGACAAACCAGAAAGGCAAATGGCGCCCCATACTCAGAACACCTAACTGAAGTAGTCGAACTGTTAAAACATGTTGCTAATGTCGATGATGAAAAAGTTATTGCAGCTGGTTGGCTTCATGATGTTCTTGAAGTGTAGTGGTATAACAAATTTGGCCACCTAGTTAGAGGTGGTATCATCACCTCATAAAATTGATTAGGTGACAAAATGACAAGAACAGGCAAACGTAATTTCACACCAGAATTTCGGTTAGAAGCTGCTCAATTAGTTGTTGATCAAGGTTATTCCGTTCGAGAAGCAGCAGAAGCGATGAGCGTTGGTAAGTCGACAATGGATAAGTGGGTGCGTCAGCTTCGTAATGAACGCAAAGGCATCACCAGCAAAGCCAGCCCAATGACACCAGAGCAGTGTAAGATTAAAGAGCTTGAGAAAAAGATAAAACGCATTGAATTAGAAAAGGAAATTCTAAAAAAGGCTACCGCTCTCTTGATGTCGGACTCGATGAACAATTTAAACTAATTAAACGACTCAAAGAGAGCTATGCGGAATTCACCATTTGCCAAACATTTAATGTTCATCGCAGTAGCTTTAAGTATTGGAATAAGCGCTCTAAGAAGCCGAATAGCAAGCAATTAAAAGAAATCGCTGTCGTTAAGCAAATCCACCGTGAAAGTAATGGCGCAGCGGGTTCTCGTACAATATCCACGATAGCGATAGACCGTGGCTATGATATTTCACGTTTCAGGGCGACAGGCTATATGAAACGTTTAGGCTTGGTGAGTTGCCAGTTACCGAAGCACCGTTATAGAAAAGTAAATCAAGAGCATGTGGCGATACCTAACCATCTCAATCAGCAGTTTGATGTGGTTAAGCCGAATCAGGTTTGGTGCGGTGATGTTACGTATATCTGGGTTGGCAATCGCTGGGCTTATTTAGCAGTTGTTATTGATTTATTTGCGAGAAAACCGATTGGTTGGGCAATGTCTCTATCGCCTGATACAGCATTGACGAGCAAAGCACTGATGATGGCTTATGAGATGCGTGGTAAGCCTAAAGGTGTGATGTTCCATAGCGACCAAGGGACGCATTACACCAGCCGAAGCTACCGTCAATTGCTATGGCGTTGTCAGATAAAGCAAAGCATGAGTCGCCGTGGTAATTGTTGGGATAATAGCCCGATGGAGCGATTCTTTAGAAGTTTAAAAACAGAATGGATACCCACAACGGGTTACCGTTCCTTTACTGAAGCTAGAGCTGAAATAACACACTATATTGTTGGTTATTACAGCTCAGTTAGGCCGCATCACTACAATGCTGGTTTAACCCCAAATGAGTCAGAGAAAAGATACTGGCTTGAATACAAAACCGTGGCCAATTTAAGTTGACCACTACAAAGACACTGATTGCTCTCGGTCGGACATTGCAGATAATTGCGGGGAAGAGGTTTTAGAGCTAGTTATCTCACTGACTGACGATAAAACCAAGTCATTGTCTGAGAGAAGGGCTAGCGTACTGAAAAAGTTGGTAGATGCTCCAGAAAGTATTCGTTTATTGAAACTTGCAGATATCACTTCCAACGTAACTTTATTGCCCACTAATTGGAGTAATGAAAAAATAATGAGCTATCTGAAATGGCTGGATGAAGTTGCTCTAGCTTGCAGTTCAGCTTCTGGGTTATTGTACAAAAGATACCTCTCTATACGTAATCAATATGTTTAGCAGAAATAGATACACTGTGATCAGAATACTTTTCTGACACAAAGAACTTAGATCAGACTGACATCTATGTACGTATTTTTGCCGGTCGGCCAGAAAAGGCAATAACAGTCCATAACCAATGAAAGCGGACGTTGATAGTTAGTCATTAGTCTCGATATTACTGGCTCATTGATCCGTAGATTAAGAGCCAGCTAACTTCCATGATAATAAGAAATATTTCATGGAAGAAGTCTTGCACATTGCACCTAAAGGGGTATACAAACGGCACCGCCCCGAATCAACCCTGCTGTATCAACTGGTTAAACGATACTACCCCACTTTCGTTGCAACGTTAGCAGCACAAGATAGGTTTCTTCCTCATTATGTAGAAAACGAATTTGAAGGATTCCTCCGTTGCGGTCGTCTTGAAAATGGCTTTTTACGAGTAGTTTGCGATGATTGCAAACATGAAAAGCTCGTAGCGTTTAGTTGTAAAAAACGAGGTTTTTGTCCTAGCTATGGCGCAAGAAGAATGGCTGAAAGTGCCAAATTATTGGTTGATGACGTATTGGGCGGGTATCCTATTAGGCAGTGGGTACTCAGCTTACCGATACCGCTTAGACTACTTCTGGCTCGCTATCCCAAAGAGCTAAGCAAGGTTATGCAAATCATACATCGCGCAATTTCAACAGGTATTATGCAAAAGCTGGCTTTTCAAATCAAAAAGCCAAAACAGGCGCGGTAACTTATATTCAGCGCTTTGGTAGTGCACTGAACCTTAATATCCACTTTCATATGTTGTTCCTTGAAGGGGTAATTACCAATAATCGGTTTGATAAAGCCGTATTCATCCAGACAAAAGCCGCTGGTCACAAAGAACTTGAAAAACTGGTTCATACAATTAGTCAACGCATAGCTAACTATTTGGAAAGGCGAGGATTAATCCAACGTGATATGGAAAACGGCTATCTAAATTTACCTGTTGATGATGAAGACAGTCTACTCCACCTGCAAGGCGCTTCGGTGATTCGACAAGACATCCTTGATTGGATGGAAGAAATGACAGGCCATATTTTAGACTTTGTCGATGCCTTTAATGCTGATAACTTGCCTGAGCTGCCTGCTGAATATCAAGCGTACACTTATGTTGAAACCTTGACTTTACCAATGGATGAACAGGGTGAACGCATTGGCATGGTGCACAAAAATGTCCAAGACCAAGATTTTAAACCGCTGAACCCGGGCGATCCTATTTTTACGCTATTTAGTGGCGAAGAAGTATGCTGGCAGGGCGATTACGAGGCCTATCCTCATTTTATTAACGAAGCCGCTTATTACGACAACAATCTAGCGATGTCGTTGGGTAAAAAAATTACCGTGACGCTTTAAACCTATAAAGCGTTTATTTTCAGCTGTACTATTCGAAGAAACTCATGCCGACCATAGTTATGTGGTCGGCAAAACATCTTTTAATATTGATAGGTGAGTCTAAACGTTACGGTACGTGGATCGCCATAATAGCCGGTCACTATTGGGAAACCGGCATCGCGTAAATCGTAACCCGTGGTACGATATTCTTTGTCCGCTAAATTCTTACCTTCAATCGCAATTGTCCAAGCGCTATTATTGGGTGTGATAATTAGTGATGCATTCCAAACGCCATAAGCGGGTTGCAGTAATATATCGCTTAAATTAGTCACAGGTTGTACTTGGTCACGCCACGAATAGTTAACTGTGGCAGTTAACTCGCCCCAATCGCTCAAGACAGTCTGCCATTGACCATTAACGGCAAATGACCAACGCGGAATATTAGTGAACTCTTGACTATCGGCAATATTTTGACCGCCGGATAAAAACTCACTGTACTCAGCATCCATATATGCAGCGTTGCCCGATATTCTCAGTTGGCGGTTAATCAGCCATTGGTATTCAAATTCAAGCCCTTGAATTCTACCTTCCCCAGCATTGGTAAAATCGCCAAAGAACTGATCATTGGTGCCGTCGTTATCGGTGTCGATGCCAGTAAAAATACTGAGCTGAATATCTTCGTAGTCACTGTAGAAATAAGCGGCGCTAAACTGAAATTGATCGCTTAACGAAGGCTTGACACCTAGCTCATAAGTCAACACTGATTCTGGCTGATATGGATTCGCAGAGCTGGGAACTTCAACGGTATTGGCGCGAATATTAAAGCCGCCACTTTTAAAGCCCTTAGCAATCGAACCGTATACGAGTAAATCTTGATTCGGTTGATAATCTAGTGATATTCGAGGTGAAACATTGTGCCAAGTTTCTTCGTTGTTAAAATTTGCTGTCAACATACCATTGGGCACACTAAAGCTATCGTCAGTAAAACCTTGATTTAGAACTGTCGCGGTTTTCTTTTCTCTGTTGGCTCTAAGCCCTAAATTCAAGCGCCAGCGCTGGTCCAATTGCCAACTGGCGTCACCGTACAAAGCGATAGCGTCAGTATCGACTTGGCCACCACTGGCACCGTACTGAAATAAAATAGGGCCGGGAATTAACGTTGGCGGGGCAAGGCCGAGCAGTGCTAACGGAATGCCAAACCGATTGCGAACCTCGCCACCCGCTTCGGCATCAAGCCAATAAACGCCAAATACCGCTTGTAAATTATCGCCTGAATAGTTTACTTGTAGCTCTTGTGACAATTGCTCATCAAAATAATCAGCGTCGACATCGGCTATTGGTTGTGGCCCAACATCAAAATCAATGGCGCCTTTGGTGTCGCCATCACGCCACGCGGTCACTGATTTTATTTGCCAATCACCGCCATTGTCCCAAGTTAAGGTTAAGGCAGCTCCCTGACTGTCAGTATCGTTTACTTGAATGTCAAAACCGTTATCGACATCGTATCTGTCGGTACTTATTGCTAGTGGTGGCATGCCGGAAAAAAATGGCTCTAAAATATTGGGCACCATGCGCTGGGCACCGCGGACATTAGAGCGATCACGCGTTTGATCTAACATCAAACTCGCGGTTAAATTGTCGTTGACTAGCCACAGTAAATTAACTCGACCGGTAAACAGGGTTTTATCGCTAACATCTTCACCAGTTAGACGATTTTCGCCAAAACCATCACGATCGAAATTTCCGAGCGCGACACTGGCGAGTAATTTGTTGTCAACAATGGCACCAGAGGCGGCCAAACGGCCATCAAGCTGATCATAGCTGCCCACGGCAATGTCGCCCTTAAAGCTAAACTCGTCAGTTGGCTTGCGGGTAATATATTTGATTGCGCCACCGATAGTGTTGCGACCGTACAGCGTTCCTTGTGGTCCGCGCAATACTTCAACTCGGGCAACGTCTAACATGTCCAGTAGTGCAGCTTGTGGTCTGGCGAGATAAACATCATCGAGATAAATACCAACGCCGGGCTCAACACCAAAAAGCGGATCAGACTGACCAACGCCGCGAATATAAGCGGTTGCTGTTGAGCTAGTACCTCGCGCGGCATAAATGGTTAAAGCCGGTACTTGTGCTTGAATATCAGCTAAGGTGTTAATGGCATTGCGTGCAATTGCGGCTTCGTCGAGGGCTGACACTGCCAGAGGAATATCCTGTAAACCTTCAGCCCGTTTACGAGCAGTAACGGTAATGCGTTCAATCGCTTTAGCTTGTGGGTCAGCGTCTGTTGCAGACTCTTGTGCAACGGCCGCGACAGAACAACTTAGTGCAATGCTAAGGCTGAGCTTGGTTAAAGGGGTTGGTATGTTCATCTGCATCTCCGTTGTTATCGTTATTTACTGCGGTTTGCATCGATGAGTTACTGCCACTGTTATTTTGCAAAAAGTTCAGTAACTGTTGATTTAACAAATGTGGTTGGTCGAGTGGTGTTGCGTGTTTAGAGTTTTCAATTATCACTAGCTGAGCATTGGGCAATTGGTCGGCATAAGCTTGTTTTACTGCTATCGATGTGTAGTCATTATCGGCAGAAACCACTAACACAGGCATGGTGATACAGCTTAGTGAAAAACCCAATGAAAATTGGCTAATTGCGGTGAGTGTTTGTCGATAAGTCGCTGCATCGGTACGCGCCATTTGCTTGGCAAAAGCATCTGCTAGATGTGCTTGAGCTTGCGAGTCAAATAGTTTTTTCCCGATAATGACGCCTAAACGTTGCATCCCCAAGCAACGAATAATGATTAAGCGCAACGCCAACTGAAATTTTAACTGCCAACGACTGTTGGCAACTTGAGGCGCGGAATTGATGATCACCAACGAGCAAACTTTGCTCGGCAACATTCCTGCTAGAGAGAAAGCGACCATGCCACCAAGTGAAAAACCCACTAAGTGAAATTCTTTCAGTGCTAGTGTTGTCACCAGTGCTTTGATGTCTCTGGCTAAGTCTTGAATAGAAAACGATGTTGAACTAGGTGAGCTTTGACCATGGCCGCGAAAATCAGGTGCAATAACCCGATAATTTGCCGCCAACGCAGATAGTTGTAGTGACCAATCCTTACTGTGTGAGCCAAGTCCGTGCAACAAAATAACAACAGGTCCTTGCCCTTGCTCAACGTAGTGAAGCTGTCGATCTTGGTGAGTAATATAAGCCATATTATTCGTTTCAGTAGCGAACTATCTAAAACAATAATAAGGAATCGGCATTCCGATTTCAATATTTTTTAATCATTTTGATGTTTTTTTATTCGTTAAAGTTGTTTTGATAGAAGTGTTAGATTGAGCAAGCGCCGATAGCACTTGGGCCGATAGTAAGGAATAAACGAGAAACTAACTGTAAATATCGAGATAGGCAATGACCACTCGTGCCAACTCCTCTTTGACCTCATCATCGGTCAAATAACCCAGATTGCCGGTTACTGTGTGTTGGTTTAACGCACCAAGTAAAACGTGGACAATAACCTGCATAGCTTTAGTGGGCTTGGGGTGGTGCATCTCTTTTAAGTGCTCGGCCAAAATATTGACCACAGCTTTAGCGATAAATTCATTGAGTTGATGAACATTGTTGCGAAACTCAATATCTTGAGAAGCTTTTAAAATAAGCGCTCTTAACACTCCTCGACGACCTTGGTACAAGTCGGCCAAGGTCTGCACTAAGGACTGAACAAAATGCTCTAGCGGCAACCTAGACCAAGGTTTTAAGTCGGTTAGTGTTTGGATAGTAGTGATTGAATTTTGAAAAAAGTTCTGCAACAAAAGCTGCAACAAGGTGTCTTTATCGCCCAATAGACGATAAAAGGTGCCTACTGAAGATTCAGCTTGTTGAGCGATCAACGCAACCCCAGCTTGCTCAAACTGATTTTGAGCAAGTAACTGCTCACCGGCGGCAAGTAAACGCTTTAATGCTTGGCGACTGCGTTGTTGAGTCGGTTCCGGCATAATAATGAAATTAGCAAATTGTGGTAATTTTACTGCAGTCATAGGCGTTATTGTGCAATTGGTGTCGTGCTGAGCTATCAAAGAAATATCATTTATGGTTGATAATGTAAACGAAGCGCTGAACCAATGAAAGATAATATCTAGACCAGATACTGAAATTATTAACCTGCGTTCAGCTAGTCGGCTTAGATTATCGTCATTTAACTAAGCCGAGCCTTTTCAATATCTTATCTAGCTGACTTTGGCAACGTGATTATCCCATTGAATATTTAGGTGCTGACTCCAGGTATCGCGTTTGACTCGCGCTTGTGCTTGAGTCAATGCCGGTTCGCTGCCAATAATACGGCCATGACCATTGGTTAATACAAAAGCGTCTTGATAGAAGCTGACGCCAGCGCCATCGTGATACTTGTGTTTAGCCAGTAACGACAAATCCGACAGCTGCCAATAAGAAGTAATATTTCCCCTTGGCGAGCTAACCGCCGCTATCGTGGCATCATCGTTAATACAAACGCTGGCGGTGTAATGATTAAATTAATCGCCAAAGGCTTTCATCGCCTTGCATTGGCATCAATTGATCTTCGCCGCGATGCGAGACAATTAAAGGTACCTTTAAGCTGGCTTTATTTTGCTGCTGAATACCAACAATCACTTGTCCCGTTTTCGAGACCGCTAAATGGCGAAGACTAGATTGAAAGTGCGGAGGTTGCTAACGGCCGATAATTTTGCCGCTGGCATTATCCATATAAATCAAGTTGGGCGCCATGGTCGCAAGGTTGAGTTAAAAGCTCCAAGAGTAAAAATTGGGCAAGATGCACTAGGCCAGATTAAGTCATATGCGTTTGCAGTGGCCGATGATGAACACTTCAATACTTTGGATACTAAATGGCACTTCTGGATACTATCTAATGAACTAGATTCTTTTGCGAAAAAAGAAATGGCCGCAGATAAGCAAGGACAAGGCATTCTATATAACGCTGACGGTATAACTATCTGGGTAAAAACGTGGGCAGAGCTAATAAATGAGTGCAAACATCGGCTCGAATTTATTCGTCAACAATTAGATATCAATGTTGATGGTGTAGATGGGTTAGAATTTCAGAGAAAAAACTATCCAGACTATACGAGAGGACTCTCGAAGGATTCTTCAAACAATGTAGCCTGAAGATTAATTATGAGCATTAGTAGAAGCTCAATATTGAGCTTCTACTTTCCAACTTTGTTTGTTACTTTCCATCCTTGTTTGTAACTTTCCAACTTAGTTTGTATATGACAATGGCTGTTGGATAATAATAAAGTTTCATCATAATATCGGCTGTAGACGTTAATATGAATCGACCAGATTTTCCTAGACACAAATAAGTTGTAAACTTTGTGTCCTAGGAGGATGAATGAGCGCTAAAAGATTTCCCGAAGAATTTAAGGTTCAGGCCGTTAAGCAAGTGACTGAAAAAGGTCACTCCGTTGCAAGCGTTGCAGAACGGTTAGATATCTCGACAAATAGTCTTTATATCTGGTTAAAACGCTATGGCAGTAACAGCGAACACTACCAAGAATTATCCGAGCAAGAAAAGCGTATTAAAGCGCTTGAGAAAGAACTAAAGCGTACTCAACAAGAACGTGATCTATTAAAGGAAGCCGCCGTGTACTTTGCGGGCGAGTCAAAGAAAAGTACACGTTCATAAAGTCTCGGCTCAACCAATACCCCATAAAGCTGATGTGCCAAGCGTTGCAAGTTCACCGCAGTGGCTTTCATGCTTGGTTGCAAAAGCCAGAATCCAAGCGAGCTAAGGATGACAAGCGCTTAACGGGTTTAATCAAACAGTCTTGGCTTGAAAGCGGCTGCGTTTACGGTTATCGCAAAATTCAAAGTGATATGTTGGATTTAGGTGAAGTTTGCTCAAAGAATAGAGTTCATCGATTAATGCAGTTATCAGGCATTCAAGCTCAAGTCGGCTATAAGAAGCGCAAAGGCAACTATGGCACTAAGCCTTCTGTGGTCGCAGATAACCAGTTAAAACGACAGTTTGATGTAGTACAGCCAAATCAAGCTTGGGTAACTGATATCACTTATATTGATACGCACGAAGGCTTTCTCTATTTAGCCGTAGTTATCGACTTGTTTTCTCGGCAAGTCGTTGGCTGGTCGATGCAATCGATGATGCATACTGATTTAGTCTTAAGTGCATTACTCGCTGCTGTATGGCGAAGAAAACCTAAGCAAACGGTTATTATACATTCCGATCAAGGCAGCCAATTTACAGGTTATGACTGGCAACGATTTGCTGCTGAGCATAATTTATCACTCAGTATGAGTCGTAGAGGTAACTGCCATGATAATGCTGTTGCTGAGAGCTTCTTTCAGTTGCTAAAACGTGAACGGATCAAGCGAAGAAAATACAAAAATAGAGAAAAAGCTAAGGAAGATATTTTCGATTACATCGAAATGTTTTATAACAGCAAACGTAAACATGGTTATCTAAATAATCAGTCTCCAACTGACTATGATAAAACCTATTTTATGAATCAAGAAAACGTCTAGGGTAGTCTGGTCGATTCATACCACCACTGAACATTGGTGATATTCAACGAAACTGGGATGGTGGTTCAAACCACACTTGGGATCAGGACATTAACGATCTAGATATTCGTGAAGAATATGAAGACGCTGTTAAAGATTTTCTTTATGACAATGCAACCAAAATTGTTGATGAACTCATGCTTAAGCTCAAAGCTGGGCAACTTAACTTTCCTGGGCTAAGTAAAGGGAATTTTGAGAAAGGGTACAGTGACATTGTCATAGAAGTAGTGTTATATGACAAATGGGAAAAAGGCGGGTATGTTGCAGGTGCAAATAGAATTGTGACCAACGCGTATGGTGATATTAGCGAGGCTAAAATTACTCTTTACGTGTCAGGTATTACTACGGTCAAGAATACTTATCTGACTCTAGGCCACGAAATACGTCATATGTCACCTGATAATCGTGAAATGAAGGATAAGATCGCGAAAGAAGCGGATGCAGAGCAATATGGTAAATGGCTTGCAGCCCAATTTGGTTATTAATCTCTAATTCGTTAACTAAACCAATCGTAAGCTTTAGTAGGTAAATGTAGTTTTACCTACTAAAGCTATTTAATTAATTTACTGTATTTGTAAACAAAATTTAGATTGCATCCTAAATACGTCATAGAAACCACAAAAGTGCAGCACGCGTGCGGGTCAAAGTGTGTCACTTGTTCACTTTTCTGTAAAAAGTCGAGAGAGCAATTCTTATTGGTATTCTAGAATCAAAAGTAGAGACTAATCCTTAGTCGTTATATTCGGCGTAAATTTCTGTCTTTACTCCATGGTTACAAAACACTTTTTTGCAGTTTTAATAAGAGAATACGAAATTGGCACTTGTGCTCACCCAAGCTTAGGCGAACAAAGTTGTAACCTTTCTTGGTATTAACTATATATACAGCCAATTGCTATAGTTTTATTTGGAAACCACACGTTAAATAAGCGATCGTAAAGGTATAAAAATGACAGCGACATGTAGCATCAATGAGTTGAAGGCGAGAGCCGAAAATTTGCATGATGAGTTGGGGTTTACACCGTTAATTGTCACACAAAACGGTAAAAGTGCTTTAGTGGTGCAAACTGTCGAAGCTTACACGAAACAGCAAGAAAAGATCGCGTTCATGGAGTTATTATTAACTTCCCGAAAAAACATTCAAGAGAGTAACGCCGAGCCCATCGATGATTTTTTGAGTTCCATATAGGGTATCTCAATCAATGAAATTAACGATTTGCATTTCATAAAACGCCCAAGAACAAGCTAAACAAGCATTAAACGGAATAGCAAAACGCAAGGTATGCATTTCTGAGGCTATTTCATACCTTCTAGAGAATCTCATTGTTAATATGACTTAACACGCTGTGATTGCCCTCTATATTCCGTTAAATCGACAAAAGTTACTTTGGGATAATAATAAAGTTTCATCATAAGTTAGCTTCATATCAGCCAAGGCCAATAGGTATTAATTATTCTGATAAGTTAATACTCTGGTCGATTCAAAGTATCTAGATTTTTAGTTTTAAAGGTATCTATTGAGGGAATATATAGTTCTTACTACCCTCTAAGGAAACAAGCGATTAACGATAGAGATGTATCGATTAGCTGTAACTGATAATGTTTGAATTTACAGTTTGGGGGTTAAATATCCATTAATCCCACGCTTATTTCTGGGAGCTCTATATTGTACTTTTAGAGCTCGTATCAAATGAACGGAATAAATTCACAAACATATTACAAAGTAGAGCCTAATCTTGACGAAAAGGCTCAGCAGAGTTTTTAAATCAGCGTGGCTATACTTTTATAGCTACGCAAGGCGAGTCTATATAAGTTAGAAAACACAATGGCTAATAACTCCAATTTATTGAAGCTGAAAGATCAAATTACCTTAGCCAACACACCTTTACATATATACAATTTGTTAGCTAAGGCTCACATGTTAACTCGTTGTTTTATTGAAACTGCTTTGCAAGCATGCTTAGTGAAGTTAACAGCATAATAACTCCAGTCCCCTTAAACATTATAGATTGTGACTTCTCACTATCTAATATATGTCTCACTTTCAATGCCCCTAATATAAAGATCGCGCCAACTGCTACAAGCACAGCTACTGTCAAGGGAATAAGCGTTGTGCCCCAAACTTCTAAAGAGACTGTTTCTAATGTTACAACTAGCGGTAGAATCGCCAAATAAAAGGCTATTGTTTTGGGGTTTCCAAGCGTTATAGCCAAACCAGAAAGTCCAGCTGAAAAGAGCTCTCTACTTGTTTTTTGTTCACTTAGGCTTTCTACTTTTGGTTTATAGAACCAAAATTGCCACGCTAACCACCCTAGGTAAGTCGCCGAAGCTATGCTAATAAAACCAAACAAGCTACTGGAGCTTTGCACCAATAATGCTAAGCCAAAAACAGCAAGTGATAGGTATATAAGATCCCCTAAAATTAGGCCTGTTAGCATCGTAAAACCGACGGTTGCACCTCCACTTATGCTTCTGGCAACTAGTGCAGTCATTCCTGGGCCAGGAATGGCTGCTGCAACTCCTAGCGCTGTAACATATGCCAAGACCTGTGTTGTTTCTAACATATTATTCTCCCTTATTGTTGCAAGTTAGGCGATCTAGTTATTTTTTACAGAGTAATATTGGTTAACCACTTCACGAGCAAAGACTAAATCTTGAACAGCTAATCCAACCGATTTGAATAAAGTTCTTCCCTTAGAGGTATTTGTATAACACCCATTGGTTAGCTGACCGATTTCGATACCACTATTATGCTTTATTAATCCTTGTTGCTCAGCCAATGTGAGGCAGCGTGAAGCACTCCAAACAGATTCCAAAGAGTCCACAAAGAGTTCAACACTAGAATAAACATCTGGCATGAGTTCTTGAAACGCAGGAGCAGAAGCCCCTACAGCATTGATGTGGCAGTTTTGAGGGAGAACTTGTGCTCCCAGAAATGGCTCTTTTGAGGCCGTTACTGTGCATATGATATCAGCACCGATGACAGCTTCTTGAACTTTGGAAAACACTCGAATGTCAATTTCTGGTTTAATCGTTTTTAGCCAAGCTTCTAATGCTAAAGTATTTTCTTGATTCCTACCCCAAAGAAAAACTTCTTCTACAGGCCTAATGCTTAATATTGATAACAGGTGCGCTTTGGCTTGAACTCCTGTGCCTAGAACCGCTAGCCTTTTAGCATCTTGCTTCGCTAAAATATCTGTCGCCAACGCAGATGCTGCAGCGGTCCTCAGTTCAGTGATAGATGCTGCATCTACAATAGCTGATTGACCATCAGGAAGCGCACTATAAAGTAGTATCGAGCCTTCATGTGATTGCTCTTTTCCAACTCTTTCAAAGTCGACAAGTACTGATTTAACTCCAAAACCCGCATAGCGTCCTTTCCGAATATAAGCGGGCATTGTTCCTAATATTTTTCCATCTTCAGAGGGGATAATATTTCGGAGTGGCTGTTCTACATGTCCACTACTATGTAGCTCGAATGCTGTTTTACTAAGCTTTAAACCTAACGGTATGTTCAAAGCTGATTCGACTTTTTCCCTGTTAAAGTACTGCATCATTCTTTCTCGCTAGGTAAAAATTGAGGCTCGATAGAGGTACCTGCAATACTATTTAAAAGAGTCGACATTGTTTTTTGCGATACTCCTAGGATTACATCCAACATATTTTCATGAGTGTAACCCGCCGCTAAAAAGTCAGCCTGTGCTGCTTTGGAGATAACGCCGTTTGCACGAGCGACAGATTTCGTAAAAGCATATAGCGCATGAGAACGCTCAGGCAGTTTATTTGGACTTTCGATTAGCAGAGCAAGTAGCTGATCATTAACACTATTGCTTTTTGCAATCCAAGAGTGTGCTTGGACTGTATAACTGCAATTATTAATCATGCCAATGGTTATCCAGACGATGGTTTTTTCTTCTTCAGAAAGAGAGCATGTCGAAAATAAACTATGAGCATGTTGGTATGAAGACAGCAGTGCTGGGGATTCAGCCATGTATGCACTTTGATTAGGTATCCAGCCGAATTTATCTACCGAGCTTTGTAATAAACTTCTGCTTGCAACTGGAGCTGTATCGATATTGTGGAGAGTTAAAATGGTCATAAGCGCACCTCCTAATTATAATTTTTAACTGTGCCAAATACTGACCACAGCATATGTATAGGCCGGCATTTTGATATAAAAGTTAGTTTGTTAATTCTTGCAGCAATCTCTGTTGTCAATGCCATATCTACGTCACCTGACGCTACTGCTTTAGCCGCAGCACTCGTCGATGGCATCTGTATTACTTGTTCAACTTCTAAGTGCTGTGGCAACAACTCTTCAATCAATGGTATTGGTGCAGGGTGTGACGCAATATTAAATTTTTCTTTGAGTAAATGATTATTCGCTACAGCCAAACCATAAGGAGGGGTATCTAAAACAAATGTGGCTAACAAACTAAGTCTCGGATCCATGTAGAAATCATTAATTCGAGAATAAGCATTAGCGACAATGAGCAAACCGTTTTGTCCTGTTAAATTGTCTCTAGCTTCTTCGTATGTTTGTTTGAGATTAATTTCATGATCACTATTTGAGTAGTACTTTTTCATCCAGTTACAAAAATGAACTGATGCAAACTCACTACTAGTACCTTTAGGTCCCAAGGTAAAAATTGGCGTATCAATGGCGTAACTAAGGCCGATGTCCAAAAAATTTGCATTCATATATATTTACTCCATAAACATATGTTTTTTGTTAATAAAGAGGTGTTAGCCATTTCTTAAATTCGCTTAACTCTCCACGAACAACTTTTGAGTAGAGTTCTTTAAGGCGAATAGTTAAGCTATTTTTTTGGTTGGTTTTCAATTTTTGGTGATCAATCTGAATAACAGGAGTAACCTCAACCCCTGTGCCAGTTAAGAAACACTCTTGTGCGGATAATAATTCCGAAGGCAAAATACTCCTCTCTTCGACAGGCAAACCAAAATGGCTGCGAGCAAGAGCGATAATACTTTTCCTAGTAATACCCTCGAGAATATGATCGTTTATTGAAGGGGTTATCAGTTTTCCATCTTTAACAATAAAGACATTTGACGTTGTAGCTTCTGCAACATGACCTTTTGCATTAAGCATGATTGCATCATCAAAGCCATTTTTTTGAGCGGCTTCCATAGCTAAAGCTGAATTCACATAGCTACCCGTAATTTTTGCTCGGGCAGGAATCGAATTGTCCGAGACCCTTTGCCAACTAGATATAGTACAGTTTATACCTTGAGTTTTGGTGTAAGCCCCCATAGCCAAGCTATTGATTGATAAACCAGAGCTTTGACCAGAGAGCTTTACCCCAAAATTAGTACCAGGTAGTAAATGTTGCTTGTAAGCTATTGGACGAATGTAGCAATCCGTCATAGCTCCATTGCGCTTGAGTAAACTGAGAATACTTTTTTCTAGCTCTTCAGCCGTTGGCAGGTTGTTTAACGATAAGATCTTTGCCGAAGATAGAAGTCGTTCAATATGATCGTTCAACCGGAAAATATTTAGCTCATTATTGTGTTTACCAACGTACCCACGAATCCCTTCGAAAACTGCAGTGCCATAATTAAATGCTTGAGTTGTTATTGGTACTGATGCATTACCAGAGGGTACATACTCACCATTTAAAAATACCCACTCGTGATGTGGTGAAGATATAGGCTTAGTTTCAGGGATGGACTTTGTAGTAGAGGGCATTATTTAAAACCCCCACTAACAAGCGTTAATGCAGCGTTTCTATCACTATTGTCGCTTTCGTGGCGTAAATCATGTAGTCGAGCAGCTTTCCAACTAACCATAGCAGAAGTGCCCGTAACATTTGTTGTTGTCCCTACCTCTAAATGAACTGAAACATTTTTCAATTGGCTCTCGATATAGTTTTTAGCATCTTCCAATTGTTCATGTTGATCGATTAATGCCTTCGCTAGCTCAACAGTAATATGTAAACAATCAAAACCTAAATGAGAGTCTATTTGCACAGCATAATCTAAGCAGTTATGAAGTTTTTTGAGAATAGTGGATTCTAATTGCCATGCACTGTAAGTAATACCGTTAAGAAGTAACCTATCTTTTACTCGGCCTATGGGAACAATTTTCAATTGACCATTGGGCATAGGGGTCGCATTAACCATATCTCCAGTTCGGTAACGGATAAGTGGCTTTTGACCTTTGTATAGATGCGTTATGACCAGCTCTCCAGTCACAGCTCTTTTGTTGCTCTCTATGGTATTGCCTGTTTCAGGATCTACCACTTCGTAAAAGTTGTTATATGGAACCGTATACAAGTAATTGTCATCTGTTCCAACCGCCAATATGGAAGACTCTTGCGAAGCATACATGCAGTTGTATAGCTTAGCGTCCCATATTTCACCAATATTTCTAAGAAGCTCAGGTGTAGTTAACTCACCTAGTGTAAGGATCAGCTTTACACTGCTTTTCGCTGGAGAAAGATCATGCTCTCTCATAAACCGCGCTAACCCTATAGCTACAGCAGGAGTACAAACCAACGCTGTAATTTTAAGCTCTTGTATTAAGTTCATAACACGCTTCATCCCAACGACAGGTGAGCGTGGCCACATTTTTACAACACTATGGCCTAAGCTTCTTAATACATCCTCAAAGGTATCACCTGTGGAATGTAATTCAGTTGGCCCCATTACCCCGACAATATGCTTACTCCCATGCTTTTCAAAGATTTTTCTATAATTAATAATCAGAGGGGTGTTGTTATAAATTGAGTCTAGTTCGTTGCGAGGACATGGAGTTGGTTTGCCGGTTGTACCGGTAGTTTCATAATAAATCCAGCTGTCAGCTAGAGGAGTTGATAACATTGCAGAACCTTGAGCTCTTAGATCTTCTTTAGTTGTAAAAGGTAATCTTTGGATATCTTTTAAAGAGAAACTATCAATGTCTTTCGGTGTGAGAACTGAAAGGTGGTTTTGGTAGAATGAAGAGCCGCT
Source organism: Thalassotalea euphylliae (assembly GCF_003390375.1). Classification (NCBI taxonomy): domain Bacteria; kingdom Pseudomonadati; phylum Pseudomonadota; class Gammaproteobacteria; order Alteromonadales; family Colwelliaceae; genus Thalassotalea; species Thalassotalea euphylliae. The sequence continues at coordinate 2,614,331 of NZ_QUOT01000001.1, read as the reverse complement.
AATAACATATTTCAATACCGCTTGAAGTCGAGACTCTTGGTGTGAATAAAGCTCACCTAAAGCTATTTTTCCTTGATCGAACTTTGAATGCTCTTGATAAACATATTCAGCTTTTTCGAACAAATCTTTTTTGAAAATAGAGTACATAAAACTGGTCCTTGGTTTTTTTGAGATAAAGAAATCCCTCCTACTCAAACTAGGTGAAATTTCGAAGACTACATTTTTGAAAGATATCGGCTAAGGAGCGCTTTCCTTAGCTAGAGAAAAATCACCTATAAAGAGGCAGGTTCCCTGTCAGTTTTGTGATTTTTTTCTTGGGTCCGATTAGACCTATAGCGACTAATTCTATATGTTCACTGTTGGTAGAATTGATACGTTCTCCATATTCATCGTACGTTTTACAAGATTGAGCAAGCGCACTAAATGGCATACAGTGAATGTCATCATCTTGCTCTGCGGCAGATAATAGTTCCATTAGATACCCACCTGTGGCTTTTAAAACGGGTAATGGAGAATAAATAACGCCAGGATAATTAACACTATCTTGGCTCTGCATATCTGGCCCTACTAAGTTTTCTATTGTTTTACCAAAGCTTATGCCGATAACACTAGCGGCATTCATCGACAATCCAATATTAAGGTCTTGATCCACCACAATGGTACATTTGTGCTTTTTAGCATCAAATTTCATAATAATTTATCTTCCTAATTATGATTTTTTTATAACTAAAGACTTAAATGAGTCCATCAGTTCTGCGGTATGAGTTGTTTCATCATTCATATCAATATCAATGACTTGCCAATTAGCTATTTTTCTCCACTTTTCTACCCCTTCTTGATGATTAGGGTGAATTAAATAGTCTTGTACGTCACTGATATTGTTGAAAAGTCCTAAAACCATGAAGTCAGCTGCTAACTTACGATCAGAAACATTCCTGCTGCATAGCCAGCCTTGAATTTGGTCTATTTGTTTGGGGTGGTTTTTCGTTGATAGCTCAGCATCAGCTGACTCTTGCGAAGCCCAGCTAAACCCTTTTTTAAAGTTAAATAACACTATATGTAGAAGCATTCTTTGTTCCTTTTCGAATTACATATAAGCAACCTTCCTAAGTGATTGCGAAAAATATGATACGAAAAAATTTGAGAAAAATGCTTTCTTATTTGTTGAATTAAACATGAAAAAAGAATATTTTTTTCATTATTTAACACCAAAAAGAAAGAAACCACCTAAATATGACATTAAACAAGACAGATATTAAGATTTTGACAAATTTACAAACAGATGCGCGAATGACAAACCAAACACTTGCAGATCGAGTGGGTTTGTCTGCGTCGCCATGTTGGAGGAAAGTACGTCAACTAGAAGAAAATGGGATTATTCAAAGCTATAGAACTGTTCTAGATCGACGCAAAATAGGCCTAGGTGTAATGGTGTTTATTAAAGTCACAATAGATAGCCATAGCGAAGATGAAGCGAAAAAGTTTGAGAAAGAAGTTCATGATCTTGATGCAGTAGTTGCTTGTTACAGTATTGGAGGTGATGCAGACTTTTTATTGCAGGTTGTTTCACAACACCTAGACTCTTATGCAGATTTTGCCATGTCTGTTATTCGCCGATTACCTGGAATTAAAGAAATGCAGAGTATTTTTGTATTAAAAGAAATAAAACCATTCTCTGCATTCCCTTTAAACCAGTCCTCTTGTCTTAAGGGGGCATGAGATGTTTTTGGCATTCACGAATGAAGATGGAAGTAATGCACTTGATCCTGATAATCATATAGAGTGGACGTGTAAAAATTCTCAGTATGACAACTAACCTAAGCTGCGCATAAGAAATTAAACTAAATGCCTTTGCGGTGATCAGATCTTTCACCCCAAAACATAAGCTCATTCTCTTGATGTAAACCTAGAGTTTTAAAATATGATGAAAATTTGGCTTTTCTTTTTTATGTTCTCTTTTTGTTTTGTTGCGCAAGCAAAATATCCGACTAGTTTTTCGAGTGCGAAATCTAAAGCAGAAAAAGCTGTCTATTTCGATAGAAACAAAACTTTATATTGTAGCTGTGACTTTGTATTTGATGACAAAAACGATAAAGACTCAGATGGCAATCTTCACGAGACGATGGTTTATCCAATAGCATGTGGTTATATGCCAAGGAACCCTATAACAAAAAGCGGCAAAATCAACCCTCGTGTCAGCCGAATCGAGTGGGAACATATTGTGCCTGCACAAGTTATTGGTGGTCACCTAAAAGAATGGAAAAATAGGAAGGATTTTCCTCAGTGTAAAAAGAAAAATGGAAAATATTTGTCGGGTCGAAAATGTGCTTATAAATTAAACAAGCGTTTTAAGAGAGCTCATGATGACTTGAATAACCTAGCCCCTGCAGTGGGTGAACTTAATGGTGATAGATCAAATTTTTCCTTTGGAGTTATTCAAGGAGAGAAAAGGCAATACGGCCAGTGTGATTTTGAAATAGACTTTGAAATAGATACAGCAGAGCCCTCAAATGAAGTTAAAGGAGATATCGCTAGGGTTTACTTTCATATGGTAAAAGAGCATGGTGCCAAGTTGTCTATAGAGGAAATTGATATGTTTCATCAATGGGATAAATTGGATCCAGTAGATGATTGGGAGTGTATGAGGAACAAGAGAATAAAGGACGAGCAGGGTCTAGAAAATACTTTTGTTGCTAAACAATGTAATTATTTTACTAGTGAAGAGCAGCAATAGGCTCGAATGATGAAATTTTAAATAATAAAGTTTTTACCACTGAGGTTATTGGTTTAAGTATGAAAATGGTGAGCATTAGCTCGTTAATAAAGAGGTCAGGTAGGGCTGCAACAACAGTCTATGGAATCCAATATTTAGTTGTTAAACTTGCCAAATACGTGAGGCGTGTCATAATTCAGGAGCATCATCTGTGCTTTGTTGAAAGATTTAATTAAAAATAAACAATCACAAGCGACAGATGAGAAAAATATAAATTAAAAAATAGGAAGGGAATCCATGGGTAAGAAATTAAAAATTCTTGTTACGTGTATCGTATTATCTAGTGTTGCTGTCGCTGTTGACTATAAGAGCGAAAACTTAAAGCAGGAAGAGATTATTACAGGTAACGATTTAGGAACTTTTGATCCGCCAAAAACAGTTGATAGTTTTCTCGATAAAATAAGAAATTATCTGAGACAAGCTTAAGGTATTTAGAAAAAGGCTTTGAATAATTCAAAGCCTTTTTTGTTTATATCTTACACCCTAAAGAATTGGCGATCTTTTCGTGATAAAAATACATCGATATCAACTCTTTACACCCACCGACATCCTTAAGTATGCGTTCAGACAAAATACGGTGTGAGGCATCATTTGAGATATGATACATCAGTGCATAAGAGTTTAGTAGAGTGCGTTTTATCCTTGTATTCATCTGAATACCATTTATGAAGTCCATATCCTTTACGGTTAAATTATCAGTATCGTTACTATTAGTCTTCGCTTCCTCTAACAACTTCACAGACATGTCCAGTGGCGCTATTTTAGATGTTTTATCAGCCTCTATGACTTTCAATCTAGCGAGGTGATATTTCCAAGTTATCTGAGTAGCCATCGATAGCTTATCTACTTTAAGGTTTTCATACCTTAGCACTGCGTCATCTATATTGTCTCTTACAAGCCTGACGTTTTTCTTGGACACATCATCTATATCATGAATAGTGTCCCATGCGGTAATTATTGGAGAAATAAACTGGTGATGTAATGAAAATTTTTCCTTTTGCTCATACTCAGCTCGGTTGAATGTTTTACTAAAAAGTTCGTTCACCTCAGTTTGAAACATAATATAAAGCAGCATGCTGGCACCAATAAAAACCATAATATTGCGAAAATAATTATTTCCCCAAATTGTAATTTCGTGCCCAAACAGTTTGGCAGTGAATCCTTCCCCTTTAGTACTTTCTTCGTTAATGGGATCATTTGACATAACACAACACCCTTTATAAATTTCAACACCAAACAAGACATAATATGTCATCTTTTTATGCTAGCCGACTTTATGTTTTGTGTAAACATCGTAATGAGACTAACTTCTTATTTTTAAACAAATGATTCTCGTTGGAGGTGGCTATAGCTATTTCAAGTTCATGCGTAAGGTATCGCTCATTATGGAGGTTGTAGCCTCAAAATTGCTCCTCGCTAACGATAGTCGCTACGTGCTTGAGAAAACGGTACTTATGTCTTTTAGGCATTATTGGGCTGCATTTAACTGAGCTCAATAGACCAATTTAAGCTCATATAAATCATCGCTTTTTACACTTACACTTTTCTGATAGACAGAAGTTAGCATCGTGGCTATTATCAAAAATATTGTAATTTTTATTAGCGCTTAATGTTTTTCAATTGTTTTACATTCACAAAAGAATATTTCGAGCTTTTCGATAGACTAAAAGATAGCAAAGTTAAGTCCCAAAGAGTGACCAGTTGAGGAACACTAGTATCTGATCCTAAGGAAACAATGCGGTCAGATGCCCTTAAGCGTAATGCAAAACGTGCTTCTGAATTAGTAGATTCCGAGCAGAGAAGCAAAAGTAATACCCTATCCTAGAATCAGTTCTTCACAATCTAACTCTTATACAAAACCACATATTATTTTCTTTCTAGTTTGAAAAAGATGACGCACCATCATAGACATAGCCAACCAACTAAGCACAGAGTTAGTCTAGTAAGAAGCAGTAAAATGTAATATTTGAAAAGTTCAGCTATCAGTATCTATATACAGGAGTAATTTAACATGGATGACAACAGCCCCCGTTCAAGCCAAGCAGCAAGCCACAGCAAAGGGAGCCTTACAACGCTTTACCTAAAAATAACGGGGTTAACGGCAATCGTTTCAGGACTTTTTGGTGTTGGTTATCAAAAAGGCATCATTCTAACGATGAATTTAGGCAACTTGTCGGGAAACTACGAAGTTAGAGAAATATTTAACTCTGCTGTATTAGGTTATTTACACGCTTTCTCTTTATTTGAAAACTTGGAGTATTGGCCGACAGTATTACACAAACTCAGTGAGAGTTATGGTCTTCTTGTTGTGCTACTTTGTATCGGCGTTATTCCACCGCTGATGTATCGCAACAGCTTGAAAGTAAAGAATTATTTATCAAGTATCTCCTTTTCACGACATGCCATCATAGAAAAAACATTTAGCTCTCTGATTTTGTCTCCAATTGCCATTATCAGTGGCGCATATGCTGCCATTCTTTCCGTATTGTTAGCGTGTTACATGATTCCTTTTCTAGTGTCAGTGTTTGTTTTTCCGACGTTAGTAGGTTATGTCTTGGGAGAAAATTTTGTGGCTAAAGAGATGGAACAAAAATTTTGCGTCCCCATTACACAAGAGATGAAAGGTAGACAAAAACTCAGGCAGTGCACGCAAGTCAGTATTCGAGGTAAAACAATCACAGCGAAGATATTTCTTGAAACAAGTGACGCATATTTCATGCGCAGAAACAGTGCATTTATCTACGTAACTAAAAATGGAAGTAACTGCATATATTCTATTTACGCTAACTCTGAAGAAGCTATAAAAAATGATAAATTCAAGTTTGTTGATGAAGATATAAAAAGTTTTTGTGATAGCAAAGACGGAGTTGAATGGAACAATAAACCCAATTCTGCAGCTTAATTTTTCAGATAACTTGCTAAGCTCAAACTTTTCGTCTTGAATAAAAATATTTCCAGCCACGGTATAATCAAACTTTGGCTTTTTAGAGAAGAAAACTAAACAGGATTAGTTAACCCTATTATATTGCTGACCAGATGGATGTCGGTCTTCCACTAAAAGGAACTTTCGCATGCCTAGATTACTGGAGTCTGAACATTTAATCACGAGTTTAGAAAAGTATAAGGTTTTCACTGACTCTTTGAATGACTACCCTCACACATCACCTTTGTCATTTGAGCTTGACGATACCAGTAACGTCGTTCGATATGGAACTAATGTCAGTATCAACCTTACCGGAAAATTTGCTTTTCATGTTTTGAACTCTGTGGATGATTTGGCAAAAGATCCCGTTGTTAATGTCACTAGTAGTTCTGTCGTTGCAGAACAATTATCCAAACCACTAACCTTTGACGCCAACAAACCACACTGCCAATACAGGTTTGAGGCTGAAGGCCAAGCAAAGGGTGCTCTCCCTCTTGGTGAGCTAGGGTTTAATTTTGATATTTCTGCTGGGTTTTCACTTGGCGCTTATTTGCGCCATGATCGTAGTCAGCAATTATTAAAGTCCTTAAGCGATGACCTTAAAGCATTTCCAGTAATTTTTTCATTTGATGATGTGGAATCGCTCAACGTAGGAGATGCTCTCGATATCGATGTATCAGGCGAGTTAGCAGTTGGCGCTAGCTTCTCTTGGTCAGAATTGCTGACTGATTCATTAAACTTATTGAGCGAGGTTATTGATGACGAAGCACTAAATTTAACTGTCAATGCCAGTGCTACTGTTGGCATGAAATTAAGGGTATTTGGCGGCTTTAAAGTAGTCTTTGCTCGCCCAACGAATGAAGACTATTACGTTGGCTTGAAAAAAGGCTCCGCATATACTTTTGGTGCAAATGCTAATATTTCAGCCTCTGCAGAATTTACCTCCCCAGAGAATGCTGAAAAGTTCATGAATGAACACCTAGATCAGCTATTTAAATTTCCAGAACGTGCCTTAAGCCAGGGTCAAAGTATTATCGCTACTGTTGAATCTGAGCTGCAATCTAAGGTGAGATATAATGATCTCTCAGATGAGATTAAACCATATGTCGATCAACTTTTTAGTAAGCTTGGATTAGATGCAGCTAGTAAAGATATTGCAGCGCTCGGCGAGCAATTATCAGAAGTCAAAGCCGAACTCCAACAAAACATCAAAGAAATAGCGACCTCAAAAGCTGCGGCCGCGTTTGACTATCAATACAAACGCGTCACGCAGTACGATTCACTCCTTGAAGCTTTACTACCAAATACAGGGCAAAATACCACTTTAAAAAGCATCCACGAAAGTGCCATTAAAGGTAATTTTACCGACGTGCTAGAGAAAATTGTCGAGGATGACCCAAGCAACTTAAAGTCGTTTTTTAATCAAAAGACCATATCAAAAGACACCTCGTATGGTTTCTCTTTCTCACTAGGTGATCGAAAAATGTTTGGTAAGAGTTTTGAGCAAATAGAAACGAAGACCACCTACAATATCGATAAAAACAAGATGCTCACATTTGATGCAAGACGTGGCTACAGCAAACTGTATGGTGGGAAGCACTCAAGGTACTACTATGATTTTGATGCACATATGGAAGACTTCTCCAGTAATAAGAACCCTACAGTAGATGAATTTCAAGTTGGTTTTTTAGTTGCGTTAGAAACCAAGGGTGAAGACTTCAGTTCAACTAAGGCTATTGATTTGGCTCAGGCATGGGGCATTATCAGTGCTCAACAGCGACAATCGGCTTTCGAGGCCTTAGAAAATGCTATAGAAGACGCCGATAATGTAGTTTGTGTCACCACGTGCAGTATTGATCATGATTATTTTGAAGCAATTGTGGCAGAACTTTGTAGCTTTGATGATAAGCAAATTGGTAAGGCTTTGGCGAGAGCTTTGTCTTTTCAAGATATTCCGTTTAGAGACTTCCCAGACGCTAGAGAGAGGATATTTGGTGATATGTTCTCCCACTTACTGAGCAATGGGAAAAAGTACCCCTACAACTATTCATGGGAAGACAGTCTAGCTGAGATTAACGAATCACTTGCTAAATTTGAATATAAAAAGAGTGCTAAAGATTCGCCTGGCACCTTTTTGTATACCCTCGCTAAGCACCCTAAGTGGCAATTGCGCTTAAATCAGTTCTTCAAAGGTCTAAATGCTCTTAACAACGCTATAACCTATAAGAAGCATCATAATCATATTGAGAAAGCATACGATGGAATGAAGTACCTTGGCAGTAATATGTTCTATATTAGATTTGTTGGAGCCCTACTTGCGATTGCTAAACGAGACAACCAGGCATTTGCGCAAGGAATCAAGGGAGCAGTTGTAGTGTCCTACAAAAAAAACAATGAAGAATATCAACATGTAATAGGTTAGCGAATATAGTTTTAGGATTCAAAACTAACGTAATGCTTAAGTTTTGAGTTATCGAACTTCAAAACACAAAAGCTTACTTATGGCCTAAGTAGTTATTAGATAAATGATAAATTTTATTTTTATCATATAATGAAAACAGATGCATATGTGAAACTTGACACTCTCTAGAGACATTTGACAATTTTCACATACCGCTCATAAAGGAACTTTTGCTATGGACTGCTTCAAGGCATACATACTGATGTGCGGTTTAATATTATATTCAATAGCTTCGGCAAAAGACTTTGAAGAGAAAAACAAAGTTAAGCCAACGATAAGCGATAATTTTAGGCTAGGCATTCTTGAAAAGCCTTCTAAGAACGAAAAGGTGATTATGTCTGTATCGCATGACATAGAGCTCAATATCGTTGAAGAGCTAGCGCATTGGTACAAAGTTGAAATAGAGGGTCGTGAGGGGTTTGTTCACAAAAAGTGGGTTGAGAAAGTAAGAAGTCACGAGCGTTTAGAGATACACGCGTTCAATGTCGGGCAAGGAGACTCCTATTTAATCCTCTGCCCAAACGGCAAAAATGTTTTGTTTGATGCGGGTTCGGGTTCAAAGCGTACCGACGAGATCTATAGAGAGTCCTTGTTGCTAGCCACCGATCACTACTCAAGAAGGTTGCATTATGCCATCGTGAGCCATCCAGATATTGACCACTATGGACTATTGCCATTCTTATCCGAGACATTTCTTATCGATAAGGTGTTCTACGTTGGCGAACAAGATGACTACTCTAGATATTTCTGGGGCTGGCTATCTACTGTGAAATCCTATTCTATTAAGAATGAAACCGATCGTAACTTAGAACACTTAGACTGTGGTGATGCAAAAGTTAATTTTTTGTCTGCTGGGCTTGTGTCAAAGGCTAAAAAATCACGTAAAAACACTATGAGTATTGTCATGAGTGTTACATACGGTGAATTTGAAGCACTTTTTGTGGGTGATGCGACAACAGAAACTGAAAGCTATATTTTAGAGAAAAACCACATTAGCTCTAAAGAACTATCTCATGATTTAATTACGATAGGTCATCATGGTAGTGGCGTAACTTCTAGCTCTAATAGATGGCTATCTTCATTAACAGCTTCAATTGCGGTTATTAGTTCTGGACATAATAATCGATATTGGCATCCTCACAACACAATCACATCAAAGCTTGAGGTTTTATTACCGACAACTCAACATGCTTTTAATTATATTGCAGGACTCAAAGACACAAATAGTCAATACGTTTGGCACTCCGCTAGTACCAATAAAGCGATTTTACAAACACAAACAGCAGGTAACATTCGTTTCATTACCGACGGCAAAGATCTCCAGATAAAGACCGAGCTTCTGGGGAATATTGAGTTTTCAGAGGAGTTTATAAATGCCAATTGAAAGTTTTGTATTGGGTATTCATCTAATAATGATATTTCTTGCGGGAGCCTTTGGTGGAATACTCGAATTTCTCAATCGATTTGATCTTATAAGGGATTCGAAAAGTACTGAAAGTAACCATAATAGCCACCATGTGGGATATAGAGCTCATCCTCTTTACGATAAAGTAGAACTTTCATTTAGAGAACTAGTATGGATAGGTTTCACACACACTCTTCATGGTGTTGGAGGAGCATTCGCAGTCACGCTTTCTTTATTCTCTCTGAATCAATTCAAGCTTGAATTGACAGATGAAAATCAGCTATTTCTAATCAGCTTATACGTAATTGGTGGGTATGGTGGAAGCCGATTCTTAGACAAAGTGAAATACAGCATTGAAAATCAATTTCAAAAATCCGCGAGACAAATGGAAGAAAACCTTTTTTCTCGCATAGATACAGCTAGAGAAAAAGCGAGTTTAGAAGTTATCGCATCAGATATTATAAGCCAAGCATACAACGTGCTTGAAATGAAACTAGATAAATCGCGGTCAGATATTCAACACATTGTTGATGACCTCGAAGATTTAATGGATAAAGGGGTAACGCTACCTCGGCATTTCTGGAGAAAAGCCGCAATAATGTTGGGAAGATTATATAGGCATAAGTTTGATGATCTTAACAAGGGGCTACTCGCGTTAAATAAGTTTATAGATGGCTCTAGAAAGCTCAATAAACTCGATGAACACTTTGTTGCGGTGCTCTTCAATGTAGCGTGTTACAAGACGGAGCTGATAAAAAATTCTAAGGCTGAAAATGCTTCAGAAGGGTTTCAAGAGGTTGAAAAAATACTAGAGGAGGCGATTAGTATTTCTCCAGCTGTAAGAGATCAGATATATGGCTCTGATGACTCATCTACAACTGCTGATAAGGACTTAAAGGCGTACAGGGATTGGCAAAAGTCACAAGCTAGTGGGCAGTCATCATCATAAACGGTACGCGTTTTGCTTTATATACAATGACTACCTTGAAACACGTTATTTAGCCATCTAAATGTCTTGTAGTTATATAGTAATTTATGTAAGGTTTGTGCCCCCTAGTTTTGTAAGTTAACTCTTCGCTATGAGGCACTTGCATTTTTGTTAAAATGACTCATATACTATGATTGCTAATGGATTATATTCTATTACCTACACAGTTAAGTGGAGTCATTCTATTGTGAGGTATTAGTTATGGGTAACAAAAATAAGCTTAGCTTTAACGGAATGATTACAATGGATATTGATAACTCTTTGAGTTCAGATGAAAATTCATGGATTTATGGCGAAAACTCATGGGTTTCTGACGAAAACTCTTGGTAATAAACAAGATGCTATTTGGGGTGGCTTTTTAGTACACTTGTTGGCCATCCCTTATAATCTTCTCACCTATTAGTTATTTAATATACGCTCCTAGCTAGAAAATTATTATTCCTTCTTTTATTTTCAAATAGCTAAAAAATAAAATTATTAGTTATTCTTACTACTTTGTACGTTATTGTGCCATCCTGTCGGGAATATTTACACATTGACACCTCTAGCTAGCTCTCTCTAAGGTAAGATATCAAGCAAAACGGCAAATACTTTTTAATTTTCAAGCTGGCAGAAAACAGCGTCAATCTATTACCTACCAAACTAAATTTCCTATATACCTTTCATAGAATAGCCTGATGTCGAATGATTTAAATAGCAACTAAAGTCGTAATCTGCGATGCAAAACGAGAATACTCCTGATGAAAAGGAAGTTATCTCTTATGGTCAAATTGGCAAGGGTTCTAAACGATAGTTGACTGCTTTACTTCTGATAAATTTAGACTAATGTAATTAGTAGTGTATATCGCTCTCTGAAGACTATCGTAACACCTAAAGGAGTAAGGTGGTGAGTCATTGGCTTTGATGCTCTGCCATGAAGCTATTTCTATCATAAGGACATGTATGAAAAACTCTAAATTACTTCATTCTTCTGTTAGTTCAAAACCATTCATCAAATGTGTTAGTGGGAACCTTTACTTTTATTTTAATGATCTACATTTAAAGCAATTTAGCGGCGAGATAGTAAACGGAGTTTGCTATGCCATTAGATAAAGAGCCTCCTTATTTGTTAACACTTATCGTGGCAATCGTTGGCTGGTTGTTGGTTAACTACGTTGAAAAGCTGCAGTCGACCCCATTGGTTGAATACTCAATAGAGCAACTTTCTGTTGAAGACTCTTTTTATTGGAGCAATCAAATTAAATGCAGCCTTAGCAGTAGTAGTCCAAAATCTCTTTACAAATTTTCTATAAGAAACCTCTCGGCGAAAACTAAGTTCAATGCAGTCACTTTCCACGTAAAAACTCAAGCATCTGTCAACGTGAATGAGGTCGTCAGCGCTAGAATCATACCCCATCCACCTGCCACAGCAGGTAAAAAAGCTTCTTCTTGCAACACAGAATCAGCAACATACCCAGGACTCTCGATTCAGCCTAATGCCACTATTGATCTATTGGTTGGGTTTAGCAACGAGTTAGCTGATCCATTTATCATAGTAGATAATTCTTCACAGGCGATTAACTTGCAGCGAAGTAATTTCCAAACATGGTTGATCACTAATGAAGGGCGAATAATCATAGCTTTGGTTTTACTTCTCATTATAGCTTTTGGTAGAACTTTAACGACTAGGTGAAATTATGAAACTAAGATTAATAACGCTAGTAGTTTTTTATTTATATGCGATTAGTTCAGTAGCAATAGAATTAATTGTCAAAGATGACAATGACAGGGGAGTTAAAAGCGTCATTTCTCTAAAGCATAACAATAAGACATCAGATCATGGCCCTACGGATGAAAACGGTCAAATGGAAGGGTTAGCTCAGTGTCAAAGGGGGCAAAAATATCACGCTCTACCTGTACTAGTTCAGACTTGATCTGACAGTTACCCGTTTTTCAATCGGTGACTGTCAGTTTAGATTTGAGCTAAATTCTTCTCAGCCCAAATCGATTTTCCATCAAGTAATGTTTCAAGTGGCGTTCTGCCACAGCACATTTTGCCCTGATGAGTTCGATCATTATTGTAATAAACCATCCATTCGTCCAGATCCTTTTGTAATTCCTCTAACGAGCCATAGAGCCTCTTACGGAACGTAACCTGATAAAACTCCTGCAATATTGTTTTGTGGAAACGTTCACAGATACCATTTGTCTGCGGTGACATCGCTTTCGTTTTTGTATGATCGATATCATTTATTGCTAGATAAAGCTGGTAATCATGATGTTCAACCTTGCCACAATACTCAGTGCCTCGGTCTGTGAGAATGCGTAACATTGGTAGCTCGTGCTGCTCGAAGTAAGGCAAAACCTTGTCGTTGAGTATGTCAGCAGCAGTGATTGGCGTTTTCGTTGTGTAGAGCTTGGCAAATGCAACCTTGCTGTAAGTATCAACGAACGTCTGCTGGTAGATACGGCCAACACCTTTTAGATTACCCACATAAAACGTGTCCTGTGAGCCTAGGTAGCCCGGATGAGCCGTTTCTATCTCGCCACAAGCTTCATCATCGTTCTTTTTCTTCTCAAGTGCAGCAACTTGAGCATCGGTGAGAATGATGCCGTCGTTAGCGACTTTCTCTTCAAGCGCTTTCAGCCGTTTTTTGAAGTTTTCTAAGTCATGGCGCAACCAGATTGAACGCACGCCACTGGCAGATACAAATACGCCTTGCTTACGAAGTTCATTGCTGGTTCTGACTTGGCCGTGCGCGGGGTATTCAATGGCATAATCCATTACTGCTTTTTCGGTTTTTTCATCAACACGATTTTTTATATTTGGTTTTCGGCGGGACTTATCAATAAGCGCATCAATGCCGCCATCTTCAGCCAGCTCTTGATAACGATAAAATGTATCTCGTGATACGCCCATCACTTTGCAAGCTCTGGATACATTACCAAGTTCTTCAGCTAGGTTGAGCAAACCTGCTTTGTGTTTAATGATTGGATTGTTAGTATGAAGCATGAGAGTTACCTCTTTGTTTGTTTTGATTAAAGATTCAGCACCTTTATCAAAACGGGTAACTCTCTACTTTTCAAGAAGATGTGTCAGATCTTGTCTGAACTAATTCACTCTACCTGACTCTCCAGACTATTTTGAAGCAGAGAAATATTGCACTCCTGCTGCTGAGAGTCTTGTTATTCGCGTCACTAAAAAGGTTTACTTGACTAGTTTGATTGAACATGCCAAGCAATTCGAAGCTAATCAAGATTACGGTACAGCTGCGAAGTACTATGCGGAAATTGCCACTCGATTAGAAAGTATACCTACTTATGAAAATGATGATGTTGTATTAGCCGCAAGAGAAAAGTCATTAGCTTATTTTGTAAATGCTTCTCAGATTATGCCGATTAATAAGGCTACATGGACTCCCCTTTGTCAAGCACAAGCAGCCTCTGACAACAAGAAAGTCTGACAGCAGCTCTACATTCGGCGTTTATTAGCATACTGCCTTAACAGCTTGTGCTATCGCCCTGATGATTTGCGCTTGAGCATGGCCTCATTCGTTAAACAGCGTCTTCTCTTTCAAGAAATGCGCTTCCCGATTAAACAGGCTTTTATGCTCTCGGTCTGACCGTGTTATCGTCAATCGCTCATGCTAAGACGCGGTGGGGTTAACCGTTAGGGTTACCTTTACTACTTCAATCTTTTCTATTTTACATAATCTATTTGGTATTCGTTTTTACTTCGCAGCAATGCCCATATCAACCGTGCATTCTTGGCCGCAAGGGCAACCGTTGCCCGTTTAAAGCCTCGTCGCTCAATCAGGTCTTTCACCCATAAGCTCGTCCTGTCTGTCTTATTCTTGCAGTTGGCCATAACGGCTCGTGCACCGTGAATAAGTGAGGTGCGGATATGCTTTTCGCCACGTTTGCTGATTCGGCCAAGCTTCACTTGCCCGCCCGTGGTGTATTGCCTAGGGACTAGACCAATCCAAGCGCTAAAGGCGCGACTGGTATCAAAATCTTTTGCATCACTCACCGTCGCAACCACAGCCGTTGCCGTGATTTCGCCTACGCCTGGTATTGTCATTAGGCGCCTTGCTGCATTCATTTGGTTCGCGAGTTGATAGAGCTTTCGGTCATGTTTAAGAATTTGCTGGTTTAATGCTTTAATGTCTTGCCATAAGTCACTTAGTAGCTCTCTAGCGAGCATGGGTAAGTTGTTCTCACCATCTTCTAAGATGCCACTAATGGCATGTTGTGCCGGATACCGTCCTTTGGGCATGACAATACCAAATTCTGCGAGTAAGCCCCGAAGCCGATTAATGAGTGCGGTTCTGTCCTTGATAGCCCCTTGGCGAATACGATGTAGGCAAAGCACCGCTTGCTGCTCGTCACTTTTGATGGTGACAAAGCGCGTTTTGGGACGGCTCACCGCTTCACAAATGGCTTCAGCGTCGTTGGCATCATTCTTTTCGTTTTGGCGATACGGAATCACGAACTTTGAGGCCATGATGCGTACTTCATGGCCAAGCTTAGTAAACTCTCTTGCCCAGTAGTGTGCGCCTGAGCAAGCTTCCATACCAATGATACACGCTGGCAACTTAGCAACTTCAGCTAACAGTTTGTTTCGCTTAACGGTTTTTCTTAATTGACACTTGTCATGACTATCGACACCGTGGATACTGAAAACAGATTTGGCTAAATCGATGCCAATTGCTTTAATTAGTGACATATGGACTCTCCTCAATTGAAGCTACTTATCAACTTCACTATGGCACACTCGCTAGAGAAAGATGCCGAGCGGGGAGTCCATATCATTCGTTAACACTCGATAAAAACAGCGGATTTCGAGTCATGAGTGTTGCATTGAGTGATGAACTAAAAGACTGGCAACTTAAAAAAGGGATAAGACAAACAGGTGTAGTCGACTTTAAAACGCTAAGCACCGTTTCGGACAATAGCGTATGGGATTCAATCAAAAATTCTCCCGCCTTCGCAGGGCGCGATCCTAATACGACTATCAAAAGTATCGTAGAACAATAACTGATAAATTTGTTTATTATGTTATACGGCCAAGTAAACTTAGCCGTTTATCTCGAAAGCTGTGCACATTATGTAAGAATAGGTATCTCGACTTTAGTTCGCAGCGGTTGAAGCACTTGGTGCTTTTGAACAATAGCATTGTATAAGTCACTAGAGCCGGACGCCTTAATCGAGACAACAAGAATAAAGGGGAGTGGTGGTGCACCGGTTGTTCTATTTCCTCCCTCTCGCTCTTGATGATCAATTTCAAAGCAAGGGTCACTCAAATCTGAAGGCTTACGAATAGTCTCATTATGTATAGTATTTTCCCACTTGTGAGCGTTAGCTCTAAGTTCTATCTCGTCACCATACATTTTTTTATTAGTAAAAAAGCCTTCTGCTGCGCTGTCTGCGCCCTTGGGTTTAAATTTTACTACTAGGCCACTATTAGTGTAATGGATCGGATGTTCTGGTAGCGTTTGTGTTGCATAGCAAAACGTAGCTTTTAGTGTTATTTGCCCTTTAAGGGCAATATCAGGCATTGGAATTAGCAACCTTTTACAGCCGCTCTGCGGCACGACATCTTTGTAAATAATGGTTGCCTCATTGTCTTCTGTATAGAGAATTTTATCGATATCTGAAGGCGTTTTTCCCCAACCAACATGATGCCAGTGATATCCATTTCGGTTAGTGTTATGGATGAGCAGCGCTTTGGCCAATAATGTCGGTTGATCGTCTGGCAACATGACTTTTGTACCAATCGCAGCTCTCAGAACTAATGGAGACGCAAAGCTTGTGCCTGCATTATGTGTTAGTAGCTTGGTCAGCGGCGAATATATTCTAACCATATCGTGGGAACTTCCCCCAAACGCAACAACATCAGGTTTGACAACACCAGGACTTCGACCGGGCCCTATGCAACTGTAATCTGCAGGTCCCCAGAAGTCATCCTCGTCATTGTTACTCGCACCAACCGCTAGGGCATTGACTAGATCCGAAGGAACTTGAACCCTAGATTTTTGAGGTGAACTTTGGTTGCCATCATTTCCTACAGCCACAGTCAAAAGTGTGTTTCCGTCCGAAAGAAATGGCTCTATTGCTGAAGTCCAAGAATGAACTTCATCGTCTTCAATCGGTAATCGAGGACCAAGGCTTAAATTGATGAAATCAAATTTCTCTCTTTCTAATACGTCAATAATTCTTGCTAATACGTCAAGGCTATCAATATCAGAGGGATCTAATGAGGGGTCAATAACTCTGTAGTGTTGAACATTCGCATAAGGGCGAGGAAGCTCTTTCTGCCCTTCTTGTACATTGCCAAACAAGACCAAAGAAGTGACTTCTGAACCATGATGGAGGTACTCTGAAGCTGTTGATGAGCTTGAAAAGGTGTGTTCTTTGCACCACTTATCAATACTGTCTGTACCAATCCCGCCATCGAAAATAGCAACTTTGATATTTGTATCAATCGCAGCTTCTGTTGGCAGATTAACAACTTGATCAGAGACTAATTCTCTAGTCACAACCGGCTTATGAATCCCAAGCTGGGGCATCACTCTAATCGCCCTAAGCAACGTAAACTCGCTAACTTTCTCTATTGTGTCTTCATCACAAGTGATCGATAAAAAGGAGAGTCCCCCAGCATTTATGATGTTTGATGAACTGATCACAGATCCACAGCTTTGCGCATAGCTTTTAAACTGGTTTATGACCAAAGCTCTATCATCAATAGGGGTGTGAAGGACTGCTTCATACTTAATTGCTCCTTCTGCAGTCGACTTAACTTTCTCAATCCCCTCTAGCAATTGAATGTTTTCTATTTTTACAACATCTTTTTTTTGCGTTGCATTTAGATCATCAGTTTCCAACGCATGCTGCAGTTGAATTAGTGAAGCCTCTGTTCCAGCGACAAAAATACATGAAGAGGTCACTTCACCTTTGTCTTTTGATAGCATCCGCCTTGGAGATACGTCGACAGGTTTGCTACCAATATCCGTCAGTGAAAACCGCTTTAGCAAGGATTCTGGGTAATATGATTTCGCTAAGTACGCTGGGTGTAAAATAAGTTTACTAACTACTTTTCCTAAAGACTTAGCGCCATCTGGCACTAACTCTATTTTACCTTTGAGTACACTGAGTTGCTTGATTAGGTGCTCTTTGTTTTCTTCATATGTATAGACTGGTTCTTTGCCACGACCCCCCTCTGGACGATCAATTTTAGAACTGAATTCTTCACCGTAACCAAGTAAAAAGTTTTTTGCCATTTTAACCCTCTGCCAGTACTAGAGATTGCTGCGGATTTTCTACTGTTTCTCTCATTTCTCTAATTAATACCCCTGCTCGTTGACCTGTCATTCCAAGAAATTCGCCGACTTGCTTATTAGTCCAGCCTAAGTTATGCAGTTCCAAAGATAGTTCACGTTTAATATCCAAATCATCAGGTGCCCCCTTAAACTCAAAGACTTCGATTAGGCTAAGTAATAAGGATTTATCATCTAGAATGTTATTTTTTTTGGCTTGCTGAAACTTTTTATCAATGATTGCTAAAGAAGCTTTAACAATGTTTTCTGAAAGCCACGTACTAGTTGGCTTATCAAAGCCCCATTGAATAGAAAAGTCATATACCTGCTCGGGAGTTGGATAATCGAATTCCAATAGACTGTCAAACCTTCTCCAAATAGCAGGGTCAAGCAGATCACCATGGTTAGTCGCGGCGACTAAGACAGATGTAACAGGCCAATCATCGATCGCTTGCAGCAACACTGTGACTAATCGTTTTAATTCACCAACATCACTATCGTCATCTCGTTTTTTTGCAATTGCATCAAATTCATCCAGCAATAACACGCATGGAAACGCGCTAGCATAATTCAAAACGGCCTTAATATTGTTACCTGTTTTTCCTAAATAACTACTCATTACTGATGCTAAATCTAGTGTCAACAGCGGTAAATCTAGCTTGCTCGCGATTGATTGGGCCGTTAACGTTTTACCCACGCCTGGAGGGCCTGACATTAGAAGCGATCGTGAAGGTAATAAGCCCTCATTTAAGAGCTCTTCTGACATCACTCTCTCTCGGAGAAATCGTTCTATATTTTTCTCAATAGCAGGAGTCCAAACAGGCTGACTTCTCAAAATTACAGGATATGTCTCAATTAGAAGTTTTTGCCTTGAATCAGGCTCAACAGGTGTTGGAGTGTTATGGCTGCTCGAAGACTGTCTCAAACACCCACTGCTTGATACGAGTTTACTGATGGATTCCGATAGTTTAGGGTCGGACTTTTTTAATTTGCTGGCTAATCGGCGAGCTTGCATTTCTAACCCTTCGATATCGCCTTTTAATCCGTCCTCAATTAGACCAATTAGTAGGTCATTACCTGACTTTGACTCTAAGCCACTTATCATTTTACTTCTCCCAAAAAGTAAAAAGATGAACAATAAACAAATAGTAATGAAAAATAATAAAATAACCATGAATATTTTCACTTTTACATGAATATTTTCATTTAAAGGTGAATTTATATACTAAAAACTAGTTTTAAAGAAACCTTTGCTTACTCAAGAGCATTTGAGAGGGACTCACATAATAAGAATATTTTACTTATAAAAAACGAGGCTGTATCGGCTACAAAAAAGGGCGTCGTTATTCAACTGGCTATTTACCAAGCTGATCTATCCATCCGAAGAAACGCTCTGCCCAATGTTCAATAATAGCGGCTTCGAGCTTTCCGTTATGGTAACTAGTTTCAGGATGAGCTACTCCACGATAATGGTCTTTACCGCAGAGCATTGTTAGGTATTTTGATGGCCATCGCAATGAGAGGCGTTGGAGTTCAGATTCAAGTATTTCAATGTGTTCTAGCCAGCTATTTTCCGAAGGAAGTTCCAACAACATTGTCGACAGATAATGGCGTCCATCCGACATATCAAGTTCTAAGGCGTGAAAAACACTAGATCCAGATTTAATGCAGGCATCTAGAAAGTACCTTGCTTCGCCTGTTGAAGACAACAAATGATTACTAGATCGTCCCCGCCTTTTCAATTTTCTCAAATTTACTGAAACATCACATCCATACTTGGTAGTTAAAAGTTTTAACATTTTTTGGAAGCATTCAAACTTATTGAGGTAAATGTATGAGTGATCCGTGTCATCAACAGCTCCTTCAAATTCCCCACCTGGCAAATCACCGCTAGCGTTTTTATCCCCAACACTCACATCTTCGCCAAGCAGCTCTGCTTCGTGATCATCTTCGTTCTTCCCAGCAACTGAGGGTTTACGCTCTTTCGGCCTTTTGACGGTTTTAAAAGGCTGAGTAAATTCGAATGAAACTAACGGTGGGCGTAGAGTGACATTTTCCTCATAAACAACTCTATCTTCATCGGTAACTATGTACTCTTCTGGTGGTTCCCCACTGTAGCCTTGCTCTCTTTGACCTTTGCCTTTAACGTACTCCTTAAATTTGGGGTGATAGAATTCAATAAGGCTTGGTATATCAACACGAACATTCTTGATGCTTTCTATTTCAAATGCGAAAAAAGACTTGGTTTTATCATCGTATTTACCACGTAATTCCAACTCCACATTCCCTAGAGGGGGGGGATTGAACTGAAAATTCCACTCTCGATGCACTCCTAGGTTTTGTCCTTTGAGCATTTGATACTGAGCGATAGAGTTAAACGACTGACAAGCACTCTCATCTAGCAATATCCAAGAGAGTATACTTCGAGCGCTTGGCTCATTCAGCGAGGTAACTGGGTAGTGCGGCATGACGTTAATATTTGCCTTATCAAATTCCCACGAAACCTGTACGTCAAAATCCATCACTAGCTGGTTAGGCACCAATGCTGCTCTTGCCATATACCCGTCATGAAAGAACAAAGCGCGTGCAAGTTCAAATTGGGGGAGATAAATCATTTTCCCACTTGGTGTGGGAATAGAGAAACAATATTGTTGAAGCTCTTTTTTATTGGTTGATTGATAGGCCGGACAATCAGAGAATCGACACGTTTGCCATCGAGAGGCATCAAGGATTAAAAGTTGCTCCTTTGCATTCTTTTTCTCTGCTTTCTGTACAGGATTGTACAACCTCTCTCTGACCAATACAGGAGCCATTGAAAACCGCAATGATCTCGTATTTTGACTGGGGGATAGGCACAATGATAGCTCCCACGCACCTCCACTTATTGGACGAAATAAATGTCCAATTACATTAAGTGTTGTATCGTCTTCAAACTGCCCAATTCTTAGTCCCTGCACCTAATTTCCATTATTTGGCATAAAAATTTACGAGTTAGTGGCTTAAGTCGTTCCTCACTCAACCCCGCACGTCTCAATAATACTGAACGATAGATTAAATTCTTATTTTCACTTCCTATTGCTATTATCTCTCGAGACAAGCGCCTGATCTGATATTCGTCAATGCTTTCGCTAAAACGTGCCAAAAACATCTGAGTTAATGGCAGTTTTTCTAGATTTTTTTCAATTGTTACTGAGCGTTTTAAACTACTGATATACCAGTTAGCTGACCATCTTGGTGCATCAAGCGTCGCCTCATGGCAATTTTTTAAGCGAATAAGTGTACGAACAGTTTTTTTGTCTCTCGATTTCCAGTTAACTCTTTGGTTCACTGAAGTTACAGTGCTTCTAAACTCAATGTTGGTTGCCCGCAGCCATGCGTTATCATTACGATAAAGCCAGGCATAGCAATCACCAAAGCCACTATGACGCGCATTTTCAATACCCAATGCTTTCACAGCTCTGAGCCACCTCACTCGATAACTACTAACTAATTTAGCTGATCTCACGAAAAGTGTAGTATTCGAATGAGTATCAAGCGTTGTTTTTTGTTTTTTTACTGCATCTATCGTTTTGTCTATTCGCCAGTCAAGAGGGAGCAAGGTTGCCATTACAATGATGTGCTGTAAGTAACTAAATGCTCTTCGATGCTTTCTGAATATACATCTTAGCCAATTAGTATCGCTTGAGTTGATATCTAGACCTAAAGAATTTAGCCAAGGCAATGACCAAAACGCAATTACCCGATCTTTTACTTCTTCGTGTTGTATGCGATTTTTTCTGACAGCTCCTGCTGATTGAGCAAGTAAATAATAGAAAGAAGTCCATTGCGAAAACGATGGCGATACCATAGATCGCATATTCAGTAGTATTTGGGCTTGTTTCGCGATTAAAAGAGATTGTTGAGTGGGTTTTGTTTGCGAGCAATGGATACAATACCGAGGGCATGCCTCAACGAACTGATGTTTGCGTGGGTTTTGAGTCTTAATTATTGAATTAGTGAGTAAGCCATGCTCAAGGCAACTATCAACACCAGTGATTTGCCAAATTCGCTGCCAGTAATATTCACCGTAGCGTTTAAGTTGTTTAAATAAGCAAGTTGGGCAATATCTTAAATATATTAATGGACTCAACCTAGAGGCTGCATGACCTGTCGCCAAATGAACGGCACCTTTTGAACTTCCGCAAAGCCACATCAAACATTGCTGTCTTGTGTGCTCCAATAAAAAAGGAGCATATAACGGAAACAGTGTGTGTTTATAGATTAATGTCTCTTGATCAAGGCCCAGCACTTTGGGGTACTTGTTTGAAATTAGCGTAATGTGGTTTGGAAAATAAAGTCGGGATGAAACATTTCTATCCTCATAAATTTCATCCAATAACTGCTTTGGTGAAGAGATTCCCCAATGCACGCCAGCTCTTGCTATGACACTGTAGATAAGCTCATCAGGATAAGGAGTGGGAAGGAGGTTCATCGTTTAATTCATGTCTAAAAGCCAACTTTCCATATTAAATATTAGGTCATTACAACGCATAGTTTGATGCATATCTTTCCCATCACACTGTGCGTACTGAAATCGTAAGTCTTGTTTTTCTAGCTCACACCAGTGCTTTGAATTGATAGTGCTGTTTTTGCCTCTCTGCAACGGTAAAGGTTTATTGGGAATATCTTCATACCACTTTAGAACTATGGGCATAAGTGCTCTAACAGAGAGATTAGGATATTCATCAAAAGCTCGTTGAACGAATGGTATAAGTAGATCTGAATCGCAATCCATCGCCTTGAGTAAGTTTAGCAACCGTAACGCCTGTTCATTACCATTAAACCTATCAATGTCCTCATCTTGACTCGTTTTAGCTTTTGTTATCTCTTGGCTTAGCTCTAATATTCGCTTATCTATATCGTGTAACCTAAGATCTGAATACTTGGCTATACGAGTAGGATCGTTGGAGCGCAATGCATCCAAAACTAAATGAACAGGCTTTAATTCATCTTGATAAACCTGCCTCAATAAATTTACAGAAATACATTCCTTTCTCGTTGCAATGGCTCTCATTTGCGCTAACACAAAGAGCTTTACTGCGATGTCTAAAACCCCTTGGGATAATTCAAACCAACAATCTCTGATTTCATCTGATATCACTTCGTCGCGCTTTCTCAGCCATTGGTAACGCCACAGTTTATCGGTAAACGCAATCCACTCACTTGGACGCGTTTTACCTGTTTTAAGGTCTACGGTTGCGGGCAAGTTTTTCATTGGAGACCAAAACAATGAACCAAACCCAGCGCTCCTTCTTGCTGATTGCAGTTCAACTTCAAAAATAGGTCTAGCTTTTGGGGTTCCCACAAGCACAACAGGGATGCCAATAACATTCACCAGCTGTACAAAAAACTCCAACATATCTTCTCTGTCATCGGATCGCTTTTGGCTAAGCCGCTGAATCTCGTCAATTACCAAAAGACCTATAGCATTGCTATTGGCAGCCTGTGCCATTAGCGTCAGAAGGACATCAGGACTTAGCCGGTTCCTTGTGTACTTTTTCTCAAAGTTTGAATTAATAACTCTATCCAACGCTCTGAAAAAGTTAAGGCATAAATTTTTTAATGAACCATTAAAAGGACACTGGATGATTAAGTAGGGAATCTGAATAAAGTTATATTTTTCATGGTAGATCGCATCTGGATACATCGCCAAAATACGATTTAATGTAGTACTCTTGCCACAACCAGAAACACCGATTAACGTTAAACTCTGTGCTGTAGACCTCTTGGTTTTGAATCTGAAAGCATTCAGATCGCCGGACATAATGCGTTCATAGCCATTTTGTAACTGAGTATTCAATGAACCATCGGAAATATTTCTTCCCACGTATCCACTACGGATCATGATAGAAATTTTTTCTTCAAGTTGCAGGTGGCTACCTATTGGCTGAAAGAAATCATCCAACAGACCTGCAATTTCATGAACTCTAACTTCGTTTTTTGAAAATATATCTTTGGGATTAAATCGCACTTCACCTTGCAGTGTATCGCGAACCTCTTTAATTGACTTTATCTGAGGCAACGATTCGATAAACGGGTTATGACGATAGCGTTCCACACCGGGATCGACGTAAATAGCAGGCACAACATTCTCTGGTAATGTCATTCAGTATCCTCATCACCGAACAATTCGTCAATAAACTCTGGGTAACTGTAGTCTTCATTATTTGAATCAGGCAACGGAATAATTTTAGCAGAACCAGACAGCTCTTTCGTCAGACTAGTTTTTAATTTGTGGCGCTCTAAAGCCCTTTCATCAAGCTTATTTTTCCTAATGTTTCCAAGTTGGTATGCTTTACTTAGGCCTTTTGAATTGGGTTTGTGCTTCAACGCCTCTTGCTCAATTTGTTCCATTTTATGGACTACTTTGCCTCTTGAAAGAGCTGAAGAAATAGCCTCGTTATGATTACTTTTATTCTCTGCTTTACGAAGCTTCCACACATCCCAAAATGTCATGTTTCTCAAACGGCGACTTCGATCTGTCAATTCACATACCCAAAAATGCTTCATATTGCTGTCTGGACGAATATAGATATGGTTGGCGTCGCGAGGATCAAAGGCAACTCTAACTCTGGCAGGTCTCGTGGATGCTTTTCGGTGCAACCAGCCCAGCTTAATAATTTCAGAGCAAGTGTAATATCCACCAAACAAGCAAACCCCAAAATCAGAAGTCGTGGCCATTTGATGTGGAAGCAGGTTTATTCTAAGGTAAGTTTCTTCTATGGTTTTCAATCTACCCGTCAGGTTGCTGATGCCCCAACTCCAAAGCGACAATGGGTTTGAAGGCACTGTGCCCGGCATTCCTTCAACCCTGTCATACTTACTAATAATGTGATCGTTATTATGATAAAGGACCAACTCTATTATTTTTTTTGTAAATTCATGAATCGTCAATGTGGCATCAAGGCGATAATCCTTTCCTCCTCGCTTCTTACTTATGACCGGCTCAACAATGCCCGCGGTGAAAGGTTTAAAATCACATTGAATCGTTCGAAATAAGCGTTCTACAATCCCTTTGGCATCACCTCTTCTTGCTTTTGCATTTTCTATAACAGTGCCACTTGACGTGATGAAAGACTCTACTAAAGTTCCTTTTAATTCACCTTGATCTGCCAATAACTTATCGGGTAGACCTACACAAGGCCAGTCTTGCTCGTCGATTTCAATACCAAATTCCTGGCAATAGGTTACTTTAGAAGTTGCCGCATTAATTAAGGCCATCATTGCACTAATCCAAGACGGATTTTCAAAACCAACATACATGCCGACAACCATTCGACTGAATACATCAACAACAAAGTAGACAACGGGTCTACCAACTATATTGCTGCGGTCGTGTTGGGATAACAGGTACACATCTGCAATTGTTGCATCAATTTGATAGCGAAAGCCTGGCCCTAAAGTCTCAGCAGTAGAAGTACTATGCAACGGGCGAATATCTTTTTCATATTCGATGTCAGATGTTTGTAGCTCAACCAACTGAGTTTTGGAGTATTCTCTTTTAAGGAAATACCTGAACTGAGTAATTGTAGGATAAAGTTCAAAATTATTTTTCTGTGTTATTGATGCCTCCAATAAATTAAGGGCTTTAGCATATGCTAATGGAATGCTGCAGTGTTTTTTCTTCAACAGATTGCGCTCAATCGAGAGACGAAATACATGTTCAATCTCTGGTGTAGTATTTACCCCTATGCCACTTGAAACAGAGCGCTTACGTCCTAGCTTACTCTTGGTGATGTCGCGCCTTTTTCCTTTTCCTCCAGAGTTCATGTAGTCAGGTAACAGTGCTTGCATACACATGCCTCTTTGCCAATATCGACGTAGGTAGCGAATTATTGATTGATGAGTTATTTGATATTGTTCAGATAGCTGCCTTACTAATCGGCCTCTTTCATTACGATAAAATAGTTCGTTACTTGAAATATGGGGTTTAATAATATCCCAAGCGTGTTTGCACTTTTTCCAATTAACACTGGATTCATCATATAACTGTGATTTCAATTCAGAATGAGGATCTTCAATTACACGAATTTGACCATCAAGAAGCTTTGACTCAATAAAAGAATATTCCACATATTCAGGCCAAGCACTGGCATGCTCAATATCAATCCAATAAGCCTGGTCTTTCTCATACCAAAGCAACCTCATTAGTTTACCTGACACCTCAAATGTCTGATTAAGCAAAAGCATAGACCACCTCATCTTCTTGGTGACCATTTTTACCCAAGTCTGATGCGACTAAATTTCTATATGGAATTTGTAAATCAAAGACAAAAAAACGTAATGCAAGTAGACTTCGAAGCCAATAAAGAGCTTCTCCCTTTTCTAATTGATATGCGATATCAAGCTTCTGAGTAGTTGTAATCAGATTCTGAAGTGGGGCACGATTGAACTCGTCAATGAAAATAGCGTAGTAATGCTGGAGGTCTTGATTGAAAATTTCTCGTTTTTTAGCGGGGTAAAGCCATTGAATATTATTTAAAACCGTTTTAGGGATCTCTTTTTGAGTGATTAGGTACCATGGAACCCTTTTGTAATGCCAATACCGACGCTCTAGTTCTAGTCGTTGAATCGTTTTTTTGTCACCTAAGTCTTCTGCATACTTAACCTGTAAAGCAAGTCTAGGCATGTCTAAATTCTGACTATCCACGACAAAGTCAGACGTCAAAACTTGATACACACCTTTGTATTTTTGATGTGGTAAGCCTGACTCTTCGGCTATGCGGATAGTATCATGCAGCAACATGGGAAATTGTTCCCGCACATCGACGACATCTTGATGCCAATCAAGCATTAGAAATACAGCTAATTCTAAATCCGACAATAAATGATTTATACGTTGTGATTTTTGTCCGAATATTCGATGAACTCTGCCATCTGAAGAAACTTCGTGGGTATATATGAAAGGTTTGTAGTCTTGGCCTGAATTCTGTCCCCGACCTTCTTTAAGCCGTCTATCTATTTGCTTGTGTGTCAGCCCTTTGAAGCTATTAGACATAAGAAAGCCAGATATGAACTATTGCTTAAAGCATAGTTCATATCTGACTTTATGATGATACTTTATTATTCAGTTATGATGATACTTTATTATTGTGATGAAACTTTATTATCATCCAACAATGGCATAAATTCAGCAGATAAAATTACTCTACCGTTACCGATTTCGCCAAATTACGTGGCTGATCAACATCCGTCCCTTTAATTATCGCTACATAGTAAGAGAGCAGCTGTAATGGCAAGGTATACACGATTGGTGCAATCAGATCGTCGCAGTGCGGCACGTTAATCACTTTCATCGTATCGTCGCTGTCAAATTTGGCGGCGCTGTCGGCAAACACATACATTAAACCGCCACGCGCGCGCACTTCTTCAACGTTCGATTTTAATTTTTCGATTAAGTCATTCTTTGGCGCCACCACAATTACCGGCATTTCCGCATCGATTAACGCTAATGGGCCATGCTTTAATTCACCCGCTGCGTATGCTTCAGCGTGGATATAAGAAATTTCTTTGAGCTTGAGTGCGCCTTCCATCGCGATAGGGTACTGATCGCCACGGCCAAGGAACAATGAGTGGTTTTTATCAGCGAAATCTTCGGCTAAATCTTCAATTTCATCGGCTAGCGCAAAGGTTTCTTCGATCTTGTTCGGTAAAGTAGTCAGCGCTTGTGCCATTGCGTGCTGATCTGCTTCACTCATACCGTGATGCTTACCTAGTGCAAGCGTCATCATCATCAAACCAACCAGTTGGGTGGTAAACGCTTTGGTTGATGCTACGCCAATTTCTGCGCCTGCTTTGGTCATAAACGCTAAGTCAGACTCGCGCACTAGACTCGATCCCGGCACGTTACATATGGTTAAGCTGGCGCGATACCCAAGTTCTTTTGCTAGACGAAGCGCCGCTAGCGTATCAGCGGTCTCGCCTGATTGTGAAATCGTCACTAATAGCGCATTTCTTGGCACATGAGACTTGCGATAGCGGAACTCGCTAGCAATCTCGACGTTACATGACACGCCGGCATGAGCTTCTAGCCAGTAACGCGCCACCATGCCTGAGTGATAGCTAGTACCACAGGCAATAATTTGAACATGCTCGATATCGCGGAAGATTTCATCTGCGCCAGTGCCAAAGGTATCAATATTCAGCTCACCACCTAACAAACGACCTTCTAGCGAGTTGCGAATTGCCGTTGGCTGTTCGTAAATCTCTTTCAGCATGTAATGGCGATATTCGCCCTTATCACCGGCATCGTGACTAACTTCCGACTCTTTTGCCTCACGAATAACGGGCTTGCCATCAACATCAAAAACATTCACTTCAAAGCGAGTAACTTCTGCCACATCACCTTCTTCGAGGAAAGCGAATTTGCGTGTTACAGGCAGTAAGGCCATCATGTCAGAAGCAATAAAGTTTTCACCTAAGCCATAACCAATCACCAACGGGCTGCCTGAGCGAGCAACAACTACACGCTCAATATCACGTGTGTCTATAATTACCGTGCCGTAGGCACCGTCAAGTTGCTTAACGGCGGTTTGTACCGCCGCTAACAAGCTATTCGCTGATTTCAATTCATGATGCACTAAGTGCGCAATCACTTCGGTATCAGTTTCGGTAACGAACTCATAACCTTTTGCTTGCAGTTCAGCGCGCAGTTCTTGATGATTTTCAATAATGCCATTGTGCACGACGGCAACCGTGTCTGATGAGACATGAGGGTGAGCATTGTTCTCGCTCGGCGCGCCATGAGTCGCCCAGCGCGTGTGCGCAATGCCAGTGCCGCCAGTTAGCGGTGTTTCATTAATTGCGTCAGCCAAGGCTTGTACTTTACCTAAGCGACGCACACGTTGTAGATGGTTGTTACTGTCAACCACAGCTACGCCAGCGGAATCATAACCGCGATATTCGAGGCGTTTTAAGCCTTCAACTAAGATTTCTGCTACATCTCGCTGTGCTACTGCACCTACAATGCCACACATATTTAATATCCTTAATTGTTGCTGGCGCAAATTACCTTTACGCCTTTTGCTGTTAATGCTTGCTCTACTGCCACCGACAAGCCCTCGTCAGTGATCAGCGTATTTATCTGTTGCCAATCAAGTTCTAGATTGGGGATCCGCCGCCCGATTTTTTCCGACTCCACCATGACAATGACTTCGCGTGCGACACTCGCCATGGTTTTGCTTAAGCCAACTAACTCATTAAAGGTTGTTGTACCGCGATCAATATCAATACCATCGGCACCGATAAACAATTGATCAAAATCATAAGACTTTAGCACTTGCTCTGCCACTTGCCCTTGGAATGACTCCGAGGTGGGATCCCAAGTGCCACCGGTCATCAATAATGTTGGCTCATTTTCCAATTCGTTTAGTTGCCCAGCAACTTTAAGTGAATTGGTCATCACTACTAAGCCTTTTTTGTCACTTAAGTGATTCACCACAGTTGATGTCGTGCGGCCGCTGTCGATAACAATGCGGTAGTGATCTTTAATAAGCTTTGCCGCCGCTTTGCCAATTTGTGCTTTCTGCACAGAAAGCTGTGCCGAGCTCGATTCAACAATTTCTTTCGGTAGGGCGATTGCGCCACCGTAACGGCGCAATAGTAAGCCACTTTTTTCCAAAGCGGCTAAATCCTTTCGAATCGTAACCTCTGAAGTTGCAAATCGCTTTGCTAGCATATCAACACTAACTTCACCGTGGTTATTCAGTTCACTGATAATAATATGACGGCGCTGTTGAGTATTTCTTTTGGACATAAAGTTTTAAAGGATAAAATTAGAGTAATACAAAGCAATAAGTTTCGTTTCGAAAGAATTATAGTAACAAACAAAACATTGTCAAATTGATAAGTGTTCAAAAAGCCCACGCTAAGTTATGTTTTTGTTAGATCATATGGCTTTTACTGGCTTTTCACGCAACGCCAAGGTAAAACGGGGCTTTGTCGTAGCCACTTTTTTCCAATCAATATGTTTCGACTATTTATAACGTTTTTTTTATTAACATTACTTACCAGCTGCAAGGTTACACCGAACCTGTCTTCACCTGCCCATGTCGAAAAACTGGTCAAGCAAATTAAAACCAATCCTGAGAATATTCCTGCTATTGCTAAGCAAGCAGAGCAAAGCCATCAGGCGATTAAATATGACGTAGCGAAGATCAAACAAGCGCTAGCAGAGCTGGAGCAGTTTGTAGAAAAGCAATGGGGAAAGGGCAATAGCAAACTACCAAGCACGCGCAAGTACGTAAAGTACAGTAACGATTATCAGGCCAGAGCCATTATCGATTTCACCAACGGCTCAGTCACTGTTGAAACCATCGCTACGAAGCAGCCGCTTGCAATGCTAAAACAAGCGGTTGTCACGACCTTGCTGACGCCTGCTGATCCCGCAAATACCGATATTTTTTCAAGCGATGCGCCGAAACTAGGTACTACACCGTTTTTGTATCGCCAAGTTATTGATACCGATAACAAACCCATTCGCTATCAATGGCGAGCAGGGCGCTTTGCTGATTACTTAGTCAAACAAAAGCTGATCAAAAAGCGCTTAGGTAAAAAGCCTCTGCACCAAGTGAACTTCACTTTGGTTACCGATCATCAGAAATTGCGCAAGCACCAATTTAGCGACTATGTGATCGCAGCGTCGAAAAAATACCAGATTGCCCCTTCTCTGATTTACGCCATTATTGAAACGGAAAGTAGCTTTAACCCGTTCGCTGTGAGTCACGCTAATGCCTACGGGCTAATGCAAGTGGTTCCTGCGACTGCAGGCCGTGACGTTTATCAAAAAATTAAACGTAAACCCGGCCAACCAAGCAAGCAAGTACTGTTTAATCCGGCACAAAATATTGATATTGGCACTGCATATTTGTCGATTCTTGACGATAGATATTTACAAAAGGTCACCAATAACCAAAGTAAACATTATGCCATCATCTCTGCCTATAATGGCGGTACAGGCAATGTGTTGAAAACCTTTCATAGTAATCGTAATACCGCGTTTAGCCGCATTAATCAGTTAGGAAGTAAGTCCGTTTACTGGGCGCTTACTAATAAGCACCCAAGGGCGGAATCGCGCAACTATTTGAAAAAAGTGACCAGTCGCGAGCCAAAATATCAGTAACGCCAATAAAGATTGTGGCTAGCTAGTTTTTAACCAATCTTTGTAGGTTTATTTTTCGTAATTAAGTAATATTAATATTACAAATTTAAGATAATAACGACAAAGATGATGATTCGATCCACAAACACAGCGCTACTGTTATTACTTTCTAGCTTATTGCTATCATTTTCAACACTGGCAAACGTTAATCCTACGCTTGGTAAGGCATTAGCTGAGCCATTAATAACGGACGATGCTGAACAGCTATTTACTAGCCAGCCCAGTGTTATGCCTGAGCTGGCAAAATCAGGAAAATACACTGTGGGGGTTATCACTGATCAAATTGTTAATACAACAGCATTTGATCACACGGATTTTGACGGCACTTACGAACGACCTTTAACTATAGAGTTATGGTATCCCGCCGAAGAAAATATCAATGGTAATCGGGCGACCTATAAGGCAGTAACACGTTTACACAAGCCTTTTGAACTACTAGGAAGCGCGTACCGCGATATTGCGCCTTTATCACAAGGTAACTTTCCTTTCGTTGTACTTTCACATGGCTACACGGGCGATCGCACTATTATGTTTTATTTGGCCGAGCACTTGGCCAGCCATGGTTATGTCGTTGCTAGTATCGACCATACCGACTCGACCACGAAAGAAATAGATATAGTTAATGCTGCAACAGCAGGCTTTGTTTCTACCTTGCTACATCGCAGCCGCGATCAACAATTTGTATTGGCTCATTACCGCCAGCAGCAAAGTGAAATTAGCAAGATTGCCAATTTTAAACGCGCCGGTGTTATTGGCTATTCCATGGGCGGCTATGGTGCTATCAATACGGTGGGGGGCTGTTATGACGTAACACCTGCTAGCTTAAAGGCATTAGGGTTTAATGAACAACAAGCCAAAGCGCTAGCACCTGCCTTTAATTTTTGTAATGCTGGTGAGGAAAAACCAGATACCAGCTGGCAAGCTATGGTCGCGTTTGCGCCTTGGGGCCAAGAGCTAAACCTACATAGCGCAGCAGCGCTTAGCAAGCTGGCAGTGCCAAGCCTATACGTTGCTGGCGATCAAGATGATATTTCAGGCTATGAATATGGCGTGAAAAAGCTCTTTCAGCAAACTAGTGCGCAGGATAATTATCTGCTGGTCTACAATAACGCGCGACACAATATTGCGCCGCACCCTGCGCCTAAAATCGCGTATCAAGACGATATAGATTTAGGTCATTACTTTGAACCCAGTTGGAGTAGTGAACAACTCACCCGTTTTAATCGTCACTTTGTCTTAGCGTTTCTAGATTGTCATCTAAAGAAAGTTAAATGTGAGTACTTACCCACTACAAAGTCATCAACACAAAAGAAATTAGATCGAGAGACCTACAGTGAGGCTTGGCCTGGTATACCGCATCGTTGGGCAACCGGTATTGAATTTTATCGCGCTCAATCAGCAAAGTAACCGAGCAAAAATTTGAGTAAAAAAAACAGTACTTAAACGACAAAAGGAGCTAAATGCTCCCTTTGTTTACATAAGACTGAGCCTTTTAAACTAGGCGTAACATTAGTCTTTTTTAGTCGGACGTTGCCAGCCTTTGATATTGCGCTGTTTACCGCGAGCAACACCAAGCTCATTTGCATCTACATCTTTAACAATAACTGAGCCTGCTGCTGTTGTTGCCATCTCACCCACAGTAACTGGCGCCACTAAGGAGGCGTTTGAGCCAATAAAAGCGCCATCACCGATAAGTGTTTTCGATTTATTAACGCCATCGTAGTTACAGGTAATCGTGCCGGCACCAATATTGGCTTTACTGCCCACTTCAGCATCGCCAAGATACGTTAAGTGACCTGCTTTAGCACCTTCACCCAACACAGACTTTTTCATTTCTACAAAATTGCCAACATGAGCGTCACGTTTAAGCTCAGAGCCAGGGCGAATACGGGCAAAAGGCCCCGCAGAAGCAAGCTCACCAATGATGGCATCTTCGATGATGGTATTTGGCTTTATTTCCGCTCCTTTACCAATTTTGCAGTTCTTTAAAATACAGTTAGCGCCAATGGTGACATCGTCAGCAAGCTCTACCTGACCTTCAAAGATGCAGTTAATATCGATTTTAACTTCTTGCCCCACCAATAGCTCGCCGCGCACATCAATACGGGCAGGGTCACGTAAGCTTGCACCAGCAATCATCAGTTGCTCGGCTTTTCGTTGTTGATAAGCACGCTCAAGCGCCGCTAATTGCACACGATTATTTGCACCTTCCACTTCAATTTCAGTTTCCGGGTGAGCAGTAGCAATTTGTTTACCTTCACCGTGAGCCATCGCGATAATATCCGTTAGATAGTATTCGCCTTGAGCATTGTCATTGGAAAGGTTGCTTAACCAGCGTTTTAAGTCACCACCATTGGCTAATAAAATCCCAGTGTTACACTCGTTAATGGTTAATTGCTCTGGGCTGGCATCTTTTTGCTCGACGATACCTATTACTTCACCAACGCCAGATTCGCCGTCACGAATAATTCGACCATAACCCGTCGGATCTGAAAGTTTTACGGTCAGTAATGCCATACCTTCAACCGGTTTTGCTGCGACCAATTGCTGCAAGGTTGACACTTTCGTTAGCGGGACATCACCGTAAAGTACTAAAACATCTTCATCGTCTTTGAGGTGAGGTGAGGCCATATCAACCGCATGACCAGTACCTAACTGCTCTTTCTGTTCAACAAAGGTAAGATCATCACCTGAAATTTGTGCCTTTAAAACATCGCCACCAAAACCATAAACCAGATAGATATTTTCGGCATTCACACGGCGCGCCGCATCGATGACGTGACCCACCATAGGTTTATGAGCAACGGGGTGTAACACTTTGGGTAGAGAAGAGCGCATACGGGTACCTTTACCCGCAGCTAAAATTACAACAGAAAGAGACATGATTAATCCATTAATGTTAAAGCGAACTAAATAAGACTGCCGCTATTGTACTGAGTTTTACTCCAAGTGGTAGCGATAAACTGTTAAGTAAATGTGATAGTGGTGTTTTGCGTCGAACGGCTAGCGAATAATCATAACTGATCGATTTTTATTGCTTTTGCATAAGCCTCAACATCTTGCTTGCTGGTATTGCGGCCACGCAGCGTAAACAATGCATTATTGTTAACCACAAAGATAAGTTCGATGTTATTGCCATTTTGATCATACATAGCATTGTTGCCATTAATCTTAGTTAAACGCTTACCACTCATGGTGATCATGGCAGGATTGTTAAACATCGCCAACATAGTCTGCAGCATTGGCGAATCCACCATAAGTTCTATCTCGATTGACTGATTATCTTTGGTATACCTACGGTTCGCGGAAATGCCACCACCCATCATCATAGCGCCCGCTATTTGTGATTCAGCTTGATCTGCTTGCCAGCCTGACAATGGCTCAGGGAAAATATTAACGATATTGTCTGCTTTTTGCTGCTGTAATAGAGAAGTGGCATATTGCAGTTGAGATATAGCGTCTTTATATTCACCTTTCTGGTAATGATTTAATGCGCTATCGATAGCTTCTTTGATTTCGTCAGCACCGACTTTATCACTTGTTAAAGTAGCGATAATCAGCACAGTGCCAACTGCTAGTGTTTTAATCGACATCATTCCCTTGCTCGCTCGCTAAGTGATGAGATGCAGTTAATTATAGAAAACAGCTATCAATTTGCTTTGTTTTGTTTAATTTTAAACACAAAAAAGCGATGCTTAAATTGAATCGCTTCAAATAAAGAAGGCTATATTACACAGTGTTAAGTCTTGTTGGCGAGTGCTGTTCCTACTTCCAGTTTATAGAACCAATCAAGAAAACGTTTAACGTCGTCTCCCTTAAAAATTCGCCCATGTTGTGGGCACATCATATCAATTTCAAGTTTACTAACTCGTTCAACCCAGTCGTTTTTGGCGCGATTAGATGGCATCCAACGTTGATGGAACATAGTCATTTTCTGGCAATGCTCGTCAAAGTTTTCAACATACAGCGGTGCGTCAGCGCATTCAATGGCTGCACCAATATCACCAGACATTAAAATTTTTGCTTCCTCATCGTAAACATTAAAGTTACCTGAGGAATGAAGATAATGTGCAGGAATAAACGTTAAGTTGGCGTCATCAATACGCAATGGGTAGCCTTCATCAGGAATCGGGCTATATTCAATATGGTCCATGCCAAAGTGGCGGATAAAACCTTCCCACAACCAAGGAGAATGCAGCGTTGCATCAGGCAACGCTTGATCCCACAAACCCAGCGATGAAATGATGTCAGGATCCTGATGCGAAGCAAATAAATGAGTAATTTTTTCAATCGGTACATGTTTAACGATTGCAGCTAACATCACCGAGAACAACTCGATCCCCCCAGGGTCCATCAGTAATGCATTATTCTTTGTAACCACCATATACTGATTAGTATCAATAATTTTATTGGGCTTTTCTGGATCGCGACCAAAAACCAGCCACTGATGGTGTTTACTTTCGAAAATTTTATACGTTTGCATCTTGGTGTAACTCTTGAGCTAACTTTTTAGCTTCTTCAATTAAGGTTTTTATCTGTTGAGCAGACAACTCCACATTGTCGGCAACGCCATTTAAGGATTCTTGATATAACAATGCTGCTTGCGACGCTTCAACACGTGATAAGGTTGCTAAGATAACCGCAGTGCGAAGTTCTCTCGCAAGCTCATCTAGTGCGTCATTAAGTCGAAATATTTCACCCACATATTTGTTATTTAACGCCAGTTCTGAGCGCTTAATACGTCCATAAGCAGGAGATAAACTCTCAACATAGGCATAATCCGTAGCAATGCGATCTGCGCGCTCAAAGTGGCAAATAGCGTTATCCGTGCGCATCTTGTTAGCTGACACTCGGCTGAGCTGAGTAGCGAGCACATTTATTTGCTTAGAAGAGGCTATCGTGACGCGTGCCAGTTGATCGATAAAATCAGTCAGAGGCTTAAAACCAGCGGCACTATCACCAGCCCGCAATGCAACAGCTCGCGCATTACTGGCGGTGAGCAATAGTTGTTTTGCTATCTTATTCGCATTGTCGAGCTTTGCAGCTATCAGCGCAGTAGTGACAAAGTAATTAATCAGTTTAGAGGACATGAACGCAGAATATTAATAGATTTGAGCACACCCAACACCAGCTCCAAAAGTTTATTATTGGTGAATGTAAAGAATGGCATTTTTAAAAATTTTAGAACAAAGCGCGAGAATTCGCCTTGTAGTAGATCAATTTTTACAGAAAAAAAACGACCTATTACAGAGTAATAAGTCGTTTTTGTTCACTAAAACTTAGTGCTATTTATAGCTTTTTCTTGGCCGCTTGAATAACGCGAAGTTGAGCAACAGCGCGTGCTAGCTCAGAAGCAGCTTCCGCATAGTTAACGTCGCCACTTTGAGTATTTAAACTCGCTTCAGCACGTTGTTTAGCTTGCTCTGCCGCTTGCTCATCTAAGTCGTCGGCACGTGTTGCCACGTCAGCCAAAACAGTAACGCTATTCGGTTGAACCTCTAGCATACCGCCTGAAAGGTAAATCACTTCTTCTTCACCGTGTTGTTTCACGATGCGAGCCATGCCAGGTTTTAGTGAGGTCAGTAAAGGTGCGTGACCAGGCATAATACCCAATTCACCTTCACTACCAGTGATTTGTAATGATTCAATGCGACCAGAAAACAACGCTTCTTCGGCACTTACTACATTCAAATTTACAGTCATTGCTGCCATTGTTTGACCTCCTAACGATTAGCCGCTTTGCCTCAAGAGCTAGCGGCTAAACACCTTACATTGATTTAGCTTTCTCTACAGCTTCTTCGATTGAACCAACCATGTAGAACGCTTGCTCTGGTAAGTCATCGTATTCACCAGCAAGAATGCCTTTAAAGCCAGCAATTGTGTCTTTAAGTGATACATACTTACCAGGAGAACCCGTGAATACCTCAGCAACGAAGAACGGTTGAGATAAGAAACGCTGGATCTTACGAGCACGGTCAACAGTTTGCTTATCTTCTTCAGAAAGCTCGTCCATACCTAAGATTGCGATGATATCTTTAAGTTCTTTGTAACGTTGTAGTGTCGTTTGAACGCCACGTGCAATTTCGTAGTGCTCGTTACCTACTACTAATGGATCTAATTGACGCGATGAAGAGTCAAGTGGATCGATAGCTGGGTAGATACCTTGTGCAGCGATATCACGAGAAAGTACAACTGTTGCATCTAAGTGAGCGAACGTTGTTGCAGGGCTCGGGTCAGTCAAGTCATCCGCAGGTACGTATACCGCTTGGATTGAAGTGATTGAACCTTGCTTAGTTGACGTAATACGCTCTTGTAGTACACCCATTTCTTCAGCAAGTGTCGGTTGGTAACCTACCGCTGATGGCATACGACCTAGAAGTGCTGATACCTCTGTACCCGCTAGTGTGTAACGGTAAATGTTATCAACGAAGAATAATACGTCACGACCTTCGTCACGGAATTTCTCAGCCATGGTAAGACCGGTCATCGCAACACGAAGACGGTTACCCGGTGGCTCATTCATTTGACCGTATACAAGCGATACTTTATCAAGTACGTTTGAATCGTTCATTTCATGGTAGAAATCGTTACCCTCACGAGTACGCTCACCAACACCAGCGAATACTGAGTAACCACTGTGCTCGATCGCGATGTTACGGATAAGTTCCATCATGTTTACGGTTTTACCAACACCAGCACCACCGAATAAACCAACTTTACCACCCTTAGCAAATGGACATACTAAGTCGATTACTTTGATACCAGTCTCTAACAATTCGTTAGCCGCTGCTTGCTCTTCGTATGAAGGCGCTTCACGGTGGATAGACCATCTTTCTTCTTCACCGATTGGACCAGCTTCATCAATTGGCTCACCCAATACGTTCATAATACGACCCAAAGTTGCAGTACCTACTGGAACTTGGATGTTATTACCTGTGTTTTCTACGTTCAGACCACGACGCAAACCGTCAGATGAACCCATAGCGATTGCACGTACTACGCCACCGCCTAATTGCTGTTGTACTTCTAGTACTAAGCCTGAAAGGTCACCTTCAGTTACTGTTAACGCGTCATATACCTGAGGTACAGCATCTTGTGGGAATTCTACATCCACAACTGCGCCAATGATTTGGACGACTTTACCTGTACTCATGTTTAATCCTCTAATCTTTGCTCTTATTTACTTTTTAAATAAAAGAACCTTTGCTTAATTAAACCGCGGCAGCACCGGCACAAATCTCACTCAATTCTTGTGTGATACTTGCTTGACGTGCCTTGTTGTATACCAATTGAAGTTCACCGATTAAGTCACCAGCATTATCAGTTGCGGCTTTCATCGCAACCATACGAGCAGCTTGCTCACATGCTAGGTTCTCAACCACACCTTGGTACACTTGCGATTCCGTGTAACGAACTAATAACTGATCAAGTAATACTTGAGCATCAGGTTCGTAAACGTAATCCCAACGGTGTTTAATTTCGTCATCATCTGACTTAGGCAAAGGTAAAAGTTGATCGATTGTCGGCTGCTGCGTCATGGTGTTTACAAACTTGTTGTAAACCACGAACAGCTTGTCAATTTCGCCATTGTCGTATGCGTCCAACATTACGCGTACTGAACCCACTAGGTCAGTCACTGAAGGACGATCACCTAGACCAGAAATTTGTGCCGATACTTTAGCGCCCATGTTGTTGAAAAACGCAGTAGCTTTTGAGCCAACTAACGCAAATTCAACTTCAGCGCCTTCTGATTGCCATTTACCGGCATCAGCAAGTACTTGCTTGAATAAATTAATGTTCAAGCCGCCACAAAGACCACGGTCTGTGGAGACAACGATATAGCCTACGCGCTTAACTTCACGCTCTTCCATATATGGATGGCGGTATTCTAAGTTACCTCGCGCGATGTGACCGATCACATTTCGCATATTTTCAGCGTATGGACGAGAGGCAGCCATAGCATCTTGCGCTTTACGCATTTTACTGGCTGCAACCATTTCCATTGCGCTGGTGATCTTCTGCGTATTTTGTACGCTTCCAATCTTCGATTTTATCTCTTTAGCGCCGGACATGACTATTTCTCTCCGAAAAAGTTAACTATTACCAAGTTTGCGTAGACTTGAATGTATCAAGTGCTTTAACCAAACCTGCTTCAATATCTTTGTTATAGTCGCCTTTCTCGTTGATAGTAGCCATCAACTCAGCTTGCTCGTTGTTTACGTAAGACAACAATGCAGCTTCGAAGTCTACAACTTTGTTGATTGCAACATCGTTTAAGTAGCCTTTTTCAGCAGCAAATAGTGATACAGCTGTCTCAGCAACAGATAGCGGGCTGAATTGCTTTTGCTTCATCAATTCAGTAACGCGCTGACCGTGCTCTAATTGTGCACGAGTTGCATCGTCAAGATCAGAAGCGAATTGAGCAAAGGCTGCTAATTCTGCGTATTGAGCTAATGCTAAACGGATACCACCACCAAGCTTCTTGATGATCTTAGTTTGTGCAGCACCACCAACACGAGATACCGAGATACCTGCGTTAACCGCTGGGCGAATACCTGAGTTGAATAAGTTCGACTCTAGGAAGATCTGACCATCGGTAATTGAAATTACGTTGGTTGGTACGAATGCAGAAACGTCACCCGCTTGTGTTTCAATGATAGGTAAAGCTGTTAATGAACCTGTTTGGCCTTTAACTTCACCGTTAGTGAAACGCTCAACATAAGCTTCGTTTACACGCGCTGCACGCTCTAGAAGACGTGAGTGCAAGTAGAAAACGTCACCTGGGTATGCTTCACGACCTGGCGGACGACGAAGTAGCAATGAAATTTGACGGTAAGCAACAGCTTGCTTAGACAAATCATCATATACGATTAACGCATCTTCACCGCGGTCACGGAAGTATTCACCCATTGTACAACCAGAGTATGGTGCTAAGTACTGAAGTGCAGCAGCTTCTGATGCAGACGCAACAACAACGATTGTGTTTTCTAATGCGCCGTGCTCTTCTAATGCACGTACTACGTTAGCTACAGTTGATGCTTTTTGACCAACAGCTACGTAGATTGACTTAATACCAGTGTTCTTCTGGTTAATGATTGCATCTAATGCGATCGCTGATTTACCTACCTGACGGTCACCGATGATAAGCTCACGCTGACCACGACCGATTGGAATCATTGAGTCAATTGACTTGATACCAGTTTGTACTGGCTCATCAACAGACTTACGATCGATAACACCTGGTGCTACAACTTCGATTGGTGCGAAACCATCGTTGTCGATTGGACCTTTACCGTCAATCGGCTCACCTAGAGTGTTAACTACGCGGCCTAAAAGACCACGACCTACTGGTACTTCCAAAATACGGCCAGTACCTTTAACTTTTACGCCTTCTGCTAGGTCTGCGTAAGGACCCATCACAACCGCACCTACTGAATCACGCTCAAGGTTAAGCGCGATTGCGTAGCGGTTGCCAGGAAGTTCGATCATCTCACCTTGCATTACATCAGCAAGACCGTGGATGCGAATGATACCGTCAGTTACAGAAACGATAGTACCTTCGTTACGAGCTTCACTAACTACGTCAAACTGTTCAATTCGTTTTTTGATCAGTTCGGCGATTTCAGTGGAATTCAGTTGCATGCTCTGTTCCCCGTTAAGATTGCATTGTTGTTGCTAAACGGTCTAATTTACCTCGAATAGACCCGT
The DNA here is from genome assembly GCF_003390375.1 of Thalassotalea euphylliae. Lineage (NCBI taxonomy): Bacteria > Pseudomonadati > Pseudomonadota > Gammaproteobacteria > Alteromonadales > Colwelliaceae > Thalassotalea > Thalassotalea euphylliae. The sequence goes on along the minus strand of NZ_QUOT01000001.1, from coordinate 2,573,580 downwards.
CAATTACCATGTCGTCAGCTTTGATGATCAAGCCAGACACGATACTTGCGTCAACAACACAATTAAGCTTCACTTTACGAGCCAAACGCTTTTCAAGCGCGGCGCTAATGTTTGATTGTTGGTCAGCTGATAATTCAACAGCAGACGACACATCGACAGTTACTTCTTTATCAAACTCTGCTTTTAGGGCAGCGAATTGTTCAGCAACTTGTGGTAGCACCAACAGACGTTCGTTCTCAGCCATTACCTTCACGAGGTTTTGGCCTTGTTCATTTAGCTGTTCACCACACACGCCAAGGAAAACTTCCTTCGCTTGTTCTACTGACGCATTACCTGAAAGGTAGCCAGTAATGGTGTCATTTTTCGAAACTTCAGCAGCAAAAACTAGCATTTCTAACCAGTTTTCAACCGCTTTAGCTTCAACAGCAAATTCGAACGCTGCTTTAGCGTAAGGGCGAGCGATAGTTGTCAATTCAGACATGCTCTATACCCCTTAAAGTTCAGCGACTAATTTATCTAAGATGTCGCTGTGTGCAGCGGCATCAATTGAACGCTCAAGAATTTTCTCGGCACCAGCAACAGCTAACGCAGACACTTGCTGACGTAGCTCTTCTTTGGCACGGTTGCGCTCAGACTCAATTTCTGCATGACCAGACGCGATAATTTTTTCGCGCTCGGCTTGTGCTTTTTCAGCAGCTTCATCGATCATTTGTGCTTCGCGTTTTTTCGCAGCTTCAATGATCTCAGCAGCTTGTGCTTTTGCTTCTTTTAACTGTGCAGCAGCTTTCTCTTGAGCAAGCTCAAGGTCTTTCGCAGCACGGTCTGAAGCAGCAAGGCCATCAGCAATGGTTTTCTGACGGTCTTCAATAGCAGCCATAATTGGCGGCCACACAAACTTCATGCAGAAGATTACAAATACGATAAATGCAATAGATTCACCGATAAGGGTGGCATTAATATTCATATTCGTTAGCTCCTAATATCTATTAAATTCGCAGGGTTCGTTGAGTTACTCTTATGCACCAACAGCGAATAGTAGATATAGACCGATACCAACACCGATCATTGCGATCGCATCGATAAGACCCGCTACGATGAACATTTTAACTTGAAGTTGAGGTGCAAGCTCAGGTTGACGAGCCGCTGACTCTAGGAATTTACCACCTAATAGACCAAAACCAATCGCAGTACCTAAAGCACCTAAGCCGATTAGCAATGCAACAGCGATATATAACATATTAATCTCCGATTATTTAAAGTAAGTTATAAAGTTAAAAAATAAAAAATTGTTGCGGACTTCCTGTCCTGATAACCCTTTGGGTTTTTAATTATTAATTCAGTCCCAAAGAATTAATGATCTTCATGCGCCAAGCTTAAGTACACGATGGTTAACATCATGAAAATAAAGGCTTGAAGCGGAATTACTAACAAGTGGAACGCAGCCCATAGGAAGTGAACCGGTAATTGGAATAAACCAATGGTTGCGATCAAAATAAAGATCAATTCACCTGCGTACAAGTTACCAAACAGACGTAGTGCTAATGACACTGGACGCGCAATCAAAGTAACGGTTTCCAAGATGAAGTTCACTGGAATAAATGCCCAATGGCCAAATGGCTGCATGGTTAGCTCTTTAGTGAAACCACCAATACCTTTTACTTTAATTGAGTAGTAGATAATTAATGCAAATACACCAATTGAAAGGGCAAATGTCATGTTCATATCAGTGGTTGGTACTGATTTGATGTAAACATCGTGAGGGTCCATACCAAAACCGTATTGACCAATTAGACCTGCAATAGTTGGGATCCAGTCAACTGGTACCCAGTCCATTGCGTTCATTAACAATACCCATACGAAGATAGTTAATGACAATGGCGCAATCAGCGCGTTTTTACCATGAAATGTTTCTTTTACGCTCTTGTCAACAAACTCGACAACCATTTCCACAGCACACTGAAGTTTGCTCGGAACGCCTGTCGTTGCTTTTTTAGCGACTGAACGGAAGGTAAGTAAGAAAACCAAGCCTAGAACAATTGACCAAGCAAGCGTATCAACGTGTAATGTCCAGAAGCCGGCATCAGCACACGCTTTGTTAAAAGCGACGCCGCCGTCAGACATACACATTTTCGCGTTAGTCAAATGGTGCTTGATATAAGAGCCAGTATCTGCTGCCATCTTGTATCCCAATTATTGTTGATTAAAAGTAAATCTGCTCAATGCGGCGTAGACAATGGGAGACACGACCGCGATTATATATGTGCAAAAAAATGGGGCTAACGATAAATCGAGAAACTTGAAACTCAAAGCAAATAATAGCGCCGTTAGAACCATTTTTATTTTTGCGCCTTTAAAGAATGAATCCATTACTTGTTTGGCGGCGCTAGCTCCTGCAAATTTGAACGCATACAGGGCAAACACAAAATTAGGGATTATGCCGATACAACCGCCAACCAAGGCTGACTGGGCATGGCTTAACCCCCAACTAAAATAAATCAGTACTGTAGAAATTAGAGTTAGTGTAGAGGCAAAAATCAATTGTTGCCGCGCTAAATTGCGACCGGGCTTAACCAACTGATTCACACTGATAACCTCTAACGAAAACCTTCGTAAAACCTACATTTTTTGAGTGAGAAAATTTCAACTCAAAAAATCCTCGCAAGTATACTTAATTACGGTTTTATTGCAACCAAATAGGGCTACGAACGCTGGTATTTTGTACGAAAAAAGAGAATATGTGAAAAATGTGTAACATTGAGGAAATTGATACCTAAATGTTCGAATTGAATAATTTAACTTACTGGTTAACATATTTTTATATATAACCAACAATATCAAATATTTAAATTATTGTCTGTAGTATGAAAAGCCGAATTAACTCCCTATATTTAATAGGGTAATTAAAAGTGATAGCATCAATTACGAATCAACAACGAATAGCAGAAAATAAAAAGAAAAATAGTGTTGACGGCTAACAACAACACTATCTTTTTTGGGTATAAATGGGTTTAAGGTAGAAACTCAGGAATTAGTGAATTTTCGCCAAAATGCCGTCAAGTTCTTCAAGGTTGGTATAAGAAATCACCAGCTTGCCTTTGCCTTTTTTGTTGTGGCTGATCGACACTTGCGATCCTAGACGCTCAGCTAGGCGTTGTTCCAATGACACTGTGTTGGGATCTGGTTGTTGTGGCGCTTTTTCTGCTGGCGGCTCTTGCACTTTTTTAATTAAGGCTTCTGTTTCACGCACTGTCAGCTCTTTTGCCACAACAGTACGTGCAGTAGTGTTTTGCACATCGCCTTCAAGTGATAACAAAGCACGGGCGTGACCCATTTCAATATCACCGTGCTCTAGCAAGGTTTTTACTTCGTCATTCAGGTTATTTAAACGCAGTAAGTTAGTCACAGTTGTGCGAGATTTTCCTACCGCCTCGGCGACTTCTTGGTGAGTTAGTTCAAACTCAGTCAATAAACGCTCTAATGCTATCGCTTCTTCCATCGCATTGAGATCTTCACGTTGAATGTTTTCAATGAGTGCGATCGCGACAGCGGCTTCATCGGCTACATCTTTAACTAAACATGGGACTTCAGCAAGTTCAGCTAGTTGAGCTGCCCGCCAACGGCGTTCACCAGCAATAATTTCGTATTGGTGATCACCAACACTGCGCACAACGATTGGCTGGATAATACCTTGTGCCTTAATAGAACTGGATAATTCTTCTAAGGCATCCGGCGACATATCTTTGCGCGGTTGATATTTACCCGGTTGCAATTGCTCAATCGGTAATTTACGCAATTCACCTTTTTCTGGTGCTGCACTAACGTCTTGCATGTCGTTATCAACATTTTCATCAGCCTTAGGGGCTTGTGTTAACAAAGCATCTAAACCTCGGCCTAAACCGCGACGTTTTGCAGGGCTCATATCAATCCTTCAAATATTGTTATTTTAAGTGACGTTTATATTTATTAGTCAGTGACTTCTTCAGTTTTTGGCTGCTTAGCCAGTTCTTCGCGTCTTAATATTTCACCAGCAAGCGCTAAATACGCTTTCGCACCTGTTGATGATTTATCGTAATACATCACAGGCGCACCAAAGCTTGGCGCTTCGGCGAGACGAACATTTCTTGGAATAACGGTGCGATAGACTTTATCACCAAAATGACGCTTTAACTGCTCAGAAACATCATTGGCTAAGCGATTGCGCGGATCGTACATGGTTCGTAGGATTCCCTCAATCTTTAATTCGCTGTTCACTACTGAGGTCAGTTGAGAAATAGTTTCCATCAACGCGGTCAGCCCTTCCAGTGCATAATATTCACACTGCATTGGTACTAACACCGAATCTGCCGCTGCCATGGCATTCACCGTTAACATGTTTAGCGACGGTGGACAGTCAATGATAATAAAATCATAGTCATCTTTTACGGGTTCCAAGGCATTGCGTAGTCTCAGTTCCCTCGCAAATACTTCCATTAATTTGATTTCTGCCGCGGTGACATCCGCATTGCCAGCAATCAGATCGTATAAACCTGAAGTTTCACGATAAACGACTTCGTCAAACGGCTTTTGCTCGACCAGTAGTTCGTAACTAGTGACCAAATCTTCATATTTGTCGATACCACTACCCATAGTGGCATTACCTTGAGGATCAAGATCAATCAATAATACTTTTCGTTTGGTTGCCGCTAACGAAGCAGCTAAATTGACTGATGTCGTGGTTTTGCCCACGCCACCTTTTTGGTTTGCAACCGCAATAATTCTGCCCACAAGTGCCTCGAAGTCTAGTTATTCTTTTTCAATTCGATTAAGTGTCGTTCGCCGGTTAATTCAGGAACATGCAATTCATGACTTGCCACTAACGTAACATTTTCAGGTAAAGCATCCAGCTCATCTTCTGGGTATTGTCCCTTTAGCGCATAAAAACGGCCAGTTTCACTGTCAATCAAGTGATGACACCAAGACACCATGTCTTGCAATGAAGAAAATGCGCGGCTTAACACTCCATCAAATGCTTGTGCTGGAATATGTGCTTCAACCCGCGATTGCACAGGCTCGACATTGGTTAACTTCAATTGATAGACAACTTGGCGTAAAAACGTAATACGTTTTCCTAAGCTATCTAATAATACAAAATTCCGCTCAGGATACAATATGGCAAGAGGAATGCCAGGCAAGCCTGGACCAGTGCCAACATCGATAAAGCGATTACCATTGAGTAATTGACCAACAACTAGGCTATCAAGAATATGTTTAACCAACATTTCTTCTGGATTGCGGACGGAAGTCAAGTTGTAGGTTTTATTCCATTTGTCGAGTAGTTCGACGTATTGAATTAACTGATTAAATTGAAGATCGGTTAAGGAAATATCAGTTTGCGCCACAAGGGCGCGTAATTTATCTGCCAACATCTAATTTTGTCTATTGTTTTGCTAAGCAAGCGTTAGTCTGTGCGCTTGCCTAAACGCATTAATACGTTAGGCGGTTTTGCGCAATAAGCCGTGTTTTTTCAAGTATACCAGCAATAATGAAATCGCCGCAGGAGTAATTCCCGAAATACGTGACGCCTTGCCTAAGGTTTCTGGGCGAGCATCGGTAAGCTTGGCAACGACTTCATTGGATAAGCCAGAGATTTGGCTGTAATCGAAATCTACAGGGATGACGGTATTTTCGTGACGCTTTTTCTTTTCAATTTCATCCATTTGGCGATCGATATAGCCTTGATACTTAATTTGGATCTCTACTTGTTCAGCCGCTTGCAGATCTTCAATCGCTGGGCCAAAAGCGTCAATCGACATCACTTGTGCATATTTGGTTTCTGGGCGACGTAAAATATCTTCTAACGTCGCTTCTTTGCTGATTGGGTTCTTTAATTGCGGATTTAATTCAGCCGTCGCGGGATGATCTTTTTGCACCCATACCGATTTTAAGCGTTGGCGCTCTTGCTCGATATTGTCCATTTTCTCGTTAAAGCGTGCCCATCGCGCATCGTCAACTAAGCCTAACTCACGACCTTTCTCTGTTAAACGAATATCGGCATTGTCTTCACGTAGCAATAAGCGATATTCAGCACGCGAAGTAAACATACGGTAGGGCTCTTTAGTGCCTAAGGTCGCAAGATCATCGATTAACACGCCCATATAGGCTTGATCACGACCAATGATCCACTCATCTTTACCTTGAACACGCAATGCCGCATTCGTTGCCGCCACTAAACCTTGAGCACCTGCTTCTTCATAACCTGTCGTACCGTTAATTTGGCCAGCAAAGTAAAGGTTATTCACAAACTTGCTTTCCAACGTTTGTTTTAAATCGCGAGGATCGAAGAAGTCGTACTCGATGGCATAGCCAGGGCGAGTAATGTGCGCATTTTCAAAGCCTTTGATCGATCGAACTAAATTCATTTGCACATCAAATGGCAAGCTCGTTGAAATACCATTAGGGTAGACTTCATGCGTTGTTAAGCCTTCTGGCTCAACAAAGATCTGGTGGGTATCTTTGTCGGCAAAACGCATGATCTTATCTTCAATTGATGGGCAATAGCGTGGACCAATTCCTTCAATAACACCGGTATACATCGGCGAGCGATCCAAGCCAGAGCGGATAATGTCGTGCGTTTTCTCGTTAGTATGGGTGATGTAGCAAGAGATCTGCTCTGGGTGATCGTCATGAGATCCCATAAACGAGAAAATTGGTCTTGGTGTATCACCAGGTTGCTCTTGCATCACCGAAAAGTCTAACGTTCGTGCATCTAAACGCGGCGGTGTACCTGTTTTTAAGCGATCAATTCGAAATGGCATATCGCGCAGACGAGAAGCTAAATTTACTGAAGCAGGATCACCAGCACGTCCACCTTGATAATTGTTAAGACCAATATGGATCTGACCAGCAAGGAAAGTTCCCACAGTAAGTACGACTGCATTACCTTTGAACTTTAAGCCCATTTGCGTAGAAACACCGACCACTTGATCGTTTTCTAAGATCAAGTCATCACAAGGTTGTTGAAAGATGGTCAGATTTGGTTGGTCTTCCAGTGTGTGGCGCACAACTGAGCGATATAAAGCGCGATCAGCTTGTGCTCTCGTTGCTCTAACAGCAGGCCCTTTACTAGCATTCAAGGTTCTAAATTGGATCGCAGCGTGATCAATCGCTGTTGCCATTAGCCCGCCTAGTGCATCGATCTCTTTCACTAAATGCCCTTTGCCGATCCCGCCGATCGCAGGATTACATGACATTTGTCCAAGGGTATCAATATTGTGTGTTAGCAATAGGGTTTTACAGCCCATTCGAGCTGCAGCCAAACAAGCTTCAGTGCCAGCATGACCACCACCAACAACAATTACATCAAATGTATCTTGATACCACATGAATTCACTCACCCAACAAATAACACCGGAAAAAAGAGGCGTATTTTAGCATTGTTTTTAAAGTCAGGGGAATGATCATTTTTGTAAAAAGATCAGCTGTGGATCACGAGATAAATATTTAGATCTATATAAAGATCTTATTATTATTTCTTATTAGCTTTGCGCTTTTTTGTGGATAAGCATAAAAAGCACATATAAATCATGATCTTTAATTGATCATGATCTTGTGATCAAAGTTTGATCTAGTGCGGTAAAAGCTATGATCAACAAGGCTATTTATCCACAGTTCACATTGTTAATTTATTTACCAACTGAATAATAATAACTAATTAACCGGGTTATACGCTATTTATCCACATTTGATGTTTTTTATAGATCTAAATGTGGATAAAGACTTAATAAGATCAGGATAAGCGATCTTTATGTGTTTCAAGCCACTCTTGCGCTGCTGTTTCAGGATCGTCTATTTGTGTGATATCAATGGTTTTGATGTCAATTATTTTAGCGCAAGACTTTGAATTTAAAAGTTTATCTAAGTTTTTTGCTGCATAACAAAAGGTATCGTAGTTAGTATCACCAATACCGATCACGGCATATTTAGTGTGTATAAGATCCTGTTGACTGTTTTCGAGATCGGTAACAAATGCTTGAATATTGTCTGGGTAGTCACCTGCGCCATGTGTGGATGTGCAGATCAACCAAGTTTGATCTTTTTGCTCGATCTCAGAAAATTCAGGTGTGTAATGTAGGGTTGCTTGGTGGCCAAGGGTCTCTAACGTTTCTTGACATGCTTCCGCGACATATTCTGTACCGCCAAGCATGCTGCCAATAATGATTTGAAAAGATGCCATAAAAAGAGTGGTTAACTTCTGATAAAAATATATGCGGCATCTTAGCACTTTTTTACTGTCTAACAGGTCTATTGTTCTAATCGCATTAAATTTGCGACGACCATTAACTTTTAACGCAGCAAACTCATTATGCAGGCGGTTCGCATGATAAAGAAAATATCCTTAATTCCGTGGTTGATGCTATTTGTTTCAGGGCATAGCTACAGTGATACACAACAACAAGTGCACAGTGTATTTACTGCTTGGACGACGATAGCCAATATACCCAGCGATAGCAGCAGCTTAATGTCGGCAAGCAGTGATGTACAAAGTAACGTGCGCAGTTTCGCCAGACAAGAGTACTTATCACAAATTGATTTTACTCAGCTTTCAGCCAATGTTGATGCCGTTACAGGCGCTCAGCAAGCCGAAGCTTTTATTATTAGTGTGCCATTGCCAACTGGTGAGCTGGTGAATTTTACTTTATCGCCAAGCCGGGCTATTGATGGTGCGTTAGCTGAAAAGTATCCCAATATTACGACATTTAATGGGGTTCAAGTTAATCAGCCTGATAACGTTGGTAAATTTGAACTTACGCCAGCGGGCTTTCGCGGCATGTTCTACCATCAAGGTAAACTGGTTTATCTCGATCCTAAATATCTTGATAACAACCGCATTTATACCAGTTATTACCAGCAAGATGCACTTGAGCATGGGCAAGCTTCAGCAACGCGCTATCAACCTAAGATAACCCGTCAGTTAAGCGGAGAACTTGCACAATCAAAACAAGCTAACCAAACAGTAAAAGCCGCACGTACGCCAGTGCAGCTCAAAGAGTATCGACTAGCTATTACCACGACAGGAGAGTACACGGCGTTTTTCCAAGGCAGTGTTAGTAACGTCATGGCTGAGCTTGCGACGCTGGTTAACCGCATTAACATGATTTTCGAGCAAGAGCTTGCGGTACGGATGATCTTAGTGGCTAACAATGATCAACTGATTTTCACTGATGCAGAAAGCGATCCTTTCCAGAATGAACTTAACAATGACAGCGATGAGTCAACACGGGTGATCTCAAACATCATTGGCAGTAACAACTATGATGTTGGTCACGTACTTGGTACTGATGGCGGCGGATTGGCATTCCTCGGCGCAGTCTGTATTGATAGCATCAAAGGAGGCGGTGCAACGGGATCATTTAGACCAACGGGGAGTTCATTTTATGTAGATCTTGTTGCTCACGAACTTGGTCATCAGTTTGGTGCTAGCCATACGTTTAACGGCTTAACCGATTCTTGTGGTGGTGGTAATCGCGCGGCTGGCAGCAGTTATGAAGTTGGCAGCGGCTCAACTATTATGGCGTATGCGGGCATTTGCGGTAGTCAAAATATTCAATTTCGGGCCGATCCATTCTTTCATGGGCATTCAATGGATCAAATGGCGAGTCATCTTGCCCGTTTTCCAAGTTGTGGAATCAGTACCGAACAAGTGAATAGAAACCCTGTCGTTGATGCTGGGAGTGACTTTAGTATTCCAGCCAATACCCCATTTACGCTGACCGGCACGGGTACTGATGAAGATGGTGACGAACTTACTTATGACTGGCAACAGTTTGACTTAGGTCCTGGCAGCAATGGTACTAGCGAACAAGTTGATGATGGCCAACGTCCTTTATTTCGTGTGTTTGCTCCCCAATCAGTGCCAAGCCGCACGTTTCCAAGGCTGACCGATGTGCTTTCTGGCACCCTCACGCTTGGTGAAACATTTGCCACCACTAATCGCGATTTGAATTTTCGTTTAATTGTTCGTGATAACAATGGCGGGGTTGCCTCTGATAATACTGTCGTTAACGTGGTAAATACTGGGGAAACGTTTGCGGTTACTGAGCCATCACTGAATGATAGTTGGACTAGTGCTGAGCAGCTTGTGCAATGGAATGTTGCTGGTACTGACCTTACCCCAATCAACTGCGCAGCAGTGGCAATAGACTTGTCACTTGATGGTGGTAATACTTTCGATGTAAACCTGGCAACAAGTGCGCCGAATACTGGCAGCTTTACCGTTAATTTACCGGCGTTAAGTAGCAATAATGCACGGCTTAGGGTCAGTTGTGCCGACAATGTATTTTTTGCCGTAAATGAGGGGCGATTTAGCGTTAATAATTCGCAAGCGCTATCATTTGAAATTATGGGGTTGAGCAATCCGTTAGCAGTTGATGAAGACCAACAATTAACACTCTCTGTGGCTAATTTTACGATTCAAGGGCAAGTTGCTGATAGCTTGATAATTTCTGAAGGTGATAATTACTCTGTCGATGATTCGACCGTCATTCCAGATACCAACTTTAACGGCAGCTTGTCTATTGAAGTACGTGCTGTTGCAGGTAGCGAGCAAACTCCTGTGTTTAGCGCGCAAGTGGCCGTTGCAGCCGTTAATGATGCACCTGTAGCAACTGATGATGAGTTAATGCTAGTACAGGGCGCCAATACGCAACAAATTAATGTACTTAGCAATGATTCTGATGTTGATGCTCAAGATAACTTAACGTTATCACAACTGCTTTATACAGGTGATGGTCAAGCGAGTATTGTAAATAACCAGATCAGTTATACGCCTGCAACTACTTTTACCGGTGAGGAGACGATTAGCTATACGGTTAGTGATAGCAGTGGGGCAACCGATACCGCCAATTTGATTATTACCGTTAATGAAGTTGACGTGAACAACCCTCCGTCAACAAACAATGACTCAATTACGTTAACGCAAGGATCTGGAAATCAGTTAATTGATGTATTGGCGAATGATTCAGATCCTGATGCAGGAGATACCTTAACTCTTACTAGCATTGACTATTCAGGTAATGGCCAAGCTAGCATATCGAACAATCAGATCAGCTATACACCTGCGGCAACCTTTAGTGGCCAAGAAAACATTGCTTATACTATAAGCGATAGCTCTGGGTTATCTGCCACTGGGTTATTGAATATCACGGTGAATGCTGCACCTCAACCGCCAACACCAGCACCAGTCGAGCCCGAATCTAATGAGTCTGGTGGCTCTGGTGGTGGTAGCCTTTATTGGTTAACGATATTGTTGTTTGTTGCAGGTAGTTTCCGTGTCGTTGGCTTTTATCAACGAGGAGAGCGCAAGTGAAAATCTATTCGATGATAATAGCACTATTTGCATTTTCTCTTACGGCTTGCCAAAAAAGTGATCAGGCGAGTGAAGCTACAAACTCAACATTAGCACCTGCGTCAATGCAAGAATCAAAGATGCTGGAAGCCTGCTATCAAGGTATAACGGCCAACGATGCAGTCGCTAATGCGATTGCTAATCAAGATTTTCGCTTGCTGTCGACATCGACGCGAATACCACAATTTCCGGGCACGGACCAGTCGCGTTATCAAGAATACAAAGCAAAATGTGGCGCTAACTTCTTGCCAAATATGGGGGATGTAAAGCAGCAAGGTGAAAGTTCAGAAATGCGAAAACAGGTAAAGCAATATATGGTCGAGTATAACCAACTGATGCTTGAGACCTGTTTAAAGCATCATAATAATGGCTAAACAATACTGAATAAAAGTTTAGTTAACCAAGCGAGCTTAACGTATGCGCGGGCATAATTGTGCTTGCTCGACAATCATGAAGAGCAAGCAATATTTTAATGTTAACTATCGCACTGTTTGAGTCGTGGATTATTTACCAATACAGAAAGTAAAATTTATATAAAATACAGTGATTTAATGTGATTGTGGTGGGCCATTAGCGACCCTCTACCAGATAAGAAAATCTAATTAAAAGAAATTTCCTCTAATTTTCAACTTTATCTTTCTTTACTTTGTTTTATCGATCATCCTTTTGATCTTAGATCGCGATTTAGATGATCAACCTTTTCTTTAGCATAGGATTCTACTTCCTTTGTTGTCATTACTCTATTACTTAGAAGCCAACTATCGATTTCTTTTCGAGAGAAGTAGATCTTCTTACCACTAGGTTTGCAATGTGGAATTTGTCTAGCATGCGTGAGCTTGTATAAGTAACCTTTACTAAGTCCTGTGTACTCAACGCATTCATCAAAAGTTAATACATTTTTCAAACCTAACGAAATTTTCTTAAACTCATTTTTAATGATTGAGTGAATCGACCAGATTTTCCTAGACACAAATAAGTTGTAAACTTTGCGTCCTAGGAGGATGAATGAGCGCTAAAAGATTTCCCGAAGAATTTAAGGTTCAGGCCGTTAAGCAAGTGACTGAAAAAGGTCACTCCGTTGCAAGCGTTGCAGAACGGTTAGATATCTCGACAAATAGTCTTTATATCTGGTTAAAACGCTATGGCAGTAACAGCGAACACTACCAAGAATTATCCGAGCAAGAAAAGCGTATTAAAGCGCTTGAGAAAGAACTAAAGCGTACTCAACAAGAACGTGATCTATTAAAGGAAGCCGCCGTGTACTTTGCGGGCGAGTCAAAGAAAAGTACACGTTCATAAAGTCTCGGCTCAACCAATACCCCATAAAGCTGATGTGCCAAGCGTTGCAAGTTCACCGCAGTGGCTTTCATGCTTGGTTGCAAAAGCCAGAATCCAAGCGAGCTAAGGATGACAAGCGCTTAACGGGTTTAATCAAACAGTCTTGGCTTGAAAGCGGCTGCGTTTACGGTTATCGCAAAATTCAAAGTGATATGTTGGATTTAGGTGAAGTTTGCTCAAAGAATAGAGTTCATCGATTAATGCAGTTATCAGGCATTCAAGCTCAAGTCGGCTATAAGAAGCGCAAAGGCAACTATGGCACTAAGCCTTCTGTGGTCGCAGATAACCAGTTAAAACGACAGTTTGATGTAGTACAGCCAAATCAAGCTTGGGTAACTGATATCACTTATATTGATACGCACGAAGGCTTTCTCTATTTAGCCGTAGTTATCGACTTGTTTTCTCGGCAAGTCGTTGGCTGGTCGATGCAATCGATGATGCATACTGATTTAGTCTTAAGTGCATTACTCGCTGCTGTATGGCGAAGAAAACCTAAGCAAACGGTTATTATACATTCCGATCAAGGCAGCCAATTTACAGGTTATGACTGGCAACGATTTGCTGCTGAGCATAATTTATCACTCAGTATGAGTCGTAGAGGTAACTGCCATGATAATGCTGTTGCTGAGAGCTTCTTTCAGTTGCTAAAACGTGAACGGATCAAGCGAAGAAAATACAAAAATAGAGAAAAAGCTAAGGAAGATATTTTCGATTACATCGAAATGTTTTATAACAGCAAACGTAAACATGGTTATCTAAATAATCAGTCTCCAACTGACTATGATAAAACCTATTTTATGAATCAAGAAAACGTCTAGGGTAGTCTGGTCGATTCAGATTTAGTTTTTGCAGATGTTTGTAGATATTGTTTAAAGTCATTTAATAATTCTGCATTAATATCTTCAAAGCTTAGCTCTGGAAGGCTATAAAAGCGCTTTAAGTGTATTAGGGATGAGATCCAAATAGAGTAGTTGGAAACACTATCTGAATTAGTTCAGACAAGATCTGACACATCTTCTTGAAAAGTAGAGAGTTACCCGTTTTGATAAAGGTGCTGAATCTTTAATCAAAACAAACAAAGAGGTAACTCTCATGCTTCATACTAACAATCCAATCATTAAACACAAAGCAGGTTTGCTCAACCTAGCTGAAGAACTTGGTAATGTATCCAGAGCTTGCAAAGTGATGGGCGTATCACGAGATACATTTTATCGTTATCAAGAGCTGGCTGAAGATGGCGGCATTGATGCGCTTATTGATAAGTCCCGCCGAAAACCAAATATAAAAAATCGTGTTGATGAAAAAACCGAAAAAGCAGTAATGGATTATGCCATTGAATACCCCGCGCACGGCCAAGTCAGAACCAGCAATGAACTTCGTAAGCAAGGCGTATTTGTATCTGCCAGTGGCGTGCGTTCAATCTGGTTGCGCCATGACTTAGAAAACTTCAAAAAACGGCTGAAAGCGCTTGAAGAGAAAGTCGCTAACGACGGCATCATTCTCACCGATGCTCAAGTTGCTGCACTTGAGAAGAAAAAGAACGATGATGAAGCTTGTGGCGAGATAGAAACGGCTCATCCGGGCTACCTAGGCTCACAGGACACGTTTTATGTGGGTAATCTAAAAGGTGTTGGCCGTATCTACCAGCAGACGTTCGTTGATACTTACAGCAAGGTTGCATTTGCCAAGCTCTACACAACGAAAACGCCAATCACTGCTGCTGACATACTCAACGACAAGGTTTTGCCTTACTTCGAGCAGCACGAGCTACCAATGTTACGCATTCTCACAGACCGAGGCACTGAGTATTGTGGCAAGGTTGAACATCATGATTACCAGCTTTATCTAGCAATAAATGATATCGATCATACAAAAACGAAAGCGATGTCACCGCAGACAAATGGTATCTGTGAACGTTTCCACAAAACAATATTGCAGGAGTTTTATCAGGTTACGTTCCGTAAGAGGCTCTATGGCTCGTTAGAGGAATTACAAAAGGATCTGGACGAATGGATGGTTTATTACAATAATGATCGAACTCATCAGGGCAAAATGTGCTGTGGCAGAACGCCACTTGAAACATTACTTGATGGAAAATCGATTTGGGCTGAGAAGAATTTAGCTCAAATCTAAACTGACAGTCACCGATTGAAAAACGGGTAACTGTCAGATCAAGTCTGAACTAGTACACACTATCAGTTTTTTTCTTTTCGGCAATAATGTTTTCCATAAAATCGAAAAAGCTAGATTTCTGCTTTTCTAAATCTTCAAAACAATGTTTATTATTTGCATAATCAACAAGTGCTTTAGCTCTGATATTCTCTGCTAGAGTGTTAACACTTTTATTGTGATCTCTTTGAATTTTGTCTTTTGGGTTTTGATAGATAAAGAGGTCTAAACTTTGTCGCTTGCGCTTCTTTTTTCTCTTACCTGATTCATCAATTATGGAGCCAAAGTTTCTTGTCAGCATTAGTGCCTGGCGACCTTGTGAGTCAGGCGATTTTTTTTCTACAGTAATTGTCATGCTATCTCCTAAGCGCCCACTAGTGGGCCGCATTGTGCCCTTAGGTGGGCACTTCGTGGAGAATTATTAACAGTTTAAGTAAGGAAAGGGAAGAAAAGAAACAAACTAATTTATTGATATTATTAGGTATTTTTATCTTTCCTTCCTTTGTTTTGATGTTGTTTTCTTTTTCTATTTACCAATACAGAAAGAAGAGAAGATCTTACCGAGTAGATCATCACTGGTAAATTCACCGGTAATCTCATTGAGGGACTGCTGACAAATTCGTAATTCTTCTGCCAAGATCTCACCGGCGACATAAGATTCTAATTGATCTAAACCGGTTTGTAGGTGATTGTGCGCCGCTTCCAACGCCACTAAGTGACGACGTCTTGCCATAAAACCGCCTTCGGTGCTGCCTTGATAACCCATGATGGTTTTTAGGTGATCTTTGAGGTCATCAATGCCGTCACCGCTTTTCGCTGAAATGGTAATACTAGGGTGTTCACTATCACCACTTAGGCCAGTTTTCGCGCCGCTTAAATCTGCCTTGTTACGAACAATGGTCACGCCCATTTTTTCGGGTAGCTGTTCAAAAAACTCTGGCCAAAAGTCACGTGGGTTCTCTTGTTCGCTGGTGGCTGAGTCCACCATTAGGATAACGCGATCGGCTTTGGCTATTTCTGCCCACGCACGTTCAATACCTATTTGTTCAACTTTATCTGGGCTTTCACGCAACCCTGCGGTATCAATGATATGCAGTGGCATGCCATCGATATGAATTTGCTCAGATAAAACGTCACGAGTCGTTCCTTCAATATCAGTAACGATCGCGGTTTCTTTGCCGCTTAGGGCATTAAGTAAGCTTGATTTACCCGCATTAGGGCGACCGGCTATGACCACTCGCATCCCTTCACGAATAATGCTGCCTTGTTTGGCTTGCTGCTGAACGTCCTCAACACGCGTGATAATGCCTTTGAGGCTATTAAGCACTTTTTCATCGGCAAGAAAATCAATTTCTTCTTCGGGAAAGTCTATCGCCGCTTCAACATACATGCGCAGCTGGATAACATCTTCAACCAGTTGATGAACGAGTTTAGAAAAGTCACCTTGCAGTGAGTGCAGGGCACTGCGGGCAGCTTGCTCTGAATTAGAGTTAATTAAGTCGGCAATGGCTTCGGCTTGGGTTAAATCGAGCTTGTCGTTTAAGAATGCTTGTTCGCTAAATTCACCTGGCTTGGCCATGCGCAGGCCATTGATTTGCAGTATCTCTTTGAGCAGCATGTCGAGAATTACGGGGCCACCGTGTCCTTGTAGCTCAAGGACATCTTCACCGGTAAATGAATTAGGACCTTTGAAAAACAGCGCAATACCTTGGTCTAAGGTGTTGCCCTTCAAATCATTAAAATTTAAGTAATCGGCGTATCGCACTTTAGGGCACTTACCTAATAGTTGCTCGGCAACCTCACTTGCTTTAGGGCCTGACACACGAATGATACCGACACCACCTCGACCTGGGGCGGTCGCTTGGGCTGCGATGGTTTCTGTGTTGCTAGATAAAGTTGCCGACATAATAGTGCTCTGTAGTGATAAATGTTGGATAAATACCAAGCTATTATAACTTGGTGAGGGATAAACAAAAAAGGTGGCACTAGCCACCTTTTCACATTACTCAGTTCTAGTTACGTGAACTGAGTATATTTTTGTTATCGCGATTAGGCTTATGCTTTCGCTTGCGCCTTTTGCTTGTCTAGCCCCGCGAAAATAATCTTCATCTGAATGATTGAAATCACGTTACTGATGAACCAGTAAAGTACTAGGCCTGACGGGAACCAGAAGAAGAAAATCGTAAAGATCAGCGGCATGTATTGCATCATTTTTTGCTGCATTGGATCTTGTACGGTCATTGGTGTCATTTTCTGCATGATGAACATACTGATACCCATTAGTACTGGTAATACAAAGTATGGGTCTTTAGATGATAAGTCAGTCAACCATAAGCCAAATTCTGCGTGACGAAGCTCAACACTTTCTAAGAATACCCAGTAAAGTGCTAGGAAAATCGGCATTTGAATTAGAATTGGTAAACAACCACCGGCTGGGTTTACTTTTTCTTTTCGGTATAGCTCCATCATCGCTTGTGACATCTTCTGACGGTCATCACCGAAGCGCTCTTTTAATTGCGCCATTTTCGGTTGCAACTCACGCATTTTCGCCATTGAGGTGTACTGGGCTTTTGTAAGCGGGTACATAGCACCTTTTACGATAATCGTGATAATGATGATAGCGATACCCCAGTTGCTCACCAATGCTTGAATTTGCAGTAGTAACCAGAATAGCGGTTGGCTGATCATAAATAAGAAACCGTAATCAACGGTTAAGTCTAAACCATCGGCGATTTGCTCTAGTGCGTCTTGGTCTTTTGGACCAACGTAGAAAACTGCACCTGTGGTTGCTGTGGTATTGGCATCAATGTTTAGCGTAGGCGCTTTAAAGCCAATTACCGCATCACCTGCGCTGCTGTAGCTTGTGTAAAGCTGATTAGCGGCATTTTGTGCTGGTACCCAAGCAGACACGAAGTAATGCTGTAGCATCGCAACCCAGCCACCTTGCGTAGTTTTGTTTAGGTTGGCATCGGCAATGTCTTCAAAGTCGTACTTCTCGTAACGCTCTTCGGTAGTTGAGTAGGCTGCACCACGGTAAGTTGGGATTAAGCCTGATGAACTATCGACATAGCTAGACTGTTTAAGCTGACCATACATTTGTACGCTTGCTGGGGCAGCCATGTTGTTTTGAATTTGGTAATCAACATTTACTTTGTAGCTATTACGCGTAAACGTATAAGTTTTCGTAACAGCTAACCCTGTGTCGCTAACGTAGTTTAACGCAACAGTTAGCGGCTTACCGTCAACCATAGTGAAGTTTGATTGCGCAACTTGGTAAATAGGGCGGCCCGGTACTGTGCGGTCGATACCGTTTGCACCCGTTAAGCCACTTTGCGCAATGTACTTCATTTGACCATTTTGCATGATGGTAAATGGAACACCACTACCTTGCTCAGTTTCATAAGCAAGTAACGTTGCTTCAACAATGTCACCACCTTGCGTATTGATTTTCACCTTTAATACATCAGTGGTGATTTCAATTAAACGGCTATTGGCAGCTGTTGGTGCGGCAATCTCTTTAATGTTTTCAGATGAAGCCGGAACAAAGTCATCGGAAGCAGGCGTATCTTCGCTTGTTTGGCTAGCAGTCGGTTGTTGCACTGGTGCAGGGGCATAGTCAAGCTGCCACTGCTGATAGAGCATATAGGTGACTACCAATAAGCCAATAAAAAGCATACTGCGTAGGGATTCCATAATATGTTATTTCTCTTTGTTGGTTGGTGGTACGGGATCTTCTCCACCCGCATTGAGTGGGTGGCATTTTAGTATACGTTTAAGCGCTAACCAACTCCCTTTTACTGCCCCAAAGCGATTAATTGCTTCAATGGCATAACTAGAGCAGGTTGGCTGAAAGCGACAATTATTGCCCAATAAAGGGCTGATAAACTTTTGGTAGAGTTTTATTAGGCCTATGGCTAAGGCTTGTGGCGCTGAATGATTTTTCGCCATGTCTTTACCAATTGTTTATTAATGGTGGCGTTGTCGAGATTATCAATACCAGATTTCACCATAACGACAATATCGATATTGGGTAAATCGTGTTGAGCTAATCGAAAGCTTTCGCGTGTAAGGCGTTTTATACGATTACGTTGAACAGCTAATTTGACGCGTTTTTTCGCGACAGCAAAACCTAGACGAGGTTTATCTAACTTGTTCTTAGTAATTAGGATAGTGAAATGGCTAGAGCCAAAACGAGAAGATTTTGAGAAGACTTGTTGGAATTGTCCGGGAGTCAATATTCTTGACTCCCGGCTAAATTCATAAGTAACCATATCGTTCATTGAAATTATGTCACTGAAGTACTGCGGTTACCTATATTTCGCAAGATGTAGTCTCTTACGAAATTAAGCGCTTAACTTAGCACGACCTTTTGCACGACGACGTGCTAAAACGGCACGACCGTTTTTAGTAGCCATACGTGCACGGAAGCCGTGGTTGCGCTTACGCTTTAATACAGAAGGTTGAAATGTTCTTTTCATTACGCTTTTCCGTTCGGTTGTTGTTGCCCTGGCAAAACAGCCGTTGTGAGCACACAGGTCTAAAAAAGAGGCCGAATTTTAAATAGTGTACGAACAATTGTCAATATATTAGTCAGATTTAATAAATAGCGATCAATCAGAGGATCATTTAGATCTTGCAACTATCCACAATTTAATCACATGCCAATCAGAATTTAGTGTCAAATTCGTTGGTTTTCGGCTAATGAAAAAATATTATTAGCTCAATTAAAGATCAATTAAATTATTCTAATGAAAAAAATATTATATATTTAACAATGGTTTATTTTACCGTTGTTTTTTCGTAGTTATTTTTAACGGTTTTCCAGTTGCATCTGTGGATAACTGTAGGGATAATTGATCAATTCGTATAATAATTTTACTTTTCCTATCCCTCTCAAGCGCAGATAAGATCGTCTTACCCACGCAAGATCGTAGAAGGAAGTATTTCCAGGAGCCTCCGTTGGATCATTCGCTTTGGCAGCGTTGCCTTTCAGTATTGCAGGAAGAATTACCCGCTCAACAATTCAGCATGTGGATCCGCCCACTGCAGTGTGTCGTCGAAGATAATATTATGACCTTGTATGCGCCAAATCGCTTTGTACTTGATTGGGTGCGCGATAAGTACGTTGAGCGGATCACTACGATCGTGTCTTTGGCCGAAACCAGTAATCCACCGCTGTTGCGTTTTGATGTTGGCGCTAAGCCAGTTCAACAAACACCTGTTAATACACAGGTTAGCTCAGTCGATCATACTGCGGGTAGTAGCCTAGCCGAAATGCCAGCAAAAGAGCCGGAAACTAACTTACCTAAAACGACGAACGTTCGAAATAAGTACACGTTTGATAATTTTGTTGAGGGTAAATCAAACCAACTCGCACGTGCAGCCGCATCACAAGTTGCTGATAACCCTGGCTCAGCTTATAACCCATTGTTTATTTATGGTGGCACAGGCCTAGGTAAAACTCACTTATTGCACGCCGTGGGAAATGGCATTTTACTCAATGATCCTAAAGCTAAAATTGCCTACATGCACTCAGAGCGCTTTGTCCAAGATATGGTCAAAGCGCTGCAAAATAATGCGATAGAAAAGTTTAAACAATACTATCGGTCAGTCGATGCGCTATTGATCGATGATATTCAGTTTTTCGCCAATAAAGAGCGAACACAGGAAGAGTTTTTCCACACCTTTAACGCCTTGTTAGAAGGTAATCAACAGATCATTTTAACCAGTGATCGTTATCCAAAAGAGATCGAAGGGGTAGAGGATCGTTTGAAGTCTCGTTTTGGTTGGGGCTTAACACTGGCGATCGAACCGCCAGAGTTAGAAACTCGCGTCGCAATTTTGAAGCGCAAGGCGCAAGAAAGCCAAATCAATTTAGCGGATGAAGTTGCGTTTTTTATTGCTAAACGTTTGCGCTCAAATGTGAGAGAATTAGAGGGTGCGTTGAACCGTGTAATTGCTAATGCTAACTTCACTGGACGACCGATTACGATTGATTTTGTTCGAGAAGCACTGCGGGATTTATTGGCCTTGCAAGACAAGCTGGTCACAATTGACAATATTCAAAAAACAGTTGCTGAATATTACAAAATTAAAGTGGCTGATTTGCTGTCAAAACGACGTAGTCGGTCAGTGGCTAGACCTCGACAAATAGCAATGGCATTATCTAAAGAATTAACGAATCACAGTTTACCTGAGATTGGTGATGCTTTTGGTGGCCGCGACCATACAACAGTATTACATGCTTGCCGCAAGGTGAAAGACTTGCGCGAAGAAACGCACGACATTAAAGAAGATTATTCAAACTTAATAAGAACACTGTCTTCCTAACGGAATAAAAAAAAAAACAGGTATATAGCATGAAGTTTTCACTTAATAGGGAATCATTACTTAAACCTTTGTTATTGGTATCGGGTGCGGTTGAGCGCAAAAGTACCTTACCTATCTTAAGTAATATCCTTTTTGAGATTAGTGATCAGTCATTAACGCTAACCGCCACTGATTTAGAATTAGAAATGGTCGCTGGTACCCAGATTGAAAATGAAGGGGATAGCGGTAAACTCACGGTACCTGCAAAAAAATTACTCGATATTT
Source organism: Thalassotalea euphylliae (assembly GCF_003390375.1). Classification (NCBI taxonomy): domain Bacteria; kingdom Pseudomonadati; phylum Pseudomonadota; class Gammaproteobacteria; order Alteromonadales; family Colwelliaceae; genus Thalassotalea; species Thalassotalea euphylliae. The sequence goes on along the minus strand of NZ_QUOT01000001.1, from coordinate 2,552,096 downwards.
GTAAAAGCTTACCAGAAGATTCTCGTTTAACGTTCGAGGCACAAGGTGAGACGGTTATTATCAGTACGGGTCGAAGTCGTTACTCATTATCAACCTTACCTGCAACTGACTTTCCTAATATTGAAGAATGGAAAGGTGATGTAGAGTTCAGAATTATGAAATCTGAACTGTTGCGCTTGATCGAAAGTACGCATTTTTCCATGGCAAATCAAGATGTTAGGTATTATCTGAATGGTATGTCTATCGAAACAGAAGGCAGTGAAATTCGCTCTGTAGCCACTGATGGCCACCGTTTAGCGATCTGTAAAATTGCCAATGAATCCTTAGCCTTACCAGCTCGTCAGGTGATAGTACCACGTAAAGGTATTCTTGAAATCATCCGCTTGTTAGATCCCGTGGATGAGGAGATTCAGGTTTTCCTTGGCTCAAACCATGTGCGTATCATAGATAATGAATACTCTTTTACCAGTAAGTTAGTGGATGGTCGTTTCCCTGACTATCGTCGTGTTCTACCAAGAAATGGCGATAAAGTACTTGAAACTAATAAAGATCTTTTGCGCCAAGTGTTGTCTCGTGCATCCATTTTATCGAATGAAAAGTTTAAAGGGGTGCGTTTGAATTTTGCTGCTAATGAATTAAAGATTACAGCAAATAATCCTGAGCAAGAGCAGGCAGAAGAAGTCATCGAAATTAGCTTCCCATATGAAGATTTAGAAATTGGCTTTAATGTTAGTTATGTACTTGATGTACTGAATGCCATTAAAGAACAAGAGGTAAAATTTACCTTAGCTGATGCAAATAGTAGTGTTGTTATTGAAGGGCGAGAATCAGGCGAAGCACTCTACGTTGTTATGCCAATGCGTTTGTAATGAGTATAGATTCAGTCTACGTAAACAATTTTCGTAACTTAGTAGAACAGCGTATACAACTAAATCGCCAATTAAATTTTATTCTTGGTGATAATGGCTCCGGAAAAAGTAGCTTTTTAGAAGCTATTTTTTTTGTAGGGCACGGCAAGTCTTTCAGAACGACTAAATCTGATACTGTTTGTCATTTTGATGAAGAAGAATTTTTCATCAATGTAAAAGATGAAGAGCAGCTTAGTTTCGGTTTAAGTAAGCATAAAGACAATGTGAGCTTTCTAATAAAAAAGCAAGGCAATCGCATTAATAAGCTTTCTGAGTTGGCTGATCATTTTGCTGTGCAAATAGTGACACCAGAAAGTTTTAAATTGTTTTTTGGCGGAGCAAAAGAACGGAGAAAATTCTTAGATTTAGGATTGTTTCACGTGGAACATAAGTTCAGTTCTTCGTGGAAGCTGTTCGCAAAGATACTAAAACATCGCAACGCTTGTATTAAAAGTCGTTTGGACAATCAGCATTTTGCGTACTGGACTAACGAATTTATAAAAGCTTCTACTGTTTTAGCAGAACTGAGGCAAGCGTACTGTGAGCAACTCGCTAACGAGCTAACAATTTGGCTTGATATATTGATGCCTGAACTATCGTCTGAAATTACTCTAAGTTATTTTCGAGGGTGGTCGGCGAATAAGGAATTAGTTGATACATTAGTAAGTTTTAAAGAGAAGGAGTTTAAACAAGGCTTCACCGCAGCAGGCGCTCATAAATTTGATATTAAATTTTTAGTATCAGGAAAGCCGATAGAACTTAAGTTGTCACGAGGGCAACAAAAGTTGTTTTTAGTTGCGTTAACTTTTGCTCAAATGAAACTAATAGAGCAAGTAAAACAAGTAAAAGCAATTTTGCTTATAGATGATATAGGTGCTGAATTAGATACTGAATCGCGAAGTCGATTTTATCAAGCGCTTAAATTATTGAACTGTCAGGTTGCGATATCAGCGATTGATATTGCAGCAATTCAACCCTTGCTAGACAAGCTTGAACAAGACAAACTTAAGCAACAAGAAAACTACACTATGTTTCACGTGGAACATGGCAAAATTTCAAGAATAGAAGAAATAGGCTAAACGCTATGACAGTAGAAAACGATTATGGTTCGGACAGTATTAAAGTCTTAAAAGGACTTGATGCTGTTCGTAAAAGACCTGGGATGTACATCGGTGACACTGATGATGGTACAGGTTTACACCACATGGTATTTGAGGTTTTAGATAACTCTATTGATGAAGCGTTAGCAGGGCACTGTAACGACATTATCGTTACCATTCATTTAGATGGCTCAGTGTCTGTTAGGGATGATGGTCGTGGTATTCCAACCGATATTCACCCTGAAGAAGGCGTTTCAGCAGCAGAAGTTATCATGACGGTACTTCACGCTGGTGGTAAATTTGGTGGTGAAGATTCTGGCTACAAAGTTTCTGGTGGTCTTCATGGTGTAGGTGTTTCTGTTGTAAACGCCTTAAGTGATAAGCTAATGTTAACCATTCGCCGTGCAGGTAAAGTGCATGAGCAGGAGTATCACTTAGGCGAACCACAAGCGCCACTTGCCGAAGTAGGTGAAACAGAGTCAACAGGTACAGAAGTTCGCTTCTGGCCAAGTGCTGACATCTTCTCTGATATTGAATTCCATTACGATATCTTACTTAAGCGTATTCGTGAGCTATCATTCCTGAACTCTGGCGTTTCAATCAAATTAATTGATGAACGCGAAGAAGATAAGAGCGAACACTTCCATTACGAAGGTGGTATTCAAGCCTTTGTTGATTACCTAAATACCAACAAAACGCCAGTCAATGAAGAGATTTTCTACTTTGATTTAGACCGTGAAGATGGCATTACTGTTGAAGTAGCAATGCAGTGGAACGATGGTTTCCAAGAAAATATTTTCTGTTTTACCAATAACATTCCGCAACGTGATGGTGGTACCCACTTAAGTGGTTTTAGAGCTGCACTGACTCGTACGCTTAACAGCTACATGGTTAAAGAAGGCTTAAACAAAACTAAGAAAGGTGAAACGAATACCTCAGGTGATGATGCGCGTGAAGGTTTAACTGCTGTTATTTCAGTGAAAGTACCTGATCCTAAATTCTCTTCACAAACTAAAGATAAGCTAGTGTCATCTGAAGTAAAAACGGCAGTTGAACAAGCCATGGGTGAAAAGCTAGGCGACTACCTATTAGAAAACCCAGGTACGGCTAAAACCATCATTATGAAAATTATTGATGCCGCTCGTGCCCGTGAAGCAGCGCGTAAAGCACGTGAAATGACACGTCGTAAAGGTGCATTAGATATTGCGGGCTTACCGGGTAAATTAGCTGACTGTCAGGAAAAAGACCCAGCACTTTCTGAACTATACATAGTGGAGGGTGACTCTGCGGGTGGGTCAGCTAAGCAAGGTCGTAACCGTAAGAACCAAGCTATCTTGCCTCTAAAAGGTAAGATTCTAAACGTTGAAAAAGCACGTTTTGATAAGATGATTTCATCTGCTGAGGTTGGCACATTAATCACGGCATTGGGTACTGGTATTGGTCGTGATGAATACGACCCTGAAAAACTACGTTACCACAGCATCATTATCATGACCGATGCGGATGTGGATGGTTCACACATTCGCACTTTATTGCTGACTTTCTTCTACCGTCAAATGCCAGAAATTATGGACCGTGGTCATGTATACATTGCTCAACCTCCACTTTATAAAGTAAAGAAAGGTAAGCAAGAGCGTTATATCAAAGATGATGAAGCGCTAACTGAATACCTAACTACACTCGCGCTTGAGAATGCTGAAATTCATGTTAATGACTCTGCTCCTGCAATTTCTGAAATTGCGTTAGAGCAGTTAGTTAATCAATACCGCGCGACCATGGATACTATTTCGCGCATTTCACGCCAAATTCCACAAGATATTCTTGAGAAGATGGTATACAGCAATGAAGTTGTTGTTGATGACTTTGCCGATCAAAATAAAGTTGAAGCTTGGGTAGCAAACTTAATTGAGCAGCTTGAAAATCAAGAGGGTAATGGTTCAATTTACTCTGTTGATGTGAAGCACGATGCTGAACGCAATATTTACCACCCTGTATTTAATGTTCGCCAGCACGGCATAGACAAGCAATATAGCTGTAGCTATGACTTCATTCACTCGAAAGAGTTTGAAGCGATTATGAAGCTTAACAGTGCGATTAATGGCTTAATGGAAGAGGGAGCATTTGTTAAGCGTGGTGAGAAAGTTAAACCAGTCACATCGTTTGAAGAAGCGCTTAACTGGTTAATGGCTGAGTCTAAACGCGGTCAATACATTCAACGTTACAAAGGTCTAGGTGAGATGAACCCAGATCAACTTTGGGAAACAACCATGGACCCAGAAACACGTCGAATGTTAAAAGTGACCATCGAAGATGCTATCGCCGCAGACCAACTATTTAATACCTTAATGGGTGATCATGTTGAACCGCGTCGTAACTTTATCGAAGACAATGCATTAAAAGTATCTAACTTGGATGTGTAGTTGTTTAACTCCTGTGGGTTCTCATAATTCAATAGAAATCGTCTCACGATTCATCATATAGAATAGAACTTCACAATATTTAAAATAAAAAGCCATTTACGTTATCCACGTAAATGGCTTTTTTAGTTTTCAAAGAAAGCTCGGTATTTCAAACACCTAAAAAGAGCTTTTAAAAATTAATGTATAACTATTTATATACACTTTAACATCATGACTTTATTATGTTTTTTTGATGTTTGTTAGGCCCTTTTTCTTCAAAATTGAAGTGATTTAAAGTAGTATGGATAAGTCGTTATAAATTTAAGAAGGTGAATATATGGGGGTCTTTATGAGGAATTAACGGGGCAAACCAAAGAGTTTGGAGTGCCCAGTTAATGGTGACAATAGAAAGGAAATCCTTCCGTACTATCCCCTAGACAGTGATAGTATCTACCTAATCACCTTAGCTCGTCAACCAAACTCCTTATTAATATCAATAATCTAACTTAATTGCCTAATTGGTAAGGATTTTTTATGTGCAGAAAAAAGGTCACGATTAATAGTGATTCAGGGGGACTATTGCCTGAATTTAAGCGAGGCGAGTCAGCTACTCTTCTCAGTGAGCGAGTACGGCAGCCAGTGCGACCAACAACAGGAAAAGTCGTAGGATATTTTCCATCGTGTAAATCCAAACGTTCGATAGCTTGGGAATCTCAATTAGAGTTAAAAGCGTGTCGTTTTATGGAGTTTTCATGTGGCATTTCTTTTTTTAGAGAACAACCATGTGTAATAGAGTATTTGTTCGAAAACAAAGTAAAGAGATATATCCCTGATTTCGAAGTTGAGCTTAGAAATGGAGAGAGGGCTTATATTGAAGTAAAGCCACATCAAAAGCTGCAGAACCCGGAAATTAGAAACAAATATATAGCAATATCTGAACAGTTGGCGGAGCGAAATATAAGACTCTATTTTGTTACTGAAAATGAAGTTGGTAACGTGAATTTTCAGGGCAATCTTCAATTAATATTGCCTTATAACAATGAATATCACGCCTCAGCGGATAGGGCTATATTTAGCCGACTAATGAAGTCGGTTCACAATATCTCTGCGATAGAGGACTTACTATCAAGCAAGTGTACATTGCCACTAATTTACTGCGCTATTCGAAATCATCAGCTAACAGTTGATCTACAGAAACCAATCACACTATCTACTCAACTTTCTTTTAATCATAAGGAGAGCGGCCATGAAAACTGCATCACTACGCGTTGGTTTACACTTATTGATTAATGGCGAGCGCCTTTGTATTGAGCGTATCGTTGATGACAAATGCTACTTAATAAATAGCAAAGATGGAGGGATAAAACTTTTATCTAAGAGTGAAATTGCCGAAGGGATTACAGAAGAACAAATCTTCATTGATTCTAGTGAAGAAGGAGCCAAAAAGTGTGAGCATGTGGCAGCCGATATGTCGGTATTAAGTGAAAAAGAGCAGCAATGTGTTGAGAGAAAGCTTGATTACATTAGTGATGCAAGGCAAGCTCTCGGTGAAAAGCCTACTAATAAACAGTTAAAAGCAGTAATCCTCTTTACTGCTGAAAAGCGAAATGAAAAACCTCCCGCTATTAGTACTGTTTATGAGTGGTGGCGACGATGGCACTCGAATTACCACGATATTAGTTCCTTAGTAAACAAACGAACTGGCTCAAGCAAGCCAAAACGACTGAGCAACTTCGTTTTGACTTTGTTTGATAATTTAGTTGAAGAAGTTTATCTAAATGAACAAAGAGTGATGAAGTCAAAAGTCTACGAGATTTTTGAACATAAACTTCACTATATCAAAAGTACAACAAACCCAGACATTCATATTCCAAGTCGTGCCCAATTCTATAGATTATTCAAGAGATTTGACCCATATCAGGTAATGTTAGCTAGAGAGGGTAAGTATGCAGCGGAAAGACACTTTAGACTTACAGGCTCGGGAGTGCGCGTCACGCGCATATTAGAACGAGTTGAAGTTGACCATACACCTTTAAACATCCTTGTCGTTAGTGATACAACAGGCTTAGCTATTGGTCGGCCAAATCTAACTACGCTAATAGACTATAACTCGAAGATGATTTTGGGATTTGAAGTTGGATTTGAGCCACCATCTGAGCTGTCGGTTATGAGAGCCCTTAAAAATGCAATACTGACTAAAGGCTACCTAGCTAAAAAATACAGCTCTATCAAAGAGACATGGCCAAGTCATGGTATACCAACAACTCTAATTTGTGACAATGGTCTAGAGTTTCACTCCAAGAACTTACGAAGAGTTTGTCATGAATTAACTGTAGAGTGAATCGACCAGACTACCCTAGACGTTTTCTTGATTCATAAAATGAATTAGTTCAGACAAGATCTGACACATCTTCTTGAAAAGTAGAGAGTTACCCGTTTTGATAAAGGTGCTGAATCTTTAATCAAAACAAACAAAGAGGTAACTCTCATGCTTCATACTAACAATCCAATCATTAAACACAAAGCAGGTTTGCTCAACCTAGCTGAAGAACTTGGTAATGTATCCAGAGCTTGCAAAGTGATGGGCGTATCACGAGATACATTTTATCGTTATCAAGAGCTGGCTGAAGATGGCGGCATTGATGCGCTTATTGATAAGTCCCGCCGAAAACCAAATATAAAAAATCGTGTTGATGAAAAAACCGAAAAAGCAGTAATGGATTATGCCATTGAATACCCCGCGCACGGCCAAGTCAGAACCAGCAATGAACTTCGTAAGCAAGGCGTATTTGTATCTGCCAGTGGCGTGCGTTCAATCTGGTTGCGCCATGACTTAGAAAACTTCAAAAAACGGCTGAAAGCGCTTGAAGAGAAAGTCGCTAACGACGGCATCATTCTCACCGATGCTCAAGTTGCTGCACTTGAGAAGAAAAAGAACGATGATGAAGCTTGTGGCGAGATAGAAACGGCTCATCCGGGCTACCTAGGCTCACAGGACACGTTTTATGTGGGTAATCTAAAAGGTGTTGGCCGTATCTACCAGCAGACGTTCGTTGATACTTACAGCAAGGTTGCATTTGCCAAGCTCTACACAACGAAAACGCCAATCACTGCTGCTGACATACTCAACGACAAGGTTTTGCCTTACTTCGAGCAGCACGAGCTACCAATGTTACGCATTCTCACAGACCGAGGCACTGAGTATTGTGGCAAGGTTGAACATCATGATTACCAGCTTTATCTAGCAATAAATGATATCGATCATACAAAAACGAAAGCGATGTCACCGCAGACAAATGGTATCTGTGAACGTTTCCACAAAACAATATTGCAGGAGTTTTATCAGGTTACGTTCCGTAAGAGGCTCTATGGCTCGTTAGAGGAATTACAAAAGGATCTGGACGAATGGATGGTTTATTACAATAATGATCGAACTCATCAGGGCAAAATGTGCTGTGGCAGAACGCCACTTGAAACATTACTTGATGGAAAATCGATTTGGGCTGAGAAGAATTTAGCTCAAATCTAAACTGACAGTCACCGATTGAAAAACGGGTAACTGTCAGATCAAGTCTGAACTAGTACACATAAAATAGGTTTTATCATAGTCAGTTGGAGACTGATTATTTAGATAACCATGTTTACGTTTGCTGTTATAAAACATTTCGATGTAATCGAAAATATCTTCCTTAGCTTTTTCTCTATTTTTGTATTTTCTTCGCTTGATCCGTTCACGTTTTAGCAACTGAAAGAAGCTCTCAGCAACAGCATTATCATGGCAGTTACCTCTACGACTCATACTGAGTGATAAATTATGCTCAGCAGCAAATCGTTGCCAGTCATAACCTGTAAATTGGCTGCCTTGATCGGAATGTATAATAACCGTTTGCTTAGGTTTTCTTCGCCATACAGCAGCGAGTAATGCACTTAAGACTAAATCAGTATGCATCATCGATTGCATCGACCAGCCAACGACTTGCCGAGAAAACAAGTCGATAACTACGGCTAAATAGAGAAAGCCTTCGTGCGTATCAATATAAGTGATATCAGTTACCCAAGCTTGATTTGGCTGTACTACATCAAACTGTCGTTTTAACTGGTTATCTGCGACCACAGAAGGCTTAGTGCCATAGTTGCCTTTGCGCTTCTTATAGCCGACTTGAGCTTGAATGCCTGATAACTGCATTAATCGATGAACTCTATTCTTTGAGCAAACTTCACCTAAATCCAACATATCACTTTGAATTTTGCGATAACCGTAAACGCAGCCGCTTTCAAGCCAAGACTGTTTGATTAAACCCGTTAAGCGCTTGTCATCCTTAGCTCGCTTGGATTCTGGCTTTTGCAACCAAGCATGAAAGCCACTGCGGTGAACTTGCAACGCTTGGCACATCAGCTTTATGGGGTATTGGTTGAGCCGAGACTTTATGAACGTGTACTTTTCTTTGACTCGCCCGCAAAGTACACGGCGGCTTCCTTTAATAGATCACGTTCTTGTTGAGTACGCTTTAGTTCTTTCTCAAGCGCTTTAATACGCTTTTCTTGCTCGGATAATTCTTGGTAGTGTTCGCTGTTACTGCCATAGCGTTTTAACCAGATATAAAGACTATTTGTCGAGATATCTAACCGTTCTGCAACGCTTGCAACGGAGTGACCTTTTTCAGTCACTTGCTTAACGGCCTGAACCTTAAATTCTTCGGGAAATCTTTTAGCGCTCATTCATCCTCCTAGGACACAAAGTTTACAACTTATTTGTGTCTAGGAAAATCTGGTCGATTCAAAGTGCATATTTCAAATTTGCTACATATATAGTGGGAAGTGATTCTAAAATTGTGAGAATAATGGTGGATACTTTCTTTGTTAATGAGAAACCCCCCAAAAACCAAATTCTCATAATTAGTGAATTACATATATATAATGGGAGGGTCTACTTACATCAATTATGAGAACCCACAACTCCTAATACATAATTACACACAACTAGATTAGTAAAGGCCACTTAAGTTAGGTGGCCTTTTTCTTTTTCAATTCATATGGTTGATAGAGATATATAAAAGACAAGTATAGGCAATATAGCTAAATTAGTTGTCCATATGGTCAATATAATGCTAGCTAATAGTAGTATGCGGTTATTAGCATTGTTCGTTATAAGCACCCATGCTAGCCTAGTTACAGACATTACAATCTGTAACTAAGGGAAATCACAGTGCCAAAACAAAAAACTAACCGTCGCTTATATGCCATCACCTTAATGCTAGCCGCACTTGTCTTACCTAAATGGGCGTTAGCGGAAGAGCCTCAAAAAGAAACAGTAAAGCAAGATATTCCAGCATTACTGAAAGCTTATGGTAAAACTTGGGCGGAGCAAGATGTTGAAGCTGCGGTAGCACTTCATACTGAAGATACAGTCTTTCGTATTATGGTTGCAGGTGTTAAGCCTGCAAAAGGTAAAGCGGAACTGCGCGAATTGTTAACGGCAATATTTACTTCAATGCCTAATTACGCTTCTACCCCTAAAAAAGTCATCATAGGCGATAACTATGGCGTATTTGAATATGACATGCATATTGAGGCTAATCTAGTGCCTCGAGTTGGCCCTCACGTATTTAAACCATCAGACAAGCCTTATTCTATCCCTGCCGCTGATATCATTATTTTCGAAAATGGTTTGGTTAAAGAGAAGGTGACTTACTTGGATATCGAGACGGTTCGAGCTAATCAAAAACACTAAGCTATTAGATAATCTTATTTAGCATTTAAAATAGAGCCCCACATTGTAGTGGGGCTTTTTGTTTAAAGAGTAAGAAGTTTTATTTCTTATCAAATGGCAAACGTAAGTCAAACTCAAACTAACCATTCAAATATTTCATTCAACTGTACAGTTTCATCCTGCCAAATTTTATATTTCCCAACCGCTTTAGGAATATGTGAAAACCTTGTGTTTCTTAGGCGCTAGCCCTAGGCGAAATAAACGCCATTGGGTATACTAGGCGACTATTTTTTTATTCATTTAAGCTGTCAGGGCACTTTTAGGTTTATCACCGTTAAAATCCTTTACAGCGACTAGCAAAAAGAGCATTTGGCTCGCATTTGGAACGACATGAGTAGCTTTGATATAAAAACCTTTCAGGGGCTAATCTTGCAATTGCAAGATTACTGGTCTCGCCAAGGCTGTGTAATCATTCAGCCGTTAGATTTAGAAGTAGGCGCGGGAACTTTCCACCCAATGACATTCTTACGCGCTATTGGCCCTGAGCCAATGAGCAGTGCTTACGTACAGCCGTGTCGTCGTCCAACTGATGGTCGTTATGGTGAAAACCCGAACCGTCTGCAACATTACTATCAATTCCAAGTGATGTTGAAGCCAAATCCAAAGAATATCCAAGAGTTATACTTAAACTCATTAAAAGAGTTAGGTATAGACCCACTCGTGCACGATATTCGTTTTGTTGAAGATAACTGGGAGTCGCCAACATTAGGTGCATGGGGCCTTGGTTGGGAAGTTTGGTTAAACGGTATGGAGATCACCCAGTTTACTTACTTCCAGCAAGTGGGTGGCTTAGAGTGTGCGCCAGTGACGGGTGAAATTACTTACGGCTTAGAGCGCCTAGCCATGTACATTCAAAACGTGGATAGTATTTACGACCTAGTGTGGACTGACGGTCCTATGGGTAAAGTAATGTACGGCGACGTATTCCATCAAAACGAAGTTGAGCAATCGGCTTATAACTTCGAGCACGCTGATGTGAATGATTTATTCCATCAATTTGATCAGTGTGAAAAAGTGTCACAAGACTTAATTGAAAAGGGCTTACCTTTACCAGCTTACGAGCAAGTCATGAAAGCATCGCACGCATTTAACTTACTCGATGCCCGTCATGCGATTTCTGTTACTGAACGTCAACGTTATATCTTACGTGTTAGAACCTTAGCGAAAGCGTGTGCGGAAGCTTATTACAATGCTCGTGAAGCATTAGGCTTCCCGCTGTGCACACGTGCAGAAGAAAGTGCCAATTCAGACAAGAAAGCAGTTGAGGGGAAAGCATAATGACGACAGAAACATTGCTTATCGAATTAGGTACGGAAGAATTACCACCAAAAGCACTAAGCACACTGGCGAGCACTTTCCATCAGCAAATCATTACGCAACTAGAGCAAGCAGACTTAGCGTTTGAAAGCAGTAAGTGGTTTGCATCGCCTCGTCGTTTAGCGGTTCAAGTGAAAGCGCTTGCTGCAAAACAAGCTGACAAAGTAGTTGAAAAGCGTGGTCCTGCAACTAACGTTGCATTTGATGCTGACGGTAAGCCAACGAAAGCTGCTGAAGGCTGGGCACGCTCAAACGGTATCACTGTAGAACAAGCCGAGCGTTTAACCACAGACAAAGGTGAGTGGTTACTGCACAAGGCAAGCCAATCGGGTAAATCCGTTGCTGAGTTAATTCCTGCGATGGTGGTCACTGCATTAGGTAAATTACCTATCCCTAAACCAATGCGTTGGGGTAGCGAGCGCATCCAGTTTATTCGTCCAGTGCACACGTTAACTATGATGTTTGGTGGTGAGCTAATTGCAGGCGAAGCACTCGGTGTGGCATCGGCAAACCAATTGCAAGGTCACCGTTTCCACTACCAAGAAAACGACGGTCTTATTACCTTAGATCACGCTAACAACTATGAAACTGTGCTTGAATCTGCGTTTGTTATTGCTGATTACGACAAGCGTAAGGCACTTATCATTGAGCAAGTAGCAAAAGCGGCTACAGATATTAATGGTGATGCAATTGTTGATGCAGGTTTACTTGAAGAAGTAACAAGCATTAATGAATGGCCAGTAACGTTAGTGGGTAGCTTTGACGAGGAATTCTTGTCAGTGCCGGCAGAGCCATTAATTTACTCGATGCAAGATCACCAGAAATACTTCCCAGTGAAAGATAAAGATGGTCAATTAAAAAACCAGTTTATCTTTGTCGCTAATATCGACAGTAAAGACCCACAGCAAGTCATCTTCGGTAACGAAAAAGTGATTCGTCCACGTTTAGCGGATGCGGAGTTCTTCTTTAAAACTGATAAAAAGCAAAGTTTAGAGTCACGCTTAACGAGCCTTGAATCTGTATTGTTCCAAAAACAGTTAGGCACGTTAAAAGATAAGTCTGAGCGCATTGCAGCATTAAGTGGCTTTATTGCCGAACAAGTTGGTGAAAACAAAGCGGATGCACACCGAGCTGGTTTACTGAGTAAAACCGACTTGATGAGTGAGATGGTGTTAGAGTTCCCACAAGTTCAAGGGACTATGGGTAAATACTATGCTCAGCACGATGGTGAGTCAGACGCGATTGCGCAAGCATTAGAAGATCAATACCGTCCACGCTTTGCGGGCGACAGCTTACCAGAAGCTAACATTGGTTGTGCTGTGGCGATTGCCGATAAGGTAGATTCATTGGTTGGTATCTTCGGTATTGGCCAAGCGCCAAAAGGTGATAAAGATCCATTTGCACTTCGCCGCGCTGCCATTGGTTTAATTCGTATTATTATTGAAAAAGAATTAAACCTAGATATCGCTTCATTGATTGCCCATAGCCAAACATTGTTTGGTGACAAGCTGACTAATGACAATGTTGCCGTTGATGTCATTGAATTTGTCATGGGGCGCTTTAAAGCTTATTTCGAAGAGCAAGGCATTAGCGTTGATGTTATTCAATCAGTGCTAGTAAACAAGCCAACATCGCCTTTAGATTTCCAACAACGTGTCAGTGCCGTAGCGCATTTTAAAACGTTAGCGGAATCTGAAACCTTAGCGGCAGCCAATAAACGTGTTGGTAATATCTTGGCTAAGTTTGATGGTGAGCTACTGGCTGACGTTAATACTTCGTTATTATCAGAAGCGGCAGAGCAACAATTAGCGAGCGCCTTTGCTAAAGTTGCTGAGCAAGTTGCTCCAGCAATGGCAAATAAAGATTACCAAAGTGTGCTAACTTCATTAGCGACCATTAAAGAAGAGATTGATAACTTCTTCGAGCATGTGATGGTGATGGCGGATGATGAAGCGGTGAAAACTAACCGTTTGACACTATTGAATAATATTCGTAACAGCTTCTTAGCGGTTGCTGATATTTCGGTATTGCAGTAACTATTACTCTCAATACTAGCAATTAAAAAAGGAGGCTGATGCCTCCTTTTTCTTTATATTCAAAAACTTAACTATAAAAACCAAGTGATTTTTAGCTAAGCTTTTTTAATAATGTAGGTATAAATTCCATCGTTACTCGCTTGAGTAACTAACTCATGCTCCATAAAGCGACAAAAGCTTGGAATATCGCGTGTCGTTGAAGCATCGTCCGCTTTGATAAATAGCGTTTCACCGCTGGCCATATTACGAATATGTTTACGCACCATCATCACCGGCTCTGGGCAACGTAAGCCAATGGCATCAAGGAAATGGTCAGTTTCTGTTTGTTGAGCGCTCATTCGTAAACCTTAACGTTATCTAAATTGTGCGAAAATAAATAGGGCGGCGATCCTACCTGATTCATCTGTTAGTTAAAAGTTTAGCCGTGTAAAATTTACACTCTGTTACTGCAAACCATTTAATGTAACGATAAACAGGCTATTTATTGATTATCTGGTAAGACTTCTAAGTTATGCCGATAAAACAGAGATTCAGCGCTTGCATTGCTTAGCGATGCGTGAATAATTCAATTATGCCCCTTTTTCATCGCATGTTTTATGTTACCCAATAAGCGTCTTATTTCATTCTGTTTTGTTGCAGGAACAGCAATCTCAGGCTTGCTTGGTTCGCCAGCTACAGTGGCTTCTGTTGACCAGCGGTCGACCTTTTTAAAAGCTGAAAAACATGTGTGGAAAGCAGATTCCCCTGAATATCAAAACTTATATCAGCAATTACATTATTATCCGCTTCAGCCATATCTCGATCAAAAGCGCTTGATGGACAAAATTCGCCTGAGCGACGCGGCTGAAATTGAAGAGTTTTTAACAGAGTATCGGGGCACACCGCTAGATTGGCCATTGCGTAAAAAATGGCTGAACTATTTGGCTAAGCGAGAGCGCAAGGCGCTTTTTCTTAAGTTTTTTAAACCGAATAACGACGCTAAGTTAAGCTGTACACAGTTAAGCTATCAGTTGGCAGGGGGCATGCCGGAAAAGGTGGTGCTGCCTCAAGTAAAACAATGGTGGCTAGTAGGTAAGTCGCAAGATAAGGCCTGTGATCCAATTTTTAAACAGTGGAAGAAAGCTGGCTACCTTACGCCAGATCTAGTTTGGCAACGATTGAGCCTTGCAGCAGATGGTGGCAAGCATACTTTAATTCCTTATTTAACAGGGCTGTTGCCAAAGGAAGAGCAGTACTTAGGTAAGTTATTTCATCGGGTAAGGCGTGATCCTAGCTATATCAGCAAGCTATCGCGTTTTAAAACGCTCAATGAAAAAGAAACGCAAATTATGGCCTATGGCCTTAAACGGTTAATTTGGCGTGATCCGGAGCGCGCCTTGCAAACATACCAGTTAGCACAGCAAAAGTTTACTTTTACCGAACAGCAACAAGACTATCTCACTAAGCGCTTTGCACTTGCTTTGGCAACTAAACACCATGCGCAGGCGGATACTTGGCTTAGCAAAGTCAAACCAGACAAGCTCGATAGCAACTTAGTGCAATGGAAGTTAGCAACCGCACTAAAACAGCAAAACTGGCCGGATATTCAAAAAACCTTATTGGCATTACCAGATCGCCTACAAGAAAAACCACAGTGGCAATATTGGTATGCGCGCAGTATGGCCGAAGTCGGGCGTGACCAAGCGGCACGGGAGTTGATGTTAGATTTGGCGAAAAAGCGTCACTACTACGGTTTTATGGCTGCTAAATGGTTAAGTCAAAACATTAACTTACAACATAATCCACTGCTGGTTGATGCCAAAGTGATCGATAACATTATTCAAAACCCGGCGGCTAAACGCGCTTTTGAATTGTTTCACCTTGAACGCTATAGCCAAGCCAGAAAAGAGTGGAATTACTGGCTAGCCACCTTATCAAAAAGTGAAAAACTTGCGGCGGCTTCGTTTGCTTTTGAGCAAGGGTGGTTCGATCGACCGATTTTTACCTTGGCCTCACAAGGTTATTTAGACGATGTCGAGCTGCGTTTCCCAATGGCCTACAAAGACGATATAGCCAGCTATGCTGACAAGCATAGTATTGACCCAAGTTGGGCATTTGCCATTGCACGCCGTGAAAGCTCGTTTATGCGTGACGCCCATTCTTCTGCGGGTGCGCGTGGGCTGATGCAAATTATGCCAGCAACGGCAAAACAGCTAGAGAAAAAAGCGGTTTCTAACCGTTATCTCGCCAATGCCAAAAATAATATCAAACTAGGGACTAAGTATCTAAAACGCTTACTCGACAGGTATGAGGGTAATTTAGTATTGGCGACTGCGTCATACAATGCTGGCCCTTATCGCGTAAAGCAATGGTTAGAAAAGGGCGAAACACTACCTGCTGATATTTGGATAGAGACTATTCCTTTTAAAGAAACACGTGAATACGTAAAAAGTGTGCTCGCTTATAAACAAATTTATCAGCATAAGCTCAATAGTGAAGGGGAATCGCCATTTACGACTGTGCTTGGTATGAAGATAGGCACTACGTCATTGAGCCAATAACCCAAGCCTTTGGCTGAAAAATATCGTAAAAACGTCATCAAACGTTGCCAAATTCGGCGTAATAGCTTTGATAGTAAAGCGATGTTTTTTACCTAATTCGCACTATTTTACTGCGTTTACAGCCTATTCGTGGTTAAAATAAGCCAAATTTTCAACTAGTGCCCAGCTCTGCTTAATGATTGTCACGCAAAGCTGGTGCTATGAGTAATTAATCGTCACAAGAGAGCCTCTATGACTAACTTTGCCAATGTTTACCCTGCCCATATTAATGAACTTCAAGCACGAGCACGTAATGTGCTTAATCGTGAAAACCTTGAAGGATTAGTGATCCATTCAGGTAAAGAATTAAAAGTATTCTTAGACGATAATTCGTATCCTTTTAAAGTAAACCCACACTTTAAACATTGGTTGCCATTGACCAATGTAACTAATAGCTGGTTATTGATTAACGGTCATGACAAGCCAGTTTTAATTTATTATCAACCAGTGGATTTTTGGCACAAGGTTGAAACATTAACAGATGATTTTTGGACACCGTTTTTTGACATTAAAGTGATCACCAATGCCGCTGAAGTCGATGCGCTGCTGCCTTACGATAAAGCAAACTATGCTTATATCGGCGAGCATATTGAGGTCGCTAAAGCCTTGGGCTTTGAACAAATTAATCCAGATGGCGCATTAAGTTACCTGCACTTTCACCGTGCGTACAAGACCCCATATGAACAGGCATTGATGCGTTTATCAAATGAACGCGCAGTGGCAGGCCACTTAGCAGCAAAAGCGGCCTTTATGGCGGGCGAATCTGAATTTGAAATTCAACGTGCTTACCTGCAAGCTACGTCACATACCGATAGCGAAACGCCATATGGCAATATTGTTGCGCTTAATGAAAATGCGGCGATACTTCATTACACAGCGTTAGAGCGCAATAAACCTGAGCAGCACCGTTCATTCTTGATTGATGCTGGCGCCAACTATCACGGCTATGCGTCAGATATTACGCGTACCTATGCCTATGAGCAAAACGACTTTGCAGCGCTTATTGCGCGTATGGACAAGTTAATGCTTAACGCGGTTGACGGCCTGAAACCCGGTAAGAGTTATGTTGAATTACACTGCGAAACTTACCTTGATATTGGCCGCGTGCTGGCGGAATTTAACTTGATTCATTGCAGTGCAGAAGTTGCGGCTGAACAGGGCATAGTCTCAACCTTCTTCCCACATGGCTTAGGTCATCACCTAGGCTTGCAAGTACACGATGTTGGCGGCTTTATGGCGGATGAGCGCGGTACTCATATTGATACACCTGCACAGCACCCATTCTTGCGTACCTCACGTGCTGTTGAGGCTGAGCAAGTCTATACCATTGAGCCGGGTTTATACTTTATTGACTCTTTGTTGGCTGATCTCAAAGCAAGTGAGCACAGCAACGCGATTAACTGGGCGCAAGTGGAAAAATTCAAACCATTTGGCGGTATTCGCATTGAAGACAACATTATCGTTCATCAATCACATAACGAGAATATGACTCGAGACTTAAACCTTGGCTGAGCCAGGTCGTTCGTCTAAGGAAATAAAAGCGCAGGAAGTAAACGCCAAGGGAGTATATGCCAAGGGAGTATATGCCAAGGAAGTAAAGGGTAAAGAGTGCACCAGTGCGCCGGGTTATTTAATTGCGACTGACGAGGTACTCATTGAAACCGTCGTCAATCGCAGCCGCTTTCTATGCTACTTGTTTCCTTGTACCAGTTACCAGGTAATGAAAGCCAGACTGACCGAGCTGCAACAAGCGCACCCCAGCGCTAATCATCATTGCTATGCCTTTGTCAGCGGTGCACCGCAAGACAGTCAAACCTATGGTTTTTCAGATGATGGTGAACCTAGTGGCACCGCTGGTCGACCTATGCTGGCGATGCTGCAAGGCAGTGGCGTAGGTGAAGTTGCCGCGATTGTCGTCCGCTATTTTGGTGGCGTAAAGTTGGGTACAGGTGGCTTACAGCGCGCTTACGGTGGTGCTGTTAAAGAAGCACTGCCTGCGCTGCCAACACACCATAAGGTGTTAACAGAAACACGCTTGTTAAGTGTCAGTTACCAACAAGTCAGCGATATTCAGCATTTAATCAAATCAACCAATACTCAGGTCCTCGAAGAGCAATACCTAGAAAATATCAAGTTTGTATTGGCTATCCCCATTGATCAGCTTAAACTATTTGAACAACAATTGCTTACCTTATCTAGCGGGACATTACACTTAGAAAAGCACCTAGAAAAATCGGGTGGCGCTTAAGTGAAATGCGGGTTTAAACGATAAGCAAAAAAGCGATTAGCCGTAGCAAGTGTCACCCAGCTTAGACCAACAAGAGATCAAGCACAGCTCAGTTATTAAATAGCTAAGGTGCACTTAACGAAACCACAGAACAAAGCTAAGTAGCGTATATCAGTGCAATATAGAAACATTATTCGTATTTTAGGGCTACTAGTCGCGCTACTCAGCGTTACTATGTTACCGCCTGCTGTTGTGTCACTCATTTATCGCGATGGTGGCGGTGTTCCTTTCTTAATGGCCTTTATGTGGTGTTTGTTTATTGGTCTTGCCCTGTGGTACCCAAATAGACGGAAAAAATATGATCTCAGGGCGAGGGAAGGCTTTCTTATCGTTGTGCTGTTTTGGACGGTATTAGCAAGTTTTTCAGCGATTCCGCTGATGTTGTTGGAAACCCCAAATCTAACAACAACCGATGCTTTTTTTGAATCTTTCTCAGGGTTAACCACCACAGGGGCCACTATTTTAACGCAAATTGATGGCTTACCTCATGCGGTGCTGTTTTATCGTCAGCAATTGCAATGGTTAGGTGGCATGGGGATCATCGTACTCGCGGTAGCGGTACTGCCCATGCTAGGGATCGGTGGGATGCAGCTCTATCGTGCGGAAACTCCTGGGCCGGTAAAAGACTCGAAAATGACCCCCCGTATCGCCGATACCGCCAAGCATTTATGGTATATCTACCTATCGTTAACTATTGCTTGTGCGGTTGCTTATTGGTTAGCGGGTATGTCAGTTTTTGACGCCATTTGTCACTCGTTTTCGACGATTGCGATTGGCGGCTTCTCCACTCATGATGCCAGTATGGGCTACTTTAACAGCCCAGTGATCAACTTGATTTGTGTTGTCTTCCTTATTATCGCCGGCATTAACTTTGCGCTGCATTATGCTGCGGTGCAGAACAAGTCTATTCGTAACTATTTTGCCGACCCTGAGTTTAAGTTCTTTATCACCCTACAGGTGATTTTAACGGCGATATGTTTTACTGTGTTGATGAGCCATAACACTTATCAAAGTGCAGATGTTGCCTTGGATCAGGCATTGTTTCAGTCAGTTTCTATTAGTACGACAGCCGGCTTTGCTACCACGTCTTTTGCTGATTGGCCCACCTTGCTGCCATTGCTACTTATCTTTGCCAGTTTCATTGGTGGCTGTGCGGGCAGTACTGGTGGTGGCATGAAAGTGGTGCGCGTTGTCTTGTTGTACCTGCAAGGTGTGCGTGAGCTTAACAAGCTTGTTCATCCTAAGGCGGTGTTTACCATTAAATTAGGTCGTAAAGCGTTACCAGATCGTGTTATCGAGGCGGTCTGGGGTTTCTTCTCTGCTTATGCGGCAGTCTTTGTTATTTGTATGTTGTTGTTACTAGCCTCTGGCATGGACGATATTAGCGCCTTTACTGCGGTAGCAGCCTGTATGAATAACTTAGGCCCTGGGTTAGGCGAAGTTGCCGCGAACTTTGCGTCGATCAACGACTTTAGTAAGTGGGTATTGATTGTCGCTATGCTGTTTGGTCGTTTGGAAATATTTACCTTACTTGTTCTGTTTACCCCTGCGTTTTGGCGTAATTAATACCACGCGCAATATGTATAACTAAGAAATCTACTCATTAAAAAAGCTGGCGATTGCCAGCTTTTTTTGTATTGAATAGCGCTTTGCAAAGAACGATCACTAAAAGTAAATTACGCCCACTTGGAATAACTTCTCAACGTCTGAAATATACTTCTTATTCACTAGGAAGAGTATGACGTGATCGTCTTCCATGATCACGCTGTCAGAGTGGGCAATTATTACTTCATCACCACGGACAATCGCGCCAATAGTGGTGCCTGGCGGAAGCTTGATGTCACGAATTTCACGACCGACGACTTTTGATGAGGTTTCATCGCCTTTAGCTACAATTTCTATTGCTTCAGCGGCGCCGCCACGCAAGCTATATACATTGTTGATCGTGCCCTTGCGGACATGGGTGAGTAGCGCGGAAATAGTTGAATGCTGAGGTGAAATGGCAATATCGATACTGCTACCGTGCACTAAGTTCACGTAGGCTTCTCGTTGGATCAGCACCATGGTCTTGCGAACACCGAGCTTTTTCGCCAACAGCGACGACATGATATTGGCTTCATCGTCATTGGTAACGGCAATAAACACATCAAACTGGTCAATCTGCTCTTCTTGTAGCAATTCTTGATCGGATGAATCGCCAGTAAAAATCAGTGTTTTATCGAGTTCTTGGGTTAACTGTTTAGCACGCTCTGGCGAACGCTCAATCAGCTTTACTTGATGGTTTTGTTCGAGCTTTTTCGCAATACCAGCACCAATGTTACCGCCGCCTGCGATCATTATACGTTTGTAGGCAGGTTCAAGCTTTTGCAGCTCGTTCATTACCGCGCGAATATGAATACTGGCGGCAATAAAGAAGACTTCATCATCCGCTTCAATTACGGTTGTGCCCAGTGGACGAATAGGGCGGCCATTACGGTATATAGCGGCTACACGAGTATCAACATTGGGAATATGCTCCTTAAGTGTTGATAACGCGTGACCTACCAGTAAACCACCATAGTAGGCTTTTACCGCCACTAAGCTGACTTTACCATTGGCAAATTCCAGCACTTGCAGGGCGCCAGGGTATTCAATCAAGTGGATAATATCGCGAGTCACTAGTTGCTCTGGCGCAATCACGTGGTCTACCGGAATATGGTCTTTGTTAAATAGCTCACGCTTGCGCTCAACAATTTCTGACGAGCGAATACGCGCGACTTTTTTCGGTGTGCTAAACAGGGTGTAGGCGATTTGACAAGCGATCATATTGGTCGCATCGTCGTTGGTCACGGCAATGATCATATCGGCATCATCAGCGCCTGCACGGGCCAGCACGTCTGGGTGACAACCTTGTCCGGTGATCACTTGCAAATCTAGCTTGTCTTGTAGTTCTAACAAGGTTTGACTATCGGTATCGATCAGCGAAATATCATTACGCTCACCCACCAGATTTTCCGCTAAGGTACCGCCTACTTGGCCTGCGCCAATTATTATTATTTTCATAATCTACTATTGTTGATGCTACCGATGGCTATCAATAACTGCCACTGGCCTTGCTTAACCAGCGCTTTTGACTAACTTGGCGTAGTAAAAGCCATCCATATCCTGTTCACCGGGTAATATTTGCCAGCCAATTTTGCCTTGATATTCCGGTAGTTCGATTAGCTGAGCATCACTTTGCTGAGCAAGAAACTGTGCTATTTGTTCACTATTTTCTTGCGGTAATACGCTACATGTTGCGTATAGCAAAGTACCACCGGGTTTAAGTAATGACCACATTTTTCTCAGTATCTGCGCCTGCAGCTGGGCAAGCGCCTCAATATCGTCTGCTTTACGTAGCCATTTAATATCTGGGTGTCGTCTGATCACGCCTGTTGCTGAGCAAGGCGCGTCGAGTAAAATACGATCGTATTGTGTACCGTCCCACCATGACTCTGGCTTGGTGGCATCACCACACTGCAATTTTGCGTTTAGGCCAATGCGTTCGAGGTTTTCTTGCACACGAGCGAGTCTACGTTCATCTACATCTAAGGCGGTGACGCTGGCAAGCTCTGGTGTTTGCTCAATTAAATGACAGGTTTTACCGCCGGGCGCTGCGCAACAATCCAACACATGATCACCTGGCTGACAATCTAACAAGCGTGCCGATTGTTGTGCCGCAGCATCTTGCACTGACGCTGCTCCTGAGCTGAAGTTTGGCAGTTTATTTACATCTATTGCTTGATCTAGCTTAAGTGCTTTTGACTTTGGCTCGATTGCAGCCAGTTCAATTGCTAATTCGGCAAGTTGCTGTTGATAGGCGTCACTTGATTGTTGGCTAACATTCGTGCGTAGCCACATGGGCGGGCGCTGCATGTTAGCTGTTAATATCGTTGACCATTGCTCTGGGTAAGCGGCTTTAACAAGTTTAATAAACCAGCTAGGGTGATTATAAAATATAGGTTCAGGAAGTAAGTTGGCGCTCACTTCTTGTTCGCTTTCTGGATTCGAGTTTTGTTTTTGATGCTGGCGCTGGAAATTTCTTAGCACGCCATTAACCAAATTTTTTAAGTGGCCACTTTTAAGTTTTCCTGTTGCTGACACCGTTTCATTGAGCGCAGCATGATCTGGAATTCGCGTGTACTTAAGTTGATAAATACCCACTAAGATCAAAAAGTGGCAAACGCGCTGTTTGCCCTTTAATGGTTTTGCTAAAAACTGTCGAACATCATTTTCTAGTTCAGGTAAGTGGCGCAGTACACCATAGCAAAGCTCTTGCAATAAGCCTTTGTCTTTGCCTTCTGCTTTAGTGGCTTTTAAGGGCACTTCCTCTGCCAAACTGCGGCCTTGTTCTACTACGGCAAAACACACTTGTGCGCATAGCGCTCTAATATTTGCGCTCATGATACTTAGTTGCCTTTTGCTTCTTGCGCAACAAACCCTGTGATCGCTTGACCCACTGCAAACCAATCTGCTCGACCGTTGAGTACATCTTGCACTGGTAAGGGCTTTTTACCCGGTAGTTGTAACACCTCTAGGCGATAGGCTTGCGCTTTGGTTGCGACTACAATGCCCGATTTGTCTGCACTGATAATCTCACCTGGGGTTAGGGTGCTAACATCTTGATCAACAACGCTGGCTTGGTGAACTTTAACCGTTTGCGATTTACCTTGCTGGTCAGTTAAGTTGATATGACAACCAGGCCAAGGGAAATAGGCGCGACGCTTTAAGTCAATGTCGCGTGCACTTTGTTGCCAATTAATTTCTGCATGAGCTTTATCAAGTTTTGCGGCATAAGTGGCTAATTCGTTATCTTGTACTTCCCGCGGGTAATCACCTTGTGCCATTAAGCTGAGTGTTTCAACTAGCGCTTTCGGACCTAGAACTGCTAATTTTTCGTACAAGCTCGCACTGGTATCAGATTCAAGGATAGGGCAGCTAGCTTTTAAGATCATATCGCCAGTATCTAAACCTTCATCCATTTGCATAATCGTCACGCCAGTTTCTTCGTCGCTCGCTTCGAGTGAGCGCTGAATAGGCGCCGCCCCGCGCCACTTAGGCAAAAGTGAACCGTGGACATTAATACAGCCAAGTCGCGGCGCATCCAAAATAACTTTTGGCAGTAATAAGCCATAGGCCACTACCACCATGACATCGGCATTTAATGCTTTTAAATCGAGCTGATCTTGTGTTTCTTTAAAGTTTTTTGGTTGGTATACCGGAATATCATGCGCTTGCGCTAAGACTTTAGTGGCACAAGCCGTTAGCTTTTTACCGCGACCAGCTGGTTTGTCTGGTGGGCAATAAGCAGCAATAACATTATGCTCTGAGTCAATTAACGCTTGCAAATGCTGGGCAGCAAAGTCCGGCGTTCCGGCGAAAACGATATTAAGTGGAGAAGTCAATGGCGTACCTTAAGTTAGCGAGGTTAGATTAAGCTTTAGCGTTGAGACGAGCTTCTTTTTCGAGCTTAGTTTGAATGCGTTTGCGCTTTAATGGAGATAAGTAGTCGACAAACAGTACACCCGCTAAGTGATCTAACTCATGTTGAATACAAATACTTAACAGTTCGTCAGCATCACGGGTAAATTCGTTGCCATCGCGATCGAGTGCTTTGACCGTAACTTGTTCGTGGCGAGTGACCTTCGCATAACAGCCAGGTACTGATAAACAGCCTTCTTCGTTAATAAAAGTTTCGTCACTTTTGTTAATAATTTCGGGGTTAATTAAGGTAAGAGGGTCACTTTTGTCGTCACTACAGTCCATAACGACAATACGTTGATGAATATTGACCTGTGTTGCGGCTAAGCCAACACCATTTTCGTCATACATGGTTTCAAACATGTCATCGACAATTTTTCTAATTTCATCATTAACTTGGGTTACAGGTTCTGCCTTGGTGCGCAATCTCTCATCAGGAAAGCGTAAAACGGATAAAACGGTCATAATTTTTACAAATAATTAGCGATAATTAAGCTAGGATGTTATGTTTCAATTTTAGCCATTAAATAACAACAATAATAGTGGTTTGAAGTTTTTGTATAAAATGGACAGAGTAGCATGATAAAAAAAATTATACTCTCAGCAACATTCTTCACCTTGCCATGGCTTGCGGTCGCCGATGTACTTCAATTGAATGAAGATGCGCCGAAGACCTACATAGTGGAAAAGGGAGACACGCTATGGGACATTTCTTCGATATTTTTAGAGCAACCGTGGCTTTGGCCTAAACTGTGGCGTCTCAATCCCGAAATTGACAATCCTCACCTTATTTACCCTGGCGATGTTTTACGTCTTGTTTATGATGATCAAGGTGAGCCTCAACTTATAGTTGAAGCAGAGCCGGAGCCAGAACCTGAGGTTGTGCCAGAAGTTATCGCGCCGCCAGTGGAAGTAGCGCCGCGTGAAAAACCGACCATTAAGTTATCACCGAAACTGCGCAAGCAAATTAAAAAAGAGCCAGTAACAACGTTACCGCTCAATGTCATTGCGCCTTACATTCAATACGACCACTTGTTAACGCAAGAGCAAATTGACACGTTGCCTTATGTGATCGGTAGTGATGAAGGGCATAAATCAAGCACGGATGGCTTTAAAGTTTATGTCAACGATGATCTTGTCCCTGGTAAATCTTATGCCATGTATTATGTCGATGAGGAAATCATCGATCCAGAAACCGATAAATCGCTTGGCTACAATGTTAAATTAACGGGCACTGCGCAGGTAATTCGAGCTGGTAATATGTCAGTGCGTCGCCCGAGCACTATGCTAGTGAACTCGGCGAATCGTGAAATTCGCTCAGGTAATTTAGTGATGCCGATCAATGAAGGTCAGCTGTTGCCCTCTTTCTTTACCATGCAAAGTGCAGATCCTGCGATACGCGGCATGATTGTTAAATCTGCGACTGACGGCAGAGAGTTTGGCAAACTTGAAGTCGTGATGATTAATCGTGGTGCCGAGCACGCTCTGAAAGTGGGTGATGTGATGTCTATACAGCGCAAGAGCCCAGCGGTTGTAGAAACGAAAAGTGGTCCGCAATACAAAGCGACAGCTTCTCGTTGGGATCGATTAACTAGCGGTGGTGAAGCTGAATATGACATGCCGGAAGAAGCGCTAGGCGAAGTGATGGTCTTTAAAGTTTATGACAAAGCGTCAATGGCATTAATATTACGTACCAGTAAACCGGCGCGACTTTTAGATGTTGTGACGGCACCTTAGCCAAGGTTAATAATTAGTCATTACAAGCAGTTGAAAACAAAGGCATACCAGCTATAACTATAGTGGTATGCCTTTTTTGATCTGCAGTCTCATTTATTCCAATGAGGTTTTGAGTATTCACGCTTAAGGAGAGAGCTTTGGGTCATAACGATACTGCATTATGGCTGGCGCTAAAGTTAGTGCCGCGACTTGCTATTCATCGTAAGGTGTCGCTAGTAGAGCAGCATGGCCTAGCCCAACTTTTTCAACTTTCCCAAACACAGTTGCTGGCTTCAGGGCTAAACAAGCCACAAGCTAGCGCAATTAGCTCGCCGGATTGGCAGCGTATTTCCGATATTATCAGCGCTAGCGATAACGCCAATAGTCAAATTATAGTATTTTCCGATCCTGCTTACCCTAAATTACTCTCGCAAATATATGACCCTCCATTGGTACTGTGGTTAAAGGGTGACAAAGCATTGCTCAATACCGATCAAATAGCGATTGTTGGTAGCCGCTCTGCTACTCATGCTGGACGAGAATACGCAAGCCAACTAGCACAAGAACTTTCAAACCGGTTAACCATTACTAGTGGCTTGGCGTTGGGCATAGATGCGGCAGCTCATCAAGGGGCGTTACAAGCAAGTGGTAACACCATCGCGGTAATTGCCACGGGTATTGATAAAATTTACCCCGCTCGACATAAACTTTTAGCGCGTAATTTATTGGACAAGGGTGGAGCGATTGTCAGTGAATTCTTACCGGGTACTGTCGCCAAACCTGGTCATTTTCCGCGCCGTAACCGTATTATTAGTGGATTAAGTTTGGGAACCGTAGTAGTCGAGGCTGAAATTAAAAGCGGCTCATTGGTGACGGCAAAAAGTGCATTAGAACAAAATAGAGAGGTTTTTGCGGTACCTGGATCGCCGCTAAATCCAATGGCAAAAGGCTGTCATCAATTGATTAAACAAGGCGCTAAATTAATCGATTGTTCAGCCGACATTATAGAAGAGTTAGTTATTTCTGATTCATCCGGTCATGTTATTCAGGCCGATGAAAAAATTGTAAAAAGTCATCAACAGGGCTTGTTAAACGATGCATTGTTAGCTAGTGTGGATTATGAAATCACTCCCGTAGATATAGTGGTTTCCCGGAGTAAGCTTCCAACAGACGAAGTGTTAACCCGGCTAACAATGCTTGAGCTTAGTGGTCTGGTATCTGCGGTGCCTGGTGGCTATCTTCGATTACATAGGGGGTAATTATGTTTGACATTCTTATGTACCTTTTTGAGAATTATATTCACTCCGAAGCCGAGATTATGGTAGATCACGATGAGCTTACCGATGAGTTAACTCGTGCTGGTTTTCATCAGGATGAAATATACAAAGCGCTTAGTTGGTTAGAGAAACTCGCTGATTTGCAAAACAATGATTCACACCCTTATTTAACTCGAGTCTGTGGCCCTTCTACACGTATTTATACCGCGCAAGAAATGCAGCGTTTAGACGCTGAATGCCGTGGCTTTCTATTATTCCTTGAACAAGTCAACTTACTCGATGTGACGACGCGAGAGATGGTTATAGATCGCATTATGGAGTTAGACACCAAAGACTTTTACTTAGATGACTTAAAGTGGGTAGTGCTAATGGTCTTGTTCAACGTACCTGGCCGTGAAAAAGCCTATTCTCAGATGGAAGACCTAATTTTTGATGAGCGACCTGATGGGCCGCTTCACTAGCGCGTGACCGATTAACGCTCGTTTTTTCAGCGTAGAATTATATCAAAAAAGTGATTATCTCTATTATCTTCAAGATATAGGATGATCACTTTTTTTTACGTGTGGCATAATGGTGATACGACTTAACCTTTCTTACCGAGCGCCAGCGCGCAGATATTGCTATGTCTCAATCTGACGATCCACTTTTCAGCCAACATGAACACGCACTAGAGCAAGCCTATGGCGTTTGCCCTGACTGTGGTAGTGAACTGAGTATTAAGCGAGGCAAAGCAGGCGCTTTTATCGGCTGTAATAGCTATCCTAAGTGTCAATATACTCGGCCAGTGGTTGAGCATGAGCGCGTTGAAGATAAAGTCTTAGCAGGCTCTGAATGTCCTGAATGTGGTCATGAACTGGCGGTAAAGCAGGGGCGTTATGGTATGTTTATTGGCTGTACGAACTTTCCTGCCTGCCATCATATAGAGCATGAGCAAAATGAAGCTGAAGTGGAAAGTCATGTCACTTGCCCAAGTTGTAAAAAAGGGCAGTTAACTGCAAAAACCACACGTTACGGCAAAACTTTTTATCCTTGCGATAATTACCCTAAGTGCAAATTTGCGGTGAATCACGAGCCAGTGGCTGGCGAATGTGAGCAATGTGGTTTTGAATTACTGTTGAAACGCCAGATGGCTGCTGGCGAAAAGCTTCAGTGCGCCGACAAAAAATGCGGACATTTTCAATCAGCGCAATCTTAATGCAAGTCAGGCATTAGGTATTTGCTGCTAGCGAGCGCGCATATTGCTGGATATCGCTAAATGCTTGCTCTGGTAAGAGCATTGCGACTTTTTCTAACCGTTCGAATAAGGCCTGATTGGTGGTAGCCGATAAGTTGATATGACCCATTTTGCGACCTGCGCGTTTCGTTTTACCATACCAATGCAAGCTTACACTCGGAATATCTAAAATCGCATTGGGTATGCTATCTTCACCCAAAATGTTAATCATTGCCGTAGGTCTAACTAATTCACCACTGCCAAGTGGCAGTCCACAAACCGCGCGAATATGGTTTTCAAATTGACAAGTATCGGCACCTTGTTGTGTCCAATGACCTGAGTTATGGACTCGCGGAGCGATTTCGTTAACCAATAGCTGATCGCCAACTTGGAAAAACTCTATGGCAAGCACACCCACATAACCGAGCGCATTGGCGATACTGTCAAAAATTTGCTGTGCTTGAGTTTGCAGTGCTTCGTTGTCATTTAACGCGACAGACACGGTCAGTACACCGTCAGTGTGATGATTTTCCGTCAATGGGTACACTTTGGTATTACCATTAACATCGCGCATACCAACTAATGATACTTCGCGATCAAACGGCACCATTTGCTCAGCAATAACGGCTTGTTTAACTGAGCTTTTACTACCTTGGAAAAACGCTTCAATATCAGCCCAAATATCATCAGCTTGGCTTAAGTCTTTCAAGCGCCATTGGCCCTTGCCGTCGTAGCCTTCTAGTGCGCTTTTTAAGATCAACGGTAGTGCTAGTGTTTGCAGTGCTTGGTCAAAGTCTGCTTTGCTTTCGATGATTTGATGCTTGGCATTGGCGGCATTTGCTTTGGTCAGCAATGCCTTTTCCAAACGGCGGTCGCCACCTGTTTTTATCGCTTGGCTACTCGGCTTTAATTTACCACTGGCTTCACACTGGGCTAATACATCATGGCTGATATGTTCAAATTCAGCGGTAATCGTATCAGCGAATTCAATACCGGCATTAAGATCGCCATAACTGATCGCTGAATTTAGTGGGTCAACAACGGTTTTGCTGCCAACATCATAAGCACGCACAGTGATATTGAGTGGTTTGCTGGCAAGTGACATCATACGTGCCAGTTGGCCTGCACCTAAAATTAGTACATTCATCGCCATTGCTACTCTGCAGGATTAGGATTACTTAGAATGGTTTCTGTTTGCTCTGCGCGGAATTTTTCCACTGCGGCCATTACTGTTTCGTCGTGCGTACCAATAATTTGAGCGGCAAGTAAACCTGAATTGGCTGCACCCGCATTACCAATGGCTAGTGTGCCAACCGCAATACCTTTTGGCATTTGCACAATAGAAAGAAGAGAGTCTTGTCCGCTCAATGCTTTTGATTGAACAGGTACACCAAGTACCGGTAGGCTAGTGTAAGCTGCTGTCATACCGGGTAGGTGGGCTGCACCACCAGCACCGGCGATAATAACTTTGATGCCACGGGCTTTCGCTGACTCAGCATATTCGGCTAGTAAGTGAGGAGTGCGGTGTGCAGATACCACTTTAGTCTCATATGGGACACCAAATAAATCCAACATTTCCGCTGCATGTTGCATTGTTGGCCAATCCGATTTTGACCCCATAATAATGCCCACTTTCATCTTCTCTACCCTTTAATAATCTAGTTACGCTTGTGATAAGCCGGAATGAATATGGCTGGCGATTATATACGCAAAGGCTTACAAAGGCGAGATAAAAGCAGATTGTAGCGCTTGTGTAAAATCGTGATTTAAAGCGAAAAAATTATATCGAATAGCGTCAGTATTAGACCAAAGGATAATACCTGAACAAACCTTGCCTCGGTAATATTGTCGACAATTTAACAACATTCTCGACACATATAGTGAGAATGATAACTTAGCTGCAGGCCTGATTTATGTGTTTTTAACGTCGCAGCGTGTAAACAAAGTGGGGCAACGATGAATATCTATAATCATGGCTTAGAACAAGTACAGGCGAACAGTTTGCCACTAACGCCAATTACCTTTTTGCAACGAACCGCTGATGTTCACCCAACTCGAACTGCCATTATTCACGGCAGTGAACAATTTACCTATGCTGAATATTTGTCGAATGTAAATCGACTTGCCTCTGCCTTGGTTAAACGTGGCGTTAAAACAGGCGATACGGTAAGTGTGATTGCCGCTAATATTCCAGCATTTTTAGATGCACACTACGGTGTACCAATGACGGGTGCCGTGCTTAACGCGATAAATATCAGGCTCGACCCCGAAGCGATAGCATTTATTCTTGATCACGGTGAATGTGATGTATTGCTGACGGATACCGCATTTGCCCCTGTGGTGAAAAAAGCCCTAGCAATCTGTTCTCGTCAGCCACTGATTATCGATATAGACGATCGACAAGGGCCAGGAGGGGAGCGCTTAGGGCAGTTAGAATATCAAGAGCTGCTGGCGGAAGGTGATCCTGATTTTAACGACAGTTTAATTACTGACGAGTGGCAAGCATTGACGCTTAACTATACCTCAGGTACGACAGGGAACCCCAAAGGTGTGGTTTATTCACATCGCGGTGCTTACCTCAATGCTTTAGGACATACCTTAGTCTGGCCATTAGGAGAACAGCCGGTGTACCTATGGACACTGCCGATGTTTCACTGCAATGGCTGGTGTTTCCCATGGACGATTGTTGCTGTTGGTGGCGTGCAAGTGTGTTTGCGTAGTGTCGCTGTTGACCAAGTGGCTGATAGCATCATCAATAATCAAGTGACCCATTTTTGTGGCGCCCCGATTGTGCTGAATATGATCATGAACGCCGAACCTGACAAGCTGGCGCAGTTACCTCGTAATATTAAGGTGATGACAGCTGGTGCTCCGCCACCCGCAGCGGTTATTAAAGGGGTAGAAGAGCTAGGTTTTGAGGTTACTCAAAGCTACGGCTTAACGGAAGTTTATGGCCCTTGTGTGGTGAGCGAATGGAAAAGTGAGTGGGATGCACTAGATTGTGATCAACGGGCGGCACTCAAAGCGCGTCAAGGGGTTCGTTATCAAACTCAAGAGCAGGTAGATGTACTTGATCCGGAAACCAAGGTGCCAGTTCCTGCTGATGCTGAAACCATTGGTGAGATTGTTTTTCGCGGTAATACCACGATGAAAGGCTACCTAAAAAATGAAACGGCTACAGCCGATGCCTTTGCTAACGGTTGGTTTCATTCCGGTGACTTGGCGGTTAAGCACCCCGATGGTTACATTGAGATTCGTGATCGCGCTAAAGATATTATTATCTCAGGTGGCGAGAACATTTCATCGGTCGAGGTGGAAGGGGTGCTTTATCAGCATCCTGATATATTAGAAGCCGCTGTGGTCGCAAAAGCAGACGAAAAGTGGGGTGAAACACCGTGTGCGTTTGTTACCTTAAAGGATGGCGCTACAATTTCTGAACATGAAGTAATTGAATATTGCCGTTCACACTTGGCGCACTTTAAATGTCCTAGAACAGTGGTATTTAGCGAACTACCGAAAACTTCAACGGGTAAAATTCAAAAGTTTGTGCTGCGACAAAAAGTTAAGGCACTGTTTGAAGAGGCGAAGTTTTCAATGCAGGGCTGAGTAACAGCCAGATTAACTAGCTCTAGAGGTGCCATTGCGTATTATCGCAGTGGCACTTTTGTTTTTTACCCGTATAATTTTGACTTTTATGGCAACCAACTCGATAAATAAATATGACAAACCCTGTTGATGTTTTTGAACAAGGCGGCTTGATCGCTTATCCAACGGAAGCTGTGTTTGGCTTGGGCTGTGATCCAGACAATGAGCAAGCAGTTCACAAATTGCTTGATGTTAAGCAGCGTCCTGTTGAAAAAGGGCTTATCCTATTAGCGGCTAGCTATGAGCAATTGAAGCCATATGTTGATGATTTGGTGCTATCGTCAGAGCAGCGCGATAAAATTTTGTTTCGCTGGCCAGATGGCATTACCCAAGTATTGCCTTGTCATCCCAATACGCCTAAATGGCTAACCGGTAGCTTCACCACCATTGCGGTACGCGTCACTACTCAGCCTGATGTGGTTGCCTTATGTAATCAAACGAATAAGCCAATTGTTTCAACCAGTGCTAATTTATCCGGCCAACCACCTTGTCAAACTTGGCAACAAGTTGAGGAAGCATTGGCGGGTCGTTTAGATCATGTCATCAAAGGGGAAACCCTAGGCTTTGAACAACCATCAACCATTATTGATGGCTTAACTGGAGAAATTTTCCGATCATGAGTGATATTAGTATCGACCAAGTTGTCGACTATTTTAAATCTCTACAAGACCAAATTTGTGCAGCGCTTGAGCAAGCTGACGGTACAGGCAAGTTTGCCGAAGACAATTGGAAGCGTGCCGAAGGCGGTGGTGGCCGTACACGGGTGCTAACCGACGGTGCGGTAATTGAGCAAGGTGGTGTAAATTTCTCATTGGTGGCGGGCGACAAGCTACCCCCTTCAGCTACTGCCCATCGCCCCGAATTAGCAGGTCGCAGTTGGCAAGCATGTGGGGTATCTTTGGTCATCCATCCGAAAAACCCATATATTCCGACATCACATGCTAATGTTCGCTTCTTTATCGCTGAGAAAGAAGGCGAAGCACCTGTTTGGTGGTTTGGTGGTGGTTTTGACTTAACGCCTTTCTATCCATTTGAGGAAGATATAGTGCATTGGCACCAAGTGGCACATGATTTATGTCAACCCTTTGGTGATTCGGTTTATCACGATCACAAAAAATGGTGTGATGAATACTTCTTTTTAAAACACCGTAATGAAACCCGTGGTGTTGGTGGTTTGTTCTTTGACGACCTTAATAGCTGGGGCTTCGACCGTTGCTTTGATTATGTTAAATCTGTTGGTCAAGGTTATATCGATGCTTACACGCCAATTATCGCCAAACGCAAAGATACGCCTTTCGGTGAGCAAGAACGCCAATTCCAGTTATATCGCCGTGGCCGCTATGTTGAGTTTAATTTAGTGTTTGATCGCGGTACGCTATTTGGCCTGCAGTCAGGTGGTCGCACCGAATCCATTTTGATGTCGATGCCACCACTGGCGCGCTGGGAGTACAACTATCAAGCTGAAGCGGGTAGTGCTGAGGCTAAACTTAATGAGTTTCTTGTACCGCGTGATTGGCTTGCCTAATCACCGGCCTAATGTGCAGCTTGGCTTGTTAAACTGAGCTGCATTTTTCTTTTTTCTTATCCTTTTTCTTTCCTTTCAAATTTAGTTCCCTGTTATTTATTGATTTAGATCATTATTTCTTCAGCAAATGGCTTCGGTGAGCTTATCTGCGCGAAGAACCTTGAGGTAAATCAACTTTTGCTCCTCCGGATATCAGTAGACTGGCGTCAATTATTTAAGGGGAAGACTCTCATGAAAAAAAGCATTATTACTCTAGCGGTTTTATCTTCAATGACATTTGGTGCATTGGCAGCTGGTTATCAAGCTGGCGACATCGTTGTACGTGGTGGTGCAACTATGGTTGATCCAAGCAGCGATAAAGCAACAATCTTTGCTGCTGACCAAACTGTAGATTTAGGCGCAGGTCCTATCTCATTATCTGTTGAAGATGATACACAGTTAGGTTTGAACTTTGTTTACTTCTTAGATTCAAACTGGGCGGTAGAATTACTAGCAGCAACACCATTTAAGCATGACATCACTGTTCATACAGGTGCAGGCTCTACCAACCTAGGTGAAACTAAGCACTTACCACCAACATTAAGTGCACTTTATTACTTTGACACTAACTCAAACTTCAAACCTTACGTTGGTGTTGGTGTTAACTACACAATTTTCTTTGAAGAAGACTTCAACCCAGCATTACAAGGTGCTAACAGCCCAACTATCGTAAGTATTAACGATGGTACAACGGTTACACCTGTTGGCGCACCACTAGATGCTAATGATCTAGATCTAGATAGCTCTTGGGGTTTAAGTGCGCAAATTGGTGTTGATTACTTAATTGATGAGCACTGGTCAATCAACGCTTCAGCGCGTTACATTGACATTGACACTGATGGTTCATTCACAGCCGTTGGCGGTGCAGTACCGGGTAAAGTTAGTGTAGATATTGACCCTATGGTTTACTCGCTAATGATTGGTTACAAGTTCTAATCTCTGTTGAGCTTGGCTAGCCGCACTTGGGTAACTAAGTGCGGCTTTTTTGTTTTGGAAAGCATATATTAAATCCATTGCGCATAAGCGTGCGCTCAAATGCTACTTGTCAGCGACTCGAAAACGTTCTTTAATGCCTGAAAAACTAATGCTTGCTATCAGGAATTTACTCGCCAATGGATAAATATGCCGTTTTTGGCCACCCGATCACCCAATCTAAATCTCCGAAAATCCATCAACAATTTGCAGAAAATACGAAGCAAAATATTGAATATACAGCTATTGACCCAGGTCTTGATGGTTTTGAGCAAGGCATAAAGCAATTTATTGATGCTGGTGGGCAAGGCTGTAACATCACCATGCCTTTTAAACAGCAAGCTTTTAATTTAGCCAATCAACTGTCTGAACGTGCTCGGCTTGCAGGTGCAGTAAATACCTTAACGTTTCATGCGGATGGAACTATTGCTGGCGACAACACAGACGGCGCGGGTCTAGTCAACGATCTCATCAATAATGGTGCTCTTCTAAACAAAAAAGTGTTGTTAATCGGTGCAGGCGGAGCTGCGCGTGGCGTGATTAAACCATTGCTTGATTGCCAGCCAGAGCTTTTGGTTATTGTTAATCGCACCCATGAAAAAGCGGAATTGCTCGCGGACAAGTTTAAGGCATTTGGCAACATTAACGCTTTACCCATAACTGAGTTGGCAGCTAAGCATAGCTTTGATGTGATTATAAATTCGAGTTCTACCAGCTTAACGGGAGAACTACCGCCAGTGCCACCCAGTATTTTCTCCGCAGGATGTTTTGCTTACGACATGGTGTACCAAGACAAACCAACCTGTTTTCTCACTTGGGCTGCAGAGCATGGCGCTACCACAATTGTTGATGGGTTGGGGATGTTAGTGGGTCAAGCGGCGGAAAGTTTTAAAGTTTGGCGTGGGGTCGAGCCTGCTCAAGAGAGTGTTTTGAGTATGCTTAGAGCTGAGCTTGCTAGCTAAAATAGCTCAGTATTATCCATTGTGCAAAAGGCGAATACCGTATATGAATCAATCGATATTATTTAATGATGACTTAGCGTTTAACGCTGATAAAGACTGCTGGCAAATGTCAGGTATGGTGGCTGGGCAACTAGTGACCATCTATTTTCACTCATATTCACTGTCAAAACTTGACGAGATCAACAGTTGTACTCGTTACGACTTAGAAGAAATTGCAGAAATGTGGTTTGAAGATAACGAGCTAGAATCGAATGAAATACATATCAAGCTGAGCTAGCGGTATTTCATGTGTAGCAAATGCTGAAAATAAGAGAGCTAAACTATGTGCTCTCTTTTAAGTAGTCATCTTTTAATTCAACATAGTTAATTGCTGACTGTTTTAGAAAGGCAACTTCTGCTTCTTTTAACGGTCGTGCTTTCTTCATTGGGTTACCAACATATAAATAACCACTTTCTAGTGTTTTATTGGGAGGTACTAATGTGCCGGCACCAATAAAGACATCATCTTGTACTACAGTACCATCCATAATAATGGCACCCATACCAACTAAGATACGATTGCCTAGCTCACAACCATGCAACATGCATTGATGTCCAATTGTCACATCATCACCGATAATTAATGGAAAACCATTCGGGTTTTGAGCACTTTTGCGCGTGACATGCAAAATCGTTCCGTCTTGCACATTGGTTCTTTCACCAATACTAATAGCATTTACATCACCGCGTGCAGCAACCATAGGCCAAATACTGGCATCTGCTCCAATGGTTACATCACCAACTAACACAGAACTCTCATCTATATAACAAGTACTATCAATGTTAGGAGTAACACCTTTATATGATCTGATTGATAACGGCATGACAAACTCGTATTAAAAAACATATTTACCAACAATAGTAGCAAAAAAGCGAAACTAAATAAGTAATTGCTCTATTGATAAGGAATTAGTCCGAATAAATTTATGTTTTTACGATTGTCTCCTAACCGGGCGTTAATGCGAGTTGAAATAGATGTATTTGGGGTAATCTAGGTGTATTTACACAATAAATACGCGGTTTGTACATAAATGAATCGAATAAATAAAAATATCAAAAAACTTTCAAAAAGGTGTTGACGCCCAGCTAAAAATCTCTAAAATGCGCATCCACTTCCACGGGGCAGCCCAACGAAGTGTTTTGATAAGTTTAGTGAGCAAGTTTGCTTAGTAAACGGGTCAGATAACTTAGAAAAATGAATTAAAGATTTTTTCAAAAAGTTGTTGACATCAAAACTAGGGGGCGTAAAATGCGCATCCGCTCTCAACGAGAGAGCAACCACAAAACACGAGTGCGATGTTTTGTTTGAATCGAAAGATTCAGTTCTTTAACAATTAGTTATCATGCAATTTGTGTGAGCATTCACATGATGTTGATTTTACAAATATAGCTAAGCTTGTCTTAGCAAAAATTAACTCAGTGAACTCATGCAGAATACTTTTTATAAGTTTACTTTTTGTCTCACTTTTTTAAAAAGTGAAATAAAGAGTTGTACAGAATTCATTGAGCCGAGACTGATGTCTCACAAACGATTTTAATTGAAGAGTTTGATCATGGCTCAGATTGAACGCTGGCGGCAGGCTTAACACATGCAAGTCGAGCGGAAACGAAGAGGAGCTTGCTCCTTTGGCGTCGAGCGGCGGACGGGTGAGTAATGCTTGGGAATATGCCTTTTGGTGGGGGACAACAGTTGGAAACGACTGCTAATACCGCATAATGTTTACGGACCAAAGCGGGGGACCTTCGGGCCTCGTGCCAAAAGATTAGCCCAAGTGAGATTAGCTAGTTGGTGGGGTAAAGGCCTACCAAGGCGACGATCTCTAGCTGGTTTGAGAGGATGATCAGCCACACTGGGACTGAGACACGGCCCAGACTCCTACGGGAGGCAGCAGTGGGGAATATTGCACAATGGGGGAAACCCTGATGCAGCCATGCCGCGTGTGTGAAGAAGGCCTTCGGGTTGTAAAGCACTTTCAGTCGTGAGGAAAGGTTAGTAGGTAATATCTGCTAGCTGTGACGTTAGCGACAGAAGAAGCACCGGCTAACTCCGTGCCAGCAGCCGCGGTAATACGGAGGGTGCGAGCGTTAATCGGAATTACTGGGCGTAAAGCGTGCGTAGGCGGTTTGATAAGCCAGATGTGAAATCCCGGGGCTTAACCTCGGAACTGCATTTGGAACTGTTTGACTAGAGTACTGTAGAGGGTGGTGGAATTTCCAGTGTAGCGGTGAAATGCGTAGAGATTGGAAGGAACATCAGTGGCGAAGGCGGCCACCTGGACAGATACTGACGCTGAGGCACGAAAGCGTGGGGAGCGAACAGGATTAGATACCCTGGTAGTCCACGCCGTAAACGATGTCAACTAGCTGTTTGTGTTCTTGAAACGTGAGTAGCGTAGCTAACGCGCTAAGTTGACCGCCTGGGGAGTACGGCCGCAAGGTTAAAACTCAAATGAATTGACGGGGGCCCGCACAAGCGGTGGAGCATGTGGTTTAATTCGATGCAACGCGAAGAACCTTACCATCCCTTGACATCCAGAGAATTTTCTAGAGATAGATTAGTGCCTTCGGGAACTCTGAGACAGGTGCTGCATGGCTGTCGTCAGCTCGTGTTGTGAAATGTTGGGTTAAGTCCCGCAACGAGCGCAACCCCTATCCTTATTTGCCAGCGCGTAATGGCGGGAACTCTAAGGAGACTGCCGGTGATAAACCGGAGGAAGGTGGGGACGACGTCAAGTCATCATGGCCCTTACGGGATGGGCTACACACGTGCTACAATGGCGTATACAGAGGGCAGCGAGACCGCGAGGTGGAGCGAATCCCAGAAAGTACGTCGTAGTCCGGATTGGAGTCTGCAACTCGACTCCATGAAGTCGGAATCGCTAGTAATCGCGAATCAGAATGTCGCGGTGAATACGTTCCCGGGCCTTGTACACACCGCCCGTCACACCATGGGAGTGGGTTGCAAAAGAAGTGGCTAGTTTAACCTTCGGGAGGACGGTCACCACTTTGTGATTCATGACTGGGGTGAAGTCGTAACAAGGTAACCCTAGGGGAACCTGGGGTTGGATCACCTCCTTATCTTGAAGTAAAACGCAACATGTTGAGTGTTCACACACATTGCATTGATAACGATATTGAAGAAATGACATTAACTGAGAAGTTAAAGTTAAATACTCATTGAGTGGTTAACTTTAGTTTCTTATTGAAACAATGTTCTTTAACAATTTGGAAAGCTGATATATATCCCGAATATATTTCTTGTTTTACATAAGAAAAATATTCGAATGATTGCTTTAGGTAAGACAAGAGTGTCGCGCTCTTTTCTTTAATGAATAAAGTAATCAAACCTGATAAATGATTTTTCCTTATCATTTATCAATCTAATTCAAGCATACTCCATTACTGTTCTTTTTAAGGATTGTTAATGAGTACGTGAAAATGTCAGTCATACATTAGCATCAAGATTTGTCTCTTGATGACTTAAATACGAAAACTATTTGGGGTTGTATGGTTAAGTGACTAAGCGTATATGGTGGATGCCTTGGCAGTTAGAGGCGATGAAAGACGTGTTAATCTGCGATAAGCCTAGGTAAGGTGATAAAAACCGTTATAACCTAGGATTTCTGAATGGGGAAACCCAGTGGCATAAGCCACTATCATTAAGTGAATACATAGCTTAATGAGGCGAACCGGGAGAACTGAAACATCTAAGTACCCCGAGGAAAAGAAATCAACCGAGATTTCCTTAGTAGCGGCGAGCGAACGGGAATTAGCCCTTAAGCTTATGGGCGTTAGTGGAACAAGCTGGAAAGCTTGGCGATACAGGGTGATAGCCCCGTACACGAAGACAAACATAAGTGAAATCGAGTAGGTCGGCACACGTGAAATGTTGACTGAACATGGGGGGACCATCCTCCAAGGCTAAATACTCCTAACTGACCGATAGTGAACCAGTACCGTGAGGGAAAGGCGAAAAGAACCCCTGTGAGGGGAGTGAAATAGAACCTGAAACCGTATACGTACAAGCAGTGGAAGCATGGACTTGTTCTGTGTGACTGCGTACCTTTTGTATAATGGGTCAGCGACTTATATTTTGTAGCAAGGTTAACCGATTAGGGGAGCCGTAGCGAAAGCGAGTGTTAACTGCGCGTTTAGTTGCAGGGTATAGACCCGAAACCCGGCGATCTACCCATGGGCAGGTTGAAGGTTGGGTAACACCAACTGGAGGACCGAACACACGTATGTTGAAAAATGCGGTGATGACCTGTGGGTCGGAGTGAAAGGCTAATCAAGCCGGGAGATAGCTGGTTCTCCCCGAAATCTATTTAGGTAGAGCCTCGGACGAATACCATTGGGGGTAGAGCACTGTTAAGGCTAGGGGGTCATCCCGACTTACCAACCCTTTGCAAACTCCGAATACCAATGAGTACTATCCGGGAGACACACTATGGGTGCTAACGTCCGTAGTGAAGAGGGAAACAACCCAGACCGCCAGCTAAGGTCCCAAAGTCATAGTTAAGTGGGAAACGATGTGGAAAGGCATAGACAGCTAGGAGGTTGGCTTAGAAGCAGCCATCCTTTAAAGAAAGCGTAATAGCTCACTAGTCGAGTCGGTCTGCGCGGAAGATGTAACGGGGCTAAACTATGCACCGAAGCTGCGGATTCAAACTTTGTTTGAGTGGTAGGGGAGCGTTCTGTAAGCCGTTGAAGGTGTGTTGAGAAGCATGCTGGAGGTATCAGAAGTGCGAATGCTGACATGAGTAACGATAAAGGGGGTGAAAAACCCCCTCGCCGAAAGACCAAGGTTTCCTGTCCCATGTTAATCAGGGCAGGGTAAGTCGGCCCCTAAGGCGAGACCGAGAGGTGTAGTCGATGGGAAACAGATTAATATTTCTGTACTTCTTTATATTGCGATGGAGGGACGGAGAAGGCTAAGCAAGCATGGCGTTGGTTGTCCATGTGAAAGTATGTAGGCTGAGAACTTAGGCAAATCCGGGTTCTTAAGGCTGAGATACGAGACGAGGCTCTACGGAGTTGAAGTTGTTGATGCCCTGCTTCCAGGAAAAGCTTCTAAGCATAGATATAAAGGAACCGTACCCCAAACCGACACAGGTGGTTAGGTAGAGAATACTAAGGCGCTTGAGAGAACTCGGGTGAAGGAACTAGGCAAAATAGTACCGTAACTTCGGGAGAAGGTACGCCGGCTCTGGTGATGGGACTTGCTCCCTAAGCTGAGGTCGGTCGAAGTAACCAGGTGGCTGGAACTGTTTATTAAAAACACAGCACTGTGCAAAATCGAAAGATGACGTATACGGTGTGACGCCTGCCCGGTGCCGGAAGGTTAATTGATTGGGTTAGCTCTGCGAAGCTCATGATCGAAGCCCCGGTAAACGGCGGCCGTAACTATAACGGTCCTAAGGTAGCGAAATTCCTTGTCGGGTAAGTTCCGACCTGCACGAATGGCGTAATCATGGCCACACTGTCTCCACCCGAGACTCAGTGAAATTGAAATTGCGGTTAAGATGCCGTATACCCGCGGCTAGACGGAAAGACCCCGTGAACCTTTACTATAGCTTGACAGTGAACATTGCTCCTACATGTGTAGGATAGGTGGGAGGCTTTGAAACTTGCACGCCAGTGTGAGTGGAGCCAACCTTGAAATACCACCCTTGTATGCGTGATGTTCTAACCTAGGCCGATTATCTCGGTTGGGGACACTGTCTGGTGGGTAGTTTGACTGGGGCGGTCTCCTCCCAAAGCGTAACGGAGGAGCACGAAGGTTGGCTAAGTACGGTCGGACATCGTACGGTTAGTGCAATGGCATAAGCCAGCTTAACTGCGAGACAGACACGTCGAGCAGGTGCGAAAGCAGGTCATAGTGATCCGGTGGTTCTGTATGGAAGGGCCATCGCTCAACGGATAAAAGGTACTCCGGGGATAACAGGCTGATACCGCCCAAGAGTTCATATCGACGGCGGTGTTTGGCACCTCGATGTCGGCTCATCACATCCTGGGGCTGAAGTCGGTCCCAAGGGTATGGCTGTTCGCCATTTAAAGTGGTACGCGAGCTGGGTTTAGAACGTCGTGAGACAGTTCGGTCCCTATCTGCCGTGGGCGTTTGAGAATTGAAGAGGGCTGCTCCTAGTACGAGAGGACCGGAGTGGACGAACCTCTGGTGTTCCGGTTGTTTCGCCAGAAGCATTGCCGGGTAGCTACGTTCGGAACTGATAACCGCTGAAAGCATCTAAGCGGGAAGCAGGCTTTGAGATGAGTTCTCACTGGGACTTTAAGTCCCCTGAAGGGTCGTTGGAGACTACGACGTTGATAGGTCAGGTGTGTAAGGGTTGTGAGGCCTTGAGCTAACTGATACTAATTGCCCGTGAGGCTTAACCATACAACACCCAAATGGTTTTTCACGTAACTGTTCCAGACAGTTACCTGATTTACTCCATCCATGGAGTTTGTAAGACTGACAAGTCATAAATATGAGTCACGTACTCAGTATGCTGAATAGCGATATATATTGCGTCGATGAACAACATTCATCCATGAACCTCATCGACATTAGTGCTTCCATGCACGTCTTTCCAAATTGTAACTTTTTTCGCCTAGCGACAATAGCGTTGTAGAACCACCTGACCCCATGCCGAACTCAGAAGTGAAATGCAACTGCGCCGATGGTAGTGTGGGAGGTCCCATGTGAGAGTAGGTCATCGCTAGGCACATATTTTAAAGCCCAGTATAAACTGGGCTTTATCCCGTTTTTGGAGGGGTTCCCGAGTGGCCAAAGGGATCAGACTGTAAATCTGACGGCTCCGCCTTCGGTGGTTCGAATCCACCTCCCTCCACCATATAAATAAAGCTCGACTTATGTCGGGCTTTTTTTATGTCTGAATGAATCTAATATCCTGAATTACAAGAAGAACTATAAAAAGTCTGAATCAAATTTACTGTCTTAATGGGGTGAGCAAATAAGAGTTTCACCTAGCGACAATAGCGTTGCAGAACCACCTGACCCCATGCGCTATGCAATAGAAAGGCAGAAGTGAAATGCAACGTGTGTTTATGGTCTATGGGAGGTCCCATGTGAGAGTAGGTCATCGCTAGGCACATATTTTAAAGCCCAGTATAAACTGGGCTTTATCCCGTTTTTGGAGGGGTTCTCGAGTGGCCAAAGGGATCAGACTGTAAATCTGACGGCTCCGCCTTCGGTGGTTCGAATCCACCTCCCTCCACCATATAAATAAAGCTGCCCAATAGGCAGCTTTTTTTGTCTAAAATTTATTGATTGTTGTTATTCAGGGGCGTTTTCTAAATCCTCTTTAAGACTTCTAGCACCATAAATAAAGTGGAAAACTGACCAGAAGCTTACGATAGGCAAAATATAAAGCATTGCATAGCGTAATGAATCAGAGCTGTAGGTTGGCGCTAAAAAGTCGCTAAGTAAGCCAATTGAAGATGGCCCCAAGCCTAAGCCGATGATATTAATGATTAAGAAGAATATAGCTGATGACATAGCACGCATCTTCAAGCCAACTAAGCTATGCGTAGTTGCTACAACGCATCCGAGGAATAAGTTACCCATCATTGCAGGAATAACTAAG
Organism: Thalassotalea euphylliae; assembly: GCF_003390375.1. NCBI lineage: Bacteria > Pseudomonadati > Pseudomonadota > Gammaproteobacteria > Alteromonadales > Colwelliaceae > Thalassotalea > Thalassotalea euphylliae. Next base: position 2,509,209 of record NZ_QUOT01000001.1, on the reverse strand, counting down.
CTAGATAGCGCCATATGTTTATCATCAGCAAGACAAAACAACACTAAGAAAGGTAAACCGATGAATGCGGCTACGGCAGGTAACCAGGCATACCATCGCGGATCTTTCTTCGCTAAATTGTCAGCAAGCACGCCACCACCAAATACACCTACAGCGCCGCCTACACCAATGATCAATGCTAACCATGCGCCAAGCTCTGTCGTTGAGATACCATAGCTGCGAATCATAAAAGACGCTGCCCAGTTAACAAATCCATAGCTCACAAAAGCAGTAAGTGCTGAGCCAATTGCTAAATGAACAAACGAAGAGCGGCTAAGTAATAACTTGAGAGTTTGCTTGAAACTCGGTGCAGCTTCTTGAGCGGTAACTTTATTTTCGGAAAGGCCCCTGATCGGCTCTTTTAAAGTCAATCGAACGACAATCGCTAATATAATGCCTGGTGCACCGACAACGAGAAATGCGGTTCGCCAACCAAATACTTCATTCAGCCAGCCTCCTAGTAAGAAGCCGAAAAGAATACCGATATTAACGCCGGTTGAATAGAAACCTATAGCTCCAGCTCTTGCTTCGCGGGGAAAAATATCTGAGATAATGGAATGAGATGGTGGACTACAGCCTGCCTCCCCTACACCAACGCCAATACGGGCAAGTAGCAACTGAAAGTAATTTTGCACAAAGCCGCTGATTGCCGTCATGAAGCTCCAGACAAACAAAGCGATTGAAATTATGTTTCGACGATTACCACTGTCAGCCCATTTTGCTATCGGTATGCCAGCGAGTACATAAAATAGTGCAAAAGAAAAACCTGTTAACAAGCCAAGTTGTCCGTCAGATAGACCTAAGTCGGCTTTGATCCCTTCCTGTAATATTGACAAGAGTTGCCGGTCGATAAAATTGAAGCTATAGACAATGGTTAGCAGTACGAGCGCGTAATATTTTTGAGATTGCGTAGCGTATGCTGTTGAGGTTGACGTGATGACCGGATTACTTTGTGGTGTGCTACTTTGCGCCATTATCAGTTTCCTATCCGTCTATTATTGTTGTTTTTTGCACAAATAATAGTCAGGTCTGTTGGCTGATAAGTCAACACTGAATTGATTTTATAAATAGTAGATATAGTTAACTATTTAAATGAGTGATAGTGTTCGTTGAGTATTTGATAGCGATAATGGCCAGGGTGAGAGTCTGGCAAACCTACCAGCGAAGCTAATAGCTCGCCCGCTTTAACTAGCTTCGCTTCGTCATTTTGTTGTTTATGACAAGCAAGTAGTGCTTGAATAAGGTTGAGCTTTATACCGATATGCTGAGGATACAAGCTTTGCGCAGCAGATAAACCGGCCAGCGCTTGCTGATAGTGATTTTGCCGAAAGTATACTGATGCTTGATTAAGCGCTTGTTGAGCAATTGCTTGTTCGTCTTTTTGCACTGAACCGTCAACTATCATATCAACTTGAGCCATCAGTTCGATATTGTCTGGCTCGCGCTCAACCACTTGGGTAATCAACTCATTCGCTGTTTCGTTCCTGTTCAAATCAATTAACAGCTTTGAAATACTGATCATCGATGAAGACTCAAGCTGTTCTGTTACTGAGTGAATATACTTTTCCGTTCTAGAGAGTAGCTGTTTAGCATCATATTCGCCATGGCTCTTTAGCATTAAACGAGCTGTATGTAGGTTCGATTGCACTCTCACATCAGCTTGGTTAAAGGTTTTACTTGTTTCGTGCAAGGCGTTAATTACACAATTCTTTTTGACCTTTAAGTCGTGTTCGCTAAGGTCAGGGGCAAGTTGGTTAAGTGCCTCTGAAAAGTTAAAGGCATTTTCCGCTTTGTGATGAATTGAATTAAAGGAAAGCTGATAATTTTGTTCAAAAGCCCGAGTAGCTTTTTCATAATTACCTGTGTCAAAGCAGAGCTTAGCAAAGCGCTCCAATCGCTTTACCGACAATGGCGAAATATTTAATGCGCTCTCTAATATGTCTTGCGCTTTAGTATATTGCTCAATCGTTTCATAACTTGTGGCAAGCCAGTCATATGAAGCAAGATACAGTGGATGTTTATCGACTAATTCTGAAAAATAGTTAATTGCCGTTGAGTAATCCTGCTCCTGAAGGGCGATTTTTCCCAGACCAATACTGGCCCATTGGCAGTTCCTTACCGACTTAAACTGGTGATAAATTTTTGCGGCTTGCTTAAACTGATTTTGCTCGAATAATTGGCGCGACTTTATTCCAAAACATTCAGTCACGTATGGTGTGTTTCTTTCTATCGCGCGGTCACATAGCGCAATGGCAGCTTCTGAATCTTGGGCATCTAGTGCTTGGTAAATGTCCTTCATATGGCGCTTTTTGTTATAGCACCTATCTAAACGTTGCAGTAAATCTTTGGGACGATAAGGTTTTGTTAGGTAATCGTCAGGCTTGTGTTCTAAAGCTGCCAACACCATGGCTTGAGAGTTTTCTGCAGTGATCAGGATTACTACGGACTGGCGGTTTACGAGTCCGTTTTCTCGCAGCTCTTCCAACAGTTGCTGGCCATTCTTTTGACTTTCACCCAAGTCATAACCAAGCAATAGCACATCGTAGTGATTCTCGGCACAACGCAGCATTATATCTTTGGTGTATCCACTTGCCTCAACGACCTCTGGATCTAAGTTAAATGCAAACTGTTTTAGCAAGTCTCGGGAAGGCTTAACGCTGTCGATAATTAAGAATCGCTTGTCGCGATATTTATTAACAGCCATTTTTATCCTGATTGATTATTTTAGTATTAGTGTTTTTAGCTAAAGTTGGCAGCAATGTCTAATAGATTAGGCCAAGTTGCTCTGCAAAGTTAGCTAAGTTTGCTATAGCTTAAGTTAAACGGAATTACGAAAGGCTTAGTATAAAAATATTGCTTGAATATTAATCGTTTGTTATAACTTTTTATAAGCAAATCAGGAGGATGTAATGGAGTACGGCGAGTCAACAACAAATGGCGGTGTGACATATCAACATCAGTGTTCGCATTGTGGTGGTAATAAGCATCATGTTAAAGGCTGTATACGTTACGCTTATGTTTTTTTGCAAAGCCTGCCCCTATACCCTGTAGGGCGAAGAATTGAACTAGAATGCACAGAGTGCTTAACTCGTGTTGGCCAGCAAGGAATTGATGCTCAACTATACAAACAATTGCTAGGCTCGGCATTTACTGTCTATCAGTTCCTGATCAAATTTACAGGCCTAATTCTCTTAATTTATTTGGCCGCTAGCTGGTGGCAGGATCGACAAGCAGAGCAGCATCAGCTTGAGCAACTCGTTAGCTATCCGCAGATTAATGACTTTTTGTTAATTGATTATCGAAAACTCAATAATCACTATCGCCCGCATGAAAAGTTTCGCATTGCTAAGCTTGTTGATTTAACTGGCGATACTGTTTCTGTTATTTATGGAAACTTCTTTTATCAACATCAGTCATCCTTTGAAGAAGCAATTTCGTCCGGGCAGACAAGGGCATTCAGTTATTTTGGCAAGAATAGTCATAATTTTACGCAAGCCCAGTTCACAGACTTGTATCAACGAGAAGGCATAGTTAAAGCAGCTAGGCCGGAAGGCAATATGTTGTTTGGTAACTTCATTATTAGTGATACTGGTTATCAGGTAAGCACGAGCTACATCCCAGGAGAACGGGAATACGCCTCAGGTTTAGCATTTGAAAGAGCGGGCTATATTGAAGATCACTTGGTTAAGGCATTTGTTAAGTTTGAACAATCTGCAACACTGGGTTTCGCTTCAGGTCAGATAAAGCTAGCAGAAATCTACTTAGCCGGTGATGTGGTGAAATCGGATTTTAATACTGCACTATATTGGCTTGAGCAAGCGTCACTGCAAAGCAATAAACGAGCTATCAAAAAGTTTGCGATTATATGTCAGCAAACCAAAGCCTGTGACTTAGCCAGCTTCCATCAAAGACTGTTAGATTTCGGCGTGAATATTACCGTCAATAAAAAGAACTTATAAAAAAAGCGATGCATTCACCGGGAATACATCGCTTTCTCATTAGCTGGTTACGACTTAAATTCTATTTATGATGCTCAAACTGAGTAACTAAGGTATCAAGTGTTTCTGCCAGCTCATTCAGCTGCTCTGTGCTATTAGCAATTGCTTGAACGTTGTTCATGTTCTCTTCTGAGATCTCGCGAATTTCTGACATATTGTTGTTGATATCGTTGAGAGAAATCGCCTGTTGTTCAGTTGCAGTTGCCACCAAATGGTTAGTGTCAGAGATTTGTAGCGTTAGCTCACCGCTCAGTTGCAGTTTATCCTGCGCCTCATTAATAGAGGCATTCGTACTTTCTGATTGCGCGATAATAGCTTTGATCTCTGCGGTAGCAGCGGTAGATGTTTGTTGCAGCTGCTCCATTATGGTCTGAATTTCCGTGGTCGAGTCAGCCGTTTTGCCTGCTAAACTACGGACTTCTTCAGCTACTACCGCGAAGCCTCGACCATGCTCGCCAGCTCGCGCTGCTTCAATTGCAGCGTTAAGTGCTAACAAGTTAGTTTGATCTGAAATTGATTCAATGACACCTAAAGCTTGCGCGATGGTTTCAGTGTTTTCCGTTAGGTTAGCAATAACCTTAGATACGTCGTGAATTTTGCTACCAAGCTGATCAATATCTGATTTGGCATGGGTGATCACTGTTGCGATTTCACTGCCGTTGTTACGTACATTCTCTGCCAAATCAGACGCCTGAACAGCACTTTGGGCAATTTCTGAAACTGTGGTGTTGATTTGCGACAGGGCATTAGAAATATGTTGTGTGTTGGTGTCGTTATTAGCGGCACTTGTCTTAGTCTGCTCACTTTTCGAGGCTAGCTCGTCAGCGGTTTTATGTAACTCTCGGCTACTCTGTGCAATCGTCTCAAATAGCTCGGCTAGTTTACCGATAAAGGCATTGTAACCTTTGGCAACGGCAACTAATTCCTGCTGACCAGTTTCCGGAATTCGGTAATTTAAATCGGCCTCGCCTTGACCCATTTGTGTAAACAGTTGCGCTAATTGCTTGATAGGCAGTGTAATTGAACGAGCAATAACAACCGATGCACCAGCTGTAATAAGTACGATGACTAAGGTCCAAATTACCATACTCAATGTTGCATCATTGAGCTGTTGGTATACTTCAGCCTCAGGAACTTGGCCAATGACATACCAATTCCCCGTTGGTACATAACTAGAAGTTACCAGTAGTTTTTCGCCTGCTGGTTGTGCTTCTATTTGACTGTATTCTGCTTTGTTTAACAGCTGGCTAGATGATAAACCATAGACGTCGCTAATATTTTTACCAATTAAGCTGTCGTCCTGATGAACCTGAATAACCCCCTTGCCATCAACCAAGTAGACGAAGCCTGTTTGCTCGATGCGGAAACTATTCAACAAGTTGATAATATCGCCAAAAGACTTTCCGATACCCGCAAGCCCGATACCGTTGATTTGCTGATGGTTAACAAATACATCAACTTTTTCACCGCCTGGGTAACGGTAAATATTAATCGCAGATTCTAAGCCACTGTCGCGGTAGGCGAAAAACCAGCCGTCTTCGCTATTTCTTTGTAACTGTCTTAAAAAACCACTTTGGTTCCAGTAGTTTCCTGTTGTGCGATCGGCAAAAGAGGTACTACTGTAGCCGTTTTCAGAAGCAACATTTGCTAGTTTTTCGATAACTAGTACTTCGGTCTTTTTATTTGCTCCTGTTTGCGTCCAGTTTAACAACAGTGGATCAGTCGCTATTTGTTTGGCGACACTGTACATAACGGCAATCTCTTTCTCGATTTCACCGCTAATATGGGTCATGGTATTAGGTAGTTCTTTCTCTAGTAAACGTGTTTCAACAACTGTTCGAGCGGCCAATTGGCTGTAAGTTCCCACTGATATGGCAGTGAGTAAAACACTAAACAACAATGCAGATGTTATTTTTTTGTTAATGGAAAACAACAACTTATTCCTTGATCTACAACAAAGTTACGTATATTAACATTTAAAAATAAGAAACCCATTAGTAGATAGATGCAATCTTTTCATTTATATGACAAGTGGCTGAAATTGGCAGAGTTTTATTTGCATAGCGATTGGTTATAAATCATAACTTTTCGTCTTAAAACGGGTTTGAGTCATGAGGGCAGTAAGCCAAGTCATAAGCAATCACAAGATGTAGCTCAGTAAAACTTTAGGGGAGATCACTCGGTGGTGAGCTCAGTTAAAACTTAAAGCTAATGAGGTTTGAATTGATATATGAGCAGAATAGGTTGGGTGACAATCGCAATGGCTGATAGCAAGTTCAGTCACCCGATTTGCAGCGAGCAAATTTAATGAAGTAGGTAAATCTATTTGTGTACTTAGGCTTAATAACAGATAAGGTGCTGCTCACCTTATCTGCATAATTTATCTGAGTATTTACGTATTGCAGCAGGAATTAAAGATCTGCTTCAACAATACGCTTCATATCAGTCATGTAGCCGCGTAACTCTTTACCAACAGTTTCTACTGGGTGAGTACGAATCGCTTCATTCACTTCAATTAAGCGTACGTTATCAACACCATTGTTGGTAGTAGCTAAGCCTTCGCCTAAATCTGCTAGGCTTAATTTACTAACAAAGTCAGATAATAACGGCACTGCTGCGTGGCTAAATAAGTAGTTACCGTATTCCGCTGTGTCCGAGATTACTACGTTCATTTCGTATAACTTGTTACGGGCAATACAGTTCGCAATCAGTGGCGTTTCATGTAGTGATTCGTAGTAAGCTGACTCTTCGATAATACCAGCAGCCACCATAGATTCGAACGCTAATTCAACACCTGCTTTCACCATCGCCACTAAGAAAATACCGCGGTCGTAGAATTCTTGCTCAGTAATTTCAGCATCGCTGTCTGGTGCCAATTCAAACGAGGTTTCTGCTGTTTGTGCGCGCCAAGTTAATAGGTTTTTATCATCGTTAGCCCAGTCTTCCATCATAGTGGCAGAGAAGTGACCTTCGATAATGTCATCCATATGCTTTTCAAATAATGGGCGAAGGATCACTTTTAGCTCTTCCGCCATATCGTATGCTTTGATTTTCGCAGGGTTTGAAAGGCGATCCATCATGTTGGTGATACCACCGTGCTTTAAGCCTTCGGTAACGGTTTCCCAACCGAATTGAATAAGCTTGCGAGCGTAGCCAGCGTCAACACCATTGGCGACTAACTGTTGGTGACCTAAAATCGCACCTGTTTGCAACATACCACATAGAATGGTTTGCTCACCCATCAAGTCAGATTTCACTTCTGCGATAAACGATGACTCAAGAACACCAGCGCGGTCACCACCAGTAGCTGATGCGTAAGCTTTCGCAATCGCTAAGCCGTTACCGTTTGGATCATTTTCAGGATGAACTGCAATTAGCGTTGGTACACCGAAACCACGCTTGTATTCTTCGCGTACTTCCGTACCCGGGCACTTAGGTGCAACCATCACAACTGTGATGTCTGGGCGAATTTGCATACCTTCTTCAACGATATTAAAACCGTGTGAATAAGCAAGCGTAGAGCCGTGCTTCATTAACGGCATTACCGCGCTAACCGCTGAGGTGTGTTGTTTATCTGGCGTAAGGTTAAGTACTAAATCCGCTTGTGGAATTAACTCTTCGTAAGTACCTACAGTAAAACCATTTTCTGTTGCCCAGCGCCAAGATTGACGCTTTTCAGCAATGGCTGCTTCACGCAAGGCGTAGCTGATATTTAGGCCAGAATCACGCATGTTTAACCCTTGGTTCAAACCTTGGGCACCACAACCGACGATAACGATATTCCAGTCCTTGATAAAGTTACAGCCGTCGGCAAATTCTTCGCGTTTCATAAAACGACATTTGCCAAGTTGGGCAAGCTGCTCACGCAAGCTTAAAGTGTTGAAGTAGTTAGCCATAGCGGATTCCATTTTTCTAAATTAATTGGTTGAGCACACCATAACGCAGGGTTATTATTGCCTAAAGTGAATTATTTGCATTGTTGTGTTGCGAAATGTGCAACGTGGTTTTTAAGAGCTACAATCGAAATTGTCTCGCAGGGAGTTAACCTTATGGATACCAAAGCGCTGGCGATGTTTCATCATCTTGCCAAGCAACTGCATTTTGGCAAAACGGCTGAGCAGTTTTATGTAAGCCCATCAACGCTAAGTCGCACCATTACGCGCTTAGAAGAAGAGCTGGGTTGCCAGTTGCTGATCCGCGATAACCGCACCGCTAAACTCACCCCAGCTGGCGAGCAACTCAAACACTATGCCGAGCAGCAGTTGGAGCAATTATCTTTGTTGAAACTCTCGCTCAACCAACAACAAGCCCAATTAACAGGTCAGCTTCATATTTATTGCTCAGTGACCGCTGCCTATAGTCATTTGCCAAAATTAATTGACAGTTTTCGACAGCAACACCCGCTCGTTGAATTAATGCTAACCACTGGTGATGCGGCAGGTGCACTGCCGCAAGTGCAGCAACAGCACGTAGATATCGCCATCGCAGCGATGCCAGAGAACTTATCCAGTAGTTACCATTTTCACCATATTGAACAAGTTCCGCTTAACATTATTGCCCCGACCATGGCATGCCATGTACAGCAGCAATTGCAGGCGAAGATGATCAACTGGTCTGAAATTCCGGTGATATTGCCAGAGCATGGCTCAGCGCGTACGCGATTCGAAAAATGGCTGCGCAGCATGCAATTTGGCAAACCCAATATTTACGCAACGGTTTCAGGCCACGAGGCAATTGTCAGTATGGTGGCGCTAGGTTGTGGCATTGGCATAGCGCCTCAGGTAGTTGTAGATCTAAGCCCAGTGAAAGACAGGGTCTATGCGCTAGATATAGAGCACGGTATCAAACCCTTTGATCTTGGCGTGTGCTGTTTAAACATTCGCAAAGAGCAGCCACTAGTGAAGGCCTTTTTACAATCAATCAGCCACAGTGCGGCTTAAAGTACAGCCTAAGCTGTAAGACTAAATCGCGAGCGCATCGGTTAGATGGCGTAAAATACGATCCATCGCCCGATACGAGAGTGCTTCAATTAAATGACTATGGGCAATCGCCTCACTGTTATCCATATCCGCCAAAGTGCGGGCTATTTTGAGAATTTTATGATGGGCGCGGGTCGACAGCCCAAGTTTTTCCACCGCTAACTCTAAAAACTCGTTGTCTTCTGGCGATAACGTACAATGCTCGCGCAGTTCACTGCTGCTGAGCAAGGCGTTGGCTTTTCCTTGTCGTGTTAACTGAATGGCGCGACAGTACATCACCCGTTCACGTACCGCCTCGCTGTTTTCCTCATGCTGTTGGTTGTCGCTCCAAATGCCTCTAGGCAGGCGTGCCACTTCAATTTGAATGTCAATACGATCGAGAAAAGGGCCCGATAGGCGGTTAAGGTAGCGCAGCGTTTGTTCCGGTGTACTGCGTTTGTCATTGTAAAACCCCGTTGGACTTGGGTTCATTGCCGCTACCAATTGAAACTGTGCAGGAAAGGTTTGCTTGTGGTTGGCACGCGAAATGGTGACTTCACCTGACTCCATTGGTTCACGCATTACATCTAGCACTTTGCGATCAAATTCTGGTAGCTCATCCAAAAATAGCACGCCATTGTGCGCCAGTGATACTTCGCCCGGTTGCGGATATGAGCCACCGCCAATAAGTGCCGCTGCGGTGGCGGTGTGGTGGGGCGAGCGGAAAGGTCGGATCCCCCACGTGGTGCTATCAATATCATGTTGGCTGATTGATTGTATGGCGGCACTCTCAATTGCTTCGTCGCGACTCATTTGCGGCAAAATACCCGGTAAACGGCTTGCCAGCATGGTTTTACCTGTGCCCGGTGGGCCAACAAATAATAAATTATGACCACCGCTGGCAGCGATCTCCAACGCTCGTTTTGCCAGTGGCTGGCCAATCACATCCTTCATATCTAATGGCACTTGTCGGCTCGGTGGTTGCTTATCTTGGCTGGTAAAAAACGGTAGAGGCGATTGTCGGGCAAAGTGCGGAAAAAGCTGTTGTAAGTGATCTATCGCGATCACTTTAGGGGCTTCAAGCCATTGTGCTTTTTCTGCATTTTTTCTGGGGAGAACTAAGGTTCTGCCTGCATGCTGGCACGCAAGCGTCAATGGAATTTCGCCAATAATGGCTCTGAGTTCACCTGATAAAGCCAGCTCGCCCGCAAACTCGTATTCGCTTAAATCGTGATCGGGTAGTTGGTTTGAAGCGGCGAGAATGCCCATGGCGATCGGCAAATCAAAACGACCACCCTCTTTGGGTAGATCGGCAGGCGCGAGGTTTACCGTAATACGTTTAGCGGGAAATTCATAACCGCAATTAATAAGCGCACTGCGCACTCTGTCTTTTGATTCTTTAACTGAGGTTTCTGGCAAGCCAACAATCGAAAATGCCGGGAGTCCATTGGAAATATGCACTTCCACCGTGACTAAAGGCGATGATAAACCAAGGCGAGCACGGCTATAAACACAGGCGAGAGACATAAAAATCCTTTTTAAATCAATCCATTTTTATAGAGTGTAGTGGCTATGTGCTAAGTTCGCGAATTAGCTGTTGAATCAACTAGGTTAGACTTAGATAAATGCTATAAATAGTAAGTATTTCGTAGTCATTAAAATTTGATCTGAAAAGTGCTTGCACACTGGTGACGGGCTGTGATACTAATTTAAAAAGATTAACCAGTTAAATATTTTTTCAGAAAAAATAAATAACTATTCACATTTTTGTCAGTAGAATTTTAGCAAAACATGAATAACGTAAGCGCAGTGATTATTAACATTCTCGTCGTGGTGATTATTAAATCATCGCGGGGAAGTTGGTTGCGCTAAGAAAAATTTCTGAAATCAAAACACCAACCCCCGCTCCGAAAGGACCGGGGGTTTTGTTTTACTTAAGGCTTGAACTTTTTGTCGTAAACCAGAGTTTGCTCTTAAGTAGCTAAATTGAAATTTAATTAACACATTGATTAACCAAATATTATAGCGAAAACCGCAATGACAACTGAACACTCACATACAGGCGCAACCATGCTTTTAAATGTTTTACAGCAGCATGGTGTAAAGCATGTTTTTGGCTATCCTGGCGGCGCGATTATGCCGATCTATGATGCCTTGTATGACAGTGAGGTTCAGCACTTCTTGTGTCGCCATGAGCAAGGTGCAGCGTTTTCTGCGGTCGGTTATGCACGTGCGGCTAAACAAGTGGGTGTCTGCTTTGCAACTTCAGGCCCCGGTGCAACGAATTTGATCACAGGTTTGGCTGACGCTTATGCCGACTCTATCCCAGTAGTCGCCATTACTGGCCAAGTGGCGACGGGTGCGATGGGCTCAGATGCGTTTCAAGAAGTCGATATTATTGGTTTGTCGCTGGCGTGCACTAAACACTGTTTTCAAGTACGTGATGTCAATGAACTTGCCTCTACGCTTCACCAAGCGTTTGATATTGCACTATCTGGCCGACAAGGGCCGGTACTGGTTGATATTCCAAAAGATATCCAACTAGCTGCGGTAACAAAAACGCTAGAAGCGGTACCGACTAGTGTAATGCCTGCATCAAATGAACCAGCCAATATGGGCACCGCCCTGGCCTTGCTTAGCCAAGCACAAAAGCCAATTTTATATGTTGGTGGTGGCGTTGGAATGGCCAATGCTGTACCTGAGCTTCGTGAATTCTTAGCACAAACCAAGATGCCGACTGTTTCTACCTTAAAGGGTTTAGGCACAGTACCAGTGGACGATGAATACTACTTAGGTATGTTAGGTATGCACGGTACCAAAGCGGCTAACTTGGCGGTGCAAGAGTGTGATTTATTAGTGGCTGTCGGTGCTCGCTTTGATGACAGAGTGACAGGTAAATTAGCTGAGTTCGCACCACATGCCAAAGTGGTTCATTTTGATATTGACCAAGCGGAAGTGGGCAAACGCAGAACTGCCAACGCGGCGGTATTAGGCGAACTTAAAGTGAACTTGCCAGCGCTTGCCATGCCGCTATCAATTGAACCATGGCAGCAAAAATGCCAGCACTTAAAAGACAGCTTTGCTTGGGATTATAACCACCCGGGCGAGGGCATTTATGCCCCGAAAGTATTGAACGAAATTTCGCTAAAAATGCCAGCTAATTCAGTGGTTACGACAGATGTTGGTCAGCACCAAATGTGGGCGGCGCAACATATGGCGATTAATGGTCCAGAAAATTTCTTAACCAGTGGTGGCTTAGGCACCATGGGCTTTGGCTTACCTGCTGCCATCGGCGCGCAAGTTAGCCGTCCAACCGATACCATCATCGCAGTGACTGGCGATGGTTCATTTATGATGAATGTCCAAGAACTAGCAACCATCAAACGATTTCAACTACCGATCAAAATCGTGTTAATCGACAACAGCAAATTAGGCATGGTGCGCCAATGGCAAGACTTGTTCTTTAATGGTCGATTAAGTGAAACAGACCTGTCAGACAATCCTGATTTCGTCATGTTGGCCAACGCTTTTGATATCAAAGCGAAACAAATTACCACTAAAGCTGAGGTGTCTTCGGCTATCGATGAAATGCTCGCGCATAACGGCCCGTACTTATTGCAGGTCAAAATTGATGAAGCAGATAACGTGTGGCCACTGGTGCCGCCGGAAACTGCGAACGACAAAATGATAGAAACCCAAGATAAAGTGAACTAACGCAACGCCGCTAATGCAATGTCATTAACACAATGCCAGTAGGCTAAACCATAACGAGACTATTGATAGGAATCGCCATGAACACTGCTACACCAGAACATACGTTAAGAATCTCTGCCGCCCAGCAAGCCACGGTACTAGAGCGTATTTTACAAGTGACCCGTTACCGTGGTTTTCAGGTCAATGGCATTAATATGTTTTCTGAGCAAAGCAGTGATGCGCTTGATATTGAAATGACAGTCTCATCAGAGCACCCAGTTAGCCAGTTGCAGTTACAATTAAGTAAATTGTTCGATATTAAAACAATTGAAATTCAAGATACCGCTAGCGCGCAATGTCGCGCATAATGTAGGCGGAATAACAGATAAGGTCAGCAAGACCCAATAGATAGGAATTATTATGGCTAAAGTAAGCGCAGAACTCATTTGGTTTAACGGTAAACTCATCCCTTGGGCGGATGCGACCGTGCATGTCATGAGTCATGCTCTGCACTATGGTTCATCAGTGTTTGAAGGTATTCGCGCCTACAACACGCACAAAGGCACCTGTATTTTCAGGTTGCAAGAACACGTTGATCGTCTATTCGATTCAGCAAAAGTTTACCGTATGGATATTCCATACACCAATGAAGAAGTAGTACAAGCGTGTAAAGACGCCGTGGTTAAAAATGGCTTAAAAGCCGCTTACTTACGCCCATTAGCGTTTTTGGGTGATATTGGTATGGGTCTTCGTCCACCACTAGATGCGCAAGCGGACTTAATGGTTGCTGCATTTAGCTGGGAAGCTTATTTGGGTGCCGATGCCATTGAAGGCGGTGTAGAAGTGGGCGTTTCAAGCTGGAACCGCTTAGCACCGAACACTATGCCAACAGCGGCAAAAGCTGGTGGTAACTACTTATCGTCGCAGCTGATCTCGATGGAAGCGGGTCGTCACGGCTACACCGAAGGTATCGCATTAGACGTAAATAATATGGTCAGCGAGGGCGCTGGCCAGAATTTATTCCTAGTGCGCAATGGTGTGATTTACACGCCATTTAGTACAGCTTCTATTTTACCGGGCTTAACGCGTGATGCGGTGATCACCCTAGCACGTGATCTAGGCTATGAAGTGCGTGAAGAGCCAATTTCTCGTGAGTCACTTTACTTAGCGGATGAATTCTTTATGACAGGGACCGCAACTGAAATTGTGCCGGTGAAATCAGTTGATGGTTTACCTGTAGGCAAAGGCTCTCGCGGCCCAGTAACTAAAGCCTTGCAAGATGCCTTCTTTGGTATCTTTGATGGTACTACCGAAGATAAGTGGAACTGGTTAGAGCCAGTCGAATAAGGAAACTTAATCGCACTATGACCGTTACCTAGTTGATGGTTGGGAATGCTCACTTATGGTAATAAGCTGTGCGTTCCCGCCTTGCTCTAGTGCGATTAAACCACCCTTATAAAATTAAAGCAGTTAACGAATACAGCAATAGTAGGACAAGAAAATGCCAAAATTACGATCAGCAACGTCAACACAAGGCCGAAATATGGCAGGCGCTCGCGCATTGTGGCGAGCAACAGGGATGACGGATGGAGACTTTGGCAAGCCTATTATTGCCGTAGTTAACTCATTTACTCAGTTTGTGCCGGGCCATGTTCATTTAAAAGATATGGGTCAGCTTGTCGCTCGTGCCATTGAAGAGGCTGGTGCAAACGCCAAAGAATTTAACACCATTGCCGTTGATGACGGTATTGCCATGGGGCACAGCGGCATGCTGTACAGCTTACCATCGCGCGATCTGATCGCTGATTCAGTGGAGTACATGGTCAATGCCCACTGTGTTGATGCTATGGTGTGTATTTCTAACTGTGACAAGATCACGCCGGGCATGTTGATGGCAGCTATGCGCCTGAATATCCCAGTTATTTTTGTTTCAGGTGGCCCAATGGAAGCGGGTAAAACCAAACTTTCCGATCAAATCATCAAACTTGATTTAGTTGATGCCATGATCCAAGGGGCTGACCCTACGGTCAGTGATGAGCAAAGTGATCAAATCGAACGTTCGGCGTGTCCAACTTGTGGTTCTTGCTCTGGTATGTTTACCGCCAACTCAATGAACTGTTTAGCCGAAGCATTAGGTTTAGCCTTACCGGGTAACGGCTCAATGTTAGCGACACACGCTGATCGCGAGCAGCTATTCAAAAAAGCCGGCAAGCAAATTGTTGAGCTAACTAAGCGTTACTACTTCGACGAAGACGAATCAGCACTGCCGCGCAACATCGCTAACCGTGATGCGATGCACAATGCCATGTGTTTAGACATAGCCATGGGCGGCTCAACCAATACGATTTTGCATTTATTAGCAGTAGCGCAAGAAGCGGGTATCGATTACACCATGGCTGACATGGATAAGTTATCTCGTGAAGTACCACAGCTTTGTAAAGTGGCGCCGTCGACGCAAAAATACCATATGGAAGATGTTCACCGTGCTGGCGGTGTTATTGGCATTTTAGGTGAATTAGCTCGTGCCAAACTATTAAAGCCTAACGTGACCAACGTATTGGGCACTTCGTTAACTGAGCATTTGGCCCAGTACGATATTAAAGTGACTGACGACGAAGACGTTAAGAAATTCTATCGCGCAGGTCCTGCCGGCATTCGCACGACCAAAGCGTTTAGCCAAGATTGCCGCTGGGATACCTTAGACGATGATCGTGAAAATGGCTGTATTCGCTCGCTCGATAACGCCTTTTCAACCGAAGGTGGTCTAGCGGTATTATCTGGTAATCTTGCTATTGATGGCTGTGTCGTAAAAACCGCTGGCGTCAGTGAAGACAACTTGACGTTTACCGGACCTGCTCACGTTTTTGAAAGCCAAGACGATGCCGTTGAAGGCATTTTAAATGGCAGCGTTGTCGCTGGCGAAGTGGTGGTTATTCGCTACGAAGGCCCTAAAGGTGGCCCTGGTATGCAAGAAATGTTGTACCCAACCACGTACCTTAAATCTATGGGCTTAGGTAAAGCTTGTGCCTTGATCACCGATGGTCGCTTCTCGGGCGGTACTTCTGGTTTATCAATTGGCCATGTGTCGCCAGAAGCTGCCAGTGGCGGTGCAATTGCGCTCGTTGAAAATGGCGATGAAATTGTTATCGACATTCCAAGTCGTTCAATCAAGTTGAATATTAGCGATGACGAACTAGCGAAACGCCGTGCTGCGATGGATGCTAAGCCTAACAGTTGGCACCCAGCAAGCCGCGTTCGCCCAATTAGTTACGCCTTGAAAAACTATGCGATGTTAGCCACAAGTGCTGATAAAGGCGCGGTACGTAATCGCGAGTTACTTGATAGTGCCGTATCAGACGGCTCAGATAAAACCTAGAGCAAGTAAGAGGCAACCAATGGCAAATCATGCGGGTGAACATCAAGCACAAAGCGCACAAGAACTCGGTGTTGATTACTTACGCCGAATTTTGCTGGCGCCAGTATATGATGTCGCCAAAGAAACCGATTTAACGCCGCTAACGAAACTCTCTGCGCGTTTGGGCAATCAGATTTTCTTGAAACGTGAAGATCAACAGCCAGTACATTCGTTCAAGTTACGTGGTGCCTATAACAAGTTAGCCAACCTACCTGAAGCGCAATGTATTCATGGGGTAGTTGCCGCCTCTGCCGGTAATCACGCACAAGGGTTGGCGCTTGCGGCAAGTAAGTTAGGTATTAATGCCACCATCTTTATGCCGATCACTACGCCCGATATTAAAGTGGACAATGTCCGTCGCTTAGGCGCGGAAGTACGCTTAGTGGGTAAAAGCTATAACGATGCGCAACAAGCCTCGATTGAGTGTGCTGAGCAAGAGCAAAAAACGCTGATCCACCCGTTTGATGATGTTGATGTCATTGCTGGACAAGGTACTGTAGCGAAGGAGTTACTACAGCAACATACCAAGCTTGATGCGGTGTTTGTGCCTGTTGGTGGCGGTGGCTTGTTGGCGGGTATGGCGGTGTATTTAAAGCAGCTACGACCTGATATTAAAGTGATTGGTGTTGAAGCAGAAGACTCCGCTTGCTTAAAAGCCGCGATGGACAAAGGTCAGCCAACTGATTTAAGCCAAGTAGGCTTATTCGCCGATGGTGTTGCGGTTAAGCGAATTGGCCAACATACTTTCGACGTTATCAAACATTATTGTGATGATGTGATCACGGTTAATAGCGATGAAATTTGCGCGGCAATTAAAGATGTTTTCGAGCAAACAAGAGTCATTGCTGAACCTGCAGGTGCGCTGTCATTGGCTGCGATCAGTAAGTATTGTCAAACCAGCAAAGGTGGTGAGAACTTAGCGGCCGTGCTTTCTGGTGCTAATATGAATTTTCATAGCTTGCGCTATATTTCGGAGCGCTGCGAGCTAGGCGAGCAAAAAGAAGCGGTGTTTGCGGTCACCATTCCTGAGCAAAAGGGCAGTTTTAGACGCTTCTGCCAAACCTTATCAGGCCGTGGCATTACTGAATTTAACTATCGCTTTGCTGATGAGAGCAGTGCCAATATCTTTGTCGGTATCCGTATTGCTGGCGGTGTCGAAGAGCGCTTGCAACTACAACAAGAGCTCACTAAAGCTGGTTATCAGGTGAAAGACTTTACTGACAACGAACTGGCGAAATTACATGTTCGTTATATGGTCGGTGGACAAAGCTCGGTAGCGGTTGATGAACGTATTTTCCGCTTCCAGTTTCCTGAGTATCCAGGGGCATTGGAAAAGTTTTTAGATACACTCGGCGAGTATTGGAACATTACCCTGTTCCACTATCGCAACCACGGCGCGGCGTTTGGTCAAGTGCTGGCGGGCTTCGATGTTAATGAAAAAGACCAATTAGACTTTTTCCGCCATCTTAAAGACCTAGGTTATGAATGGCAGGAAGAAACACAAAACCTTGCTTATCATGCATTTCTAAAGCAGGGCTAGCAGCCTAGCTATTTACTAACTTCTTTGATTAAAGCCCTCATTTTGAGGGCTTTTTCATTCGGCGAACACTACTAATTTCAGCTTTGCGTTAAATAGCCATTAGGCTTCTAACGGCTATTTTCACAGCTACCCAGCTTTAATTCTCGCCTAGTTTGTTTTCACGCTTATTTACCTTTTTATAATCAATCGTTCTGATAAATTTTTGCAAAAAACTAAAAAGCATGACATATTATGTCAATCCGTATTGAGAATTGATATTACCAATACGTTTCACTCTGTAATTGCAAACTTGGCCAATAGTATGTGCCGATATTACAGAGCTTTCTGGGCTCAGTTTAAAAGCCCTTGTTGTCAATTTATCTGGCAACGTGCAAACAACATAGAGGAGAATGTTTATGTTTAGTAAAGGATTAACTCAATCAAGCAACACTGAAAATCCTCCAATTTTTCGTCATGCCAAGCTCGGCGGCGTGGCCATCATCGCTTTTATCCTAGTATGGATGGTGTTTTTTACTATCGATGAAGGTCACGTTGGTATTGTTAAACGCTTTGGCGAAGCAACTACCCAAGTAAACCCAGGCTTACATTTAAAAGTTCCTTTTGCCGACTCCGTTGAAGAGCTTGAAATTCGTACCCGTAAAAATACCGAGGCGTTAAAGGCGTCAACTTATGAGCAGATGCCCGTGCAAGCGGAAGTGTCGGTTAACTGGACGGTAATTCGCTCTGAAGCTTTTGAATTGTATAAGAATTACGGTGGTTTAGATCAATTCGAAAACCGTATTCTTGACCCGCGTTTACGCTCTGCAGCAAAGGATGCGTTAGCACGCTTCAAAGCTGAGGAAATAGTGCAAAATCGCGGTAAAGTGATTCAAAAAATAGAAGAAACACTATTGGCGACTATGTCAGAGTTTCCAGTCAAGTTAGACAGTGCCCAAATCGAAAACTTAGTACTTCCAGCAAAATATCTGCAAAGTATTGAAACTAAGCAGACCGAGAAGAACTTAGCAGCGGCTGAAAAACATCGCTTAGAGCGTCAAAAACTAGAAGCACAACGTGAAGTAAATACAGCAGAAGCCAAGCGTGACGCCGAAAAAGCCCGTGCTGACGGTTCCGCTTATGCGATTATGACGGAAGCTAAAGCCGAAGCTGAGGCTATTCGATTGAAAGGTTTAGCTGAGGCTGAAGCGATCAAGAAAAAGGCCGAGGCAATTAAAACCAGTAAAGTGTTGGTTGAATACGTAAAAGCGCAGCAATGGAACGGTCAAATGCCAACAACGGTAATGGGTGACGGCCAGGGTATTTTGTGGAATATGAAAGAGCAATAAGCTCGAAGAACTAACGGAAAGCCAGACTAAACGTCTGGCTTTTTTATTGCGCCGTATTTGGTCATTGCGACTCATAAAAAATACTAAGTTTCCTGTTTATTCAAGGAAATTCCCTGATATTCTGCTTTCTATTAACCGAGGAATAGCCAAGAATAATAGCCAATCCAATCGAAATAGGGCGGCCGGCAGCCTTATCTTTGTTGGGTTTCTTCAGGTTTTAACTTTAGGTAATTAACTTTGGCACAAGTAAACATAGGGAAAAGATAATGAGTTTAGGTGAACAGTTAAAATCGCTTCGACAAGCGAAACAATTTAGCCAGCCGGAGCTAGCAGAGTTAGCTGGTATCGAGCAGTCGTATTTATCGAAACTAGAAAACGATAAAGCGCAGCCATCGAATGATATGTTACGCAAACTGATCGCAGCATTGGAAATTGGGCTGGAAGAGTTATTGCGAAAGCTGCCAACCACAAGCGTACAAAAGTTGGCGTCATTACCGGATGTTGAGCAGTGGCTAAATAAACAAAACCAACAACAATTTAGCCAACGAAGAAATTACCTGTTAGTGTCTAGCGCGTTAATCGTATTTGCTATCACACTGTTTTTTACTGGCTATAGCAAGTTGATTTTCTCTGAACAGCATTATGAATATGTCTCGGATGGGGTAGTACGAGATGGTGAGATCAAAACTATCTTTGACGACTGGCCTAAATTAATACAGCGTGGACAAAAAGAAAGTCGTGAACTTCACGAAAAAAAAGCAATTGAGATGGCCAGCCGTAAGAGTGTTGAATATCTTCGCGTTGATAGTTGGCTAGGCGACCCCATTGAAAAACCAGTTGATGGTGGCACTCGGTATTATTGGCATTCACAAATGGTTGATCAGGCACAGCCGATCAATGCATGGCTACAAGTGTGCGGTGTGTTCTTATTTGCTGCTGGGGTGATGGGGTTTGTAATTGAACGCAAACTGTTGAGATAACAATATAGCGACAAAAGATTATTTGCTAGCAGTGACAAAACACTGCTAGCGCATTACTTGCGTTAATTACTCTGCCGAGCCTTGCTCAAGCTCTGCTAACTTTTGCTCTAAGGTTGCAACGCTAGCTTCCAATGCCGAAAGCTTTTCTCGGGTTTTGATCAGCACTTGGGTTTGTACATCAAACTCTTCGCGCGTGACGACATCGAGCTCAGATAATTTACGTTGAATCACGGTTTTCGTGCGCTCTTCAATCTCATTTGCAACAGACTTCACGCCCGGTGGAATGGCATCGCTAACTTGCTTCGCGATTTCTTCAATTTTTTTTGCGTTGATCATTTTGGTTGCCTTATCGTTGATTCGAACACTTGCTTGAAAGTCTACCGTAAAAGCTCGGCTAATCGCATAAATTTTTGCATGAGCTACTGGTCTAGATCAGAAAACAAGGTAAAATTTGCCGCCTTAATAGAGTACGCGAAATAAACCCATAGGTAGAGCCAAGTAATGCAATTAAACCCTCGCCAAGATGAAGCTAAAAAATATGTCAGCGGCCCTTGTTTGGTGCTGGCTGGCGCGGGCAGTGGCAAAACGGGTGTTATTTGTCAGAAAATTGCTTACTTGATCCAAAAATGTGGCTATAAGGCGCGCAATATTGCTGCGGTGACCTTTACCAACAAAGCCGCACGAGAAATGAAAGAGCGTGTCGCGAAAATGTTAGGGCGCGATCTTACTCGTGGCCTAATCGTGTCGACGTTTCACTCGCTTGGATTAGATATTGTTCGCCGCGAAATTAAAACCTTAGGCTATAAGCCGGGTTTTACCCTGTTTGATGATCAAGACACCATTGCCTTGCTCAAAGAGCTAACCGAGCAAGAGCTTGAGGGTGATAAAGACTTGCTGAGCAAGCTACAAATGATGATTTCTAACTGGAAAAACGATTTGTTGCTGCCGGATCAAGTGCTTAAGCAAGCAGGCGATGCCGATACTGCCTTATACGCCGAGTTTTATCAGCGTTATCACAACCATATGAAGGCCTACAACGCGCTGGATTTTGATGATTTGATTTTAATTCCTACTTTGTTGCTTAAGCATTATCCGGAAGTGCGCGCTCGTTGGCAGAAAAAAATTCAGTATATGTTAGTGGATGAATACCAAGATACCAATGCCAGCCAATATGAATTGGTGAAGCTGATCACTGGTGAGCGTGGTCGTTTAACTGTGGTTGGTGACGACGACCAGTCGATTTATTCGTGGCGCGGTGCCAAGCCGCAAAACCTAGTGCTTCTCGGCCAAGATTACCCCAATTTGAAGCTGATAAAGCTAGAGCAGAACTACCGCTCTAGTGGCCGTATTCTGCATTGTGCCAACATTTTGATCGCCAACAACCCACACGTTTATGACAAAGCGTTATTTAGTGAGCACGATTACGGTGTGCCGATCCGTATTGTACAAACGCGCAACGAAGAACATGAAGTGGAGCGTGTTGTCGGTGAGCTGATTGGTCATCGCTTTATGAATAAAAGCCACTACAAAGATTACGCGATTCTTTATCGAGGTAACCATCAATCTCGTTTGCTGGAAAAAGCGCTGATGACCAACCGCATCCCCTACAAAATTAGCGGTGGCACGTCGTTTTTCTCTCGCGCTGAAATTAAAGACATCATGGCCTACCTGCGTTTACTGGTAAATCATGACGACGATAATGCGTTTTTGCGTATCTGTAATGTCCCTAAGCGCGAGCTTGGCCCAGCCACTTTGGAAAAGTTAGGGAATTACGCCAATAAACGCCAAATTAGTATGTTTGCTGCCAGCTTTGAATTTGGCTTAGAACAAACGTTAACGGGGCGTGCACTGGTTAACTTACAAAAGTTTACTCGTTGGATAGTGGAAACGGCCGATAATGCTGAACGCGGTGATACGCCCGCGGTATTACGCTCGATGATCCGTGAAATGAACTATGAAGATTACCTCTACGACAGCTCGCCCAGTGGTAAAGCGGCGGAAATGCGAATGAAGAACGTCACTCAGCTGTTTAGCTGGGTCACCCAAATGCTTGAAGGCGATGAACTGGACGAGCCAATGACGTTACCGCAAGTGGTGTCGCGCTTAACCTTGCGCGATATGATGGAGCGTAACGAGGAAGAAGAGTTTTCCGATCAAGTACAGTTAATGACACTGCACGCGTCAAAAGGTCTGGAATTTCCTTATGTCTTCCTAATTGGTATGGAAGAAGGTTTACTACCCCATCAATCCAGTATTGATGAAGATAATGTCGAAGAAGAGCGCCGCCTAGCCTATGTAGGGGTGACCCGTGCCAAGCGCGAGCTGATCTGTACTTACGCCCGTGAGCGTCGTCAGTTTGGTGAAGTAGCGCGTACCGAGCCAAGCCGCTTCTTATATGAAATGCCACAAGACGACTTAAACTGGGAAAACGAAAAGGCGCCGAAAAGCCAAGAGCAAAAGCAAGAGACCGCAAAGGCCGGGGTGGCGAACTTACGCGAGTTATTGAAGAAAAAAGGTAGTTAAGCAAGTGAGTCTGGGCTTGATAATTTCTTCTTGATATTAATGATTAACAATTTATCAGTGGGTATAGTGTTATGACAGATAGCTTTCTTCGTCAAAGAAGAAATTTATTTATAGTAAATGGAATATTACTCTTTTCTTATTATGCGAAAGTTAATATCGCCAAGCTTACATTAGCTGGCATCAGCTTTAGTGGGTTTGGTAAACCAGAGGCCATTTATTATTTTCTGTGGATAGTTTTTGTCTATTTCTTGTATCGATTTACTTTGTTTTTTATTGAGGACGAACTGTCAAATTTTAGTTTAAAGTGGACTAGCTTAATGAGCTCGAAAGTAGATAGTGAGCTTAAAACCTTAGCTGAGCAACATAGTGGTCAGAGTCTTAATGAGAATACTATCTCGGGGTACTACATGCTCAAAAAGAACGATTGGGTTCTGCGTTATCAAAAAGAACTAGATGAGCGAAACCCTCTTGGACATAGGATGTCAACCGATGAAGAGTTAGCAGTATCTCGGTTGCAAGTATTGTTACCACAATTAAAAGTAGTATTCAGGTTTTGTTTTTTAACATCTGCACTTACTAATTATCTTTTGCCTTTAGCGTTGAGCTTGTATGTATTTATTGCTGCGGGACTTTCCTCATGGGAAGGTGCATTTGTGAACATACTTAGCAATTAAAGCTCAATACGCAGGAACACTGCAATTTGACTAAACCATAACAAAGCCAATATTAAAACCCCAACCGTTTCAATTTATTGAACTTTTCTGGCTAGGCTACCAATAGTATTGGCTCAATCGCCTGTTGGTTAAGCAGCTTTTGCAGGCTCTCAATCGTCGTTTGAGCGATAGTGGCTATCGCTTCTTCGGTAAAAAAGCCTTGATGACCGGTGATCAGCACATTGGGAAAACTGCTTAATCGAGCGAAGGTGTCGTCCTGTAAAATTTCACCACTAAGATCTTCAAAAAATAGGTTGGTTTCCTGCTCATAAACATCAATACCTAAGTAACCTAGTTGCTTGCTTTTCAGCACTTTGATTGCCGCTTTAGTGTCAACCAGTGCACCACGGCTCGTATTAATTAACATGGCATTTGGCTTCATTTGACTCAACGTTTGCTGATTCACTAGATGCTTGGTCTCAGGCACGAGTGGGCAATGCAACGAGATAATGTCTGATTGCTGAAAGAGTGTGGCAAGCGGAACATAGCTCGCGGTAAGCGCTTTGGCTTCGGTTTTCGCTTCTAAGCTTGGGCTTGGGTCATAACACAGCAACTGACAGCCAAAGCCTTTTAAAATGCGCAAGGTCGCCATTCCTATGTTGCCTGTGCCAATAATGCCGACAGTTTTGCCATAGAGGTTAAACCCCATCAGGCCATCTAAAGCAAAGTTGTCTTCGCGAATACGATTATAGGCTTTGTGAAACTTGCGACTTAAGGTCAGCATTAAACCTACCGTGTGCTCTGCCACCGCTTGCGGTGAATACTCAGGTACGCGACAAACCTTGATACTTAAGCGCTTGGCTTCGGTAATATCGACATTGTTAAAGCCGGCGCAGCGCAGTGCGATGATTTCAATACCAAAGTTCGCCAATTTTGCTAACACATTGGCATTCACTTGGTCGTTCACAAACACGCAGATGGCATTAAAGCCTTGGGCAAGCTCTACCGTTTCTTCGCTAAGCCGACAATCAAAGTACTCAAAGGTTAAATCACTGGTGGTATTAAACTTGTCAAAAAAGGTGCGATCATACTTTTTACTACTAAAGACAGCGACTCGAAACATAGATTGCTCCTGCTAACTTACTTAGGTTTTAGCTGGTTTGAATGCGTGCTGTGAATAGTTTGGCTTAATGATAGAGGGTTTTCAAAGCCGCTTAGGTGAAATGATTTCAGTTATTGCGCGATATCAAATAAACAAACTTGTCATTTGATTTCTGCATGCTAAAACTAGGCGTTTGAGTATTGTTCGCGATTACCAAGCCAGCGCTGAATAATCGCTTCCGCTTGCTGTGGGTGCTGTTGCCAGAGCAAATAAGCGTGCTGTTGTACTTCAGGGATCAGGTCTTTATCGCGAATCAAATCGGCAATTTTAAGATCAGCTAAACCCGTTTGTTTAGTACCTAGCAGCTCGCCGGGGCCGCGAATTTCCAAGTCTTTCTGCGCAATAACAAAACCGTCATTACTTTCTCTGAGCACCCCTAAACGCTTAGTAGCGGTTTTAGACAGCGGTGATTTGTACATCAGCACGCAGTGTGAGGCAACTGAGCCTCGACCAACACGCCCGCGTAATTGGTGGAGTTGCGCTAAACCTAAGCGCTCAGGGTTTTCAATCACCATTAAACTGGAATTTGGCACATCAACGCCTACTTCAATGACTGTGGTCGCCACCAATAAGTGTAAGTCACCGGCTTTAAACGCCTCCATTACTTGCTGTTTCTCAGCGGGTTTCATCCGGCCATGCACTAAGCCAATTTGCAGTTCGGGCAGGGCTTCTTGTAGGTGATTAGCGGTATCTTCAGCTGCTTGGCATTGCAACACTTCTGACTCTTCAATCAGGGTACATACCCAGTAAGCTTGGCGATCGTCATTCATACAACCTTGGCGAATACGTTCAATTACATCGTCACGGCGGCTGTCGGGCAGGGCAATGGTATTAATCGGCGTTCGCCCCGGCGGTAATTCATCAATGACTGAGGTGTCGAGATCGGCATAAGCTGTCATCGCTAGTGTCCGTGGGATCGGCGTTGCCGTCATGATCAGCTGATGGGGGTACTTGTTATCAAATGCGCCTTTTTCTCGCAGCGATAAGCGTTGATGAACACCAAATCTGTGCTGCTCATCAATAATGATCAAGGTCAGTTTGTGAAATTCTACTTGTTCTTGGAATAGTGCATGGGTACCAACCGCCATTTGAATGGTGCCATCGGCGATTTGAGCTAGTGCTTCGCGGCGCGCTTTGGCTTTGGTTTTCCCTGCTAACCAACCCACTGTGATATTAAGCGGCTCAAACCAACGCTGAAAGTTAATGGCGTGCTGCTCGGCGAGAATTTCGGTCGGCGCCATTAGCGCCACTTGGTAGCCTTGGCTAATGGCGGTAATTGCTGCTAGCGCTGCCACCAAGGTTTTCCCTGAGCCAACGTCCCCTTGCACTAAGCGCATCATCGGCACTTCTTTGGCGAGATCGTCGCGAATTTCTTTTACTACTCGTGCTTGTGCGCCGGTTGGCGCAAACGGCAAGCTATCAAGAAATTTCTGGTTCAGGTTAGTATCAACATGCATTGGCATAGCATCGTGCTTATCTGCCGATTGACGCAACTTGACCATACTCAGGTTGTGAGCCAGTAATTCTTCTTTAATTAGCCGCAGCTGCGCAGGGTGTATACCGTTTTCCAGTTGCTCGGTGGAAACATCCGGCGGCGGGCGATGAATCAGTTTAAGCGCTTCGGCGAGCGTGTATGGCTCGTTTAGGAATTGCGCTGGTAATAACTCTTCAACACTACCATGTTCTAGGCGCTTTAATGCTTGCTCACTGATATTGCGAAAGGTAATTTGCCTGAGGCCGTCTGTGGTTGGATAAACAGGTGTAAGTGTTTCTTCAACGGCGGTTAATGCTTGGTCGTTATCAAGCGGCTTGTATTCAGGGTGCACTATTTGAAAGCTGCGCGGGCCGCGCTGCACTTCACCGTAACAACGCAACTCGGTGCCAATGGCAAGGGCATTTTTTTGCGCCGCAGAGAAATGGAAAAAGCGCAGGTCGACACTGCCCGTGCCATCGTTGATGGTGACGACAAGCATGCGCTTGCGGCCAAGCACCACTTGGTTATTGGTAATTTCACCAATAATGTTAGTGTAAATGCCGGGCAGTAAATCGCGCACTGCCGTGACCCGAGTGCGATCTTCGTAACGCAGCGGTAAGTGGAACAATAAATCTTGCACAGAGTTTAAGCCCAGCTTGGCAAACTTGTCTGCCATGGCTGGACCAACACCTTTTAACGAGGCGATAGTGACTTGCGCTAAATTAGTGGTTCCCGACATTTTATTCTTATTTTGATTGAGCTTAGCTTTATTCCGTTAGTGCTATTTCGTTGACGATTATTCGTCGTCAATATCGGCCCAGGCCTCTTGGCTCATTTGCATTTTTTGCCACCAATCGTCAGAGGCAATAATTTCGCCGTCATCGTTAATGTGTGGGTAAGGTAAGCCTTTTGATTGGCACACTTTAGCAAAAATAGGGTGACCACCCTCAAACAACATACGCTGGCGAGTATCTTCGTCAATAGTTGCGCGACCATACATGCCAGCTGCTTCACGTTGGCGTTGTGCTTCGTATAACACTACCGCATTGGCTACTGATACATTTAGCGACTGCACCATACCGACCATAGGGATGATGATATCTTGATCGGCCATTTCTTTGGCTATATCTGAAGCGCCAAACTTTTCTTGGCCTAGAATGATCGCGGTGGGTTTGGTGTAATCAATTTCACGAAAGTCGACTGCTTTGTCAGATAGATTAGTCACCAATACCTGCATATTCTGGCGTTTCAGTTCGTTAATCGCATCTTTGGTTGATGAGTAATTGTGAACATCCACCCAGTTTTGACTACCAGCAGCAATGCCACCAGATGCACGCATTTGCTCATTTTTCCAAACCGCATGCACCGCACTTACGCCAATGGCGTCACAAGTACGCACTACAGCAGCCAAGTTATGTGCTTTGTGCACACCTTCCATACACACGGTTAAATCCGGTTGGCGGTGGTTGAGCATGCTTAAAATACGGTTATGTCGTTCTGGAGTCATTTTCTTCACATTTAAGATTAATTCGATACTGCTGTGTATTTTAACAGTAATTGCCGAGAATGTATGCTGATGAGCAAAAATGGTGTTGGGTTTGGTGATGTGTACCTAAATTTAGCGGTGGCTGACTAGCCAAGTGTAGCCACGTTTAGGTGCGAGTAGGAAATCAACCGATAAAAATCGGTTGATTGATACCAATTAAGCTACGTTAGGAATTTCCATAATACCGTCAATTTCAATATCTACGCCTTTTGGTAGTGCCGATACTTGAATAGCCGCGCGTGCAGGGTATGGTTCCGCAAAGTACTTGCTCATAATTTCGTTAACGGTGGCGAAGTTGGCTAAGTCCGTCATAAAAATATTTACTTTAACCATGTCGTTAATTTCGCCGCCAGCCGCTTCACATACCGCAACGAGGTTTTTAAATACTTGCTCTGCCTGTTCGGCAAAATCATCAGAAACTACTTCCATAGTTTCCGGTACTAGTGGAATTTGGCCTGATAAATATACGGTATTTCTGACTTTAACAGCTTGGCTGTACGTACCGATTGCGCTTGGTGCATTTTCGGTTGAAACAATAGTTTTCATAATCTTCCTTTTTACTACAGGCTTACAAGCTTTGTTGTTAAAAGCTTTTGAGGAGCTCTGTTTATTACTTGTTGCGAACGACTTTTTGTACGTCGATCATCTTTTTAATTTTGCGAATAATTTCGGCTAAATGAACGCGATCACGACAGGTAATTTCCATGTCGATGGCGTATAAGCCAGTGTCTTTTTCGCCGGAATTCATCGAATGCACGTTGGACTCATTCTTTGCGACAACATTGGTCAGCGCCGCTAATGCCCCTTGATGATTAACAATCTCAACGCGAAGTTTAGCGATAAACTCTTTATCGATATCGCTGTCCCACTTCACTGGGAATAGTTTACTCTCGTGCGTTTTAACGTTTTTACAGGTTGCTTGGTGAACAATTAAGCCTTTACCTGGGCTAAGGTAGGCCAAAATGGTATCGCCAGGGATTGGTCGACAACATTTACTGTAAGTGACCAGCATACCCTCTGTACCTTTGATTGGCATCTTATTTTTCGTTGGTACGGTTTCTTCGCTGTCGTCAGTAAATTCATCGGTTAAGCGGCGAGCTATACCAATGCTCAGGGCATTACCTAAACCAATATTAACCAGTAACTGATCTAAACTTTCATTGCCTGTTTCGGCAACTACTTCAGCAATTTTCTCTTCTGAAATATCTTCCAGTTTGGTGGTACCTAATGCATGGCTGAGTAAACGCAGGCCAAGCGCTTGTGATTCATTTTCTTCTTGTGAACGTAAGTAAGTGCGCACTTGCAGTCTTGCCTTTGCTGTTACCACAAAGTTTAACCAAGTCGCATTAGGCCTTGCCGCAGAAGAGGTGACAATTTCGATGGTTTGGCCCGAATCAATCGGCTGGCTTAATGGGTAAGGTTTGCGATCAACTTTACAGCCAACACAAGAATTACCCACGTCAGTATGCACTGCATAAGCAAAATCTACCGCAGTAGCGCCCATTGGTAATTCGATGATGCGGCCATCTGGGGTGAATACGTAAATTTCTTCTGGGAAGAGATCTGATTTTACGTTTTCGATAAATTCAAACGAGCTACCAGCACTTTGCTGCAGTTCCAGCAAGCTTTGCATCCAGCGGCGTGCTTTCATTTGCGCCGTTGTGCCTGTGTCGTCACCGTCTTGCTTGTAAAGCCAGTGGGCGGCAACCCCTTTATCCGCCATTTGATCCATGTCGTTAGTACGAATTTGGATTTCTACAGGAATACCGTGTGGGCCAATCAGTGATGTATGTAGCGATTGATAACCATTGGTTTTTGGAATAGCTATATAGTCTTTAAAACGGGTTTCGATTGGCTTAAACAAGTTGTGTACTGCGCCAAGTGAGCGGTAACAGTCGTCAATTTTTTCCGGCACGATGACGCGGAAGGCGTAAATATCCATTACTTCGTTAAACATCAGCTCTTTGTTTAACATTTTGCGGTAAATCGAATACAAGTGCTTTTCGCGGCCAATAACTTGCGCTTGAATACCCGCTTCCGCTAAGCGCTGTTCAATTTCGCCCTGAATATTGTTAATAATTTCTTTACGGTTGCCACGTGCTTGTTTAACGGCAGAGCGCAATGCTCGCGAGCGCATTGGGTAGAGTGCTTCAAAGCCGAGCACTTCTAACTCATTTTTAATGTCGTGAATACCTAAGCGGTTGGCAATTGGTGCATAAATCTCTAAAGTTTCACGGGCAATGCGGCGACGTTTGTCGGGACGCAGCGATTCTAGGGTGCGCATATTGTGGGTGCGGTCGGCCAGTTTAATTAAGATCACGCGAATATCGCGGGTCATCGCCAACACCATTTTGCGGAAGTTTTCCGCCTGCATCTCTTCTTTGTTGTCGAACTTTAACTTGTCGAGTTTACTAACCCCTTCGACCAATTCAGCAACCGTGGCACCAAATTGCTCTGCCAGTTCGTCTTTGGTGACTTCAGTGTCTTCAATCACATCGTGCAATAGCGCGGCCATTAAGGTTTCGTGATCTAAGTGCATTTTCGCCAAGTTTAAAGCAACGGCAACGGGGTGAGTGATATAGGGATCGCCACTTGAACGCATTTGACCATCGTGGGCATCGTGTGCCACGACATAGGCTTGCTTAAGTAAATCGAGCTGCACTTTCGATAAGTAACTGGAGGCAAACTCTTTTAATGGTTCAAATAGATACACTCAAAACTCCCAAAATAGGTTGACGAGAAAATTAGAGAAAGAGGGAAAACGCAGCTAAATCAACGGTTGAATAAATTTAACTCACGTTAAGGCAAGGATAAGCAATATTCGCGGCCTTGCCAAGGGTTAGTGAGGCCAGTTAAAGAGGAAAAGATGGAATTTTTGTTGCTGATCTATTGGCAATAGCTGACATAAAAAAACGCGCTGAAGGTTTTAACCATCAACGCGTTTCTGATTGAATTTCTGGCTAGACTTTTTGCTAGCACAGCAAAGACAAATTAGTCTTGCTGACCACCAACAATGGCAGCAACAGCAGCTAACTCAGCAGATTCTTGCTGAACTTGCTCGTGACGCTCAGCGTCATCCATAATTTCCGAAGAAATTAAATCTGACTCGATTTCACGTAACGCTAATACCGTTGGTTTGTCGTTCTCTAACTCAACTAGAGGGTCTTTACCGCCAGTGGCGATTTGACGAGCGCGACGTGATGCAACTAACACCAAGTCAAAGCGATTGCCGATTTTTTCTACTGCATCTTCAACAGTTACGCGAGCCATGTAGCTACTCCACAATGATTATTTTCAAAAATAGCCGCTTATTATAGTAAACGATCAATCATTAGCCAATAGATCCGTGAATAAATCTTGATGGGCTTGTTCTTGCTGGCTGCGCTTCAATCTTTGGTTGTCAACGATCGTGGTTAAGTCGGCTAATGCCGTGTCAAAATCATCGTTAACGATGATGTAGTCAAACTCTTGATAGTGTGAGCATTCTGCTTGCGCTTTGGCCATGCGATCGGCGATCACTTCATCACTGTCTTGGCCGCGACCACGTAAACGATTTTCTAGCTCTTGGCGTGATGGTGGGGCAATAAAAATAGACGTTACATCAGGACGCTTCATACGTACTTGCTGGGCACCTTGCCAGTCAATATCTAAAAATACGTCAACGCCTTGTGCTAGGCGCTCATCAATTGCATTCGCCGATGTGCCATAGTAGTTACCAAATACTTCAGCGTGTTCGTAAAATACGCCGTCTTTGATTTGTTGTTCAAAGCTGGCTTTATCAACAAAATGATAATGAACACCGTCTTCTTCACCAGGGCGTGGGGCTCGTGTAGTGGTAGACACTGACATTTGCAATGGGCGAGCTGAGCCTTGTTTCAGTAGCGCTGAAATTAAACTGGATTTGCCCGCGCCACTTGGCGATGAAAGGATAAATAAATTGCCGTTGACCATGATCATTAACACCCATATAAGCAAAAATTAACTGGCGCGCACTATACAGAAATCTTAGTTGAAAGTCTGTAACAGATGTATATCTATAACAATACATAATTGGGGCTAGCTTTATTTTTTTAGACGTAAAAAAAACCGGAGAAATCCGGCTTTGTTCATCGAGCGTTTTAGCTTACAGCACTTTGGCAATGGATTGCGCTAGGTAATCAACATTTGCTTTTGAAATACCAGCAATGCTCATGCGGCTTGAACCGACCATGTAAACACTAAATTCGTCTTGCAAGCGTTGTACTTGCTCTGGGGTAATGCCAAGGAATGAGAACATACCTTTTTGACGAACAATATGGCTAAAATCGCGTGTTACGCCATTTTCTACTAGCTTATCAACGATCATTTGACGGTTGCCGTTAATGCGATCGCGCATTTCTTTCAATTCGTCGTACCATTGGTTGCGTAGCTCGTCTGAGCTTAAAATGGTTTCTACTAACGCCGCGCCATGTGCAGGCGGCATTGAGTAAATTACGCGAACGACGTGCAATAACACTGAGCTAGCGATATCTGCTGCCGCTGCTGATTTAGCAATCACGGTTGTCGCCCCAATGCGCTCACGGTATAAGCCGAAGTTCTTAGAACACGAGCTACAAACGACCATTTCTTCTACGCTATCTGCCATTAAGCGCAGGCCGTAAGCGTCTTCGTCTAAGCCGTCACCAAAGCCTTGGTAAGCCATATCAATCACTGGTAAGAAACCAATTGATTTAGCCACTTCAGCAACTTGTTGCCATTGTTCTTGGCTTAAGTCCATACCACTTGGGTTATGGCAACAAGCGTGCAACAACACAGCGTCGTCAGCGCTAACTTCTTTTAGGGCAGCTAACATGCCATCGAAGTCGAGTTTTTTGTTCTCAAAATCGTAGTAAGGGTAAGTTTTTACGGTCAGGCCGGCTGCTTGGAATAAACCTGTGTGGTTAGCCCATGTTGGATCGCTCACCCAAATGGTTGCACCCGCTTTACAAGATTTAATAAATTCTGCAGCAACGCGCAAAGCACCCGTGCCACCTGGCGTAGAAACAGTGCGCGCACGGTTATTGGCCAGCACTTGGTGCTCACCAAAAATTAACTCAGCCATTTTTTCGTTGAATAACGGCGAGCCGGTCGGGCCAATGTAGACCTTGGTATCTTCGGTATCGAAACGATGTTTCTCTGCTTTTTTAACACAATCTAAAATTGCGGTGTGACCAGCTTCGTTTTTATAAACGCCGACACCTAAATCAATTTTTTGCGAGTTTTCATCTTCACGATATTTTGCCAATAGACCCAGAATTGGATCTGCAGGACGTGGCTTTAAGCTACCAAACATGACTCCATTTACCTTCTTGTTTGCGGGAGAGAAATACTGCGAAAGGACAGTACGATTACTGCCTAAGCATAGCTATTTAGATGGCTAAATAAAAGCGAAAAAAGCAACTTTCGCTTATCGTCAAAATAAAAATAGCGAATGAAAATTTTCATCCGCTATGACACACAGTTAGAGAATTGATTAAAGTGGTTTAGAAGGTATTCGTTAAGGCGGCAATCAAGCCAATAATACCGCCAAATACACCGCCCCAAACAACGAGCCAGCCCAAGTGTTTGCGGATCATATCTTGAATAATCTCTTTCACTAGCTGCGGGGTGAGTTCATCCAGTCGTTGCTGAATAATGTCGCTGACTTTTTCCTGCATATGGGCAATATTGCTATCGCCTTCTAAGGACTCACGCAAATTCGTATGAAAGTCGTCGGTTTGGGTAATGTCTTTAACCGCACTTTTCATTTTTTCGATAAAGGGCTCACGCATTGGCTGCAGCGCTTCACTACCACCGACCATGGCAAGCATGCCGCCGAATTGAGAATTTTCAATCACATCAACTAAGCCATCAAATGCTGGGTTTAAATCCACTTTTTCAATCACTGGCTCTAAGTTAATGCTAGCTGCACCGCCTTTGTCGTCCGATAAGAATCGGTCGATATTTTCCTTGGTGAAAAACTGCTTCATCATCAGCTCACGAATACCGATTTTGAAATCTTCAAAGCGCGCAGGAATCACGCCAGAGCCATATAAACCGGGCACTTTTTCGAACAACATATGCACGGCTAGCCAGTTGGTGACGGCGCCAGATAGGGCAAACAAGCCAATGGCAAAAAGAATAGGCTGTGCACTTATATGGCCGGTGATCACCAGTACCAGTGCGATAAGGTTAGTGACACTGCTTTTGTTCACTTGCGATCCCTTATTGGAAGAAAGTTTTCGATGATGGCAATGGTAGCAAGTCTATTGAATTGCTGACAATAGTTGCGCAAGATAAGTAAAAACAAGGCAATAAAAACTTAAGAAAATAGGCTATGTTGAAAAAACTCCTCACCAGCTTGGTAACGGCTGGCATTATATTAGCGAGCAGTCAGACGCTTGCTGAAACCCAATGGCGTACCGTTAGTCCAGATAATTTAATGGTTATGACGCTGCCGCATGGCAAAGTCGTGTTCGAACTTGCATCACAGTTTTCACCCAAGCATGTTGCTCACTTTAAAGCGTTAGCGGCAAGTGGCCATTATGATGGCAATAAGTTTTATCGGGTAATTGATGGCTTTGTCGCCCAAGCAGGCCCAGATGAAAGTGCGCCAGAAAACAAGGACAAGAAGTCTCAGACCATCGCCATGGAAAGCGAGTGGTCTTTGGTGAAATCACCTAAGATTACGCCAGTGCAATCGCCGGATTTATTTGCTGAGCAAACCGGTTTTAGTGGCGGTTTCGCACTCGCTAGTGATAGCGAAGCAAACAAAGCTTGGCTTACCCATTGTCCGGGCGTGCTGGCGCTAGCACGCGGCAATGAGCCGAATTCCGGCAGCAGTCACTTTTATATTACTAATGGTCAGGCACCGCGTTATTTAGATCGCATTATGACGATATTTGGCCGCGTGGTTTACGGCATGCCGCATGTACAAGCCATCACCCGTACGGCGGTAATTGAAGGCGAGGCGCCAGTCGATAAAGCGGACTTTACGCCCATTGTTAACATGGCCTTGATGCCGAGCTTGCCTGCCAGTGAGCAACTGGTGATTCAAGTCGAAGATACAGAATCAGCAGCGTTTGCCAAAAAACTTGTAGATCGTCGCGATCGCAGTCATGCGTTTTTCTACAAAAAGCCACCGCCCGTATTAGATGTTTGCCAAGTACCTGTGGCAAGCAGAATCGTTCCCGCGAATATCGATAAAGGCTAATAAAAGTTAACGGCAATGTGCCGTTAGCCAATCAGTGGTGCGTTTTGCTAGCGCAATACGGTTCCATGAAAAACTATGATCGCCGGCCATTTCCAAATAGCTGGCATTAGTTGCCCCTTGCCGTTTAGCGCTGGCAATTAAGTTTGCGCTGTCTTGTGGCGAAATAATCACTAAATCGCCGACTTGGTAGATGTCTTGTTTGCCTTGCACTATCAACACAGGTTGCGCTTTAAACTTGCCCATTTGCGGCGCTAAGTGAAAGGCCTTTGCTTTCGCTTCTTTTAACGCATCAACAAATGAGTAGCCTTTGAGCGGTAGCAATGGGTAGCTCATGTAGGGATCGCTGGCAGCAACACTAAAATCAGCAAGCTGTTTCGCGATACCGCCAATATCGGTTGGCGCTATCGCTAAGGTGCATTGTGTGCTTTGGTTGATACCAGAATAGAGCGCATTAAAGCCACCTAAGCTGTGACTCACTAGGCTAATTTTCTGTTGATCAATAAACTCACTGTGTGGAAATTTACCTGTGCGAATGAGCTTAATGATATTCGCCGTATCAGCGACTTGATTGGCAATGCCGTACTGACCTTCGGCGCCCCAAGCGCCGCGATAATGGAAAAAGATCACGTTAAAACCAGCGCGGCGATAGACTTGTGCTAAATCTAAGTTTTTCTCATTGCCGGGAAAGCCATGCAGTAAAATGATGGTAGGGTGTGGCCCTTTGCCATTTGCTTTGTACATGATCATTGGCATCGCTGAGCCATCTGATTCGATTTTGCCCTCAAAAATGCTGGGTGGCGAGCTAAAGTCGACTTTGTCGAGATCTTCAACCACAGGATTAAAGGTATTGGCAAGTGCACCAGTTGCTAGTGATAGCGTTGAAACAAGCAACATCAAGCGTAAAAGTAAGTGAAGCATCTCATTGTCTCTTTTTCTTATTAGTCAGTTATTTTTCGTCCATTGAATTCACCATAAGCTTTGTCATTGAGATCTGCAACAGGAGTGGATTACCTAACAGTGAAGATTAATGTCATCTTATCTTGGCTTGACAACGTAATGTTAAACACACGCTGTTTTAGTAAGTTATCGTCTGGGTAGGCGTCACGTGATGAACACTGGCATATTTCTTTTTAGCAATGATTTACGCATTCAAGACAATCGTGCGTTATTTGAAGCGGCGCGCCAATGCCAGCGGCTGATACTTTTGTATGTGATTGATGAAAGGCAAAATAACCACGAGCAGTATCAATGCAAGGCGGTTGGCCAGCATCGACAAGCATTTATTGCACAAGCACTGACTGACTTGGCGCAACAAGTACTTTTGCTCGACCAGCACTTAGTCATTCAAAAAGGTGCCACATCAGAGGTGCTGAAGCATCTGGTCACCGTATACGATGTTGATGCAATTTATTACTCGGCAACAGGCGATCACCGTCAACAGCAATTGTTTGCCCATTATCAACAACAAATCACGCCGATTAGAATCGGTGCTGGAAAAGCTGATGTTAACTGGCAAGGCATTTGGCAGCACACCTTGTTTGAGCAAGCTCAGTTACCTTTCGCGCTTGATGATATTCCCACAACGTTCAGTAAATTTCGTCGCCAGCTTGAAAAACAGGTGCCCGCCATTGCTAAACCACAGCAGCTTACTAGCTTGCCGCCAAGTCCTGAATTACTGGCCTTTGATTTAGGTAGTGATGCAGCCTTGGCCGCGCTGTTAAACCCAGACACCACCAGCTTTTTTGACGGTGGTAGCCATGCTGGCGAATTGCAGTTGGCGATTTATTTTCAAAGTGAACTGGCACAGCACTACAAAGAAACCCGTAATGCCCTTGATGATTGGTCTTCGTCAACCAAGTTTAGCCCATGGTTAGCTGCTGGCTGTTTGTCGCCACGACAAGTGTATTGGGCGTTAAAAAAACATGAACTTCAGCAAGGTGAGAACGAGTCAACCTACTGGATATTCTTTGAGTTACTGTGGCGTGACTACTTTCACTGGTTGGCACAAAAGATTGGTGCCCATTTGTACGCATTTACGGGTATGCATGATCACAAACCGCTGACTAGCTTCCACGGTGAGCGCTTTGTTAAATGGCAGCTCGGCCTAACACCGTATCCACTGGTTAATGCCATTATGCATCAGCTTAACGACACCGGTTATATTTCAAATCGAGCGCGGCAAATTACCGCTAGCTGTTTAGTTAATGAGTTGTCGTTAGATTGGCGTTATGGCGCAGCTTATTTTCAACAGCAATTAATTGATTATGATGCCGTGGTCAATTGGGGTAATTGGCAGTATATCGCCGGTGTTGGTGCTGACCCACGCGGTGGTCGCCACTTTAATCTTCAAAAACAACAGCAGTTGTTTGACTCCAACAATGAATATATTGCTAAGTGGCACGGTGAGCAGCTAGCGGAGCCGATTGACTCTGTCGATATAGTTGATTGGCCGATAGCCAAATAGCTGTTAAGGCTTGGCTCACTATGGCTTAGCAAACAAAGCATGATGTTGAATGTTATGCATCGTAAACCGCATTTACCTTATAAAACTTGCCCTGTGTGTGATCGCCCGTTTTCGTGGCGCAAAAAATGGCGCAAAAAATGGCGCAACTGTTGGGCTAAGGTGATCTACTGCTCTAAGCGTTGCCGTAGCAACAAGCCCCAACAAACCTTAACAGAGTGATGAGGATGTTTAGATGCCACTTCAACGTTTGATGCCTAACAAACGCTGTGATGCGAACAACGACCAAACGTTCCTAAACCAAAAATACAAAGAACTTAGATTAATCTTAGGTGATCAGTTAAATGCTGGGCACTCGTGGTATCAAACTAAACAAAGTGATGTCTTGTATGTGATTGCTGAACTCAAACAAGAACAGAGCTATGTTAAGCATCATGTGCAAAAGATTCAGGCATTTTTCTTGGCGATGGCGCAATTTGCTGACGCACTTAGCCAAGCAGGTCATCAAGTTTTGTACCTGACATTAGATGATACGCAAGATTTTCAAGATTTACCTAGTTTACTTACTCATTTACTAAAACATTATCAATGCCAATACTTTAGCTATCTGCGCCCTGATGAGTATCGCTTAGCGGAGCAATTGTTTAACTTTGCTAGCCGTTTTAGTGGTCAAAGTCGATGTGTTGAAACAGAACACTTTTTCTTAAACTTCAATGAGCTTAGTGATTATTTTCAAGCCGACAAACGCCACCGTTTGGAAGTTTTTTACCGCAAAATGCGCAAGCGTTTTAATTACCTGATGGCGGGTGATGAGCCGGAAGGAGGACAGTGGAATTATGATCAGGACAATCGCCACAAGCTTAAGCCCAAAGATATTGAGCAGCTACCTGAACCACTTGTTTTTGCCAATGACGTTGCGGCGATCAATCAACGCTTGCAAAAGTATAATATCGCTCATTTTGGTGAGCAATCGGATCAATTGCTTTGGCCAGTTAATCGCCGTCAAGCAAAGGAGTTACTGGAACACTTCTGTGTCAGGTGTTTGCCGAAGTTTGGCCAATTTCAAGATGCGATGACCTGCCAAGGGCAAGATATGATGTCCGATCGTCAGTGGAGCTTGTATCACGCCCGCTTATCGTTTGCGCTAAACGCGAAAATACTGTCACCACAGCAAGTGGTAGACACGGCAGTTGATTACTATCGTGGGCAACCCACGCTTATATCGCTCGCGCAAATTGAGGGTTTTATTCGTCAAATACTGGGGTGGCGTGAGTTTGTTCGCGGTATTTATTGGGCGAATATGCCTAATTACGCTGAGCAGAATAATTTGTCAGCTGATGAACAATTACCGACTTGGTTTTGGACGGGTAAAACGAAAATGAACTGTCTGCACCATGCGATACAGCAGTCATTGCAATATGCTTATGCTCACCATATTCAGCGTTTAATGATCACCGGCAATTTTTGCTTGCTGGCGGGAATTCACCCCGATCAAGTCGATGCTTGGTACCTTGGCATTTATATCGATGCTATTGAATGGGTTGAAATGCCGAATACGCGCGGTATGAGCCAGTTTGCTGATGGCGGTATTGTTGCCTCGAAAGCCTATGCGGCGTCAGGTAACTATGTTGATAAAATGAGTGATTACTGCAAGTCGTGCGCGTACAAAGTGAAAGAAAAAACAACCGACGACGCTTGCCCACTCAACAGCCTGTATTGGCATTTTATGACCCGTCATCGCGATAAGTTTGGTACGAACCCGAGGCAGGCGATGGTCTATCGCAATTGGGACAAGCAGTCAGAGAGTCAACAGGCAGCAATTTTAGCGAAAGCGGATCGCTTACTATTGCAGCTTGATAAGCTGTGAGCCGCGTTTAAATCGCCAATAGGTTTTAATTTTTCTGGTTAGTTTTCGACAATCGCAAATTGCCCATCAAATGGTGCCGATTGTTGGCCATCTAGCGTTAGGTTACTCACTGGTTTATCAGGTTTGGCATAGCTTAAACGCGATAGCCTTTGAGTAACGTGGTAACTATCTAACCCTGAAATAGCCACTGTTTCAATGGTTTCAATATCGAGATAACCATCAGCTCGTAGGGCATTTTCAGCTACGTGAATTTGTTGTATTTCACCAATAATAAATTCCGTGTTGTTGGCTTCAATTGGCTTAATATCAATTAACTTAACACCATATTTTAGCTGACTTTCACCAACAAAAGGGGCGTCGAAATCGGCAAGAAACTCAGCGCTCAGGCCGACTAAATCAAATTCACTTTGCTCTTGTGCATAACGCGCTGAAGTTTGATGTGCTGCTTGCCAAAATTCTGCTGACACTTGGTTAACGGTAAACAGGCCAGTTTCAGTGATATTTGAAAAGGTATGGCGTGGCACTGAGTTTGGGCGCATGATTAACCCAATGAGTGGCGGGTTTGCTCCTAAATGAACAACTGAACTAACAATAGCGAGATTTAGCTGACCGTCAGCGTCTTGTGAGCCAATAAGATTAGCACTCTTAAAGCCAGACAAGCTGTTGATCAGTCGAGCGCGGTACCTGTGCTCTAAATTGTTTAAATCATCATGTTCAAATGTTTTCATTACTGCCTATACCTATTGCTGTCTCAATACCTTGCTTACTGTTGTGGTTTACTGATGTCGAGCATGGCCAATATTTACTGCCAACCCTGACGCCATGTTGTTGAGTCTTTTAGATCGCGCCAATTAATCGCTTGAATGCGTTTACTCATCACCGCTTGCAGTTCACAAAGGATTACTTTGCCGTCTTCATCAAATTCAACCTTAGTCACGGCAAAGTGCTTTTCTTTATTCACAGGTTGGGTGTGCGTCCATTTCGAATGGAGCAACTTACGTGGTGCAACTTGATTCATGCTCGAGAATGCGCTTTAACAACTGATTAGATAGCTTCAAGCACTTCAATGGCTTGCACTTGCAGTTTGAACTTGCCCGCGGTTTTATCGCCAATTAACAAGCCAACTTGTATGGCATCGCCAAATTTAAGTGGTGGTGCATCTTGAATATCGCGTCCACGAAAGCGTGGCCTAAAATCATCTTCGGTAAAGCTGAGTTGTTGCCATTGGTTGGGTTTGGTGGTGAACTCGGCAACGTAGGCAGCACCTTGATAAACGTCGTGCGTCTTGAGCCGGAATTGATATTTGCGGCCGTCACCTTTTACAACCAAGCGAACCACGCCCCCGTTGCTGAAATCTGGTGAAATAACACGCCTGATCGAGGCAAAACCGCCGTTATTTGCCAGTGACACATCACCTTCAAACACGCCATAACCAAATTCATGGTAAAAACGACTGGTAGAAATACCGCCCATCACAGAGTCGTTAATGGTCTGCCAATGCTTGGTTTCGATATTGTCAAAAAGGATGTCATTCGCTAAAACTAGTGACGGAAATGCTGCAAGCAAAACAAGTACCTTGAAAAATTTCATTACGATAGCTCCAAATGAAGCCTTGAGCTTTTTACTAATACTGTTTTACGCGCAGAGTGCTTGGAAAGTTCAACGCTCCCTTGTTGACTGCTTACTTATACCAGATTTCGATCACTTCGAGATAACGTTCGCCTTCGGGGGTTTTAACTACCACTTCATCATCAACTTGTTTGCCGATCAATGCGCGGGCGACGGGTGAATCAATGCTAATTTCGCCTTTTTTAACGTCCCATTCATCAACTCCGACAAGGCGATAGGTAAACTCGTTATCGTCTTCATCAATCAGCTTGACCCAAGCGCCAAAGAACACTTTGCCTTCTTGCTGTTTTTCAGGGTAAACGATTTGCAGGTCTTCAAGGCGTTTACTTAGAAAGCGCACGCGGCGGTCAATTTCTCTGAGGCGTTTTTTGCCATAGATATATTCGGCATTTTCACTGCGATCACCCAGTGCTGCGGCCTCAGAAACCGCTTTGGTCACTTTTGGGCGCTCGTCTTTCCACAGGTATTTCAGTTCGCGATCAAGGCGTTCATAGCCTTCACGGGTAATGTAATTTGATTTTCGCATGGGTGCCGAGTTTATCTTAAAAGCAGTTATAACAGTAAATTATCATCAATTGCGGTAAAGCTATCAACCGCATTAACTAGGGTATTGGCGGTTAGTTGCTCAACGCCAAACACTTGGGTTGTCACTTGATGTTTATCGCGAATATGGTGCATCAGTAAATCAAAGTCGCCATCGCCGGATAATAAGATCACTTTATCAACCCCAAGTTCAGCCGCGGCTTCCATGATATCTATGGTAATGCCGACATCCCAATCGCCTTTGGCACTGCCATCTGCCCGCTGAATAAAGGGCTTGAGTTTGACGTTAAAACCTATGTGTTTTAGTGCTGTTTGGAATTTGTGTTGCTGATCATCACTGCGCTGTATTGCATAGGCATTGGCGAGCTGAATATCGTGGCCTTGGCTAAGCTGCTGCCAAAATGCGCGATAGTTAAACTGACGGCCATAAATTTGGCGAGTAGTGTAGTAGATATTTTGTACGTCAACGAAAATCGCGGTTTTTATCATGAGGAGCGGTCATCAGGTTAATGAAGTTTTTTAACGGTTATTGAGCCTATATTGAGTGCAGTCGATAGTCGAATTGAATATGGGGCTGATAGCGAAATTGCTAGCAGAATAAACACAGCGCATGTGGCCACTAGCTGATACAATTAGGCTCTAACAGTTATATACCCAAACCACTTTTAAAAGGGCATCGATTTGCAGTCAGCCAAGTTCTCAACCTTGCCGTTGAAAAAACCATTGTTAACTAATTTAGACACCTTAGGCTATGTCGAAATGACCGACATTCAAGCGCAAAGCTTACCGCTGATTTTGGCGGGCCAAGATGTGATTGGCCAAGCCAAAACGGGCTCAGGTAAAACCGCCTCATTTGCACTAGGGTTGCTGAATAAGCTGGATGTGAAAAAGTTTCGCGTACAAAGTTTGGTGTTGTGTCCAACTCGTGAACTTGCCGATCAGGTGGCAAAAGAAATTCGCCAACTGGCACGTGCGATCCACAATATTAAAGTGCTGACTTTATGTGGTGGCATGCCGATAGGCCCACAAATTGGCTCGTTAGAGCATGGCGCGCATATTATTGTTGGCACGCCGGGTCGCATCGAAGATCACCTTAGCAAAGGGCGATTGGATTTAACACATTTGAATATGCTGGTGCTCGATGAAGCAGATCGCATGTTAGAAATGGGCTTTCAACAATCACTCGATGCGATTATTGATTATTGCCCTGTGGTCAAACAGTCGCTGCTGTTCAGTGCCACTTTCCCTGACAAGATCAAGGCAATTGCGAGTCGATATTTACGCAAACCTGAGCATATTAAGGTGGAGTCGGTGCACCAAACTAGCACCATTGAACAAGTGTTTTATCAGGTGGACAGTAATGATGACCGATTAGAGGCGGTAAGGCGCTTGCTGCTTGCCCATAATCCAGCCTCAACCGTGATTTTTTGCAATACCAAAGCCGCGGTACAAACCGTAGAGCAGGGGCTGCGTGATTTTGGCTTTAGCGTACTCGCGCTGCATGGCGATTTAGAGCAGCGCGAGCGCAATGAAACCTTGATCCGTTTCGCTAATAAAAGCGCCTTAGTGCTGATTGCTACCGATGTTGCTGCCCGAGGCTTGGATATTGATGAACTTGAAGCGGTGATTAATTACGATATTACGCCAGATCCAGAAGTGCATGTGCATCGCATTGGCCGCACAGGGCGCGCTGGCGAAAAGGGTATTGCCTGTTCAATTTATTGTGACAAAGACACACGCCGCATCGCCGATATTGAAACCTATCAGCAAATCACCATTAATACTTTGCCGCTGCCCGATAGTAGTGTACTAGACCAATCGCCCGCGAAAGCAAACATGACCACATTACAAATTGATGGCGGTAAAAAGCATAAGTTGCGCCCTGGCGATATTGTCGGGGGCCTAACGGGGAAAACAGGTATTGCTGGCGATCAAATTGGCAAAATTCAGGTATTGGATGTTAAGGCCTACGTGGCGGTTGGCAACAAAGTCGCTAAGGCGGCGCTGAAAAAAATTAGCGACGGCAAAATGAAAGGCCGTAATTTTCG
This sequence comes from Thalassotalea euphylliae, assembly GCF_003390375.1. Taxonomy (NCBI): domain Bacteria; kingdom Pseudomonadati; phylum Pseudomonadota; class Gammaproteobacteria; order Alteromonadales; family Colwelliaceae; genus Thalassotalea; species Thalassotalea euphylliae. The sequence continues at coordinate 2,466,145 of NZ_QUOT01000001.1, read as the reverse complement.
TGCCCGCATTTTGCGCTAGTCATATTTTACTTTAGCCATATTTTACTTTCGCAAAGATTTTAGGCTAAATTGCGCATGACATTCGCTCTGCGCATTAATGTTATCAAGCAAGCATATTGCCGTTAATTGAGTATATAATTTTCAGCAATATTTCGTTTACACGAACATATGTTCAAAATTTTCAAAGGTTTTCTATGAGCCAGATTGCTCACCAAATCGCCCGCGAACTGCAAGTCAAACCAGCGCAAGTCAACGCGGCTATTCAATTGTTAGATGATGGCGCAACTGTGCCTTTTATTGCCCGTTACCGTAAGGAAGCAACGCAAGGTTTAGACGATGGTCATTTGCGCAACCTGTCTACTCGACTAGTCTACTTGCGCGAGTTGGCAGAGCGTCGCCAAGTAGTGTTAACCAATATTGAGCAGCAAGGTAAATTAACCGATACCTTGCGCCAAGCCATCGAGCAAGCTGACAACAAAACCCGACTGGAAGATTTGTACCTACCGTACAAGCCAAAACGCCGCACTAAAGGGCAGATTGCTATTGAAGCAGGGCTCGCGCCGTTAGCGGATCAACTTTTTGCTGATCTCAATTTAGTGCCAGAGCAAGCGGCGCAAGCTTTTCTCACTGCTAACGAAGAGAATGTCGATAAAGGTTTTACCACTAGCGAAGAAGTGTTAGCTGGCGTGGTGAGTATTTGGGCAGAGCGCAGCGGTGAAGATGCTGAGCTACTGGCGAAACTGCGTAGTCATCTGAAAAAACAAGCATACTTAGTCAGCAAAGTGGTCAAAGCCAAACAGCATGAAGCGGCGAAATATCGTGATTACTTTGCTCATCATGAAGTACTCACTAAAGTACCTGCGCATCGTATGTTAGCTATGCTACGTGGTAAGAACGAAGGTTTCTTGCGCTTAAGCATTGATGTTGACCCAAACAGTGATAGTAAAAGTTACTGCTCAGCACACGATGTGATTGCTCAGCATTTTGGTTTGCGTTTATCAAATCAAGCGGCGGCAAAGTTTATTGGCACATTAATCCAACAAGTTTGGAAAACCAAGTTATCAGGGCAGTTTGAAACCGAGTTTTTTGGTGCCTTGCGCGAGCAAGCCGAGCTTGCTTCAATCAAAGTATTTGCCAGCAACTTAACTGATTTATTGATGGCAGCACCAGCTGGTGCAAAAGTGACTATGGGCATTGACCCTGGGCTGCGCACAGGCTGTAAAGTGGCGGTCATTGATGAAACCGGCAAGCTCGTACAAACCGCGACGATTTACCCACATGCACCGCAAAATAATTGGGATAAATCAATGCGTACACTGGTGAACTTAGCGCGTCAGCAAAAAGTTGAGCTGATCGCCATTGGTAATGGCACCGGCTCGCGAGAAACTGACAAACTTGTCGGTGAAGTGATCGCGGCGTTTGAACAGCACAAACCAACTAAAGTGATGGTGAGCGAAGCAGGCGCTTCTGTGTACTCAGCATCAGAGCTGGCGGCGGCTGAATTCCCTGAATTAGATGTTTCTATTCGTGGCGCGGTTTCTATTGCTCGTCGCTTGCAAGATCCCTTAGCAGAGTTGGTTAAAATTGATCCGAAAGCCATAGGTGTGGGGCAATATCAGCATGATGTCAGCCAAAGCGCATTAACGGCATCGCTTGATGATGTGATTGAAGATTGCGTAAATGCGGTCGGGGTTGATGTCAACAGTGCCTCGCCATCATTGCTTGCACGGGTAGCGGGCTTAACCAAAACTATCGCGCAGAATATTGTTGATTATCGTGATCAGCACGGTCGCTTTAGCGATCGCCGTCAACTATTAAAAGTAGCGCGTTTAGGGCCGAAAGCGTTTGAGCAAGCGGCAGGCTTTTTGCGTATTCGTGAAGGTGACAACAAGCTAGATAATACCGGGGTTCACCCAGAGAGTTACCCTGTGGTTGAAGCCATTATTCGCCAATTACAAACCCAAGTTGATGAGCTGGTTGCCAACCAGACCTTGTTATCACAGGCCAATTATCAAAATCTGCCAGCTAATACCGTGGGTGAGTTAACGTTTAACGATATTATCGACGAGTTAAACAAGCCCGGTCGTGACCCGCGCCCAGAATTTAAAGTGGCGCAGTTTAAAGAAGGGGTTGAAAGCCTTGCCGATCTTAAGCCGGGTATGATACTCGAAGGCGTGATTTCAAACGTTGCTAACTTTGGTGCTTTTGTTGATATTGGCGTCCACCAAGATGGTTTAGTGCATATTTCAGCACTGACTAACAAGTTTGTTAGCGATCCGCGTGAGGTAGTGAAAGCGGGCGATGTGGTTAAAGTGAAAGTGTTGGAGTGTGATGTTGAGCGCAAGCGTATTAACCTTACCATGCGCTTAGATGATGAAGTTAAAAGTGCAGGTAAGGGGCAGGCAGGTAACGCGGTTCATCACGCGCAACCTAGCCGTAAACATCAGGGTAACCCAAATGGCAAACCACAGCATAAAGCAGGTAGTGCAAAGCATAAGCCACGCAAAGAAAAGGCTCCCGCAAATGCTGCGATGGGTAATGCCTTTGCTGATGCATTTGCCAAATTAAAAAAATAAGCCACGCCAATTAGCGCGAACTCAGTGAAGTGGTCTTTCAAACAAGGAATGATCACTTCACTATTCCTTACTTTTCAAAGCATTAACTATTTACATAGCAACTTTACATAACACCTTGGTTTTCGTAGGGTATCTAACTTAATTCATCAGCCGAACAAAGACTGATAATAACCTATCGAGAGGAGTACCCTGATGAATGGCTATCGTATTAGTTGCCAATTAAATGAGATGGATTTTGAGGTCATACACGGTTTTATCTCAAGCAGTTATTGGGCAAAAGGAATGCCAGCAACAACATTACACAAAGCGCTAGCTAATTCGCTGTGCTTTGCAGTGCTTAACCAACAAGACCAAACGCTCGCTTTTGCGCGAGTGATCACTGATAAAGCCACGTTTGCTTATCTAGCAGATGTCTTTGTGCGGGAAAGTGAACGTGGTAAAGGCTTAAGCAAGTACCTTGTTGAACATATCGTTAGCCATGAGGATTTACAGGGACTGCGTCGTTTTATGCTAGCAACGCAAGACGCACATAGCTTATACGAAAAGTTTGGCTTTAATTCTGTTGATGAAAACGAGTCAAAATCTTTGATGCAAATTCGTGATCCTGACGTTTATTTAGCCAATTGATAACCATGATAATTTGTGCTAGATCAAAGTCCTACGTGCTACTCGGCGTAAACTGAAATTATCGATTAAGGACTTATGCTCCTCCCAATCGTTACTAATTTTGAGCCTAACTAGGAGTAGTTGAATTATGTTTAATGAAAAGCACGATTTGCATCATGAATTTCCTGAGTTTAAAGACGCTATCCGCCATTTGAAGATGAATGATGCTCATTTTGCGCGCTTATTTAAGGAATACCACGAGCTTGATCACGAGGTGATTCGCATTGAGCAGGGAGTTGAAAATACCTCGGATGAATATTTAGAGCAGCAGAAAAAGCAACGCTTACACTTGAAAGATGCCTTATTTACCATGCTGAAAAAGCATGAGTCTGATGTAGCTACGGCCTAACATTCAGCCATATTTTATCCTCTATGCTTTCCCAACCTTGTAAGTAAGCAACTTTGAAATTTAGCATTGTGCTAGGCTACCTTCGGGTAGCTTTTTTTATGCCAATCCTTATTGATATAGGCATAAAAAAGCCCTAGCCGGTTGGGAGGCTAGGGCAAACGTCACTATTGATCCAGAGATATCAATACAACTAGTGATTGGGTTATACGGTGCCCTTTAGTTAGCAGCTAGCGCTTGGTTACTAGCGTAGTAAAAGCCGTCTTTTACTTCTGTTTTTGTACATAAGTGCGTTGGCTTTTTCGAACCTAAGGTTTTGGTATTACGGCATTTCATTTTCTGTGCTTTCGCACCGTACTGAGCTTGATAATCTTTTGCCTGCTCTTTTGCTAAGGCTAAATAATCTGCTGGTAATTTTTTATCTAGCATGGCTAGAGGTTTCTTCCAATGTTTAGACTTTTGCTCATTAGCAACGGATAACCACGCGTAGCTTTTCAGTAAATCTTGCTCTGTGCCTTGGCTGTTTAAATACATAGTACCCAAAATATATTGAGCTTGTTTTTCACCGCGCTTAGCTACTATTTCTAATGCTGATAACGCTTTTTCGTAGTCTTTCGCTTTGTATAAATCTAATGCTGATTGGTATTCGGCTTTGTAAGTATCGACTTCAATCAAATTGGCATTGTTAGCACTGGCAAATACAGATGTGCTGCTGATAGCTAAACCTAAAAAGATGCTGGCTAATTTGTTCATGGTGATTCCCTGTCAGTAAATGTAATACTTATTAAGTTGCACAAAGTGTTACAAAGGTTGTGCCAATCACAAATTATTTTTTAAGTAATTGAAATGTAAGTAAATATATTTTCTATGGATAGCGTGATAAAACGCTTGGCTTAGGCGGTGATTCAATATTTGGTCAAATTGATTAAATGTTAGCGGGTAAGCGCACTTAAGGAATTATTTGGTTGAAGATTCTAATGTTGAATCAGTTAATATGCTGATTTGAGTAGAAGGTTTTTGGTGTTTGAAAAGAGGTGAGGAGATAAGCGCAGACTAACAGTGCTCGGTTATCTCGTCACCTAAAATAATCTTGTTAGGCATGGCCTGCTTTAAAGCACGTATTTCACCGAAAACTGCGCGTAGTCAGAGTCTGCATTTGAATCTTTTTGTTCAAAGTTACCTACTTCAAACCCCCACGAAAGTTGCTTAGTAAAGTTGTTAAAAATATTGATACCCCAGTGAATACGCTTAGCGTCGGCAACATCTGTGGTTGTTTTGCCATAGAATACGTTGGTACGGTAGTCATCAACCCAAAAGTGACGGTAGGCAACCATAAAGGAAGTGGACTCTTCTACTTCTTCGCCAACGAGGTCACGGGCGGCAACAACACCAACGTAACGACCTGTTTCGCCGCCATGGAACTGGAATCTAATGTCGTCGCGACCAAAGGTTTTTACTTTACCCGCAATACCATAACCAAAGGCAGATTCTGAGTTACCGCCAACCGTATTAAGCTGACGTGCTAGCCCAGCTACTGTCACATTACCCCAGTCGCCCGAGAAGGTGTATTTGGCGATAACATCAGGTACAGAATCTTGGCTAGAGTCACCGCGATCGGATTCTGGGTTTTCAATGGCCACTTGCAAGCCACCATAGGTGTATCGAATTTGCCCTTGGCGGATAAAGGCAACAGAGTTGAGTGGGCCGGCAAAATCAGCAGCTTCCGCCAGGGCACTGGTGTTAACAAAGGTTGACCAAGTTTGCCCTACTAAGAAATCTTTGTACTTAATGAAAGCGTGACGAATACGAGGGTTCGATGAGTTAGAGACAATTTCGTTGCCACCACCACCGTGAAAGTCCATTTCAATAAAGCCGGTAATATCGCCGTGAACATACTTCGTATTGAAACGCGTTTCCGTTGCTCTAAAACTAAATCTTGAAATATCACCAACATTACCTGCGCCGACCCAATAGTCATTGGTAATACTGTTAACGTTGCCATCGACATACCTTGCGTCGAGTTTGATATAGCCGCCGAATGTCAGGCTATCTTTGTCAGTAATTTTTATTTCAAACCCTGCGTTTGCCTGTGATGAGGCCGCAAGAATGCCTGCCACGAGTAGTGACTTGTTAGACGTTTTCATCTTGATCTCCCGTTACTATTAGCACCGAGACTTGGCTTGTTGAATCAATCTAGGGGCTAAGTTGCTTGTTGTAATTAACTGTTTTAGCTTCTGTTTTAATTGCTTTTATCGTTATTTGCTCTGGCTCTTTTGTTCAGTTTTGCCGTGTTAAAGAATTAAGACATACCGGTTGAGATAACGGGCGCAATATCGAAGCACATGGTTGGGTTTGGTTATCGTTATTGCGCCAGTGTTTTCTTGTAGGTGTGCTATTCCTTAAAGGTTATATTCTTCTAAGGTGCTACTCTTCCAAAGTACTATTCTTCTAAGGTACTAAGGTCACCTTCATCTTGCCCTAACGCACGGGCTTTAAGGACGCGGCGCATAATTTTGCCAGAGCGCGTTTTAGGTAAACTTTCCACGAACTCAACCGCTTCTGGCGTCGCGATTTTGCCCATTTCATGAGCGACATGTTCTTTGAGCGCTAGTGCTAGGTCTTTTGATGGTGCAATCCCTTGCTTCAAAATGACATAAGTGTGAATGGCGTTGCCTTTTAGCTCGTGTGGTAGGCCAACGGCTGCGGCTTCACTCACTTCTGGGTGACTGACTAAGGCACTTTCAATTTCTGCAGTACCTAAGCGATAACCACTGACTTTAAGTACTTCATCCATACGGCCAATGACCCAGATATAGCCGTCTTCATCTTTTTTCGCGCTATCGCCCGCAAGGTACCGCCAACTGCCGTCGTCAGTTTGCTTCCAGTACAGATCTTGGTAGCGTTCAGGGTCTTTAAAGATGGTGCGTGCCATACCCGGCCAAGGGTTGCTAATGACTAACTTGCCTTCTTCATTGGCAGCGACTTCATTACCATCGTCATCAACAATGGTCATTTCATTGCCAAAGAAAGGTTTAGTGGCCGAGCCAGGTTTTAATGGCGTAATTGGCAGTGGGCAAATCATAAAACCGCCAGTTTCGGTTTGCCACCAAGTATCGATGATTGGGCATTTATCTTGACCAATGACATGGTGATACCAGCGCCACGCTTCTGGGTTAATCGGCTCACCAACGCTGCCGAGTAAACGCAAGCTAGATAAATCATGTTTTTGCGGCCAGCGATCACCGAAGCGCATTAGACCGCGAATTGCTGTCGGTGAGGTGTACAAAATATTGATGCCGTAGTTTTCAATAATTTGCCACCAACGATTTGGGTAAGGGTAGTTGGGCGCACCTTCGTACAACATAATAGTGGCGCCATTAATCAGTGGTCCATAAACAATATAGCTGTGACCCGTTATCCAGCCGGGATCAGCAGCACACCACCAGCGGTCTTGCGGCTTAATATCAAACGCCATGCGATGGGTGGTCGAAGTGTAAACGGCGTAGCCACCATGGGTATGTAGCATGCCTTTAGGTTTACCTGTAGTGCCTGAGGTATAAAGAATAAAGAGCGGATCTTCCGCCGAAGTTTGCTCAGTTTCACACTTGCTGCTGGCGATAGGTAGTGCTTTTAAGTCGTGCAACCAAAAATCGCGGGTTGGTTCCATTTCCACATCAAGCTCGTTATTTTTGACGCAAATACAGACTTCAATGCTGGGTGAACGCATCATGGCATCGTTAGCGATAGATTTTAGGTCAATCGCTTTACCGCGACGCCAGCCACCGTCGGCAGTGATCAATACGCGTGATTGCGCATCATCAATGCGCGATGCCAAGGCTTCGGTACTAAAACCACCGTAAACCACTGAATGCACGGCACCAATTTTGGCGCAGGCGAGCATGGCAAAAACCAACTCAGGTATTTGAGGCATGTAAATGGTCACGATATCGCCTTTGCTCACGCCCATGCTTTTTAGCACATTGGCGAATTGGCAAACTTCACGGTTTAAGCCGTTGTAGGAAAAATTGCGCACTTGGCCGTTCTCACCTTCCCAAATAATTGCCATCTTATTGCGATTGGCGTTATTAAGGTGACGGTCGATGGCGTTGTCGACGATATTAATCTCACCACCATCAAACCACTTGTAAAATGGCGCGTTAGACTCATCTAACACACTATCCCACTTTTTATACCAGCTTAGGGTGTCGGCTTGCTCTGCCCAAAAGCCTTCGCGATCTTCAATTGAGCGCAGATAAGTTTCTTCGTAATCTTGAACGTTCGCTTGGGCAACCACCTCTGCGCTCGGGTGAAATAAGTCATTTGGCTTAGTTGTCGTCATAGTAATTCTCTGCCTGTTGAATGCTGTTTTATCGCTATGGTTTTAAGGTAGAGAGAGTTGACCGACTTAGGAATTAGACCTAAGTCTAACTCTGGGCAAAATCGGCTTAGACTTTAGTCGTATAAAGTTGATTGTTTATGACTGGCAGTTACTTATATAAGCTTTTTAAACAAAAGCTTAGCGCAGTAATTTCGCTAGTGGTGTGCTGGGTAGGTGATGATGGGCAATTTCAGCCAACAGCAGCTCGGCAGTTGCGACTGCGTCATTTAACGCGTTGTGGGCATAATGGCTAGGCAGTTGGTAACTATCACGTAAATTGGTGAGTCTCAGTTCTGACGGGTCATAGGCAATTTGTTTGCTATCTAAACGCCTTTTGGCAAGGGCTAAGGTGTCAATCACCGGAAAAATTGGTTCATAGCCATACAGTAGCTTACAGGCTTTAGCTAAAAAGCTTTGTTCGATTTTGGCGTAATGGGCGATCATTACTTTGCCTGCCATGGCGGTTAGTAGTCGTTCAATGACTGATACCAGCGGCTCGCCCTGTTGTGATTCTTGCTCAGTGATTTGGTGAATAACAACCGTCTCTGAGTTTGTCTCAATGCTTGATCTTGAGCTTGAATATTTGCTCTCTAGCCCGCTAGTCTCAGGCTTCACAAGATAATGTTCACTTGAGCTAAGTCTTATGCTGAGCTGTTCAATACCGACAAATCCGACACTCAGCAGTTGACCGGATTGTGCTGACATCGCGGTGGTTTCAAAGTCTAACGCGAGCAAAGGAACTTCCCTAATAGCTAGGCTTGGCTCGGGAAAGGGGATCGAGAGAAAGTCTTTTAACGTGCCATTGGGCACTTTGCGCGCTAGGCGTTCACGTCGCTTGTTTAAGCTAAAAGGGTTTAGGCTAAAAAAATCAGCGCTCCAGAATTTACCTTGTTCCATTGGCCTGTTAAGTCCTATCAGTAAACCGCCTGACGGTTATCTTGCAGTGTTTTAATTACTTTAAACGCATCTTTTAAATGCTCCCGCTCAAGCTTAGAAATCTCCTTGGGAGATAAATAGTTATCAGCTTTGTGACCATGAGTTAATTGGCTTGCCTGATGACTAAGCCTAAGTGTGGTTAAAAATTCGAAAGCATCAATTAGGTTGTCGGCGGATGCCTTGGTGAGTGCCGGGGTGCCTGCCGCTTGGCGCAAACGCTCTATGGTGTTTACTGCGCTAATGCCTTGTTGCAGCGCATAAATACGGGCTAAATCAACAATCGGTGCTATGCCATTGTGCTTTAGATCCATGGTTTTCTTATTGTCACCATTGGAAATCAATACAAAATCGCGGAAAAAGCCTAACGGTGGTTTGAATTGCAGTGCATTTCTCGATAAATGGGCAATAAACAAACTCGCTTTTTGGGTTCGCGCCAAGGTTTGTCGCTGCAGGCGAGCGAGCAAGGTGGTGTCACCGTATATGGTGGTTAAATCGAAGAAAACACTGCATTGGAGCAGTGCTTTTGGATCAGGCGAATTTATCCAAGTATGAAAGTATTGCTGCCATTTTGCTTCAGTTTGTCGCCATTTCGGGTTGGTTGCCATAATATCACCCGGACAATAAATAAAACCGCATTTGGCTAATCCATCACACACAAAGATGGCAAGCTTTTCAAACCAAGGGGCGTGCTCTGGTTGCATGCTATTGTCGATAATCAGCGCGTTGTCTTGATCTGATTGTGCCATTTGCTCTTGTCTAGCCTGCGAGCCTGCCGCTACCCAAGCAAAAGGTACAGGTGCTCGGCCGTATAGCTGCTCGGCAATTTCAATTAAGCGAATGGTAATTGCCATGGTGATTGCACTAACACTTTTCCCCACTTGCTCAGCGGGTATGCCAAGTTTTGCCATTCTGATCTGAAGCTTAGGCAACAACTGACTGAGTTCAACCAGTTCATCGACCGAGCTTGATTTATGAATTTGACTGGTCAAACTAATGGCATTTTGCTCAGCAAAATACATTAGGTCGGTAATGGTGAGCATACCGCACAGTTGGCCTTGATCGGTAATTGGCAAATGGTGAATATGGCGGCTAGTCATAGTGATCAGGGCGTTAAAGGCAGTATTTCTAACGTCCATGGTGGTGATGTCAGCGGTCATAATCGCGCTAATTGGCTCATTGGGATCAATCCCTTGGGCAATACAACGGCGACGAAAGTCTTTGTCGGTGACTATGCCACATACTTTGTTCGCCGCATCAACTACCACAAGGCAGGAAAAACCTAATTCCGTCATTTTTTGTGCCGTTTCGCTGATGCTGCTATTGAGCTTAATCGTAGCGGCTGGCGATTGATACAGCTGGTCGATCCCGGTATTGGCTAATGTCGCGTCCACCATGGCCTGCTCATGCAAGGCGGTGACTTGGTTTTTTAGCCGCTCTGCTGCTGATTGCTCAAAAAAGTGAATAATGGCGGGGGTATCACTGAAACAATCTAGCAAGGCTTGTTTTTCAATACAGTAGAGTAGACAGTCTTCTTCGGCAATCACCTCAATATCTGGATATTTATCTGGATAGCAAAATACCGTACAGATATCGCCTTCGCCATATTTGCCTATCAATTCCTTGTCTTGGCTTTGGTCTTGCTGGCAATCGCTAGCGACTTCTGTTTTTACATAGCTAAGCGCCCCTTTACGCACAATATAAAAACTCGGGGCACTGTTTGCATTTAATTTATCAGTTGGCAATTGCTGATGTTGGGTGATGTAGCAAATATTGATATGGCTGACGAGCTTAATGATACGCTCAAGTGGTACTTGCTCAAACGGTGCGATCCCTCCAATAAAGGCATAAATTTCACTGAGTTCGTTATCCATACTTTGCCTACCTTATTAGTATCTGCCACTCGCTATTACCTTTTCTTTTTTAGGCGAGCACAGCGGTGTGGTCAACGGTTTTCACGCCAACCTAGACTAAAGTTGAATATCTCAGCGAAAACTTCCTTGCTAGTGTTTAGCTCAAGGTAGGCCCAACAACAATCTAAAACCGCCTACTTACAGATTGATACTAATAACACAACAGGCGACACGAGGAGATCATTGTGGAAACAAGTTACTGGCAGGAGAACCTGCGACTTATTTTAATCTGTCTCGCAATATGGTTTATCGTATCGTTCGGCTTTGGCTTATTGCTTGTTGAACCGCTAAACGCAATTCGTTTAGGGGGTTACAAACTAGGTTTCTGGTTTGCCCAACAAGGTTCAATTTATACCTTTGTCGGATTGATATTCTGGTATGCCCACAAAATGAATCAACTAGATAAAAAATATAATGTGGAGGACCAGTAATGGACGAGTTAAAACTTTATACGTGGATCGCCGTTGGCGGTACCTTCGGTTTATATTTCTTCTTAGCTTGGTGGGCACGTGCTGGCTCAACCAGCGAATTCTATGCTGCTGGCGGTGGCATAAGCCCATTGCAAAACGGCATGGCGATTGGTGCTGACTGGATGAGTGCCGCATCGTTCATTTCGATGGCGGGTTTAATTGCCTTTTTAGGGTATGGCGGCTCAGTATTCTTGATGGGCTGGACAGGTGGCTATGTGCTGCTGGCAATGTGTTTAGCGCCTTATATGCGCAAACACGGCAAATTTACTGTACCTGAATTTATTGGTGACCGATTCTATTCACGCACCGCTCGTATTGTCGCTGTTGTTTGTTTAATTATTGCATCAGTAACATACATTATCGGCCAGATGAAAGGGGTCGGGGTAGCTTTCTCCCGCTTCTTGGAAGTGGAATACGATATGGGGCTTTATATTGGCATGGGTGTGGTTTTCGTTTACGCAACCCTTGGCGGTATGAAAGGTATTACTTACACGCAAATTGCCCAGTATGTGGTGTTAATCACGGCTTATACCATTCCCGCAATTTTCATTTCATTACAACTAACCGGTAACCCAATCCCGCAATTAGGCTTAGGTTCAACACTCGCCGATGGCAGTGGTGTCTATTTGCTTGATAAGCTCGATATGGTGGTCACCGATCTCGGTTTTAAAGAATATACCACCTCAACGCTTGGCTCGGTTGAAATGTTCGCCTATACCATGTCGTTGATGATAGGTACGGCGGGCTTACCGCACGTTATTATGCGCTTCTTTACTGTTCCTTCAGTAAAAGCGGCTCGTCAATCTGCGGGCTACGCTTTGGTTTTCATAGCATTGCTTTACACCGTTGCACCGGCTGTTGGCGCAATGGCACGCTTCAACTTGATGAATACCATTGAGCCCGCTGCGGGTGAGAATCTGGTATACGATGAGCGCCCACAGTGGTTTAAAGACTGGGAGCGTACCGGCTTACTGCAATTTGAAGACAAAAATGGCGATGGCAAAATTCAATACACCTCAGATGCGGCGACCAATGAAATGGTCAAAGTTGACCGCGACATTATGGTATTGGCGAACCCATCAATTGCGAATTTACCAAACTGGGTAATTGCACTTGTTGCGGCAGGTGGTCTAGCTGCTGCACTCTCCACAGCGGCAGGCCTGTTGTTAGCGATATCATCAGCAGTATCGCACGACTTGATGAAAGGGGTTTTGGTACCAGACATGAGTGAGAAAACTGAGCTGCGTGCCAGCCGGATTGTGATGACCTTGTCGATACTCTTTGCTGGCTACCTTGGCTTGAATCCCCCCGGCTTTGCCGCTGGTACTGTTGCACTCGCCTTTGGTTTAGCGGCATCCAGTATCTTCCCGGCACTGATGATGGGTATTTTCTCGAAGAAAATGAGTAGCAAAGCCGCAATTGCAGGTATGTGTGCAGGCCTTGGCGTAACCATGCTGTACGTGTTCCAGCACAAAGGCATCATGTTTATTCCAGGTACGTCATTTATGGGCGGTATGGAGCAAAACTGGTTCTTCGGAATTTCACCAAACGCATTTGGTTCGGTCGGCGCCTTGGTTAACTTTGCCGTTGCCTTTATTGTACTGAAAGCGACTGGTCCAGCGCCAAGCGAAATTCAAGAGTTAGTGGAAAACTTCCGCACACCACATGGCCAAATTGCCAGTGCGCATGACCATTAATTCGATCGTATAGAGGCGTTAGCTGAAATGCTTTGAGAGTTTGTAGTACTCGAGGCTTTGGGTAATCTAGGTGTCGACATGTACTTTTGTGTCACCCTAGATTGCCCTTTTTTCAAATAGGGCGTGTTGAACTTTCGAGATTGAGTTTTGTTCAATCTAAACGCTTTCTGATCGCGGCGCTTGCTTTGTCGCATAGTCGTTCTATGTAAAAAGCGAGCAACAATGAGCAGGAAGCGTTTAGATGAACCCCATCAACACAAAATAAAGGGGCAGCGTCTGTTTGAATTTTCTACGGTGTTGGCACTTATTTATGGAGAGTAACTACACTGCACAAGTGCCGCCTTGTATAAAACCCAATCAGACTGCTGCAAAAACAATCCTGAAAGGTTAACACGCCCTCATATTTATTAGAGGTTATATGAACAAACATACTAAGCTGGCAATTTTTATCGCGCCGTTTTTACTACTCGGTGGCTATATCGCCTCAGATTACTATTTGGAATATCAAGCGAGTCAAGACAAGGTAGTTGAATTGGTGCCTGATGGTCATTGTGATGTCATCAATGAAACGTGTGTTTTTGCAGCCGGTGATTTGCTCGTTAATGTTTATGATAAAAATGGTGTTACTGGCGTTAACTCAACCTATCCCATCGACAGTGCGGTACTGTTTATTGTCGATAGTGCCAAGCAATATCAAACCTATAACTTAGCCATGGCTAACAGCCCTTACTATTGGCAACAACCAACGGATTTGCGTGAGCGAATTAGCGAAAAAGGTGAAAAACAACGGATGCGGGTGATAGTGACGATAAAAGGTGGTAAATATATTAGTGAGTTTTATAGTCAAACTGTGCAATAAGCGAAGGGTGTTTGCTTATCGTTTCATTTATCTAACAAGGATGCTTTAAATTTATGTTCGCCAATTGGCAATTAATCGTTGTTAGTTTTAGTTATATTGGCTTGCTGTTTGGTATTGCTTATCTTGGCGACAAGTATCGCCATCAGTTAACTAAACAGTGGCAGCCGCTAATTTATGCCATGACCATGGGCGTGTATTGCACTTCGTGGAGCTTTTTAGGCACAACAGGGCAAGCGGCAACAGATTTTCTCTCTCATCTCCCAATTTTCTTGGGCCCCATTTTACTCTTTGTTTTCGCGTGGCCGTTTTTGTTGCGCATGATCCGCGTCAGTATCAAGCTTAACCTCACATCGATTGCTGACTTGTTGGCGGCGCGTTTTGGTAAATCTCATAACTTGGCGATTTTAGTAACGATCGTTGCTCTAGTTGGCACCATGCCGTATTTGGCATTGCAGCTAAAAGGCATTGTTTATTCATTTGAGCAATTGCAAGGCAGCTCGCCAATCAACACCACCCAGCTTGGTCTGATCATTAGCTTGGTCTTAGCAGGCTTCACTATTGTCTTTGGCGTGCGCCAGCTAGATGTGACTGAGCGCCACCCTGGTGTGATGTTGGCTATAGCTTTTGAGTCTATGGTTAAACTGATTGCCTTTATCATTATTGGCGTGTTTGTTTGCTTCTTTTTGTTCGACTCGCCCCAAGCCTTATGGCAGCAATCAAATGCTCAAGCACAAATAGCAAGCCAGTTAGAGTTTTCTAACTTAACTGGGTTATTGGCCATGTTAATTGTTGTGATGGCGGCGTTTTTATCATTGCCACGACAGTTTCAGGTGATGGTGGTTGAGCTGCAAGATGAGCGAGATACTCGACTAGCGCGTTCATTGTTCCCCATTTACTTATTAATTTTTGCGTTGTTGGCGATTCCAATGGGCTTAGCGGGTAAAGAATTGTTAGGTAATCAAGTACCCGCAGATACCTACGTACTCTTTTTACCTGCTGTTGGCGGTCAGAATTGGATGTCATTGCTGGCCTTTTTAGGGGCCATTTCGGCAGCCAGTTCTATGGTGATTATTGCCGCAATAGCACTTAGCACTATGCTCAGCAATGAAATTATTTTTCCATTGCTGTACCGTTATCGCGGTCGAAAACAAGACCTTTCATTCAATGAGTTTCGCGTTAACTTACTGAAAATAAGAAAGTTACTAGTGCTGTGCGTGATCATGCTGGGCTATATGGTGTTTTTACTAGCATCACCAGATACGTTAGCGGCACTTGGCGTGGTGGCATTTGGCGCTTTTGCGCAATTAACCCCTGCATTATTAGCCGCCTTTTACTGGCGAGGCGCTAGTTTAACCGGCGTTTTTGCGGGTATTTTAGTAGGTTTTTCGATGTGGCTCGTATTGAGCTTTTTACCGCAAATGGGGCTGGGGTTTGACGGCTATGGCGACGCCTTGGCTGAAAGTAGCACTATGGTTAGCTTGTTGAGTTTGCTCGCTAATATTTTTGTCATGTACATCATTTCGCAAGTGAGTCGCCAAAGTGTGCAAGAACGCGTGCAAGCTTCAGTATTTCTTGAATGGCAAGCGCCGGAAGCTAAGACCAAACAACACAAAAAAACTGTCAGCCCCAAAGAGCTTGAGCTACTGGTGTCGCGCTTTATTGGCCAGCAAAAAGCACGCGAGCATTTTGCTGCGTTTAATGCGTCAGTAAACAAAATCGTGATTGGTGCTGCGCAATATAACCAGCAATTATTGGAATTTACCGAAAACAAGTTGGCGAGCACAATGGGCGCATCGTCAGCGCGTTTGGTCTTATCATCGGCGCTAGAGGGGCGAGACTTCGCACTAGACGAACTGGCGATATTGGTGGAAGAAGCTTCGAGCCAACAGCAACGCTTTAGCCAATCACTGCTGCAAAGCGCAATTGAAAACGCCAGCGAAGGCATTTCCATTATTGATAAAGACCTTAATTTAGTGGCGTGGAATAAAAAATATATCGACTTATTCGGCTATTCAGAGTCTGTGGTTTATGTCGGTAGTCCAGTTGCTTCACTTATCCGCTTTAACCTTGAACGCGGGCTTTATGAGGCGGATCAAGTTGAGCAGCAAGTTCAGCGTCGTATTGATTTCCTTAGACAAGGTAGCCCGCATAGTTCAGAAAGGGAACTTGGCGATAAAGTGATCCGTATTCAAGGAAATCCTTTACCAGATGGTGGCTTTGTGATGCTGTTTTCCGATATTAGTGCCTACCGTCAGGCGGAAAAAGTACTAAAAGATGCCAATGTAGATTTAGAAGCCTTAGTGGATGAGCGCACCGAAAAGCTGGCTAAAGTGAATCGTGAGTTGGCGCTGGCACGACACAAAGCCGAGCAAGCACATCAACAAAAAAGCTTGTATTTAAAAGCTTGTAGCCACGATTTGATGCAGCCAATTGAGGCGGCGCGTTTGTTTAGTGAAGCCTTGGCAAATCAACCGTTATCAGCACAGCAGCAAAAGCAAGTTGAGAACATTGGTCACTCGCTCAAAGTCGCTAATGACTTATTGTCAGACTTGGCAGAAATCACCCGAATTGAGAGTGGTAAAATTAGCCCGGATGTTGAGCCATTTGCGCTGCAAAGCTTATTTGATGAAATAGCCAGCGAGTTTTCACTCTCAGCTCAGCAACATGGTATACGTTTTACAGTCAAGCCAACCAAGATGTGGGTGTACTCTGATCGCTATCTACTTAGGCGCATGTTGCAAAATTTGATCACTAACGCATTTCGCTATGCCAGCCCTGGATGCTTGTTATTAGGGGTAAGACGCCGTGCCAATAAAGTACAGATTCAAGTGATTGATACTGGGCCGGGTATCGCGCAAACGAAACAAGCACTGGTGTTTGAACAGTTCACTCAACTGACGAGTGAATCACAACACAAAGGCAAGGGCTTAGGGCTCGGCTTAAGCATTACCCAAGGGATCAGTCAGGTACTTGGTCACGAGTTATCGCTGCACTCTGAGCTCGGTCACGGCTGTTGCTTTGCCATTGACGTTCCGCGAATAGAAGCTGCGAGCAAACCTGTTGCTCAGGCGATCAAGCCAGTCGCACTCGATGGTATTTGCGTGTTGTGTATTGATGATGACGAAGACGTCTTAGCTGGTATGGTGGAAATGCTTTCCAGTTGGCATTGTGAGGTATTAGCAGCAAATAACGTTACTAGTGCTGTTGAGATGTTTGAGCAACATAAGTTTAATATCGATATTCTCTTGGTCGATTACCAATTGTCAGCAACAGAAAATGGTATTGCATTAATAAAGACATTACGTGAGATGACTAATGTTTATCTGCCCGCTATTTTAGTTAGTGCAAGCAGTGAACAAGGGCTTAGTGACAACGCTGCTGCTGCCGATATTGGCTTTATGCGTAAAATGGTCAAGCCTGCCGCATTAAGGGCAATGATGAGCGCTAAGTTAAGTGAGCAACTGCACCGACAGTTTGTTGGTGAACGAGGCTAATCGCTTGCGCAACTCGCCTCGTTAGATCAACGTTAGTTGTTACGGCGCACTAGTGTGAAAAGTCATGATCGCCCAGGTCTAATTGACTAATGGCAATCACCGCTTGCGTGCGATTGCGGACATTTAATTTCTTAAATATCGCAGTGGCATGTGCCTTAATCGTGGCTTCTGAGACATTCAGGTCATAGGCGATCTGCTTGTTAAGCATACCTTCGGCGAACATCAGTAATATTTTATGTTGTTGTTGGGTTAGGCTGGCGACGCGCTCGGCAATATCATGACACTCATCTGCTGCTGAGTGCGCACTGAACTGGGCGGGTAGCCATTGTTTACCTGCAAGTACTTCGATAATTGCTTGGTAGATAATGTCTATTGGCGTTGATTTTGGAATAAAGCCAACAGCACCAAGGTCGATAGCCTTATTCATCGTATCGTTATCTTCGTGAGCAGACATGATCACCACCGGAATTTGCGGGTGGTTTTTCCGGATATTGATCAGGTTGTTAAAGCCGTGGCCGCCGGGGATGTTTAAGTCTAAAATCAGCAGGTCAGCATCTTGGTGTGTAGCAAGCTGCAGCTCCAATTCATTGATGGTTTCTGCGTCCAGCCACTGGCATTGAGTGATCTTTTGCGAAAGCGTTGTCAACAGTGCCTGTCGAAATAACGGATGATCGTCAGCTATTATTATTTTATCTGGCTGAATCATACATTTATCCTATTGTAATAGCCCAAAAGGGTTAGCTGTATGGGACTATAGCGTATGTTAATTGCAATTGAAAACGTAAAATATAGCGCCACTCTTGCGATCAAAAAAGGCGGCTTGTTGCCACCTTTTTAATGGATAACGTTTGCTTTATTTGAACGTTATTTTGCAGGGATGTTTTTCAGTACCGCTAACAATAATTGCCAGTATTGACCAACGGTTTCAACATTCACTTTTTCATCGGGTGAGTGCGGGAATTTAATGGTTGGGCCAAACGAAACCATATCCCAATGTGGATAGGCGGTTTTAAATAAACCACATTCTAGACCTGCGTGAATCACCATGATTTCAGGCAATTTACCAAATTCTGCCTGATAGGTTTCACGAACTACCTGCATAATAGGTGAGCTGGTATCTGGTTGCCAGCCAGGGTAGGCACCCGTAAATTCGATCTCGGCACTCGCTAATTCAAATACCGAGCGCGCGGTTTCTTCAGTGGCTAAGCGACCATCGTCGTGCAAGCTACGGATCAAGGTTTGTGCAACAAACTTACTGCCTTTAGTGCGCATCACACCTAGGTTAAGCGAAGTTTCGACAATACCTTCAATGTCATCACTCATGCGAATAACGCCGTTAGGGCAGGCATTTAACGCATTTAGAATCGTTAATTGGCACGCTTTTGACCAACATAGATCAAAATCCTCTGGCGAGATCAACAGCATATCCAGATCCGTTTCAATCGCTTTCAGATTGTCTTTAGCTTGTGCTAGATAGTCAGCTACTGCTTTCGTCAATGCCGGTACATGTTGCTTGGCAACGACAAAACTGGCATTTGCTTCACGTGGAATGGCGTTACGCAGGCTACCACCGTTTAGCTCGGTTAACTGAATATCAAATTGCCTAACGGCACTTAATAAGAAGCGCACGAGCAACTTATTGGCATTGGCGCGACCCGTATGAATATCAACACCTGAGTGGCCACCTTTTAAACCTGACAGCGACAGGTTAAATGCCTGATAGTCAGCAGGAACAGCCTCTGTCTCAATGGCAAAGGTTGCGTTGCCATCAATACCGCCTGCGCAGCCCATGTAGACTTCACCTTCTTGTTCAGAGTCGGTGTTGATTAGAATCTCGCCGTCAAACTCACCTGGCTGTAAGCCAAATGCGCCCGTCATACCCGCTTCTTCATCAATGGTTACTAGCACTTCAAGTGGGCCATGTGCGATATCATCACTTGCCAATACGGCTAATGCCGACGCTAGTCCAATACCGTTATCGGCACCTAAAGTTGTGTCTTTGGCGGTTACCCACAGGCCATCGGCTTCTTCAACTGTGCATGGCTGAATGGGGTCGGTTAAAAAGTCGTGTTCAGTACCGCTATTTTTTTGTGGTACCATGTCCATATGCGCTTGAAGAATAACGCCTTTTCTAGCTTCCATGCCTGCGCTTGCTGGTTTCTTTAAAATTAGATTACCAACAGCGTCTTCTTTCACTGCGATGCCTTGTTCTTTCGCCCATGACTGGATCCAAGCGGAAATCGCTTGTTCGTGTTTAGACGGGTGAGGGATGCTGCAAATACGATCAAATAATTGCCACAGTGAGTTGGGGGTAAGTTGTGCTAGTTGCGACATGGTTTTACCTTTCAATTAAAAAACGCCAGCTCTCTATCACGCGAGAAACTGGCGCTGATAGAATATTTTATTTGGGTAGGCTTATTATTTGCTTGCCATTAAAAATTGCCACTGTTCATTAAATTCATCGCTTGGCTTTTTGCTAAAACCAGAGCGCACGTATTGGCTAATTTTACCTTCAGCAAACGAGACTAATAAATTCGCAAGCGCCTGCTCTGAGATTTCAAAACCTTTACCTTCACGTAGCTTGCGCTCGCGTAAGACCTGCTTAAATTGAGACTCGAGTTTTTCAAAAAACTGGTTAACGCGCAAACGTAAGCGCTCGTTTTCTCCCATCAGCGCATCGCCAGATAAGATACGGCACATACCAGGGTTGCGCTCTGCAAAAATTAGCAACACATGCAAAATATGATGGCAGCGGATCACTGCTTCTTTGTGGTCCGATAAAATTAGGTTAATACGAGAAAAAATCGATTCTTCAATAAACTCAATTAAGCCTTCGAACATACGGGCTTTCGACGGAAAGTGGCGGTAAAGCGCGGCTTCAGAGACACCCACTTCGGCGGCAAGCTTAGCAGTGGTAATACGCTGTCCAGGGCTTGATTGCAGCATCATAGCCAAGCATTCAAGAATTTGCTGTTTACGATTCGGTTTTTCGGTGGTTGACATCTAAAACTTCTCAGTCGAATTGTTATTGATTTTATCGCCGTAATTTTAGCGGCTTGATGATACTAACATCAAGCCAACGGGCACAAATATGATGTAGCACAATAATTACGTTAGTAAGCAAATACTTACGATTTGAGCTCTACTTTTGCTGAAATAATCGCCACAAGCTCTTTCGCTAACTGTGTTTTGCTGGCCAGTGAAAGCTCGGTTTTATCGGTTGCTGAAAACACGGTTAAGGCGTTGTCATCGCTGTTAAAGCCTTGGCCTGCAACCGACACATTATTTGCGGCAATCAAATCTAAATTCTTGCGCTGTAATTTACCACGTGCATATTGTTCGACGTCTTGCGTTTCTGCGGCAAATCCCACGGTAAATGGGCGGTTTTCGGTTAGTGCGGCAACATCGGCAACAATATCAGGGTTTTTAACCATGTTGATTTGCATAGCATCTTCGTGCTTTTTGATTTTTTGCTCGGCAACTTGTGCAACGCGATAGTCGGCTACTGCCGCACATGCCACAAAGACATCTGCTTTCGGTGCGTTGGCAAGCGCTTGCTGGTGCATTTCTTGTGCGCTAACGACAGGCACGTGCTGGCTGTGACTTGGTGGTGTTAATTTTGTTGGCCCAGAGATCAGCGTGACATTAGCGCCAGCCTCAATCGCCGCTTGTGCTATCGCATAACCCATTTTGCCTGAGCTATGGTTGGAAATATAACGCACAGGATCTATTGGCTCTTGTGTTGGGCCGGCAGTAATGACCCAGTGCTGGCCGGCGAGCACTTGCTGGTCACGAGCAAACAGCTCAGTTACTGCACTGACTAATTCAGGCACATCTAACATGCGTCCTAAACCAACATCACCACAAGCCTGTTCACCAGCTGCTGGGCCAAATTGTTTGATGCCAAACTTAGCCAATTCATTAAGGTTTCGTTGGGTGATCGGGTTGTGCCACATTTGTTGATTCATTGCCGGTGCGATGGCGACAGGTGCCGCCGTTGCTAACGCAATAGTCGTCAATAAATCATCTGCCATACCGTGAGCGAGTTTGGCAATTGTGTTTGCAGTGGCTGGTGCGACAAGAATTAAGTCGGCCCATTTCGCTAACTCGATATGTCCCATGGCTAATTCGGCTTGCGGGTCGAGTAAATCGTCAGCAACTGGATTAGCAGAAACAGCTTGCAGCGATAGTGAGCTAACAAATGCTTTCGCTGATTCTGTGATGACCACGCGAACATTCGCGCCTTGTTCTTTTAAGCGCCTAACGAGCTCAGGTCCCTTGTACGCGGCAATCCCACCAGTAATTCCTAAGACAATGTTTTTATTGTGTAAAATTTGCATACGCTGCTAATCTTAAAGCACTTCTGCTCAATATAAATACGAATGGGCAGCAGTATATCAGGGATGAGATGTCAGCATAAGAGTCAGCGAGAGATAAGGAGCACATGGATGTTAAAGACATGGCCAGCGCAGGAAAGGCCGCGTGAAAAGTTGTTGAATCAAGGAGCGCAGTCACTTAGTGACGCCGAGCTTTTGGCAATATTTTTACGCACTGGAGTAAAAGGTTGCTCGGTGGTTGATTTGGCGCGCCAGCTGCTCAACAATTTTGGCAGTATTGCTGCTATTTACCAAGCCAGCATGCAAGAGTTTTGTCAGCATCATGGCTTAGGTCAAGCTAAATATGTTCAGCTTCAAGCATGTTTAGAAATGTCAAAACGCTATCTCAAAGAGCAAGCTGGCGTGCAGCAGTATTTAACCAGTTCTAGCGATACCAAGAATTATTTAATTTCAGAGCTTCGTGGTGAACGCCATGAGGTATTTGGCGTTGTTTTGCTTAATAGTCAGCATCAAGTGATTGGCTTTGAACGGTTATTTCAGGGGACGATAGATGCCGCTGCGATATACCCGCGTGTTGTTGTCGAAAATGTCTTGTTGCAAAGTGCTGCGGCCGTAATTTTGGTTCACAATCATCCGTCTGGATTGGCGACACCGAGCGAGGCAGATCAGCGTATTACGCAGCGGTTAATTCAGGCATTGGCCTTGATTGAGGTAAAAGTACTCGATCATTTAATTATCGCTAAGCATCAGTGTTATTCATTTGCAGAGCATGGGCAATTATAAAGCGGTTGCAAATCAGCATAATGGCAGCTAATTTTAGCTTAATAAGGGAACAATTGTCCCGATGAACAAAGTACTGAGCAATGTACTGAACAAAGTTTTAAGCAAAGTATTTTCAATCAAAAGCAACAAGCAAGGATTGTCTTATGACCGACAGTAGTAACCATGAGATGGAAAGGCGTCAATCAATTCGATTAGATATGGAAAAAGAACTGGTCACCGTCAGCTGGTCTGACAGTGATGGCAGGCAGTGGACAAAAACCTTGGCTTGTTTAGATTTTTCGCGCGGTGGTGTGCGAGTCGATAGCGATATGGCAATTGCAGAAAATACGCAAGTGGTGATCACCTTTAAATCTAACAGTTCAGTGCAGCAAGAGTTTGATTGTACTGTGTTGCGTTGCATTGAGCAGCCAACGGGCTGGTATGAAGTTGCCTTCACGTTAGATGATAAGAAGTAAGCGTTAAGTGCACACAGCGATGTGAGATGATATTTGAACTATACTGGTGTACAAGTAAACAAGAATTCTACCTGTTTTGATAGGAAGTTAGCAGCATGATGATATTGGTTGGTGGTGAAAAAGGTGGTAGCGGTAAAAGTTGCTTAGCGCAGAACATGGCGGTGTACTTTGCTAAACACAAAAATGCCATTGTCTTGATGGTTGATTGTGATCCGCAACGCACAACGTCTGATTGGATTCAGGCGCGTAATACTGACCCTTCGCTGCCGGCTATCAATTGTATTCAATTATACGGCAAGATCCGCAATGATTTACTCAGTTTAAATCAACATTACGATTACGTTGTGGTTGATTGTGGTGGCCAAGACAACCTTGCGCTGCGCGCTGCAATGTCGGTTGCTGACCATGTGGTGATTCCACTTCGCCCGAAACGTCGAGACTTAAAAACCGTGCCTCATATGGAAGACATGCTCAGCACGTGTAAAATGGTTAATCCTAAAATGCTCGCCTCATTTGTGATTACTCAGTGCCCAGCACTGCCAACCCAAGCCAATCGAATTTTAGAAGCCAAAGAAGTATGTGCCTCATATGGCATCAATGTACTTAACGCAGTCACTTATAACCGCAATGTTTACGATGATAGCGAAGAGTCTGGCTCTTCGGTGTTAGAAAATGAGCCTGATGGCAAAGCTGCACAGGAAATGATAGCGATTGCTGAGGAGCTGCTTGCGATGAAGCCGGATAACTCTCATGAGTTTAACTGATCTTAAAAAGGGAAAAGGGAAAGCGGTAAAAAGGAAGAACTTTACTGTTGATGAGTTTATCTCTGACGCTGAAGACTACGCGAAAGGCCAACCTAAACTGGTTAAAGAAGGTAAGAAAGCGCCTAATACTGGTTTAAATCTCGAACAGGCTATTGCGGCTGCTGAGCAACAAGTGGTGGCCAAAAGTAAAAGTAAAGAAAGCAACCGACCATTTCGCCATGCAACGTTTACTTTGAGTGAAGATGCGATTGCGCAGCTGAATGTTTTAGCTAAAGAGTCTAAGTTGGCGAAGTCACATATTATTCGTATTTTGATTGATCAGCTGGCGACACAAGATCAAAAACAACAGCTAGCGGCTCTGTTAGGATCGAAAACCCTCTAATTCGGTATAATTAATCAGCACTTTGTTGGTTTTTTAAGGGCTAAATCTTGTTGTACATCACCTCTATCTCTATGATAAATAAGCTAGTTATTATTGTATTTGGTTAAAATATGATTAGTACTAGCATTCGAGGATTAGTTTCACTATAATATGCCACCTTTTTCAGGATCCCGAGGCGACGGCCAAGGGGAATTAGCTCGAGCTGAAATTAATTTTGGAGTGACTCAAATGTCTAAAGTTTGCCAAGTAACTGGCAAAAAACCAGTTGTAGGGAACAATCGTTCTCACGCTAGAAACGCGACACGTCGTCGTTTCTTACCAAACCTTCAATCTCACCGTTTTTGGGTTGAGAGCGAAAACCGTTTCGTAAAATTACGCCTTACTCCTAAAGGTATGCGTATTATCGATAAGAAAGGCATCGATGCAGTATTAGCTGACATCCGTGCTCGCGGCGAAAAAGTCTAAGGAATAAGTCATGCGTGATAAAATTCGTTTAGTATCTTCTGCTGGTACAGGTCATTTTTATACTACTGACAAGAATAAAAAGACTATGCCAGAGAAAATGGAAATCAAAAAATTCGACCCTGTAGTACGTAAGCACGTTGTCTACAAAGAAGCTAAAATCAAGTAATTTTACTTCTCGAATTTTCTAAAAACCCAGCAATTGCTGGGTTTTTTATTGCCTGAAATTTATCTAATACCAAATTGAGTGATTATTTGCTCACTCAGCGATAATTAATCAAATTGTTATAAGCTAATGTAATAGCGTCATAGTTTTCGTATGATATAGCGCTAATTGACGATAAATGAAGATGTTATGAGACTTTCCCGCGCCGCTTGGAATAATGTGATTATTTTTTCTGTGATGGGTTTTATTCTGTTAATCAATTTTACCCAGCAAGGTGATAGCGACGATCCACAATCAGCTGCTGTTGAACAGTTCGTCATTGGTGAAAATAAAGTGATTTTAACGATGAATATTGATCAGCAAGTCACTATTGAGCGAGCTGGTCAGGGGTGGCGGTTATTGCCAGCGCAGCGTTTATCGAATCAACTTATCGAGCAAATGATGCGTACTTGGCAACAGGTACAGGGGCAAGTGCTTGATATTGAAATAGATCGCTCCCAGCAATCCGGCTTGTTTATTAGCATGGTATTAGCTGATCAACCCAATATTCAGTTATTTACTTTGTATTTACTGGCAGAACAAGTCGTTGTTCATAACCACCAATTGGATCGCTATTTTTCGCTGCCATTGCCAATGTTTAATCAACTCATACCAACTGGTTTACTGATAAATCAGTCATAACCTGATAGTGAATTAAGATGCCCGAATTACCTGAAGTCGAAGTATGCCGTTTAGGCATCAAACCACATATTGATGGTGAAAGAATTACCGATATTGTGGTGCGTCAACGTCAACTGCGATGGCCGATACCAGAGCAAATTAGCGATGCGATTGATGAAGTGATTGTCGCCGTTGAACGCCGCTCAAAGTACCTAATTATTAAAGTGGCAAGTGGCAGCATACTCATTCATTTAGGTATGTCAGGTACCATTCGCGTTATTGATAAGGCGTTAGTGCCAGTAAAACACGATCATGTTGATATTGTTTTGGGCAATGGCAAGGCATTGAGGCTTAATGATCCGCGCCGTTTTGGCGCGGTGCTATGGCTTGCTGGTGATCAAGACGAGCAAGGAGTGCTTGCTAAACTAGGGCCAGAGCCACTGACAGATGATTTCCATGCCGATTATCTTTATAAGAAATCGCGTAATAAAGCAGTGCCTGTTAAAACCTTTATTATGAATAATCCGGTCGTGGTTGGTGTTGGTAATATCTATGCAAATGAATCACTTTTTTTAAGTGGTATTAGGCCGACCAAAAAAGCGGGTAAGCTGACTAAAAAGCAATGCCAAGTTCTCACTAATAACATTAAAGAGGTACTTGCTGCGGCAATTAAACAAGGCGGTACAACACTGAAAGACTTTACTCAAGCCGATGGTCGCCCTGGGTATTTTAAACAGTCTTTGTATGTCTATGGGCGCGCAGGTGAGCCTTGCTTAACTTGCCAAACGACGTTGAAAGAGGTACGCCAGTCAAATCGTAGCTCAGTGTATTGCCCACAATGCCAAAAATAACCTAACAACCTAGACTGTGAGAATTAGGCTATGAATTTTTGGCTCCGAAATTTGGGCTATGAGATTTTTGCGGTGAGTAGAGCTCAATTGCCGATAATAGAAAAGGCGCTAAAAGCACCTATTTCATAGAGTCTTCTAGTGCTTGCTGAACGACAGGGTGAACAAACTGGCTAACGTCACCTTTGTGCAACGCAACTTCTTTAACTAGGGTTGAGGAAATAAACGAGTTTTCTTCGGCTGGCGTTAGAAAAACACTTTCTAAATCCGGTGATAAACGGCGGTTCATATTGGCGAGTTGAAATTCATACTCGAAATCCGACACCGCACGCAGGCCACGGATCAGCACGTTAGCTTGGTGTTCTTTCGCCAGATCGACGAGTAGGCCAGTAAAGCCAATCACGCTGACATTGTCTAAATGAGCGGTGACTTGCTCAAGCATTTTTACGCGGTGGTCTAAATCAAAGCGCGGCTTTTTACTCGGGCTAAAGGCGACGCCAACAACAACTTCAGAAAATAATTTGCTGGCACGCTCAATCAGGTCAGTATGACCATTGGTTACAGGGTCAAAAGTACCTGGGTAAATTGCTTTTACAGACATCTTCTATGCAATAATTTAAATTAAAGTGCCGATCATTCTAGTGATCAGCACGGATAAATTCAAAGTGATTGTGCGGTTAAGAGAGTTGAGTGAACATTATACTTGTTGCTGCGCTTTATATTGTTCAAGCAAGGCTGTCATACGTTCGTTAATTAAATTGATTGCCTTGAGCGGCCTTACCATGACTTTAAAATCAATAATTTCGCCCGAATCGTTCCACGTGATCATATCGATACCATTGACAAAAATGCCATCAATTTCCGTGCTAAATTCGAGTACTGCGCCATTTTCACAAAGGAATTCTCGATCATAGGTAAAGGCTTTATTGGCAAAAGTATGGAGAGCGGCTGTTAAATACATACCAACCATTTTTTTACCTTCTACTGGACGATGAATAATCGGTGAGTGCAGTACCACGTTATCTGCCAGTATTTTTGGTAACATATTGATATCACGTGTTTTAATCATTTCGTGCCAGTTGGCTAACATACTCTTTCCTTTGTTCTTTTGTTTGATCTTGTCAGTGTCAAGATAAGGTGGCTTGATGAAAATAGCAACAACGAATCACAAGTTTTTTTGAGCAAATACTTTAAGTCAGATTGACTTTGATAGTATGATAAAACGACAGCTGGGAAGAGGGGTACACAATAATAATGAAAACATGGGATAAAATTATTCAAGCTAGTATCGAATTGTTTAATGAACATGGAGAGCGCAATGTCACTACAAATCACATTGCCGCACATTTAGGTATTAGCCCAGGCAATCTCTATTATCACTTCAGAAACAAAGAAGACATTATTCTGTCGATATACGAACAATATGCGCGTAACTTAATTCTCGATACGTTCCCGTTAATGTCTGACGATATCGAACCGCTTGATGCGATTATTTTGTATATGGATGCGGTTTTTCAGGCGATGTCTAAGTTCCGTTTCTTTTATGCAAATCTTCCTGTATTGCTGGCAAAGAATCCATCATTGCGAGAGAAGTATGTTGAGGTTCAGGAGCTGATCAGTAAGCGAGTGAGCGATATGATGATTTCATTACGCGACGCTGGCATGATTAACTTTAACGATGAAGAGCTCCCTGATCTTGTTAGCATTTTGCGTTTGGTAAATACTTTCTGGTTAAGTTTCTACCAAACACAGAATATGGAAAATGAGATTGATGCCTCAGTATTCTACGAAGGGGTGTTGAAGATTCTCGTTATCTTAAAACCTTACACCACAGAAAAAGCGCTACCTGAATTTCTAAAAGCCCGCGAATTGTATTTAGCGCGCCATGAAGAAGCCCGTTTAGCTGGCTAGTGACTCTGCTTACAGCGGACAGAGCCAAATTTAATAAACCTTTTTAAGATAGGTTACTTGAGCGTTTGCTGATAGCTTTGCTCGAGTAACTGCCAATGTGCATCTTGCCAATGAATAGCAGGGTGCTTGGTTTTTTCTTTGTGAAAAGATCTTAACAGCCTTGCCACATTAGCTTGTTGCCAATCGCCACCCGAACGTATTTCACCTTGGTCAAAATCAATCAGCCAAACCTGCTGTTTGTTATCTAATAAGATGTTGTGAATGTTCAGATCGTGATGATATACACCTTTTTGGTGAAAAGCCGCAATGGTCTTGCCAATACGTTGCCAAAGTTCGTCTGTTAATGGTTCGCGTAACAATCGCGTGT
Organism: Thalassotalea euphylliae; assembly: GCF_003390375.1. Classification (NCBI taxonomy): domain Bacteria; kingdom Pseudomonadati; phylum Pseudomonadota; class Gammaproteobacteria; order Alteromonadales; family Colwelliaceae; genus Thalassotalea; species Thalassotalea euphylliae. The sequence continues at coordinate 2,437,678 of NZ_QUOT01000001.1, read as the reverse complement.
AGAGATCTTCCGCGTTGTTAATCCGCTCAGAGATAATGTCTGCGCGGTAACTCAGCCCATTGCGACGAATTCGACAAGCAACAGGTCGTGGCGCTGGTAATTGCCATTGAGCCAGTTGGCTCAACAGAATGTGCTCTTTAACTGCGCGGGTGTTATTGATGCCAGTGTACAAATAACTGTCATGGATAAGTTTGCCAATCAAGCCGCCGCGATAGTAATGTCTGAGCACCCAATCATGCGCTTCGCATTTGACAAAGTAGGTTGTGCCGCGCCCCTGTGCACTGCCGGTCACGGCGTTCTGATTCTGCCAATAGTCACTGTCGAACATTTCATTGTTTAACAAATGGGCAAATTGTTTGTTGTAAAGCAGCCATTGGTGCGGTTCTTTTACAAGTGAGGCAAGTCCAGAATTTACAATTGCATCGAGGTTCAAGATAATAGGCCAAATTCAAATACCAGCATAAGCTGCCTATTGTGGTGATTCCTCTATGGCGGGTCAAATGATCGCTCCAAAAAAACTCTGTATTTTACGTTTATCCGCTATTGGCGATGTTTGTCATGCAGTTGCTATGGTGCAAGCGATCCAGCGACAGCATCCTGATTGCGAAATCACTTGGGTGATCGGCAAAGTCGAAGCCATGCTGTTAAGCGAATTACCCGGTGTGAAATTTGTCGTTTTCGATAAAAAAGCCGGCTGGCAAGGCTATATGGCATTGCGCAAAGCCTTGGCAGGCCAAGTGTTTGATGTGTTGTTGCATATGCAAGTTGCACTGCGCGCTAGTATTGCCAGCTCAATGATTAAGGCAAAAACGCGCATTGGCTTTGACCGCGCTCGTGCCAAGGAAGGGCAATGGTTGTTTACTAACAGCCAAATTCAGCCGCAAGCTGAGCCTCATGTGTTAGACGGCTTTATGGGTTTTGCCCAGCAACTTGGGGTGAGTGATACAACACCATACTGGCATATGCCAATCAGTGATGAGCAGCAACTATGGGCGAGTGAGCAGCTTGTGAGTGATAAGCCGATTGCAATTATTTGTCCTGCGGCTAGCAAGGCTGAGCGCAATTGGTTGGCACAGCGTTATGGTGAAATTGCCTACCACCTGCACCAGCAGGGCTTTGCTGTTGTACTTTGTGGCGGCCCAACAGAGCTTGAACAGAAGTTAGCGACCATTATTCAAGCCAATTGCCCTGAGCCTTTATTGAATTTGGTTGGTAAAACTTCGCTTGTGCAATTAGCTGCTTGTTTGAAATTGGCACACTTGGTAATTGCGCCTGACACAGGGCCTGCTCATATGGCGGTTACCGTTGGTACACCTGTCATTGGCTTGTATGCACACAGCAACCCTAAACGCACTGGTCCATACTTGTACCCACAATATGTTGTCAGCTACTACCAGCAAGCCATTCAAGCGCAATATCATCAGCCGGTTAGTAAACTTCCTTGGGGGGTAAGAGCGAAAGGTGATGATTTAATGGAAAACATTTCTGTTGAACAGGTGAAAGATAAAATTCGACAGCTAATCGCCGATCTCTACCCAGAGCTATCAAACATACCTTAAGATCACTTGAGCGAGTTGCACGGCTGACGTGTCAGCACTTAGACCATTTCAAGTCAATTTAGCTCAGTTCCGTTTTTAGTGCCGCTAGGGTTCGCTCGCTACATCCTTGGTTGGCTTTCACCACTTGATAAGCGTTACTCCCCAACGTTTGCGCTTGTGTGTTGTTTACCAGAAGTTGCCTAACTTGCTGACTTAATTGCAGAGCGAGTTGTTGTTTGTTGTCCTGATGCGCTAGCGTGATAATGCCGTTTTGCTGCACTAACTGTTGATGTACTTCTGCAAAATTAGCCATGTCTGAACCCACAATTGTTGGCTTTTGATAAAGCGCAGGCTCAAGCGGGTTGTGGCCGCCAATCGTTGAAAACGTCCCGCCGATGGTCACGATATTTGCAAGTTGATAAGCTGCTAATAGCTCACCTAACGAGTCCATCAACCAAACTTGCGTTTCTGACATTATGGGCTGAGCATTACTGCGTCGCTGATAGCTAAAGCCTTCTTGGGCAAGTAACTGAGCAACTTTATCAAAGCGCTCTGGGTGACGCGGAACAATCACCAGTAACAGTTCGCTATGTGCTTCACGAGCTTTTCGATAAGCATCTAAAACTAGCTGTTCATCACCTTCATGACTGCTGGCAAGCAGCCATACAGGGCGAGCCTGCGGAAACATTGGGCTTAGTGTTTGGTACTTAACCTTAGTGTCACTGCCTTCACTGATGTCATATTTAAGATTGCCAATGTTATGACAGTGCGCTTGCCTTGCCCCCAAGGCGATTAATCGCTCTTTATTGGCTTCACTTTGTGCTAATACCTGATCGAATTTTGCTAAGCATGGTTTGATAAGCGCTGAAAACTTTTGGTAGCTAGTTACCGATTTATCTGAAATCCGACCGTTGATCAGCAGTAATTTGGTATTTAGTTTATGCGCTTGTGCCACTAAATTGGGCCAAAGCTCGGTTTCCATGACCACTAAAGCTTTGGGTTTGAGCTTGGTTAGAAACATTGTAGTGCACGGCCACACATCGAGCGGGAGGTAGCAATGCTGAACCCGATCACCGAAAATTTTTTGCACTTGTTCTGAGCCTGTCGGCGTAAATGTGGTAACCGTTATGGGTAAATTGGGAAATTCAGCTAAGCACTGATTAATAAAAGGTTTAAGTGCCAAAACTTCACCGACACTTGCGCCATGAATAACAATACCGCCTGAACGAAACTTATTGGGCACTATACCTAGTCGCTCGTGTAGCCTTTGTCTATAAGCTGGCTGGCTTAATGAGCGCAATATTGCCGCGAGCAACACAACAGGTAGTAGGAAAATAAGAAGCAGTCGGTAGGTTAGCAGTGCCAAGGTAATGTCATTATGTCGAAAATTTTCGCTATTATAGCCCCCGTATTTAGAAAAGTAATTGTTGATGGTTTTCCTCTGACATTGGCTTTGCTATCTTATTGAATTACATCAACTACTGCGCGATTAGTGTTCCACTCACCATGAAACTACCTATTATTTTTCCCGCTTTGTGCTCTATTTTATTTTCGTTCGCTTCTAATGTAAGTGCGTTGCAAACTAACTCAAGCACTAGGGCAGCAGGTATTAACATAGAAGGTGATAATGCGAGTGACGCGCTGAACTTGATGGCTGAAGTGAGTATCACCACTAAAGATAAATTTACCTTAAGCGCTGATTATTATGAGGGCTCGCCGCGCAGCGATGGCTTTTTGTTATTGCACGGGTGCCAGTCTGATCGCCAATCGCTAACCCCTATTGCTAAGCTATTGGCTGAGCAAGGTCATCACGTATTATCAATGGATTTGCGCGGCTATGGTAAAAGCACTTCAGAGCAATATTCACATGCCAACATTAAGCGTAATACCAAAGACATCATTAATTACCAGCAACGTATGGCGCAACTGATGGCGTACTGGGAAGAAGACGTACTCGCTGGCTATGAGCATCTCGCGACTAAGCTAGCTAAAGAAAACAATATCTCAATTTTGTCTGTTGGCTGCGCGGCTCGCTATGCTGTTTCAACAGCTGAGCAGTTATACGTTGCGAACATGGCGCTACTCAGCCCAGATATGGACTATGCCACCAAAGAGCGTTACAAAAACTTAAGAGATATCGCGAGTTTCTTTATTAGCTCAGTGCATCATGTACAAAGCTACCAAACGGCCAAAGAGCTGTTTGAATGGAATGGTCACGATCGCTCAACAATGTTGCTCTACAAGGGTAATTATGCGGGCAACCACTTGCTGCGCCGCAATAAGTCATTGGCAATTGATATTGCCCACTGGCTAAGTGAAAGAGCGAAGTAGCACAAGCTACGTATTTAAATCTGAGGCATGGCGCAGCACGCCATTGCCTGCCTTTTGATTTTTTCCCTGCCAATAAAAGTTGTCACCTTGGCTTGGTTTAGCCTCAGTTTATTTCACTGATCGGACTATACCTGCGCCAGTAAATCCGTAGAATACGCCGACATTAAAACGCGGCTTGAAAAATCAAGCTGCTAGGCTAATGCTTAGCTATTACTGGCCAAATTGATACACCCATTAGATTTGGTTGGAAACGCACGGTATTTTAAGACAAAAATAATTAGAGGCACTTATGTCATCGACCTTTTATGCGCATCTACAAGAGCAAATAGATCAAGTTAAAGCCGACGGCTTGTATAAAGCTGAACGCATTATTACAACAGCACAACAAGCTGAAATTGCGGTTACGAGTGGCGAAGAAGTTATTAATTTCTGTGCTAATAATTATTTAGGCTTGGCAAATCACCCTGCGTTAATTGACGCGGCAAAATCGGGCTTAGATGATCATGGTTTTGGTATGGCGTCTGTACGTTTTATCTGTGGTACGCAAGATATTCACAAAACGCTTGAGCAAAAGTTAAGTGACTTCTTAGGCATGGAAGATACCATTTTGTATTCTTCTTGTTTCGATGCTAATGCCGGTCTATTTGAAACCTTATTGGGGCCAGAAGACGCGATTATTTCTGATGCGTTAAATCATGCCTCAATTATCGACGGCGTTCGTTTGTGTAAAGCAAAGCGTTTTCGTTATGCCAATAACGATATGGCAGAGCTAGAAGCAAGATTGCAAGAAGCCGATGAAGCTGGTGCTCGTTTCAAACTGATTGCGACCGATGGTGTGTTCTCAATGGATGGTGTTATTGCTAACTTGAAGGCCGTTTGTGATTTAGCTGATAAATACAACGCTTTAGTGATGGTGGATGATTCACATGCCGTTGGTTTTGTTGGTGACAAAGGTCGAGGCAGTCATGAGTTTTGCGATGTAATGGGCCGTGTCGATATTATTACTGGCACCTTAGGCAAAGCGATGGGCGGCGCTTCCGGCGGTTACACTTCGGGTCGAAAAGAAATTGTTGAATGGCTACGTCAGCGTTCGCGCCCTTATTTATTCTCAAACTCATTAGCACCAGCCATTGTTTCTGCGTCAATTCGCGTGCTGGATTTGTTGGCAGACGGCGATGACTTACGTAAAACCTTACGTGAAAACCAAAGCTACTTCCGCACGCAAATGGAAGCTGCTGGCTTTACCTGTGCTGGCGCAGATCATGCGATTGTGCCTGTGATGATTGGGGATGCGGCATTAGCCAGTAAAATGGCAGATAAGTTATTGGCCGAAGGTATTTACGTGATTGGCTTTTCGTTCCCTGTCGTTCCGAAAGGGCAAGCACGAATTCGCACACAAATTTCAGCAGCACACACTCGTGCACAATTAGACAAGGCGATTGCGGCCTTTACACGCATTGGCCAAGAGCTAGGTGTGATCTCAGCGAGCTAGTGAGGAAAACAGATGAAATCTTTAGCTAAGTTACATGCCAAAGAAGGCATTTGGATGACCGACTCGCCAATGCCTGAGTTAGGTCACAATGATTTATTAATCAAGATTAAGAAAACGGCCATTTGCGGCACCGACATTCATATTTACAACTGGGATGAGTGGTCTCAGAAAACTATTCCGGTTCCTATGGTTGTAGGGCATGAATACGCCGGAGAAGTTGTCGGCATAGGTCAAGAAGTTAAAGGCTTTGCTATTGGCGATAGAGTGTCTGGCGAAGGGCATATTACTTGTGGTCACTGCCGCAATTGTCGTGGTGGTCGTACGCACTTGTGTCGCAATACCGTCGGCGTTGGTGTTGACCGCACTGGCTGCTTTGCAGAGTACCTAGTGATCCCCGCTTACAATGCATTTAAATTGCCGGATGAAATATCTGATGAACTAGCTGCCATTTTTGATCCGTTTGGTAATGCGGTACACACTGCGCTGTCTTTCGATCTTGTTGGTGAAGATGTGCTGATCACAGGAGCAGGGCCAATTGGCATTATGGCCGCTGCAGTGGTAAAACATGTTGGCGCGCGTCATGTGGTGATCACGGATATTAATGAGTACCGTCTTGATTTAGCAAGACAAATGGGCGCTACTCGTGCAGTTGATGTGTCAAAGCAAAAGCTGAGCGATGTCATGGCTGAGTTAGGCATGACAGAAGGCTTTGACGTTGGCTTGGAGATGTCTGGTGTACCTGTTGCATTCCATGACATGCTCGAAAATATGAATAATGGTGGCAAAATTGCCATGCTCGGTATTCCTGGCCAAGATATGGCAATTGACTGGAGCAAGGTGATTTTTAAAGGGTTAACAATCAAAGGTATTTATGGCCGTGAGATGTTCGAAACCTGGTACAAAATGGCTAGCCTGATACAGTCTGGCTTAGATCTAACGCCTATCATTACACATCAATATTCAGTAGATGACTTCCAGCAAGGTTTTGATGTGATGCGCTCTGGTCATTCAGGAAAAGTTATTTTGGACTGGCAATCATAGCACTGCTGTAGCAAAGCTAACGGATGAATCGGCACGTGATACTACGTGCCTTTTTTATTTATGCACTGTTATTTTAGCTCGGATATTTATGCTCAGATTTTCATGCTCAGAGACATGTGCGAAATGGTATAAGGTTATTTATTGAGAATATTCGTATAATAGCGACCAGAAGATACTCTATTTTATGAGTTAAGAGGTTTTAAATATGCAGCAAGCAAGTAACTTTACGCATTTATCGGCCAACCAATTGGCGGAGCAGCTTGGCGAAGATCATTATGTGGTACTTGATATTCGAGATGCGAACACGTTTAACCAAGGGCGTATTCCTGGTGCAATTCATTTAACCAATGAAAACCTAGCCGACTTTATGCGCGAGGCTGACTTTGATAAACCCACAGTCGTTTGTTGTTACCACGGGATTTCTAGCCAACCAGCAGCGGATTTTTTACATAACCAAGACTTTACCGATGTCTATTCGCTTGATGGCGGTTTTGTTCAGTGGCAGCAACTTTACCCAGAACACATTGAAATATAATGGATAGTTTGCCGTTGCAACCGCTTGTTAAAGTAGATCAACAAGCTATTGGCCAATTGTTTGTCGATTATCTCAGAAGCCTAGAAATACCCGCTAAGCTTGTTGAACAAGATCATGCGCATTGGATATGCGTTGCCGCTAATCAAGTTGAGCAAGCGAAGCAACTATTCAATGAGTTTGCCCTGCAGCCGTATCACCCTAAATATCAGCAAGCTGCTCAGCAGCATAATGGGGCTCAGACATCGATGCCTAGCCATGCGTTTTCAGGTGTAAAGCAGCAATTCTTTGCGCAAGCTGGCCCGTTCACTTTGATTGTATTTGGTGCCTGCTGGCTAGTGTATATACTGGCGAATTTAGGCTTAGGGCGAGACCTTTTTTCCAGTTTATCGTTTTACAGTCAGCTTGATGCTCAAAGATTAGTGACTGAGCCATGGCGGCTTATTGGCCCAGCATTTCTGCACTTCTCGTTACTGCATATTGCTTTTAATACGCTGTGGTGGTGGCAATTAGGCGGCGCGATTGAGCGTATTTTTGGTCGTTGGCAAATCGTGAACTTATTTCTGTTATCGGCGATTGCCTCTAATGTCGGCCAATTTATAGTCTCTGGCCCAAATTTTGGTGGCCTATCAGGTGTTGTTTATGCGGTGGTTGGTTTCGCTTGGTTTGCTGGCTGGTTAATGCCAGAGCGTGGTATTGGCTTATCAAAGTCTATAGTTGGCTTTTTACTGATCTGGCTGCTGTTAGGTTTTGTCGATGTGTTACCGATTAATATGGCAAACACAGCACACTTAGTCGGTTTAGTTGTTGGTTGCGCGATGGCTTGGGTGATTGCTAAACAGCAAAAATCAAGCTAGCTAGTTTTAGATGCTGGGATAGTCAGTTCGATTTGAACAGCCCAATTCGGTAGATATAAAAGGTAGCTAGGGTTTAGCTACCTTTTTTTGAATTTATTATGCGCAGAGCCTTTGGTTTGCAAGCTGCTAGTTATCGAGCCACTGGGTAAACATTAATCTTTTAACCAAAGGCTGGCCAGTTTCCTGTGTAAGTAGCTCTTTTACCTTAGCTTCACATTCCCGTTGGATTTGTTGTCTGCCATTAATTGACTTTATTTTTTCTTCCGGTTGCTGGCCAATAATGTTGATTATGGCATCGCGCAGCAGTGGGGCATGGTGCTCAACGGCTTCTAGGTTTCCACTTCCTTCAATCATTAACTCTACTGTTAATCGGACATAGCCGAGCTTTTTCTTGACCGCAACATAGTTAGTTACGATATCTGGCTGGAAGCCATAATAAACGTAATCGGATGCTTTAACTGCTAACGAGGAAGAAGCGAGTAACAACAGCAGGAAGAGTTTTTTCATGTAATTAAAACTTAATCGCAAGGCATTCTTAATATATGTAAATCATTGTAACTTGATGGCAAAAAAAGGGTAGTTCTTGAAGTAAATTTATTCACTTTGTTTTGCAAATTCCCGCCAAAACTGGTGTAAATCGTTATTGCCCTGTTATTATTGCGCCATTGCCAATGATTTCTTTTGTTATGTTCGACTATACACGTCTATTCCCCGTGACCTTAAATGCCAACTGGCTGACCGAGCCACATTTGCCATTATCGCCAGAGCTTAAATCTTGGTTGTATGACGGTGGTTCTTTGACGGCAAGGTTAAAGGAACATTGTCATCAATTTGAAGTGATTGTATTGGGTCAATCAGAGCAACTTTGCAGCGCCCAAGAAGCTTGCAGCCATATTAAAGAAGGTGAATCGGTTATCGTGCGCGAAGTGTTATTGTTATGCGATGGCAAACCACAAGTGTTTGCTCGCAGCTTGATGCCACTTTCCACATTAACAGGAGACGAAGCTTGCTTAGCTGGGCTAGGCAATATGCCGTTAGGGCAGGCTATCTTTAATAGTCCGCATTTACAGCGTGGTGAGTTTTCTGTCGCTAAATTTTCATCACAGAGTAATGTCGCTCAGCTAGCTGAACAACTTGAGTTGACGCCACAGCACGAGCTTTGGGGCCGTCGTTCTATCTTCTTTTTACACGATAAACCGCTAGCCGTCGCGGAAGTATTCCTTCCTCAAGCGTTGGCGTATCAAGCAATGGAGGCAAGTGCATAGCGATGACGACGTTAAGTTGGCAGGCGATTAAGCAGATCACTCGCATCGACAAACCCATCGGTACTTATTTATTGTTGTGGCCGACCTATTGGGCGTTGTGGGTGGCGTCAGACGGCTTACCAGATGGTATCTTGCTGTTGATTTTCACTATGGGTGTGGTGATTATGCGCAGCGCTGGCTGTGTCATTAATGATTTTGCTGATCGTAAAGTCGATGGCAAAGTAAAGCGTACCGAGCAGCGTCCCTTGGTATCGGGTTTAATGACACCTGAGCAGGCGATTATGCTGTTTGGCTTTTTGATTGGTGCGGCAATGGCCCTTGCCATAAACCTTAGTTGGCTCACCATTCAATATGCTGTGGTGGCGCTGGTTTTGGCAACCAGTTACCCGTTTATGAAACGCTATACTCATTTACCGCAAGTGGTGCTTGGTGCAGCATTTAGTTGGGGCATGATAATGGCGTTTGCTGAAATTCAGGGGCATGTACCGACCGTAGCCTGGCTTTTGTTTGCGGCAAACCTATTGTGGACAGTGGCCTACGATACCATGTACGCCATGGTGGATAGGGACGATGACTTGAAAATAGGGGTGAAATCAACGGCTATTTTATTTGGCCGCAACGATATTCGAATTATTGGCTTTTTGCAGTTAATGGTCTTGGCCATTTTGCTAACCGTTGGTGAGATTATGGCGTTTGGTTGGCCATATCAGTTGTCACTAGTGGTGGTTGCTGGGCTATTTTGTTTTCAACAAATTTTGATTAAAGACCGACTGCGAGAGCCTTGTTTTAAAGCGTTTCTAAATAACCACTATGTTGGTTTAGCGGTTTTTGTTGGCTTGGTGATTGAATACTGGGGTTTTTGATCAAAGGTTAGTTAGCTACCAAACGAGATCAAAAAAGGCGCTTAGGCGCCTTTTTGTTACTTATTCTCTTAAGCATTATCTTGCAATACTCTGCAGTACTTCAATATCGACCAAGTTATTGATCAACTCTTTAAGCTGCCTTAACTCGGCGGTATCGCTCAAATAGTTGCTATCACTATTGGTTGCATATCCTTGCTCTTTAAGTACGCTGATAAGTGCGGATTGTGCTTTTTTGTCGATAAATTCCGGCGCGTTAATATTGTTTAACTTAGACAGTCGTTTGGCAATTGTAATGACTTGCTCTTCCAGCGCACTTTTACTGACTGGCGCCAATTGTGTCAGTAGGTTGGCGATAATCGCGAAGCGCTGTAAGGTTTCATCAATGCATTCGCCCATCACTCTCAGCTTAGTTTTTACGGTCGTGTCGTCAATCACTGACCAAAAACCTGCTTTGGTTTGTTTGATCATGTTTTGCTCTTCAAGTGCCTTCAAGACTTGCTCAGTTTGAGTGTTAACCTCATCTTGGCTTTGCCATAAAAATAGTTCAGCTTTGATCAAAGCAAATAGCTGACTGACTTGTTCTAGCATTTCTTGATGACTTGTTTTCGCGTTGCGTTCTAAGACTCGACAGACGAGTGACGGAATAACATAAGCATGCAAGATGTTGTTGCGGTAGTAACGCATCTCTAATGCAGCAGTGCTATTAAACGACAAAATAGTCCCTAAGTTATCTCGCTCAATTGTGACTTTAGCTAGCGATTTAATGTGGCTAATCAGCGCTTCTGCGTCGTCTTCAGGCAATGTCATCGACTCGCTATAGGGCGCTAGCTTCTGCATATCAATAAAGAACTTAAGTTGTTGTGCAAGCTCGCTCTCAGCCATAGCTTTGTTTTCAGTTGCTAGCAGAATAAGTGCTGTTAGTGATACTGAATTGAGCGCGACACTCTTGTTAACAGAAACCATTACGTCGTTGGCAAGAGTATTCACGGTCGGTGTTAACCAACTGGGTTTTTGCGGGTCGATTGGGTCAATCGCATCTCGCCAGTCATCGACATGCTTATTTAGGAACTGATTAATATTAATTGGTTCGCCAAAATTCACATAGCCTTTACCGTAGTTACGTAGACTCTTGATGGCTTTAATGACACCACCAATGGATTCTTTTTGCTTTTTGCTGCCGCTGAGTTCTTTGTGGTATGAGCCAACTTCCATGACATGTTCATAACCTATGTAAACAGGCACTAAAGTCAGTGGTCGGTCAATGCCGCGTAATAAGCTTTGAATGGTCATCGCTAGCATGCCAGTTTTCGGCTGAAGTAAACGACCGGTGCGGCTGCGGCCACCCTCGGTATAGTACTTTACTGCGTAACCTCGCTCGAATAACAAACCCAGATACTCACGGAAAATCGTTGAGTACATGCGATTACCGCGAAAACTGCGGCGGATGAAAAACGCACCTGCTTTTCTGAAAATCGGACCAGCTGGCCAGAAATTTAAGTTAATACCTGCAGCGATACGAGGCGTTACAAGACCCTCATGGAAAATTACGTAGGTCAGTAATAAGTAATCCATGTGGCTGCGATGACATGGCACGTAGATAATTTCGTGTCCGTCTTGAGCGACTTCTCTCAGTTTGCTGGCATTATTTACTTCGATGCCTTGATATAGACGATTCCAAAGCCAAGTTAATATGCGATCGCCAAAGCGAATCATTGAGTCGCGGTAATCCCCAGCGATCTCATCCATCATTTTAAGCGCGTTTTGTTTGGCTTTTTGTTCTGATATTTTTTTACTGGCGGCCTCGTCAGCAATTACACGTTTTACCGCAGGATTTGCAAGCAAAGCGGTAAACATTTGATCGCGATGCATTAGGCGTGGGCCAGTTGCAGCGATAGTTTGGCGATGAAAATGGAAACGAGCTACGCGCAATAACTTGTGGGCAGTTGATTTGTCTGTACCGTGATCGTCAGCCATCGTGCGTAGTGATAACGCTTCGCTAAAACGTACTAGCGTATGACGCCCTAGAAAGAGGACGATAAAAAACTTGCGCAGTGGAGTTGGAGATTCCTGATCTGCGAGCAAAGTGCCGACATTGGCATTGTTTTTCTCTAATGTTGGACGACGCCCCCAAACAAGGTTTGCTGGTATTAACTGCGCGTTAAGGTCGCTGTCTTCGGCATGAAGTTTGAGTAGCCTGATACCTTGGATAAGCGCTTTTGTTTTGCGATGTTTTTTACCAAATAGCAGGGCGGTTGGCTTTTCCAAGCATAAAGTGCGATCGAAAGTTTGCCCTTTGATGGTGACTTGGCTTAATGGGTCAGGTAAACCCATGTGCTTACATGCTTTTTGCAGCGTGAGTAAATCACTGGCTGATTGGTGGCGAATAATATAGAAAATCGGCTGTTTGTCATTCTTTTTGGCCAGTTCAGGTAGGCTGTCTGGAACTATTTTACAGCGAACTAATAATCTGACAGGTAGTGACAGTAAAAAGTAAAAAAGTGAACGTAATGCTAACATGTGATATCGCTCAGATTTATCAGGTCGCTGATTTTAGCATTAATGCTAGGCGTTGTCGCACCTGTAAATGTTGCAACTAGTGTCGTTTAGTCTGGTTTAGTTTCGTCAATATTGGTGGCAACAGAGGCTTCAGCAAGTTGACGATTCTTCTGCTTGAGTAACTTATCAACGTAACGGGCCATTTTTACTTTTTGCTTTATCGATGTTTCTAAAATATCTTCTATTTCGCGCAGTACATCTTTAATGTTTTCGACATTTTCTGAGGAATTGACAATAAGTTGCTCTTTGCTCGTTTGCGGCGCCGCTTCACTTTGTTCAAGACTTAACGAGCCGGTTAATTCAGCGCCCATTTCTTCTGCTACGGCGTTAATCGCGTCGATGTCTATGCTTGGTAATTCCTCTAAGAAACCAAATAGTAGTATACGGTCAGCAAAAATATTGATTTTCCGTGGCACGCCCTGCGTTTTCTCGTGAATTAAGGCGTACGTTTGCTCAGAGAATAACTCCTCTTTGTCGCAGCCCGCCAATTGAAGGCGATGCTTAATATAGTTTTCAACTTCCTCCACGGTGAGCGGACGTAGGTGAGCCGAGGCAATAATTCGCTGGCGAAACTGTTCCATATTGGGCGCTTGGATAATACCTTTAAGCTCTTCTTGGCCGAGTAAGAAGCTTTGAATAAGAGGCTGGTTATCCAGTTGAAAATTTGAAAGCATCCGTAATTCTTCAACCGTTTCTGAGGGTAGATTTTGTGCTTCATCAACTAATAGCAAAGCGCGTTTACCTTGCTCATGTAAGGCAACCAAAAACTGCTCAATTGCTTTGAGCATCTCAGCTTTGCTATTCCCTTGATAGTCAATACGGAACTCGGCGATAACAAGCTCTAACAACTCTTCAGGGTTAAGCTTGGTCGTCACTAACTGGGCTGCAACAATATTGGCTTCCGGCAAATTGCTCATTAAGTTTCGCGCAATGGTAGTTTTCCCGGTGCCAATCGGCCCAGTGATTACAATAAAGCCTTCTTTTTGATCTAGACCATATTGTAAATAAGACAATGCTCGCTGATGATGTTTTGAGGCAAAGAAAAAACGAGGATCTGGACTGAGCTGAAATGGACGCTCAGTAAAGCCGTAGTAACTTTCGTACATAATTAAAAATCTTTTGTTATCGAGAGCGTTGCGCGGTTTTCGTCAAAGTCTCGAATGCTTGTATTAGATGTTCTCACGAGATGTCTGAGGTTAAAGTTTACAGATATAGATTTGCCAAGTGTTCGTGAGTAACTAATATTGTAAGTGCGATAGTAGTCTCGCCTTTCAGAATCTACATCCACATTTCGAGTAAAAAAGTCGATTCGAGAAAACTGGTAAGCTGCGGTTAATTGACTTCTTGAATTCAGCTGTCTACTCGCGGTTAGATTAACAAGTATATTGTCTTGTGCATCTCCAGTATTAAGGTCTTCTCTTTCATTGCCGGAAACTGTTAAAGAAAATGTTGTCCGTTGTAGTGATAAAGTTGAATCCCATGCAAGTCTCTTGTTTAGCGAAAACTGACTATCTTCAACAGGTCTAATATCGAAAATAGGTAACTCGAAAAATAGCTCTGGCTGTGTTTCGTTATTTATGTCTGATAAGCAATTATTGATATCTATCGGTTGATTAACCGGGCAAAACAAGACAGATTCAGTAAAAATCTCAAAGTTATCCCTTTGAAAAGCTTGTATTTGCTCGTTATAGCTGATTGTATTTGTTAGCCTTTTATTTCTGTGGTTAACGTTCAAACCATATGAGTCACCAAAAAAACGTTGGTTATAACTAGCAGCTATTTGGGTACGAGTAGTTGGCTGCCAATTAAACTCAAATGCGATGTAATCTTCGCTTAACTCTTCGTCTTCTGCAGAATTATAAGATAAATCGACAGTCATCAGATTAATCGGCTGCCAGCGCAAACCCGCGCCAAACGACTCTCCTTGATTAAAGTTGCCAGTTGATACACTACCGGTAAAGTCTTCGTCAAAATATCGTATAAATGGATTAAGCTGCCATGATGTAATGACACCAAACCTTGCTTGAATTTGATAGCTTCTGGCAGACTCTCCTCGATTTTTCAGATCTGAGTAACTACTTGAAATATTCCAAAATAGATGCTTTTGGCCAATACCATTTTGAAAGCTTAAGCTGTTGCTGTAACCATAGCTCTCACCGACATTATCACTTGAACGGCTATCATTATATCGACCCCCTATGGATAATAAAAAGTCGTTATTTTGAACTTGATAATTAAGGCCAGCTCCGTAATTTGTTGTTCGTACGGTATCACCGGAGATTAGATCCGAAGCAAAGTTTCCACCTGTGCTGCGTGGTACGTTAGTAATATTGGCTTGCAAATTGAGAGCAGGACCATCGTGCCAAGGTGCAATGTTTATTTGCGACTCTAACGACTCATAGCCCTCATTTGCACTACTATCATGACTAAAAAATAGGTGGGTATAGTTGCCGTTTATACTTGCATCAATAGTCTTGGAAGATATTGTTTGACTTAGGCCAAAGTTTGCTCGTGTAACATAGCTATCTTGTTCTTCAAAAGAGTCAAGCTCGACATTATCTGAAAATATTTCTTCAATATTAATGGTAGGCGTAAAATTTGAGTCAGCACCGTGCACAGAGAAGTGAAATAGCTGGCTTAGTAATACTATCGATATTTTACCTTTTGCGTCCATAGCCATATCCGTAATAGCCATATACATCCTTGCTCGTTTTGATTGTTTTATTAAGTACAAACCCAATTGCAAGATCTTCATCAAGTTGTATGGTCGCCCGCTTTATATCTTCAATTTTGGTTTTCGACTCTTCTGCAACTACTACCGCTTGTCCTACTAGACTAGCAAGTACAGGAGTTTCCGTAACCCCCAGTAGTGGAGGACTATCAAAAATAACAACTCTATCAGGGTAGCGTTGAGATAACTCATTGGCAAGTTTAGCCATACGTTCACTAGCAAGCAGTTCATTAGTCAAATGATGCGCACTGCCAGCAGGCATTATTTTCAAATTTGGTAAGTTGGTTGGATAGATTATGCGAGCGACATCTTCGGTATCGCCACAAAGATAATCGAGCAGTCCTGTATCATTTTCGAACTCTAATTCGCGGTGTAAACTTGGCCTTAAAACATCGGCATCGATAAGCAATACAGTTTTATCTTGTTCGAGTGCGACACTTAACGCTAAATTAATAGAAACAAAGGTCTTTCCCTCATTAGGATTGGCACTGCTAACCATAATCAAGTTACTTTGAAGAAGTGTTTTTGCAGCTGGACCAAATGCATTGTTGAGTAATTTGCGCTTGATATGCCGAAACTCCTCTTGCTGATGATGTGAGTCTCCACCACTGTGTAAAAAGCCGCGTTCTGTAAGTTTGTCATTGTCGATAAAAATGCTGCGCTTTTCTTGTTGAACATCAGGAATTTCAGTTTTGCTAATTAAACCGCTATCAACAGTTAAGTTATCGTCACTTTTGGCTGAGTGCGCTGCAGCTTTTTGCTTAGCCAGTGCTTTTTCAATAGTGCTCATTAACCTAGTATCCCTTTCAATGGCGTTTGCACGAGATCAGGAAACGCAAAATAGCTTATAAACCCAACTAGAAGAATAATTAACGCCAAGTTAGACATCATAAAAAGTATGGTCTTTCTGCGATGCCAATTATGTAACCCCAGACTTTCGTTTGCTGATACTGTGCCGAAAACAGGTATTCCTGTGATACGTGATAATTGTTGTGTTGATGTGATCACAGGGCTGATTTGACTCATTAACAAGGAGATACCCAGTCCAGCGACTATACCAAATATTGTCACACCGACAAAAAACAGCAATCTTGGCGGCCCAGAAGGCTGCAGAGCCGCCCTAGGCGGATCGATTACACGGAACTGAATTTTATCCGTTGTCTCATCAGCCTGCTGAGCCAATTGAGCGGTTTCTTTGCGAGCCAATAATTCTTCGTATTTAGCTTTCGTAATATTGTAACCACGGTTTAGCGCTGTGAGCTCTGCTTCTACTTCTGGCAAAGAATGTATTTTGTTAGCAATTACAGTAACACGCTGTTTGAAATTCTCGACTCGAACGGTTAACGATGCAACCTCATTTTCATATTGATTTGCTTGTATTTTCAACTCTTGATAAACAGGATTCTTATCAACACTTGTAACTGCTTTATTGGTATCTTCTTCGGAAGTTTTAATGGATGAATAATAGGCTTCAATTTCTTTAGTCCTAAGTTGAATAAGCTCATCTAATCTGCGCTGTATCTCTAGAACTTCTGGGTGTTTCTCAGTAAAGCGCAGTAATTTTTCATCCATGCTGCGTTCCAGCTGTTCTATGCGAGAATCGTAAGTAGTAGCGACACTATTATTACTTTTGACTCTACTAGCAAATAAGCCGAATACGGGTTCTTCACCAGCAAGTTGCGCTTTTGCTGAAGCTAATCGAGTTTTGGCTTCTTCCAGTTGAAGTTGTGCTCGTTCTAATTGCTCTTCCTCACTATTTAGCGTGGCATAAAAACCGCCACTATTGCTCATTAGTACATCACCGTACTTTTGTTTAAAATTAGTTAAACGCGTTTCTGCCGCAACTAAGCGATTTTCATAATCTCTAATTTGCGCATTTAGAAATTTTTGTGCTTCATCTGAATCATTGCGGGTCTCACCTAAAGTATTTTCAATAAATACAGTAAGTGCCGCCTGGACTATATTTTTAGCAGCGTCGGCATTTTTATCTTCAATAGACAGCGTAAATATATTTTCTCTGCCAGCATTAGATATTTTTAGGTCCTTTTTTAAATTTTCAATGATTTTATCGTATTCTTCGGTTGTGCTAGCCTGTACATCTAAATCCGTCATACGGGAGATACGCTCTAGGTTTGGTCGGCTTAGTAAAGTCCTGACCATTAGGCGAATTTGGGTATCGGGGTTTGTTTCTACAGTTAATCCACGTAGCAGGGGCCTCAGCAATGATTGTGTGTCGACATAAACACGTGCTGAAGATTCATAAACATTAGGCATCTGAGCAACTAAATACCAGCCGATTGGGCAAATTGCCCAAGTTGCGATAATAATATAACGGCGTTTAATCCATATACCTTTCAGATAGTCGACTATCTGTTCAAGTAATTCTTGCATTCCCGACCTCTTACTAACAGGCTCTTGTCTTATTAATTAAAACCATGTTTCCGGCACGATAATGATATCTCCGGGCAGCATATCAACATTGGCAGAAATATCACCGCTTTTGATAAGGTCATCAATTGCTAGTGGATACTGCTTCTGCACACCGTTTTCTATCCTAACCAGCACAGCATCATTACCATCGGCAAACTCTGTTAAACCTCCAACAGTGATCATAACATCGAGTAGCGTCATGTTCTTTTTGTAATTTATCGCAAGTGGCTGTGCGGCTTCGCCGATAACACGAATTTGCTCGCTAAATGGACCGACAAAGCCACCAACTGTGACGGTAACGATTGGATCTCTTAAGTACGTGCCTAGCACTTCTTCAATATCTCTAGCCAATTCAGTAGGTGTCCTACCTGATACAGGAATATCCTCGACTAGCGATGTTGTAATCATACCGTCTGGGCGAACAATGAAGCTGCCTGAGACTTCAGGGTTGCCATAAACAAAAATATTGACTGAGTCGCCAGCACCAATAAGATATCGATAAGAGTCAATATCGGTTGTTTTTGAAGGGTGCAGTGTTGCTTGAGGTAATTGATCTATAGAGTTACAAGCAACAAGCAAGTTTACGAAAAACAGTGCCGCAATGTTTTTTATAGTGTGGATAATACGTTTTTCCATGGTTAGTACCTTAATACCCGACATTCTAGTGATATTGCAAAATGATTGTATTGCATTTTTTTATTGTGTGCACACTTTTTAACAAATGGGTTACGCTATTTAAAGTGTGTAAATGCATAGTTAACTCTGCTAGAGTTATCAACGCGCCAAAATATGTGTTTTTCTGTTTTTTAAGCGTACTCAAAGGAATAGTATAACTAATATGCCAGTCATTGCATTTCGAGACTTATCCATAAGTAGCAAGTCGTTTGTTTTGCTGGAGCTACTTGTTTTTATGTCTAGTTTATTGGTTGCGATATCAGCGAACCAGTTGATAGGCATAGTCGATTTTACTCTACCACCCAATAATGTATTGTTCATATATGCGTTAGTTTTTGCGTTAACTTCTCAGTTAACTTGCTTAGCACTTGGTTTATATAACTCTAAGTTAAGAGAAAATTTTCGCGGCTTGTTTCGCCGTATACTGCTTGCCATTGCTATCGCATTTTCAATTGTCACATTGGTCAACCCTCTTTACGGTGACTTTGCCTTACCCATTGAATTATTGGCACTATCTTCACTAATCGCATTGGTGCTTATGTTGGTGTTGCGCTATGGCGCTCACCGTGTTGATTTCTTTGGCTTCCATAAAAGGAAAGTGTTGATTATTGGTGCTGGTCAACGGGCATCTATTATTGAAAAACGCATGCGACGAGATGTTGATAGGCAGTCGTTTAAAGTGCATGCCTACGTTCAAATGGAAGGTGACAGCGCAGATGGAATTGAGCGAGAAACTAAAATTCGCCTCGATGGCTCGCTTGTTAGCTATGCGCTTGATAATGAAATTGATGAGATTGTTGTCGCCAGTGATGAAAGGCGTAACAACCTGCCAGTTGATGAACTTTTTGCATGTAAAATTCGTGGTATTGAAGTTACTGAAATACTTGATTTTATCGAGCGAGAAACAGGGCAAATCGCGGTTAATTTAATCTACCCGAGCTGGGTGATTTATTCCAATGGCTTTACCTCAACTAACTATTTGCGCAATACCTTAGATTGGCTCTTTAACGCTGCAATCGCTTTTGTACTGTTATTGATTACATGGCCAGTGATGTTGATCACTGCCATCATTATTAAACTAGATGATGGATTTTCTGCCCCGATATTTTATCGTCAAGAACGTGTAGGTGTAGATGGTCATCCATTCTATATCATCAAGTTTAGAAGCATGCGCGTCGACGCGGAAAAACATGGCGCGCAGTGGGCGTCAAAAAATGACGATAGAACAACGCGTATCGGTAATTTTATTCGCAAATATCGCATTGATGAGCTACCGCAAATTTATAATGTCATGCGCGGTGATATGGGCTTTGTTGGGCCACGACCAGAGCGTCCAGAGTTTGTACAAAACTTGGTCAAATCAATTCCGTATTACAATGAGCGACACAATGTTAAGCCAGGCTTGGCTGGTTGGGCGCAATTAAAATATCCTTACGGTGCAACTGAAGCTGATGCATTGGAAAAACTTAAATACGACCTGTATTACATCAAGCATCGCAGTTTCTTTTTAGATTTGTTGATTCTGATCCGCACGGTAGAAATTGTTGTCTTTGGCAAGGGTAGGTAAGGTCAGATGACTAAACGCACTCACCAAGCCATGACAGTTGATGTGGAAGATTACTTTCACGTGTCTGCGTTTGAGCAAAATATCTCTCGGCAAGACTGGCAAAAGTTACCGCTTAGAGTCGAGCACAACACCTACCGTTTGCTAGAACTGTTTGAACAATACAACGCAAGAGCGACTTTTTTTACCTTAGGATGGGTTGCTGAGCAGTGTCCACAATTGATTAAAGATATTGTTGCGCAAGGTCATGAACTGGCCAGTCATGGTTATGATCATCAGCGTGCTATTATGATGACGCGTGAACAATTTAAGCAAGATGTCGCCAAAAGCAAAGACTTATTAGAACAAGCGAGCGGTGAACAAATCTTGGGATATCGCGCTCCCAGCTTTTCAATTGGTGAGCAAAATGTCTGGGCATATGATGTGTTAGCTGAACTTGGTTTTGAATACAGCTCGAGCACTTATCCTATTGAGCATGACCTTTATGGCGTTCCTCATTGGCCGAGATTTAAGTTCCGACGTGACGAGGGCATAGTCGAGATTCCGGTACCAACAATACGTAAAAACGGCAGTAATATCGGTATTGGTGGTGGCGGCTATTTTAGGCTCTACCCATACTCCTTTTCCAAACGTAGAATTGATAAGTATTTGTCACAAGAATCAGCGCCTTATAGCTTTTATTTCCATCCATGGGAGATCGATCCTGAGCAACCTCGTATAGGGGGAGCTTCATTACGCTCGAAAGTTCGTCACTACATCAACTTGTCAAGAATGGAAGGCAAGATAGTTAAACTGCTTAATGATTATCAATGGTCAACAATGCGGGCCGTTTATTTAGAGGGCTAATCACATGGGGATCATGGATGTGAACAGTAACGCGGTACAAATAGAATCATTAGCGGCAGAACACTTCATTGTGACTGAGCTAACGTCCGAGCATGAATTGTGGGACAACTATGTACATAGCCATACCCAAGGGTCATTTTTTCATTTAAGCAATTGGCAGAAAGTCATTTCATCAGTGTTTGGTCATCGCTGCTATTACTTGATAGCTTGGCATGGTGAGAAAATTGCTGGTGTGCTCCCCTTAGTCCAGGTGAAAAGTCAGCTTTTTGGTCATGCGTTGGTGTCTACACCTTTTTGTGTCTATGGTGGCGTGCTAGCAGACAGCCATGAAGTGCAGCACGCACTGGAGCAAAAAGCGTGCAAGTTAGCTGAACAACTGGCAGTAGATTATTTAGAACTGCGATATCGCCACGCTCAACAAAACAACTTTCTTCTTAAACAAGTACATAGCACTTTTGGCTGTGAAATAGCAGCTTCAGATGAAGCTATTTTGGCGGCGGTAAAAAAGAAGCAAAGAGCGGTTATTCGTCACTCACTTAACAACGAACTAGCAATTGAACACGGCGAAGATGTCGATAACTTCTATCACTTATTATCGACGAGTTACCGCAACTTGGGCACACCCATATTTACGAAAAAATATTTTGCTGCCTTGCTAGAGCACTTCGGCGAAGATATTGATGTTTCGTTAGTTCGAGATAGCAGCGGTCAAGCGTCCAGTGCGGTGATGAACTTTTACTATCAGCAGCAAGTTTTGCCATATTACGGTGGTGGGAATGACGCTGCTAGAGCCCTTAAAAGTGCAGACTTTATGTACTATCAAGTGTTATGTCATGCGCGAGCCAAGGGCTGCAATTATTTTGATTTTGGTCGCAGTAAGAATGACAGTGGGCCTTATAAGTACAAGAAAAACTGGGGAATGACACCAGAGCCTTTGCACTATTACTACTACCTAGTAAAAGCTAAAGAGCTGCCGAACTTGAGCCCCAATAATCCTAAATACCAGTTATTTATTCGTTTGTGGCAAAAACTGCCACTAGTTGTTAGCCAGTGGCTTGGCCCATTGTTATCTAAATATTTGGGATAGCGTTTATGAACAAGCCGCCGCTACTATTTTTGTGTCACCGCATTCCATTCCCACCAAATAAAGGGGATAAAATTCGCTCGTTTAATATTTTGCAAATGTTGAACAAGCATTATGACGTCTATCTCGGCTGCTTTATTGATGATCCTTACGATGAGCAGTATGTTGACGAGCTTAAAAAGCATTGTCACCAGCTATTTTACCGTAATCAGAACAAACTCCTCGCTAAACTTAAAGGCATGACGGCTTTTCTTACTGGCAAACCAATAACCTTGCCATACTACTACGACCAAGAAATGGCGAAGTGGTGTCAAGAGGTCGCTGAAAGGCATGCTATTCAAAAAGTATTTGTTTATTCGTCGTCAATGGCACAATACTGCGAAACAGCGCAATTTAATCAATGCCAACGGGTGATAGACTTTGTTGATGTCGACTCAGACAAATGGCGTCAGTATGCAGAAAATAAGTCAGGGCTAGCAAAATTCATATTCCAGCGTGAGTTTAAAACACTGGCGCGATACGAAGACAAAGTTTGCCAGCAATTTGACGCCTCGCTATTTGTTTCGCCTGATGAAGCAAAGTTATTTAGATCACGTCAGCAGGTTAATGCACAGGCAAAGGTTCAAGGCATATTAAATGGTGTTGATATTGGGTTTTTTAATCCAAGTGCTTCACTTGCGCCGGAAAATAAAGTGCCTGATGGCCCTTTTATCAGTTTTACGGGCGCGATGGATTACTGGGCAAATGTTGATGCCGTGCTTTGGTTTGCAGAAAACGTGTGGCCGATTGTTAAAAAAAATATCCCGTCGCTGAGTTTTGTGATTGCTGGCGGTAATCCAACCAATCAGATTAAATCATTAGCAACACAGCCAGATGTTATTGTCACTGGTCGAGTAGAGGATATACGCCCTTATATAACTCAGGCTGCGTGCATTGTCGCACCGCTGCGCATTGCTCGTGGTATTCAAAACAAGGTGCTTGAAGCCATGTCATTGGATAAACCGTTAGTTTGTACTTCTATGGCAATGGAAGGGATCAATGCTCCGCATCATCAATATTGTCAGGTGCATGATGAACCTGAAGCCTTTGCAAAGGCGGTAATCGAACTGGTGAACTCAGCACAAGTTTCAGCAACTACCGAGCTTGTCACTGAAAATCGAGCATGGATAAAAGAACATTTTACTTGGCAGGCAACCCTAGCGCCGCTTGCTAAGCTTTATCAAATAGAATCTTCAGAGGTTACAAGCCAATGATGGCGATCAACAGTCGACAGTTTATCTTGATGTTTGCTGTCCTGATAGCAGCTTGGATGCTGGTATTTTGGGATGGTATTACGGGCATGGAAGCAATTTGGCGTCGTTCTGACACATTTGCGCATGGTTATTTTATTTTACCGATAGTGATCTGGTTGTTGCATCGCGATCGTGCTTATTTACAATCCGCTAAAGTCCGGTCAACTTGGTTACCTTTGCCACTTTTAGCTGCCAGTAGTTTTGTTTGGCTCTTTGCATACGCAGCTGACATCAATGTGTT
Organism: Thalassotalea euphylliae; assembly: GCF_003390375.1. Classification (NCBI taxonomy): domain Bacteria; kingdom Pseudomonadati; phylum Pseudomonadota; class Gammaproteobacteria; order Alteromonadales; family Colwelliaceae; genus Thalassotalea; species Thalassotalea euphylliae. The sequence continues at coordinate 2,414,340 of NZ_QUOT01000001.1, read as the reverse complement.
GAGCCAGCTGGCTGCCGTGACCGCGCTCATGTTTCTAGTATGGATGTTAATTGGCAATCAGCTGGCATGGCGATACAAGTTTCCATTGGCTTATTTACTTTTTGCTGTACCTATGGGAGAAAACTTGATTCCTAGCCTACAAGACATTACGGCTTGGATAACCGTTTTCTTGCTTAAGGTACATGGCATACCCGTATTTCGAGATGGCTGGTATATCCAAATTCCAACGGGTATGTTCGAAGTGGCTGTGGCTTGTTCTGGTATTCGTTACCTCATTGCTTCTATGGCGGTTGGCACATTATACGCTTACCTAACTTATCGTTCTTTCAAAAAACAGCTACTGTTTATTGTTTTCGCTTTCTTACTACCAATTTTAGCCAATGGCGTGCGTGCATATTTAATTGTCATTATCGCCCATTACTCAGACATGAAGTATGCGACTGGGGCTGATCATTTAGTTTATGGTTGGATATTCTTTGGTTTTGTCATCATGCTGATGTTTTGGGTGGGTGGAAAGTTTGCAGATCCTGAGCCCAAGACGGAGCTATACAGTGATAAGGGGGCTACGAAGGGGCAGCATAATAAGCTATGGGTTAGCGTCTCTGTGTATTTGATAATGATGGCAACTTGGTTTATTGAACATAACATTAGTGTAGTTGAGTTGCCCAAAAGTGCGGATACTGTTATTAAAATGCCTGACTCGAATTGGGGCGTTAGTTTTACGCAACCTATGCAGTCTAGTTATCAGCGTGAAAGCAATGGCACAGAGTTGTTTTTTGCTCGATATGGAAATAAGCAAAGTGAAGGCGAGTTAGTGAGTTTTTCAAATAAGCTCTATGACGCTGAACGCTGGACTGTGATCGACCGAATCACGAAAAATGAAAATGGAAAAGTATACCGATATCTACTGTTAAGAGATGTTCAAGGTCGAGAAAGGGCACTGTTATATTGGTATCAAATTGGTGATAAGCAAGTAGTAAGTCCTGCATTTGCCAAGCTATATCAAGCATTGGCACTGCTTACCGGTCAAGCAAATTTTGCTAGCTTTGTAGCGGCATCTACTCAGGCTACTGAGGCACAAGACACTATGGCAAGCTTGCTTAAAAGTGCTGATTCCATGTTGAATCAAATTGGGCTCAATCAAGTGGGTAATTAATAGATGAGCCAGCCTCAAATTCATATCGCGCATATTGTTTATTCGTTTGCTACCGGCGGCTTAGAGAATGGTGTCGTCAATTTAATAAATCATTTACCGGAAAATGATTATCGTCACTCGATTATTTGTATTTCAAAGCACGAACCGAAATTTTTCAGCCGTATAAAAACGAATAATGTCAGAGTTTATGACCTACACAAAAAGCCAGGTAAGGGCATCGCATGGCTGGTCGCGTGTTGGCGATTATTAAAAAAGATAAAACCTGATATTTGCCACTCAAGAAACCTAAACCCGTTGGAAGCGCAGATAGCAGCTTGGTTTGCCGGTGTCAGTGTTCGCATCCATGGTGAGCATGGCTGGGATGTTAACGACCTAAATGGGGGTAATAAGAAGAATCAGCTTATTAAGAAACTTTTTAAGCTATTCGTACACCGTTATGTCGCTTTGTCAAAAGAAAGCCTATCGTATTTAGAGCATCAGATAAATGTTCCGGCAAATAAGCTTACGCATATTTGCAATGGAGTTGATGTTGAGAAGTTTTCTCACGATACAAAAGGGGATGACTTTGGTTTTTCCACTACCTCAACTCGTAATTTTGTTTTTGGAACAGTTGGTCGGCAAGTAAGAGTTAAAAATCATCAACAACTGTTAGATGCGTTTATAAAACTTAAGCAAAGTGATATTCCAAATGCCCAACTAGCAAAGCTATTGATTGTAGGTGATGGAGTGTTGAAAGATTCCTTAATAGCAGCGGCTCAACAGTCAGAATATTATGAGGATATTTGCTTTACTGGCCACCGCGATGACATTCCTCAAACTATGGCGGCAATGGATGTGTTTGTGCTGCCTTCACTCGCTGAAGGAATTTCCAATACGATATTAGAAGCGATGGCATCAGGCCTACCGGTGATTGCCACAAATGTTGGTGGCAACCCAGATTTAATCATGGCAGAACATCACAATTCTCATCTTGTTGAAGTCAACGATGTAACCGCATTATCTAATTCGATGGCGCAATATCTGATACATCAAGAACGCTTGGAAATAGATAGCATCAAGGTCAGAGAGCATTGCGTTAAACACTTTAGTATTGAGTCTATGGTCACTAAGTATCATGACCTTTACACTTCGTTATACCAACAAAAAGTCTCAGGAAGGGGTAAGACATGTGCGGCATAGCTGGAATTTTTCATGTAACCGAGCAACAAGCAATAGATGCAGATCTTATCGCCTCGATGAATGATAAACAGATCCACCGTGGTCCAGATGCTGGCGATTATTATTTTGAACCAGGGCTAGCATTAGCACACCGCCGCTTGTCGATTATCGACTTGGAAGGCAGCCCACAACCAATGGCAAGTGCATGTGGGAAGGCTGTTATTGTGTTTAATGGTGAAATTTATAACTTCAAAGCCCTTCACACTGAACTCAAGGCGAAAGGCTACCAATTTAATACTGATGGTGATACCGAGACCATTCTAAATGCTTATTTGGAGTGGGGCGAAGATTGTGTTCATCATCTACGCGGTATGTTCGCATTTGCAGTATGGGACAGGCAAAAGCAATCGTTATTTATTGCTCGTGACAGGTTGGGCATCAAACCGTTGTACTTTTCGCTGTTAGATAATGGCCATTTTGTTTTTGGTTCTGAGCTTAAAGTACTCACTCAGCACCCGCGTTTTGATCGTACCTTACGTGATACCACAGTCGAAGATTACTTTACCTTTGGTTATGTACCAGAGCCGCATACCATTTATCAAAACGCCTATAAACTTAGGCCAGGTCATTGTTTTACAATTGTTCGTGGTCAAACCCAATTACCCGAACAACAAGAATACTGGGATATTCCGGTAAACCCCAATGCTGAGCTCTCAGAGCAAGAAATTGCCGAACAGTTAGTAGAGCGATTGAAAGAAGCTGTCGACATTCGGATGGTTGCCGATGTGCCTTTAGGGTCATTTTTATCTGGTGGTGTTGACTCCAGTGCTGTTGTGGCTTTGATGTCTCAGCTGCAAGAAGACCCTGTTAATGCTTGCTCTATTGGTTTTGATATCGCGGAATTTAATGAAACTGACTTTGCAAAGCAGGTCGCACAGCGCTATGACGCGAAACATCATATAGAAATGGTTGATCAAAATGATTTTGATTTGATTGATAAATTGGCGTTTTTATACGACGAACCTTATGCAGACAGTTCAGCAATGCCAACTTATCGGGTCTGTGAATTAGCACGCAAGCATGTCACCGTAGCCCTTTCGGGTGACGGTGCGGATGAGTTATTTGCAGGTTATGGACGTTATCGACTTCATGGGCATGAAGAAAAAGTGCGGGCGATGTTACCGCTATCGATGCGCAAGCCGATCTTTGGCCCGTTAGGGGCTTTATATCCGAAAATGGATTGGGCGCCACGCGTATTAAGAGGGAAAACGACATTTCAGTCCATGGCACTTGATACGGTGCAAGGCTATCACAACTCAATGTCAATTCTGCGTAGAGATGAGCGCATGAAGCTCTTTTCACAAGAATATAAACACAAGCTAGGCAGCTATTCTTCTGTGGCTGTCTTTGATCAGTACCGCGACAAAATCACTGGCTTAGATCCCATTAAACAAGCGCAATATCTGGATATGAAAACTTACCTTGTTGGCGATATTCTCACCAAGGTAGACCGTGCCAGCATGGCGCACTCATTGGAAGTTCGTGTCCCATTTCTCGATCACAAATTTGTTGAATGGGGTTTTAACGCGCCAACGCATTTAAACTTGGTAGCAGGGGTTGGTAAACATACGCTGAAAAAGCAGATGGAACCACATTTGCCTCATGATGTACTGTATCGCAAGAAAATGGGATTTTCTGTGCCACTTGCTAATTGGTTCCGCGGGCCACTCAAAGATCGCCTCTATGATAATTTGTTAAGTGAAGCGATGGGGCAGTCGGGTTATTTTTCTTCAACACAGCTTAAAACATTAATTGATCAGCATGTTAAAGGTGTTCGTGACAATAGTGCTTCGCTGTGGACGCTCATGATGTTTGAGTCGTTTTTACGTCAAAGCAAGGCTGCCTAGTGATGAAAGTGTTACATGTGCTCGACCATTCAATACCACTGCATAGTGGCTATACTTTTAGAACTCGTGCGATATTGAAAATGCAGCATCAACTGGGCATAGAAACCTGTCATGTAACTAGCCCTAAACACGGCAATACAGAGGCTTTGGTTGAGCAAATCGATGATTTATTGTTTTATCGAAGTGGATCTGCCAACGGTATATTGAGCAAGTTACCAGTGTTGAATCAATGGTCAATTATTGCGCCCTTGGAAAAGCGCATTCTTGAGGTTATTGAGCGCGAACAACCCGATATTATTCACGCTCATTCACCCGCACTTAATGGCATGGCAGCTTTAAGAGCAGGTAAAAAAGCAGAGCTACCTGTAGTTTATGAAATTCGTGCCTTTTGGGAAGATGCCGCAGTTGATCACGGTACCTGTAAAGAAGGTGATCTACGTTATCAAATGACACGTTCGTTAGAGTCTTACGTTGTTAAGCAAGCGGATGCAGTGACCACGATTTGTCAGGGCCTTAAAAATGACTTGATAGCCAGAGGCGTTGCTGAAGATAAGCTGACGGTTATCCCTAATGCAGTTAATGTTGAGCAATTCGATCGCATCACAGAAAAAGATAATGAGTTAGTTGAGCAATTGCAGCTGAGCAATAAAAAAGTGCTTGGTTTTATTGGCTCGTTTTACGCTTATGAAGGCTTGGACTTGTTAGTATCTTCACTGCCAGCGATTCTTGAGAAAATGCCAGATGTTTGTTTATTACTAGTTGGCGGAGGCCCGCAAGAGCAAAATCTTAAATCACAGGTAGCAGCGCTTGGCCTTTCTGAATACGTTATGTTTACAGGCCGAGTACCGCACGACCAAGTGAATCAATACTACTCGCTTATTGATTTATTGGTTTATCCGCGTAAGTCGATGCGATTAACGGATCTAGTTACCCCGTTAAAGCCACTTGAAGCGATGGCGCAAGGACGTTTGTTTTTGGCGTCAGATGTTGGTGGTCATCATGAGCTTATTGTTGATAACCAAACCGGCTATTTATTTTCCGCTAATAATAGTTCGGCATTAGTGACCAAAGTGATTGATATTTTTCAACAGCCTCAAGCATGGTCTGCGATTCTTGATAATGGCCGGCGCTATGTTGAACATCAGCGCAATTGGCGAAACAGTATTAGCAATTACTTACCTGTTTATGCTGCGCTAACCCAAAAAGCGGTGTCGCATGGCTAACGTTAGTCGTGTTGCTATTGTTGGGCCACTGCCGCCGCCAGCAGGTGGTATGGCTAATCAAACCGAGCAGTTGGCAAGTTTTTTGGAAGCTGAAGGTGTGACGGTGACCGTTATTCAGGTCAATGCAGCATATCAACCTGCTTGGGTTGGCAAGATCCCAATGTTTCGTGCTTTGGTCAGGTTAGTGCAATATCAGCGGCGCCTGAAACAACAACTGGTTGATGCGGATGTGGTACATATCATGGCCAATTCTGGCTGGTCTTGGCACTTGTTTGCAGCACCGGCGATTAAAGTCGCCAAGCAATTAAATAAAGCCGTTGTGTTGAATTACCGTGGTGGCTATGCCGCAGACTTTTTTGACAAGTCTTGGCACCAAGTTAAGAAAACGCTCGATTTAGTGGACGATATTGTCGTGCCCTCGAGTTACTTACAAAGTGTTTTTAGTGAGTACGGAAAAACATCAAAAATCATCCCTAACGTACTAAATGAGCAACGATTTAATCGTTTTGAACGTCAGTCAGCCATGAAGCCGACAGTGATTGTAACGCGAAATTTAGAAGCTATCTATGATGTGGCGACCGCAATAAAAGTGTTTGCTGGCATCAAGCCGCAGTTTCCTGATGCGGAGTTAAAAGTGGCAGGTACGGGCCCAGAGCTCAGCAATTTAAAAACCTTAGTGGCATCGCTCGGCCTCGCTGAAAATGTGGCATTTGTGGGTAGGCTCGCACCTGATGAGGTATCAGCATTATACAAATCAGCTGACTTGATGCTAAACACAAGCGTCGTCGATAACTCGCCAAACTCACTTATTGAGTCGCTTGCCTGTGGCACGCCAGTGGTTAGCACAAATGTCGGTGGTATTCCTAAGTTGGTTACCGATGGACATGATGCGCTGCTCGCAAACCCAAGAGATGTAGAGTCACTGATAAAGCTATCTTTATCGTTATTAGAAGATAATAGCGAACGAGAACGTTTGACCAATAACGGCTTGATCACCATAGAAAAATTTAGCTGGTTGAGCGTTTGGCAAGCATTGGCGAGTTGTTACCAAGCGGCATATGTTGGAGCAAAAAATGATTAGTATGCTCTATACCAAGTTTGTTGCCAATGTGCTGTTTCCGCTTCATGAATTGCTTAAAAAGCATGACACGGTGCGCGTCAAAAAACAGTTAGAGCAAAGCCAGTGGCAAAGTCCACAAATCATCAATGAGAACGCCAATAAACGACTGACGAAGTTTTTGGAGAAAGCTGCCAAAGAAGTCCCTTATTATCAGGATGTGTTCAATAAGCTAAGCATTGAAGCCAGTGCGATTCGCTCAAAAGCAGATTTATCCGTCTTGCCTTTCCTTGATAAAGCGGTTATTCGAGAGCACTTTGACCAGCTTAAATCAAAAAGTGCTGGCCCAACACAGCCGTTTACGACAGGTGGCTCGAGTGGTACACCGCTGACCTTTTTGTTAAGTAAAGAAAGGGTTAGCCATGACGTTGCCGAAAAGTGGCGAGCGACTCGTTGGTGGGGTGTTGATATTGGCGATAAAGAGATCGTTGCTTGGGGCTCTCCAATTGAATTGGGTGCCCAAGATAAAGTGCGAGTTACCCGTGACAAGCTATTTCGTTCGACCTTGATCCCAGCATTTGATATGGATGAAAGCAAGTTGCTAGGTTTTATTGATCAGATCAAGCGTATTAAGCCGAAAATGCTGTTTGGTTATCCGTCGGTTTATGCTCTGATTGCCAAAACGGCACAAAAGCATGGTATTTCGCTCGATAACTTAGGCATTAAGGTGGTCTTTGTTACCAGCGAGCGCCTTTACCCTTATCAACAAGAGCAAATTGAACAAGTCTTTAATGCCCCTGTTGCCAATGGCTATGGTGGCCGTGATGCTGGCTTTATCGCTCATGCTTGTCCACATGGGAAAATGCACATTAGCGCTGAAGATATTATTGTCGAAATAGTTGATAGCCAAGGTAACGTTTTACCGGATGGCGAAAGTGGCGAGATCGTTGTTACTCATATGGCAACTTCTGATTTTCCTTTTATTCGCTATCGCACGGGCGATGTCGGCGCGATAGATACCGCGCCTTGTGCATGCGGACGAGGATTGCATATATTGAAAAATATTGAAGGAAGAACAACTGACTTTGTTGTAGCGTACGACGGCACTATGATGCACGGTTTGGCGTTAATCTACATAATTCGTGAAATGAAAGGTATTGATGCATTCAAAATAGTGCAAGAAAGTTTAATACATACGCGTGTTGAAATCGTATCGACAGACGCTCTTACAGAAACAATGCGAAGTGTGATTGTTAACGGCTTTAAACAGCGATTAGGTGAAGCGGTAGAAGTTGAGTTGCAAGTCGTTGATAGCATAGCGGCTGAAAAGTCAGGTAAATTCCGGTATGTGGTCAGTAAAGTAGAGTACTAAATGTGATAGATAGTTTGTTTTTATTAGCTGATATTGTAGCAATGGTTCTATTGATGCGCTGGGCATCGCAGGGAGATGGTAATGGGGAGCAGGAGTAATGAGAGACCTGCTATTGGTTGCTTTTCTTTTAATTGCTATTTATTACAGTTTTAAACGTCCTTATGTTGGTGCTGCTGCTTGGATTTGGATCGCTTTAATGGCACCCGCTGAGTGGGCATTTGGCTTTTCTCAATCATTCAGGTTAAATCTTACGATCGTCATTGTATCCCTACTGGCATGGATAATTAACAAAAACAAATACAAATATTCGTTTAGCGGTATGCAATTTTTGGTGTTACTTTTTTGTTTTTGGATGTTAATTTCAACGATATTTAATTTGCGTATAAATAGTGAATTAGCGTGGGATAAGTTTATTGAGTTTGCCAAAGTCATTGCATTATTCCTGTTTATCATTATGACTATTAGAACTAAAAAAGAGGTTGATACCCTTATTTGGAGCATAGTCTTAGCAATATCAGCATATGCCGCCATGGAAGGAGTAAAGTTTATATTGTCTGGAGGAGGCCACAGAATCGTCGGTCGCTCTGGAATATTGGCTGATCGCAATGACTTAGCTGTAGCGATTAACATGTGTCTACCGCTCGTCCTTTATCTTTTGGGAACGACTAAAAATAAGAATCTCAGATTAGGCTTGATTTTAATAGCAGTACTCAATGTAGTCGCTGTTATGGGGACTTATTCAAGGGGAGGGTTTATAGGCTTGAGTATTCTTGCTATTGCAATTTGGATAAAGTCAGAACGTAAGGTTCTGTTTTTGATGCTTGCTCTCATATCCTTACCTGTGTTGTATGCCAATGCGCCAGCAGAATGGAAAGAGAGACAATCAACAATAGAAACTGCAGCAACTGAAGATGGATCGTTTATAGGCAGGATTTGGGCCTGGAAGATTGCTACTTTGATAGCACTGGATAACCCAGTTACGGGTGGTGGCTTCAAGGCTACAACCGATTCATTATTATGGCGGACATATGCACCAATAACCCCGGATTTTGGTCCTGTTTACACGCCCCCAATACCAGACCATGTTCGTCCTAAAGCCGCTCATAATATATATTTCCAAGTATTGGCAAGTAGTGGCTTTGTGGGCTTAATAATTTTTTTATTCATTCTAGCCGGAACTTATTTACAATCATTACATTGTTCGAATGCGAAAATAAGAGAACTAACATGGGTATCCGAGCTATCTAGAGCAATATCATTGGCTATTATCGGGTATGGAATAACTGGTCTTAACGTTAGTTTAGCTTATTTCGAATTACTTTACGCTTTAATAGCAATTCAGATTATTTTAAAGAGCCGAATAACAAGTTTTGGAAAGAACAATGTCGAATTCAAAAATAGTTAAAATCTGTGCTTTACTCATTGTCAGTTTAGTTTTAGCGCCATTAACACTATTAGCAGCTGATTGCGAAGAATTACCTTGGCGCCGCGGTAAGCCATATGATTATTATGATGTCGAGACAAGAGAGCCCTCAGGAACATTCAGCTTGGGCTTACTTTACATGGTGGAAAGCGCTCACTTTACAAGAAACGTAAGAACTTTAAAAAAGGGGCATACAGGCGCACAACCTGGAGATTTGATGTTTGTACTATCTAGTATTCCTAATCATCCAGAAGCGCTAGATGCGTATTCAAAATATACCCATTTCTACAATACCCGTGAATCATTTCGAATTAAAAAATTAAATTCAAAGCCGAAATTTTCTCCGGAATGTTTTATCAAGAGAGCTATCGCTTTATACCCAAAATACGCGAGTACTCATTTGGTTCTAGGTATGCATTATTACAGGAATACCCAGTTCAACAAAGCTATAGCTGCGTTGCAGCAAAGTCTCTCAATAGATAATGAAAACGCAGAAACACACTATATTCTTGGTTTAGCTTTTTTGAAAATCGGTAATATAGATTCTGCCAAATTACATGCAGAGAAAGCTTATGCTAGAGGGTATCCACTGCCAGGACTTAAGAATGAACTTGCAAAATTCGAAAAACAATAAATGACCATAAGTGATAAATATGCCGCAAAAAATAATTATTTCAGGTGCTAATTTAAGAAGCAATGGATTCGAGTTAGGTCCTGGTAAATACTATGATGAAGCAAAACTGATATCTCTTGATCTTGAATCGGGCGAATTTTCTACACTGATCTCGTTAAAAAATGTCAAAGAAAATTATCCTAGCGAACATCCTAATATTCAATTTACAGCAGGATGTATTGATCCTGATGACAATGATATTCTGTGGTTGCCGACAGATACCGAAATCAGAAAATATCAACTACCCAATTTATTGCTCTTATCTTCGTACTCCCATCCTTGTTTTCACAATATACACTCAGTAAACGTGTATGAAAGAAAGTTATATGTAACATCAACTGGCTTGGACAATGTCGTTATTCTCAGCAAAGAGACTGGCAAAGTCCTTGAAATACTAAATGCCGAAGGTAAAGACCCTTGGCATCGGTTCTGTCCTGATACTGACTATAGGGTCCTGCACTCGACTAGACCTCATGACGCCCACCCAAATTACGTTTTTCGACTAAATGATCAACTATGGGTGACGCGCTGTAAGCAAGAGGATGCTGTAAATCTGTCGGATGTGAGTCAGAGTATAAAACTTTCAGATGGAGAATCTGTCAGTGTTCATGATGGGTTAGAGTGGCAGGAAAAAATTATTTTTACACAAGTAAGCGGACACCTTGTGATCATTGATCGAGCTGACACCAATAAAAAGACAATTTTAGATTTATTTGGAAATTCAAACTCAAGGCCGATTGGTTGGTGCCGTGGGCTTTTTATAAAAGATGATATTTGTTATGTAGGTTTTTCTAAATTAAGAAAAACTAGGATGATTGATAAGCTAAAATTCTTAAGTAAAGGAAACTTGAAGTATAGCAGTGGCAACAACGCATTAGTGGTTTCATATGACCTGAAAAGTCAAAAATTGTTGGAAGTATATGAAACACAAGATGGAGTCATTGACGCTATATACGGGGTTCTACCCTTTAATTATGAGTGATGCTGCAGCTACTCGCTTTGGCGCTAGCATAGGCTGGTCAATAGCGACAAGGTGGGGAAATAAACTGATCGGGTTTGTCAATATGATCGTGTTGGCAAGGCTTCTGTCTCCTGAAGATTTTGGTATTGTTGCCATGGCAACAATATTTATTACGATATTGCATTCGATGACTCAAGTAGGGGCGCAATTGTATGTCATAAGATACCCAACAGAAGATGTTCGGGTATTCAATACTGGTTGGACAATTAACTTATTGCAAGCCCTACTTATTGCTTTAATTCTATGCCTTTCTGCGTCTTATGTCGCTGATTTTTATCAAGAAGAAGTACTGAGAGATATAATTTACTGTTTAGCTGCCGTTAAAATATTGAAGGGGCTACATAATTACGGCGTGTATATTGCCCAAAAACAACTTGATTTTTCCCTAGATTTTAAAATAACAACGACATGTAGAGTGGCGTACTCAATAGCAACCATTGCCACAGCTTTGTGGTTGAAAAACTATTGGGCTATTGTTGTAGGTCAGGCAGCGTCAGCTTTTGTTGGCCTAGTATTAAGCTATAAGTTACATGTATTTAGACCTAGATTTGAGGTTTATCAATGGAGAAAAGTACTGTCTTTCTCAAAATCTATGATTCCATTTAGTATTGGCCGCTTTGTGAACAACCAAGCTGATATAGTTGCGGTAAGTAAGTTGGGCTCAACAGAGTTCTTAGGGCAATACAATATTGCATCAAATTTAGCCTCGCTCTTTACCAAAGAGCTACTAATGCCTGTAATAAAAGGGATTTTACCTAATTTAACTAAACTTAAAGCAAGTAAAGATGTTGATTTAAAACTCATAGCGATAATAGGTTTAGCTATTTACGTATTTTTGCCACTAGGATTCGGGCTGGCATTAACTTCCTATGAAGTGATTTATGTATTACTTGGAGAGAAGTGGTTAGGCATAACGGATGTTATGAGCTGGTTAAGTATTTATGCAATGATGTCAGGTATTACTATGTTTGTCAGTGAACAATTTTTAGTAATATTTGACGCAGAAAAAACTTCCAACTGGTTGATGTGGTTTCGCAATGCATTAATCGTAGTTGCACTTATACTGGCTTTTTATTTAGGTAGCTATTTAGATTTTCCAATGGCTATGGCGCTTTCATCAATTATTGCATTTCCAGTCACGTTGTATTTTTCAGCCAAAGCTATGAATTTTGCTGTATGGAATCTTATACGCAATTGGTGGCCAGCTTTGCTTGCGACAGCTGCAATGTCTTTTGTGATTACGTTGATATCTGACATGAATTCCCCAGTTATTTTTGCACTATTAACGAAAGTGTTGGTGGGGGCGATAACCTATGTTTTGGTCATTTGTATATTATATTATTTACGTGGACTTCCACTAGATACACCAGAAGAAGTCGCTTTAAATTATATCAAACGTTTAAATTACACTGGCAGGTAAAAATCATTAGAGATAATAATTTTAATACTACTAAGCAGAAATTATGAAGGAATTATTTTTTTTAACAATCGCAAATCATTTACCTCGTCTAGAATATTTCGATCGAATTCGATATCGCATATTGGCTTTAGCTGGGATTAAAGTTATGGGGCCGTGCACGTTATGGGGGCCTTTTACAATAAGGCCTATTGGCGGTGCTAGAAATATTGAAATCGGGCAAGGAACATTTATCAATAGTGATGTAAGGTTTGGTGTACCCAATGATAAAGTTGTTATCGGTTCGAGAGTTCAGGTTGGACCGAGAGTAATGTTTGAAACGGTTAATCACGGCTTAGTTTATGTTGAAGGCAAAGGGCGTGGAACTTGGACAAAGCCGATTGTTATTGAAGACGAGGTATGGATTGGTGGAGGCTCGATAATTACTCAAGGCGTGACAATCGGTGAAGGGGCTGTAGTAGCAGCAGGCTCAGTGGTAACTAACAATGTCGATCCTCATACAGTCGTAGGAGGCACCCCTGCAAAGTTTATAAAACACACAGGGGCAACTGATAAGCAATAGCTAATCTTAGCAATAAACCTGTTATGCTTTGTCAGTAAAGCAAAGTTTATTTAAGTCTTTCCAAGACTACTTTAAATGGAATCAATGTTATTGATATTAGAGTACTCGGTGCCATTTTTACTATATCTGAAAGTATCTTCGTAGAAATAGCTTTTCGTTTGATAATTCTGTGTAGTATATCTCTTGCTATATTGTCTTGAATTGCATTTATCGTTTGTTTATTCCTTTGCTCTAGTTTCTCGGTTAATGGATAAAACTTCTTCACTGAAGTCCAAATAAAAAGTTCGTTCCGCAATCTTTGCAAAGACTTTTCCGATCCCCAGCCAGAACCCGAGTAGATATTTATACCACGACCACAGCGACAAGTAATCTTGGTAGAAAACGCCCATTGAGCTTTAAGTTCGCTCAAATCCATCCAAAAGAAAAAGTCTTGACCGTTATAAAACTCTTCTCTAAAGCGAAGTGTTGGGAATTTTCTGAAGTTATAAACTACATTAGATGTACCTATAACACCGCCACCATCGCCAACTATATGCTCTAGAGAAGATATGCTCATTTGATGAATATCATCTTCTAAATCGATAGATAGATGCTCATCAACAATGAGGGTGCCTATCATATCAAAGTTGTTTTTATCAGGATGAAGAGCGGGGAAATGATCTGAAAAGTAAGCATCATTTCCAAGCTCTAGCGCTTTTATGCCCGTGGCTAAGTGATCTTCGAGCCACTCGTCATCCGAATCTAAAAAGGCGGCATACTGGCAGTCGGCAGGGACATTGTTTAAGGCATTATTGCGAGCTGAGCCAGCCCCACCATTTTCTTGCTTTATAATAATTAACTCTCTGTTATCGGGAGTTGATAAGGTGGAAAGCTCTTCTTCAATTGTAACAGGCGAGCCGTCATCTACCACAATAATGTAGATGTGACCTAGATACGTCTGTTTTATTATCGACTGAATAGTATTAGATAATAAGCCTTTGGTCTTTTGGTAAAACGGTATAATTACTGAAACTTTTGGCTCAACTAACACATTTAATTCCTTAATTTTATATTTTTGCTTTTATGTAAGTTATTTTGATTTTGCTGCGTACGAATATATTTCTTTTTGTACATATGGGGGCGTTTGAGCAGTAAAAGTGCTGAATATAGTATTGTCACCATCATCTGTAAGTGCTTGCAACCAGCATTCTTTATGTTTAAGACAGAGCATATTAATTTTGTTCAAAAAGCACCATCTGGCAAATCGGACATCTACAAACTTTTGGCTACCATCTATAAACTCAAAAGGGGGAGCACTCTTCGCTGGTATAGCCATGACTCCTGTACCTAATTGGTCAACTTTATTTGATTTTGGCCAGACTTGCAGAAAATGTGCGCAATTTCGATACCACATTGGATTGCTAATTTTTAATTTGAAACCTAACCATTTTTTTATACCTAACAGAGACATTTCTAATCGTGGTGATTCGTACCAGCTTCCATGATAGCCGAGAGCGACATTTTCATTGTCAATTTTTTCGAACTCTTTCATGGTATGCTCCACATAATTTTCAGGGTAAATGATGTCATCATCTAGATAGAAAATATAGTCGCACTGAATATCTGTATCTATGAATTTACCTGTGTCTTTTAGATCTCTTTCGGGAATTATTGCCTTCAAGTTAGAGTGTTTATTAACCCAATTTGGAATCTTTTCAAATTGATTAAAACAAACAACAAGTATATCCAATTGAGAGATAATACTTTTGATAGAATGTTCGATAATGTCAATCCTATCAGGGTAAGTTGCCATCTTTCCGACTAATTTCATTTGTACCTCAACAAGCTAGTATTTAACTAAAGTTGGTAATGCTAGAGTATTTCGAGCTGTTTACTTTTGATTGTATATACTTTATTTGATCACTGGATAAAGATTTCAGCCCTTTCCCGATATGTTGTGTATTAATATCTTGCATTACATTAGCGTGGTGAGAGTGCTCTTCCACATCTCCCAATAATGTTGGTGGAGCTTTTAACATATTATCCTCAAAAGAAACTTGTAGAAATTCGCATATTTTTCGTAGGGTTAGCTCTGGGCTAGTTACTAGTACGTTGTAATTGATCTCGATATATTGAAGGGGATACTTTCGACCAAATTGGCAACTTAATTCTACCGATTGAAACCAGCGTTCTGCAGCGTCTTCAAATTTATTATATATCCCTGATTTTAAATAAGAGCTGGTAGCATCATAGGGATTGCGCACTATATGGATAAATTGTGCGGTAGGAAATACACCCATAATCCTATCTAAATGGAATGTGTTATATGGTGTTTTATCTCCCCACCTTTTTCCCTGTAGCTTGTGATGTGATTGATAGAATTTGTAAAACGAATTTAAAATCATTGCAAGGCTTTGTTTGTCTTGCGGAAGAGTTTTTAATTCGATTGCTAATTTGTTCAAAGAAGGTAGGTGAAAAGTACTAAACTCCTCATCAAATTGAAAATTACTCAACGTTAAAAATACGAGTTCTTGCCAAGTTAGAGAAGGGTGTCGAATATAGTGACCAATTATACGGCCAAGCACATACGTTTCCGGTGGAATGTATAGTTGCGAGTGATTATTTAACAGACGCCGCAATAGTGTATTACCTGAACGGCCAGATCCAATAATAAAAAAAGGAGAAGTGTCATTACTATTTAGATCGCTTGCAGGGACCTGATAGAAGCGTTGTGTAAGCTTTGACGTTAATAAAAAGTGCTCAATGGCCGAATTCATTTTAATTGTGATTAACCTTATTCAATTATTGGATCCAAGTTATATGTTTATTTTTTAATAATAGCGGGTAGTTTTTGCTATTTACTGAGTAATCAATTTGTTTCCAGCTAAATCAAAGTTTAAATTTTTAAATAGCTCAATTGACCCTTGTTTTGTTAGGTGCCCACTGTCTCTGTAAAGGAATTTGTCTTTAATTTTGGTTTGGCAATACTCTTGATCGCAAAGTAAGTCTGCAAGCCACAATGCCTCAACTTGATTTTCTTCAATAACATTCCTCAAGGAGTCAATAACTGAGGCGTCATATGATAAATAGTCACCTTTCTTTAAATAGCAATCGAAATTCAATACAGGAAGTTTCAATGATTCCCTACCTACACATTCTCCGATGTTAATACCAACACGTGGTGGAGAAGATATCACTACTGGTATTTTCCCTGCTTGCTTTAGGGCTTTTATCGTTTTACTAAAGTACTCTTCTGGTTTTACTTGTTGTTTGTTTAGAACCTGATTGTTAACTAAAAACTTTGCTTGACTATCATCAAAATAAACAGAATAAGCTGAGCTTAAAACTACAAATTTAATGGAGGGAGAGTTTTGAATAATTTCAAATGCTTGTGTATTAAATTTTATGCAATTCTTCGCCCATTCTTTTGTCATTGCTCGTTTATTTTCCCATTGATAATAAGATATTTCTAGGAAAGGAGCGCATGAGCTTTTCGTTAGTTGGAGCAGCTCTACTTTAGAAGCTAAACCAGGGACTAAATGCATCGCATAGCTGTCACCCCAAACAGCAATCTGTGGTTTTTCAATTGTCTGACAATCTTTCGACAATAATCCTTTTGTACCGTCGCATTGAATAGAGAGTCCATAATTAGGCGCCATAATTTCATCATATTGCTGGTAAAGTAGATCTTTATTTTTCTGCTCATACAAGGCGGCTGGGGTAAAAAGCAATGCAATAGTTGTTGCAGTCAACCCTATGTACATTGTCTTCATTTTTTTTGCTGGTAGGCTGCGGAAACGCTCTTCAATAAAATGATACTGTAAGAACCCAAATAAAATAGATAAGGCAATAATGAGTAGCTTTAATTCTGTAGGGACCTCTCCAAGTGAGCTGATAAAAGCAAATGCAAATAATGGCCAATGAACTAGATAAACCGAATAAGACCAGTCGCCTACTCGCATTACACTATTGACTATTAGGTTGTTCGGAAGCCAATTGTCTTTACCCAGTAAAATCAATGTCGTAGCGATAACAACAATTAGTGCATCGGTGCGAGGGTGTATTGTGTCTATTTGGAAGATAACAGTAACTAATATTGTTAATAGCGCTATTATTTTTAGTTTTATCGGTATAGCAATGTTTGGCTTTTTTAGCATAAGCCATGCGCATATTGATCCAAATAAAAGCTCCCAAGCTCTAGTTGGTAATAAAAAGAATGCCCATTCATTTGCACTGGCTTCCGATATTTTCCATAAAAATATAGGTGGCTTACTGTTAGCAAGCCAAATTAAGCACAAAGTAAAACTAGCGGCTGCTAATCCGAATAACCCTATAGCTCTGTATCCTTTGGGGATTAAAAATAAAATAAATGGCAATAAAAAATAATATTGTTCCTCCAGAGATAAAGACCAAATATGTAATAGGGGCTTACTTTCTGCTTCTGTAGCAAAATAATCGATCTGTGTAGGGAGAACTATATTCGCTGAAAATGTTAACGCGCCAGCTAGTTGGCTGTAATAGTCCGTAAGTTGGGTCGGCGTTAATATAAAATGTGAAAGTACAGTTGTTACAACAAGGGTAGTATATAGTGCAGGTAATAAACGCTTTGCTCTACGTAGATAAAAGTTGGTAAAAGAGAATGTTTGCTGTTCAAGCCCTTTAAGGATGATTGTAGTTATTAGAAAACCAGATACTACAAAGAAAACATCAACACCTAGATAGCCGTAATTAACAACACCCAAGTTTGCATGGTATATGACTACAAGTAATACAGCGATACCTCTTAGAAATTGAATATCCCGTCTCATAAGTCCATTTACCCGATATCATAATTTATTATTATTTATGGTGTATAAAGCATATGTTCTGCTTTACGATAATTGCATAATAACAATAAATCATTAACAATACATTTACCAAGGATGATAAAAATGCGTTATGTATTCGCCAGAAAAAAAAATAGTGTCCAGTGTTAAAAGGTTTCCAATTAATAAGCACAAAAAGTTGTGGCTTATCTTTGATGAAATTACAAGGGAATATCATTGCCCTGAATACACTGCTGTTATCATTGGGAGCGATACTGCAAGTGCCCGCCTGAAAGAGATTGGTGAACATTTCTTAACCAATCAAAAAAAATTTCAACATAGCTACTTGGAGATAGCTGGTAAGTTTTTGTTGTTCATCATCGATCATATTGAACAGACGTTAACTGTTGTAAATGATCGTCTTGGCCTTTTCCAAGGTTATTACTACGTTGAAGATCAACGGGTAATAGTAAGCTCTTCCCTCAAGGCTGTTAAGTCCTCAGCTCAAAGTGATTTCGCTATCAATCAACAGGCCATTTTTAACTACATGTACTTCCATTGTATTCCGTCGCCTACAACCATCTATCAAGATGTTTTTAAACTTGAGCCAGGAAAATCGATCACCATTGATAGTAATCAAAACAAGTCTGAAAAGGTTTTGTATGCACCTTACTTCACTGAGGTGGCTGATGATTCAAGTGCTTTGGAAAGGGAGTGTTTAAATGTCATCGAAGGGGCAGTAGCTGACAATTTAAGTAAAAACTGTGGTGCATTCTTAAGTGGGGGACTAGACAGTTCGACGGTATCAGGGATGTTGGCAAAGCATCATACACCAGCGAGAACTTTCTCTATCGGGTTTGAGGCGGAAGGTTATGATGAAACACCATATGCGAAAATAACAGCAAATCACTTCAATACGCAACACGAGGTACTTTATCTAGAGCCTGAACAGGCGGCCGAAGCATTTGTTACTGTGGCACAATATTTTGATGAGCCATTCGGCAACTCATCCTCAATGGCAACCTATTTTTGTGCCAAGTTTGCAAAAGAGCATGGCGTAGATACCTTGCTCGCTGGAGATGGTGGTGATGAGCTATTTGCTGGTAACGAACGTTATGCTAAGCAAAAGCAGTTCGAACTTTATTATAGATTGCCATCGCCTATTCGTGCATTAATGAATGCAACGCTAAACAACAGTGTTATGTCAGGTATACCTGGTGTTAGCAAAGCATCTAGTTATGTTCGTCAAGCTGAAGTTAGGTTACCTACACGTTTGCAAAGTTATAACTTCATCAATATTGTTGGTTTAGAGGAAATGTTTACACCAGCGTTTCTATCAAAAGTTGATGTTAACCAACCGATTGAGCAGTTAGGGCAGCGATATAAAGAGTCTAGCGGTGAGCACCCTGTAGACAATATGCTGTATCTAGATTGGAAATTTACACTTGCTGATAATGATTTAGTTAAAGTGAACAAAATGTGCGAGCTCGCTGGCGTTGACGTTAAATTTCCGCTCTTGGATAAGGCATTGATTGATTTTAGCTGCAAGGTGCCGGCAGAGGTAAAGCTTCCGGGGTACCAGCTAAGAGACTTTTATAAAAAAGCATGTCGTGGCTTTTTGGCCGACGAAACACTCGACAAACCCAAGCATGGTTTCGGTTTGCCATTCGGTGTCTGGCTAAAAGAAAATGCAACGTTAAAAAATATTGCACTGGATGCATTGCAGCAATTTAAAGCGCGAAATATTGTCTCGGAAAGCTTAATCAATAAGGCGCTTGATGCCCATGATAGTGTTCATGCTGGCTACTATGGTGAGCTTATTTGGATTATGGTGGTTCTAGAACTTTGGCTCCAAGGTAACGAGAGTAATTAAACTAGTGGCACTAACTCATCAATTACTTGCGTGGCTAGGTAAAGTCTTTGGCAAGAAAAAGCTCAATATTCTTATCTATCATCAAGTTGTCGCGCAACACGATGTAATGAGACCTTCAGAGCCTGCTGCTAAAGTGTTCGATTGGCAGATGCAATTGGTCGCGAAATACTGCACGCCGATGTCGTTATCTGATGCAATTCAAGCGCTGAAATCAGATGCTTTGCCGGCAAATGCTATTTGTGTCACTTTTGATGATGGTTACCTTAATAATTTAACAGTTGCCGAGCCGATATTGCGTAAACATGGCGTTCCTGCAACTGTTTATGTGGCGACTGGATATTCCAGTGGCAGTAATATGTTTAATGATCGCATTTTAGATCTAATCGGCGATACAAAGCGCTCCCAATTTAATTTATCTGCGGTGGGTTTAGGCGAGCAAGTTGTTGATAGTAACACTTCTCGCATCCGTCTCGCGCACAAAGTGATTGGCAAGGTAAAGTACCTTCACTTTCATCAACGTAATGAAGTTGTAGATCAGGTCTACGCTGATAACAAAGCTGACGAAAAGCCTCATCGGATGATGACACCGGCCCAAATTCAAGAGTTGGCGCACAAAGGCGTTGAAATAGGTGCACACACTCAAGACCACCCGATACTAAAGTCGCTCGACGTAGCGGAGCAAGTACAACAAATCAAAGTTTCGAAACAGACGCTTGAAGCAATGCTTGGTAGACCTATCAGGCACTTTGCCTATCCTAATGGCAAACTTAACGATGATTATTCTGATGATACAGTAGGTATTATTGAAGATTTGGGATTTGAAACTGCGGTTTCTACTCATTGGGGTATTTCTACTAAAAGTAGTGATTTTTTTCAGATGAAACGTTTTACCCCGTGGGATACATCTCCTATTAAATTTCACCTTCGTATGATGTTGAATCAGCTAAGAGGCGAACAATGAGTATGGTAGCATTTCGTCCGCCACTGGCATACGCGACAAATTACCCAGAACCACATATCAGTGCTACACCTGATTACTGCCATTGGGCGCCGTGGGGTGAGTCGATAGAGCAGCATTCTCAATTCACTAAGGACAGCTATTTCACTAAAAATGGACGCTCAGCCTTAGGTTATATTATTCGCGAATTTGGTTTAACTTCAGACAGTCGAGTCTTGCTACCAGAGTTTCATTGTCCAGCCATGATTGAACCTTTTCTCGCAAGCAATGTTAAGGTGTCGTTTTATCGGCTTAATGACGATTTATCTGTCGATGTTGACGCATTAGCCCAATCGACGAATAGTGCTGATGCGATTCTTCTTGTTCGATTTTTTGGCTTTCCTACGAATATCAAACAGGCACTAGATATCGTTAAGCAGCGTAATATTCGTGTGATTGAGGACTGCGCTCATGCCTTTTTCAGTGAGCAACTTGAGTCTGATAATTATGCTTCAGATGCTAGTTTTTGTAGCCTAAATAAATTTTTTAGCTGCTTTGATGGTGGTATGCTGCGAACGAAGAGTGAATTGACCAGATCTAAGCTACTTGCATTGTCCGGCCCTAGCGTTAAAAGTGAAGTTAAACATTTTTTAGGCAAAAGTGGTGTTGTTTCAGGGCTTTCAAAAATTTTTAAACTCCTCAAGCCTTCGGGTACTGAGGTGAATGGTTCAGTGTTTAATACTAAGCCCAAAATGAGTGAATTTCGTTATTTTAATTACGCAGACATGAATCAGCGGTGTTTTTCGACAACGAGAGCACAACTACGTGTTGAAAATTTTGGGCATATCGTTTTTTGTCGCCGTAACAATTATGCAACTCTATTTGAAGCTTTTACTGCCTCAAATATTGGACGCCCCTTATTTGCGCTTGATGAGCAAACGGTACCTTATGTATTTCCATTTCTCCTCAATGACAAAGGTGACTTTGAGTACATTAGGCAGAGCGGTATTCAAGTTTTACGTTGGGAAGAGTACTGCATTACTGAAAACGTTGTAATCGAAGACTATCGGGAGCGGTTAATCCAAATACCTTGCCATCAAGATTTATCACAAGAACAGTTAATGTTTATTATCAATACGCTAAACAAGAATTAATTCATGGATGCAATTAAGTGGCACTTATTGCCTGTTTCAGAATTTCATACGATTCATGCTCAGTGGGATGACCTAAATCAAAGTACTCTTAATCAAGCGGTTTTATCTGCGCTTTTCGTGCAAAGTTTAATAAATACGTTTGCAAAACAGCCGCTATATATTTTGTGTAAGTATGAGAGTGGTTGTTTGACGTTTGCTGGTATTTTTGAGCAAACCTCAAACTTTCGTTGGGCTATCTTTCAAACGTCACAAGGGCCTTTGGGCGCAATATTATCTAAAAGCAATATGCTAAACCGCCGCTTTTTCGCTGAAATTAATCAACAATTGCCGGGAACACAACTGTTGTTTGATCTGACTCAGCTAGACAGTGCATGGTTTGAACAAAGTGACGGCGTAGAATGCTTGCCATATATAACGACAGGATCGTTAAAAGTACCTGAGGATTTTGACGCTTATTTTGCCAGTTTAAGTAAAAATACACGCCAGAATATCAATAAAGCGAAAAATCGCCTCAACAGAGAAGGCGTGACTATTGAGTTGTCAATAGTGACCAAGCCTGAGCAGATAAAAACCTATATTGCGCATTATGGAGAGCTGGAAAGCAAAGGTTGGAAAAGTTCTCTTGGTACAGCCGTCAATGTCGACAACGAACAAGGTACGTTTTATGTTGATATGATGACATCTTTTGCAGAGCAAGGTTTAGCTCAGATTTGGTGTTACAAATTTAACGACGACATTGTTGCAGTTGATCTGTGTATCGTGCATGGCGATACCGTCACTATTTTGAAAACAACGTTTGATGAAGGCTTTGCACGTTATTCACCCGCATTGCTTATGAAAGTGGATGCCTATAAAGCAATGTCCGAACAAGGTAAAATCAAACGTATAGAATATTACGGTAAAGTAATGGACTGGCATCGAAGGTTGATTTGTGATGAAAGAGCATTGTTTCATGTAACGTGGGCAAAAAACCAAGCACTTTATCGTTCATTGAATTGGCTGAAAAATAAAATCAGTAAATCAACTTCAGATTAAGGAATTAATGTAAATGTCTTTAGAAGTAGAATTAAAAGAACTCATCCAAGAAAGCCTCCAACTGGACGAAGTTACTGAGTGGGGCGCAGATACTGAAATATTGGGTGCTATCCCTGAATTTGATTCGATGGCGATAGTGACAGTGCTAACTCTCGTCGAAGAAAACTACGGCATCGTTATCGAAGATGATGAAGTTAGTGCTGAAGTGTTTGAAACATTGGGGAGTTTAACGGCGTTCTTATCAGAAAAAATCGGTTAATTATGTCGATTCAAGGGCATTTTATCGCGTCCACCAAAGGGCGCATTTTTGTTAGTCAGTTTGGCAATTCAAAGCGCGATGTCGCTGTGTTGTGCTTACCGTCGATCGTGGAGGAGCTGAACCTTTCTCGTGCGGTACTGGCAAAACAATGCCAAGCGTTTGCTCAGCATGGGCTCGATAGTTTTATTCTCGATTACTTTGGCACTGGCGATAGTGAAGGTGAATTCGAAGAAAGCTCCTTTAATAGTTGGTTTGGAGATGTTGTCTCGGTGGGCGAGTGGCTACAGAGCTTAGGCTACCAAAAGCTTATTGTGCTCGGTGTTAGGGTCGGTGCCTTATTACTTGGTGTGAATCAACAAAAGTTACACGCCCAGCTACCAATTCTAGGTCAAATTTTTTGGAAACCTATTACCAGTGGTAAGGTTTTCGCCAGCCAATTAATACGGATAAAACAAGCCAACCAGATGATGAGTAACCACTCAGAAAAAGTGAACTGGCGTAATGAAATACTCGCAGGTAATGATACTGAAATTGCTGGGTACGTAATCACAAAAAATTTTATTGAAGAAATTGAAGCTGCCGTTATCTCGGCGGCTATAGAGTGGCAAAGCCCAGTCAATTGGCTAGAGCTGGCAACACAAAAGATAACGCCTGCAACGAGAAAGTTTGTTGAGGCAAGCGACGTTATTACCGTACATACCGTGCATACCCCCGCTTTTTGGCAAGTACCAGAGGTTTTCGACTTACCAGAGCTTTCTGCACTGGGTGTCACCATAACCCATAAGTTGCTGGTTGAATACAAGTGGATAGGCGAATAATGGAATACACTTTCACTTTCTCATCCAATAATGAGCAATTGCTATCAATTGTTCACCCTAGTGCTGAAAATAGCGAAACAGGGGTACTAGTTGTTGTTGGGGGGCCTCAATATCGTGTAGGCAGTCATCGCCAGTTTGTGCAGTTAGCGCGATGTTTAGCCGACGCTGGCTATACCACCATGCGTTTTGATTACACGGGGATGGGGGATTCATCTGGTGATAAAGCTGAATTTGACAATATCGATGATGATATCGGTGCGGCAATCGATGCTTTTATGCAGCAGCAACCTGAGCTCAAGCGCGTGGTGATTTGGGGGCTTTGTGATGCGGCTTCGGCGGCGCTTATATACGCCCATCAAGATCCCAGAGTAAAAGGGCTGGTTATTTTAAATCCGTGGCTAAGAAGCGAACAAGCTATGGGTAAGACTATGCTCAGGTTTTATTATTTGCAGCGATTATTCTCAAAAAATTTTTGGCGAAAGCTAATCGCCGGTAAAGTCGATGTGACCGCCAGTGTTAAAGAGGTAAAAAGCTTTGCCGCAGATAGTATTAACACCGGAAATAAGAGCCATCAAGCAAGCTATCAAGAGCGGATGAAAAAAGGCTTACAGCAATTTAACGGTAAGTTATTACTGATCTTGAGTGGTAATGATTTGACGGCAAAAGAATTTGAGCAACAAGCATTTACCGACAAGGCTTGGCAAAAAATTGAGTCAGCCCATTGCTTTACCGAGCGTTTGACTGACTCCGATCATACCTTTTCGACAAAAAAGTGGAAACGAAAAGTAGAGCAGTTTACTCTCGAATTCCTAAGATCTATCTGATTTCTGAAATGTACTTTGTGCGATTGAGCTTGGTTGACTGAAAATGAAAAAATTAATAGCGATCTTATATGTGATTATAGCTTATGGCTCGCTTTACCCTTTTTTATTTTCTCTAGAGGAACTGTCTGCGAGTTCTTTAATATGGCTGAATATCAACATACCAAGTATTGGAGACGTACTTGGTAATTTATTACTTTTTTTACCTCTAGGGGTAGCGTATAGACTCAGTGCATTGCAACAGGGATTGCATTTATCGCAATTATACACATGGTTGAGGCCATTTGGAGTTGTGCTGTTTTTTGCTTTCATTCTGCAAGTACTTCAAATCGGAATTGCAGAGAGGGATCCCAACTTAATTGATGTATTATCTAACAGCATTGGATTCACTCTTGGCTTTATTGCAATAAATTTTTTCGATAGAGTTAAAGTCTCGTTAGAAAACCCAATAGCTATGTTGCCCATAGCTATTGTTATCGTTTATTTACTCTCACAGCTTGCCCCATTTCTACCAAGTATAGACTTTCAAGCCCTTAAGCACAGTATCAAACCCCTCTTGGTCGCACCCAGTGCATCTAATGTTTGGTTAGTTTTATTCAATACAGTCACATGGCTTGTGATGTTTAGGTTATTAAGCTTTTGGCGGCCCGTTACACTAACTTTTTTTGTAGTCGGCTATATCGGGTTGCTAGTTGCAAAAGTTGTTATCTATCAGAATAGCGTAACATGGGCGGTTATTATTGCTCCCTTAATAGGGTATTTGATCTTTCGTTTGAGAGATTGGCACGACGATCGAAATCAAAAACAGCTTTATGTGTTGTTTCTTGCATCTATCTTTTTCTCAAGTCTTATTAGCGCAGGAAAACCAATACACAATGCCTTCAGTATGTTGCCGTTTCATAGTTACCTTAGTGGCCAAGTATATGCAGGTGTCTCAACAATTCTTCTAAAAGTCTCGCTATTTTCTGCAGCAATGTGGCTATCGCTTGAACTTAAATACAGCCTGCATCGGCAAGCTTATGTGCTGGCAGGTTTAGTTTTAATAACTGAGTGTTCGCAAATATTTATTTCAGGTCGGACGTTTGATATTGGCGATGTGGTATTGGTCGGTGTTGCTTTTTTATTGGTTAGACATATTGGTGACTTGCTTGCCAGTATGCTAGGTAATGTAACCGAATATTATAATTCGCAAACACAAGATAGGGTCTCAAAAACAGCAATTTCTTGTAGCAAAGAAAAAAACACTCCTGTGTTTTTAATAAGCTTGTTGGTAGGTGGCTATATGTTGCTTTACATGGCTATTAGCCTTGTCCTGTCGTTGCCAAGCATTCCATATAACGTTAGAGAATTGTTTGAAAATAACGGTTCAGTACTAGATGTTCTACTCTTCTACGTGTTTCTCTTATGTATATTTGGTGGTGGGTATTGCTCTGCTAATACAATTAAAGAAGACTGTGAGCTAAGAGTTTCAGAATTCATTGGGACTCAGGTGAAAATTCTCCTTATTGCCTTTATTGCAATTACGCTAGCGATTTCTGAAGAAAGCCTACAAGACATAATCGGGGCCTCAGTTTACGCAAGGGATATCTTTGCAATGCGTGAAGAATCTAGCTGGCTTGCTTCCCTATTAAAAATACTTAGTCTGTCGATGACTGCTAACTTTGTGAGATATGTCGAGTACTTTGTACGCTTTTCTGCGTTAATTGGTTTTATTTATTTTCCATTGCTTTTGATTCTCTTTTGGGTGAGAAAAAAGCAGACTATAACAAATAAATTTAAAGTGACAATTGTTTCCTCAGGCGCAATAGCATTCTGCTATATCACGGTTTTTATTAATGCTTCGACTGATAACCTTACCGAACTTATCGCAAGTCCTATAGCAGTAAGTACTGCATTTATTTCGCTGTCTATATTAGCTGGATTGGCTTACTTGATCGTGTCAGTAAAGAGTAAGGCTCGGCTAATTTGGTTTCCTTTGATTATTCTGATCTCAATAGCTAGCTCATGGTACACACTTAACTATGGACTTGAGCCAGTTATTGTGAAATATGGCCAAACCTTCTCGGCTGCTGATTTTCTTCTTGGTCCAGATAGGGAGAATCAGCTTAGCCAGTCAGAGCTGGTGATACGTTGGTCAGTGTTGGTTCTAGGGCTTATCTTTGTGACATGCTTTGCATGTAGGGTAAGTAGAGCAGCATTGAACTTGAAAGGACATTTTAATACAGCTTTACTACCCAAAGAATCGTACCTCTTATACAGTGCTGCTGGTGTTTTTTGTCTGTATTTATTGTATCGAATATTTGGTGAGCCTTTTCATATTCAAACAATTAGTTCAATGCTAGATCCTCCTGCTCAAGAGGTTGTAAAAGTCCAGCTGCAGAAACTGACTAATCTAAAACATGCTCCGGGGGTTATTACACTAGATGGTAAACCGGCTAAAGATTTCCAGACAGCGTTAAAAACAGCTAGAGCTTTTAGCGAGATTAATATTGGCAGAGGTCTATACAAAGCTTCGGGTGTGGTGACAGCTAATAATGTCAAGATTACTGCCGAGCCTGGCGCAGTTATTTTTGGTTCTGCCAGTCAAGGTAAGGGAGCAATTGTTGCAAAGGGCAACAATTTGATAATTGATGGACTTGAATGTCACTCAATATCAGTTCCTTCAAATAATGGAGTTTGCGTTCGTCTTGAAGGGCGAGGTCTTACTTTAAATAATGTTTATTTTCACCATGCACAAGGTGGTTTGTTAGGCTCGCCAAAGGGAGGGGATATCGTTATCCAGAATAGTCGTTTTGAATACATGGGACATGGTAGCTTTTTTCATGGCGTATATACGATGGCTAAAACACGACTATTGATTAAGAACTCGTCTTTTTTAAATAACCAAACTGGCGGCCATGAAATAAAGTCTCGCTCTTACTACACCGAGATAATAGAGTCTGTTATTGGAAGCAGTTTAACAAGAGATAGCCGGCTCATAGACATCCCGAATGGGGGACAAGTTAGGATCGAGAATAGTGTTTTAGTCGAGGGCGCCTATAGTGAAAACCATGACCTACTAAGTTGGGGGGTTGAGGGGGTATCTCATGACGAAGGCAGTATTGTCATTAGGAACAACATATTTATTGCTGACAAGAGTTATGCTCGCTTAATAGCAATGAAGGAGGAACCTCAAAAATTAGATATCTCAGACAACATTATTGTTGGAGGTATAGAAGGAGCCCCTAAGGCCTTCAATACATTCTTTGAAGGTCGAGCTGACTTGGGAATCAAACCTGCACCGTTTATTCCGAATTTATAAAATACAAAATATCGCGTTTTGTTTGTTATGTTTCTATGTAAGAATAAGTTAAATAATAAACAAATTGTAAACAACACAAGGAAGAGAGCATGCCTAATGGTGATATTAGAATTGCAATTATTGGCTTAGGCTATGTTGGTCTGCCATTGGCGGTAGAGTTTGGCAAACAGTACCAAACTATTGGCTTTGATATTCATCAGCAACGGGTAGACGAGTTAAATGATGGTTTAGACCGCACTAATGAAGTTGAGGCTGAAGAATTAAAGCAAGCGAGCAACCTGGTATGTACGACAGATAAAACGCTGCTCAAAGGTTGTGACTTCTATATTGTTACTGTACCAACCCCTATTGATAAACATCGCCAACCGGACTTAACTCCCCTGCGAAAAGCATCAGAAATGCTTGGCAGTGTAATTGGTAAAGGTGCAACTGTTGTTTATGAATCAACAGTTTACCCTGGTGCAACTGAAGAAGATTGCATTCCAATTATCGAAGAAATTTCAGGGTTAACGCTGAACCAAGATTTCTTTGCTGGTTATTCCCCTGAGCGCATTAACCCAGGCGATAAAACACATCGCTTACCGACAATTTTAAAAGTCACTTCCGGCTCAACCCCTGAAATTGCTGACAAAGTTGATGCGCTTTATGCATCAATTATCACGGCAGGCACCTATAAAGCCTCGTCTATTAAAGTGGCTGAAGCTGCTAAAGTCATTGAGAACACGCAACGTGACGTTAATATTGCGTTAATTAACGAGCTCTCGGTGATTTTCAATAAACTTGATATTGATACGTTAGAGGTGTTGGAGGCCGCAGGCACCAAGTGGAACTTTTTACCGTTTCGCCCAGGCTTAGTCGGTGGGCACTGCATTGGCGTTGATCCTTACTACCTAACACACAAAGCACAATCAGTGGGTTACCATCCTGAAATGATCCTTGCAGGACGTCGCTTAAATGATGGCATGGCGCACTATGTGGTTTCACAGCTTGTCAAAGGTATGCTGAAAAAGCGTATTCAAGTAGAACAGGCCCATGTGTTGGTGATGGGCTTAACCTTCAAAGAGAATTGCCCAGACCTTCGCAATACCAAAGTGATAGATATTGTTGAAGAACTTAAAGAGTACAACGTGAACGTTGACGTTGTTGACCCGCTCTGTGCTTGTGAAGAAGCTCAAGAAGAATACGGTATTAAGCTTACTGCCGAGCCTAAAAAAGGTGATTATGACGCCGTGATTTTGGCGGTAGCACACGATGAATTTAAAGCGATGGGGGCTGAGCAAATTCATGCGTTAGGTAAAGCGACACATGTCTTGTATGACTTAAAGTGTGTGCTTCCCAAAGACCAAGTTGATATGCGTCTATAGAGCAGAGTGGATGAATAAGTACGAACAAATATGCCAAGAATTGAAAGCGCAGCCTAAAACTTGGTTAATTACAGGTGTTGCGGGCTTTATCGGCTCTAACCTTTTAGAAGCCTTACTAAAACTAGATCAACGAGTTGTTGGTCTTGATAACTTCGCCACCGGTTATCAAAAAAACCTGGAAGAAGTGAAACTACTCGTTTCATCGAAGCAATGGCAGGCGTTTACGTTTGTAGAAGGTGACATTCGCGATGTTAACACCTGCTCACAAGTATGCGATGGTGTTGATTATGTTTTACACCAAGCAGCTTTAGGCTCTGTGCCGCGCTCGCTGGCTGATCCAATTACCTCTAATGCTGCCAATGTTACAGGATTTTTGAATATGCTTGAGGCAGCAAAGCAAGCAAATGTTGCGAGCTTTACTTATGCCGCCAGCAGTTCTACTTATGGTGATCACCCGGCATTGCCCAAAGTTGAAGAGAACATTGGTAGCCCACTTTCCCCCTATGCGGTAACAAAATACGTTAATGAGCTTTACTCGAATGTCTACGCTAGAGCATATGACTTTAATTGTATTGGCCTACGCTATTTTAATGTGTTTGGTCGCCGACAAGATCCTGATGGCGCATATGCGGCGGTAATCCCTAAATGGACTGCTGCCATGATTAAAGGTGACACTGTGTTTATCAATGGTGATGGCGAAACCAGCCGTGACTTTTGTTATATCGACAATACCGTACAAATGAATATTCTAGCCGCCACTGCACCAGCTGAAGCGAAAAACGCGGTATACAATGTTGCGCTTGGCGATAGAACGACGCTCAACGAGCTTTATGCATCTATCAAGCATGCCTTATTAGATAATAGTGTTCAGATTGCAACAGAGCCTGAATATCGAGATTTTCGAGCGGGAGATGTTCGACACTCGCAAGCTGATGTTTCTAAAGCAAAGTCAGCACTTGGATACGATCCAAGCCATCGTATTCAACAAGGTATTCTTGAAGCTATGCCTTGGTATTTGGCACACTCAGGTTGACGAACGATAATGCGGAAGTAGTAATGAGACTTCTAAAATTCATTGGCGTAGGCGGGGTGGCAACAATTTGTCAATATTGCCTACTGATTATGTTTGTAGAATTCGCTTCTTTGGCATTATTGACGTCCACGATGTTATCTTACTGTTTAAGTACATTGTTGAACTACTGGTTAAATTACTACTTTACGTTTACCAGTAATCAAGCACACGCCAGAGTATTGCCTCGTTTTGTATTGGTTGCATTAGTCGGTTTATTAATTAATACCTCAGTTTTTGCGTTGTTTAGTCTAGTACTTAATTTTTATTATTTAGTTGCACAGGTTGCAGCCACTTTGTTTGCTCTTATTTGGAACTATGGGGCTAATAAGCTTTGGACATTCAAGAGAGTTGAGAAAGTTAAATTAAGCTAATCAGATAAGTCGTATTTAGAGATAGTGTATTAACAAAAATTAAAAAAGGATTTATTAGTCGATGACTCCAATAAATGAAATACCTAGTCTTTCAATCGTTGTTCCATGTTACAACGAAGAAGAAGTGCTACCCGAAACAATTCAGCGTATTTCAGCTACAATTGAACTGCTTATTGAAAAAAACAAATTAAATTCATCGAGTTGTGTTTTTTTTGTGGACGATGGTAGTCGAGACCATACATGGGAAATTATCGAATCTCATGCACAGTCAAACTCCTTTGTGAAAGGTTATAAATTGTCGAGGAACCGAGGGCACCAAAATGCGCTACTGGCTGGTTTACACAATGCTAAAGGAGATATACTGATTAGCATTGACGCTGATTTACAAGACGATACCAGTGCGATTGAAGCTATGGTTGATGAATATGCGAAAGGCCATGAAGTGGTCTATGGGGTGCGCTCTAAACGAGAGACAGATACTTTTTTTAAACGCTATACGGCGGAAGCTTATTACAAACTACTGGCGAAATTGGGTGTTGAATTAGTGTTTAATCATGCAGATTACCGCCTGTTAAGTCGCAAAGCACTCGAAGAATTAAAGCGTTACTCAGAAGTTAACTTATTTTTACGCGGAATCGTGCCGCAACTTGGGTTTAGTTCAACCAGTGTTGAATATGAACGACACGAACGCTTTGCTGGAGAGTCAAAATATCCGTTAAAGAAAATGCTAGCGTTTGCAGTCGAGGGAGTGACCTCTTTCTCCCATGCGCCACTGCGGTTTATAACAGGCTTGGGATTTCTTGTTTCGTTGTTCGCGTTTTTTATGATTTTTTGGGTGCTTGCAGTGAAGCTGTTTAGCGACAACGCGGTTCCAGGCTGGGCATCTATCGTAATTCCAGTGTTTTTTATTGGCGGTGTACAGCTACTCAGTTTAGGAGTGGTCGGTGAGTATATTGCCAAAATATATATGGAGACTAAATCTAGACCGTTATACACGATAGAGAAGGAAGTTTAACATGTTAGACACAGCATTTTGCCAACTGCATAGGTTGGTTTGGACGGCTATTGTGCCTCTGGCTGTGTTTAGTGTTTTTTTACTTATATTAGAGGAATTTTTAACACAACCAGCTATTGCCTATGCCGTTTCTATAGGGCTAACGACGTCAACATTAGCCTTATTTTTATATTTTGGAAAAAGAGTTCGCTGGAGTTTCAATTACACAGTGTCACCGCTATTAATAGTTGTGTTGGGATTGGCAATAAAAATAGCCGCTTTTGTTCTCTTCCCTGTCAACTTTGTTTCAGACTCCGCTACGTATGTTTCGCTTGCCAACCAACTGATATCAGAAAATAGCTATCAACATGGCAATACATATGCCTATTGGCCACCGGGCTACCCACTGTTTTTATATGTTTCTCACCTTGGCATTATTCCCGTATCTACTAGCACTATATTTATACAAAATTGTCTCATTACCTTAATTGCTAGCTACGTAATCTTTCAATTGACGCATAAATATCATTCGCGACGCGCTGCAATTGTAGCAATATCAATTTTTACGTTTTGGCCAACAGGACTTTTGGGCGCACTAGATGCCTACAAAGAACTACCCTTAATGACGCTATTATTGCTATCTGTTTATTTATACACTCAGAAAAGTGGTTTCAAGTATCACTTTATTAATGGGCTTGTTCTGGGGTTTTGCGCTTTGATTCAACCGGGCACGATTCTCTTTGTCTCTGTTTTTGTCGTTTTAAACTGGTTTAAAAAATTACACTTTACGAACCAGTTAAGCTTGTTTGTCTGCTTGCTTGCTGGAATGCTATCGGCAATTGCACCCTGGAGTTATAGAAATACACAAGTATTTGATCAGTTTGTGATGATATCGACCAATGGTGGCTCAAATATGTATCGTGCGAATAATGAAATTGCGACGGGGGGCTACATTGCTAAAGGAGCAATTGATATTTCACATTTGTCAGAATTAGAGCAAGACAAGCGAGGGAAAGAGTTGGCAATAGAATGGATAAAAAATAATCCAGTAGACTTTTTTTACTTGTCATTTATCAAAATGACCAAGTTTTTAGGAGACGATAGTACCGGTATTTATTCGATTCTTAAGCGAAGTGCTCAACAACCAATAGGTGAGATACCTTATTACGGCTTGAAATTAGGGGCTAACACATTCTGGTTATTATTGTGGCTGATAATATTTTTCTGTCGAGAAAAACTGTATAGCCTGATAACATCTGATCACTTGATTGCTACTTTAAGTTTGTCTTTTTTATATTTTTTTACAGTACACTCAGTATTCGAAAGTAATGCAAAATATCACCTGCCTGCGATACCTATGTTCTTTATTTTAGTGGCTATATTGATTGCTGAAATAGTCGAGACATTCGATAACGGGTAGATTGTATTTATACTTGCATATCCATACAGTGTGTATATACTTACAGTAATGCTGTATGGATATCAGGAGAGGACCTGTATCGCTATGAAGCCATTAACCGCACGACAATCTCAAATATTTGAGCTTATCAAAGATAAAATTGCTGATACTGGCATGCCACCAACACGAGCTGAAATTGCCGACTTCTTCGGTTTTAAATCAGCTAATGCTGCTGAAGAGCACTTAAAAGCACTGGCAAAAAAAGGCTACATTGAAATGCTGCCAGGTACTTCACGTGGTATCCGTCTAGCTGATGCATTTGTTGAAGAATCTGGTTTACCGTTAATTGGTCAAGTTGCAGCTGGTGAGCCAATATTGGCGCAAGAGCACGTGGAAGACCGTTATCAAATTGATGGCAATTTATTCCAACCTGCTGCAGATTACTTACTGCGTGTTAACGGCGAGAGTATGAAAGACATCGGTATTATGGACGGTGATTTATTGGCTGTGCATCAAACAACTGATGTTCACAATGGCCAAGTTATTGTCGCGCGGGTAGAAGATGATGTTACTGTGAAGCGCTTTAAACGCGAGGGTAATGTGGTTTATCTGCATGCAGAGAATGAAGAATTCGCGCCAATAGAAGTTGATCTAACCAGCCAGCACTTTAACGTTGAAGGTATTGCTGTTGGTGTTATTCGAAATGCAGACTGGATGTAAGATAAAGCATTTCTTTTCAAGGTCTATTTTTTATCATTAGCTAGACGAATAGACTAATATCGATGATATTGTAGCTTAGTTACCTGACCTATATTTTTCTAATTAAGCCAGCGAATTTCGTTGGCTTTTTTATGTCCAAAAAACCTATCACTACTAAACTTTCTAGTTGACTGTATCCCCTCCCAAGCGCTTGATAGCACATAATTTAATCGACGCGATGTTCTTTTATTAGAGTTCATACTCTACTGATAAATAAGGAAAAAATAATAATAATTGATCATAAATCACTAGATCTTGATTAAAAATTGAGTAATTCTAGGTTGTAAAGTGCGCAAGCAATAATGACGAATAAAACATAAGAATAAGTGATGTGCGCACAACAACTACATTACAACATACATCACAACACGATCTGCAAAGTAAGCCCACGTCGAAAGTTTTACTATCGACGGCTTTGATGTCTTTGTTATTCAACAGGGTAGAGGAGATGTCGAGTGAAAAGACGTAACCTAGGTTGGCTGTTTTTTGGGAGCATTTTTAGTAGTACGTTGTTTTCCAGCACAGCTTGGGCGGAGATGGAGCTGAACTTAACCAAAGGGGTTACCGCAATCAGCAATGAGGTTTATGACCTTCATATGTTGGTACTGTGGATATGCACCGTTATTGGTATTTTAGTGTTCGGCGCAATGTTTTGGTCGATGGTATTCCATCGCAAATCAAAAGGCGTTAAGCCTGCAACTTTCCATGAAAGTACCAAGGTAGAAATACTTTGGACTGCTATTCCCATTGTTATTCTCATCGCGATGGCAGTGCCTGCCACTAGCACATTGATTGAGATGGAAGATAATGATAATTCAGATATTACCATTTTAGTTACAGGCTCTCAGTGGAAGTGGCATTACAAATATTTTGACCAAGGTATTGAGTTCTATTCGGTGCTTTCGACACCGAGAGAACAATTTGATAATCGCGATGGCAGTGGTCAAACAAAAGGTGAAAACTACCTATTGGAAGTAGACAAACCATTAGTTATTCCCACTAATAAAAAAGTCCGATTCTTAATTACTTCTGACGATGTTATTCATTCTTGGTGGGTACCTGCTTTCGCAGTTAAGCAAGATGCCAACCCTGGTTTTATCAATGAAGCGTGGACTAGAGTAGACGAGCCTGGTGTCTATCGAGGCCAATGTGCCGAGCTTTGCGGCAAAGATCATGGGTATATGCCAATCGTTGTCGAAGTTAAATCTGAGGCAGATTATGCCACTTGGGTGAGTGAGCAAAAACAATTGATTGCTGATGCCAAGGCCGCGGAAGCTGCCTCGCTCAATGCCAATGTCTCGATGGATGAGTTAATGCAGCTCGGTGAAACCACATATACCGCCTACTGCGCCGCTTGTCACCAGCCAACAGGCTTAGGCTTACCGCCAGCATTCCCCGCACTTAAAGGCAGTGTTGTCGCAACCGACCCGAATCAAATCGAACAGCATATTGCGATTATCCTCAATGGTAAAAACGCCATGCCAGCCTTTGGCAAACAACTGTCGTTAAAAGAAGTTGCATCGGTCGTGACCTACGAGCGCAATGCTTGGGGTAACAATACAGGTGAGAGTGTTCAAGCGAGCGACGTTAATGCATTAGCTGGCGGCGCAAGCGCTGCGGCAGCTGTCGAGCAAACAGCAGAGGCTATGCCCCCAATGGTAGATTCTGCCACCAGCGAATTAGAAAACCCACAACCCACAACTGAAGATTTAAGCAAAACCTACACACGTGATGAATTAATGGTGCAGGGTGAGGCGGTTTACATGAAAGCCTGTGTTGCTTGTCATCAGCCAACAGGTGCTGGCTTACCACCAGCTTTCCCGTCATTGATTGGCAGCCCAATGATCTTGGGAGATGTTACTGCGCATATCGATATTGTGTACAACGGTAGTAAGAAAAACCCCGCTATGCAGGCATTTAGCGGTCAGCTCACGAAAACAGAAATCGCCGCTGTGGTGACCTACGAGCGCAATGCTTGGGGCAACAACACGGGCGATGTCGTGCAACCTGCAGACGTTGATGCTGTAAGTGCTAAATAGTCTTATAGCTAGGGAGGAAAGATTATGACAACTGATGTAATTCATGATGATCACCACCACGGCGACCATCACGATCACAAGATGACAGGTATTAAGCGCTGGCTATATACCACTAACCACAAAGACATAGGCACGCTCTATTTGTGGTTCTCATTTATTATGTTTTTAACTGGCGGCGCTATGGCTATGGTGATTCGCGCCGAGTTATTCCAGCCAGGCTTACAAATTGTAGAGCCAGACTTTTTTAACCAAATGACCACTGTGCATGGTTTGATCATGGTGTTTGGCGCCATCATGCCGGCCTTTACGGGCTTGGCAAACTGGATGATTCCGATGATGATAGGTGCCCCTGATATGGCACTTCCACGTTTGAACAACTGGAGCTTTTGGATATTGCCATTTGCATTCAGTATTTTACTGGCATCCTTCTTTATTGGCGGCGGAGCACCTAACTTCGGTTGGACCTTCTACGCACCGCTATCCACCACTTATAGCAATGGCAGCACGGCGTTCTTCGTGTTTGCTGTCCACATTATGGGGATATCCTCCATCATGGGGGCGATTAATATTGTCGTTACCATCATGAATATGCGTGCGCCAGGCATGACTTACATGAAGATGCCGCTGTTTGTTTGGACCTTTTTTATTACTGCTTACTTGCTTGTTGCGGTAATGCCAGTATTAGCGGGCGTTGTCACTATGGTGTTAACTGACACCTATTTTGGCACAAGCTTTTTCGATGCTGCCGGTGGTGGTGACCCTGTAATGTTCCAGCATATTTTCTGGTTCTTTGGTCACCCTGAAGTTTACATTATGATCTTGCCAGCTTTTGGTATTGTCTCAACCACCATTCCAGCCTTTTCTCGCAAGCCGCTCTTTGGTTATAGCTCCATGGTATACGCTACCGCTTCTATCGCGTTCTTATCGTTTATTGTTTGGGCGCACCATATGTTCACAACGGGCATGCCACTCTTTGGTGAGCTTTTCTTTATGTACTGTACGATGCTAATTGCGGTGCCAACTGGGGTTAAAGTCTTTAACTGGGTAGCAACCATGTGGCGCGGCGCAATGACTTTCGAAACCCCCATGTTGTTCTCTATCGCGTTTGTCATTTTATTTACTATTGGTGGATTCTCTGGGCTGATGTTGGCAATGACACCAGTTGATTTCCAATATCATGACACCTATTTCGTGGTTGCTCACTTCCATTACGTGCTAGTGACTGGCTCGTTATTCTCAATTTTTGCTGCCGCTTACTATTGGTTGCCGAAATGGACGGGGAATATGTACAACGACGCACTAAGTAAATGGCATTTCTGGTGTTCACTGATTTCCGTAAACCTACTGTTTTTCCCTATGCACTTCTTGGGATTAGCCGGTATGCCGCGCCGCATTCCAGATTACGCGCTGCAATTTGCTGACTTTAATAAGTGGGTCAGTATTGGTGGCTTTGCGTTTGGTTTGTCGCAGCTAATTTTCTTGGCTGTGGTTATCAAGTGTATTCGCGGCGGTGAAAAAGCCGAAGCAAAACCTTGGGACGGTGCTGAAGGGCTTGAGTGGACAGTGCCTTCGCCTGCGCCATACCACACTTTTGAAAAGCCGCCGAAAATAGATTAGCAGGAGTCGGTCATGACAAACGCATCACAGCAAAATATTCAAAAAACTGCGAAAAAACTCGTCTTAGTTGTATTCGCCATGTTTGGTTTTGGATTTGCCATGGTGCCTTTGTATGACGTGTTTTGTGAAATCACCGGACTGAACGGCAAAACTGCTGATACTGCGGCACAGGTTAACGACAAAGGTGTTGACGAGAGCCGACTGGTAACCGTTCAGTTTATTAGCCATCTTGCCAAAGGAATACCTTGGCAATTTGAGCCAATGGTGCGCGAGATTCAAGTGCATCCCGGTGAGTTGAAATTAGTGAAATTCTACGCTAAAAACGAATCACACAGTCCTATTATTGGTCAGGCAGTACCTTCGGTATCGCCTGGTCAAGCGGCACTTTATTTTCAGAAAATAGAGTGCTTTTGCTTTAATCATCAACCGTTACAAGCAAGTGAAGATGTCGAAATGGCGTTGCAGTTTTATGTTGATCCCGAATTACCAGACGATATTTCAACATTGACCTTGTCTTACACTTTATATGATGTGACAGCAAATGCTGATTCATAAGCGTTAGCCGTACCTGCACCCGATTAATTGCGAAGTGCAGGCGAGTACGACAGGAAAGATTACGGGGAATAGCGATGACAACAAAAGAATATCAAACTTATTACGTACCCGCGCAAAGCCATTGGCCAATCGTTGGTGCAATCGCCTTATTTTTGATTGCCATAGGTGCTGGGCAATATGTATCGACACTGGCAAGTGGTGAGTCTAGTTGGGGAGGCTGGGTCTTGCTTGCAGGTATAGCTACCTGTATTTACATGGTCTATGGCTGGTTTAGTAATGTGATTGACGAGTCGATGTCGGGTTTATACAGCAACCAACTCGACAACTCGTTTAAACAAGGTATGAGCTGGTTTATTTTTTCCGAAGTGATGTTCTTTGCGGCATTTTTCGGTGCATTGTTTTATGCGCGCAT
This sequence comes from Thalassotalea euphylliae, assembly GCF_003390375.1. Classification (NCBI taxonomy): domain Bacteria; kingdom Pseudomonadati; phylum Pseudomonadota; class Gammaproteobacteria; order Alteromonadales; family Colwelliaceae; genus Thalassotalea; species Thalassotalea euphylliae. The sequence continues at coordinate 2,375,807 of NZ_QUOT01000001.1, read as the reverse complement.
GTTTGCTGTGCCTTGGTTAGACGGAGCAGGCAATAATGCCATGACAGGGGAAGTGCTATGGCCTGAGTTTACCGCTTCTTGGCCATTACTTAAAACGCCAGATGGGACAGAAACGACGGCCATGGGCTGGTATGGCTTGCCACTGATTAACACCATGATTCTGCTAACGTCGTCGGTCACTGCACACTTTGCCCATGTCGCATTAGAACAAGACAAACGCAAACAACTGAAAGTGTGGCTGGGTCTGACAATTCTATTAGGTTTGATTTTCTTATTCCTGCAAGTAGAGGAGTATGCGCACGCCTATTCAGATGAAATGAAGTTGTACTTAGACAGCGGTATTTATGGCAACACCTTCTTTATGTTAACTGGCTTTCACGGCCTGCACGTAACGCTTGGCACTATCATGTTGATTGTCGTGTTCTTGCGTATATTGAAAGGTCACTTTAGCCCGAAAAATCACTTTGCTTTCCAAGCAGCGAGTTGGTATTGGCACTTTGTTGATGTGGTGTGGGTATTGCTGTTTTTCTTTGTTTATATTTTGTAAGCATAGGTCGAGCGGTGAGCCTTGTCTCACCCTTGCTTTGCCCTGGTTCACATCGGGCGGGGGTTGGGCGTGATTACCCCAGTTAAAATACCTAGTAATAACAGCAGTACGATGACAACAGATGTTAGTACGCGCCGACCAATAAATTTAGACATCGGTGGGCCATTGGGATCTTGTTTGTTCATGATCATTAGCGCTCGGAATAAGTTGTAAACCATCCAAGTGAGTAAACTAATAATGAGTATTTTGAACAGCATCATGGCTCCAAATATAGTAGCTCCGAATGAGAGTGGCTCCGAAATAAAGGCTTCGAAAAATACGGTCAAAGAGGGTGAGGTTCATTGAGCATTAACAACGCAGTTAGCGCCAAAATTTCACCACTTTGGGTACTGGTTACCTTGCTGGTTTTTTCGGCATTAATCAAGTTGGGTCTGTGGCAAAGCGAACGAGCAGAGCAAAAAGAGCAGCGAATACTGCGTATGGAGCAATTGATGGGGGTAGAGCCTAAGCCACTGCATCAGGTACTCAACAGTATTAACACACTAAATGCTGAGAGCTTGAGTGATCCAGCGTTAGAAGAAACTCGCAATGAAATGCTTAACGATCAGCCAGTAGTGCTAAATGGCGTGTTTAATGACGAAGTTTTATTGCTCTTGGATAACCAAACGCTAAATGGTCAATTGGGCTATCGCGTTTATCAGGTTTTTTATCACCAGCAGCAGTTACCAGTGTTAGTTAATTTAGGTTGGGTTAGCGGTAGTCGTAATCGCAGTGAATTGCCTATTGTCGAGCCGATAACAGGCCACCATCAAATAACGGGCAATATTCGCGTTATCGAGCCCAATATTGTGCTGGCTGAGCAAGAATATGATCAGTTAGCTATGCCGATGCGAGTGCAACAAATAGAAGTAGATAAACTGTCAGACGTGTTAGGTGTGCAATTGCAACCATTCGCCATTTATTTGGATAGCAATGAAGTAATTGGTTATCAAAAAACTTGGCGGCCAATTGTTATGCCGCCGTCGAAACATCGCGGGTACGCATTTCAGTGGTTTAGCTTAGCCGCAGCTTGGTTGATTTTGATGATTTGGGCTGCGATTAAAAATAATAAGAAGGTGGTATCAGATGCAGACTGATGTACAAAACAGACCCGAAAAAAATTCTCAAGCCGATATTCATTCTAAAGCCAATACAAACGCTAAAGTGAGCGCCAGCGAAGTGGCTCGAGCCGGCAAAAAGGGTAATGGGCGTAAGCACTTTGTGATGGTATGTATTGCATTTATATTGCCTGTCATTTTGGCGAAGATGGCACTGGAACAACAATGGTTTAATTATGGGGTGACAAATCAAGGACAACTGCTCGCTGAGCCGGTTTCGCTTTCGCAACTTTCCCTAACAGACATTCAAACTGATAAGCATTGGCTACTTGTTTTTAACTCACCAGCGCCTTGTGAAAAAGCCTGCCAGCAATCAATGAATGCTTTATCGAATACGTATTTAGCACTGGGTAAAGAAATGCCGCGTGTGCAGCCAGTGTTGCTTAACTATACCAAGCATGCCAACCAGACCGAGACTGATACCACGTTCCATATCACAACTGCTACTGACACGGAAAGTGTCGGCAAAGCTCAATCTGATATTGATGTATCACGCTGGCAAAAATTCAACGTGCCTGAGCTTTCTCATCCAGAATTACAACGCGGCAAAGTGTTTATTGTTGATCCCTTGGGAAATGTTGTGATGACACATCAACCGCCGCAAACTGCAGATGCCTTGCCAGCGTTTGGTAAAGCGATTGTGGCGGATATGAAAAAACTATTGAAGTATTCAAGGATAGGTTAACTATGTTCGAAGTAAGGCGTTTAGTTTTTGTCAGCATTCTTTTGGCACTTGTGGTTGTTAGTTTAGGTGCATACACCCGCTTAACTCATGCTGGGTTGGGGTGTCCTGATTGGCCCGGCTGCTATGGGTTAATTGACGTGCCACAAACTCAGGAACAAATAGCAAAAGCAGAAGCGGCGTTTCCAGAACGACCAGTTGAAATACAAAAAGCATGGAATGAAATGATTCATCGTTACTTCGCGGGCGCGTTGGGGCTTTTAATATTGTGGATCGCTATTGTTTCAGTCAAAAGACGCAAGCAGGGAACCCCCGTATTTCTGCCGTTATTGATATTAGCCATAGTGACTTTTCAGGCCTTGCTTGGGATGTGGACGGTTACCATGAAATTGATGCCTGTCGTGGTGATGGCGCATCTATTAGGTGGTTTTACAACACTATGCTTGCTGTTTTTACTGTATTTGCGACTCAGTAATTATCGAATTCCAGGGGGGGATTGGTCGATAAAAAAATATGCTCGATTTGGGCTCTTAGGGGTAGTACTGCTGACTGCGCAAATAGCGCTTGGCGGTTGGACATCATCAAACTATGCCGCACTGCACTGCACTGAGTTACCGATTTGCCAAACAGGCTGGCTTGAGCAACTTACTTTTGAAAATTCGTTTGACTTGATCCCTCCTGAAAAAGACACCTATGAATTTGGTCATTTAGATCATGATGAGCGCATTACAATCCATGTCATGCATCGCATTGGCGCGATTGTAACCTTTTTATATCTTGGCTGGTTAGCCTTAGTGGTTAGGCGCAAAGCACAAAGTTCTTTCTTTCAAACCGTGCCACTTGTGCTCTTGTTTATCTTGTTTATTCAAGTGGCATTAGGGGTAAGTAATGTAGTGATGTCACTGCCGCTTGGCATCGCAGTGAGCCACAATGTTGTCGCTGCATGTTTGATGATGGCATTGATCACTTTAACTTACAGCTTACAACGAAAAACCTAGGAGGCGAACATGGCAAAAGCTGCTTTAATCAATTCTCCAGCCAGTGTTGTTGATGTAACACAGCGTACCTCTTGGCGTGACTATTACGAAATCACTAAGCCCAGAGTAGTTGCTTTGTTGGTGCTAACCGCATTGGTTGGTATGTGCTTGTCGGTGCCGGGTGTCGTACCTTGGCAATTGTTGATCCCTGCAATGTTAGGGATTGGTTTTTTATCGTCAGCGGCAGCTGCGATTAATCATATTGTCGATCAACGCATTGATAAAGAAATGGCAAGGACGCATAACCGCCCGCTGGTCAATGGCCGATTGAGTCAACGCAATGCTATTGGCTTTGCTGCCATGCTGGCACTCGCAGGTTTTGTTATGCTTTATGGCTTGGTTAACCCACTAACCGCTTGGTTAACCCTATCGGGATTAGTCGGTTATGGCTTTATTTATACCTTGTATTTAAAACGTGCGACACCTCAAAATATCACCATAGGTGGCTTGGCTGGCGCAATACCTCCGTTATTGGGATGGACAGCAATGACCAATGAAATTCACGGTCATGCCTTGCTGCTTGTGTTGATTATTTTTACATGGACGCCACCCCATTTTTGGGCACTCGCCATTCATCGCCGCGATGACTATGCCAAGGTCAACATTCCAATGTTGCCCGTTACGCATGGCATAGAATTTACCAAAACGCAGATCTTACTTTATACCATCTTATTGTTTGTTGTGGGCTTACTACCCTATTTAGTTGGTATGAGTAATTGGCTGTATTTAGTCGGCAGTGTGGTACTTAATTTAATCTTCTTTGCTTACGCTTGGCAATTAAAATTTAACCCCAAAGAAAATACTGCGATGGCAACATTCAAGTTTTCTATCATTCACCTGATGTTATTGTTTATTATATTGCTACTAGATCATTATTTATTGCCTGTTTCGTTTAGCTAGCTACTGGTTGAAGATATTATTATGAATAAGCTGCTTTATATTATTGTTGCCCTTGTTTCTCTGGTTTGTGGCGTATTTATCTACCAAGCGATAAATCAACCTGAACTACCTAAAACTGCGCTGTATTATCAGCAGCCAAGAACGGTAGAGCCCTTTTCGCTAACTAGCCACACTGGTGATGCGTTTACCAAACAGGAATTGTCAGGTCAGTGGTCTTGGGTGTTCTTTGGTTACACATCTTGCCCCGATGTTTGCCCAACGACACTGCAAAAGCTGAATTTTGTTTATGATGAGCTAAAAGCCGTAACGCCCAACACCCAAGTATTGCTTGTCTCGGTAGACCCTAATCGCGATACAGTTGATAAGCTTTCTCAATATATTGGCTATTTCAATAACGAGTTTCGTGCGCTGCGCGGCGATCATGGCGCGTTATTCCCATTTGCGCGCAATTTAGGGCTAATGTATGCCATTGCTGATGATACTTCACAGAAAAATTATTTAGTCGACCACAGTGCATCAATTGTCTTGATCAACCCGCAAGGTGAGATAGCTGCGATATTTAAACCCCAAGAAGCCTTGGGGCAAATACCAACCGTTAATGAAGATGATTTAGTCGACGATTTTCAACGCATTGTCGCTTTGGCAGCTTCTTAAATAAACCGCTTGGCAAAGAACAGAGCGACTATAATGGGTACCATGAGCCGTCGGTATTAAGAATAAACCACGGCTTAGAATACCAATAATAGCGACCTGACTGGCTCAAGCTAGGGGCTGTGCAGTTACAGCGAACGCGACCAACGGGTAAGTTATCGCTAAATGTGATTTGAAAGCTGCTGTCTGTTAACCAATTCACCTTTTGTTTACCAAGGCCAGACACATAACAGTTGAGCTGGCTTGGCTTAAAATCTTCCACGTCAACATGAAAAGTCACAGAGCTTAATGTTTGGTGACGATAAATGGTTTGATTGTCTTGTTCACTTAATGAGATAGAGAACGGCAAAGCATTGAGCTTATCCCTTAGGCCGGTGAGTTTATCGTAGGGCTGAGATGCTGGGAAACGCGGGATAGCGGTTAAGTCGGTATTTGGGCCAACAGCACCAGATTGCTGACTAAAGCCAACAAACTTGTTCTCTTTTAACCACAATTGAATTTCAGGAGTGTATTCACCGTAAGGGTAAGCGAAATAGCGATAGCTTTGCCCAACCTTGTCGTTAATCAATTGCTCGGCTCTACGCAGGTCTTGCTCGTATTGCGCAAGCCACATATCAGGGGCAATGCCATCAGGTACTCTTGTTAATGACTGATGTTGCCAGCCGTGATTGGCAATAATGGCGCCTTGTTCGGCTATCATTTTTAACTGTTGCCAATTTAAATAATCAGGTTGCTTGGCTTCAACTAGGCTCGGGTTGACAAAAATCGTGTAGGGATAGTTAAAAGCGTCCAGTATCGGTTTACCGTTGGTAAGAATATCAAGATAGGCGTCATCAAAAGTAATCGCGACTAGCTTTTCCGATTTATCAAGGCTGCTTGACGCTGCTTCTTGGTTTTTAACGCCATTTACAATCGTTGATAGTGGCACTACCGTGAAGCCTCTGTCTTTAAGATAGCGCATGTGATTTTCAAACTGCTGAGGTGAAATACTCGTGCTAGCTGGCGTGTCTGTACTAACGTGGTGATATTGCAAGATCACCGCAGCTTGCGCGCTCGATACGGCAGTGCCTACTGCAATAGCGGCTGCAAATGGAAAAATAAGCGAGAGGAATAGGTTTTTCATTGGGTTCATCATGATCACGCGCCAAGTATCGGCAGATAGCTATTAAAGTAGCGTGTTTTTGGGCTAAACACCAAGTAAACTTTGGCCACTGCTCGCTTAGACATACCTATTTTTGAAAATTTTATTTTGAAAAGCTTAGACCGAAAAATAATCGCACTTGCTGTGCCAATGATTTTGTCAAATATCACAGTGCCCTTGTTGGGGATGGTCGATACTGCCGTTATTGGGCACTTACCTCATGCCTATTATCTTGGTGGCAGCACAGTTGGCGCCATGATCATCACCTTTATTACTTGGCTTTGTGGCTTTTTAAGAATGTCGACAACAGGTTTGGCTGCACAGGCACTAGGCCGACAGAATAATGATGATGCAACCTTAGTATTGCTGCGTGGTTTGCTGGTTGCAGCCGCAATTGGTCTAGTGTGTATTGTACTGCAAAACCCTTACTTCCAGTTAAGCCTGTGGCTAGCCGGCGGCAGCGAACAAGTGCAGTTTTATGCCAAACAATATATGGATATTCGGGTTTGGGGACTACCCGCTGCACTTGCCAACATTGTTATGCTGGGTTGGCTGTTGGGGCAACATCAAGCAAAAGCGGTGATGTGGTTGCTGATCCTGATCAATAGTATCAACTTATCGCTAGACCTACTGTTTGTCCTAGCGTTTAACTGGCAAGTGCAGGGTGTTGCTGCGGCCACTTTAGTTGCCGAGTATTCAGGGCTAATTGCAGGGTTAGGCTTTATACTTCATCGCTATTATCAAGCGAGCATCAGTCAGCTATTTAGTCGACAAGTGCTTGCTGACGTCATGAACGTGAGTCAGTTAGCTGCTTATTTTAAGCTTAATCGCGATATTCTTATTCGCACTTTGTGTTTAGAAGTCTGCTTTGTTTTTATGACCTTTCAAGGCGCCCGATTAGGCGACAATGTTGTTGCTGCCAATGCAATTTTAATGAACTTTTTGCTGCTGATTTCATTTGGTTTAGACGGCATAGCTAATGCCGCCGAAGCTATGATTGGTAAGGCTAAAGGGGCGGGTGCAAACAATGAGCTGGCATTGATTCTAAAACGTTGCACTTTGTGGACTATAGTGTTTGCGCTTGCATACAGTTTAGCTTTTGCCTTAGCAGGGGATTGGCTAATAAATCAGATAACTAGTATTACTGATGTTAGGACAGAAGCTAAAAAATACTTGGGTTGGATTATGCTGTTACCGCTGATTGGCTGTTGGTGCTATTTATACGATGGGGTTTATGTTGGGATGACTCGGGCAGATATTATGCGTAACAGCATGATTGTCGCGACTTTTGCGGTATTTTTCCCCTTGTGGTGGTTGTTCCAAAGTCTATTTTCCCAGCCTTTATTCTTACAAATATCATTAAACCATGCGCTTTGGTTGGCATTTTCTGGCTTTATGTTGGCGCGGGGTGCAACATTGGGTTGGCATCTTTATAGCCGGTTATTACCGCAACCGATTGCAACGCCACAATAGCAAGCCAAAACAAAAAAGTCGGCGTGAAGCCGACTTTCTGGAAAATAGTTATGTTAGGTCGCTAAACCTATGCGAGAGTGAGTTGTTTTAGTAGTAAGAATGCTCACCGCGTTGGTGCTCAGTGGCGTCACGAACACCTTTAATTTCACCACCCATGATTTCAAGCAGCTGACTTTCAATACCGTCTTTTACGGTGACGTCAATTTGACTACAACCATTACAACCGCCACCAAATTGAAGTACAGCATAGCCATCTTCAGTGATTTCCATCAGGTTACATTCACCACCATGGCCTGCTAACTGAGGATTGACTTCTGCTTTAATAAAGTAGTCAACACGGTCAAATAGTGGTGCGTCGTCAGCAACTTTTCTCAATTTAGCGTTTGGCGCTTTTAACGTTAGTTGTGAGCCCATTTGATCCGTTACAAAATCAATTTCAGCTTCTTCTAGAAATGGTTGGCTTTCAGCGTCAACATAAGCTGAGAAACCATTGAACTTGAGTTCTAAATCGTCTGTTTCAACAGCATCGGTTGGGCAGTAAGAAACACCACATTCAGCTTTTGCTGTGCCTGGGTTAACCACGAAAACACGAATGTTGGTACCTTCCGCTTGTTGCGATAATAGTTTAGCGAAGTGTGCTTGGGCTGATTCTGAAATGCTGATCATGAGTTACTCACTTAAAATCTAAAAATGTCATACCTGAGTAAATTAGTCAGGTATGGGTATTTTACTCTGCAAGCTACCAATAGGCTAGGGGTCGACAAAATTAATCATCACAATGCGACAAATCGACTAGTGCCCTTTGCCAGATTTTGATAGCGTTAGGCACATAAATGTGGGGATAGATAAATGTTTTTTCAACAAATTTTAAACAGGTGTTTGACTGTTAGTACGGGCTTTTTACTTAGCCTTTTTACGCTGACAGCGAACGCTGCTGAGCTGAGTTATTACTTGTCAAGCACGGATAATTACGCTGCACAAATCAGTAAACCATCGCAAGTATTGGGGTTTGGCGTTGGCGAGCGCCATTTAAGGCACGATCAACTGCTAGATTATATGTCACAACTTGCTGGGCAATCAGAGCGTATCAAGCTCACCGAATTTGGCCGTACCTATCAGCAACGTAAACAGGTATTACTGACAATTTCTTCGCCAGAAAATCTAGCCAAGTTAGATAGCACTCTAACTAATCGACAAAACAATAAAGTCAGTGATGACGATCCGCTAGTGGTTTGGTTAGGTTACAGTGTTCATGGCGACGAAATCAGTGGTGCCCATGCTTCGATGTTGGTTGCTTACCACTTGGCTGCATCACAAAGCGACGAAGTAAAGCAATGGCTTGATGATATGGTGATCGTTATTGAGCCGAGTGTGAACCCCGATGGTATGGACAGATTTGCTAACTGGGTAACAACATTCCGTAGCCACTCGGCAAATAGTGATCCTAACCATATTGAACACAATCAAAGTTGGCCAACGGGACGCACCAATCATTATTGGTTTGATTTAAACCGTGACTGGTTGCTACTTAGCCAAGTGGAAAGTGTTAATCGCTTGAAGATGTATCACCAATATCAGCCTAATGTCTTAGGTGACTTTCATGAAATGGGCGCGAATAGTAGCTATTTCTTCCAGCCAGGTATTCCAACGCGAACCAACCCATTAACGCCAGCTAAGAATGTTGAGTTGACACAAAAGTTAGCGGAGTTTCATGCAAAGGCGCTCGATGAAGAGCAGCGCTTGTATTACACCCAAGAAAGCTTTGATGATTTTTACTACGGCAAAGGCAGTACCTACCCTGATGTTAATGGTGCGGTGGGTATTTTGTTTGAGCAAGCGTCAAGTCGCGGTATGCAGCAAGATACAGTAAACGGCTTGTTGACCTTTGAGTATGGTATTAAAAACCAATTGTTAACTTCCTTTTCTACCTTGCGCGGCGCATGGCAGCAACGAGGTGCATTGGCTGAGTATCGAGAAACTTTCTACGAGTCGGGCCTTAAAGCCGCGAAAAAAGAAAAATATGCGGGCTATTTGTTTACCGAGAGTGACGATAACACGCGTTTAAATTTGTTCTTGTCAAAGCTAGCACAGCATCAAATTGAAGTATTCCCGCTAAGTGAAGATTTTCGTTTGAATAATCGCGTATTTAGTGCCGAGCATAGCTATTTCGTTCCTTTGGCTCAGCGCCAATACCGATTAATTCAAGCCTTATTCACTAAGCAAACGGAATTTGCTGATAACACTTTCTATGATGTTTCTGGTTGGACGTTACCGTTAGCCATGAATATTGATGTTAGCCAAGTAGCCCGCACTTGGGGCTTAAAGCTGCTGAATAAGGCATGGCAGCAAAAAGCGAAACAGACAAGTGAACTTGAAGGTGCTGCGTATGCATACGCGATAGAATGGCAAGACTATCTAGCACCTAAGCTATTAAACAAGCTACTTGCCAAAGGACTGCAAGTAAAAGTCGCTACCAAGTCTTTTAGTAACCTTGATGCTGAAACAGAGCAAACATTTGCATCAGGTACTTTGCTGATTGCTGCGGGTATTCAACAGCAAGGTGACTGGTTTAATATCTTAAAGGCAGAGAGCGATGCATTAGCATTACCTGTATTTCCAATAAATACAGGATTAACAATTAATGGTATCGACTTAGGTAGCCAATCATTCAAACTGATTGAGCCTGCAAAAGTATTATTGATTGGTGGTTACGGTGTGTCTCAGTATGAGGCAGGTGAAATTCGCTACTATTTAGATCAAGAACTTGAGATTCCTGTTTCTATTGTTGATAAACAGCGTTTGAGCAAGCTTAACTTTGATGATTACAGTCATATTGTTATGGTTGATGGCCACTATGATGATTTATCAAAAAGCGTGACCAAGAGGCTGTCAAACTGGCTACATCGAGGGGGCGTTGTTTTTGCCCAGAAACGTGCTGCCAAGTGGTTAGCAGACAAAGAGCTATTGCAGGCAAGCTTTGCCACCAAAGAACAACTTGATCAACTATTCGATACTGATAATTTAAGTTATCAAGACAAGCAAGGGTTAACGGCTCGCAAACGCATTGCAGGTACAATTTTTAACGCAGAAATTGATACCAGCCACCCGTTAGCGTTTGGCTTTAAGAGCAATAATTTACCTGTGTTCAAGAACAGCAGTTTAATAATGAATAAGCCTAAAGTGCCGTTCTCAACTGTGGCTAAATTTGGCCAGTCACCTTTACTCAGTGGTTATGCTGACGAGAATTTGGTGAATCGATTAGCACATAATGCTTCGCTGGTTGCTCATAATGTCGGTCGTGGCAGAGTGGTTGCGACCACCGAGAACTATACATTCAGAGGCTATTGGCAAGGTACGGCAAAAATTTTGGCGAATACGTTGTTTTTCGCAACGGCATTTGATGTCGCGGCTAAGTCTAAATAGTCGTACTGAGTCTATAAGCTAAGCGCTAAACAGTAGACACTCACCTTAGCGACATTAGCCGCTTTCAATAGGCGGCTAATTTCACTCACCGTTGCCCCTGTGGTGACAACATCATCAACCAGTGCAACGTGCATGCCCTCGAGCTTTACACGCTTGCCCGTTACTTCGTTGCTTGTTTCATAGCTTGTTTCGTTGGGGAGTAACGCAAAGTTGTTTTTCAGCTGCTTACGCCGCAGTTGACCAGATGCTTGCGCTTGCGAACCTGTTTGGTTTTGCCGTACCAAGCAATCTGCGTTGCAGTGAACTTTGAATACCTTGGCAACAGTTCGTGCTAACGGTAAGGTTTGATTGAAACCTCGATGCTGCCAGCGGTTAATGTGAATGGGGACAGGCATCACAATATCTGGCGGGCAAAAGTCGCTTAGCTTAAGCAGCTCATTTAAATGAAAGTTCAGCACTCGGCAGCAAAGCCGTTGATACTGCCAACGGCCTAAGTATTTGAACTGTTTTAACCAGTCGCTCATGGGGTATTGATAGGGGGAAATCGCGATTAGGTGGTCAAATACACATTTGCTGTAAAGTCCGTAAATTTCAGGTCGATTTAGCAAGTCTCCGCTAAGGCTGTCTAACTGAAAACGTGGGATTAATGAAACACAGTGGTCGCATAAAGCCACTTGTTGGTAAATTGGTTGCTCACACAATTCACAATAATTAAAGAGATGGACTAATTGTGTCGCTTTGGCGACAAGCTTCTCAATAGTGTCAGTTATCACAGGCAATCCTTGCCACAGTTAGTTAATCCTAGAATTCAGAAACATTAAAGCCAACTAGATACTTGCCTAAACAGGAATGCTGTTATCAAAGCTAGGCTGGCGCTACTGATTTCGTTAAACTAAGTCATTAACTTATTATTTATAAGCAAGCATGGCACAAAGTTTAAAATTTTCGAGTATTGGACAGGGGACACCTATTGTTTTGTTGCATGGGTGGGGGCTAAATAGTGGTGTTTTTGAGCCTCTCGCAGTTAAGCTCGCCGAGCGCTTTAAAGTGATATCAATTGATTTGCCGGGCTATGGTGATAATGTTGATTGCCTACCTGCACATTATGAATTGGCTGATCTTGCCGAACTTGTTTATCAATCCGTTGCCGAGCCTGCTGTTTATTTGGGCTGGTCACTAGGTGGTTTAGTGGCAACCCAAATAGCTCGAACAGCGCCGCAAAACGATGTCCTGGGTTTAGTGCATGTCGCGACTTCTCCTTATTTTGTTGAAAATCACGATTGGCCCGGTATCAAGCCTGAATTGTTAGCAACTTTTCATCAGCAACTTGCAAAAGATATTGGTAAAACCCTGTCAGGCTTTTTGAAGATTCAAGCAATGGGCAGTAATCATATTAAAGAGGACATCCGGCAGATCCAGCAGTTGGTGATGGCGAAGCCACTTCCTGATAGAAAAGCTTTGGAGCAAGGTCTGCATATTCTGGCAAGTGCAGATACAAGAGCAGACTTGGCTCAAATCAAAATGCCTTTCCTGCGCATTTATGGAAAAATGGATAGCTTAGTTCCGAAAAAAGTGATTAATTTGGTTGATAATTTAGCCAAAAATAGTGACTTGGTTGTTTTTGATAAGGCGTCACATGCACCATTTATTTCGAATTTTCAGGAGTTTGTTGAACATTTGAACGCTTGGTTAAGCGATAATACGGGTCACTATTAAATTATTCACACCCCTTACCCTGATTGACTTTTAGGCAGCTCTGCTCGATAATTGAACAAACATGTCAGTCGTCTGACTAAGTAGTAATACACAGTGTTGTTTATATTGCGACTTATGTTGCGATAAGTATTCCGACAAGTGTTGCAAGCACTGTGAGTTTTAGTTCATAAGACAGATTTTAGGAGTAGGTGATGGATGTTCAATCAGCCTTTAATGCGGGCTTACAAGGGTTTACGAACGCAAATCAACGTTTAAATGAAACTGCAGCAAATATTGTTGATGCGACAACAATCACCGAGCAAGAGCGCAGTGAATTTGAAAGCCAAGCAGCACAAGCTGGTTTAGCTGGTGAGTCTGAGCCTAATCTTACCGAAGAGGTTGTTAACCTTCGCGTTGCTGAATTCCAAGCTCGCGCCTCTGCAGAAGTTATTCAAACGGCCGATGAAACACTCGGTACGTTACTTGATGTTACCGCCTAGTACCTAGCATATACCCGCGATGAATATTACGACGCAAGTTAATCAGTTACCTTTAGCGACAGTGGTCAACCCGCCCACTGACAGCTTGCGTCGTGACAATGTTCAGCGAGAAGTTATTACACAAGCGCCAGCGCTTAGTCAGAGTGCTGCTGAGAAAGGCGTTGCCAGTGAGCGTGAACGTGCCAGAACACCGGCACAAAACGTTGAAGAAGGTATTGATTTTGCTGCTATTCAAGAGCAAGCAGAGCGAGAAAGTGCCAGCATCAATGAGCGCCAACGAGGTCAAGATCAATCTGGTGAGCAGCCAGGTCAACAAGAACAAGGGCAAAGTGCTGATGCCCAAGCGGAAGATGAGAATAGCGGTGAGGACTCCAATACCAACAGCCGTGAGTTAACGCCGGACGAACAACAAGCGGTGCGTGAACTTAGTGCCCGTGATTTGGAAGTTCGTACTCATGAGCAAGCGCATGCAGCGGTAGGTGGTCCATACACTGGCGCGCCAAGTTATAGCTTTGAAATAGGCCCTGATGGCCGCCGTTATGCGGTTGAAGGTGAGGTCTCGGTGGATTTATCTGAGGCTGGCTCACCACAAGAAACAATTACCAAGATGCGTAGGGTTTATGACGCTGCGCTTGCTCCTGCGAATCCTTCGACGCAAGATTTACGTGTTGCGGCAGAAGCCTCTCGTATTATTGCTCAAGCGCAGGCAGAAGTGCTCAGACAGCAAAGAGTGGAAGAGGGTGATGAGCAATCACCACAACCATCAGGTGACGGTCGGCCAACAATCAATAGCTTTGGCTCAGAGCGCACTGCTGAACTTGGATCTGATGACGTGAGTGCTAACCTTGATTCTGCAGTATCGGCAACGTCAGCAGTTAGTGTGCCCAGCTCAAGCTTTTCAAATCTAGATGCAGATACAGGTGCAAGTTCACAGCAAAGTGATTTTGCCCGTGGTGACTTTGATAGCTTTGTCCAGTCAACAATTCAGGCGCAAGAATCAATTTCTCCAAGTTTGCCACAGCGGCCTGAAGAAATTGACCAAAGAGCAGGGGTGATTGAGTCGCGTTATTTGGCCATCAACCAAGCCTATGACTTGCCACCTAGAAGCCAGTTTGTCTTGCAAGCATAGTGGCTTACATTTGGTGATTGTATGCTACGGAGCAAGTCACGTATGATCCACTCTCTTTTCCATACACTCCTACCGTCGATTAATGCAATAAGCAGGTACTTGTTATCTCTGTGTCTGTTACCCATGATAAGTTTCGCTCAGCAAGATAAACCAATGTCAGATAAAACAATGGATGTAAGTCAAACAATGACAGCAAAAGAGTATCAGCAGCAGGGTTGGAAAACAGGTAAAGTGCATTACCTAAATTTTGAAGGCGGCTTTTATGGCATTGTTACCGATCAAAATGAAAAGCTTCTGCCAATGAACTTGCCTAAAGCATACCGAATAGAAGGTACCGTGCTAGCTTTGAAGGGGGAATTTATGACCGATATGCTAACGACCCAGCAATGGGGCAAACTCTTCAAAATTAATGATTATAAAGTGCTGGAACTTGGCGCAGAATCCAATACTCACTAGCAACTAGCAACTAGCAACTAGCAACTAGCAACTAGCAACTAGCGACATCGCAGCGATTGAGTCAGATCAGTCACTACCATATCCGTAATCTCGTTGTTCTGATCAGTGGTTATGACGACCTGATATAGATGGCGAAAATTATCTTCTGGAATTTTGTCAAAAGCCTTGCCGGTGAGCAGTGACAGCAGCATGGGAGTGGTATTACTGTGCCCGACCACAAGCGTATTCAATTGTTTTTGTTTAAGTACTCTTGCTAATTGTTCAAGCCCATTGGGTGCATATTGAGTTACGCTGAGTTGTTTAGCCGTAGCTGTTGGCTGGGCAGTAGCCAACGTTCTTTGGTAGCTGGTGCTATAAACCGCCTGAATCTCAACGTTGCTGAGTGTGTCAGCAAGTAACATTGCTCTTTGGTGGCCGCAGTTTGTTAGTAAAGGGTCGGCACTGTTTGACTGTTTCTCTGCGTGTCGTGTCAAATATAAACTGAAACTATCTGCGAGAGCAGGTGGCGCTAGAGCAGATAAAAATATCTGCCCAGCAAAAACCACACTTAGCAATAACTTAGGCAACAACTTCATCGCATTAAAACAGGCGATTTAAGCCATTGAGCGCCGCAACGCGATAAGCTTCTGCCATTGTTGGATAGTTAAAGGTTGTGTGAATAAAATATTCAATGGTATTCGCCTCACCTTTTTGCTGCATGATGGCTTGACCGATATGCACAATCTCAGCAGAGCGCTCACCAAAGCAATGAATACCTAAAATTTCTTTGGTATCGCAGTGGAAAAGAATTTTTAAACTACCAACAGGGCTAGCACCAATTTGTGCGCGAGCTAAGTGTTTAAATGAGGCTCTGCCAACTTCATAAGGGATTTTTGCGGCAGTGAGCTCTTGTTCATTTTTACCCACTGACGACATCTCTGGAATGGTGTAAATACCTGTCGGGATATCTTCAATTAACTGGCCTTCAGTAGAGATACTGAGAATGTAGTCAGCGGCAATACGACCTTGGTCATAAGCTGCACTAGCAAGGCTAGGGTAGCCAATAACATCACCAATGGCATAGATATTATCAACCTCGGTTTTGTAGGTGCTATCAACGGTTAATGAGCCACGTGAATTCGCCGTTAAACCGATATTCTCAATGCCGAGCTTATCGGTATTGCCCGTTCGGCCGTTGGCAAATAGTATGCAGTCAGCTTTCATGCGCTTACCTGATTGCAGGGTTAATACAACACCGTCATCTCGACCTTCAATTGCTGAGTATTCTTCACCGTGGCGAATCACGATACCGCTGTTCCAGAAATGGTAGCTTAGCGAATCTGTCATCTCTGCATCCATAAATGACAATAGGCGATCGCGGGTATTGATTAAATCTACCTTACAACCTAAACCTCTGAAGATTGATGCGTATTCACAGCCAATAACACCGGCACCATAAATAATGATCGACTTTGGTTCATGCTTTAGCGACAAAATGGTGTCAGAGTCATAGATACGAGAATGAGTAAAATCAACATCTGCTGGTCGATAAGGACGAGAACCGGTAGCAATGACAATTGTTTTGGCACTTACTTGCTCACTTGAACCATCTGGGTACTGAATATGCAAATTGTGCTTATCAATAAAGGTAGCTTCACCGTGGTAAACCTTGACTTCATTTCGGCTGTAGAAACCGCCGCGCAAACGCACCTGATCACGAATCACTTTTGTGGTGTGTTGTAAAATATTATCGAAGGTTAAGGTCGCCGCTTTTTCAGATTGATTGAATAGCGGATTACTGTTGTACTCAACCAAGCGACTGACGGAGTGACGCAGCGCTTTCGACGGTATGGTGCCCCAATGCGTACAGCCGCCGCCAACCTCATTATGTTTTTCTATAACTGCAACTTTCTGGCCTGCTTTGGTGAGGTTCATTGCTGCGCCTTCGCCACCTGGACCTGTACCAATGACGATTGCGTCAAAGTCGAATGTGATTTTTGATGTAGATTTTGCTTTAGCCAAGTTACCTTCCCCAGAAAACAGTTTGGTGAAATTTTACCAAGAATTAGTAGGATAGGTAACTAATTATACGCGTTCTGATTGAAGATGCTGAAATTGGCTGCAAAAGAGATAGGATAATATCGAGAGGCAGTTTGCCGAAATGGTCACCCGTTTCGGCAAACTGTAACAGCTATTATAAGAATACTATGCAAGTTTTGCGGTTAGCAGTTGCCAGCTCTTACGCTGCTCAGCAAGTGTTTGCTTAAGCTCTGTAAATTGCTTGATCAGCTCTGAGTTTTCAACTTCTGAAAGCAACTTATCTTTCTTGTTCACTAATACCTGCTTTTTAAGCTCGTAGAATTCATTTAATTTAGCAATTAATAAATCATACTCAGCTTGTAGCTTTTGACGCATTTCTTCGGCTTGAGGGTGCGCACTTAAACGCTGTTGACTGCGCTTTAAGGTCATTGCCAATTTTGCTTTTTCGACCTTATCTTCCGGTGAGGTACGCAACTTCGAGGTTAAGCCAATATAATTACAACCTTTGATTAACCACTTGGTTGGATCGAACTGATACCAGCGAATGCCATTGCGATAGTCATTTTCAAAGATATGGTGATAGTTGTGGTAACCCTCACCAAAAGTAAAGAAAGCTAACACGCCGTTATCACGAGCAGTGTTTTTATCTGTGTAAGTTTGCTTACCCCAGATATGAGCTAATGAATTAATAAAGAAGGTTGTGTGGTGGCTCATTACCAAGCGGAAGAAACCAACTAGCAACAGGCTGCTGATCACGTCGCCATGCCATAAACCAAATGCCAATGGCACACCAAAGTTCATCGCTAAGGTTAGGGCAAGGTAGTGTTTGTGTTGCCACATAACAATTTTATCTTTTTGTAAGTCACGCACATTGTCATAGTTATTATAACGATGTGCTTGATATTCACGGAGCATCCAGCCAATGTGTGAATACCAGAAGCCGCGTTTCGCTGAGTATGGGTCAACATCATTGTTGTCGACGTGCTTATGATGAATACGATGATCAGAAGACCAATGCAAAATACTGTTTTGTAGGGCAAATGCACCACCTAGTGCATAAATCAGGCGTAAGCTCCAGTGTGCCTGATAAGTCTTGTGTGACCACAGTCTGTGATACCCTGCTGTGATTGACATACCACAGTAGATAAAGCAGACAATTGCCATAGTTATTTCAGCACCGTCGAATCCATGGGTTATAGCACGGTATGGCACGGCGATGGCAGCAAACAAGAAAGTGATTAAAAACACTAAAACGTTTAGCCAAATAATACGAGGCTTATTCATTAATTTTCCGATTTAGATATTTGAGCGTACAAGTGTTCACTATTTTAGCTGGCGCAGATATTGAGTCAAGCCGAGAAATGTTGATCTGTGATAAACTTCACCCAATTGTCATCACCTGACAACGGAATTTCAATTAAGTATTATGACTAAGTCTATAAAAACAAAGGTAATCTAATGGCAGGAGTTCGTGCCCAGCAAAAAGAGAAAACTCGTCGACAATTAATTGATGCAGCTTTAGGGCAATTAAGTGCAGATCGCAGCTTTTCGAGTTTGAGCTTACGCGAAGTGGCCAAAGAGGCGGGCTTAGCACCAACTTCGTTTTACCGTCACTTTTCTGATATGGATGAACTTGGGTTAACGCTAGTTGACGAAGCTGGCTTAACGTTACGTCAATTGATGCGTCAGGCACGGCAACGTATTGCCAAAGGTGGCTCGGTTATCAAGATATCTGTTCATACCTTTATGGAATTTATTGAGAACAACGGCAATATTTTTCGATTATTATTGCGTGAACGTTCTGGCACATCAGCGGCTTTTCGTGCGGCGGTTAATCGTGAAATTCGTTATTTCACCCTTGAACTGAGTGACTACTTGCAAGAAGCCAATAAACTAGATGCACAAGTTGCACTACTCCAAGCAAAAGCTGCAGTAACGATAGTGTTCAGCGCTGGCGCTGACGCTCTAGATATTGATTTGAAAGAGCGAGAGGAGTTAGCCGAGAATGTGGTGCAACAGTTGCGATTTATCGCGCGTGGAGCCAGTGATTTTTCTGCTCGATTAAGAGTTAAAGAGCACTTGTAAATGCGCTGGGCGGCGACTGCTTTTTTTATCTTTGTAGCGGTAGCTATCGTTGTTAACTCTCTATTGGAATGTTCTGAGGATAAGCAACATATTGTTAGCACAGGCGATAAAGGGGACACAACTTTAATAGCACTAGAGCACAAGTTTAGCGATAGTACTGATGTCTGTTTCCATGATAGTAACGAACAAAGCTGCCCAGAAAGTTCAAACGTCTTAAATGCTGAGATTAACGGTCAACCTATAGAAGAGCTAACGGGTATTGATAGGCAACCAACCAGTAGCTGGAAGTTATCAACGCCACTGCATACTCAATTAGCTCAACTTGAATATTTGAGCGCAAATGGAAATTTGCAGGCTGCATTTATACTTGCCAAAAATCTGAGATACTGTTTTTACACTCCCAGCGATGAAGAAAGCTACCAAGATAGAGTAAATAAAGCACTCGACAACAATGAAGATGATCATTACCTGGCCAAAATTGCAGAAAACTATGAATATTGCCAAGGGGTAATGCATGCGACCAAAAAGCAATTTGCTCATTATTTAGCGTTTGCAGCAAACCAAGGTCATCTTGACGCCATGCTTGACTATGGTTTCGCTAATACCGAGCTATTAGTAAAGGTAGAAAGTGAAACTCGCTCTGCATTGACTGCAAGAACTGAGGTGCTGGCGGCTCAGCAGGAGTATTTAACAACTGCCGCATTGCAAGGGAATGTGAAAGCCATCGCGCGTCTATCTGATAATTTATGGCAGCAAAAGTTTGGAAATAATGACGGTAGCCAGGCTTTAGCGTATCTGTATCTGTTGTTGGAATTAACAGACGATAGTCAACTATATAGTCGATACCAATGGCAAGAACAGCGCATGAGCAAGCAACTTTCACCAGAAAAAGTGGCTCAAGCAAGAGACTTAAGCCAAGATTTAGTTCGCAATATAATTAGCAATATACAAAGTGAGCTAAAAACTCGTTAGCTCACTTTGGCTTAGAAAATGTGATCTAGAAAATGTGGTTTGCAATAAGCGCTATGTATGTTAGCGCGTTGCTAAGATTAACGGTGTTTAAGGATAACACCTGTTTCAACGTGGTGGGTGTAAGGGAATTGATCAAATAAGGCAAACTGCTCGATATGATGAGTTGTCGTTAGCGCCTGTAGGTTGTCTTTCAGTGTTTCCGGGTTACAGGAAATATAAACAATTAAATCAAATCGTCTAACTAATTCAACGCTGTCTGGGTCTAAACCTGCACGCGGTGGATCGACTAATACCGTATCAAATTTGTAGCTGGTTAAGTCGAAGCCATCCAATCGTCTAAAGGTGCGCTCGCCATTCATTGCTTGAGTGAACTCTTCACTCGACATACGGACAATGTCAACATTATCTATATTGTTCGCTTTGATATTGTATTGCGCAGAATTGACCGATGTTTTCGATATTTCCGTGCCTAAAACACGATCAAAATTCTCGGCTAAGGCAAGGCTAAAATTCCCATTTCCGCAATATAGCTCAATCAAATCGCCGCCACGACCTTGGGTTGCGTGTTTTGCCCAACTCAACATATGCTGGTTTACACCGCCATTTGGCTGCGTAAAGCTATTTTCAACTTGCTGATAATGATATTGCTTACCATCGACGGTGAGTGTTTCAACTACATAATCTTTATCAAGAATAACCTTTTGCTTACGGGCACGGCCGATAATGTCTGTTGGTGCGATTTTGGCAAGCTCAGCTTTCAATGCTTGCGCTTCTGCTTGCCAAGCATCATCTAACTGTTTGTGGTAAAGCAGGCTTACTAACAATTCACCACTTAATGTTGAAAGAAAATCAACTTGAAATAGTTTACGGCGCAGCAATTCATTCGCTTTAACAAACTGAATCAAAGCTTGCATTGCATCATTGATCAAAACGCTTGCTACTGGAAATGTCGTCAGCTTAAATTTTTCTTTTGTTTCACTGTTGAACATGATGTAGTCAAGGTCATCACCATCATGCCAAACACGAAACTCTGCACGTAAGCGATAATTTAGCGGTTCAGATTCAAAACACTCAAACGTTGGAAGTGTGAATTCAGCAAACATTTCACGGATTTGCTGTTGTTTTTGTTCAAGTTGTTGTGGGTAATTATCAGGATGAATATGACTAAACATAGAAACGCCTCAATTTCAGGGAGCGCAGATTTTAACCGTAACTGCGCATATGTCTAGTATTATGGCTGATAGTTAAAGCGACTACTTAGCTTCTTCTGTAATATTGGCAAATTCGTCAGGCTTTGCGCCACCGGCTAACGCGGCATCAATTGCAGTGGCTTGGTTCATACCATTGGCAATTGCGGTATCAACAATCTTGCGGTTATCAATGTGCTTATTCTGACTTACGGCAGTCGCTACGACTTCTTCACTCTGTTCTGGCACAATTCCCAATGCAGTAGAAACGAAAGTCGTGATTTGGTCAGGTAAGGCTTGAATTGCGCCTGATAGTATTTCAGCGAATTGCTCAGGGAAACTAGATATGGTGGACTCAACAATTGCATCTTGATGGAAGTCGCTGGTACTAATGGCAACTCTGACAATGTTTTGAATTTCTGCAATATCATGCGATGCAGCCGTTTCTACGATTTCACTGGCATAAGCTGGATCTGACTCTACTGCAATACGCACGATTTCCTGACTATCCACTAATTTACTGTCAATTGCCGCAACAACTACATCGCAGGCCAGTGCTGGTTCTGCATTAATGGCGCCACGAACAATCTGTTCGTATTTATCAGGGTATAGTTCTAAAGCCACTGGAATAACTAAATCTACCTGTTCAGGATAACGACCTAAAATAGTACTAACACTTCTTCCTATATTAACGTTGGCTTTTGCTTGTTGTTTTATGAACCCTGCAATTATACGTTTGCTTTTAGCATCCTTACTTGGGTCACTTGCATAACTGCTAAAACTAATAACTATAAATAACCAAATAAAAACTAGGGTACGCATCATTATTCTCTTTTTTGTATTTGCGTTTGCTATATTGCTACGACTAAGGATACTGCTGCTCATATACAACTCATTGACTATAATTGAATCGAAATGTTTTCGCCTCTGTGTATTTATCCAGCGAATTCACAGGCTTCATTAGCATATAGGACTATTATTTGGCGATATCGTTCAATAAAACAGCGAACGGTTAAAAAGTTGAAATTAGCTGTTGACGCCCAGCTAAAAATCTCTAAAATGCGCATCCACTTCCACGGGGCAGCCCAACGAAGTGTTTTGATAAGTTTAGTTAGCAAGTTTGCTAAGTAAACGGGTCAGATAACTTAGAAAAATGAATTAAAGATTTTTTTAAAAAGTTGTTGACATCAAAACTAGGAAGCGTAAAATGCGCATCCGCTCTCAACGAGAGAGTAACCACAAAACACGAGTGCGATGTTTTGTTTGAATCGAAAGATTCAGTTCTTTAACAATTAGTTATCATGCAATTTGTGTGAGCATTCACATGATGTTGATTTTACAAATATAGCTAAGTTTTTCTTAGCAAAAATTAACTCAGTGAACTCATGCAGAATACTTTTTATAAGTTTACTTTTTGTCTCACTTTTTTTAAAAGTGAAATGAAGAGTTGTACAGAATTCATTGAGCCGAGACTGATGTCTCACAAACGATTTTAATTGAAGAGTTTGATCATGGCTCAGATTGAACGCTGGCGGCAGGCTTAACACATGCAAGTCGAGCGGAAACGAAGAGGAGCTTGCTCCTTTGGCGTCGAGCGGCGGACGGGTGAGTAATGCTTGGGAATATGCCTTTTGGTGGGGGACAACAGTTGGAAACGACTGCTAATACCGCATAATGTTTACGGACCAAAGCGGGGGACCTTCGGGCCTCGTGCCAAAAGATTAGCCCAAGTGAGATTAGCTAGTTGGTGGGGTAAAGGCCTACCAAGGCGACGATCTCTAGCTGGTTTGAGAGGATGATCAGCCACACTGGGACTGAGACACGGCCCAGACTCCTACGGGAGGCAGCAGTGGGGAATATTGCACAATGGGGGAAACCCTGATGCAGCCATGCCGCGTGTGTGAAGAAGGCCTTCGGGTTGTAAAGCACTTTCAGTCGTGAGGAAAGGTTAGTAGGTAATATCTGCTAGCTGTGACGTTAGCGACAGAAGAAGCACCGGCTAACTCCGTGCCAGCAGCCGCGGTAATACGGAGGGTGCGAGCGTTAATCGGAATTACTGGGCGTAAAGCGTGCGTAGGCGGTTTGATAAGCCAGATGTGAAATCCCGGGGCTTAACCTCGGAACTGCATTTGGAACTGTTTGACTAGAGTACTGTAGAGGGTGGTGGAATTTCCAGTGTAGCGGTGAAATGCGTAGAGATTGGAAGGAACATCAGTGGCGAAGGCGGCCACCTGGACAGATACTGACGCTGAGGCACGAAAGCGTGGGGAGCGAACAGGATTAGATACCCTGGTAGTCCACGCCGTAAACGATGTCAACTAGCTGTTTGTGTTCTTGAAACGTGAGTAGCGTAGCTAACGCGCTAAGTTGACCGCCTGGGGAGTACGGCCGCAAGGTTAAAACTCAAATGAATTGACGGGGGCCCGCACAAGCGGTGGAGCATGTGGTTTAATTCGATGCAACGCGAAGAACCTTACCATCCCTTGACATCCAGAGAATTTTCTAGAGATAGATTAGTGCCTTCGGGAACTCTGAGACAGGTGCTGCATGGCTGTCGTCAGCTCGTGTTGTGAAATGTTGGGTTAAGTCCCGCAACGAGCGCAACCCCTATCCTTATTTGCCAGCGCGTAATGGCGGGAACTCTAAGGAGACTGCCGGTGATAAACCGGAGGAAGGTGGGGACGACGTCAAGTCATCATGGCCCTTACGGGATGGGCTACACACGTGCTACAATGGCGTATACAGAGGGCAGCGAGACCGCGAGGTGGAGCGAATCCCAGAAAGTACGTCGTAGTCCGGATTGGAGTCTGCAACTCGACTCCATGAAGTCGGAATCGCTAGTAATCGCGAATCAGAATGTCGCGGTGAATACGTTCCCGGGCCTTGTACACACCGCCCGTCACACCATGGGAGTGGGTTGCAAAAGAAGTGGCTAGTTTAACCTTCGGGAGGACGGTCACCACTTTGTGATTCATGACTGGGGTGAAGTCGTAACAAGGTAACCCTAGGGGAACCTGGGGTTGGATCACCTCCTTATCTTGAAGTAAAACGCAACATGTTGAGTGTTCACACACATTGCATTGATAACGAACGTAGAAGAAGTCCTAACATGTAAGCTTCGGACGACTCTTAATTGAGATAATAGGTCTGTAGCTCAGCTGGT
The DNA here is from genome assembly GCF_003390375.1 of Thalassotalea euphylliae. Classification (NCBI taxonomy): domain Bacteria; kingdom Pseudomonadati; phylum Pseudomonadota; class Gammaproteobacteria; order Alteromonadales; family Colwelliaceae; genus Thalassotalea; species Thalassotalea euphylliae. The sequence goes on along the minus strand of NZ_QUOT01000001.1, from coordinate 2,351,590 downwards.
TAGAGCGCACCCCTGATAAGGGTGAGGTCGGCAGTTCAAGTCTGCCCAGACCTACCAAATTCTTCGCTATTCAGCGTTGATTGTTACCTCGTTTAGCGAACTAAACGTCGGCACCAATCGCCTTGATTAGCTTGAATTGAAGCTTGACCAACATGTGCCCACTCTTTATTGAGAAATAAAGGGGCTATAGCTCAGCTGGGAGAGCGCCTGCCTTGCACGCAGGAGGTCAGCAGTTCGATCCTGCTTAGCTCCACCACTTCTTCGCATAAGAATGAGAAACCAAACTTAAGGTGTTCAATTGAACAATTTACGTTTGGTTTTTTAAACCACGATTTAAGCGAATGTGCCTTAAATTGAGTTCTTTAACAATTTGGAAAGCTGATATATATCCCGAATATATTTCTTGTTTTACATAAGAAAAATATTCGAATGATTGCTTTAGGTAAGACAAGAGTGTCGCGCTCTTTTCTTTAATGAATAAAGTAATCAAACCTGATAAATGATTTTTCCTTATCATTTATCAATCTAATTCAAGCATACTCCATTACTGTTCTTTTATGAGAATTGTTAATGAGTACGTGAAAATGTCAGTCATACATTAGCATCGAGGTTTGTCTCTTGGTGACTTAAATAAGTAAAACTATTTGGGGTTGTATGGTTAAGTGACTAAGCGTATATGGTGGATGCCTTGGCAGTTAGAGGCGATGAAAGACGTGTTAATCTGCGATAAGCCTAGGTAAGGTGATAAAAACCGTTATAACCTAGGATTTCTGAATGGGGAAACCCAGTGGCATAAGCCACTATCATTAAGTGAATACATAGCTTAATGAGGCGAACCGGGAGAACTGAAACATCTAAGTACCCCGAGGAAAAGAAATCAACCGAGATTTCCTTAGTAGCGGCGAGCGAACGGGAATTAGCCCTTAAGCTTATGGGCGTTAGTGGAACAAGCTGGAAAGCTTGGCGATACAGGGTGATAGCCCCGTACACGAAGACAAACATAAGTGAAATCGAGTAGGTCGGCACACGTGAAATGTTGACTGAACATGGGGGGACCATCCTCCAAGGCTAAATACTCCTAACTGACCGATAGTGAACCAGTACCGTGAGGGAAAGGCGAAAAGAACCCCTGTGAGGGGAGTGAAATAGAACCTGAAACCGTATACGTACAAGCAGTGGAAGCATGGACTTGTTCTGTGTGACTGCGTACCTTTTGTATAATGGGTCAGCGACTTATATTTTGTAGCAAGGTTAACCGATTAGGGGAGCCGTAGCGAAAGCGAGTGTTAACTGCGCGTTTAGTTGCAGGGTATAGACCCGAAACCCGGCGATCTACCCATGGGCAGGTTGAAGGTTGGGTAACACCAACTGGAGGACCGAACACACGTATGTTGAAAAATGCGGTGATGACCTGTGGGTCGGAGTGAAAGGCTAATCAAGCCGGGAGATAGCTGGTTCTCCCCGAAATCTATTTAGGTAGAGCCTCGGACGAATACCATTGGGGGTAGAGCACTGTTAAGGCTAGGGGGTCATCCCGACTTACCAACCCTTTGCAAACTCCGAATACCAATGAGTACTATCCGGGAGACACACTATGGGTGCTAACGTCCGTAGTGAAGAGGGAAACAACCCAGACCGCCAGCTAAGGTCCCAAAGTCATAGTTAAGTGGGAAACGATGTGGAAAGGCATAGACAGCTAGGAGGTTGGCTTAGAAGCAGCCATCCTTTAAAGAAAGCGTAATAGCTCACTAGTCGAGTCGGTCTGCGCGGAAGATGTAACGGGGCTAAACTATGCACCGAAGCTGCGGATTCAAACTTTGTTTGAGTGGTAGGGGAGCGTTCTGTAAGCCGTTGAAGGTGTGTTGAGAAGCATGCTGGAGGTATCAGAAGTGCGAATGCTGACATGAGTAACGATAAAGGGGGTGAAAAACCCCCTCGCCGAAAGACCAAGGTTTCCTGTCCCATGTTAATCAGGGCAGGGTAAGTCGGCCCCTAAGGCGAGACCGAGAGGTGTAGTCGATGGGAAACAGATTAATATTTCTGTACTTCTTTATATTGCGATGGAGGGACGGAGAAGGCTAAGCAAGCATGGCGTTGGTTGTCCATGTGAAAGTATGTAGGCTGAGAACTTAGGCAAATCCGGGTTCTTAAGGCTGAGATACGAGACGAGGCTCTACGGAGTTGAAGTTGTTGATGCCCTGCTTCCAGGAAAAGCTTCTAAGCATAGATATAAAGGAACCGTACCCCAAACCGACACAGGTGGTTAGGTAGAGAATACTAAGGCGCTTGAGAGAACTCGGGTGAAGGAACTAGGCAAAATAGTACCGTAACTTCGGGAGAAGGTACGCCGGCTCTGGTGATGGGACTTGCTCCCTAAGCTGAGGTCGGTCGAAGTAACCAGGTGGCTGGAACTGTTTATTAAAAACACAGCACTGTGCAAAATCGAAAGATGACGTATACGGTGTGACGCCTGCCCGGTGCCGGAAGGTTAATTGATTGGGTTAGCTCTGCGAAGCTCATGATCGAAGCCCCGGTAAACGGCGGCCGTAACTATAACGGTCCTAAGGTAGCGAAATTCCTTGTCGGGTAAGTTCCGACCTGCACGAATGGCGTAATCATGGCCACACTGTCTCCACCCGAGACTCAGTGAAATTGAAATTGCGGTTAAGATGCCGTATACCCGCGGCTAGACGGAAAGACCCCGTGAACCTTTACTATAGCTTGACAGTGAACATTGCTCCTACATGTGTAGGATAGGTGGGAGGCTTTGAAACTTGCACGCCAGTGTGAGTGGAGCCAACCTTGAAATACCACCCTTGTATGCGTGATGTTCTAACCTAGGCCGATTATCTCGGTTGGGGACACTGTCTGGTGGGTAGTTTGACTGGGGCGGTCTCCTCCCAAAGCGTAACGGAGGAGCACGAAGGTTGGCTAAGTACGGTCGGACATCGTACGGTTAGTGCAATGGCATAAGCCAGCTTAACTGCGAGACAGACACGTCGAGCAGGTGCGAAAGCAGGTCATAGTGATCCGGTGGTTCTGTATGGAAGGGCCATCGCTCAACGGATAAAAGGTACTCCGGGGATAACAGGCTGATACCGCCCAAGAGTTCATATCGACGGCGGTGTTTGGCACCTCGATGTCGGCTCATCACATCCTGGGGCTGAAGTCGGTCCCAAGGGTATGGCTGTTCGCCATTTAAAGTGGTACGCGAGCTGGGTTTAGAACGTCGTGAGACAGTTCGGTCCCTATCTGCCGTGGGCGTTTGAGAATTGAAGAGGGCTGCTCCTAGTACGAGAGGACCGGAGTGGACGAACCTCTGGTGTTCCGGTTGTTTCGCCAGAAGCATTGCCGGGTAGCTACGTTCGGAACTGATAACCGCTGAAAGCATCTAAGCGGGAAGCAGGCTTTGAGATGAGTTCTCACTGGGACTTTAAGTCCCCTGAAGGGTCGTTGGAGACTACGACGTTGATAGGTCAGGTGTGTAAGGGTTGTGAGGCCTTGAGCTAACTGATACTAATTGCCCGTGAGGCTTAACCATACAACACCCAAATGGTTTTTCACGTAACTGTTCCAGACAGTTACCTGATTTACTCCATCCATGGAGTTTGTAAGACTGACAAGTCATAAATATGAGTCACGTACTCAGTATGCTGAATAGCGATATATATTGCGTCGATGAACAACATTCATCCATGAACCTCATCGACATTAGTGCTTCCATGCACGTCTTTCCAAATTGTAACTTTTTTCGCCTAGCGACAATAGCGTTGTAGAACCACCTGACCCCATGCCGAACTCAGAAGTGAAATGCAACTGCGCCGATGGTAGTGTGGGAGGTCCCATGTGAGAGTAGGTCATCGCTAGGCACTTAATTAGAAAAGCCCTTGTCTTAAGACAAGGGCTTTTTACTTAAAGCTATTATTGCTTAGTAATTAGTTAAACGATTCAAATACTAATCAATAACAGTTTTTTGCTGGTGACCATAGCTTTGTAGAACCACCTGATCCCTTGCCGAACTCAGAAGTGAAATGCAAATGCGCCGATGGTAGTGTGGGAGTTCCCATGTGAGAGTAGGACATTACCAGCACCCTTTATAAAGCCTAGCTCTAATGCTAGGCTTTTTTCTTTCTAAAACAGCATTCATCTTTAAGAGCAGCCTATGTCGTGGCAACCAAGTATGGATTGGGAAACTGCACAGCAGCGTGCAAAGTTACTCTCTGCAATCAGAACATTCTTCAATAAGCGTAATGTTGTAGAAGTTGAGACACCACAAATGTGTAGTGGCACGATCACTGATGTGCATTTAGATCCCATCCCTACTTCTTATGATTGGCATCAAGATGGTGCTTGCCAACTTTATTTGCAAACTTCTCCTGAATATCCGATGAAACGTTTACTGGCATCAGGATATCAATCTATCTATCAAATCGCTAAAGCCTTTAGAAATGAAGCTGAGGGAAGATTGCATAATCCAGAATTTACGATGTTGGAGTGGTATCGCGTTGGCTTTTCAATGGAGGAGCTTATGAACGAAGTGAGTGAACTGTTAACGGAAGTGTTGTCTGTTAAAGAGACAGAGGTGTGTAGTTATGAACAAGCCTTTTTAACCTATACACCCATTAATCCTTTAGACACGTCACTAGCAGATTGTTTTGGCTTTATTAGTCGTCAAGGTAAGCTAGAGCCTTGGCTTGAACAAACAACTTCAGTTGATACCTTATTACAGTTTATATTTTGTGAGTGGATTGAGCCTAAGATTGGTCAGAAAGTTCCTTGTTTTGTTCATAGCTTTCCAAGTAGTCAAGCATCATTAGCTACGATAAATGAAGCCGATACTAGGGTAGCGAATCGATTTGAATGTTACTTCAAGGGAATAGAGCTTGTTAATGGCTTTCATGAGTTAACTGATCAAGCGCAACAATTACAGCGTTTTGAGGAAGATAACCAACAGAGAGGGCTAATGGGATTAGACGCTAGAACAATCGATCAAAAGTTTCTCTCGGCTTTATTTCATGGATTACCTGCTTGCTCAGGAGTAGCCTTGGGCATTGATCGATTAATGATGTTAGCTCTAGATAAGGAATCAATTAAAGAAGTGATGACGTTCACTACCCACAACGCATAGTAAAAGAGCGTGTAAAGTTACATAATTTAGCAATTATCCTGTGTGATACTATACCTAATGTGATATAGTATCAAAAGGTCAATAATAGAGGTAATCAAGTGTTAGATAGAATTGGTATAGCAGCGACATCTTTGTGTGCATTACATTGCATTCTGCTGCCTATTTTATTACCGGCATTACCACTGTTAGGACTAAGCTTTTTAGCCGATCATACGTGGGAATTTGTGTTCTTAATTGCTACAGCTATGTTAGGCACGTTTGCTTTGTTTTCAGGCTTTAGACGTTATCATCGTAAGCTTTATCCATTTTATCTGTTGTACTTAGGTGTTGCTGTCTATTGGCTTCGACACGACTTTGGTGAAGCGTACGAGCCGTTTTTTGTTATCTTCGGTGCCGTATTAATTGTCGCTGCCCATTTTATTAATATGAAGCTATGCAATAGCTGTAAGCAATGCACAGAGCACGACTGCACCTCTTAAGCGCAGTCGTCAATTACTCTTCTACATATCAAAATCTTTTAATTTTCTCGTTAACGTATTCCGTCCCCAGCCAAGCTTCTTAGCTGCTTCTTGTTTGTGACCGCCAGTAAATGACAGCGCTCGTTGCAGCATAATCTTTTCAAATTCTGGTGTCGCCTCATCAAGAATTGCACTGCGCCCTTTAGCGAGTTGTTCATCCATCCATTGGCTTAATAGTGATTGCCAAGATTCACCTTCGCCAACCTGTGGCAATGGAGTGTCATGCAACTCTTCTGGTAAATCTTCAGGTAATATTTCTTTACCACTAGCCATCACGGTTAAAAAGCGGCATATGTTCTCTAGTTGACGAACGTTACCCGGCCAGTTGCTTAACTTCAGCTGAGTAACAGCATCTTTATGCAAAACCTTGGGTTCGACACTAAGTTCATCTGCTGCCAGCTTTAAGAAGTGATTTGCTAGTTGCTCAATATCTTCTTTGCGCTCTCTTAGTGCGGGTAATTGAATGCGGATTACATTAAGGCGGTGAAATAAGTCTTCTCGAAAATCGCCACTTCTGACTTTTTCTTCTAGGTTTTGGTGGGTGGCTGCGATAATGCGCACGTCTACACGAATAGGGGAATGACCGCCAACGCGATAAAACTGGCCATCTGCAAGCACGCGAAGTAGGCGCGTTTGCACATCCAGCGGCATATCGCCAATTTCATCCAAAAATAGTGTGCCGTTATGGGCTTGTTCGAATCGGCCTTGGCGCACAGAGTTAGCACCAGTAAAGGCACCTTTTTCATGGCCGAATAATTCTGATTCGATCAAATCTCTAGGAATTGCTGCCATGTTAAGTGGAATAAAGGTTTCGCTAGAGCGAGGGCTGTGCATATGCAATGCATGAGCAACGAGCTCTTTACCCGTACCCGACTCACCATTGATTAACACACTGATGCTAGAGCGAGATAATCGGCCGATGGCACGAAAGACTTCTTGCATCGCAGGTGCTTCACCAATAATGCCTACACTTGTTGGCGCTGTTTGACCTTTTTTCGCTTTAGCACTTTGCTCTTTAACATGTGCTAGCGCTCTTCGCGCAAGTGCAACTGCATCGTCAATATCAAAAGGTTTTGGTAAATACTCAAAAGCACCGCCTTGATAGGCATTAACCGCACTATCAAGGTCAGAGTGGGCGGTCATGATAATAACCGGAATATCTGGATGGTGTTGGCTGATCTGGTTAAGTAATGCCATACCGTCCATATTAGGCATGCGAATATCAGAGATTATTACCTCTGGTTGACCATGGTCTAAAGCTGTTAATAAATTTTGTGCGTTCTCAAAAGAGGCGCAGCTTATTTCTGCACTTTTAAATGCCTTTTCCAGTACCCAACGAATTGAGCTGTCGTCGTCTACTATCCATACTTGTTCGGCAATCATACTTAAATCTCTTCACTCTTCCCTTCAGATAAGGGTAATAAAATCATAAACTCAGTGCGGCCAGGGCGACTGATACAGGAGAGTTTCCCTTTGTGTTGGTTGATTAGTGTTTGGGAAATTGAAAGCCCAAGGCCAGTACCGTTTGAGCGTCCTGAAACCATAGGGTAAAAAAGGGTGTCTTGAATATCTTCTGGAATGCCTGGGCCAAAATCAATGATACTAATCAATATTGATAACTTAACGCGCTTGCCGTTGATTGTTTGATTACTGGCAATACGCGTTTTTAGTGTAATGCTGTTTGCCGGCTCGATCGCTTGAATCGCATTGTTTACGATGTTTAATATGGCTTGTAACAGCTTGTCTTCATCAAAAGCAATTTCTGGAATTGAAGGATCGTAATCCCTTATCAAGATAATATCTTTTTCGTTATCAAAGCTAATTAGTTGGCTAACTTTCTCTAAAACGGAATGGATATTTTGTTGAGTCATTTTGGGGAGTTGATTCGGCCCTAACAAGCGATCAACAAGGTTGCGCAAGCGATCAGCCTGCTCGATGATCATCGCCGTATACTCTTGCTGCTCTTGATTTAGTTCTTTCGTTAACAGCTGCGCCGCGCCGCGCAGGCCACCCAGCGGGTTTTTGATTTCATGTGCTAGGCCTCGAATCAAGTCTCGAGCCGACTCCCATTGTTGCTGTTGAAAGGCCTCGGCGCTAATTTGTTTTTGCTGATCAATTTGCTTTAGCTCAATCAAGATATGCGGAGACTGATTAAATTCAGTACTGGACGCGGTTATCTCCGCAGTAAACTTGTAGCTATCACCAAGGTATATCACCACATCACTATCGGTAAACTCCTGTCCACTTTCAATCACTTGCTGCAACCTGGCTGCGTCTATCGTGCTGTTGGGAAATACATCTTCGAAGGCAACGTTGAACAGTTTATTGAAGCTTTTGATCAATAGCGCTTCTGCCGCAGGGTTTAGATATTGGATGGTAAGTTTTTCGTCCAGTACCATTACAGCAGTTACAAGCTGGCTAGCAAGTTGTTGCTGATAAGTTGATTTATGTTTGATTAGATCTGCACGATTTAACAACAGATGACTCCATGTGCACCAAAAATGTGCATGATATCTGAAACTATATGTTTAAACCGTTTTAATTGCACCCAAAAGCGCTAGTTGACAGAGGCGCGGTGCATATAAAAGGTTACTGGCTTTGAAGATGCAATAACCTTGCCTTTCTCATTGATTAAATCAATTTTAATTTGGTGTTCGCCACGGTCGATATTACGTAGCGCAAACATGGAGTGGTTTTGAGGTTCTTGGTAGGGATTTCCATCGAGGTATAACTGAACGCGAAAGCCGCGCTTAAATATTGGTTTAATGCCACCTGCAACATAGACAGAGCCGCTATTGTCACGGATAGTTGCATTGTGCTCGGGCTGGGTAATAACGACTTGATATTTGTCCTCAATGATTTGTGGCTTGATATCAAGAATAGAGGTGTCTATTGAGGGGAGTACGGTGTTTTCTTCTTTAACTTCAACCTCTTCAGCGCCTGGTCTTGGGCTATCAGAAAAAACCAATACGCCATTTTCATCACGCCAAACGTATACCTTAGCTTGATAAGCCTGTGCAGGTATCGCGATAACAGCGATAAATATGAAAATGATAAATTGCTTCATGTGCGTATCAAGTTGCTCCTGCAAAGTGGTTAACCTTTAATCTAAACAAATTATAGGCACTAAGCCACAAAAAAAGCTCGCCGAAGCGAGCTTTTTATCAAAAATGCGATTAATTACAGAGAATTAACGATTAAACGCTGTAGTACATTTGGAACTCAACTGGGTGAGTTGTCATGTTTAGCTTCTCAACTTCTTCACGTTTAAGGCCTATGTATGCGTCAATCATATCTTCGTCCATAACGCCGCCAGCAGTTAAGAACCCTTTGTCTGCTTCTAGTGCATCAAGCGCTGCTTCGAATGAAGGTGCAACTTGTGGAATTGCTGCTGCTTCTTCAGCTGGTAAGTCGTATAAATCTTTGTCCATTGCATCACCAGGGTGGATCTTGTTCTTGATACCGTCAAGACCCGCCATTAACATTGCTGTGAATGCTAAGTATGGGTTAGCTGTTGGATCAGGGAAACGTACTTCGATACGACGTGCTTTCGGTGAAGGCACTACTGGAATACGAATTGATGCAGAGCGGTTACGTGCAGAGTAAGCAAGCATTACTGGCGCTTCGAAACCTGGTACAAGACGCTTGTATGAGTTAGTTGAAGCGTTAGTGAAAGCGTTAATCGCTTTAGCGTGCTTGATGATACCACCAATGTAGTAAAGTGCTGTTTCAGATAACCCGCCGTACTTGTCACCCGCGAAAAGGTTAACACCATCTTTCGCTAGTGATTGGTGACAGTGCATACCTGTACCGTTATCGCCAACTAATGGCTTAGGCATGAAAGTCGCTGTTTTACCGTATGCGTGCGCAACATTGTGAACAACGTACTTGTAGATTTGAACTTCGTCAGCTTTGTTAACCATGGTATTAAAGCGACAAGCAATCTCGTTTTGACCTGCTGTAGCAACTTCGTGGTGATGTGCTTCAACAACTAAGCCCATTTCTTCCATCACTAAACACATTGCAGAACGTAGATCTTGAGAAGAATCAACTGGTGCTACTGGGAAGTAACCGCCTTTAACGCCAGGGCGATGACCTTTGTTGCCGCCTTCGTAGTCTGTATCTGAGTTCCAAACCGCTTCTGGATCATCGATAGAGTATGAAGCGCCTGACATATCAGCTTTGAATTTCACATCTTCAAATACGAAGAACTCTGGCTCAGGACCAAATAAAATAGTGTCAGCGATACCTGTAGAGCGCATGTATTCTTCAGCGCGTTTTGCAACTGAGCGTGGGTCGCGGCTGTAGCCTTGCATAGTTGCAGGTTCTACGATGTCACAACGAATGTTTAACGTAACTTCTTCTGTAAACGGGTCTAATACAGCAGTTGATGCGTCTGGCATCAAGATCATGTCTGATTCGTTAATGCCTTTCCAGCCAGCGATTGAAGAACCATCGAACATTTTACCTTCTTCGAAGAAGTCTTCATCAACTTGGTGGTGAGGAAGTGAAACGTGTTGCTCTTTACCTTTAGAATCAGTGAAACGTAGGTCAACGAACTTAACGTCGTTTTCTTTGATTAAATCTAAAACTGCTTGTGACATTAGCGTCTCCAGTGAAGTTATCTAATTATTAATATATATAAATGCGCAGCATTCAGTGTGGAAGATGCCAAGCGAATTACGTGCCAATGCGATAGCCCAATAAAAACGCTAAGCTCAGTAATTTACATCAACTATATTGCACCAAAATGATCCAGCCAAAAGATCTTTATGGTGCAAAAAAAGTGTAGAGAATAAATTTGCCTTATACCAGTGCAGGATGTCACTTGATTGATTTGTCTCTAAAGGTGATTGAGTTAGGCGGGTTTTATTTTATTTGTCATGGTTAGTCCTGTATAAAACGCGCCCAAATCTCGCATAAAAAATAGCCATAACCATGCTTTTAAATGGTTGGCATCTTAAATCAATCGAAAGCCTGAAAAAGTATAATCGCGCGCCTTGCTTCAAATGAGGTGAAAATAAATGAAAAAAAATCCTGCTGTTGTTTGGCTGGACACGCTGCAATCAAATAAAACGGTTATTTCGTATACAACTATGCTAAATCACCTTTGCCGCCGAATGACAGAAAATTCGACATTGCAGACGTTTGACTGGTCAACATTGGATTACACGCGCGTTTTAGTTTTACGGCGCGAATTGCTTGAAGTCGGCCTAATTCCGCATTCAATCAATACTTATGTTTCAACACTTAAAGGTGTCGCCCGTGAAGCGTGGCGGCTTGGTATTATTTGTGTCGAAACATACATGCACATTAAAGAAGTCAAACCGCTGCGGGGCAGAGCATTGCGCAGAGGTAGAGCGCTTGAACCTAGAGAAATCAGAAAGCTAATCAATTCAAAAATCCGTGGCGGTGACGCGCTAGAGGTGCGTGATACTGCGATAATAGCCACTATTTATGGTGGTGGCCTTAGGCGCTCTGAATTGGTCAAGCTCGACCTTAGCGACTATTACAATGGCGGTATTGCTGTAAAAGGTAAGGGCGGTAATCATGATTTCTTGTATTTGCCTACAATCGCCCAAAAGCATTTAGATAACTGGCTGGCTATTCGCGGCAATCAGTCCGGTGCGCTTTTTCCATCGTTTGACCGTGGTAGTAAGCCTGTGATTGGCTCGCGTATGTCTGACAGGCGGCTGGAAGAAGTATTAAAGCTCAGAGGCGAGCAACTAGGGCTTGATAAGTTTTCGCCGCATGATTTAAGGCGTTCATTTGCGACCAACTTGTTAGATAAGAATGTCGATATTTTTACAGTGCAAAAGCTAATGCGCCATGCTTGTATTGAGACTACACGCATATACGATATGCGCGGCGAACGCTCGAAAAGGGATGCTGTAGAGTTGTTGCCATTCTAGCAATAAAAAAGCCGCATCATGTGCGGCTTCATCTACCCAAAGTAACCCTCTTGATACATTGCTTATCTAACCAAGTAAGTTGCAATTAACGCAGGTAGCACACCACCAGCTGCGGTCGCAAAGAAATCGAGAATGGTATCAATGATGTTTGCTTGCGTGACTTGTTTGTTACGCACAGTGTAATCAATGATTTCCTTTGCAATGGCTGTTAATGCACCGCCAATTAGTGCGCCACTGGCGAACGGCATCCCTGAAAACGTGGCAGCTATACCACCAGTTGCAGTGGCGGCCACTGCGCCATAGATAAAATGGGTTAGCTTGTCATGGCCTGCAATCGCTGGCAGCTTTACGCCACCGATATTCTGATAAGTGATTTGCACTACTTTTCGCCCTTTACTTGTCTTAACGCTTCATTCACAGCTTGTTTGATTTCAACGGCTTTAAGTCTGCCATCATACGCTGTAATTTGCGATTTTATTTCGGTTACAGAGTTATCAACGTTATCGATTTTCGTCGTTAACGCGCTGATAGTTCCTGCACTGCTCAGTGCTACCGATACCAGTATAGCAACAACGGTTTTAGCAAAATCTGTCATCTGAGCACCTTTACCGCTGCCACGGTTGCCAACGTTAAAATACCCAGCATTAACACACGCTGACCGATGGTAATTCGCACTTCTACAGGTGCAATTTCATTAAGCTGTAAATCAATGCTTTGTTCGCTATCAAGTAGCCCCATGTTGCCCCCTAATTGCATCTACCAAGCCGTGAGCACGACAGTAATCAATACCAATACTCACCCCGCGCTCAGTAAGCTTTGCTTTGATTTGCGCACGAAATGCTTCGTCTGTTGAACCACAATACACGCGAGAAATATCGCCGAGCTGATAGCTGGCACAGCCCATTACTGACACGGCCACAACGACCAAGAACAAGTTAACGAGCGTTTGAAAAATTGATTTTAGTCCCACGTAGGACCTCCTATTTTGATGCCCGTTAACATGATTTGGGCTTTGGTTTTATTAACTCCAGCACAGATACAAGCGTCATAGTACATCTGGTGAACTTCATCACTCGGCGCGTTTTTATCAATGCAAAATACATCGTGGATAATGCTCGCATTGCGGTGTTTGCCGACGAACGGCGAGCCGATTAACGGCCAGAGTGGTCTAGGAATGCTAGAGCCGTTTACTTTACGACCTTTTTTAGCCAGCCATGTTTTGCCGTTTTGGTCGGTAAAACTAAAGTCTTGTAATAACTCAACCGTCCGGCCATCTTTAAGCCAGCGTGTTTCTGGGTCTGCTGAGAAGTGCGGTTTAGTCATCGTCAACAATGCCCGTCGTGTGCTTTTTCAAGCGATACATAATGATGCCAACCACGACAGCGCTGACTGCTGCCGTGGCTATCGTTGAGTAGTTCAGCTTAATCATGCGTAACCACCGGTAATACGGTCGATACGAGCTAGCACAAAAGTTTCATTATGTGCCAAGTTTCGACCAGCAAGGGCTTGGTCATAGGTGTATGCACCTTTTGCCCCCTCATAATTTGCCATGTGTACCATTAATAACGGTAAGTCACTTGGCAGTAGCTGATCAACTGGGGATAACCCCATTTTATCCGCGATATAGGCGATGTAATCATCGGTATGGTTTTCAGAGCTTGGCGCCCACTTCGCAATGATTGCAGCGATTGAATTATCGCCACGCTCTAGATAGCGCAATAAGATGATGTAAGCGGCTCTAAAGCCAAATTCAGGGCTTTGAAATTCTTCAAACTCTTTATCGAGATTAACAGAGCGCTCCCCTACCCAGTCGGCTGATTCACGAATATTGAGTGGATTATTATTGCGAACATTTCGGTTCGGTCTGATTTTCATATAAATAACTCCTGTCGCTATCACAGCGATAGTAAAAAGGTAAGAGAGGCGCATTAATACGCCTCGTAGGATTGAATATCAGCCGTTATTGCTTCAAGTGAAATGTCAGAATCTGGATTGATTTTTTTTACTTCAGCAACTAAGCGATTAATCATCGCTTGAGTCATCTCAAGCGAGAAATCAACGTGTGAAAAGTGCGGAAACGCCACAAAATCATTTCTGATTTCTGAGTTTTGTTGTTGCGCCTTTTCAACATCAGCCTGCCACCTCTCCAAGCGCTTAATAAAAAATGGCTTGTGAATTTTGGTGGTTTTCGGTGGCTGCGGCGGTGTAAATTCACTGCCATCGTACACACTGCCTAGCACTGGTAGCTCGTCAACTTTCAAATAAACTGAGTCACCCGCTAGTTCTTCTGAGCTTTCTTGATGCGCAATAACCACATCATCTTTTAATAAAACGTAGTTAAACATATTACTTGTACTCAATAACTTCGAATGTTGCATAGTGCGTGTAAAGTGAGGTTGTTCTCGCTGTTAATCGCACTGTTTTGTAGTCTTGCAACTTGCTTGATAACAAGTGCTGCTTGCCGCTTGAACTAATCGTGTGACTAATCATATTGAGGTGCGTTTTGTTTCTATCGACAACCGCCGTAATAGGCACATCAACAATACCGCTAGCGTCTTGTACGATTTCTACAGTGTACCGTCGAATAATGCGAATCGGGCTGTACAATCCAAGCACATTTGTTACATGACTTTTAACGCCATCTCTTGCACCCGTTACAACACTATTTTGATTTACACGGCTGTTCTCTAGTTGCGTTGATAACTCGTCTTTCTTTGAAATAACTAAGTTATAGATATCATTGTTGTTAGAGCCATCATTGATACGCGTTATCGCTTCGTCTCTGTGCGCAATTAAACGTGCTTCAAGCAGATTGTATAAACTCCCTGCTGTCGTTCGCGTTAGCTCTGCAATAACTGCATCACGTACCGCTTTGTTTGTCAGGCCGTTCTTAATGTTGTCACGCGCTGCATTGACCGCATTAACAATCGTTGCTCGCTCAGTATTAACTTCACTAAGAACTTCTGAAATCGTGTTGCCACCTTTGATAGCAATCTCTGCTGACCTTACACGAGTGTCGACGTGTTGGTAGAGCAGGTTGTATAAGCTCCCTGTTGTCTGCCTAACTAGCTCAGCTTTGATTGCATCTCGCGCAGCTACAACAACACTATTTTGATTGGAGCGGCTATTTTCTATCTGCGTTGATAGCGCAGATTTAGCCTGGTCAACTTTCGCTGTTGTGTGACTGTTCACACTTAGCGTATTTGCGTTTAAATCATCACCAGTGGAGGCATTAGCCAATATTGTCTGAGTTGCATCATTTTCCGTTTGTACGAGTGATTTTGTCTCGTTATTACCGGTTGTGATATGCGATTTAGTTTCGGTAGTTTTTGCAGTCACTAAGCTTTGCGTTTCAGCTGCTTTGCTATCGACTTTCGTTTCAAGCGCTGCCTGCTGGTCAGCCAACAGCTTTTTCATGTTAACCATCGGTGCCATTAGCGCCATTGCTCACCCCCTGTCACTGTTGCATCTTCGGTTGACTCGTTATAAAGCCAAACTTCGGTTTCAGTTTCGAACTCATAACCTGCCAAGCTATCAATATCACCCAGCAGAATGATGCCTTTGCCCGCTACGGCAGTCGTGTTACTCACACCAATGCGTAAACGAGAAATATCGGCATTGCTTTCGGTAATCGTTTGAATGATGACAGCGCGATTAGTACTACCCACGCGAGCATTAGCAAACTTTCTTGCCTGTCCTGCGGGAATGGTTAAATCCGGTAAAGGCAGATAACCAGAAGCTGGCAACATCGCCATTTTACCGTTCTCTACAGTCGCATTGGCATCTACTTTAATGGCATTGCGCATACCTGCAATCCATGGCTCGTTGCCGACCGATACCACACCTTTACCAGATGCGCTGACTTCGATATTTGCTGATTCATAATCAATATCAATGTCAACGGCACCACGGTTTTCAAACGTGAGATTGTTAATGTTAGGCAGCTTAAGCACGCGGCCAACTTCACCTGTTAGCTCTGTGCCTAAACCATCCCCTTTAATGATGAACTTGCCTGACGCCTCAACAATCGACAGGTATAAACCTGCTGATTTGACATCGCGTTGCTCACCCGCTGCCAGTGTAAAACTCGGCATTTAATTTCTCCCCATAACAAAGGCAATAGCAACAATGCCAACACCAAAGGCTGCGGCCATATAAAGCGTCATGCGCTGTGAAGACTCTGCAACAATATCTTGACCTGCCAAGTTTGTGCTACGTGCAAGCTCAGCAATCACACGGGTATTCTCGGCTGATTGCTCACCAAGTCCCGCGACTAAACCGTTATTGCTTGCTTGATTTCGCTGTGCTGTCTGCGTTAGCTGCTTTGTGACACTATCAAATAGCTCTTGCTGACCTAACAGCGTTAACTGCGAGTTGTTTGATAACTGCGTTGTAACACCTGCCAATAGCTCCTGTTGCCCTTCGAGATTTAACCGTGTTGTATCGGTTAACTGTTCAGTCACATTAGCAATTAAATTTTGCTGCCCCGCGAGCGTTAAGCGCGTGGTATCGCTTAGCTGGTCAGTAATATCAGTGACAAAACCTCGTTGGCTTTCAAAATTCAGCCGTGTTGTTTCGTTTAGCTGTTCAGCTACTGTTGTCACGCTCGATTGCAAGCTATCGACAAGGTTTTCAGTTGTGTCACCAAATTGCGAGATTGCATCACCGCTAAAGTCTGTGACCTCGCCTATACTTGTCGCACTGAGTGCAAAAGCATCACGGGCGTTTTGGCGCAACTCTTCAATTGCAGTAACAGAGACATCGGCAGTTGTGTTTGCCAGTTGCCTCTGTAACTCAGCATTAGCACGTTGGCTAGCACCTGCATTATCAAGCGCAGCAATGGCGATGGCCTGCGCTGCATCAATCGCGCCTGAATCGCTTAATACAATGTCACCGTGAGCAAAGTTACCATCACTCACTTCAATTGAATTGTCAGTGTTGTATGCATCGCTAATATCGGTTTCAACCGAGTTATCAAAGTTCTGCTCAGTGCGATTGCTGGTGCTTGTATTAAAAGCTTCTCGTAGCTCTAAATGCTGTGAATTATCGGTATTAAACGAATCATCTATGTCTTGCTCTGTCGAGTAGTCGTAGTTTTCTTCGTTGTTTAGTTCAAAGTCTTGATTAAACGAGTCGCTAACGCTGCGATCTGATTCATCTACCGAGACATTACTCGCCCCTGCAAAATCACCGTCATTAACGTAGTTATTGGTAGTTTGATGATTCGTGGTACTTTGACTACTGCGAGAGCGTCCACCCATGATTACAACTCCAATCCGTAAACGTATTCATTGCTGAATAAACGTGGTCGCATTTCAATTAACTGGTAGTTCAACCCATGCAGGCCCTTGCGCAAACGCTCAGGGTGTCGGGTATGAAAGCGCAAACGTCGAAAGCCATTCGCTCTAGCCAAGTTAATAATATCAATGCGGTTGTTAAACAAATCGCGACCAGCAACAGCAACGATGACCAGCGTTTCACCCTCTGGCCGAACAACGACAGACATTGCCCGGTTAAAGGTGGTAAAAAGCTGGCTTTCGCCTCGTTGGATTTCGCGGGTGATAGCTAAGTGCGCTGCGCCCGTTGCTGGGCGCAAGGCGCGTAGCTGCGCTCTGGTTGGTTGATTAACGCGTTGCAAAGTAAAGCCCCGCTAATGCCACAACACCAATAATCACGTATGTGGGATTAATGCCGTTGTTGTAGGTAATACCACCGAAGCCCGTGCGGTTGTTAAATGTCGTGTCCCCATTGGCGGCACTTGCGTGACCGCCATTAATGGGCATTTGACCCGTATTAGTTAAGGAATCCATCAAGCAGCCCCCAACGATATAGGAAATACGCGACTGCAAGTAGGAGCGCAATTTTGATTAACGAGTTAAAGCCATCAGCTGACCAGAACCCCAAACCAAAACCACCACCAGCAAGCAGTGGGTATAAAAAAATAGCTGGCATAAATCCCCCTATCGCGCTCGACTGACAACCAGTGCCGTGAGAATTAGCAGTGAAACACCACCCGCGAGCACAACCGTGTTATCAACGCCTTGAATCCATTGGCGCATTGGCGCTTGTGCATTCGCTTGATTTGTTGGTAAACGTGTACTGCCATCGGTATTCTGGCCTTTAACTGGCTCATTGGCCGCGAGTGTTTGTCTATCAACACCCGCTTCCTGAGCCGTTCTAATTGCCTGTCGTGCTGCTTGGTTAGCAGCATCAACGGCTACGTCAAAGGTTTCACCTACATATTCACTTGCACCAGACCATACATTAGAGCCGAATTCGCTGACCGAATCCCACGCATTATCGAAAAAATCGCCCATGGTCTAGCCCCTTATTACTGTACTGTCTGCGCTGGAGCTTGCTGACGTGGAAAAATCAACTGCTCATAGCCTTCGATACGAGTTTTAATCGTGCCAGCGTCATCAGTGCGAAGTAAAAACTTCAAGCCATCAGTAGCAATACCTTTTGAGCCAAAGCCTAATGCAGTAAAGTCAATAACGCATGTACCCACTTGAGGCTTGATTTTGCTGCGCGATTTCAAGTGGTGGTCTAGCTCTTTGCGTGAAAACTCAGTGATTGTTTTCTCACCGCGTTTCACTTCGATGTAACCAATATTTACATTGCTTTCATCGAATGCGACCATTTGCACTTTTTTCGACGCTTTACCGTTGGGAAACATCCACTCGAATTTTTCGTCAGCAGCACCGCAATAAGGCGTCACCTCGGTTTTAATTGGCTTGGCAATGCGCTTAAGGTTGTAAGTGTTATCAGATGCTAGCGCCGTGACACGCATTTTCAAATTAGCGGGATCGTTTGCGTGCTTTGCACCTACCTTAATTTTGAGTGTGACCGTATCAACCGTTTCAGTGACCACCATTGTTTGGTAGATACCCGCAGGTAAGCGGTAGTGGAATTTCGACAAGTCGAATTCAAAGATACCAGCGGTTTCTTCTTTGTCTAACAACTTGGTGTAAGTGTTTAAGAAGTCACCTGTTTGATAGCAGAATTCATCGCCGTTGATATCCAGTGATACGCGCTCAATAGCACTGCGTTCAACCAAGTTTGTATCAATTGTGAAGCCATGAAGAATAACACCAGCTGGTACGTCAACTGTCCATTCGTCGCTGTAGTCTTTACCTTGGGCGGAGTTCAATTTAATGTGGCTAACCATCATGTTGTTAATGGCCATTGCAACTAAGTTTTGATTCATCTCAATCACTCCTAGCCGATTACATCTTTAACTGGGTCGGCATTGTTTGATGCCCATACAACAGCAGCCGATACGACTAGCGCGATACCTGCTGTAATTAAATAACCTTTTTGTTTTGCACTCATTTGTGTGTGTCCTGTGTTGTTACACGATTAATTTGCCTTTACAGAACACCAGCGGTTCGCTTTTTAAAGCCAGCGGCTTTCGCTTCGCCTAAGCGACTTTTCGCTTCGGGAAAATTTTCAACCGGACATAAAAAACCCCGTAAAAACGGGGTCTTTTCGCTAGGTTTCGCTATCAGTTTTTTAGTTGGGTTATTCGGCTGCTAAAAGCTCGTCAAGCGTCCAATTATCGACTTTAAAAGGTGGTTTTAGGCTAACTCGCTTGGCTGATAGATTGCCAAAGCCGGGCTTTCTAATGACGTAGTGCAGGTAACGCTTAGTGTATTTTGCATTGAGTTTGGACACTTGCACCAAGCAATCAACGGGCGCACCAGTTGATTTACTCATGGCTTCAATATCGGGCATGGTATCGAGTGCGCCAATGATTTTGCGCTTTGACATGTTCCAGATACTTTTAGGCACTTCTTGCGAGCGCTGAAACACCGTAACCAAGATAACACCATAAGCACGGCCACCCGTTGCCAACTCGCCAATGATTGAATTGTCTTTACCGACTGATTTAACCAGCTTGGCTAATTCTTCAATCACCACATACAACTCACGTTTACCGTCTGCTGCATCCCACATCAGTTGACCGAACCATTCCAGTTCTTTGCGTCTAAACTCGGCCATCTGGTCTTGGCTTAATGGCCTTTTCGATTTAGGCACTGGCGTATAGGCCACCACAAAGCACTTGCCACTTCGCCAAGCACTCAAGAGCGCTTTAGCAAAGCTTGCGCGGTCGTTATAGGTAAATACCTTGCGACCACCTAAACCATTAAATTTATTGTTTTTGGCTTTGCGGCCATCAAAGCGATAGTTACCGTAAATATCGAATATCGCGACATGATCACCAATAAAGCTATTTGCCAAATCGTCTAAGCCATTAACCAACTTAACGGCGGCAGTTTTACCCCCGCCAGTATCGGCAGCTATACAAACGTGTCTGGCCTCTAGTGATTCATCTATATTAACCGCCACTATGCCGCCTCCTGAGCACCTTGATTAATCGGTGGCTCGTTAGCGGCCTTTTCCTTGGCAAGTGCACGTTTATGTGCCTGAGCCTCTCGATAACAGCCAAACAACACACCCGCGAGTGCTGCCCCTAGCTCGAATTCTTCTTTGTACTTCATCAGCCATTCTGGGGCTTGGTCGGCTTTCATGTGCTTTTTAATCACCGGAACCGCTTTTGAGCCAATAACATCTAGTTGTTGGTCATTCATCGATACAGGTGCGCCAAATAGCATTGGTAGCGTTTGGTTAACAACACCTAGCGCACTACCCGCCATGAACATAGCCGATTCATCATCAAGCTCTTGTGGTGGCTCTGGCAAATTCGCTTGTGATTCGCTTTCACCTGATTGCGCTGTAGAGCTAGTAAATTCGAGGTCTTGCATGTATTTATCCAAATGGCTGTAATCATGCGCTAAGCTTTCTTCTATGGCGCCACTATCAAGCGAAAATTCGCTTGTTTCGGTAGCGACTTCGCTCGTCACTTCGCTAACCGTTTCGCTTGTTTGCTCGGTCATGGCTTCGATTTGTTGTTTAGTAATCTCTGACATTAGGCTAATTTCCTGTGGCGGCTTTGGCTGCGGCTTTAAGGGTGGCAAGGGTGAATCCGACAAATCCGAGAACGCCAAGTGTTTTTTTAATACCGAATCCACTTGATTGCGGCTCGTTGCTATCTGGTTGTATCGGTTCGTCACGGCTTGGCTCCTCTACTTCAATGGTTTGGGTGACTTCAGGTGTCCATTCGTGCTTAGCGGGTTCGCTTAGATTCGCTTCAATGTCGCTAGTAGCTTCGCTTAGGCTTTCGGTGATTTCGCTAACCGTTTCGCTTTTTCCGCTCACTAGCTCGGCTAATTTTGCTTGCAACAATGGTCCACTGCGCTGCTCAAGCCCATGTTTTTTACAATGGATATAGTAGTTCTTACTGTTCACGCGCTTTTTAACATAAGCTGTACCACCACAACAGTCACATGTCAGTGTTGCAAGAATGGGGTTATTGCTGCTTTTACTCATTGGCAACCTCCGGCAATACTCGCTGTAACTTCACTGTGACTTCGGCAATATTGGTTAGTTGTACTTGCTGAGCATTAACCAGTCGAATTAAGCCGCCAATCACCTTATCAGTGGCATCAATGGCTTGTTCGGCCAGTTCCAGTTTTTTACCGGGATTAAAACCGGATGTATTAGAGGCTTTTTCTCGAAAATCTTGGGCTGTGTGATAGTCGCTAATGATTTGATTAATGGGTGACACGGCACACCTCACAATCACATTCGCCCTGAGTTTCATCACGTAAATCACGTAATTCAACGGCGACAGGCTGCTGTGAAACGGGCTTGGCTTTGATGCCATCACCAAAGCCGTCGATATAGCCCTCTAAGCGGGCTATTCGCTCGTCGTTTCGGGTGAACATGTCGCACAAGAGAAAACCCAATAGGCCAGCAGCTATTAGGGATTGATAGTTATTTCTAAACATTAAGTACCTCACGGTAAGTTAAAATTACGGGCGTTTCACAACGTGCCGTGTATAGGAAATTCGCTGAATAATCGCCGCTTTTACGTGTTCGCCACGGTCAGCCAACTCAGTAACTTTGGATTGTCTCAGCTTTGCGTAAGTCTCTAGCACTAGCGAGCCTTTTTACGAGCAGCAGTTGCGCGTTGCTTTCGCTGATTTTGCTTAAATTTCGCTTTGGTAGGTGGTTTCGGCCAGCGTCGGTTACTTGCGTTAGCTTTAGTTTTTGCCCTTTGCTTTACAACAAGAGGCTCGGCATGAGCCATGCCGATAGATAAGGCGATTTTGTGCCATAAGTTACGTAGTTTCATGTTCGATGTCCTCGCGACATTAGTTGATTAATTATTTAAACTTGCGTGCTTAGGCGACCAATTCCCATTCGTTGCCAAATTCATCCAATATTGAGTACTGTGTTTCGCCATCCATTTCATAGCGTAGGTCGTTCGCTGCCCAGCTATTTTGCATGTGCTTGCCGACCAGCGTGTGTTCGTAGTGGCGCCAATAGCTGCGCACTTCTTTTAGTGCTGCGGCTGTGGTTTCGCGTAACTCTTGCCAGTCCGAATATAAGCCCTCTTTCACGTCAGCATTCCAGAAGCGCTCAGCCATCGCCCAGTGTAGAAATTCACTGGCTTGGTTTTCGCTCATGGCACCTAAGCAAAACTCGTTAACCCATGGCATTTCGTGCAGTGCTTCGGTGCATTCAGTTAATGCAGCATCATTAATAAGTAACTGGCCTTTTAGTCGCTCAATTAGCGCTTGGCGTTTAGTGCTTGGCATGCCGTTCTTTGCGGCTTTTTTCTCTATATTGTCGAACTTTTTAAAGTTGGCTGATTGCTTGGCTTGCTCTGCTAACAGCCGCTGCTTTTCACTGTGCAAGCGCAGTTTTCGGCGGCTTAGCTTTTCGCGTAATTCGCCTAATATCGCTAAGAAATTATCCGCGAAGAATTCACCGATACACTCCCATTTAGGGGCGCGAGCGCTGGCACTCAAGCCGTATCGGTTGCCAAGTATCTCGCCTTGTTCGGCTTTGCTATCACCGCCTTTTGTTAGGTAGCCAACCGCTTTTAGAATGTAGTTACCCGCAGCATGTGGGTTTTTAATGCGTTCAAGCTTGGCAAAGCCATGACCCCACGCATCCTCTAATCTGCGCGCCCAAGCTCTAAAGTATTTTTTCTCAACGCTCCAGCGCATCAGTACATGAACGTGTGGGTTTTTCTCACCTTTGCTGTTTGTCGGCTGCTCAGCAACCCACATGTAATCGAGTGGCGCACCTTTTTCGATGGTCGGGTATACCGAACACACCTTACCCCACGGATATTCACGGAATTCATCCGGTAAATATTCCGGTTCATGGTGCTTGCGAGCATTGTATTTTTGCTTATCTTCAAGCTGATACATTGGCTGACCGTTCATATCTAGGCCGCTTTGCGTGATAATCTCACCGCTGTTTTCGGTAGCTCTAACGAGTTGCGGGCAAAACATAACTTTTGGCTCTACAAATGCCTCGCTATCCTCGTAACACACAATTGATACGGTTTCTTGCTCTAGCTGTCCGTTGTCTTTGTTTTTAACTGGCCACTGATAATCGCGACTTTCACCCGCTTCAAACTGAGGCCACCAGCCACGTTGATACATTTTCTGTGCAGTATCGAAAAATCGGCTAACCTCTTTGCCGATGGTAGTTTTCCAGTCAAACGACACCGGAGAAAATGCGCCGCTAGCAGGAACCGCGTTGGCGTGACTCATGATTTCTTCGTCATTCTCAGGGTCAAGCGCGGCAGGTACGCCCTCATAGCAAGTAATATCGTACTTTTCAGTAAAGTTTTTAAAGCGCTTAGTTGCATGGTTGTATGCGCGGTATTTGTGCGTGTAACGCTTGGTTTTATTGCCTGAGATAGCAATTTTAGTCTCTAAATCTTGGCGTGATTTTTCATCGAACGTCAACGTTAAAAACGTAGTGTAACCATTCCTGCAGGCACTGAGGTACGCACCTGATTCCATGATTGCGCGTGTCGCATTTTTGGTTAAATCACTGGTGATGCGCTCGCCACTGGTTTCCGGTGGCTGTACTCTTGCGCCTAAGCCTTTGGTTTCAAGGCCGATTCGGTATTGCCCTGACCAGTCACGGCGATACATGCGAACCACGTTGTCGGGCTTTGGCTCTAGCTCTTGCTTGAGTTCGCCAGTGCGATAGTCGATAGCTGGGATTTTTTGAGATTCACCAGCTTTGCTCACTTCGCGATGCAAAAAGCTCGGCTGTTTAACACCAATTGAATTTTCAATCGGTGTATTTGCTAAAAACTCGCTAAGCGTGGTGGTTTTTCGCGAAGATAAACTAAGTGGCTCAGGACACGTATGGAGATTTTCATTAAACACTTTTCGCTTATGCGCTTCATAGGCATTAACAATGCCGTTAATTTCTGAATTGCGCTGAAAATTGTGAAAATCGCGTGTCGGACTTTCGCCCCTCTTGACTAGCCTATCTATTTCCACCTGCAAAGCTTCGCTTTTTGGTGCCGCTGCGCGGTGCTTTTTCTCTTCGCATTCCAATTGAGCGTCTAGCTTAGCAACTAAATCAAGTTCAGCTTTCGTTGGAACCAAAAAAAGCGGCTGCATTAGCCGCTTAGTATGTTCTACCTCCAAATCTTTTCTGGAAGTAGCCTTTAGGTTTGACTTCTTCCGGTGGTGATTTGGGTCTCCATTCGATACCGAGCACTTGCGATGGCTCGACTTGTTTGGCGTGCTCAAAGATTCCATCATTGTTCACCACGCAATGGTAATCTACGGAACGCCCAGACTCTGCCATCGTGATGACGAATGTGTTCATACTGACGCAACGAACCCCCGCTGAATCCGTAGCGAGTACGTAAACCGAACCGCCTTTTTCCGCGATGAGTGTTGAATAGTTTTTTCGAAAGTGCGACGACGCAAAAATCTGCGCCTGATAAATCAAAGTGTGCCCTGCGTGATGCTTCCTTAGTACTGGCCTCATCCCCAAAGATTTTGAAAATCTTTCTAAAAGCTGTTGTCCTGATATTCGATTCATTAAATGCCCCATATTCTCTCAATATGTGCGCATCGTAACGATTTTGGATGGCTATTGCATCTCTTGACCAGCGGCCAATTTTGTTTGATGACTTAGCCATGATTTACCACCTCGTCAATCGCATCGTCAGCATACTTAAAACAGTCGTTTTCTCGCTCTTCGCCAGTTATGAACAATATTGCTGCTCTCATTCCAAGTAATTGACCAAAGGCATTTTGTGATGTTAATAAGGACTTTGTTAAAGCGTCATGCTTTAACTTATCGACTTGTAGCTTGAATGCACCTGCATAAACCATTACACAGCCTCCGCTTGTTTTTCCCAAACACGCTTAATTAGCGCCAAGGTCATTTGACTATCGCCCAATGCGCGGTGCGCGTTTGAAACTTCAAGCCCTTGCTGTTTGGTTGCATTAATCAGTGACTGCCATTTGTACTGCTCGCGGTATTCGCTCCACTCGCCATAATATTCAGCGTAATCAAGCATTGCGCAATGGATGTTGGCAGCGTAGTTTTTGCCGCTACTAGTTAATTGTTTTAATGGGTTTCTAACGCCATGAATTCGACAAGTTTGCTCAATTAAACGCTCGTCATAACCAGCGTTAAATATCACTAAATCAATCATTTCAAAATCACGGTAAAGCAAAGCACCAAACTCAAGCATGACATGCGCCCAATTGGCGCCATTTGCTGCTTGCTTGTTAGTGATACCGTGAATATTAATGGCATCTTGCGGGATTGGCATTGATGGCTTCACAAGAGTGTCAATAACGACGTTACCGTCACTATCAATTAATGAAAACTCAACAACTTCATCCCTTTCACCTAAGCCAGTAGTTTCAGTGTCAAGAACGTAGAATTTTTTACTTTTTAACTGCTCTAACATTACGCCACTCCTGTCACTTGCTTGGCATGTGCTGCCGCATCAATTAAGCGCTGTAGGCTTTGGCGAGTCTGGTCAAGCTGGTTAGCGCGATTGACAATGCGCTCGCGGTTTTGACTTGTCGTAGAAATCTTTTGAGTTGATAGCATGTTGCGAATGCCATCTAAGTAAGGCTTTGCTTGCTCTGCTGATAACGCTTTATCAAGCGTTTTCTGGTGTGCTTCGTTACGTTTTGCAGTCTCGTTAACTGCCGATTCAAAGCTATCGGTTTTGATTGGCTCAACATAGCCCGGGTAATCCACCGAGTTATATTCATCTGATTGAATTTGTTCAGTTTTCATTAACTCACTCTCTGTCATTATCAAATCCTCTGCCAAGAATTGTGCTGGTTTGTCCGTCAACGCCCCAGCGACAGAGATTTGAAATTTTCAACTAACAGGCGTTTCACAACGAGCTAGTAAGTGCTTGGAGCTATGAACTGATTTAGGCTGGATGTAACGCTAACTACAAAACAGTAAAACGACTTTCGCCCCGAAAGCTTTTATAGACTGTCAAACCTGTTACCACTATGTCAATGGTGTTACCACGGGTTGATAGCGTTGACATGGGTGTCTATACTGAAATAGCTAACTACAAAACAGGTGAAAATGATGACGTTCTTAGATGTGCTAAACCTTGCTATGGCGGGCGATTCAAAGCGACACTATTCTAAAAGACTTGACGTTTCGCGACCTTCGGTCACGTCTTGGTTTACAAGGGGTATTATCCCAGAAGATGACGTTTTGGTTAAAATTGCCGATGAAGCTAACCTTCCTAGAAAACTGGTTGTACTTGCTGCGTATGCAGAAAGAAGCAAAAACCCTATAGTTCAGAGCATCTTGCGTGACGAGTACGGAAATCTGGCCGCATCAACTCACTAGTGCAAACCGCCTTAATTTGAGGCGGTTTTTTTATGCCTGTTGTTAGATAGAAAAATTATAATCGTTCAATTTTTAATCGCTAGGCGTTATAGCGTTTTTTAAAGTTTTATGATGTTTTGCTAACCCCTTGTATATAAAGGGCTTAGAGGCTGTTTTTAGTTTTGGTTTTACGGCGGCTTTCCTGTATAATTCGCGCCCAATTATAGCCCTATGAGCAAAAGCCTGTGTTAGATAAATTAAGAAATGTGGCGATTATTGCCCACGTAGACCACGGTAAAACGACGCTTGTTGACAAGCTTCTCGAACAGTCGGGAACATTAGATGCGCGCACTGAGTTAGAAGATCGCGTGATGGATTCAAACGATATCGAGAAAGAGCGTGGTATTACGATTTTAGCGAAAAATACTGCAATCACTTGGAACGACTACCGCGTTAACATCGTAGACACTCCAGGTCACGCCGATTTCGGTGGTGAAGTTGAGCGTGTTATGTCAATGGTTGACTCTGTATTACTTATCGTTGATGCACAAGAAGGCCCAATGCCGCAAACTCGTTTCGTAACGCAAAAGGCATTCGCTCAAGGTTTGAAGCCAATTGTTGTTATTAACAAAATTGACAAGCCAGGCGCTCGCCCTGATTGGGTAATGGATCAAGTATTCGACCTATTCGATAACTTAGGTGCAACTGACGAACAATTAGATTTCCAAGTGGTATACGCGTCAGCAATTAATGGTTGGGCTTCTCACGAAGAAGGTGAGCAAGGTGAAGATATGACACCATTGTTCCAAACCATTGTTGACCAAGTACCACCACCAAATGCAGATTTAGATGGTCCATTCCAAATGCAAATCTCGCAACTTGATTACAGCTCTTACTTAGGCGTAATCGGTGTTGGCCGTGTAACGCGTGGTTCTGTTAAGCCAAACCAACAAGTTACTGTAAATGGTGCAAACGGTACTATTCACAACGGTAAAGTGGGTAAAGTATTTGGTTACTTAGGCCTAGAACGCAACGAAGTTGATGAAGCGCAAGCGGGTGACATTATCGCGATCACCGGTCTTGGTGAACTGAAAATTTCTGACACTATCTGTTGCCCAACAGAAGTGGAAGCATTGCCTGCGTTATCTGTTGATGAGCCAACAGTAACGATGACTTTCCAAGTAAATACCTCACCGTTTTCCGGCCAAGAAGGTAAATACGTTACTTCACGTAATATTCTTGATCGCCTTGAGAAAGAATTGGTACACAACGTAGCATTGCGCGTAGAGCAGCTTGACGATCCAGACAAATTCAAAGTGTCTGGTCGTGGTGAATTGCACTTAGGTATCTTGATTGAGAACATGCGTCGTGAAGGTTACGAGCTGGCAGTATCACGCCCTGAAGTTATCATGCGCGAAGTAGATGGTGAGCTACAAGAACCATATGAAACAGTAACGATTGATGTTGAAGAAGAGCATCAAGGTTCAATCATGGAGAAAATGGGCTTACGCAAGGCAGAGCTAACCGATATGGCGCCTGACGGTAAAGGTCGTATCCGTATGGACTTCATCATGCCTAGCCGTGGCTTAATTGGTTTCCAAACTGAGTTTATGACGTTAACGTCTGGCTCTGGTTTGATTTACCACACTTTCTTTGAATATGGTCCGCACAAAGGTGGCGAAATCGGTCAGCGTATCAACGGTGTGCTTATTGCAAATGCGACAGGTAAGGCACTTACCAATGCATTGTTTAACTTACAAGAGCGTGGTCGCTTGATGATCGGTCACGGTGTTGAAGTTTATGAAGGCATGGTGATTGGTATTCACAGCCGTGATAACGACTTAACGGTTAACGCGCTTAAAGGCAAGCAGTTAACCAATGTTCGTGCATCAGGTACAGATGATGCGCAGGTATTAACACCACCAATTGAAATGACGTTAGAGCAAGCACTTGAATTTATCGATGACGATGAATTAGTGGAAGTAACGCCAGAGAATATCCGTATTCGTAAAAAGTGGTTGAAAGAGTCTGATCGCAAGCGCGAAAGCCGCTCTAAAAAGTAACGTTTAACAAAATTTGTTAATCGAAAGCCATCTCAACTTGAGGTGGCTTTTTTGTTTCCCTTAATTGATATGCACGCCTTCGTAACTTGATGTGAGAGATCTCTTAACTCTCTGTGCGATATTGAGTACGAGTTGTCTGAACAATCTGCAGAGCACAGTGCTAATTCACTGAATTTTAATAGTTAAATTATATCGTTTGATTTTGTTACATTTATGTAAAATTACAGACCGTCCACTTCACTAGCTTTCGAGCAAATCGCAGCTACACTTTACCTCAAGTTAACAACATCGTAACAACAAGAAACTATTCACGAGTAACTATCCATGGACGGAAAAAAAGTATCTAGGCTTAGCCTGTTATTTGAAAAAATGGTCTCTGAACAAGCGAATCTAAATGAACAATTCGAATTACAAATACTGTATGACGAATTTATCGAAGAAGGCCGAGCAGAAGTCAGGCCGATAAAGTCTAATACCCAACGTCGACTTCAGCTTGCGTAAGGGCTGGATTGAATCTGTACTGTTGGGACGAGGGCAATGACTCATTGAAGACATAGCTTGTTTGTTGCTATTTAGGTTGCTTAAACCAGCTAATATATCGATGTGAGACGTGATAGGAAGAGAAGGGGTTAAGTGATGACACCAGAGCATATCAAGAAACTAGGCGAACTCAGCCAAGTGTTTGGCAAAGGTACAGCCAAGCATAAAGATATCAGGGAGTTGATTGATATTCTCTCAGCACTTAATAGCCCTCAAGAGTCTACCTTTACCAGTAGCAGAACCAACAATCGCGAGATCAATAGTCAGTTAGATATTGATTAGCTGTTATGCCTATTTGGTGTGACCGGATTAAGAGTTTACATTTAGCGATGTAAGAAAGCCGCACAACATTAGTGTTATTGCGGCTTATTTTTTTCTGACTCATTTACTTACTTATTGTTAAGTAAATGAATATCTGCGGCGTGAATTATCTGTCGCGTTATTTGTAGCGTAGAT
Source organism: Thalassotalea euphylliae (assembly GCF_003390375.1). Taxonomy (NCBI): domain Bacteria; kingdom Pseudomonadati; phylum Pseudomonadota; class Gammaproteobacteria; order Alteromonadales; family Colwelliaceae; genus Thalassotalea; species Thalassotalea euphylliae. Next base: position 2,322,261 of record NZ_QUOT01000001.1, on the reverse strand, counting down.
GATCTGCTCAGTTAAACGCTTATTAAGATCGAGTCAACTAATGTCTAGTTTTCAGTCGATAGCGATGAAAGAAATTGCTGAGACTCTTTAATGGCTTTGTTCATTTCACTAATCAAGGCATTAATGTCTGTTTTAATATCTTGATATTCACCTTCAAGTGCACCAATCGCCTTGGCATTTAAATTATGCTTGAGGTACAAAGTGTTGTCTTTCAAAGCTGCTAATACGGGTGCCATTTTACCTTCAGCACGCTGCATCGCTCTGAGTAAACGCTGGTAACGACGTTGAGTATCTCTTAACTGAGATTCACTTTGCCTTTTTAGTTTCGCACTGGAGTACTGCTCTATTTCATCAGCCCATTCATTAAAAAGTGCATAAGCAACGTTTTCAATATTATCAATGCGCTCTGAAACTGCATCAGCAGCATCAACACTCGCTTCGTATTGTGCTTCAGTGGCTTCAAATTGATCTTGTAGGTCACCGCCATCGAATGCGATAAGCGTCGACAGCTGCTCTAGTGCACTGGCAAACTGCTGTTGTGCCTCTTGCTGAGCCTCTTGTGCGTTTTCTACTTCGTCAGCCAGCAGATCTCGCTTGTGCTTGCCAAAGCTTTCCATTGCGGAGTAGTAGGCTGATTGGCAGCCTTGTAACAACAGCACCAAGGCCGCAATTTTTAACAGGTTTGTTATACGCATGATTAGCTGCTGCCCTTATAGCGGGCTGCATCAATAATGGCCCAAACGTGGAAAATAAAACCGGGTAGTGCCATAAAGAATAAAATGCCTGTTGCAGCGAGTGTGTAATTCACCCAAGTAAGCAGAAAAAACACGATGGCAGCAAGAATTCGGCCTTGCACTAACTGGCCTAAGCCGGCAATAAAAAAGCTACAAATCGCGGCGATAACGTTACCACCTGAACCCTGTCCTGACATAGTTATATCCTATTAATTATGTTATATTTTCTTTAAATATCATTGCAGTTTAAGCATAGTATAAAGCCGCTAGTGTTTAAACTATAAATCGGTAAATTTATATGTTCATCAACAAGCTTCAGACACATTTACCTGCGCCTCGCCAAGTACTGGCCTTTGTTCAACATCTCACCAAACGCTTTACGGATGATCAAATTCACGTGGTTGCAGGTTACTTGTCATACGTTACTTTGATGTCATTAGTACCTATGGTCTTAGTGATGCTGTCTGTCATGACAGCGTTTCCGATTTTTGCTGATATTCGCTCCACAATAGAAAACTTTGTTTATAGCAATTTTCTACCTGCTGCTGGTGATACGGTGCAGGTTTACCTGTCAGGCTTTGTTGAAAACGCGTCGAAGATGTCTGCGATTGCAATTATTTTCTTGTTTCTATTTGCGCTATTACTGATTTCTGCCATCGATAAGAGCCTAAACAAAATTTGGCGAGTTAAAGCAAAGCGTCGAGTGATTACCTCGTTTTCGATGTATTGGATGGTGTTAACGCTTGGGCCAGTGCTTACTGGCGGCAGTATTGCGGCGACTTCTTATATTGTCTCGCTAGCGTCATTTGGTGACTATGACTTTCTTGGCATTAGCAGTATTCTGATAAAAGCGCTGCCCATGCTAATTTCTATGCTGGCATTCTTAATCCTTTACTTGGTCGTCCCGAATAAAACCGTTGCTGCTAAACATGCGTTAAGCGGCGCAGTTATCGCGGCTGTGTTATTTGAAGTGGCCAAAAAAGGCTTCGCTTTATACGTTACGCAAGTACCTTCTTATCAAGCCATTTATGGCGCGCTAGCCGGTATTCCTATTCTATTTTTGTGGGTGTATTTATCATGGCTAGTGGTGCTATTTGGCGCACTATTTACGGCGACGATTGAAACATTTCCGCGTTCGGCAGCGGCGCTTAGCGCTGAATCTATTACTAACAACACCCCGACAAAAAGTGATAGAGCTGAGCAAAGTAGTGAGCATTGTGATGAGTGCAGTGAAGAGACCACAAAACCTGTCAGCAGCGTGATAAAAAAGCCTGATAGTCAGGCGCAAGATCGCAAAGTCGTATAAAGCCACTACAATTAGCTAGTATCACCGTAATTGGTGAATATCGGAGTTTAGTTCGCGATGTCACGTATTCTGTTTCCTAAAATATCGCCGTTTAGCCAAGAGTGGTTAGCGGTTGATGACCACCATCAGCTCTATGTCGAGCAATCGGGTAATATTAATGGTACGCCCGTTGTCTATCTTCACGGTGGGCCAGGGGCTGGCTGTAGTGAAAACTATCGCCGTTACTTCGATCCTGAAAAGTATCGCATTATTTTGTTTGATCAACGTGGCTGTGGGCGCTCCAAACCGTCGCCGTCAATCGAACAGAATTCCTTAGCACATCTCGTCAACGATATTGAACATATTCGACAACACTTAAGTATTGATAAAATGCTGCTGTGCGGTGGCTCATGGGGAACAACTTTAGCGATTGCTTATGGCATCGCACATCCTTCAAAAATACTGGCATTTATTTTACGTGGAATATTCTTGGGGACACAGCCAGAGCTAGATTGGTTATATCAAGCAAACGGTGCAGCAAAGTTCTTTCCGGAATATTACCAAGAGTTTGTTGATTTGCTGCCTGAAGAATATAGAGCAAATCCACTCGCAGGTTATCAACAGCTGCTAGCTTCTGATAACGAATTGGCGGTAGCAGCTGCCAGCAAAGCTTGGTATTTTTGGGAGCTTAGGTTGTCGTCGATTGAACATCACCCGATCGACAAAAGCCATATTTCTGATCAGCACCAAGCGCTGTGTATGGCCATTATTTCAGCACATTTTTTTGCTCAATTTAGCCAAACACCGGGTCAATATTTACTCGACAGCATTGATCGAATTAAGCACCTTCCTGCAATTTTATTGCATGGCCGATACGACATGGTGTGTCAGCTTGACGTCGCCTACCAGCTCGCTGAGCAATGGCAAAATGCGCAGCTACAAATTCTCCCTTGTGCTGGGCATAGTGGCTTTGAGTCGCAAACAATAGATGCTTTTTGCAAAGCAACCGATACAATGGCGGCATTCCTAGACGAACAAAAACAACGATAGATGATTGCATTAATTCAGCGCGTCAGCCATGCCAATGTTGTGGTTGAAGATGAAACTACCGGAGAAATTGGTAAAGGCTTATTGGTACTGCTGGCCATTGAACCTAATGATGATGAAAAGAAAGCTAAGCGACTTGCAGAACGTGTTGCTGGTTATCGGGTATTTGAAGATGAGCAAGGCAAAATGAACCTTAATGTTGAGCAAGCTGGCGGAGATATCTTGGTGGTTTCGCAGTTTACCTTAGCGGCAGATACCACGCGCGGTATGCGTCCCAGCTTTACCAGTGCAGCTTCCCCTGAAATGAGCAAAGGTTTGTACCAGTTTTTCACACGTGAGCTAAGAGCAAAAGGATTTAAGGCACCAACAGGAATATTTGGGGCTGATATGAAAGTGTCATTGTTAAACGATGGGCCGGTGACGTTTCAACTCACCGTTTAAATCTCAACTAAAACCTCAACTAAAACCTTACTGCCCCCCACACTATATTTCAGCAATAAAAAAGCCTTACCGAAGTAAGGCCTGAAATGCTCGCTGTGTGGTCTTGTTAAAACAAGCTTCTTATTAGTTATTTTCTTAACTAGCGCGTTACATTTTATAACAAAGTCATTTTTCGATTGCAACACTGTTTTTACACAATAATTGATTATTTTTACTACGAAAATTACGGTAATTTATGTTGCTATCTTCTTAGAACTGGTTGACATGTTGATGACATATGTAACTAAAATGTTAACAATATTACTCAAGAGAGAATATGCCATCAACCAAGTTGTCACTAAGATTCTTAATATAAATCAATGCTTCGCTGATGAATGCTGAGGCTTAATAGATCTCAATTCTAGGCAGTGGTAGAATGCGCGCAGATTTTGATTAGAACGACTGAAGCATGACTGAATTAAAGAACGATACTTACCTGCGTGCCTTGTTACGCGAGCCTGTAGATTACACCCCAGTTTGGATGATGCGCCAAGCGGGTCGTTATTTGCCAGAGTACAAAGAAACTCGCAAAGACGCTGGTGACTTCATGTCACTTTGTCGTAACACGGAATTGGCAACTGAAGTTACTATTCAGCCACTTCGTCGTTTCCCGCTAGATGCTGCCATTTTATTTAGCGATATTTTAACGATTCCTGATGCCATGGGCCTAGGGCTTTACTTTGAAACGGGTGAAGGTCCTAAATTTGAACGTCCAATTACCTGTAAAGCTGATGTCGAAAAAATCGGCCAACCAGATCCAGAAGGTGAACTGCAATACGTGATGAATGCAGTGCGTTCAATTCGTAAAGCACTAGATGGCCAAGTGCCACTAATTGGCTTCTCTGGCAGCCCTTGGACGCTAGCAACCTACATGGTCGAAGGTGGCAGCTCAAAGGCGTTCACCAAAATTAAGAAAATGATGTATGCTGAGCCACAAACGTTACACTTGTTATTAGACAAGTTAGCAGATTCAGTGATCAGCTACTTGAATGCACAAATTGCTGCGGGCGCACAATCTGTGATGGTATTTGATACTTGGGGCGGCGTGTTATCACCTCGTGACTATAAAGACTTCTCACTGCAATACATGCACAAAATCGTTGATGGCTTAACCCGTCATAACGAAGGTCGCAAAGTACCAGTGACGCTATTCACTAAGAATGGTGGTATGTGGTTAGAAAGTATTGCGGCAACCGGTTGCGATGCACTTGGCCTTGACTGGACTATTAATATTGAAGACGCGAAAGCACGTGTAGGTGATAAAGTAGCGTTGCAAGGTAATATGGATCCATCAATGCTTTACGCACCGAAAGAACGTATTGAGCAAGAAGTCGCGACTATCTTAAAAGGTTTTGGTGACACTGGAACGGGCCACGTTTTCAACCTAGGCCATGGTATTCACCCAGACGTAAACCCTGAGCATGCAGGTCACTTTATTGAAGCGGTACATCGCTTAAGTAAGCCGTATCACGCTAAATAGATAGGGCACAAAAGCTCAACTAACAAAGGCGCTAACCTCACGGTAGCGCCTTTTTTGTCGGCTTAATTTTTTCTAAGTAAATAGCGAACCTGTTCATTCAAAAATTAGCTTGTTAATATCGACGGGTTTTCTCTAAATATATTTCAAGGTAATTATTATGTCTGATTCTGCGTTAGAGCGGATTGTCGTCGAGCCCAACGCACCAGTAACGGCCTGTGTTATTTGGTTGCATGGTTTAGGCGACTCAGGTGACGGTTTTGCCCCTATTGTTCCGGCATTTAACTTACCTGCTAACCACGGTATACGCTTTGTTTTTCCGCATGCACCGATGCAGCCTGTGACGATAAACCAAGGCTTTGTCATGCGTTCATGGTACGACATTAAAAGTATGGATTTACACAATCGTGCAGATATGGATGGTGTTCTTAAGTCAGAAGCGCTTGTTAAGCAGTTAGTTCAGGAGCAAACTGATGCTGGCATCCCAGCAAATCGCATTGTGTTGGCCGGATTTAGCCAAGGCGGCGTGTTGAGCTTATTCACAGGTTTACGTTACCCCGAAAAGCTGGCTGGTATTTTAGCCTTATCATGTTATTTACCTACCAGTGATAGTCTGCCAGAGCAGTGCCATGAGGCTAATAAAGCGACAGATATTTTACAACAGCACGGTGAACAGGATGAAGTTGTGCCATACAGTGCGGGACAAATAGCGCATCAATTATTAGTTGAAGCTAACTATCATACGCAATGGCAAAGTTATCAGATGGGACACAATCTTGTACCACAGCAAATTAATGATATTGCTCAATGGTTAACAGCGCGATTGCTTAAGTAGTTGGAAGAGTTAAATCATTTATCTCTATCGGAATTAGCTCTGCCCAAAAAAGAAAAAAGTACTTGGCTGGTTGGCCAAGTACTTCTCAAATTGTCGACTGAACGACAAGTATCGGTCGACAATTAGCCGATAGAATTAAATACCGTAGTCTTCACGATATTGTTTAATTGCCGCTAATGCATCGCTCATATCATCTTGCTCTTCCAAGTAACTAATTAAGTCACCTAAGGTCACAATTGAAATCACTTTAGTGCCAAAATCGCGCTCAACTTCTTGAATGGCCGATAGCTCGCCTTTACCTTTTTCTTGACGATCAAGGGCAATAAGTACCCCAGATAACTCAGCGCCATTGGCTTGGATAATTTCCATTGATTCGCGAATGGCTGTGCCAGCAGTGATCACGTCATCAACCAGCATCACTTTACCTTCCAATGCTGAGCCAACTAAATTGCCACCTTCACCATGAGTTTTCGCCTCTTTACGGTTAAAGCAGTATGGTACGTCTTGATTGTGATGATCTGCCAGTGCAACCGCTGTTGTTGTCGCAATTGGAATACCTTTGTAGGCAGGGCCAAATAACAAATCGAATGCAATACCGCTATCCGCTAATGCAGCAGCATAAAAACGACCTAAACGGGCCAAATCGCCACCGGTATTAAATAAGCCTGCGTTAAAGAAATAAGGGCTCGTACGGCCAGACTTTAAAGTAAACTCGCCAAAACGAAGCACTTGCTTGCTTAGTGCAAATTCAATAAATTCACGTTGATAATCTTTCATGGTTTTTCTACCTACTATTACCAGTGCTTACTGTTTAGCTTAGCGCCGCTTTTTGAATATCGAATAACTCGTTAATGCCGTGTTTTGCTAACTGCATCATTTCATTCATTTCGTCAAAGCTAAATGGCTCTTCTTCGGCTGTACCTTGTACTTCAATTAGCTTACCGGTTTCCGTCATTACCACGTTCATATCGGTTTCTGCTTCAGAATCTTCTAAGTACTCTAAATCAGCAATTGGTTGGCCTTTGTAAATACCCACAGAAACCGCCGCGATCATGTGCTTAAGCGGGTTGGTTTTGATGATTTCTTTGGCGCGCATATAGTTAAGTGCGTCTACTAAAGCAACACAGGCACCTGTGATAGAAGCAGTACGGGTGCCACCATCAGCTTGAATAACATCACAATCGATGGTGATGGTATTTTCGCCAAGTGCTTTTAAATCAACAGCTGCACGCAATGCTCGCGCAATTAAACGTTGAATTTCCATGGTGCGGCCACCTTGCTTACCACCAGCAGCTTCACGGCGCATACGGGTGTGTGTTGAACGCGGCAGCATACCGTATTCAGCAGTTACCCAACCTTTACCTTGGCCTTTTAAGAAGCGCGGTACACCTTCTTCTACGGTTGCGGTACAAATCACTTTAGTCTCGCCAAATTCAATTAAAATTGAGCCTTCGGCATGGGCGGTGAATTGGCGGGTAATGGTTACTGGACGAATCTGGCCCAGCGTTCTGCCACTTGGTCGCATAGTTAGGTTCCTGTCAAATAAAATTGCTGGCAATTATAAGCGTATCGCCGCGATTTTACACGGCTATTTCATTATGTTTTACAAATCATATCGTGCCCAGAAGTTGATACACTGCTACGAATAGTTAGCGCTAGTAGTTACCTATTTTTAGTCAGATAAAGGCGAGATTTTCTGCTTAAAACGGCTTCTCTGCGCAGTAATGAGCGACTATTATTAAGGTAGTGTGAAAGATCATGGTTTAGGCTTTGGTCTATTAACCAGAATATTGGTTGTGAGAGAGATAAATGAAGTACGTAATTGCCACCTTGTTAATGGTTTCAATTTTAGGTTTTAGTGGCGCAGTCGCAGCACAAGAGAAAAGTGAATTACCGCTTTATAGCAAGGTTTATGACGATAAGCGCGATCCGTTTAAAGATGCGGTGGCGGCTATCAAACTTGCTAAAGCATCGAACCGTAATGTATTAATTGAGATTGGTGGTAACTGGTGTACTTGGTGTCACAAAATGGATGCCTTTTTAGAGAAGAACCCTGACATTTACAACAAACTACATCAAGAGTTTGTGATTTTGAAAGTGAATGTTAGTGACAGCAATGAAAACGAAGCCTTTATGAAAGGGTTACCGCCAGTACTGGGTTATCCTCATATGTATGTGTCGACTGCGGCAGGTAAAATGGTGCTATCAAAAGATACGGCCGAGCTGCAAGAAGATGGTAAATATTCGCGTGAAAACTGGTTATCCTTTATCAATGAATGGAAACCCAATGCCGAACAAACCAAGCCAAAAGCCTAGTCTGCTGCGAGTAAAATAAGAAGCTTAAATCTATGTCATTTTTTGATCCCTTATACAAAACACCACGCTGGCTAGAACGCAAATTATCCAAGCATATGTCGCGTCGCCAGATGTTAAAGTCGGCAGCTGGTGCCACCGCGATTGCTGCGCTGCCACTGCCCGTGTTAGCGGCGCAAACTTCAGCGTTGGATACACTTACCAAGCAAGATCCGTGGCGCACGCTTGATGCGGTATTAAATCATTTATTACCAAGCTCAGCGTCTGGTCCCGGTGCTAAAGAAATTCAAGCGTTAGCTTATTTATACAATGTGGTTGACGAGCAGCCGATAGACAGTGAAGAAAAAGCCTTTATTGAAAAAGGTGTTGGCTGGCTTAACGGCTTTAGCCAAAGTCAGCTGAAAAAGCCGTTTGTTGAATTGGAAATGTCTGAAAAAGAAACAATCTTGCGTAAAATCAGTGGCTCGCAAGCTGGCCACAACTGGATCAATACGCTGATTAACTACCTTTATGAGGCGATGTTATCACCACCAGCATACGGTGGTAACCCTAATGGTATTGGCTGGCAATGGCTTAATCACCAAGCGGGCTTCCCGCTACCTGAAAAAGGTAAGCGCTTTTATGAAATTCCAGGGCGCTACCGCATTTCCGTGAAAAACCTATCAACAGAGGAAAAACGCAAAGCATGATGTACGATATTTGTATTGTTGGTAGTGGTGCCGGCGCATCGCCAGTGGCTTACACGCTAGCCAAAGCTGGCGCGAAAGTGTTAGTGCTGGAAAAGGGTGCTTGGCTGACGGAAAAAGAATTCTACAAAGACGAATTAGCGATCAGCTTGCGCGATGCGTATAACCCGTCGTTGGCTGACGAGCGCCATGTGATTGAAGAAGAGTACGAGCGCAATGACGGCTCTACCTACTGGCAAGGTGAGTCGACTGAAAATTCCGGTTGGAGCTTTTGGAACGGTAATGTTGTTGGTGGCTCTTCGAATTTTATGAGTGGTTACTTTCATCGCTTAAAACCGGTCGATTTTAAATTGAAGTCTACCTATGGTGCCGTAAAAGGTTCCAACGTTGCCGACTGGCCGATTAGCTACGAAGAGCTTGAGCCGTTTTATACCATGGTCGACGAACAAGTCGGTGTTTCCGGTAAGGTCGTTAAGCACCCACACCAAGAGCCACGCTCGAAAGATTTTCCTTATCCGCCAATTGCTGAACATCCGGTTTCTGGCTGGATTGACAAAGCGGCTAGCGACTTAGGTTATCATCCGATCCCTGTGCCACGGGCGGTACTATCGCAACCTGCGATGGGACGTCGCAGCTGTGAATATTCTGGTTACTGTAGTAGCTATGGCTGTTCATCGGGCGCGAAAGGTAGTGGCCGAGCGGCATTGCTTAACCATGCTGTGGCGACAGGTAATCTTACTATCAAACCTAACTCAAAAGTGTTTAATATTGCTAGCGATGAGCAGGGCAAGATCACTGGCGTTGAGTATTACGATGCCAAAGGCAATAAACAGAAAGTACAGGCGGGTATTTATGTGGTCGCTTGCCAAGCAGTGGAAACATCACGCTTATTGTTAGCGTCAAAAGGCGCTAAGTTCCCGAACGGTCTTGCCAACAACAATGGCCAAGTGGGTAAAAACTTAGTTTTTAGTGCGGGGGGAACTGGCCGAGGTGACTTTGATTTTGACCAACTCACCGACGAGCAAATAGCGCAACTAACGACAGTGGGGCCTTTTGTAAATCGCGCACTGCAAGACTGGTACGAGATTGACGATGACGCTTTTGCTGGCGCTAATAATGGCGGTAAAGCAAAAGGTGGCACCATAGATTTTCTTTTCCACCAAAACCCAATCGCGCGTGCCATGGGGTCGCAATACGATGAAGACGATCAACTGGTGTGGGGTGAGCAGTTAAAAGCCAACCTTAAGCAGGAATTCACCACCTATCGCACCTTGCGCTTTGAAGTGTTTAACGATTGGATGCCAAACGATGACTGCTTTGTCTCACTGGATGATGAAGTCACCGACAAATGGGGCGACCCAGTCGCGAAAGTACGAATTGGTTATCACCAGCAAGATTTGCAAGTAGGTGAATATATCGCGAAAAAAGCGGAAACGGTATTGAAAGAGCTAGGTGCCACCAATGTCTATTCATCGGTTAGCAGCTACCCACCAACGAACTTGATGGCGGGCGGTTGTCGCTTTGGTAATGATCCCAAAACCTCAGTGCTTGATAAAAACTGTCGTGCCCATGAAGTGGATAACTTATATGTTACCGATGGCTCCTTTATGCCAACCGGTGGCAGCGTGCCATACACTTACACGATTTACGCCAATGCATTCCGTGTTGCTGAACAAATTAAACAGCAATGGCAAGTTAGTAAAGCTTAGCTATTAAGCGTATGATGAAATAAGGCTCAACCATTTTTATAAATGCTTGAGCCTTTTGTGTTTTATTAACTAAATAGCGCTTAACGCTGTTGCGCAACTAGAAGTTGTAGGTTAGCTGACCAACTACTTTTCTTGATTCACCAGGGAAGTGGCCATTGCGCTCACTAAAGCCACTGACAGCATATTCTTTGTCAAAAATGTTATTCACATTAATGCTTAGCAAGATATCATCCCAACGAGTTGTCCAGCTTGCGTCAAATACGGTAAATGACTTCACTTTCTGGTTATCAAAGCTAATTTGCTCATCAACATAATCAATACCAAAGGCGATTGAAGAGTCAATATTCGCAAGCTCGTAGCGTGTCCATAAACCAGCTTGATGCATTGGCGCATTAACAAATTTGCCTGAGCCTGAAATATTGCGGGTATCACCGCGCGTTACTCGCGTGTCGTTATAGGCGTAGTTTGCTGTAATACTTAGGTTGTCGGTTAAGTCGCCGACTAACGTCAGTTCAACACCATCACTTTCCACTAAACCAAAATTGATCACTTGTGGAATATTTGGGGTTTCATCACTGTCGATGAAATCAGGGTTGCCAATGACTAAGTTTTCTTTGTCAATTTGATAAAACGCGATGGTGGTGAAAATACGGCCGTCTAGCCAGTATTTTTTCGCACCGAGTTCAATTTGATCACCTGTGGTTGGCTCTAATTCGCCAGCACCTTCTTCAAAGTCGTCAGGGCTTACAGGGTTAAAGCTTTCTGAATAACTGGCGTATAGCGATAAGTCATCCATTGGTTTGTAAGTAACACCGGCGCGGTACGTAACATCATTGTCGTCGTAGCTGTTACCGCTTTCCTTATTGGTCTCGTCAAATTGATCGAATCGAGCGCCAACCATAATTGACCATTGTTCGGTCAACGATAACCTGTCTTGAACGTAGAAACTATTACGTTCACGCTTAATACCATCGCGGTTTAAATCGCGAAGGTTGTATGTTGATGGGTCAGTTTCGCCATAGTTTGGATTAAAAATATTTAGGTTACCGACACCATCAGCTTCGTAACGAGCGCGCAAGTAGTCATATTCGGTGTCAACGTCGTGGTAATCACCGCCGAACAATAACTGGTTGGCCATGCCTGCCAATTCGTGTTCATAAACAAAATCAACGGTTAGGCTTAGCTCTTCATTCGCGCGATACTGATCGCGGTACTCGCGTCGAATGGTTTGATCGTCAATATTGGCTTCGCCATCACCATTCACATCAACCCAGCTGCGTGATTCGTGGTAAGCCTGTTCACGCTCGTTATCCATGTAGCGAACAGTTGCATTGACATCTAAATTGTCAGTAAAGCTGTGCTTCAATGTTGCTTGCAGTGTTAGCGCTTCTAAATCTTGGTAGTCGAATTTTTCATTGGCGTTATATTCACGATCGACAATAAAGTTGCCATTGTCGTCGGCAGGTACGCCGCGTAAGCGGTTACCGCCAAGGTTTTGTTCAACATAATCGAAGGTGGTGGTTAGGCTAGTGTCGGCGTCAAATTCATAGAGTAAACCACCAGCAATTTCGGTATTTTCGCTGTCAGCATTATCGCGGAAACTGTCTTCCTCTTCGTAAAATGCGCCAAAGCGAAACGCTAGATTGTCGGTGATACCGCCCGTCATATCGACAGATGCACCTGCTAATGAACGATTACCGACAGTGAAATTTAACTCGCGTTTTTCAGTGAAGGTTGGCTTTTTAGTGACATAGTTGATCATACCACCTGGCTCACCACCGCCATAAAGTGCAGTTGCAGGGCCTTTCAATACCTCAATACGTTCAACGTTAAATACCTGGGGCACACTAAAGCCTGAGTAAGGGTCGCCGCGCACCCCGTCGTAAAACACGTTGGCATCATCCCTAAAGCCACGGAAAGTTACGCCGGAATAACTAAATTCACTAACACCTGCAATGGAGCGGTATAAATCTGTAATGTTACGTGCAGCTTGGTCAACAATTAACTGATTGGTAATCACATCAACAGACATTGGCAAATCAATAATGTCTGCCGGTGCTTTGGTACCAACACTGGTATTGGTATCTAAGTAAAATTGTTGTGCGCGACCAGTGACCTCGATCACTTCAACATCTTGCGTTGCCGCCTGAGCGATAGGCATTGCAGATGTTAATATCGCACTTGCAATGGCTAAACTAAGTTTATGGTGTTTCATATTGAGAGTACTTTTATTAGGGATATAATTTTAAGATGCGCATGATAATGATTATCAATTGCAATGTCTAATTTCTATTTGAATTTATTTGGCTTGTATAAGCTTTTGATAAATAGAGTTACTGACGTTTATTTTTTGGGGCAGTATGAGCGAAAGCTAAAAGCGGCTGCGAATACTTAAGTTTTATGCCCAGATTTATGATTTGTTATTTTGCTGGTGAGTGTCATTGGGCTCAGGCATAATTCACCACGCTTCATTCTTATAAAATTTGTTAATAGGAAAGATTATGACAATTCATTCGATGACCGCTTTCGCCCGTGTTGAAGTGAAGGGTGACTGGGGTAACGCTGTGTGGGAAATCCGCTCAGTTAACCAACGTTTTTTAGAGACTTACTTCCGTTTGCCAGAACAATTTCGTTCAATGGAGCCCGTGCTACGTGAACGTTTTCGCAAAGCACTAAACCGCGGCAAGGTAGAATGTGGCCTGCGTTTTAGCGCTAACCCTGCCGCCAAAGGCAAGCTCGCCTTAAATAAGGAACTAGCTGCACAACTACTAGAGCACGCAAACTGGTTAAACGAGCAAACCTTAAATAGCCAAGTGAATCCATTCGAGATTATGCGCTGGCCAGGTGTGATGGAAGCTGAAGAAACCGATATGGATGCGATTCAAGCTGATATCCTTGCCGGCTTTGACCAAGCATTGAAAGACTTTATCGCTGCTCGCGCTAGCGAGGGTGTAAACATGAAAGCGCTTATTGAACAGCGCTTAGAAGGCATTACCGAGCAAGCGGAAAAAGTTAAAGCGCACATGCCGGAAATCATTCAATGGCAAAAGGACCGTATTGTCGAGAAATTTAATGATGCGGGCATTGAACCAGAATCTGGCCGTGTTGAACAAGAACTGGTGCTGCTGGCGCAAAAAATGGATGTGGATGAAGAAATCGACCGGCTATTCAGCCACGTTAAAGAAACCCGTAGCATTTTGAAAAAAGGCGGCCCGCAAGGCCGACGCTTAGACTTTATGATGCAAGAGTTTAACCGCGAAGCGAATACCCTAGGCTCTAAATCGATCAATGCTGACATCACGAATTCAGCGGTTGAATTAAAAGTGTTGATTGAACAAATGCGTGAGCAGATCCAGAATATTGAATGATGTTTCAGGCTGTTTCACTTAGTTAAAAATTACAATAAAAACCGCCATTTAGGCGGTTTTGTTTTTTCAGGTTGTTTACTAGTTACAAGCTTTGTTTCAGAATGGTGGTGACATGAATTGTGACATAAACTTAAAAACACCACTTTTTTAGCCATTTTTCTAAATTATGTCACCACTTAAACTTAACTAACTGAGTAATATAGAAAAATGAATGATAAACAAGTCAAATCTCTGATTAAAAAAGGTGAGCACGGCAGACACGGAGTAGGTAACGGTTTATATCTACGTATTGCGAACAACTCCATTGGTTACTGGGTTATTCGCTACACCATTAATAAAAAACGTCGAGAAGTAACCGTTGGGAAATATCCAGACCTATCTTTGGCTGACGCAAAATTTGAAGCAGCGCGAATAAAAGTTGATGTTAGCAATGGTATCGACCCAATAGCTGAGAAAAAACGCAATGAAGCTCCTCAGTTTAATACTGTTGATGATCTTGCCGAAGATTGGTTAAAAGAATGTGAGAAACGACTTAAGCATCCAAATATACCAAGGCGGGTTTATACCAAAGATATTGCTCCAACAATTGGTGAACTAGGAATTGACCAAGTTACGCCTAGTGATATCCGAGCAATTATCAATAAAATAGCAGAAAGTAATAGACCAACTATAGCGAATGATTGCTTGATGTACTGTAAACAGCTATTTAGGCACGCTATAAAGCTCGATTTACGTACTTCTAACCCCGCTGAAGCATTTACCATTAGTGATGCCGGAGGCGTTGAAAAAAGCCGTAGCAGAGCATTATCGATAGATGAACTATCACTGGTGTTCAAATGCTTGCGCGAAAACCATAATCAGTTTACGCGGGAAAATTACTTAGCGGTTGCGCTACTGCTTTGCTTAGGAGTACGAAAAGGCGAACTGGTTGCCGCAAAGTGGCATGAGTTCGACTTTGATACTGCTCTTTGGCATATACCTCAAGAGCGCAGTAAAACAGGCCGGGGGATTTCAGTACCACTTGCGCCAACAATAATTGAATGGCTTAAAGAGCTACAAATTCGCGCCTATGGCTCTGAGTTTGTCTTCCCAAATAGACGAGCCAGCAAACGTTTTGGACATATTAGCCCAGATACAATTAATGCAGCTATTCAAAAGTTATTTCGGGAAGAAAAAATGCCTGTTGAACATTTTACGGTGCATGATCTTCGCCGTACGTGCCGCAGTTTACTCGCTGAAGCTGGTGTTGCTGGTCATGTTGCTGAACGTTGTCTTAATCATAAGTTAAAAGGAGTTGAAGGCATCTATGATAGGTATGATTATTTGGATGAAAGAAGAGAGGCACTGCGGATAGTAGCAACTTTGATATTAACTATAATAACTTAACCACTTTCTGCTTAAATTACACACTGTACTTTCACGTTTTTTTTTGGAGACAATAGGTGAAATTTCATCCAAAAACAAACCAAAGGGACTTTGATGTTTTCTTCTGTACTTAGTGTTCGTGCGTTCATCTGTATTGCCATTTTATCGCCATTAATTACTTTTGCTAATGAAATTGATTCTACTGATGTTAAAACAATAATTATTCAATCTAATGACCAAAGTTATATTCAAAAAAACTTTGAAGATGTTGATGAGGTTTTAACGCATCCTGTGGTTGGAGCTTTATCTCATGTTGAGTTTGAAATTTTAAACTTTAATAAGACGTTGGAGTTTGTTCACTCTAAACTTCGTGCTGGTAGTACACTCGATGACCTTAAAGATGCAAGAGCGGCTATCGTAGAGCTAGAAGCCCAAAAGTACGTTAATCAGCTGATGGGAAGCCAAGCTAGTAAATTAAAAGAAATCGATGATCAAATCGCATTAGCAATAAAACATAAAGATAATGCTAGTGAGTTAGCTTATGTAGCGCAAAAACAGGCGTTAGATCGTACAGCTAGCCTCGATGATTTAAAAAAACAGTCTACTGATTATTTGGGTACAGCTCTACTTGTATATGAAGGTGGCGTGTTAATAACTAAAGCTGCCAACGGGGAGTTATCCGCTTCTGATATTGAGCGCTATTCACATACAGCAGTTCCTGCTCTGATAGCTTCCAATAGCAGTAAAGCCCTGAGCTCTACGGGTGTTGCTAGCATGTTAGGTTTAGCAAAACTGACAGTGGCAGGTGTAGAGTTAGTAACAGGCTCACTATCAGATTCAATTAATTCTCAAGTAAATAGCTTTGCCAAAGAAGTCGAAGTATTGTCGGGTATTAATGCTGATTTGGTGGAAATAGCAAAAAATCCTGAGCTGAGTCGTGAAGAGCTTGAAGCGTATATTGAACGTCGATTAGAACACAAACGTGAAGCCGTCAATGACATCATTGAAACCTTAGAAAACTGGGGAGACGCAAGTATAGGTGATTTAATTACTGTATCTATATCGGGCAATATATTTACGCAAAAAGAAGCTGCAGAACAGCTTGTGGCATATGCTAACCAGTTAAATGAGACATTTCCGACTAAAGAGGAAATGTTAGAAACATATGATACGGCTAAAGAGTATAACCAACTAACAGGTGCTATGCGTCAACACTCAGAATTATACCAAACTTCAGTTGTTAGTAGTTTGTTATCAAAGAGTGGTGAAAAACTTAACATCGATTTCAATAACACAGTAATTTTAGATGGCGGCTCAATTGGCGGTAGCGGTGAAACCATTAACAACGGTGAATTGGTTTGGAAGTCAGGTTATATCACAGGAAGTGGTTTTGTAAATAAGTCAGATGATTTCGAATTAATCGGTGATGGTAACAAAACAATTCAATATGGCGGAGTGCTGACGAACGAAGGGACTATCACTCAATCAGGCGATTCAAACTTAGCGTTTAATAGTTACAATCAGCGATATAATAGCCGTTATGATAAATCCTCAACCTTTAACAATACAGCTGATTCTATATATGATCTAAATGGTGATGGTGACATTATCGGAGGAACGCATTCCGAACATGTCATATGCTCATGGCCAAGCAGTTGTAATCGAATTGAAGGAAAAGCGGGACAAGGCAAAGGAACCATCAATAACGAAGGCTTATTTGTTAAATCAGCAGGTGATGGAAAAAGTGTCGTTGAAGCGGGTGTTGCATTTAATAATTCCGGAACCGTTGAAGTTCAGTCGGGTACATTAACCATTAATGTAGCTAATGGTGATGGCGGACAGTATACAGCCAGAGAAATCACTGCACTCAATCTAAATGGCGGTAGCCGAGATAATAGCAATTATGTTTATGCAGATAACACTTCGGGCGTAATTCGAGGTAACGACCACAACGCTAATTACTCGGTTGGCACTAATTCAAGTATTGACGTTGGTACAGGTGTCAATGGTGCAGCTAATTTTACGGGTGACGGCACGTTATTGATTAATGGCATTCAAGGTAAGTCAGGCACGGAAACATCGCTTACGGGCGATATTGGAGAGATAATTGTAACGGGTAGTCTTAAGACTCAATCTGGTGGCAAGCTATCTCTAGACTTTGATACAGCGGTACAACTTGACGGTGGTAGTATTGGCGGTAATGGAGAAACGATTAATAATGGCGAACTTGTTTGGAAGTCAGGTTACATCACAGGAAGTGGTTTTGTAAATAAGTCAGATGATTTCGAATTAATCGGTGATGGTAACAAAACAATTCAATATGGCGGAGTGCTGACGAACGAAGGGACTATCACTCAATCAGGCGATTCAAACTTAGCGTTTAATAGTTACAATCAGCGATATAATAGCCGTTATGATAAATCCTCAACCTTTAACAATACAGCTGATTCTATATATGATCTAAATGGTGATGGTGACATTATCGGAGGAACGCATTCCGAACATGTCATATGCTCATGGCCAAGCAGTTGTAATCGAATTGAAGGAAAAGCGGGACAAGGCAAAGGAACCATCAATAACGAAGGCTTATTTGTCAAATCAGCAGGTGATGGAGAAAGTGTCGTTGAAGCGGGTGTTGCATTTAATAATACCGGAACCGTTGAAGTTCAATCAGGTACGCTGAACTTTAAAGGAAGCATAATCAATGACGGTACCATTAAAACAAATAAAGATACTACGTTAATTAGAAATGGCACTTTAGTTAATAACAATTTAATTGAGAATAATGGAACGTTAGATCTAGGCTCTAACGGGAGTATGAATCGACCAGATTTTCCTAGACACAAATAAGTTGTAAACTTTGTGTCCTAGGAGGATGAATGAGCGCTAAAAGATTTCCCGAAGAATTTAAGGTTCAGGCCGTTAAGCAAGTGACTGAAAAAGGTCACTCCGTTGCAAGCGTTGCAGAACGGTTAGATATCTCGACAAATAGTCTTTATATCTGGTTAAAACGCTATGGCAGTAACAGCGAACACTACCAAGAATTATCCGAGCAAGAAAAGCGTATTAAAGCGCTTGAGAAAGAACTAAAGCGTACTCAACAAGAACGTGATCTATTAAAGGAAGCCGCCGTGTACTTTGCGGGCGAGTCAAAGAAAAGTACACGTTCATAAAGTCTCGGCTCAACCAATACCCCATAAAGCTGATGTGCCAAGCGTTGCAAGTTCACCGCAGTGGCTTTCATGCTTGGTTGCAAAAGCCAGAATCCAAGCGAGCTAAGGATGACAAGCGCTTAACGGGTTTAATCAAACAGTCTTGGCTTGAAAGCGGCTGCGTTTACGGTTATCGCAAAATTCAAAGTGATATGTTGGATTTAGGTGAAGTTTGCTCAAAGAATAGAGTTCATCGATTAATGCAGTTATCAGGCATTCAAGCTCAAGTCGGCTATAAGAAGCGCAAAGGCAACTATGGCACTAAGCCTTCTGTGGTCGCAGATAACCAGTTAAAACGACAGTTTGATGTAGTACAGCCAAATCAAGCTTGGGTAACTGATATCACTTATATTGATACGCACGAAGGCTTTCTCTATTTAGCCGTAGTTATCGACTTGTTTTCTCGGCAAGTCGTTGGCTGGTCGATGCAATCGATGATGCATACTGATTTAGTCTTAAGTGCATTACTCGCTGCTGTATGGCGAAGAAAACCTAAGCAAACGGTTATTATACATTCCGATCAAGGCAGCCAATTTACAGGTTATGACTGGCAACGATTTGCTGCTGAGCATAATTTATCACTCAGTATGAGTCGTAGAGGTAACTGCCATGATAATGCTGTTGCTGAGAGCTTCTTTCAGTTGCTAAAACGTGAACGGATCAAGCGAAGAAAATACAAAAATAGAGAAAAAGCTAAGGAAGATATTTTCGATTACATCGAAATGTTTTATAACAGCAAACGTAAACATGGTTATCTAAATAATCAGTCTCCAACTGACTATGATAAAACCTATTTTATGAATCAAGAAAACGTCTAGGGTAGTCTGGTCGATTCACTATTTTACTTAAGCTTATTTTGAATCGTTTCCCAAGCGACATTGAATTGCTTGGTTTTCTGTTCCGCTTTTGCTTTCTCTGATTCAGAGCCAGTTCGGGCGTAAACTTTGTCGGGATGATTTTGGTTCATTAGCTTTTTATAAGCAGTTAATGCCTCACCGATTGGGATTAGAAAAAGGAGCCATGCGCTCCTTTTTTTTGGTAAGGATTCGAAGTTTTGCTCAAAACACAAAATTAAACATCAGGGTGTAGGTTTGTGCGTCAGGCTCTTGCGGTGTTGTGGTAAATGAACCGCGTTGGTTGCCAAAGCTCTTAAATTGCTGCCATTCAAGGTTAAGAGATAAGTTATGGCGGAGATCGTAGCGTACGCCAGCGACGAAGCTACTGCCAGATTTACCGTCGAAGTCGGTTATGTCGGTGCGTTTGGTTTTTGTCTCACCATATAGCGCATAAGGCGATAGCTTCATAATTCGGTACGACGCCATGGCATACCAAGTAGAGCGCACGTTGCCTAGTTGTCGTTCTGCTGTTAGCGTCCAATTACCTAAGTTGTATTCGGCGCCAAGTGAATACAACTCAAAGCGACGATCGGGCTGGTCTAGCACTAAAAGTGGAGTGCCTGGGGCTGGGTTTTTAATGATAAATTTTTGATCATATTCAGCATCAAAGTAAGTAAAGTTCCAGCGGAAATAGTCGCCTTCAAGTTGCGCGTTGGCACCGAGAATATCATTGACATTAATTTCCACGTCAAATGTGCTGGTAACTTCTAAGGTATTGTCATCATCGAAGGCAATAAACGGAGTGAACGATACTTGATACTCATCATATAGGTCAAAATTCCAGACCAGATTAGCGCCGTTATACGCGGTGATGCCTAATATAGAGTTGTAAACTTCTTCGGGCGGTCTAGCACTTTGGTAGGCATGGCCAACGTAGTAATATTCAGAAGCCAGAAAAACGGGCAGGCGAAGTCGACCTACTCGCGCCTCAATGTTGCCGAATGAATAACCCAAATACGCCCACTCTACTTCTGGATTAAGCCACTTGTCTTGTGGACGTTTAACGACTTGCGCTGATGCTTTGAAAGATTCTTGGTAATAATCGAGTTGTAAACCAAAGGTGGTGTCGCAATCCCAGCAGGTTTCATCAAGGATATTGCGATTGATAATAAGGGGCGTTTCATTATCACTTCTAGTGATTGATGTTGAGCCAAAGCCGCTGAGGCTGAGGTTGTCATTAATTTCAATAGCGGCGAGAGCATCAAAGCTAATCGCCACTGCTGACAATGCTGCGATTAACTTGTTATTCATGATTTTTATCCTTTTTAACCACATACAGTACGGTCACACTTTCAGGTAAAGATTCTAATGGGGCATAGCCGATGCGTGTTGGCTTCTGTGAGAGCCATTGCAGTAGTTCATCCAGTGAACTAGTTTTCATTTCTCTTGGCGGTCTGGCTTTACCGGAAAATGACAAGCCAGCCCAATGGGCGCTCATTTGTGCGGCGTCTTTGCCTAACAAGAGCTGATAGAACTCGTTTCTTGTTTGGTTATTACTAGGCCAATCAGAAAGCTCTATTTTTTTACCTTGCAGCGATTTAGCTTTGCCGCGATATAGCATTCTCGCTTTGCCTTTACTGAGCTTTTTAAAGTCTTTATTCAGTGTAATGATGGCGTAGTTTTCAGCGGCATGCAGTGTTTGCGGGATAATCAACGCTGTACAGAATAACCAAGAGAGTAAGCACATTATTTGCTTAGGTCTGATTGATACTTTACGTGGGGCTGTAATGGTAGGTTTGAAACGTCTGTGGTGCATCCTGAACCAAAATCTTTCCTTGCGATAATTATTAAGGTAGCTGATATTTGTGAATTAGCAAGCGTATGATCCTAAACAAATTAATAGCGGATGTTGATGAAAATCATGGTTTGCAACAATAATTCAGCGGTAGGCTTGAGATAAATTAGCTAAAATAGGCTAAGCTCTAAGCACAGCCGTATGTTGAGGTAACAGGACACCTGCATTGAAGTTATGGAATCGACTTACTATCAAGCATAAAATTTGGGGCTTGGTAGTCATCCCAGCGTTCGCCATTGTGTTGTTGGCTGGTCATCAAGTAATCAATATTAATCAGCAAGTTAGTCAACTAAAACGTGCTGAAAATATGGCGCGCCAGCTAGACTCACTAGCGCAGCTTAATGCCAATTCCCACCAATTGCGTTCAGATAATAGTAACGGTAAATCAGACGCTATTATTTCGATTACAGGCAAATTGAACGAACAGTTAGGTTTAGAACAAGAATTTGCTGAAATTCACCCTCTGATTGAACAATATCGTGAAACCATAGAAGCAATTGTTGATAGTGAAGATAGTGAAAGCCGTATCGATAATATAGTTTGGCATGTTGAAGTTTATCAAGAGCTCTTACTATCGGTGGAAGAGCGCACTTTGGTTGCGATGCCAGCTAGTGTCAACAATCACTTGAAAGCATTAGTACAGCTAAATTGGTTACTGTTTTGGTCAGCGGAAGAAGCTTGGCAAATCCAACAGCTTAGTGCGTTAACTAAGGCGTCAAGCTTCACTAAAGATGAGCTTAAGGTACAAATAAGAGCACTGATCCAGCAACAAGAACTATTTATGGGGCGCTTTGTGGTGATTAATGCTGAGCCTGATCAAATTAACCTAATGCTGACCACCTTTTCTAATCCTGCCTTTGTGGAAAGCCAGCAATTTCGAGAGTTAGTGTTAAGCGAGCCTGCCGTACTTATTTCAACTGAGCAAATGATGGCCGGTCAGCAGGCGTTGGCAACACGTTTAGCCTTATTCCAAGAGGTTGCCGGTGCAATTTCAGGGCAGCTTTTACAGGAAGTAGAGCGCCATGTTACTGCCTTTGAGCAGCAGCGATTATTCGTTGTCATCGCTATTACACTTTTGGTTTTCGCTGTGTTAATTGCTGGTCTTCGCTTAGGGCAGCGAATTATCCATAATCTTACCTTGGTACTGGATTATTTGGCCAATGAGGGGAAAGCTGACACTAAGCTTTCAGAGCAAATTGACGGTCGTGATGAATTAGCAAGTTTTGCGAAGGAAGTTGAACGTTTGAATGCTGAACGCAACGAAAGTCAGCAACGTTTACTGATCGCGAAAAATGAGGCGGTAGTTGCTCGAGAAGAAGCTGAAATAGCAAGTAGAGCCAAAAGCAGCTTTTTAGCAAATATGTCACACGAAATACGCACACCTCTCAATGGTGTGATTGGCATGTCAGAAGTGCTCGCAACTACACAATTAAGCGCTGTTCAAAAAGACTACCTAGACACCATAGAAACGTCATCGCATCTATTGCTTGCGCTGATCAACGATATTTTAGACTTCTCAAAAATTGAGTCGGGCAAATTGTGCTTAAGCCTGCATTCGACAGCACTGCGCGAGACGATTTATGACTTGGCTGCGATTGTTGCGCCGAAAATTAAAGAAAAGCCATTAACACTGAAACTTGCGTTGGATGATCGCATTCCTGCGCGGGTAAATGCAGACGACCATCGCATTCGCCAAGTATTGATGAACTTGCTGTCAAATGCCGTTAAGTTTACCCATAAGGGCGATATCACGGTAAGTATGAATTATCAGGGTGAGAAAGATGGCTGCCCGCTGATTACTTTTTCAGTGGCAGATTCAGGTATAGGAATTGATGAACAACAGCAGCGCCATATTTTTGAACCATTTGCGCAAGAAGATGCTTCAATAACGCGACAATTTCAAGGCACCGGTCTAGGTTTAGCGATCAGTCGTCAATTAGTTGAGTTAATGGGCGGTGAGCTTGGGCTTGTTTCATCGAAAGGACAGGGCAGCCGATTTTACTTTACGTTAGCGCTAGCAAGCATTGAACAACATTATCAGTACCACAACAAACAAGCGTTCGCTGATATTGCCGTCGTCTGTCGAGAAGCGACTATTACAGAGCAATTGTCAGACTCTCTCGCGTATATGGGAATTGCCTTGCGCTATCAAGTAGAGTCGTTAGATAAACTGCTGGCTACTGCCAATAGTACTCAGCTGATTGTTGTTTATGTAGTGAGTGAAGGGGCTGACACTAATTCTATTCGTGATGATATGACTCTGCTAGCCAATGCTAATGCAGCAATTTGCCTGGTTCGCCAATTAACCAAAGCTGAAATCGATTACGGTAAACAAGTTACCGCAATGTTGACTTATCCGTTATTGGGTAATCGTTTGGTGAAAGCATTAGAGGTCTGTCAGCAATATATTAATAGTGGTGGCGTCAAAGCTCCTAGCGAGAAAAAAACACTGTCTAGCGGTTCGGTTTTATTAGTTGAAGACAACCCCGTAAATCAAAAAGTGTTGAGCTTACAGCTCGCATCGGCTGGTTTTCAGTTCGATATTGCTGATGATGGCGAGCAAGCTATTACGCTATTTACCAAAGGTAAAAATTACGATGTCGTGTTGATGGACTGCATGATGCCCGTGAAAGACGGCTTTTCTACAACCCGTGAAATCCGATTGTATGAGCAAAATAATGAGCTGCCTGCAACGCCAATTATTGCCTTAACTGCAAGCGTGTTAGAAGAGGATATTGAACGTTGTTACGACGCGGGCATGAATGACTTTGTACCCAAACCATTTAAGCGCGATATTTTGTTCGAACGCATTAACCATGCAATGTCGCAAGCCCAGCGTAAATCAAAAGAGCAACCCGCACTGGCTTCAAAAGTAGCGAACATTGTTAATCGTGGCGTTAATGTACTGTTGGTTGAAGACAATCCTATTAATCAAAAAGTCGCCTCTTTGCTGTTAGAAAAAGCTGGCTATGATTACCAAGTGGCGGCCAATGGCGAAGAAGCACTAGAGCTTTATCGAAAGTCACCGGACTTTGATGTCATCTTAATGGATCTTATGATGCCCGTTAAAGATGGCTTTGCTGCAAGTGTTGAAGTCAGGCAGTTTGAGCAGCAACAAGGGCTGACAGCAACACCCATCATTGCCCTGACTGCCAGTGTGGTGGATGATGATATACAGCGCTGTTTTGACTCTGGCATGAATGGCTATGTGCCCAAACCCGTCAAGGGTGAAAAGCTTTACAGTGAAATTGAAAATCTCATGTCGTCCGTTTGATACTGTTTATTTCGCTAGAAATACCCGCATCCTATACTCAAAAGAGCAAACTGTTTTAGGTCAAGTCAAAATAAAACTGTTGATGGAATTGCTGCCAACGTTTTTGGTAACTGGACGTAAGGTAGCATTCTTTGTCTACCATGTTAGGGGCTTGTTTGGGCAGTAAATGCACCACCACATTCTGATAATGCGGCACCTCATACGCAGCCATTCGATGCTGCTTTTTTTTGTGGAAAAGCTGCTGCCAATAACGCAGCGATTGGCTTGTTGGCTCGGTAAAGTTTATCGACAGCAGGGTATGTTCTGGTAATTCTTCTATCAATGCCTGTAACGTGTTATGCGTTGCATTAACTCCTACTTTTGGCGCTTGATAAATATCGAAAATTAGCCAGTCGATATCGACTAATGATTGATTAGTCAGCCATTGCTGAGCGGTTTGGCAAACTATTTTTTGGTTCGCTGCGCTCTGGTCTAGCGCAAAGAAGGTCTGGCTTAATTCAATCACGGTGCGATTACTCTCTACAACTTGGTAATCTAATTGAGGTGAAAGCCAGCGACAAAACCTTAAGTGATTTCCCCCTCCTAAACCAAACTCAACAATACGTTTTGGTGAATAGCGTTGCCAGGGTAACATTAAAGGCCATTGATGAGGGAGTGTTAGCCAATGGGGTCTTTGTTTTCGCATCGCGCTTTGCAGTACGTCATTGAATGCCAACCAGCGAAAATGGCGATTTTCACTGACTGAGATTGCATCTGGTGCTTGCTTAAAATACAGTAATTGTCCTTGTTGCAAGTGACGGCTAAGCGGCATAGTCCTTCGCACGTAAATTGGAATAAATTAAGCATAACCAATGTATTTAGTGAAAGCACCTGAAAATAAAGCGGCGTTTAAACGTTATTATCAATTTAGATGGCAACAACTTCGAGCTCCATGGCAGCAACCTCAAGGTAGCGAGCAAGATGCGCTTGAAGCCCAGAGTATTCATCGCTTGGTTGAAAACAGCGCTGGCGAGATAATTGCAGTTGGTAGGCTGCATAAAACCACGCAAACCTCAGCGCAAATTCGATACATGGCGGTTGCGAGCGATCAGCAAGGCAGTGGCTTGGGGCGCAAAATTATTGACGCGCTTGAGTTAGAAGCAAGTAAGCATGGCGTTACCCATATTAGCTTAAATGCACGAGAAAACGCCGTCCCTTTCTATCGTAAATTGGGCTATGAACTCGTTGAGAAAACGCATTTGCTGTACGGCGAAATTCAGCATTATTTGATGACAAAATCCTTGGCTCCAGCAGTTGAGCATGCAACTGATGTTAGCGTGCAACTCAACGACATTTGGCGTCAAACTATTCCAATGAGTAAAGCAATGAACTTGCAAGTGAGCTTCTACAACAGTGAGCAACTATTTACCCATTGCGATGTCGCCTTCAATAAAAACCTTCACGATACGATGTTTGCGGGAAGTATTTATACCTTGGCCACCTTAACTGGGTGGGGCTGGGTTTATATGAAACTGATTGAGAACGAGCTAAGTGGCGATATTGTATTAGCGGATGCCAATATTCGTTACTTAGCGCCTATCGCCGGTGCTGGCGTTGGCTATACCCACACTTCACTTGCTAGTGGTGATTTGACTTCGTTAGCGGCAGCACAAAAAGCCAAGATGCAAGTTGAGGTGCATATCTTAAGTGGTGATAAAGTCGCCGCGATTTTCACCGGCAAGTTTGTTATCCATTGCAGTTAAATTGTACTTAGATGCAATTAGAGAGTTGAAATATGATGAGTAAGCAGCAGGTTGCTATTATTGGTTGTGGCTGGGTTGGACAAGCCTTGGCACGTAAACTTCTCAACAAGAATATTGGCGTAACAGCGACTACGACTAATCCTGACAAAATTGACGAGCTTACAGTACTTGGCTGTCAAGCAAGGCTGCTAAAATTACCGCTTGCGAGCTTTGGTTCCAGCACTGAAACGAACGTTGAACCTAGCTCTAAATCTAGCTCTGAACCCAGCAATCAGTCTATCAGCGATAATGAATGGTTGGCAGACATTGACACTATGGTCATTTGTATCACGCCTCAGTTTAAACAAGGTTCGATGGCCTACCCAGATCACGTCACACAACTTGTGAACTTGGCAAAGCAGTATCGCATTGAACGAGTAATACTGCTCAGTAGTACGGGTATTTATCAAGAGTTAGCAGGGCAGGTTGATGAGCAAAGCGCATTAATGCTTGGTTCGCCAAAGGTTGCATTGTTGCACCAAGCTGAGCAAGCGGTGTTGATGGGTATTAGCAATGCGTGTGTATTACGACTAGCCGGTTTAGTTGGCCCGAAAAGGCATCCTGCCCGTTTTATGGCAGGTAAACAAGCGGTAGCTAACCCGCGCACGCCAGTCAATTTAGTGCATCAAGCCGATGTGGTAAACGCGATAATTACGATGATTAGCCATCAGCAAATTAATGGCATTTTTAACGTGGTCAGCTCAAATCACCCAAGTCGCGAAGTATTCTATCAAGCAGCCTGTCAGCAGCAGAAGCTAACACCCCCAAATTTTAGTGACGAGCAAGAGCAATTATTGCGAATCGTCTCAGGGGAAAAGTATCAGCAGCTAGGTCAACAACTTCTGTGGCCAGATTTACTGGCTTGGTTAGATTCTGATTCACAGTGATGCTAGGCAATTGATATAATCACTGCTTATTACCAAATTGCTTTTATTAAGCTATTGCTAACTTAAGCAAACCGACACTAACCGAATGGCCTAGCTTGACGGTTTAACCTCAAACGCTAATTAAACGTCAGATGAAAACTAAACGAATTCGCTACACTTGCTTTTTTCTTGTGATATTTGCTCATATATCCGTACTTAATCTGTTCTACGTGAATGAACATGGTATTACGTTTTTTTGGCAGCAAGCAGTCGAGCTTCGAACAATTGCTACTCATGTTATTACTGCCGCATTAAGCCTACTGATTTATGCGCTAGTTGAACAAGCGCTTGCTTGTTATCGCAAAGGGCAAATGGCAATTCGTGAGCCTGTGCTGATCTTATGCTCTATCTCAATGATTCTTTCGATTGGTTTTTTGTTAATAGATTAGCTGTGTTAGCTCCTAGACATAGTTCTAGGCTTGGGACATAGGACTCAGGCACATAACTAACCTTTACCTGTTATTGTACTTTTTGTCTTATCCAAACCTAGTGTTACTTAACCTGAGGTCACTTAGTTTGGCTTTATTTCAGCCATCAACTGCGTAGCATCGAGCTTAGCAATGAGTGGTCTAAATACACCTTCAGCGACAATAGCGGCATAAAGCACAATGAGAATACATATTGCCCAAGCGGTATTAAATGCCGCCAACGACTCGATACTTGCTTGGTTGGAGAGAATTGCAATAGCCCCCGTAATAAAGGCGATAAATGAGCCGGCATAGGTAAACACTAGCTGTTTTTTATAGATATAAGCAAGGTGAGTGGTATAACTGCTGGCGGGAATATTTTCGGAAAACAAATATTTCAAACCCGTAATCGATTTAATAAAACCGTGTGGCCCAAACGCAACGACCGTACAAGCATAGGTAAACAAGGTTAAAAACAAGGCACTGTAATGATCGGCAAACATCCCCAGTTCGCCGCCAAGCACAAACAACATTCCGATAGCGCCAATAATCACGATAAGTGCGATAACATTCTGCATAATACTTCTCCACTTCCATAAGGTTTCAATTTGTTCGGAAATATGAAGTAGCTCGTTTTGTGGTTTATTAAGGGCGGCGGCCACCGACAATAAGGTTTCGCTTGAAGCGTTACCGTCTTTTTCCAGTCGTTGAATGGTTCGTAAACTTAAGCCAGACGCTTTTGCCAGTACGTCTTGTGACCAGCCATTTTCTTTGCGGAAATATCTAGGGCGTATTGAGTTTTCAGGGTTGTTTTTGCAGCAGTCTGTTTGAGCTTTATACAAGGCGACACTTGTGCCGTGTAGTTATTCTCCATTAATAAGTGGCAACGCAGTAGAAAGTTCAAACAGACGCTGCCCTATGGGTTCATCTAAACACTTCCTGCTCATTGTTGCTCGGTTTTTACATAGAACGACTATGCGACAAATCGAGCGCCGCGATCAGAAAGTGTTTAGATTGAACAAAATTCAATCTCGAAAATTCAACACGCCCTATTCTTTCCGGTGAAATTTGCATAACTTACACTCCAAAGCAGCAACATCAATTTCCGATTACTACCTTGCTGCTCAGCTAGAGGAAAAGAAAGGAATTCGTTACGTCATTATAGCGACAATGATATGACAATGCTTAATTTACAATAACTTGCGAGTTTTGATGAAAATCAAAACAGCAGCAGTAAAGTGTGTACATCGCCTAGCTTACGCCTGTTTTTATGCCTCTTTTACTATTTCTGCAACCGCCTCTTGTGGGCGACGTAGCTTCTCATCAATATAAGTTTGCAGGTAATCAAACATCACCCGTGGGTTGTCGCCCGCCATCATTTTTAATAT
Source organism: Thalassotalea euphylliae (assembly GCF_003390375.1). Lineage (NCBI taxonomy): Bacteria > Pseudomonadati > Pseudomonadota > Gammaproteobacteria > Alteromonadales > Colwelliaceae > Thalassotalea > Thalassotalea euphylliae. Next base: position 2,293,283 of record NZ_QUOT01000001.1, on the reverse strand, counting down.
TGCGTCTTTGATCAATGACTGATGCATTAATATTTCATCACTACGCTCAGATAACTTATTGGCAAGTGGCGTAGTAATACCATTGGCAATTAAGGCACCGTAAAGTGTGGTTAATAAGGCAACCGCCATAGCTGGGCCAATTGACTTAGGGTCTTCCATGGCAATCAGCATATCCACTAGGCCAATTAGCGTACCTATCATGCCCATCGCTGGCGCAATATCTGAAAACGAGCGCAGTACTTTAATAGATTGCTGGTTGCGCTCCTTGGTCAGATATATTTCTTTGGTCAGTGCAAGATTTACCGCTTCTTCTGAGTGACCGTCGACTAACATGGTTTTCGCTTTAGCTAGGAAAGGATCGTCAACATCGCTTTCTTCTAACGCTAAAAAGCCCCCTTTACGGGTTTTATCGGCCAGTTCAATACAGCTTTCAATGGTTTCAATGACATTGGTGGTAGTCAGTGAAAACGCATGGCGAATATTCTGTAGTGAGCTAAAAAAGGTTTTGGGTCGATGGCTAAGCAATACCGCGCCAAAGGTACCGACAAAAACGATAAATATCGATGGCGCATTGACATAGGTGTCCATCGGCGCATTGGCTAAAAACAATCCGGAAAAGATGGCAACAATAATCAGTAACACGCCGCCAACTGCACCTAAATCCATAATAGTTCCTTGTTTGTCATTCTGAGAATAAACGTTGAGTTGAAAAAATTGCTACGCCGAGCAAACTCGTTAATCATCGAATACTAGTGAGCTTCCGAGAGTAAATTAATTCGCTCGGTGGTCAGTGCTTCACCTTGTAAAATGGCGATTTCGACACGACGGTTCTTGCGTCGATTTACTTTCGTTGAGTTCGGTACCAGTGGCCGATTACTGCCGTGACCAGTGACTGATGTTCGCGAAGAGTCGAAGGTGTCTGACTTTGCCATTTGGTGAGCCACCGCTAATGCCCGCTGAGCGGATAAATCAAAATTGCTGGCATACATATCGCTTGCAACACCTAAATTGTCGGTATGGCCCGAAATGCTGATATGACCCGGAATCGCTTCAATGGTCTCGGCTATTTTCATCACCACTGGCTTAAACTTAGCTTGCAGATAAGGAGAGCCAGAAGCAAACGCGCCATTTTCTTTAATCCGAATAATAATTTGCTGGCCCAGAGCTTCGGTTTCCAGCGCGCCGTCTTCAATATATTGGGCGAGCTGTTGATTAATACGTTTAAGCTGCGCCTCTTGCTCGCGCTTCGCCGCTTCTTCTTGAGCTTTTCGTTTGAGCCCAGAGGCGTCTTGATCGCCGGGCGTTACTTTTAGCGATTGCTCTGTGGCAGCGATGGTATGTTGGGTAATGGTATTAATGGGCGACGGAGTTGGCTCGCCGGGTGAAAATTCCTGCGCAATAATACTGGTACCTTTGGGGATATCTTGTAGCTCAATTTGATTTTGCACACCAAAGGCCATTTTCATTGAACCAGCAATTTGCTTGAACTTAAGCACATCCATTTCAGAATAGGACAAGAGCAAAACAAAAAAGCACATCAATAATGACATCAGATCGGCAAAAGTCGCCATCCATGCCGGTGAGCCAGAGGGCTGATCATCTTGTTGATGTAATAACTCGGGAATTTCCATGAACTACTGCGTCCGTTTTCCTTGTAAAGCCTACTCAAGGTGGAGGCGATTAATATAAGGGGAAAGTGGCTAAGCTGGCAACCAGTTAGCGCATTAATCTGATTTTAATCAATTTTGTTGTTCAGGCTAAAAAAGTAAACCAATACTTTACGACAAAATGCCGACAGCCGTATGACAAACGTATTGATTTAGTCATTAGTTCAATGGCTTAGCTTCAATGATTTAGCTTCAATGACTTAGCTTAAAGGTTTAGGAGGAAAAGCGAGCTAGCTTATCTTATGAGCTTTATTATGTTTTTGTAAGTGCGGTGGTACTAGGTAAAAGAGTAAAAAGCGAAAGTACAATAAAGCCGCTGGTAATGAATTACCAGCGGCTTTATTGCTAACGACTAAGTTTGGCTTAGCAAAGCATCGGCATTGCTAGAAGCTTGGCAAAATATCAGCAGGGATCAAGTGGTTAAAATCACCTTCCGCAATACAGCCAGAAGCTTCCGCGATATCTGGTGCGAAGTATCTGTCTTTATCATAGTAAGGGACATATTCGCGAATAATGGCTTTTGCCGCTTCGACTTTGTCAGAGCCTTTCAGTGGCGTTCTAAAGTCTAAGCCTTGTGCAGCTGCCAGTAACTCAACCGCTAATACGCCGTTGGTATTTTCTGCCATATCCGCTAAGCGACGACCCGCGAAGGCTGCCATGGAAACATGGTCTTCTTGGTTGGCAGAAGTTGGCAAGCTGTCGACCGAGGCTGGGTGAGCAAGGGTTTTATTTTCTGACGCCAATGCCGCAGAGGTTACTTGCGCGATCATAAAACCAGAATTCACACCGCCATTTTCTACTAAGAATGCCGGTAATTTGCTCAGGTGAGCATCAATTAATAGTGCCATACGGCGCTCTGATAATGAGCCAATTTCGGCAATCGCTAGCGCTAAATTATCCGCCGCCATGGCCACTGGCTCAGCGTGGAAGTTACCAGCAGAGATAAAGTCACCTTCGTTGGCAAATACCAGCGGGTTGTCAGTTACGCCATTGGCTTCCACATGTAACACTTCCGCTGCTTGGCGAATTTGTGTTAAACACGCACCCATCACTTGCGGCTGACAGCGCAGTGAATAGGGGTCTTGCACTTTTTCACAGTCCATATGCGATTGGCCGATCTCAGAGCTCTCGCCTAAGATTTCGCGATAAGCACGAGCCGCATCAATTTGACCTTTTTGTCCACGTACTTGATGAACACGATCATCAAACGGCGCGCGTGAGCCCATTGCTGCTTCAACTGACATCGCGCCAATAGCAACACCAGCAGCAAATAAGTCTTCTGCGTAAAACAAGCCTTCGAGTGCAAATGCCGTTGATGCTTGTGTGCCGTTTAGTAGCGCTAAGCCTTCTTTCGCTGCTAGGGTAACTGGCTCAAGACCTGCGATTTTCAGACCTTCGGCAGCTGGAATCACTTGGTCTTGGTAAGACATTTCACCTTCGCCCAATAACGGCAATACCATATGTGAAAGTGGTGCTAAATCGCCAGAAGCGCCAACTGAGCCTTTTTTCGGCACACAAGGGTAAACTTCTGCATTAAGCAAGGTGATTAGCGCTTGAATCACAGGCAAGCGGATGCCTGAAAAACCACGGGCTAGTGAGTTGATTTTTAGCACCATCATTAAGCGTACTGTGGCATCTTCCATATATTCACCAAAACCTGATGAATGCGATAGCACGATAGATTTTTGCAGCAGTTCTAATTCTTCTTTTTTAATGCGAGTGCTGGCCAGTAAGCCAAAACCAGTGTTGATGCCGTAAACCACTTGGTCTTTTTCAATCACCTCTTGCACCGCTTGGGCACTTTGATTAATGGCGTCAAAGGCCGATTCATCAAGGGTGTAGTGGATGCCATCATATTTGGCAACCGCACGTAATTGCGCCAAGCTCAGTTGGCCGGGAATAATGTTGAGTTCAGTAATGACAGACATTGTCTTACCTCTAATTCTGTAGCGATAAAAATGAACAAGTCTGGCGGCATCTTATTGATGACCGCCAGAGCTGCTCAAGCTAGATAACTTTTTACATCAGCCGTGATATCAGCCTCAGTATCAAGCTTATATTGCAGCTTTTAAAAGTGCTGATTATTTAGTGTTGACTGTTAAGCGCGTGGCTTGCCATTAGCACCGTCAATCATTGGCAAGTCTAAGCCTTGCTCTTGCGCGCATTTGATGGCGATATCGTAACCAGCATCGGCATGACGCATTACACCGGTACCCGGATCGTTCCATAAAACGCGACCTAAACGGGTGGCTGCTTCGTCAGTGCCATCAGCCACAATCACCACACCAGCATGTTGGCTAAAGCCCATGCCAACACCACCACCGTGATGTAAGCTAACCCAAGTAGCACCGCCAGAGGTTGATAGCAGAGCATTCAATAATGGCCAGTCAGAAACTGCGTCTGAGCCATCTAACATACTTTCGGTTTCGCGGTTTGGTGAGGCAACTGAGCCAGAGTCTAAGTGATCGCGACCAATCACTACTGGCGCTTTTAGCTCGCCATTTTTAACCATTTCATTGAAGGCTAACGCTAAGCGGGCGCGATCTTTTAAGCCAACCCAACAAATACGTGCTGGTAAACCTTGGAACGCAATACGCTCTTTCGCCATATCTAACCAGTTGTGTAAGTGTGGATTATCTGGGATCAGCTCTTTAACTTTCTGGTCGGTTTTGTAGATATCTTCTGGATCGCCTGACAATGCAACCCAGCGGAATGGGCCAATACCTTCGCAGAATAATGGGCGTACATAGGCAGGTACAAAGCCCGGGAAATCAAAGGCATTGGCAACGCCTTCTTCCAGTGCCATTTGGCGAATGTTGTTACCGTAGTCAGTTGTTGCAGCACCGGCGGCTTGTAAGTCCAGCATCGCCTGTACTTGCACTGCCATTGATTGCTTCGCCGCTTTGACTACCGCAGCTTCGTCTTGCTGGCGCATTGCGGCAGCATGTTCCATGCTCCAACCTTGTGGTAAGTAGCCGTTCAGTGGATCGTGTGCCGAGGTTTGATCGGTTACTACATCTGGCGTGATACCACGTTTTACTAGTTCAGGGAAAACATCAGCGGCGTTACCAAGTAAGCCAACAGAGATAGCTTCACCGTTTGCACATGCGGTATTAATAATGTCTAACGCTTCGTCTAAGCTTGTTGCTTTTTTATCGACGTAGCGAGTTTTTAAGCGAAAATCGATGCGTGACTCGTCACACTCAACCACTAATGCGCTGTAACCGGCCATAGTGGCAGCTAGTGGCTGTGCACCACCCATGCCACCAAGGCCGCCAGTAAGTACCCACTTACCTTTGGCGTCCCCACCAAAATGTTGTTTTGCCATCGCGACAAAAGTTTCGTAAGTACCTTGAACAATACCTTGTGAGCCAATGTAAACCCAAGAGCCCGCCGTCATCTGGCCGTACATCATTAAGCCTTGCTTATCGAGCTCGTTGAAGTGCTCCCAATTGCCCCAGTTTGGTACTAGGTTAGAGTTGGCAATCAATACTCGTGGTGCATCGCTGTGGGTGCGAAAAACACCTACCGGCTTGCCCGATTGCACCAGTAATGTTTCATCGTCTTCCAAACGATCTAAGGTTTCGACAATCTTGTCGTAGCATTCCCAGTTACGAGCGGCACGGCCAATACCACCGTAAACCACAAGTGATTGTGGGTGCTCAGCTACTTCATCATCCAAGTTGTTCATTAGCATGCGCTTAGCTGCTTCGGTTAACCAGCTTTTTGCGGTAATTTCGCTGCCAGTTGCCGCTTTAATTTTGCGGCTCTTGTCTAATCTAGGGTCAAGGCGAGGATCATTTGACATGGTCTGCTCCTATAAATGTGTAATGGCTATCAACATCAGCGCTTGGCTAATCGTTAATAACAATATGGCCGCCGAGGCGATACTTATCGCCCGGCGACGTTAAAATAGCGACACTCACCACCCCTTGGCGCGCCCAAGTACGGCGTCTAACCCTAAGGCACGGCTGGTGATGAGTAATGTTTAATTGTTGGCAAACTGATTCGCTTGCCAATATAGCTTCAATTTCATGGGTTGCTTCGGTTAATGGCGCAACCGATGATAAAAATTCGTGTGGTGTGATTTGGTTAAAGTCTTGTGCCAAATAATTAGGGACTAAGGCACTGCTGACATAGCGCTGCTCTAGTTGAATAGGCTGGTTGTTTTCTAGGTGCAGTACTTCAGAATAAAATACCTTGTCGCCTGGTTGGCAGGCCAGCAGAATCGCGATTTCTTCATCAACACCAATCGACTCCAGCACCAGTTGTTTGGCTTGGTATTCGTGTCCGCGTGATTGCACTTCTTCCGCGATATTCTTGATTTCTAACAGCGACGATTGTGATTTGAAGGTGGCGACAAAGGTGCCAGCTCCTTGCGAGCGCACCAGCACCCCTTGCTCGGTCAACTCTTGTAAGGCGCGACGAGCTGTCATCCGGCTAACAGTAAATTGTTCAGCTAGCTCATTTTCTGACGGTACTTTGGCATGCTGCGGCCATTGGCCAGATTCGATCTTATTTAAAATAAACTGTTTGATGATGCCAAACTTAGTGGTTGTCATCCCTTTGCTGGTCGCCATAACGATACGTACTGTAGTCGATAAATTTAACTTGTATATACAATCTCATGTTTTTAAAAAAATAACAATGCTTGTATATACAAGTATTGTGTCGATTTTATTGTTCAACTATAGTTCGAATAAATGATAGCGCTGTTACAGATATACTTGGCATATGGGCTTTTGAGCAAACAGCCGTAACTTTTGATGAAGAGAATATAAAGATAATGACAGCAAACCACTGGCAGCAACTTATTACAAACGTCAACATCGCCACCATGACTGAGGGCGGTAACGGCTATGGTGAGATTAAAGGCGGCGCATTAGCAATTGCGAATGGCAAAATAGCGTGGTTGGGCGCAATGGCTGATCTACCAAGCTATGATGCTAAGCAGCTAACCGTCATTGATGGTCAGGGCAAATGGTTGACACCTGGGCTGATAGACTGTCATACGCATTTGGTGTTTGGTGGAAGCCGTGCCAACGAATTTGAAATGCGCTTACAAGGTAAAAGCTACGAAGAAATTGCTAATGCTGGCGGCGGTATTGTGTCAACGGTTGCCGCCACGCGCAGCGCTTCGCAAGCAGAATTAGTCGAGTTAGGTAAACCAAGGCTAGCAGCGCTTTTCGAGCAAGGTGTAACAACCATAGAAATTAAATCTGGCTATGGCTTAGATACTCAAACAGAAATCAAAATGTTACGCACAGCAGGCGAGTTAGCTGAGCAGTTTCCGGTTAATGTTCAACGAACCTTCCTCGGTGCACACGCCTTACCGGTCGAATTTCAAGGCAGGGCAGACGACTACATCGAGCTGGTTTGCAATGAAATGCTGCCTGCAGTCGCACAGCAGGGTTTAGCAGATGCCGTTGACGTATTTTGTGAAAGTGTGGGTTTTACGTTAGCGCAAACAAAACAAGTATTTGATGCAGCCAAACAGCATAACTTAGCGATAAAAGTGCATGCAGAGCAGCTGTCTAATTTAGGGGCAAGTGAATTAGCAGCAAGTTATGATGCGCTGTCGTCTGATCATGTTGAGTTTCTGGACGAAGCGGGCGTTGAAGCGATGGCACACGCTGGCATGACGGCCGTGCTATTACCTGGTGCCTTTTATTTTCTTCGTGAAACGCAATTACCGCCCATAGAATTGCTGAGAAAGCACGGAGTTGCAATGGCTGTTGCCACTGACGTGAACCCTGGGACGTCACCCTTTTCTTCCCTAACTTTAATGCTAAATATGGCGTGTACTTTGTTCCGTTTAACGCCTGCAGAAGCGTTAGCTGGGGTGACTTGCCATGGTGCTAAGGCGCTAGGCTTAGCTGACTCCAAAGGTCAGCTCAAAGTAGGGTTTGATGCCGATATCGCCCTGTGGAACATTAACCAACCAGCGGAACTTTGCTATCAGTTTGGTGTTAACTCATTGTCAGCCTTATTTATTAATGGTGAAAAAGTAAAATAATTACAGCTAGACGGCATAGCCGAATGACCACTGTACAAATTTAATGCATTTGATTAGTCTAGACTTATCGACAAGGCTAAGTTAAGTGTTTGATGGAAGATGGATTTGTTAAGTGGTCGTTCAGTTTATCAAAGGTTAGTTGCAAAACTTACCCCTGCTTCTTTGGTTTCACTTTGTTGCCAACTGTGGTCAATGCTTTTCGTTATGGGTTTATTGAGCTTTTCTGCGTCGGCTAGTATACCTCTTTTAGCCACCGAAGTTGATGGCGCAAGCGTTATATCCCATTCATTTACGTTTATTGATTTTAATATTGCCTTTGTACTGGGTCTTAGCCTGCCAATGTTATTGGTCGTGTTGCTGGTGCGTCGGTTAGTGCCTAACCCATGGTGGTACTTTAGTGCGTTAATGCTTAGCGCACTTGGCTTTCTCTATTCATTAAACTATTTAACAGACAATCAAGCACCAGCGGTGCTGAGCTTTGCTATCACCAGTATTGCCTTGGTGTATTTGTGGTCATTTGCGAGTACAAATATGCTGTTTGTGGATCATGAAAGCGAATATTTTGCCCACGTTAAATTGGGTGAGAAGGTACTGATTGCCGCCAGTGTTATATATATTGGCACCATTTGGTTAATCCCGAGTATTGATGCTTACATTGGTTGGCTCGCGTTTGTGGCGTTGGTGTTGTTTACCGGCGCAGTGCAAATTGCCATGATGGCAAAAATAGCACCTGAGCATGTTATTCGACTGGTCGGACAATGGCTGCTGGTGGGCATGTTTTGCGGCGTTATCTTCTTCTATTTGCACGCTCAGGTTGAGCTTGAATGGTTAGTTATTAGCTTTGTGTTAAGCTTTTGTGGGGCGCTAATCAATTCGAATTGGGAGTTGGTGCAACGTATTTACCAGCTCATTAGTGAGCAAAAAGAAGTGAATGCTAAACAGCTCACTGATGAACAAATTTTTAGCTTCACACATGACCCCGCTACGAATTTACCTTCATATCAACAAGCAATTTTACGCTTCGAGCAGCTAAGCTTCCAAAACCAGCTAACCGATTTTGCTGTGGTTGTGGTTAAGCCAAAAAACTTCACCGACGTGAACCGTGTGTTAGGCCATCAAAATTCAGACCTCTTATTACTCCAGTTGGCATATTGCCTTAAGCGAGAAGTCGCCGAACTCAATTATCTGATGAACTTCGACTTTTCAGATATTAATGCCAAGCTTGCTCGGTTACCGAGCTTACACTTTATGCTGGCAGTGGATTTGAACAAAATAACTCATAGTAAAGAAATCGTTGTTGACGAGCTTTGTCGACGATTAGCTGGCGCAGTGCCTCCGGCGATGAGCTTTAAAAGCTTTTCCCTTCGTTTTGAACTAGCTTGCGGTGTTGCCTATACCAACGAGCATGGCCAAACGTTAGCTGAAGTTATCGCGCATGCCGGTGATGCTGTGATGGAAGCCCAACGTCGCAATGCGCTATGGGTAGAATTTGATGCACAAGTTGCGCTGCATAGTGATCAACAATTGCAGCGAATGGAGCACCTAAAGCTCGATATTCAGCAGGACAAAGTACAGTGTCAGTTATTGCCACAAATTGATTTAGGCAATCACCAAATTCGCGGTTTTAGCCAAGTTGCGACATGGTATTACAATGGTGAAAACCTGCCATTAGAGGAGTTTATTGATGTTGCCGAGCAAAGTGGCGAAATATTCACGCTGTCAAAGAAAATGATCGTACATGCCTTTAAAGCACTCTTTGAGTTGAAAAAGCTAAATATTTATCAACCAATAGGCATTCCAGTATTAAGCGAAAAGCTGTTGGAGCCTGATTTAGCGGAATTCATTGAACAACAAATCGCGACCTACAATATTTCGGCTAAATATCTGGTTATTCAAATGAGTGAACCAGTTATGCAGGCGGCATGTGAGCAAGCTAAAAACTTGATCGATCAACTAAAAGCGCTAGAAGTGAAAATTTGTATTGCCGACTTTGATGGCAGCTATGAATCGCTTCGCTATATTCGTAAATTGTCTGTCGACCAAGTAAACATTAGTTGCGAACCGTTATGTTTGGCTGAAGCCGGCAGTGCAGAAAAGGCGATTGTTAACTCATTGGTGAGCTTGGCAAGAACTATGAAACTATCGTTTGTCGGAAGCCACGTAAACAGCAAACAAGGGTTAGAACATTACCGAGCTATGGGTGGTCAAGCGGTTGAAGGCGACGCGATGAGCCCACCGATTCAATTAGCTGATATCGCGACTTGGACAGAAACTTGGTTTAAACGCTACCCGTCAGCCCATACTCGAAATAGCACATTGAATATGTAATACTCATTCATATGAGCCCAAGTACGCTATGAGCTCAAGTAAGTTATGAGCGAGAGTAGATTATGAGGCGAGTACTTGAGAGCTGTTTTCCTGCCCTCGTTGTCATTTGTGTTAGTACTTACTCGATTGGCCTCTATTCTATATCTAGCGGATCGGGTGATAAAATCACGCCGGTATTGTCGGCATAAATGTGGTCATCAGGTAAGAAGGTGACACCAGCAAAGTTAATGGCCAAATCGCTTTCACCCACGTCGCTATCGGTTGCGCCAACAGGAATAGACACTAGACCTTGAATGCCTAAATCTAACTCTTCAATGGCATCGACATCGCGAACACTGCCATAACAGACAATACCTTCCCAATTGTTTTCCACGGCCAATTCGGCAATTTCAATATCAATAAGCGCGCGACGAGTTGAGCCACCACCATCGATAACAAGCACTTTACCTTCACCGTTTTGGCTTAGCACTTCGCGAATTAGTCCGTTATTTTCAAAACATTTAAGGGTAACTACTTGGCCACCAAATGAATTACGGCCACCATAGTTACTAAAAATTGGTTCTAACACATCGATAAGATCGGCGTAAATATTACATAACTCTGAAGTGTTATATTCCATAATGGTCTCTCAACTGGGTGGAACGGCGAGTAGCCTTATTGATTGTTAGTTTAGTATAGCGAGTTAACGCGTCTAGTCTCAATTGTTAATGTCTTGTTTATAATAAGATTGTTGCTTGAAATCAAAGAAAAAACACTATTAAATGAGTAACTAAGTAGTTTTTCTTGCCAAGGCGCTCATGAACGAGCAGTTAGTTGCTAATACATTTTTATACCTGACAAATGCAATTGTCTTTGGCGTTCTCTCCTTTTTACTGTGGCAATTTTATCGCGGATTCGGTAGTAAACATGTCAGGCTTTGGCAGTTCAGTTTACAAGCGCTAACCACAAGTCAGCTGGCCATGTGTGTTAAGGCGTATACCGTTTTATCTTCACCAACCAGTCTTAGCCAAGTATTGTTAGAGGGTATCTATCAGAGCAGTTATTTTGTTTTTGTCTGCCTGTTTTTGATCGGCTTGTATATCGCCCAAACCCAGAAAAGCTTAGCTCGTAAGCATATAGTTGTAATAACAGGGGTAAGCTTTTTATTTGCTTGGCTGATAACGTTAATTTACGCATTTGCCGATGGGCATGTTTATGATCGCTTCTTTATGCGGGAAACAGTGCCTCAATTTCTGTTTGGTATTGCCTACATTGGCATGGCATTTTTTAGCTACCGAACACCGCCAGCCCACGTTTCAAGCCGCATTATGCAAATTTCGTTTGTAATTTATGGGCTTCGCTATTTTGTATTTTCGATGTTATCAACGGTGATGATAGCTGAGGTATGGTTTAGTCACGTTATTCGCTTCTTCAATTTCTTTGATATTGGCTCACATGCGGTTATTGGTTTTAGCATGCTAATTTGGATGCAAGGAGCTGAACGGGCAACAGCGAAATCTGCAACGAATAAGGCACAATACCTTGGTCGTCACGATTCACTGACCGGCTCGTTAAACCGTGAGCAAGTGATGGAGAAAATGCCAGAACTAATGCGCACGGCTGGCTTAAACGGTAAAAAATTGAGTATCTTTTTACTGGATATTAAACGTTTTAAGTTTGTTAACGATACTTATGGCTTAAAAACGGGCGATTTTATTTTGGGTGAAATTGCTCGCCGCTTGCGTGATAGCTTGTTTCAACCGCAAATTGTTGGCCGTTTAAGCGGTGATTCTTTTGTTTATGTATTCGAGTTTGAGCAGCGCCAGCAAATTCCTCGTGCCCTAAGCCATTTACATGAATTAATTGCCCGCCCATATCAATATGATGGGCAAGATATTATGTTGCAATGCAGCATTGGTTACAGCTTTTATCCAGAGCATGCGGAGAAGGCCGAAACCTTATTGCAGTTGTCAAACTTAGCACTCTTCCATGCGGAATCACGCAATGAAGCGAGCAAACAGTATAGTGACGATATGCAGGTGCAAGGTCGTCATCTATTAGCGATGGAAAAAGCTATTAAGCTGGCAATGGAGCGTGATGAATTTGAACTCTATTTCCAACCTCAGCTCAATTTATTGACTAATAAACTTGAAGGGGTAGAAGCATTAATTCGCTGGAATCATCCAACAGATGGCTTGCTTTCGCCTGATCGCTTCTTGCCTGATATTGACGCATTGGCACTTAATAGTGTTTTTGATAACTATGTGTTGGATAAAGCTTGTCGTGCTATTGCACGTTGGCACCAAGCTTATCATCGCTGGATAACGGTCGCGGTAAACATTACTGCGGTTGAATTCCAAGACCCTAAATTCGTTTCTAAAATTCAAACTTTGTTACTTAGGTATGACCTTCCGCCAAACTATCTTGAATTAGAAATTACCGAAAACGTGGTAATGACGGATTTACAGTCAGCAATGGATACCATTGTTGAGCTGCAAACCATGGGGATAAAAGTATCGATTGATGATTTCGGTACTGGCTATTCATCACTGGCGTATTTGCGTAACTTACCGATTGATAAAATTAAAATCGATCGCAGCTTTGTTAATGAAATGGCTGAGAATGATTCAGACCTAACCATTGTTAAATCTATGGTGCGTTTATCGCATGGGTTAGGCAAACGCGTATTGGCAGAGGGCGTAGAAACGCAAACTCAGCTCGATATTCTGCGCACGCTTAATTGTGATGCGGTGCAAGGCTATTTTATTAGCAAGCCGATTTGTGAAGCTGATTTAGTTAAGTACTTTAAGCGTTAGCAAACAGATCTAGCCGCAGCCCGCTAATGACCTCGTTCTTTTGAAAGTTATCTGATGTAAATCAATATCCTTATTTCTAACTTCACTAGCATAACCAAATGCAGACACCTTGTTGAAATCACGTAGCTAAAGTAAATATTAGTTAGCATTATTGTTAACAAAAGTTTATCTACTATTCTTATTAGAATTCAGCCAGTTAAATACCAGCCTCTGGCTTAACACGCGATTTTATCCAATTATTAAGAAAGAAAACTAGAAGAGTCAGTGTCTTTTCAGTTCACAAAGTTATTACCATTTGTCGTAGCAGGGGATAATTGATGCTAATTAAACGAAAATTAATGCTCAATACCGCGTTGTCGGTTGTAGCCATGCTTTTTATGCTATGGCTACTCACTTTTACAATTTCGTCGCTAGAAAAAAATATTCAAGTTGCCCGTCATATAGGCAAAATTGAAAGTCATGTGTTGCAGCTGCGCAGGCATGAAAAGGATTTCATTGCACGTAAAGATATGGCCTACGTTGACAAGTACCAAAACACGGCGCAACAGCTTAGAGCAGAAGTTGAATCGTTGGCTAACGAACTTCAGGGTGTGGGCTTGGATAATACTGAAACAACAGCAATGAAGAGCGTGATAGCAAATTATGAACAAGCGTTTACCGAGCTCACTAATACTCAACAGGCTATTGGTTTGCATCCTAAAGACGGCTTGCACGGCTCGCTACGCAGTGCTGTGCATGATGTTGAAACCTTAATTGGTAAAGATGATTACCAATTATTAAGCGGTATGTTGCAGCTACGTCGCAACGAAAAAGACTTTATGCTGCGTTTGGATGAGAAGTACGTAACGCGTTTACAAAACAACACTGTAAAGTTAGTCGAGGCGGTGCGCGCTAGTGGTTTTGATGAAGATAAAAAATCGAATATTGTTACCTTATTAAACTCTTATCAATCTGCATTTTTAAACTTGGTTAATGAACAGCGTAAATTAGGTTTAACACCAGACCAAGGTATTCAAGGTGAAATGCGTGCGACAATTCATCGAGTTGACGAAATATTAGCGCGCTTAATCACGATTAGTTCTGATGAAGCTTCCCAGTACACAAGCTTTGTTGAACGCCTCGCTTTTATCGCGTTTTTCATCATATTAGTTGTGGCGATTGGTTTCGCTAGCTATATCGCTAAGAGCGTTCTTACTTCTATTCGCCGTTTACAAACATCGATGTTGGCCATTTCACAATCTAACGATTTAACCATAGAAATTGATGCCAGTGGCAATGATGAATTGTCTGAGATGGCAAAAGTGTTTGAAACCATGGTACAAAACTTTCGCAACTTGATTGTTGAAGTAAACCAGTCAGTGACCACGCTTAATGATGCGACACAGCAGGTAGCAAACAATATTAGTGTTACTAACCAAGGTGTCGCCTCACAAATTCAAGAAACCGATATGGTAGCAACAGCCGTTACTGAAATGGTCGCAACCGTGGATGAAATAGCCAATAACACGCAAGAAGCGGCTCATAAGGCAGAGCTAACCAATGAAAATGCGTCGCAGGGTAAGCTAGGTGTCGATCACACGAAAGGCCAAATTAGCGCATTATCAGAGAACTTAGCAGACTCTGAGCAGATAGTGCAGGAGCTAGCAAAAGACAGTGAAACCATAGGTTCGGTACTTGACGTTATACGCGGCATTGCAGAGCAAACCAACTTATTAGCATTAAACGCGGCGATTGAAGCTGCACGTGCTGGCGAGCAAGGACGAGGCTTTGCGGTAGTAGCCGATGAAGTTAGAACTCTTGCTAGCCGTACTCAAGATTCTACGCAAGAGATTGAAGGGATTATTTCCTCACTGCAACAGCGCACACATCAAATTGTTGAGCACATGGCCGATTGTCGTGTACAAGGAGATGAAAGCTCCACAAAGGCAGATTCGGCAGGGCAAATGCTGGTCGAGATCACTCAAGATGTTTCAACCATTATGGAAATGAACACTGCCATTGCGATGGCCATTAAAGAACAAAGTGCGGTCGCGACAGAAGTGAATAAGCATGTCGTATTGATTCGTGATGTTGCTGAGCAGTCAGGACAAATGGCACAGCAAAATGAACAAATGAGCCATGAGCTATCAGAGCAAGCCCATAAACTGCAATTAGAGGTTAATCGCTTTACTGTTTAGAAGATCAGCTAAAGCTGCTTGATATCGATCATAGCATCGCGGCTATGGCCGTTGCTGCTAAGGTGCTGCAAATAACCTTGCCATAAATGATCGGCTTGCTGGTGAAATAGGGCAAACTGAGCTTCAGAATAAATCACTTGATAGTCATCATCAAAAAGCAGTCGGTAACCGTGTTTACCGACTGCTTCAATGCATGTTAGCACAACATCTTTTTTATGCGTCGCCAACGCAGGTGCTTTGCCTTTCGGGTTGCCAGAGGCATTAGCAGCAAAAGCACTGGTGGCTTGGCTACTTTCAAGCACCCGTAAAAATTCATAGCTAAACTGCCAGCTTTCCGTCAGCGCTTGTTCGTCAGATTTAGACGAAAGCGCAACTGTTAGTTGCTTGTGCTGATGGTTTAGCTGAAATTTTACAATGCTTAACATAATCGAATGCTGTACTAGTCAAACTCTAGGTATCAGTGAGCCGCTTAAAGAATAAAGCGGCTTAGATCTTCGTTTTGTACTACGTCGTTTAGCGTTTTTTCTACGTAGGCAGTATCAATCACGACTTTCTCACCAGAGCGATCGTTAGCGCTGTATGAGATTTCCTCCATTAGGCGCTCCATCATGGTATGTAAGCGACGTGCACCGATGTTTTCAGTCGTCTCATTTACTTGCCATGCCGCGTTCGCAATCGCTGAAATACCGTCTTCAGTGAACTCTACATCAACGCCTTCAGTTTTCATTAACGCGATATATTGCTCGGTTAATGACGCATTTGGCTCAGTTAAAATGCGTACGAAATCTTCAGTGGTTAGGGCTTTTAATTCAACACGAATTGGCAAGCGACCTTGTAGCTCTGGGATTAAGTCAGACGGTTTTGCCATTTGGAAAGCACCAGAGGCGATAAACAGAATGTGATCGGTTTTGACCATACCGTGCTTAGTGCTCACCGTTGAACCTTCAACTAGTGGCAGTAAGTCACGTTGTACACCTTCGCGCGAAACGTCTGGGCCTGAGCTGTCGCCACGCTTACAAATTTTGTCGATCTCATCCACGAACACAATACCATTTTGCTCAACCGCTTCTAGCGCTTTGGTTTTGATATCGTCTTGGTTAACAATTTTCGCGGCTTCTTCTTCCTGCAAGGCTTTAAACGCATCTTTGATTTTCAGCTTACGTTTTTTGGTTTTATCGCCCGACATATTTTGGAACATGCTTTGCAACTGCGAGGTCATGTCTTCCATGCCCGGAGGCGCCATGATTTCAACACCCATAGGTTGTGCTGCGATATCAATTTCGATTTCTTTGTCGTCGAGCTTGCCTTCACGCAATTTCTTGCGGAACACTTGACGGGTGCTGCTGTTGTCGCTGGTTTCTTCGTTGCCAAAGGTATCGCGAGGATTTGGAATAAGTACATCAAGTACACGCTCTTCTGCCGCTTCTTCGGCAAGGTGCTTAACGCGCTCCATTTCCTGCTCTTTGGTCATCTTAACGGCCATATCAGTTAAGTCGCGGATAATGGTTTCTACTTCTTTACCAACATAACCGACTTCGGTGAACTTGGTCGCTTCCACTTTGATAAAAGGTGCGTTAGCAAGTTTAGCTAAACGGCGGGCAATTTCGGTTTTACCAACACCCGTTGGACCGATCATCAAAATGTTTTTTGGTGTTACTTCAGTGCGCAGCTCTTCATTAAGCTGCATACGACGCCAGCGGTTACGCAGAGCAATGGCAACAGCGCGTTTGGCGTCTGCTTGGCCAACAATATGGCTATCTAGTTCATGAACAATTTCACGTGGGGTCATATTCGACATGATAATTCCTTACTTCTCTTCTGCGCCAAGTTCGTCGATGGTGTGATGCTGGTTGGTGAACACACAAATATCGCCAGCAATAGTGAGCGACTTATCAACGATGTCGCGGGCAGATAATTCGGTATTTTGTAACAGTGCCAGTGCCGCAGCTTGCGCATAGTTGCCGCCACTGCCAATAGCAATTAAGTCGTGCTCTGGCTGCACCACATCGCCGTTACCAGTAATGATTAAAGAAGCGGTTTCATCAGCAACGACTAGCATGGCTTCTAATTTGCGTAGAGCGCGATCGCTGCGCCAGTCTTTGGCCAGTTCAACCGCTGATTTGGTTAAATGACCTTGGTGCATTTCCAGCTTGCTTTCAAAGCGTTCGAATAAGGTAAATGCATCGGCAGTACCGCCAGCAAAGCCAGCGAGTACTTTATCGTGATAAAGGCGACGCACTTTTTTTGCGTTGCCTTTCATTACTGTGTTGCCTAAAGAAACTTGGCCGTCGCCACCGATCGCAACTTTACCGTTACGTCTAACTGATACAATTGTAGTCACACTACACCTCAAACCTGTGGCTGCTGGTTACCAGCAGCGCGATAAACATGTTTGATAAGATGGGTGTGTTTAGTAGATTTTCAAGTTATGTCATGGAAATTAACTGAAGAGGCTAATTCCACAGCCAAATTTGGCAGGTGGTAATATTATTGCGCTTAAGCTTGTGCTTGTCGGCTTCTGCCATACGCTTGCGTGGGTAAGGGCCAAGGGCAACCTTGTACCAAATACCATTTTTACCTGTGCTTTCTGACACTTTCGCCACTAAGCCGCTAAAGGCAATTTGTGCTTTCATTGCTTCTGCTTGGCTGCGCTTTCTAAACGAGCCACACTGCATTTTATACGGGCCTTTTTCTTCCACTTCATAGTGGCCGCCTTCGATTTGCGTGCCTTGCTTAAGCTTGTCGATATACTGCCATTTTTCAGCTGGCGGCTCAGGTAGCTTTTTGGTGGCTTTAACCGCAGGTGCTTGTGGCGTTGGGGTGGCGATTGGTTTAACGTCTTTTAAAAACCACAAAAAATAACCGGCACCAGCAATCGCTAAGACAGTGAATAAGGTGATCAGCTTCACTTTTAATGGCATTCCCGTCGCCTCTGGCTGTTGCTTTTTGTAGGGGCTTTTCTTTTTATTGTTCGAGCGGGAAACGTAATCCTGTGGTGCCATAAAAAATTATAAAACTGCGGTAAACAAGAGCCGCTATTGTAGCGAAATGAGCGGAAAAAAAAAGCCTGCAAGCAAGTCCCAATCAAGTAAAAACAAGGGTTACCAACTAAAATCTAGGGGATCTACATCTACTGACCAGCGCACTTTATTGGTTAATTCATGACTTTCCAAAAATGGAATCACTTGCAGCATCGCTTGATGCAGTGTTTTACGCTGCTCACTTTGCACAATTAAATGGTAGCGATAGTAACCGGCTTTTTTCTCCATGGTCGCGGGAATCGGGCCAACTAATTGGCAATGGTCAAGGCTTAGTTGGCTGACCGCCATTAAAAATTTCGACGGATAAGACGGGTATTTCGCTTCTGCGCGGATCAGTACTTGATAGCCAAACGGTGGCAAGCGGGCAAAGTTACGCTCAGCCAAGGTTTGCTGGGCAAAATGGCGATAGCCATTGTTAACTAAATCTTGTAGCAGCGGGTGCTGAGGATATTGACTTTGTATGAGTACTTTACCCGGCTTACTGGCACGGCCTGCGCGGCCTGCTACTTGCACCAACAGCTGCGCCATATGCTCAGCGGCGCGAAAATCAAAGCTAAACAGGGCGCCATCAACATTTAAGATCACCACTAAGGTCACATCTGGGAAATGGTGACCTTTGGCGAGCATTTGTGTACCCACCAAAATATCGTGCTCTTTATTGTGAATTGCTTGCAGCAATTTGGTTAGTTCGCCTTTGCGCCTTGTTGAGTCGCGGTCAATGCGCACCACGCTATGCTCGGGAAACCAGTCGGCTAAGTGTTGCTCAAGTTGCTCGGTGCCTTGACCAACGGGGGCTAAACGAGTGCTACCACATTGCTGGCATTGATGAACAATACGCTTTTGATTACCGCAGTGATGACAGACGAGTAGCTGATCTTTTTGATGCAGGGTGAATGGTTTATTGCAGCGCTGGCAATCAGCGACCCAATGGCATTCTTGGCAATTAATCGCTGGCGCATAACCACGGCGATTTAAAAATACCAGCACTTGCTCCCTGCGCTTTAGCGTATCAGCAATGGCTTGTTTAACTGTTTCGCTCACCCCGGCGGTTAAGTGCTCATGGTTAACATCCACTAAGCTCATACTGGCTTGCACACTGTTACCGGCGCGTTTATTCAGCTGGTGGTAATGAAACTTATGCGACATGGCATTTTGCAAGCTTTCCAAACTCGGCGTGGCACTGCCCAGTAATATCGGAATATTGAGCTGACGTGCCCGTAAAGTCGCGGCATCTCGGCCGTTGTAGCGAAAGCTGTCTTGCTGTTTTAGCGAGGCGTCGTGCTCTTCATCAACGATGATCAACCCAAGTTTATTAGCTGGGGTGAAAATGGCTGAGCGCGTACCGATAACGATGGCTGCATGACCACGGTAAGCAGCTCGCCAGGTATCTAAGCGCTCTTTGTCATTGAGTGCTGAGTGGTGCAAATAAATTGGCACGTTAAATCTATGCTCAAAACGTGACAAGGTTTGCGGGGTTAGGCCAATTTCCGGCACGATCACCAGCACTTGCTGATTGCTGGCTAAGGTTTTCTCCATCGCCTGCAAGTACACTTCTGTTTTACCACTGCCGGTAATGCCATCGAGCAAATGGCAGCTAAAGGCTTGATGACTTTGGTTGAGGGCGGAAACGACAATCGCCTGCTCTGGCGAGAGCTTAAGGCGGTTATCTTGATTTAAGTCACTTTCATGCCAGTGAAACGGCGCTGGCACTATCTCTTTTTCTTCGATTAAGGCTTTGTTTTGCAGCGCGGTTAATTGCTGTTTAACAAAACCTAGGGTTCTTAATTCTGGCCAGCTGGTACCCGTTTGGTTATGGCGAATAACCTGATAAAGCTCTAGTTGCTTTTTCGCTTTTGCACCAATGGCACTGAGCGCTTCCTCTTCACTTGATTCAGTGACAAACCAACGGGTTTGGTAGCTTAGATCGGGCGCTTCAATCTGTCGTAATAATACTGGCAATGCTTGCTGGAAAATATCACCGATAGCGTGGTGATAGTATTGGCTTAGTGTGGTTAGAAAAGTCACTAAGTTTGGCGGTAGCGGATATTGTTCAGATACGCGGCTAATAACGGTTTTGATCTTGTCTGCGCTCAGCGCTGTACTGGTATTCGTTGCCAGCACAATTCCCACTAATTGGCGGCCAGCAAACGGGACGACAACTCGCTCACCGATTTGAATTGCTGGCAAATTGAGTGCTGACGGCAATGCATAGGTATAAAGTTGCCTAGTAGGCACCGGCAAAGCAATGTCGATATAACAAGTTGCAGCCGCTGGCTTGGCTAACGGATTCGTTAGTGGCAGCTTAGCGTTATTGTCGGCATGACTTTCGGCGTAGCTTTCGACATGGCTTTCGGGGCTCTGCTCAGCGTTATCTTTTACGTGCTTTTCAGACAAGATCTTTGGTTAGCGTTGGCAATAATTTGTCTATTGTGACTAGATGTAGGCAAACTGCCAAGTGCCTTTAATCGCTTTATTTTTTGCTTAGCTTTATACTTAGCCAAGCGCTAATAAACAAAACAAATATCACACTACTCGTTCATTGCGCTAAAATTGTTTAAAAAATTAGCGATTTTGCGTGAATTTGGTTGCAGTTGACGCAACGATCCCCTACAATTCGCGACCGTTATTTTTAACTAACTCGTATGGTGCTTAGCGGTAATAAAACTGACTAAGTGGCGATACGGCCTAATATAGAGGTTTCCCATGAAAGAAGGTATTCACCCTAATTACGTTGAGATCAAAGCAAACTGTTCTTGTGGCAACGTAATAACTACTCGTTCAACAGTAGCTAAAGATTTACACCTAGACGTATGTTCAGAATGTCATCCATTCTACACTGGTAAGCAAAAAGCTGCTGAAACTGGTGGTCGTGTTGACAAATTCAACAAGCGTTTCGGTATGCTTGGTAAGAAGTAAGTTTTACTTACTCTTGCAAAAGAAAGCGCCTAGTAGGGCGCTTTTTTTGTGCCTGAAACTTCTTGTCGCCGTCAAATATAGAGGCTAAAAACGAATTACATCAAGCCTTTACAATATTGGATCAAAAATTAATTCCTGCCTTTTAAACCCTTTTGCGGCATACTGCATCTAACTTACTAAAAGCTAAACAAACAATCGCGAATAAACGGAAGTTTTCATTGGATAGTCATCAAGTTATTGAAGCGAGCAAGCGCTTCACACAAGATGAAGAAGCAAAGCTTATCACGCTATCAAAAGGCGGCGATCAGCAGGCGTTCTATCAGCTGTATGAAATGCATCATAAAAAGGTGTACGGCTTATGCTGGCGCATGCTAGCAGATAAAGACAGTGCTGAGGACGTTTGTCAGGAAGTATTTGTGCAGGTCTGGCAAAAAATAGGCAACTTCCAAGGCAACAGCAAATTTAGTACTTGGTTGCACAGCGTGGCCTCTAACATAGTACTAAGCCACTTGCGAAAGCATAAAAACTGGTTGCAACGGGTGTTTAGTATTGAAGACCAAGTGGTTGAAGAAGTGGGTGAGGAAATGGCAGAAATATCAGAGTTAGATAAGCATATTATGCGTTTACCTGAGCGTGCCCGCCTAGTGTTTGTGTTATTTGCCGTTGAAGGCTATCGCCATGAGGAAATCGGAAAAATGTTGAATATGGCAGTCGGTAGCAGCAAAGCACAGTACCACAGAGCAAAAACCTTATTAAAAGAATGGCTGGAGGAATGATAATGAGTATGTCAGACCAAGAGTTACAGCAAAAAATAGACAGTCTGCCGAAAGAAATTGCCCCGCAACGAGATCTTTGGCCAGGTATAGAGAATGCTTTGGCGGCGCAGCAGATGACAGCACAGCGCGGGCAAGGCAACAAACAGCGTAGCAAAGTCGTACCTTTTGCATGGGCTGCCAGCTTAGTTGCTGCGGTATTACTCACTTGGATCAATGTCGTGCCGCAGGGGTCAGGCAATGCTGAACTGGGGTTAGTAGCATCACTTAATCAAGAGTTTGACCAGCAAAAACAGCTGATGTTAACCAGCTTTGGT
The DNA here is from genome assembly GCF_003390375.1 of Thalassotalea euphylliae. Classification (NCBI taxonomy): domain Bacteria; kingdom Pseudomonadati; phylum Pseudomonadota; class Gammaproteobacteria; order Alteromonadales; family Colwelliaceae; genus Thalassotalea; species Thalassotalea euphylliae. The sequence continues at coordinate 2,271,253 of NZ_QUOT01000001.1, read as the reverse complement.
GAGCCAGACTTAACCCAGTTATCACCAGAGATGCAAGTGGAGTTGGCTAAGCTGGCGCAGGCGAGAAAAAGCATTGCTGCCGCGCTGGAAAACGATGAAAACAACACGGATTTATTGAATTTACTGCAATGGACACAGCAGCAAGAGCTGGATTTATTAAAACGTTTGTATACGCCCCGATTGCAAGCAATATAGTGGCAGACGATATAGCGGCAAACCACCGCACAACGGTAAAGAAATTGTTCGTAGACAGGTTAGGTCGAGTAGCCCTGCGCCTGCAAGCGTAAAGACTAGCAAAGTAGAGTAAAGAATTTAGAGGTAGTTATGAAAGGTACAACCTTATTATCATCAGCATTTTCACGTCTTGGCCTACCTGTTGGCCTAGTGCTAGGTATCGCAACTGCCTTTAACGCTTATGCTGGCGAGCGCATTGATGAAACGTTATCAGCAGATGGTCTGTCGCTGGTAAATATTGAGAATATGCGCGGCTCGGTAAAAATTATTGGTCACGATGACGACGAAGTCAGTGTCAGCGGTGAACTGGGCGAAAAAGTAGATCGCTTTATTTTCGAAAAAAGCGGCAATATGCTGCGGGTTAAAGTGGTGTATCGCTCAACGCGTCACAGCAACAATAGCAGCGGCTCTCGTTTTACCGTCGCCATGCCGAAATCGCTCAGTATGAATTTTGAAGGGGTATCGAGTGACGTTGAAGTATTAGACCTCGACAGCCATATTGAAGTGAAAACAGTTAGTGGTGATATTGTCGCTAAAGAGCTGAAAGATAATATTGAGCTAAGTTCCGTTAGTGGCGATATCGACAGCCGTGATTTGGCGGGCAAAATTCGCTTATCGACCATTAGCGGCAAAATTGATGATCGCGACTCTTCTGGTCGCTTACGCTTAAAAGCGGTGAGTGGTGATGTAGAAACACGCTCAACTGCACAGCAAGTGTCACTCAGTGTTGTCTCTGGTGATATTGAGTTTGAATTAGGGGAAGTGGAAGAACTCGCCATTGCCAGTGTCAGCGGTGATGCTAGTGGCTCATTAACATTGCTTCATCATGGTGATGTAAAAGTCTCCGGTGTAAGCTCAGATATTGAATTAGCGTTTGAAAACGACGTTAATGCTGATTTTAGGCTTCATGCCAGCGCAGGTGGCGACATTGTAAACCGTATTACCAATGATAAAGCAACGCGCGCAAAATACGGTCCAAGCTCTAAGCTTTCATTTACCGCGGGTAATGGTACAGGCACAGTACGCGGTAATGTGGTTAGCGGTGAAATTAAGGTGAGAAGTAAGTAATTATTCGCAATCCTTACTAATGTTTAAAGCTGATTTTCATCAAGCCTTTTGATACATTAGCCATCTTAGAGAACTTACAAAAAGTAGCGCTCGTCGCTGCTTTTTCATATGTGCAGGTAGTAACCATGGCCGAAGCCAAGACAAGTCAATTTCCCAAAGGTGGTGCGCAGGGCTCAAAAGCTAAGCGTGATCAACAGGTTGAAGACCTGAAAATGCCGCCACACTCACTCGAGGCTGAGCAATCAGTGCTGGGTGGCTTGTTATTGGATAATGAAACTTTCGACCGTGTCGGTGAGCACGTAGTAGCACAAGACTTTTACAGTCGTGGTCATCGCCTGATATTTGAAACCATCAGTGTCTTAGTAGAGCGCGGTGAACCAGCTGATTTGGTGACTGTAACTGAATCGCTGGAAAACGATCAAAAGCTGGATGATGCTGGTGGCTTTGTTTATATCGCGGAAATGATCCGCAACACGCCAAGTGCAGCCAACATCACCGCTTATGCCGATATTGTGCGTGAACGCGCGGTGACGCGCGAGCTTATTAGCGTTGCCCATGAAATCTCTGAAGCTGGCTTTGATACTCAAGGCCGCGACAGTGCCGAGCTACTCGATTTTGCCGAAACTAAAGTTTTTGCCATTGCTGAAGCGCGCGCTAACAAAAATGAAGGCCCAGAAGCGCTGCATCCAATCTTAGAAAAAACCGTTGATAAAATCGAAAAGGCTAGTGGCCTAGGTAACGACGGTGTGACTGGGGTTTCAACTGGCTTTGCTGATCTGGATAAAATGACGGCGGGTTTACAGGCGTCTGATTTAATTATTGTGGCTGCCCGTCCATCGATGGGTAAAACGACCTTCGCCATGAACTTGGCTGAGCATGCGGCTATGCATGAAGACAAGCCAGCCTTGATTTTTAGTCTTGAGATGCCGTCCGAGCAAATCATGATGAGGATGCTAGCCTCACTAGGCCGCATTGACCAAACTAAAATACGTACTGGTCAGCTAGATGATGAAGATTGGGCGCGCTTGTCCACCACCATGGGTACTATGATCGAAAGCGGTAAAATGTATATTGACGATCAAGCAGGCTTAACACCTACGGAAGTGCGCTCACGTGCTCGCCGTATAGCCCGAGATCACGGCGGCTTAAGCATGATCATGATCGATTACCTGCAATTGATGCGCGCGCCGCAGTTTGCTGATAATCGTACCTTAGAAATTGCCGAAATCTCTCGCTCACTTAAAGCCTTGGCGAAAGAGCTAGAAATTCCGGTGGTGGCGCTATCACAGCTAAACCGTAGTTTGGAGCAACGCTCTGACAAACGCCCGGTTAACTCTGATTTACGTGAATCCGGTTCAATCGAGCAAGATGCCGACTTGATCATGTTTATCTATCGTGACGAGGTATATCACGACGATTCTGAGTTTAAAGGCATGGCGGAAATCATTATTGGTAAGCAGCGTAATGGCCCAATCGGTCGTGTGCCGCTAACCTTTAACGGTCAATGGTCACGCTTTGATAATTACGCTGGTCCACACGTACTAGAAGAAGATTAAGCTCGATGTCGGTTCGCACTGCAACGGCTGCAATTGATTTGCAGGCGCTCGCCCATAATGTCACCCAAATCAAAAAACTTGCCCCTCACTCGCAAATTTTGGCAGTGCTTAAAGCCAATGCTTATGGCCATGGCTTAGAGCGTATTGCCGAAGCACTGGCCGAGCAGGCAGTAGGAGCATTCGGTGTTGCGCGTTTAGATGAAGCGCTGGCGCTTAGAGCCTGTGGCGTGGTTAAGCCGATAGTCTTGATGGAAGGCTTTTTTAGCCCGCAAGAGCTACCTGTACTGGATGTGAATAACCTTCATACGGTGATTCATAACCAAGAGCAATTAGATGCTTTGTTGGCGGCTGATTTGCAAACGCCAGTAAAAGTGTGGTTAAAAGTTGATACGGGCATGCACCGCCTTGGTGTGGAACCTGAGCAGTTTCACGACTTTTATCAGGCGTTAAAAAAATCGCCTAACGTGCAAGATGATATTGTGCTGATGAGCCATTTAAGCTGTGCGGATGATGTTGAAAGTAAGCATACGCCAACACAGCTTAGTTTGTTTAATTCGTTAACTGATGTATTAGCAGGGCAAAAAACACTGGCAAATTCCGCCGCCATTTGTGCTTGGCCTGATACCCACTTTGACTGGGTCAGACCGGGCTTAATGCTTTACGGCGTGAGCCCTATGCAGGATAAAGTTGCAGCCGAGCTTAATATTCAGCCGGTAATGACGTTAAAGTCTAGCCTAATCGCTAAACGCTTTATTAAAAAAGGCGAGTCGGTTGGTTATGGCGCAGCATGGACCGCAGAAAAAGACACTTATATCGGTGTGATTGCCATAGGCTATGGTGATGGTTATCCCCGCCATGCGCCCAACGGTACACCGGTATTGCTTAATGGCCGACGCGTGCCGTTAGTGGGTCGCGTCTCAATGGATATGATCAATGTCGATTTAGGCGGCGCAGCTGAGGGCGAATGTGCTGATAACATCGGCGATATTGCCACTTTGTGGGGCGCAGGCTTAGGCATTGAAGAAATCGCTCAATGGGCAACTACCATTCCTTACGAGCTACTGTGTAATATCACTCGCCGAGTGAACATGACGGTATCCTCCTAGCAAATAATCTCATTCACCTTGGATAGTCGCCACGAGTGTCCGACTGCCACCATAATCTCGATGCTCACCTAAATAAATACCTTGCCAAGTGCCTAAGTTTAATCGCCCGTTACTGATCGGAATACTAACGCTGGTACCTAGTGTGCTGGCTTTAATATGAGCTGGCATATCGTCAGCACCCTCATAGTTATGCTGATAATAGCGGGCATTTTCAGGCACAAATTGATTAAAGTGCGCTTCCATATCAGAGCGCACGGTTGGGTCGGCATTTTCGTTAATAGTCAGTGAAGCTGACGTATGCTTAACGAATAAGTGCAATAAGCCACACTGAATACCACCTAGTGCTGGTAATTGTCGTTCCACCTCGTTTGTGACTAAGTGAAAGCCACGTGCTTTCGCAGACAGAGAAAATTCAACTTGTTGCCACATAGACTTAGCTCATTCGGTTATTGAAATGGTTGCATAAGCGTAGCGAATCTATCGCGTGATGCAATCACTAGTTGATTTACGCTGCTTAGTTCAGCAATATCCGACTTTAAGCGGATATACAGTGATTTTGTAATTGCGGGCGCTAAAGGTATTGTTCGTATGCCTGTTTGGTATTGGTAGGCATTGACTAACCAATCAGGAAGAACTGCAACACCAATATTGCCGTGGATCATTTGTAATATCGAGTGAGAATTCGCCACCTTCCTTGTTTTGGCGGGTACAACATTGGCAGGTGTCAGCAATTGGTTAAAGATGTCAAGACGGCTAATCTCCACTGGGTAAGTGAGCAGCACTTGATTGGCAAAGTCTTCGGCAACTAGCAGCTCTTTTGAGGACAAAGGATTAAGCTCACTAACTACAGCCACTTGCTCAAATTGCCCCAATTTAATTTCTATCACTTGATTGTCGGTGCTGGCTTCGTCGGTAAACAAAATATCTAAATCACACTCTTGTTCGAAGACATCATCCCGTATATCCCAGCTTAGGCTCGGATAATCTTGTTGTAAATTCCGACAAATGGGCATCAACCATTGAAAGCAAGCATGGCAAGCAAAACCTAATGATAAGCTCTGCGCTCGCGGCCTTTCAGTTAGGGTTGCAACAAGGGCATCGATTTTTGGTAAGACTTCATCAGCTAGTGACTTAATTGATTTGCCTTGCGTGGTTAAGTCGAGCTTACGTTTATCACGTGTGACTAATTTAGTTGCTAGCTTGTGTTCTAGCTCTTTGAGTTGGTGCGACAATGCCGATTGGCTTGTCGCCAACTGCTCTGCAGCTTTGGTTAAGCTGCCTTGCTGATCAATTGCGCGGATGGTGCGCAAATGCTTAAGCTCTATCATATAGCATTCCCGAAAATAGTGTATCAAAATTTACTTGGCCGATTGGCGAAGTAAATTTATTATAAGCTTCTAAATGTCTAGACGTCCATAGTTGTTTTTAGTTAGCGCTAGCTTTATTTTGGGAGGATATTCGGGTAGGTATTCGATTTAGGTGTTACCAGTCAGTTATACAGTTAAGCGATTAGCCACTTAGCCATCTTGGTAAACAAAATAGATGACTAGCGGCTGGGCGCTCAATAAACTTTTTTTAGCTCAGGTTGTTATTGCGTTCGATAGGGATATCCGAGAGATATTCTATAAACTCCACCTCGTAGCCTGTCGGATCGATAAAGTACACGTTTTTGCGAAAGGGATTTGATGCGCCAACTTTATCAACGGCAAAGCCTGCGGCGGTAAGTCGCTCGATAACAGCGTCTAGATTTTTTACTTGATAGCCGAAATGAGCGAGACCAACCAGATGACCTGTATTATCTCTAAGCTCTCCTTCACCGTGATCACTAAACGACAAATATTGATAATCGTCGCCAAAATGCAACCAGTTTCGCGCTTTACCATACCATTCGCCGCTACCTTCGCTGCGAACACGCCAGTGAGGGAAAGCAGCTTGATAGAACTTCAGGCTGGCTGGAATGTTTTTGACGACTAAATTGACATGTTCTAACTGCATGTTAGCTCCTTATTTTGGCTTAAGTTCGGCTTTCATTTGGTATAAGTTTGGGTTCAGTTTGGCTTATTTGTATTGCATTGTTTTGCTTAGCAGCTCTGCTAATGCGTGAATGAATTTACCTTGTTTGCGCGTTTGGCATTCCGTTGGCTTGTTACTCTCTGCTTTACTTTCGCTATCAGTATTTTGCACATCAATACTGTCGCTATTGGCACAATTCGCTATTGATTCACTAGCCAGTGTAATAGAGGTCATTTCGCTACTCCTTGTGATTAAGTTATGAGCATGCTAAAACCTCAAGTTAGGTTTAGGTAAAGCACTTTTTGAAACTTTTTTGCAGAGTATCTAGGGCGTGTTGATCTTTCAGGGTTGTTTTTGCAGCAGTCTGTTTGGGTTTTATACAAGGCGGCACTTGTGTAGTGTAGTCATTCTCTATAAATAAGTGCCAACACAGTAGAAAATTCAAACAGGCGCTGCCCTGCGGGTTCATCTAAACGCTTCCTGCTCATTGTTGCTCGCTTTTTACATAGAACGACTATGCGACAAAGCGAGCGCCGCGATCAGAAAGCGTTTAGATTGAACAAAATTCAATCTCGAAAGGTCAACACGCCCTAGATTGTGTTGAGGGATTGATATGCTAGAAGAAGCGAACTGGACGGTTGGCAGAGTCGCTAAACGTTGCGGTGTGAAGGTGTCGACACTCCATTATTACGAGCGCCAGGGGCTGATCAGAAGTTGGCGAAATGATGGTAACCAGCGTCGATATAAGGCGGATGTACTAAGGCGAATCTCTGTTATCAAAGCGGCGCAAAGAATGGGCATCTCGTTGGCTGATATCAAAGCAGCGTTTGCCAGTTTGCCAAATAATCGCACGCCAACCAAAGAAGACTGGAACAAGCTAGCTGCTAGCTGGCAAGCACAGCTTAACGCACGTATTCATTATTTAGAAACGCTGCGGGATTCGCTCTCAGGTTGCATAGGCTGCGGATGTTTATCATTGAATTCCTGCCCAATTTACAACCCAGAAGATACGTTAGCCAGCGAAGGTGAAGGAGCTGTTATTTTAGAGCGTGATGCGGCTCTAAAATAAAATGACTAGGTGTTTGCTTTTGCTAAGGTATAAAAAAAGCTCCTATCACAAGGAGCTTTTCGTTAACTTAGGCGTTAGCAATACTAAATTGATATTTAGTCAAAGCTAAATTCGATAAACGCTTTACCGTGTGCAGAGGTCAACGGAATAATAACAATTGGGCCTTCTGCTTTGTGGTTGATGGTGTGGTCTTTACCTGATACAACCATAGGTGTGGCCATATCAAACTCAAAACCTTTTTCGCTTAGCATACGCTTAGCGCCGCCAGTGACCATGTTAGTGATTTCACCGACTAAATCAGTAATTTCTTCATTAACTACATCAGGGCCTTCACCAACCATATTTTTCATCGTCGCAATGGCTAATGATGCTTCAAAGGTTATCGATAGTGAGCCTTTAGCTTGGTCACTCACCATGCCAATTAAACCCGAAACGTCACCTTTAGCGACTTCGCCTTGCTTTAGCTTAGGCTTTTCCGGTGTTAGCTCCATCATTGCCATCGTAGACATTACGTTTAACATCGAAGATAAGAAAGGATTTATAAACTCTACATTCATGGAAATTACCGGGTCTTAAAGTTGGCTCAAGTGCATAATCTGGCTGCTAATTTAGCATAAATTTAACATAGGGCACTAGTTATTGTTGTTAATTGTAGCAATACGCTGTGAATTATTGAATGTCAGGCTGAATTTTGCTTTGCCACTAATAAAGTTCACTGTATTGATTTGCTTGGGATAAGTATCAACGAGTAGTTGATTTTTTACCACCAAAGGCGCAAAAAATTGATTGGCACTTGCTTCTTGATAAATGACGATTTTATCGCGAACTATTTCTAAACCAACCCAGTTTGTTTTAATTTGCGCATCGTTCATCTGTAGATGAAAGTGGTTTTCAACGTATTCTTGAATGAAAGCTTCGTATTCAGGAAGCTCAGGGCTGAAGTGGATATTGCGCTGTTCGGCAATCGTGTTTTCAATGTCGTGTGCGGTTAGCTGATGAATAATCTCAAAACTGTTTGCGCTTTGATTATGATTAATATCAGTGATAGCGAAAAAGTATTTGTGAGCTGCAGCCGAAGCTGCAACTCCTATCATCAAAGTGGCGGTTAACCACAAGACAATTTGACGACCAAACGATTTAGTTGGCTGTGTTGTCATTTTGCTTTTCTTCATTGCTGCCTGACTTTGCGTCTACTGGTTTTAACTCTTCATTGTAGTCGCGCATCATGTCTTTTTTCTTGCGTTTGAATAAATCAAAGCGCGATTGAATTGGGCGTGCAGGCCAATAGTTGTTGTTCACATCAACATCGGCTGTTTCCCAGTTTGGATCTAGCGCAATCGCTTTAATTTCTTTGTCGCGAATCAATAGCTTCGATACTTTTTCAGGGGTTCTGCGCCAAATTTCAGCAGGAATGCGAACTTGCTCTGTGCTGTCGTCAGCATAGGTAATATCCAAGATAATGGGCATTACCAAGCCACCTTTGTTAGCGAAGTCGATAATGTAGAACTTACTGTCGTTTGCTAGTAGGTCTTTTTCCCACTGCTCTAATTTGCTGTGCGTCTTATTGTACTTATTGCGCGCAGCGTTAGTTGCAGTGAACTTATCGTGTTCGTTGTAGAAGTCTAACAATTCCGGCTTGTCGTGAGTACGGCGCCAGTTGCCTTCGTTTAGCATGTCGCTGATAAAGGTTGGTTGCTCATTGTAACGAGCACGTTCCCAAGCTTCTTCAATATCTGGGTTTTGGCTGTTAGGGCGGTACAGGTAAACATTTTCAATCGCGATGTCTACATGGTCAGTGGTGTAGAACCAACCGCGCCAGAACCAGTCAAGGTCAATACCTGAGGCATCTTCCATGGTACGGAAGAAATCAGCTGGTGTTGGACGTTTGAATTTCCAACGTTGAGCGTATTCACGGAAAGCGAAATCGAATAGTTCACGACCCATAATGCTTTCGCGCAAGATATTTAGCGCAACCGCTGGCTTACCATAGGCATTGTTACCGAACTGCAAAATTGACTCTGAGTTGGTCATAATGGGTACTTGGTTAGTACTTTTCATGTAGCTGATCATGCCTGCTGCATGGCCACGGCGAGATGGGTAGTTTTCTTCCCATGCTTGCTCAGCAACAAATTGAAGGAAAGTGTTTAAGCCTTCATCCATCCATGTCCATTGGCGTTCGTCAGAGTTAACAATCATCGGGAAGTAGTTGTGACCCACCTCGTGGATGATAACGCCAATCAAGCCGTACTTAGTGCGACGAGAATACGTTTTCTCACCGGTTTCCTCGTTCAACGTCGGGCGTGGGCCATTAAAGGTGATCATTGGGTATTCCATACCACCCACTGGACCATTGACTGAGATTGAGACTGGGTATGGGTAAGCAAAGGTGTACTTGTTGTACTGCTCCATCGTGTGGATGATGGCTTCCGTTGAATAGCGCTCCCACAATGGGTTACCTTCGTTCGGGTAGAACGACATTGCCATGGTGTCTGTGCCACCTTCTTTATAGCCTTGTGCATCCCAGATAAACTTACGGCTTGATGCCCAAGCAAAGTCACGTACGTTCTCTGCTTTAAAGTGCCAAGTTTTCGTTTTGTCTGAACGTGACTTTTCATTTGCCAACGCTTCTTCAGGCGTTATAACAAGTACCGGCTTTTTAGCCGTTTTTGCCTGCTCTAGGCGCTCACGTTGTGTTTTGGTTAGCACCTGCTTAGGGTTTTGAAGGACACCGGTTGCGGCAACAACGTGATCAGCAGGTACGGTAATTTTTACATCGTAGTCACCAAACTCTAGGGTAAACTCACCATTGCCCAAGAATTGCTTGTTTTGCCAACCCATCACGTCGTAGTAAGCCGCTGCACGTGGGAACCATTGAGCTAGCTCGTACAAATAGTTGTCGTCTTTTTTGAAGTATTCCCAACCTGAACGGCCACCTAAGACTTTTTGTTCGTGTAGTTGGTAGTTCCAGTCGATATTTAGCTCAACAGTTTTACCTGGCTTTAAAGGCTTGGGTAAGTCAATACGCATCATAGTGCCATTGATCACATGCTTAAGCGGTTTGTTATTACTGTCAGCGACTTTTGTGATTTCATAACCACCATCAAAAGCATCTGTTTCAATAATGTTGCGCAGACCTTTGTAGGTCACTTTTTTCTTTGGCGCAACATTGGCTAGCTTGTAGTCAGCACCGCGTTTCATGCGGTTTTGATCAAGCTGAATCCAAATATAACGCAACGTGTCTGGCGAGTTGTTTGTGTAGTCTAAGGTTTCTGAACCCATTAAACGTTGGGTTGCATCATCTAGGGTAATATTGATTTCGTAATCAACTTCTTGTTGCCAGTATTGATGACCTGGCGCACCTGACGCTGTGCGGTAGGTATTAGGTGTTGGCAACAGCTCGTCTAATTGACGGAACTTATCGTCGAATGGCGCGCCTTTAGCAATGGCAGCACCGGAAAATACAACGGTTAAACACACAATGGTGCTTTGCACTAATTGTTTCATAGAACTTCCAGCGTTTGTTGTGAATATGGATTTACAAGAATTTTGTACGCGGGAGGTTATATCACAGAAACATTCGTTTACGAATAGCAATATTTAGTAATTGCGGCTATTCGTATAAGAATTAGGATGAATGGCTAGTTGTTATAGTGTAACGATAAGGTATGTGGTTTTTTTTAAATCGTTGTGTTTAATGACAGCGTTGGCAACGGCCATGTGCTTCAACAATTTGATGGCTAATATCAAAGCCGCTGGCATCTGCCATTGCACGTAATGCAAGATCCAAGTTATTTGACTGAATTTCTTCAACGTGGCCACACTCATCACAAATAAGCAACTGAACTGGGTGGTTACAATCACTGATGTGGTGACACATAACAAAGGCATTAATCGATTCGATTTTATGCACAAACCCTTGCTTACTTAGGAAGTCCAACGCACGGTAAATAGTGGCTGGCTTGGCACTTTGATCGGTTTTTTGTAATTGCGCTAATAAGTCATAGGCACCGACGGCACCGTCGTGCTGCGCCAATAGTTTCAGTACTTCCGCACGTGCACGCGTTAAACGAGCACCGCGTTTTTCACATACCTGTTGTGCTTGGGAGATTAAATCTTCTAAATTCATAATGTTAGTGAAACTGTTGGCAATGTTGATTAGCGTTGTTGCTTGTTGGCCAGTCTACCATAGGGATTAAGTCTTGAAAATTCTATTCAAGTAATATCATGGGCACATTGGGCTTTTTATTACTAAACGGCGTAATGACCTAATCAAAACCTATCAAAACCTAGTGAGGAAACTGAGATGGATTTACTGATCAAGTCGCTTGAAGGTAATACGTATCTTGCTGAGCAGCGAGATGGCAGTAGTAGTCACCTAGTATTGGATAAACAAAACAGGCCGCTGCGTTTTCAAAGTATCACCAGTGTTCGAGAACACTTTAGCGATCACAGCTTTGAACAAGTATGGCTGGAGCACCAGAGTGCTTACGACGAGATGTGTGGCATGCAAGCACCAGCTGAACCTTTGCTTATGCCGCTGCGCTGGAAATAGTTTTTGGCTGTAACAAGAAAGGCTGCTATTAGTGCAGCCTTTTGTTTTGTCGGTGGCGACTCTTGCGAGTGAAAAAACAACGTTACTTAAAGCTAGATGCGGCTTTCAAACGTTCTGGTTTTGTTCTTTCCATCGTTTTGTGAAAACTGCGTGATACCGCGTTTGCCTTTAACCGAGTGTAGATTGTTAATGTATTTCTTCCATTGACGCTGGCTGAGGTAACCTATATGGATATCCGGCTCTTGTCTTACTCCGGTAATAATTGGGCCGTCAACTATGGTGGCAATAATGTAATCTTGGAAATTCTTGCAGTACATATTTTTCACGGCTCTTGTACCATGCTCTTCAAAGCTAGTTTCCAAGCCAATTTCAAACTCGTCGTCGCACTTTGCCCAAAAAATTCGTTCAAGACGCTCAAGTGTTCTATCAAACTGGTAGACGTTTGGCATTTTTAGGGTTTTTTCATAGAAGACTAAGGTGTTATCTGAATTTAGGAACCAAAGATCATATCGGCCTTCATCACATTTCATTTCATACTTGGTAATGGCTTTGAGATCTAAACCTGGCATCACCGAAAAGTTCATATTGTAGTTGGTTAAACCAAAGTTACTGTTAGTAGAGGTTTCTGGAAAGAAGTGATCAACCAAGGCTTCTTTTCGCGGTGCCAGCGTTTTGGTGATCGGAAAACTATAGTCGGGCATTTGGCTAATTTTACAGTTTTCAATAAGCGATAATAACTCGTTCTTTTTTGCCCCTAAGGGCACATTGTCTATCGTAAAATCACCATCTGAACTCGGTACCAAAGTAAGTTTCTTTTTCAGCGAGTTTTTTTCACGAGCGATCAAGTAGTCATCAAAGTATTCAAAATTCTGGGCACTCGCATCTTCTTTAGCTACTCGATAAACCTCAAGTGGAAAGCCATAACTTTTAGCTAGCTGTAAATCACGCTTATAGCTTTGATAATCTGGATAGTCGTAAGACTGCGCTTCAAGGTGTTGCTGATACGCTAGGTAATCATCGAACCCAGCTTGCTTAGCATTAACCATAATGGCTTGGTACTTGGTTAACTCAAGATCATGCGTGGTTGCTCGTTGCAAATCTTGCTGGTAGCTTTGATAGTTATCATAACCATATTGGTTTGCTAGCTTGAGCTTGTTGTCAAAGTCGTTGTAGTAATAAAGTGGCACATAGCCTAGAAGGCCAACAATAAGATAGGTAAGTGCTCGAGAACGACTTGAGATACCAATTGCGCTGTTTATCTTGTTGGTCAGTGGCGCATAGCTATTTATTAGAAAATAAATAGTCAGTACGGCTAAAATCGCCGCAATAGTAACTACAGTAATACTCATTTGTTCAACCCTGTATGATGTCCATTAATAATACAGATCCATGTTGCTAGCTTGTTAGCTTGTCTATATCAATTGTTGAGTTTGCTGCGTGCCGTGGCGGCTCCAGCTTTATCGTTATTGTTATCGTGTCAGCAAAAAGAGATACGTTGCTTTCATCACTACTACCAATTTCAATGACGGTTCGATCATTTAAGTTGGGTATCAATATCCAACTCATTAATTCAATTGGTATAAGCAACTTATGTTAACAATAAATTACATTTTCGCAAGCCAGTGTATTGACTTTATTTGAACGAGGGCTAAGCGCCTGTTTAAGACGCTTAAATCAAGATATGTGTAGCTAAGGTGTAGTGTAGAGAAATACAGGTAAGAAGAGTTAGCTGCCGCACACGAACGTTTGCTTGAGTATGGTGCTTTCCTGCAATGCTTTGTTGGCAGGCAGCGGCTCATAGCCGTCTAAAAAGTAGATAACGCGATTGCCCCGTTCTGCTAGTTCAATTGCGTGCTGATAATTCACACTAATACTAGAAGCTATCGATTGCGGGTACTTTTCCGCATCACGACGCACATATTCCAGTAGTTCTAAATTAACTTGCTCATCATAAAACACCGCGTCTGCAAATTGACAAGCTTTGTGAATCGCTAACGTCATGTTGTCCGGGTTACCTGTCATGGTATGAACAAAGGTAATACTGCCTTGCTGTGGTGGTATTTCGCTTTTTAAGCTAGTGAATAGTTGTTGCTCTGCTTCGGTCACTCGCCCCGATAAAATATTCTCACCGATACTGCCTCGCAATGTGTTTTCCCAAAATTGGCGGCGATTAGACAAGCCTTTGACACGTGCTTTGACATGATCTCGAAACTTGAATGAGAAATCTGCCAGTTTGCCGTAAGCGGCGGGCATAATGCGTTCTATTTGTTCGCGCAGCATTCTAACTAGAATTGGTGCGCTTCCTGAGCTTGAGATAGCCACTATCATCGGATCGCGGTCAATGATGGCTGGCGTGATATATGAGCATAGGTCTGGTTGATCAACGACATTCACTAACAAGCCAAGGCTGCTTGCTTCTTCTTGTACTTCAGCATTGACATGTGGGTCGTCTGTTGCGGCGATAACCATTGACAAGTCGTTCATATGACCCGGCTCGTAGGCGTGCGCAAGCCATGTTAAATCGTGTTCCTTAATTAAACGTTGCACGGTTGGATTGAGCTTGCTGCTCATTACCGTGATGTTTGTGGTCGACTTTAATAGCAATTCAATTTTACGGGCGGCAACTTCGCCACCCCCAATGACCAATGCGCGGATAAAACGTGCATCTAAAAAAACGGGAAAATATTTCATTAATCAGCCAATTGCCACTTCTGTAATATCGCCAGATATTGTCCGCTTTGTTTTAACTTTTCCAGTGCTTTTTGCAATTTTTTAATGATGATAGGGGAGGTATTCAAACTGGCAGCAAGGTAATGCCCTTGTTGAAGGTCATCTAAGATCAAAGCTGATTCTACCGCTTGAAATGCCTCGTGGCTTGTTTGTTGCTGCGCTTGCCACATAAATTTATTTGCTGTGATGTAATCAACCTTTCTTTCTAAGAGCGCCAGCCACGCAGCGGCGTAAGAGGAGTTCAGCAAGATGTTATGGTCATCAGTAAACCCCTTAGCTTGCAAATATTGATGAATAATATCTGAGCGATGAACGCCAATGCGGTACTGTTTGGCTTGTTCTAATGTTGAAATAGTTAGTTCCGGTCGCGACTTTAAACGCACCAAGTGCACACTATCGTTTACCAAGGGGAACAGCCAGTGAAATTTCCCTTCTCTGTTGGGGGTGCGAACAATAGAGAAAATTAGTGTATTAGCTTGCTGCTGTGCGATTTGATAAGCGCGAGCCCAAGGGTAGAATTTGATTTCCCCTTCAATTTCACTGTCGTTAAGAAGGCGTTCAACAATTTCTACCATCGCCCCGCTGGGAGGTTGGTTCGGCACATTTATCTGCAATGGTGCTAAGTGCTCAGTCACAATCTGCACTTTAAGTTGTTGGCTAAAGCTTAAACTAGAAAAGCAAGCAAACGCTGCTGCAACTATCAGGGCGATTGGCCAACCTTGCTTTGATTTGTCCATCATATCCTACTTATATATACGGCTATTATCGTTAAGGGATAGTAGAGAGTATTACTTTCTACAGGCGATGAATGATAAACTTTAGTATAAATGTTCTGACAGAGATACCCAATGCCTTGGATACAATTAAGGTTACAAGCCAATGAAGAAACGGCTGAAAAATACAGTGACTGGTTAAGTGCTGCTGGTGCGCAAGCCGTTACCTTTATTGACGCGCAAGATACGCCAATTTACGAGCCTTTACCGGGTGATGAAGTGATTTACTGGGCTAATACTGTAGTCATGGGTTTGTTTGATGCTGCTCACGATATGGATAAGGTCATTAGTTACCTTAAATCTATTCACCCAGATAAAGCGGAGATGGCGTATAAGCTCGAGCAATTAGAAGACAAAGATTGGGAACGTGAGTGGATGGATAATTTCCACCCCATGAAATTTGGTGAACGTTTATGGATTTGCCCAAGCTGGCGTGAAGTGCCGGATCCCGAAGCCGTAAACGTGATGCTTGACCCTGGCCTGGCCTTTGGTACGGGCACTCACCCAACCACAGCATTGTGTTTAACCTGGCTAGATGGCTTAGACCTCACTGGTAAAACTGTCGTCGACTTTGGTTGTGGCTCAGGCATTTTATCACTGGCTGCGCTTAAACTAGGCGCGAAAAAAGTGATTGGTATTGATATTGACCCACAAGCGCTGCAAGCCAGTCTTGAAAATGCTAAACGCAATGGTTGTGAAGATCGACTTGAGCTTTACTTACCTAAAGACCAACCCAGCCTGAAAGCTGATGTAGTTGTTGCCAACATTCTGGCTGGCCCATTAAAAGAGTTAGCGCCAACGATAATCGAGTTTGTTGGTGACAACGGTTTACTCGCACTTTCTGGCGTATTGGAAAATCAGGCGCCGGAATTACAAACGATTTACGGTCAGTGGTGCGCTATGGATCCAATTCAGGTGCAAGACGAGTGGGTCAGGCTTTCTGGGGTGCGTAGCTGAAATTAGAGCAGATACTTCAGAAAAAAGTCAAGCAGAAATTTGTGCAAAGTTGATAACATTTGTGCATTTTCTGCGCGTTTGAAAATTAACTTAAAAGTCAATATTAAAAAATCAAAAAAAAACAAAATTTGTTCAATTTATATCCTTTTCAATCCTAAAAAAAACACGTAAACTGTGCGCCCTTTTGACCAAGAGCTCAAAAAAGCAGCAGTGAAGATAGGCAGCTACCAGCTAAAAAGTAAGGCAATGCTTGCGCCAATGGCGGGCATTACTGACAAACCGTTTAGACAATTATGTTGTCAGATGGGCGCTGGTTTGGCGGTATCTGAAATGGTGTCAGCGAACCCTAAGGTCTGGAATACAGAAAAATCTAAGTTGCGAATGGTACATAGCGCGGAAGCGGGTATTCGTTCGGTTCAGATTGCTGGTTCTGATCCTCAGGAGATGGCGTTTGCAGCTCAGGTTAATGTGCAAAACGGCGCCCAAATTATTGACATCAATATGGGGTGCCCGGCCAAAAAAGTAAATAAAAAACTCGCCGGTTCGGCGTTGCTTAAAGCCCCAGATCAAGTTGAACAAATCGTTCAAGCTGTAGTCGAAGCGGTGGATGTGCCAGTAACGCTGAAAATACGAACGGGTTGGTGTGAAAACACGCGCAATGGTATTGAAATTGCCAAAATTGCTGAACACAACGGTATTCAATCGTTAGCTGTTCATGGTCGAACTCGCTGTGACTTTTATAAAGGCAATGCTGAGTACCAAACGATTAAGGCAATTAAAAAAGCAATTTCGATTCCGGTTGTTGCAAATGGTGATATTACTTCTGCGCAAAAAGCTGCAGAAGTACTCGAATTCACCAATGCAGATGCGATCATGGTTGGTCGCGCTGCCCAAGGTAGGCCGTGGATTTTTCGCGAGATTAACCATTATCTCGACACAGGTGAGGTACTACCTGAGCCTTCAATGGAGGAAGTGCGCTCAATATTATTGGGACATGTGCGTGATTTACACCAATTTTATGGTGACTTCATGGGCGTGAGAATCGCTCGTAAACATGTCTCTTGGTATATGCAAACGCACGACCAGGGTAAAAATTTTCGATCAAGTTTTAACGGTCTCGAGTCAACTAGCGAACAGCTCGAAGCGTTAAACATGTATTTTGATAACTTAACTAGATAAGAGTCTGAACTTTATGTTTGAACAAAATATTTCTTCTCCTTTCATTACCAATGTAACTGATATTCAGCAGCAAACCACGAAGGCGTCACCACTGCGCACTCAAGCGAAAATCGCTATCAAAAACTACTTATCACAATTGAACGGTAATGATGTCGACGATATGTACGAATTAGTACTATCTGAAATCGAAGCGCCAATGCTAGAAGAAGTAATGACTTACACTCGCGGCAACCAAACCCGCGCAGCGAACTTGCTAGGTATCAACCGCGGTACACTTCGCAAGAAATTGAAAAAATACGGTATGAACTAATATCGCATTATCGAGAAAGCACCTTAGGGTGCTTTCTTTGTTTTTGGCACTTGGAAAAGTGAACCAATCAGTCAGCATTTAAACTGCTAGACTAAAAAAGCGAAAAACGTGAACGCACTGAGCGCAAGAAAGTAAGAAGAAATAGAAGTAGAATTTAAATCGCAGGAGCGACAGCCACTAGTTGTTTATCACGAGACAAGATAAATGAATATCGGTTTTGCCACGGATATATGTCACAGGCCAGACTACATCACTAAAGATACAGGTAATAGAAATAGCAATGGATACCCCACGCCCAATCAAACGTGCACTACTAAGTGTTTCTGATAAAACTGGTATTGTTGAGTTCGCGCAAGCGCTTGCGCAAAAAGGTGTTGAACTACTCTCTACTGGCGGCACGGCAAAATTACTTGCCGACAATGGTATTAACGTCACGGAAGTGTCTGATTACACAGGTCACCCAGAAATTATGGACGGCCGTGTTAAAACCCTTCATCCGAAAGTGCATGGCGGTATTTTAGCGCGCCGTGGCACAGATGAAGCGGTGATGGTTGAAAACAACATCGATGCCATTGATATGGTGGTGGTTAACCTATACCCATTTGCTAATACCGTCGCTAATGATGACTGTTCATTGGAAGACGCCATTGAGAACATTGATATCGGTGGCCCGACTATGGTGCGCGCAGCAGCTAAGAACCACAAAGACGTGACGATTATTGTTAACGCCCATGATTACAAGCGCGTATTAGCAGAAATGGACGCTAATAGTGACTCGCTTACTTACCAAACTCGTTTTGATTTAGCGATTGCGGCTTACGAACACACGGCAAGTTATGATGGCATGATCGCTAACTACTTTGGCCAAATATTGCCAGCGTACGCTAAAAACTGTGAAAAGCGTGACAATGCTGCCGAAAACGAAGTTGGTTTTGACAACAAGAATAAATTTCCACGTACCATCAATAGCCAATTCGTTAAAGCGCAAGATTTGCGTTACGGCGAAAACTCTCATCAAGACGCGGCGTTTTATGTTGAAGCACAGCCAGAAGAAGCATCAGTTGCTACCGCGAAACAAATTCAAGGTAAGGCACTGTCATACAATAACATCGCTGATACAGATGCAGCGTTAGAATGTGTGAAAGAATTCGACGAGCCTGCGTGTGTTATCGTCAAACATGCTAACCCGTGTGGTGTCGCAATTGGCGATAATATTTTAGCTGCCTACGAAAGTGCTTACACCACAGATCCAACCTCAGCGTTTGGTGGCATTATTGCCTTTAACCGCGAGTTAGATGCTGACACCACGGAAGCGATTATTTCTCGCCAGTTTGTTGAAGTGATCATTGCACCGAAAGTGTCAGAAGCTGCAGCGCAAATTGTTGCCGCAAAGCCTAATGTTCGTGTTCTTGAATGTGGTCAATGGCAGTCACAAACCACAGGGTTAGACTACAAACGTGTTAACGGTGGTTTATTAGTACAAGATCGCGACCAAGGCCGTGTTACTGATGATGAGCTGAAAGTTGTCACTAAGCGTCAACCGTCAGCAGAAGAATTACGCGATTTAAAATTCTGCTGGAAAGTGGCTAAGTACGTAAAATCAAACGCCATTGTTTACGTGAAAAACTCAATGACGATTGGTGTTGGTGCAGGCCAAATGAGCCGTGTTTACTCAGCGAAAGTGGCTGGTATTAAAGCGGCGGATGAAAATCTAGAGGTCGCTGGATCAGTGATGGCGTCAGATGCTTTCTTCCCGTTTCGTGATGGCATTGATGCGGCAGCAGAGGCTGGTATCACTGCTGTTATTCAACCGGGCGGCTCGATGCGTGATGAGGAAGTTATCGCAGCAGCTGATGAGCACGGTATGGCGATGGTATTTACTGGTATGCGTCATTTCCGTCATTAATGCCATATCCGTCTTTAATTCAAGGCGATAAACTATTTCAGTTGGTTAGCTAACTAACTGAAATAGTTAAAGTGCTGGTTTCCAACGACAAGTGGCAACCAGCTTCACTGAATCTTTTAACGAATTCTGCTATAACTTTACGGGTCTAGTTATTATCACTTACAACCCTCGTTATGGAAGAACTATGAACACAATAAAAACAGTACTCAGCGCTTCACTTATTTCACTGACCATGGCGTCATTGCCAGCAATGGCACATACCCATGAATCTCACGGTAAACAAGCCGCAACTAGCTTTGAGCTAATGAAGGCAATTAACGGCGATCACCGTAGTGCCAAAAACAAAGCGCGTGATGCTTACCGTAATCCAAAAGAAACATTAGCTTTCTTTGGTTTTAAGCCAAACATGACCGTAGTAGAAATGGCACCTGGTGGTGGTTGGTACACTGAAATTCTTGCTCCTGCGCTAAAAGCCAACGGTAAGTTTTACGGTGCTCACTACCCAGATACCGGTGAAGATAACTATTTCAGCAAATCTCGTCGCCGTTTAGAGCAAAAAATGGCGAGTGATGAAGTATTTAGCAAAGTAGAGCTAACTAACTTCACGCCACGAGTTGCCTCAGATATTGCTCCGGCAGGAACAGCTGACCTAGTTCTAACATTCCGTAATCTACACAACTGGGGTGAAGAAGGTGTGCTGCAAGTTTTTAAAGATGCACATAAAGCACTTAAAAGCGGTGGTGTACTAGGTGTTGTTGAGCACAGAATGCCAACTAGCCAAAAATGGGAAGACAACAAGCGCAGTGGTTACTTCCCTGAGCAAATGACGATTGATTTAGCGGAAAAGGCAGGTTTCAAATTAGCGGCGAAAAGCGAAGTTAATGCTAACCCGAAAGATACTGCTGATCACCCGAAAGGCGTTTGGACGTTGCCACCTGTATTACGTTTAAAAGAGCAGGATAAAGAAAAGTACTTGGCGATCGGTGAAAGTGACCGTATGACGCTGAAGTTTGTAAAAATGTAAATCTTTACAATGTAGATCTTTATATTGGTAAAGGTTAACTCTTTAAGAAGAGTATTGAGCTTTAAAGTATTTAATAAAACACTCACTACTCTTCTTTATTATTTTAGTTAGGAAAAGTTATCAATGAATGTATTAGTGATTGGCAGTGGTGGTCGTGAACATGCCCTTGCATGGAAGGCGGCGCAATCTACTAAAGTCGAAAAAGTATTTGTCGCACCGGGTAATGCGGGTACCAGTACAGAAGACAAACTGGAAAATGTTGCAATCTCAGTTGGCGATATTCCAGCATTAGTGACTTTTGCTAAACAAAATAATATTGCGCTAACCATTGTTGGCCCAGAGCAACCATTAGTTGATGGTGTAGTTGATGCATTTCAGGCCGAAGGTTTAATTATTTTTGGTCCGTCAGCTAAAGCGGCGCAATTGGAAGGTTCAAAGGCATTCACCAAAGACTTCTTAGCGCGCCACAACATTCCAACTGCAGCCTATGCTAATTTCACGGAAATTGAGCCAGCGTTAGCATATGTTCGTGAGCAAGGTGCACCTATTGTGGTTAAAGCTGACGGCTTAGCGGCAGGTAAAGGTGTAATCGTTGCGATGACACTTGAAGAAGCGGAAGATGCGATTAAAGATATGTTGGCAGGCAACGCTTTTGGCGATGCTGGCCATCGCGTAGTAATCGAAGAATTCTTAACAGGTGAAGAAGCAAGCTTTATTGTCATGGTTGACGGTAAAAACGTATTGCCATTTGCTACAAGTCAAGATCATAAGCGTGCATATAACGAAGACAAAGGTCCAAACACAGGTGGTATGGGCGCATACTCTCCAGCACCTGTGGTTACACCAGCAATTCATGATCGCATTATGAAAGAAGTGATCATGCCAACAGTAGAAGGTATGGCAAAAGAAGATGCACCATATACTGGCTTTCTATACGCAGGCTTAATGATCGCAGAGGATGGCACGCCAAAAGTAATTGAATATAACTGTCGTTTTGGTGATCCAGAAACTCAACCTATCATGATGCGTTTGCAATCAGATCTTGTTGAATTATGTACGGCAGCTTGTCAGGGCGAATTAGCAGGTAAGAAGATCGACTTTGATCCTCGCGCTGCAGTAGGGGTGGTTTTGGCCGCTGGTGGTTACCCAGGTAGTTATAACAAAGGTGATGTAATTTTAGGCTTGGCAACCAACACAGCAAACGATCGTAAAACGTTTCATGCTGGCACTGCCCTGAAAGACGGCCAGGTATTAACTGCAGGCGGACGCGTGTTATGTGCAACTGCATTAGGTGAAGATGTTACAACAGCGCAAAAGGCGGCGTATGAACTGTTACACCAAATAAGCTGGGATAAGGTCGAATTTAGAACCGATATTGGATATCGTGCAATCGCGAGAGAGCAAGACTAAGTAAGCACAAAGAGATGTAACAATAAAAAGCCCGATTATTCATACCGGGCTTTTTGTCTTTATTGGTTTGTGTCGCTAGGCTAAATAAGCTTAGGTACTATTGAACGCTGCTCTCTGTTCTTTCAGGTCGCTCTTTCGCTTCTCTGACTTTCAGTGTGCGTTGTTGAAACTCTGAATCATTTAGCGCCGAAATCGCACCTGCTGTATCTGCGGCAGCCATTTCAACAAACCCAAAACCTCTGCGTTTACCAGTATGCTTATCTTTCATTAAACGCACAGAATGAACTGCGCCATGCGCGGAGAACAATGTTCTGACCGCTGCTTCATTCGCCCGGTAAGGTAAATTACCAACATAAAGCGTTTTGATATCTCCATTAATACCAGAAGCAGAATTATTGTTAACCTGCTCATCAGCGCTTTGGCTAGCACTCTGTTTATTAAGTAATGACGAGATAATATTTGCAACCAACGCACCTAATGCTGCACTTACTGCAATAGTAGGTGCCTCCTTACCGAGTGTATTGGCAACCAGAAAAGCAATAACCCCCATAACAATAGCTAAAGCAAATGCTGTAATGACTTGAGAAGACTTCATAAGTTATACCTGAAATTATTATTGTAAAAATTGTATAAATACAAAGCTATGTTACCCAGCTTTATCGATAGTGCAACTTTAAGTTATTAAGCCTACCGATCTCTTTGCTCAGAGGAATGCTTGTGCAGCCCTGTTTTCTAGTAATTATTAAATGTTTAGAAGCGAAAGGCAGCGTAACTCGTTATTTATAAACATTCCTTGAAGTAAAAGTTTTATTTTTAATGTTCGAATTAAGGATCTACCTTTTATTCCCTAAAGGTTATAAAAGCAGCGTTTAAGAGGCAGGATCCTTTTTAAAACCCAATAAAACACGGGTTTTGTACAATAAGTGTGCGAACGGTAAAATAATTGAAAATAGTGCTTGATCCTTTTCTCAAAGTGTCTAAAATGCGCCACATCTTCCACGGGGCAGCCCAACGAAGTGTTTTGATAAGTTTAGTTAGCAAGTTTGCTAAGTAAACGGGTCAGATAACTTAGAAAAATGAATTAAAGATTTTTTCAAAAAGTTGTTGACATCAAAACTAGGAGGCGTAAAATGCGCATCCGCTCTCAACGAGAGAGCAACCACAAAACACGAGTGCGATGTTTTGTTTGAATCAAAAGATTCAGTTCTTTAACAATTAGTTATCATGCAATTTGTGTGAGCACTCACATGATGTTGATTTTACAAATATAGCTAAGCTTGTCTTAGCAAAAATTAACTCAGTGAAGTTCATGCATAAATACTTTTTTAAGTTTACTTTTTATCTCGCTTTTTAAAAGTGAAATGAAGAGTTGTACAGAATTCATTGAGCCGATGCTTAGGCATCACAAACGATTTTAATTGAAGAGTTTGATCATGGCTCAGATTGAACGCTGGCGGCAGGCTTAACACATGCAAGTCGAGCGGAAACGAAGAGGAGCTTGCTCCTTTGGCGTCGAGCGGCGGACGGGTGAGTAATGCTTGGGAATATGCCTTTTGGTGGGGGACAACAGTTGGAAACGACTGCTAATACCGCATAATGTTTACGGACCAAAGCGGGGGACCTTCGGGCCTCGTGCCAAAAGATTAGCCCAAGTGAGATTAGCTAGTTGGTGGGGTAAAGGCCTACCAAGGCGACGATCTCTAGCTGGTTTGAGAGGATGATCAGCCACACTGGGACTGAGACACGGCCCAGACTCCTACGGGAGGCAGCAGTGGGGAATATTGCACAATGGGGGAAACCCTGATGCAGCCATGCCGCGTGTGTGAAGAAGGCCTTCGGGTTGTAAAGCACTTTCAGTCGTGAGGAAAGGTTAGTAGGTAATATCTGCTAGCTGTGACGTTAGCGACAGAAGAAGCACCGGCTAACTCCGTGCCAGCAGCCGCGGTAATACGGAGGGTGCGAGCGTTAATCGGAATTACTGGGCGTAAAGCGTGCGTAGGCGGTTTGATAAGCCAGATGTGAAATCCCGGGGCTTAACCTCGGAACTGCATTTGGAACTGTTTGACTAGAGTACTGTAGAGGGTGGTGGAATTTCCAGTGTAGCGGTGAAATGCGTAGAGATTGGAAGGAACATCAGTGGCGAAGGCGGCCACCTGGACAGATACTGACGCTGAGGCACGAAAGCGTGGGGAGCGAACAGGATTAGATACCCTGGTAGTCCACGCCGTAAACGATGTCAACTAGCTGTTTGTGTTCTTGAAACGTGAGTAGCGTAGCTAACGCGCTAAGTTGACCGCCTGGGGAGTACGGCCGCAAGGTTAAAACTCAAATGAATTGACGGGGGCCCGCACAAGCGGTGGAGCATGTGGTTTAATTCGATGCAACGCGAAGAACCTTACCATCCCTTGACATCCAGAGAATTTTCTAGAGATAGATTAGTGCCTTCGGGAACTCTGAGACAGGTGCTGCATGGCTGTCGTCAGCTCGTGTTGTGAAATGTTGGGTTAAGTCCCGCAACGAGCGCAACCCCTATCCTTATTTGCCAGCGCGTAATGGCGGGAACTCTAAGGAGACTGCCGGTGATAAACCGGAGGAAGGTGGGGACGACGTCAAGTCATCATGGCCCTTACGGGATGGGCTACACACGTGCTACAATGGCGTATACAGAGGGCAGCGAGACCGCGAGGTGGAGCGAATCCCAGAAAGTACGTCGTAGTCCGGATTGGAGTCTGCAACTCGACTCCATGAAGTCGGAATCGCTAGTAATCGCGAATCAGAATGTCGCGGTGAATACGTTCCCGGGCCTTGTACACACCGCCCGTCACACCATGGGAGTGGGTTGCAAAAGAAGTGGCTAGTTTAACCTTCGGGAGGACGGTCACCACTTTGTGATTCATGACTGGGGTGAAGTCGTAACAAGGTAACCCTAGGGGAACCTGGGGTTGGATCACCTCCTTATCTTGAAGTAAAACGCAACATGTTGAGTGTTCACACACATTGCATTGATAACGAACGTAGAAGAAGTCCTAACATGTAAGCTTCGGACGACTCTTAATTGAGATAATAGGTCTGTAGCTCAGCTGGTTAGAGCGCACCCCTGATAAGGGTGAGGTCGGCAGTTCAAGTCTGCCCAGACCTACCAAGTTCTGCCTACATGTGACCTAACTCTTTATTGAGAAAATAAAGGGGCTATAGCTCAGCTGGGAGAGCGCCTGCCTTGCACGCAGGAGGTCAGCAGTTCGATCCTGCTTAGCTCCACCACTTCTTCGCATAAGAATGAGAAACCAAACTTAAGGTGTTCAATTGAACAATTTACGTTTGGTTTTTTAAACCACGATTTAAGCGAATGTGCCTTAAATTGAGTTCTTTAACAATTTGGAAAGCTGATATATATCCCGAATATATTTCTTGTTTTACATAAGAAAAATATTCGAATGATTGCTTTAGGTAAGACAAGAGTGTCGCGCTCTTTTCTTTAATGAATAAAGTAATCAAACCTGAAATAAGATTTTTCCTTATCTTATTTCAATCTAATTCAAGCATACTCCATTACTGTTCTTTTTTAAGGATTGTTAATGAGTACGTGAAAATGTCAGTCATACATTAGCATCAAGATTTGTCTCTTGATGACTTAAATACGAAAACTATTTGGGGTTGTATGGTTAAGTGACTAAGCGTATATGGTGGATGCCTTGGCAGTTAGAGGCGATGAAAGACGTGTTAATCTGCGATAAGCCTAGGTAAGGTGATAAAAACCGTTATAACCTAGGATTTCTGAATGGGGAAACCCAGTGGCATAAGCCACTATCATTAAGTGAATACATAGCTTAATGAGGCGAACCGGGAGAACTGAAACATCTAAGTACCCCGAGGAAAAGAAATCAACCGAGATTTCCTTAGTAGCGGCGAGCGAACGGGAATTAGCCCTTAAGCTTATGGGCGTTAGTGGAACAAGCTGGAAAGCTTGGCGATACAGGGTGATAGCCCCGTACACGAAGACAAACATAAGTGAAATCGAGTAGGTCGGCACACGTGAAATGTTGACTGAACATGGGGGGACCATCCTCCAAGGCTAAATACTCCTAACTGACCGATAGTGAACCAGTACCGTGAGGGAAAGGCGAAAAGAACCCCTGTGAGGGGAGTGAAATAGAACCTGAAACCGTATACGTACAAGCAGTGGAAGCCTTCGGGTGACTGCGTACCTTTTGTATAATGGGTCAGCGACTTATATTCTGTAGCAAGGTTAACCGATTAGGGGAGCCGTAGCGAAAGCGAGTGTTAACTGCGCGTTTAGTTGCAGGGTATAGACCCGAAACCCGGCGATCTACCCATGGGCAGGTTGAAGGTTGGGTAACACCAACTGGAGGACCGAACACACGTATGTTGAAAAATGCGGTGATGACCTGTGGGTCGGAGTGAAAGGCTAATCAAGCCGGGAGATAGCTGGTTCTCCCCGAAATCTATTTAGGTAGAGCCTCGGACGAATACCATTGGGGGTAGAGCACTGTTAAGGCTAGGGGGTCATCCCGACTTACCAACCCTTTGCAAACTCCGAATACCAATGAGTACTATCCGGGAGACACACTATGGGTGCTAACGTCCGTAGTGAAGAGGGAAACAACCCAGACCGCCAGCTAAGGTCCCAAAGTCATAGTTAAGTGGGAAACGATGTGGAAAGGCATAGACAGCTAGGAGGTTGGCTTAGAAGCAGCCATCCTTTAAAGAAAGCGTAATAGCTCACTAGTCGAGTCGGTCTGCGCGGAAGATGTAACGGGGCTAAACTATGCACCGAAGCTGCGGATTCAAACTTTGTTTGAGTGGTAGGGGAGCGTTCTGTAAGCCGTTGAAGGTGTGTTGAGAAGCATGCTGGAGGTATCAGAAGTGCGAATGCTGACATGAGTAACGATAAAGGGGGTGAAAAACCCCCTCGCCGAAAGACCAAGGTTTCCTGTCCCATGTTAATCAGGGCAGGGTAAGTCGGCCCCTAAGGCGAGACCGAGAGGTGTAGTCGATGGGAAACAGATTAATATTTCTGTACTTCTTTATATTGCGATGGAGGGACGGAGAAGGCTAAGCAAGCATGGCGTTGGTTGTCCATGTGAAAGTATGTAGGCTGAGAACTTAGGCAAATCCGGGTTCTTAAGGCTGAGATACGAGACGAGGCTCTACGGAGTTGAAGTTGTTGATGCCCTGCTTCCAGGAAAAGCTTCTAAGCATAGATATAAAGGAACCGTACCCCAAACCGACACAGGTGGTTAGGTAGAGAATACTAAGGCGCTTGAGAGAACTCGGGTGAAGGAACTAGGCAAAATAGTACCGTAACTTCGGGAGAAGGTACGCCGGCTCTGGTGATGGGACTTGCTCCCTAAGCTGAGGTCGGTCGAAGTAACCAGGTGGCTGGAACTGTTTATTAAAAACACAGCACTGTGCAAAATCGAAAGATGACGTATACGGTGTGACGCCTGCCCGGTGCCGGAAGGTTAATTGATTGGGTTAGCTCTGCGAAGCTCATGATCGAAGCCCCGGTAAACGGCGGCCGTAACTATAACGGTCCTAAGGTAGCGAAATTCCTTGTCGGGTAAGTTCCGACCTGCACGAATGGCGTAATCATGGCCACACTGTCTCCACCCGAGACTCAGTGAAATTGAAATTGCGGTTAAGATGCCGTATACCCGCGGCTAGACGGAAAGACCCCGTGAACCTTTACTATAGCTTGACAGTGAACATTGCTCCTACATGTGTAGGATAGGTGGGAGGCTTTGAAACTTGCACGCCAGTGTGAGTGGAGCCAACCTTGAAATACCACCCTTGTATGCGTGATGTTCTAACCTAGGCCGATTATCTCGGTTGGGGACACTGTCTGGTGGGTAGTTTGACTGGGGCGGTCTCCTCCCAAAGCGTAACGGAGGAGCACGAAGGTTGGCTAAGTACGGTCGGACATCGTACGGTTAGTGCAATGGCATAAGCCAGCTTAACTGCGAGACAGACACGTCGAGCAGGTGCGAAAGCAGGTCATAGTGATCCGGTGGTTCTGTATGGAAGGGCCATCGCTCAACGGATAAAAGGTACTCCGGGGATAACAGGCTGATACCGCCCAAGAGTTCATATCGACGGCGGTGTTTGGCACCTCGATGTCGGCTCATCACATCCTGGGGCTGAAGTCGGTCCCAAGGGTATGGCTGTTCGCCATTTAAAGTGGTACGCGAGCTGGGTTTAGAACGTCGTGAGACAGTTCGGTCCCTATCTGCCGTGGGCGTTTGAGAATTGAAGAGGGCTGCTCCTAGTACGAGAGGACCGGAGTGGACGAACCTCTGGTGTTCCGGTTGTTTCGCCAGAAGCATTGCCGGGTAGCTACGTTCGGAACTGATAACCGCTGAAAGCATCTAAGCGGGAAGCAGGCTTTGAGATGAGTTCTCACTGGGACTTTAAGTCCCCTGAAGGGTCGTTGGAGACTACGACGTTGATAGGTCAGGTGTGTAAGGGTTGTGAGGCCTTGAGCTAACTGATACTAATTGCCCGTGAGGCTTAACCATACAACACCCAAATGGTTTTTCACGTAACTGTTCCAGACAGTTACCTGATTTACTCCATCCATGGAGTTTGTAAGACTGACAGAATAAAGAAATTCACGTACTAACGTGTGCTTGAAATGATATATACAGCATTCCGAATTGAATTTACTTGCTTGTGCAGCAGGTAAATAACAGCTTCGCCTAGCGACAATAGCGTTGTAGAACCACCTGACCCCATGCCGAACTCAGAAGTGAAATGCAACTGCGCCGATGGTAGTGTGGGAGGTCCCATGTGAGAGTAGGTCATCGCTAGGCACTTAATTGAGAAAAGCCCGATACGAGGTGTCGGGCTTTTTAATTAAAGCTTTTATTGCTTAGTAATTAGTTAAGTGTTTCAAATACTAATCAATAAAAGTTTGAAGTTAACTACTTAGAAATTAAATTTCAAAAAGTTGTTGACATCAAAACTAGGGGGCGTAAAATGCGCATCCGCTCTCAACGAGAGAGCAACCACAAAACACGAGTGCGATGTTTTGTTTGAATCGAAAGATTCAGTTCTTTAACAATTAGTTATCATGCAATTTGTGTGAGCATTCACATGATGTTGATTTTACAAATATAGCTAAGCTTGTCTTAGCAAAAATTAACTCAGTGAACTCATGCAAAAACTACTTAATATATAAGTTTTATTTGTACAGAATTCATTGAGCCGATGCTTAGGCATCACAAACGATTTTAATTGAAGAGTTTGATCATGGCTCAGATTGAACGCTGGCGGCAGGCTTAACACATGCAAGTCGAGCGGAAACGAAGAGGAGCTTGCTCCTTTGGCGTCGAGCGGCGGACGGGTGAGTAATGCTTGGGAATATGCCTTTTGGTGGGGGACAACAGTTGGAAACGACTGCTAATACCGCATAATGTTTACGGACCAAAGCGGGGGACCTTCGGGCCTCGTGCCAAAAGATTAGCCCAAGTGAGATTAGCTAGTTGGTGGGGTAAAGGCCTACCAAGGCGACGATCTCTAGCTGGTTTGAGAGGATGATCAGCCACACTGGGACTGAGACACGGCCCAGACTCCTACGGGAGGCAGCAGTGGGGAATATTGCACAATGGGGGAAACCCTGATGCAGCCATGCCGCGTGTGTGAAGAAGGCCTTCGGGTTGTAAAGCACTTTCAGTCGTGAGGAAAGGTTAGTAGGTAATATCTGCTAGCTGTGACGTTAGCGACAGAAGAAGCACCGGCTAACTCCGTGCCAGCAGCCGCGGTAATACGGAGGGTGCGAGCGTTAATCGGAATTACTGGGCGTAAAGCGTGCGTAGGCGGTTTGATAAGCCAGATGTGAAATCCCGGGGCTTAACCTCGGAACTGCATTTGGAACTGTTTGACTAGAGTACTGTAGAGGGTGGTGGAATTTCCAGTGTAGCGGTGAAATGCGTAGAGATTGGAAGGAACATCAGTGGCGAAGGCGGCCACCTGGACAGATACTGACGCTGAGGCACGAAAGCGTGGGGAGCGAACAGGATTAGATACCCTGGTAGTCCACGCCGTAAACGATGTCAACTAGCTGTTTGTGTTCTTGAAACGTGAGTAGCGTAGCTAACGCGCTAAGTTGACCGCCTGGGGAGTACGGCCGCAAGGTTAAAACTCAAATGAATTGACGGGGGCCCGCACAAGCGGTGGAGCATGTGGTTTAATTCGATGCAACGCGAAGAACCTTACCATCCCTTGACATCCAGAGAATTTTCTAGAGATAGATTAGTGCCTTCGGGAACTCTGAGACAGGTGCTGCATGGCTGTCGTCAGCTCGTGTTGTGAAATGTTGGGTTAAGTCCCGCAACGAGCGCAACCCCTATCCTTATTTGCCAGCGCGTAATGGCGGGAACTCTAAGGAGACTGCCGGTGATAAACCGGAGGAAGGTGGGGACGACGTCAAGTCATCATGGCCCTTACGGGATGGGCTACACACGTGCTACAATGGCGTATACAGAGGGCAGCGAGACCGCGAGGTGGAGCGAATCCCAGAAAGTACGTCGTAGTCCGGATTGGAGTCTGCAACTCGACTCCATGAAGTCGGAATCGCTAGTAATCGCGAATCAGAATGTCGCGGTGAATACGTTCCCGGGCCTTGTACACACCGCCCGTCACACCATGGGAGTGGGTTGCAAAAGAAGTGGCTAGTTTAACCTTCGGGAGGACGGTCACCACTTTGTGATTCATGACTGGGGTGAAGTCGTAACAAGGTAACCCTAGGGGAACCTGGGGTTGGATCACCTCCTTATCTTGAAGTAAAACGCAACATGTTGAGTGTTCACACACATTGCATTGATAACGAACGTAGAAGAAGTCCTAACATGTAAGCTTCGGACGACTCTTAATTGAGATAATAGGTCTGTAGCTCAGCTGGTTAGAGCGCACCCCTGATAAGGGTGAGGTCGGCAGTTCAAGTCTGCCCAGACCTACCAAGTTCTGCCTACATGTGACCTAACTCTTTATTGAGAAAATAAAGGGGCTATAGCTCAGCTGGGAGAGCGCCTGCCTTGCACGCAGGAGGTCAGCAGTTCGATCCTGCTTAGCTCCACCACTTCTTCGCATAAGAATGAGAAACCAAACTTAAGGTGTTCAATTGAACAATTTACGTTTGGTTTTTTAAACCACGATTTAAGCGAATGTGCCTTAAATTGAGTTCTTTAACAATTTGGAAAGCTGATATATATCCCGAATATATTTCTTGTTTTACATAAGAAAAATATTCGAATGATTGCTTTAGGTAAGACAAGAGTGTCGCGCTCTTTTCTTTAATGAATAAAGTAATCAAACCTGAAATAAGATTTTTCCTTATCTTATTTCAATCTAATTCAAGCATACTCCATTACTGTTCTTTTATGAGAATTGTTAATGAGTACGTGAAAATGTCAGTCATACATTAGCATCGAGGTTTGTCTCTTGGTGACTTAAATAAGTAAAACTATTTGGGGTTGTATGGTTAAGTGACTAAGCGTATATGGTGGATGCCTTGGCAGTTAGAGGCGATGAAAGACGTGTTAATCTGCGATAAGCCTAGGTAAGGTGATAAAAACCGTTATAACCTAGGATTTCTGAATGGGGAAACCCAGTGGCATAAGCCACTATCATTAAGTGAATACATAGCTTAATGAGGCGAACCGGGAGAACTGAAACATCTAAGTACCCCGAGGAAAAGAAATCAACCGAGATTTCCTTAGTAGCGGCGAGCGAACGGGAATTAGCCCTTAAGCTTATGGGCGTTAGTGGAACAAGCTGGAAAGCTTGGCGATACAGGGTGATAGCCCCGTACACGAAGACAAACATAAGTGAAATCGAGTAGGTCGGCACACGTGAAATGTTGACTGAACATGGGGGGACCATCCTCCAAGGCTAAATACTCCTAACTGACCGATAGTGAACCAGTACCGTGAGGGAAAGGCGAAAAGAACCCCTGTGAGGGGAGTGAAATAGAACCTGAAACCGTATACGTACAAGCAGTGGAAGCCTTCGGGTGACTGCGTACCTTTTGTATAATGGGTCAGCGACTTATATTCTGTAGCAAGGTTAACCGATTAGGGGAGCCGTAGCGAAAGCGAGTGTTAACTGCGCGTTTAGTTGCAGGGTATAGACCCGAAACCCGGCGATCTACCCATGGGCAGGTTGAAGGTTGGGTAACACCAACTGGAGGACCGAACACACGTATGTTGAAAAATGCGGTGATGACCTGTGGGTCGGAGTGAAAGGCTAATCAAGCCGGGAGATAGCTGGTTCTCCCCGAAATCTATTTAGGTAGAGCCTCGGACGAATACCATTGGGGGTAGAGCACTGTTAAGGCTAGGGGGTCATCCCGACTTACCAACCCTTTGCAAACTCCGAATACCAATGAGTACTATCCGGGAGACACACTATGGGTGCTAACGTCCGTAGTGAAGAGGGAAACAACCCAGACCGCCAGCTAAGGTCCCAAAGTCATAGTTAAGTGGGAAACGATGTGGAAAGGCATAGACAGCTAGGAGGTTGGCTTAGAAGCAGCCATCCTTTAAAGAAAGCGTAATAGCTCACTAGTCGAGTCGGTCTGCGCGGAAGATGTAACGGGGCTAAACTATGCACCGAAGCTGCGGATTCAAACTTTGTTTGAGTGGTAGGGGAGCGTTCTGTAAGCCGTTGAAGGTGTGTTGAGAAGCATGCTGGAGGTATCAGAAGTGCGAATGCTGACATGAGTAACGATAAAGGGGGTGAAAAACCCCCTCGCCGAAAGACCAAGGTTTCCTGTCCCATGTTAATCAGGGCAGGGTAAGTCGGCCCCTAAGGCGAGACCGAGAGGTGTAGTCGATGGGAAACAGATTAATATTTCTGTACTTCTTTATATTGCGATGGAGGGACGGAGAAGGCTAAGCAAGCATGGCGTTGGTTGTCCATGTGAAAGTATGTAGGCTGAGAACTTAGGCAAATCCGGGTTCTTAAGGCTGAGATACGAGACGAGGCTCTACGGAGTTGAAGTTGTTGATGCCCTGCTTCCAGGAAAAGCTTCTAAGCATAGATATAAAGGAACCGTACCCCAAACCGACACAGGTGGTTAGGTAGAGAATACTAAGGCGCTTGAGAGAACTCGGGTGAAGGAACTAGGCAAAATAGTACCGTAACTTCGGGAGAAGGTACGCCGGCTCTGGTGATGGGACTTGCTCCCTAAGCTGAGGTCGGTCGAAGTAACCAGGTGGCTGGAACTGTTTATTAAAAACACAGCACTGTGCAAAATCGAAAGATGACGTATACGGTGTGACGCCTGCCCGGTGCCGGAAGGTTAATTGATTGGGTTAGCTCTGCGAAGCTCATGATCGAAGCCCCGGTAAACGGCGGCCGTAACTATAACGGTCCTAAGGTAGCGAAATTCCTTGTCGGGTAAGTTCCGACCTGCACGAATGGCGTAATCATGGCCACACTGTCTCCACCCGAGACTCAGTGAAATTGAAATTGCGGTTAAGATGCCGTATACCCGCGGCTAGACGGAAAGACCCCGTGAACCTTTACTATAGCTTGACAGTGAACATTGCTCCTACATGTGTAGGATAGGTGGGAGGCTTTGAAACTTGCACGCCAGTGTGAGTGGAGCCAACCTTGAAATACCACCCTTGTATGCGTGATGTTCTAACCTAGGCCGATTATCTCGGTTGGGGACACTGTCTGGTGGGTAGTTTGACTGGGGCGGTCTCCTCCCAAAGCGTAACGGAGGAGCACGAAGGTTGGCTAAGTACGGTCGGACATCGTACGGTTAGTGCAATGGCATAAGCCAGCTTAACTGCGAGACAGACACGTCGAGCAGGTGCGAAAGCAGGTCATAGTGATCCGGTGGTTCTGTATGGAAGGGCCATCGCTCAACGGATAAAAGGTACTCCGGGGATAACAGGCTGATACCGCCCAAGAGTTCATATCGACGGCGGTGTTTGGCACCTCGATGTCGGCTCATCACATCCTGGGGCTGAAGTCGGTCCCAAGGGTATGGCTGTTCGCCATTTAAAGTGGTACGCGAGCTGGGTTTAGAACGTCGTGAGACAGTTCGGTCCCTATCTGCCGTGGGCGTTTGAGAATTGAAGAGGGCTGCTCCTAGTACGAGAGGACCGGAGTGGACGAACCTCTGGTGTTCCGGTTGTTTCGCCAGAAGCATTGCCGGGTAGCTACGTTCGGAACTGATAACCGCTGAAAGCATCTAAGCGGGAAGCAGGCTTTGAGATGAGTTCTCACTGGGACTTTAAGTCCCCTGAAGGGTCGTTGGAGACTACGACGTTGATAGGTCAGGTGTGTAAGGGTTGTGAGGCCTTGAGCTAACTGATACTAATTGCCCGTGAGGCTTAACCATACAACACCCAAATGGTTTTGTAGACTGACAGAATAAAGAAAATCACGTACTAACGTGTGCTTGAACAAGATATATACAGCATTCCGAATTGAATTTACTTGCTTATGCAGCAGGTAAATCACAGTTTCGCCTAGCGACAATAGCGTTGTAGAACCACCTGACCCCATGCCGAACTCAGAAGTGAAATGCAACTGCGCCGATGGTAGTGTGGGAGGTCCCATGTGAGAGTAGGTCATCGCTAGGCTCTTAATTAAGAGAAACCCGTAGCTAACGCTACGGGTTTTTTGCATCTATAGCCTTTAAAAATTTTACTGCAGCATAGCTCAGTAAAATTAACCTTTTAGCACCACCTTAGCACTCGACAAACATCTATGTAGAGAATGTGCCCATGAATTAGAAAAGACCGGAATAACAGATATTGAGATCCCTTGCCTAATATAGGCTAGCTTATCAATACTGTTTTGAGCCTTTTAGCTAGGAGCACAGCGAACTTAGATATTTAGCCTCTGAGCAAAGAGTAAACAGAGTAATTGATACATAAGTACAATTGACTAGGAGGAGCTAAATACGGGTTAGAAAAGCATTTCATTTAACAAGCCATTAACGCATAATGAAAATAAAACAATAAATTATGCAGTACTTATATTCATTTTTAGCTATATCTTTACTAGGTACTTTTCCTGCTTTTGCAGATAGCGTCAAGCGAACAGATTCTAATTTTAGCTTTCCCTTCGTTGAAGGTAATCAATTCGATATTGAGCTTGGGCTTGAAACTGTTCATATCGATAACTTCCTTAATCAAAAACAAGATAAGCAATCGACGACATCATATACGTTAAGTGCCCTTGGTTTTGCTCAATTTCATGATGATGACTATTTGCTGCAAAGCTACGCCAATATCGATACCAAAACTTTTGATGACTTTGAGGAAGACGATCACACAGACTTGGCATTACTGGGCAAATATTTTTATCGCCTGATGCCAGCACATCGACTGTTTATTTCCTCATCGTTTGATAAACGTTATGAATATCGAGGAACAGGCCTTTCAAGAGGTATAGCAAATACTTTCAGCAAGGGTGATAGTAAAGAAAATACGTTAGTTAATCTTGGCTATCAAATTGGTAATCTAAATAGCGTAAGTCGTTTTAACGCGATTATTGGCTCAGAGCAAAGTGAATATTCAACGAGAAGAGCTGTGACTAATATTTATGATTACCAGCGACTATTTACTCAACTAGATCTTGATTACCTTATCACTGGTAAATCGTATTTGGCCTTTGATTTAGGTTTCAATGACTTTGCTTATGATAATAACAGTGTTTCAGACAGAACTGAGGCTAGGGCGTTAGTCGGCGCAAAATGGACACCAAACCAAGCGAGTAGCTTAGCCATTTTACTTGGCTACCAAGCCGTAGACTTTGAGAACCTTGATAGAAAAGAACAGGATTTTGCTTGGCAAGGTAGTTATGACTGGAGGCCGACTGAGCGTCTTCGTTTATCGCTAATAACAGCTAGGCAGTCGGAGGTAGAAAACGAGCAAGAAAGTGAAGCAAAGATAACAGACACATACCAAGCTAGTTTAATTTACTTATTTAATGAGCGTTGGCAATTTAATACGTTAGTTCAATTTGAGCGTAAAGATACTTTGCTACGCGACGCTAGCAGATTAGATAAAGAGCTAGAGCTTAGCTCAAGTGTGAGCTATCAACTCAATTCAAGTTTTACAATAGTTGGTCGATATCAATATATAGAAAGTAACAGTGACTTTTCTCCTTTTGATTATGAACGTCAACAATTCGGTGTAAGCTTGAGCTACGACATTTAATACTTATGCGACTAAAAAACATACTGATTTTGTTGTTGAGTACGGTTTTTATGTATACTGCGGTTGCTAGCTCATTTAATTATGAGTTAGGAGCCGGAGATAAAATTCTTATCACCGTATATGATGAGCCTGACCTGCGTACTGAGGTTAAGGTGAATAAATCTGGGCTTGTATCATTTCCATTTTTGGATGATATTAACGTGTTGGGTATAACGCCTGAAGCGCTCGAAAAAAGAATAACGGACGGTTTAAAGGGGGATTACTTAATTCACCCGCAGGTATCAGTATCGATAGTTGAATATCGCCCCTTCTTTATTCATGGCGAAGTTAAGCGCCCTGGTGGGTATGCATATCAAGACGATTTAAGATTGGATAAAGCGTTGGCACTTGCTGGAGGTTTAAGTGCTAGAGCATCAAAATCTGCATGGCAGATTACGCGAGAAGTTGACGGAAAAACAATAACAATAACCGCTGATATCGCGACCATAGTGTTGCCTGATGATATCATTAAAATAGAGCAGAGTTTCTTTTGAGCAATATAGACAGTACTGCCCAAACATATGCTTTTAGTGATGATGACGTATCGCTTAAAGAGTTGCTAAGCCCACTTTGGAATCGCCGTTGGCAGATACTGTCGCTTACCTTATTAATCACACTGATTGTTGCTTTTTACGCCAGTATATTAAAGCCTAAATATCAAAGCAGTGCTATTTTACAAATAGGTAGTAGTTTAGCTGCCAATACGTTATCCATTAACGAAGCCTTTAATAGTAATAATGCGTCTGACGAGCTCATTAAAACGCAATATGAAATACTGCGTTCTCGAAAGTTTGCGGAACGTGTTGTATCAGAGCTTAACTTAATGCAGCACCCCGAATTTAGGGTGAGTAAATTTAACGAGAAACTGCCATTTCTTAAGCAAGATATTAGCAAGTTACCTATACCAGCTCTGCCTGATGTAGTTGATCGATTTCGAACGCAACTGACAATTAGCCCAATCGCTTCGACAGAGTTAGTGAAAATAACCTTCAAGTCTTATTACCCCGAGCTGTCTATGCAGGTGGCGAATCAGGTCGGCCAAACATATTTAGAGTATCAAGACGAGATACACAGCTCGACCAAAGAAAATACCTCGCAATGGCTTGTTGACCAACTTGAAGAGCTAGGGAAAAAGCTAGAATCTTCTGAGCTTGCTTTACAGAACTTTATAGAAGCAGAAGGTTTGGTCGATGTTAATGGTATTTCAGGCCTTGTAAGTGATGAAATTGGCGCCTTAACCGCGGAGAGTATAGCGGCTGAGAAAGCACTTGATGATTTGAAGGTGACGCACCTATTCATTGAAAAGCATATCAATGAACCAGAAAAGCTAGCTGGCCTTAAAGAGATTAATACCAATAGCACCTACTTGCAGCTCAAAAGCAATGAAGAGCGAGTTAGTCGAAAATTGTCTGAGTTGTCGCGCCGCTATGGCCCCAAGCATCCTAAACGCATTGCGGTAGATACCGAATTAACAACACTACAATTAAGAATTCGTGAGCAAATTAATACACGAGTACAGTCAATAGAAAAAGATTATCTAACGACTATTGAAAAGGTTAAGGCGACTAAGCAGCGTCTAGCGAAAGCCAAGTCTGACTTTCTTCGTTTGAGCCGACTAAAAAATCAATTCTCTCAACTCCAGCGTGAAGTAGAAACGAATAAAGAATTGTATAATAGCTACCTTGTGCGTTTAAAAGAAACAGACGCAATGGGCAACTACACAGCAACGTTTTACGTACGTTTTCTGGATAAAGCCATTATTCCAAAGTCACCATTCTCACCACGCAAGTCGTTATTTGTCGCTATCAGCTTTGTGCTCTCTTTTATTGCTATTTCTATTTACATTGTGATGAGAGAGTTATTGGTTGATACTTTAAATTCTCGACGAAAACTTGAAAGCTTTAATGAAGCGCCAGTATTAGCGGTACTGCCTCGGTTTAAACAGCGTACCAACAAAGGTGAAGATAAGTACATCACTGATAATCGCTTTGTCGAGGCGGTTCGTACATTGCGCACCTCGTTATTATTTAATAGCGAGAAAAAACCACCTAAGGTGATTGCCGTTACATCTTCTGTGCCGAATGAAGGCAAGTCCACTGTGGCACTTCACCTTGCGCGTTCTTACAGCGAAATGGAAAAGGTGTTGCTGATAGAAGCCGATATGCGTCACCCAACGGTAGCTAAAAACCTTAACTTAGATCCTTTCCGTCCGGGCTTATCAAACTTATTGGCGAAAACGCACCAGATAAATGAGTGCATTGTTAGAGACAAACATGCCAAATTAGATATTCTAACCTCAGGTATCTCACCTGCTAACCCATTAGCATTTTTGTCGATGAAGCGCTTTGATATGCTGATCAAAGTGTTTGGTAATTTCTACGATCGCATTATTATCGAGACACCACCCGTTAATGCGGTGAGCGATGCTGTGATTATCTCTCGTTTGGTGGAAAGTGTGCTTTATGTGGTGCATGGTACTAAAACTAAACGTGAACAAATTACTTCTGGGTTAAGAATGCTTAACCAAGTGAAAGCACCCATTGAGGGGATAGTGATTAATCAGAGTGAAAGCATAGACACTTCCCGATACCAGAATAAGTATTACAATGAGCGTGCTAACATAATAAAATTACCGGTACGTAAACAGGCATAACCTGTTCCTAATATTTAACCGAGCTTGCATAGTATTTCGCATTGTAGTTTGCACAGTAGTTTGCATAGGTATCAAAATCGGTTCAAAACACGACATAACGAAGCTTTCACTTTATGCACAACCTGCTTGCTGGCAGTGTCCGGCACCTCAACAGTATGGCAATAGATAGCCATTGCTCTAAATTAATCGAAATTAGCACGCTGGCTGAGCTAGCTGAATTAACTATTCCTGATGAGCCCTTTTATATTTTGGGTGAGGGTAGTAATACCTTATTTGTCGAATCAAACACTCCAACCTTGTTAAAGCCAAAGCTAAAAGGTATTGAGGTGACTGAGCAGCAAGATAAGTTTGTGTTAAACATTGGTGCGGGTGAAAACTGGCATGAGTTGGTCGAATACACAGTAACTCATGGTATGCCAGGGTTAGAGAACTTAGCGCTTATTCCTGGCAGTGTCGGTGCAGCACCTGTACAAAATATTGGTGCTTATGGCGTTGAGTTAGCAGACTTTTGCCATAGCGTTACTTGGTTTGATTTTGCGACAAAACAGCTTCAAACATTATCGGCAGCCGAGTGCCTATTTGGTTACCGTGAGAGTGTTTTCAAACATGCGCTTAAAGGAAAGGGTATTATAGCTTCAATCACGCTAGCACTACCGAAAAATTGGCAACCTGTGCTCTCTTACGCTGGATTAAATACATTGCCTGAAAATGTAGACGCTAAGACTATTATGGTTAAGGTAATTGACATTCGAAATAGCAAGCTGCCTAACCCTATTGAATTACCAAACAATGGTAGCTTCTTTAAGAATCCCATAGTTGATACAAAGCATTTTGAACAGTTACAGCAAGATTACCCCGATATGCCTTTTTATACACAGCCCAATAACCAAGTAAAACTTGCAGCTGGCTGGCTGATAGAAAAGGTTGGCTTAAAAGGTTACCGAGTAGGTGATGCAGGGGTACATGAAAAGCAAGCTTTAGTACTCGTTAATTTTGGTCAAGCATCAGGTGAAGATATAGCGCAGCTAGCGCTACTAGTGATTGCTAAAGTCTTCGCAAAATTTGCTGTGCAACTAGAGCCTGAAGTTAGGCTGATCGGTAAAGGCGGTGAGTGTTCACTTACTGATAGTATCAGCTAATGTCTAAATCTGTTCGAGAAAAACTGATCCAAGCACTGGCCAGCGGTAAATTTGTCTCTGGTCAAGATATTGCCGATGAGCTTAGCGTGTCACGCGCGGCAATTTCTAAGCAAGTGACTGTGCTGCAACAAATGGGGTTAGATATTTTTAAGGTGCGCGGCAAAGGTTATCAGTTAGCCAAGCCATTAGTGTTGTTGGATAAGGTATCGATCAGCGATGCGCTTGAGCAGCTTTCAGCAACCAATAGTGTAGAAGTACATACGCTGATAGATTCAACCAATGATTATTTGCTGCGTAAGTTACCCAATCAAGTAGAGCCGGGGCAGGCTTGTATTGCTGAATTTCAAAGCCAAGGGCGCGGTCGTCGTGGTCGTCAATGGATTTCACCATTTGGCTCACACTTATATCTGTCTTACTATCGTTATTTAGCGGATGGTATGTCGTCTGCTATGGGCCTAAGTTTACTCACTGCGCTTGCCATTAGTGATGCAATCAATGCACTTTACAATGTTCAAGTGCAATTAAAATGGCCAAATGATGTTTATCTAGATGGCGTGAAACTCGCCGGCATCTTAATTGATTTAGAAGGGCAGGCCAGTGGTGCTTGTCATAGCGTGATTGGCATTGGCTTAAATCTAAATATGCCAGAGCAAGCTGCAAATGATATTGATCAGCCTTGGACAGATCTGCAGCGTCATTTATCTCAATCAGCCGAGTCACAAATCGACCGAAATCAATTAGCGGTTGCAATAATTGTTGCGTTAAACCAACGATTGGCTCAACAGGAATCGCAAGGCATAGAGACTATGCTGGCTGACTGGCATCAACAGGATTTATTTCTAAACCAGCCGGTACGCTTGATCACTGGCGATAAAGAGCAACAGGGTATTTGTCGTGGTGTGAATGCTCAAGGCGCTTTGTTGTTTGAGCAAAATGGCCAAGTAAAGCCTGTACATGGCGGTGAAGTGAGTTTACGAGGCAATAACTTTGAGTCATAAATCTATTGCTAAGCAGCTTCTAATTGATATCGGTAATACCCGTACCAAGTACTGCTTTGTTATTAATGGGGAATTACAACCCGTAAACTACTGTGATAATCAAGGTTTGTTAGCCCAGTGGTTTAGCCAGCATTGGCTTGATGTAGAGCAAATCGTCTTTGCCAGTGTGGCTCAGCTAGGATTCTCAAATCTTTTAACTCAATGGGCTGCGCAAAATCATATTCCTTGTTTGCAAGTTACTTCACCAGTGACAGCTTTTGGTGTCGTTAATGGTTATGACAATCATCGGCAACTAGGGGTAGATCGCTGGCTAGCAGTACTTGGTGCCCATAAACGCTTTCCTAACCAAAATTGCATTATTGTAGATGCAGGTACAGCAACCACTATTGATTACTTAGATAAAGCAGGGCAGCACCAAGGGGGTTGGATACTGGCAGGTATCGAAACCTTGTTTACCAGTATTCAAGCTAATACCGCGAATGTACAAGGTGAACAACTAGATATTGAAAAGCTAGCGTTTGGCCAAAATACCAATGACAACTTGGCGCAAGCAGCATGGGCATCAACATTGGGACTGATTCAACAGGCAATTCAGCTTGCTGAGCAACAGGG
Source organism: Thalassotalea euphylliae (assembly GCF_003390375.1). Classification (NCBI taxonomy): domain Bacteria; kingdom Pseudomonadati; phylum Pseudomonadota; class Gammaproteobacteria; order Alteromonadales; family Colwelliaceae; genus Thalassotalea; species Thalassotalea euphylliae. Next base: position 2,229,724 of record NZ_QUOT01000001.1, on the reverse strand, counting down.
TGCCTCAATTGATCAAGTTATTATGACTGGAGGTAATGGTCACCGATTAGCTGAAATGTTAGCAGAGCAGCATATTCCGACCAGCTACCACCCTTTATTAGTCTTTGAAGGTTTAAGTTGCTATTTAACGGAGAGTGAATAAAAGGCAAAGCGATAAAACTTTGCACTGTTATTGCTGGTTTTGCACTGTTATTGCTGGTTTAGTGGAGTTAGAGGTCTATTAGTAAGAGCTTTCGCGTAAAAAAGCAGCAAACGAATCAAAATCGTAAGTTTTTTAAAAACAGCTATTGCAAGCTCAAAAACATTACACTAGAATGCGCACCACTTAATGTAGTGCCGACTTAGCTCAGTTGGTAGAGCAACTGACTTGTAATCAGTAGGTCGCCAGTTCGACTCCGGCAGTCGGCACCATTAATTTTCTTCTTGCCAGCAAGAAGAAAGTAAAAGATTATTGGAGGGGTTCCCGAGTGGCCAAAGGGATCAGACTGTAAATCTGACGGCTCCGCCTTCGGTGGTTCGAATCCACCTCCCTCCACCATTTTTTGCAGAGATAGTCTGGTTATAGTAAGCGGGTGTCGTATACTGGCTATTACCTTAGCCTTCCAAGCTAATGAAGCGGGTTCGATTCCCGCCACCCGCTCCAATCTTTGTAAGTATGTGTGTGCTGATATAGCTCAGTTGGTAGAGCGCACCCTTGGTAAGGGTGAGGTCGGCAGTTCGAATCTGCCTATTAGCACCAGTTCTTAGATCCTCTATTCCCTCGCTATCTTTTAAATTTATTTATAACTTAATTTACCTTGAGGTATTTAAAAGTGGCTAAAGAAAAATTTGAACGTTCGAAACCGCACGTAAACGTTGGTACTATCGGACACGTTGACCACGGTAAAACTACTTTAACAGCTGCTATCTCTGCAGTATTAACAAAAACTCACGGTGGTGAAGTTCGTGATTTCGCTCAAATCGATAACGCTCCAGAAGAGCGTGAGCGTGGTATTACAATCAATACTTCTCACATCGAGTACGACACAGAAACACGTCACTACGCACACGTAGACTGTCCAGGTCACGCCGATTATGTTAAAAACATGATCACTGGTGCTGCACAAATGGACGGCGCAATCTTAGTATGTGCTGCGACTGATGGTCCAATGCCACAAACACGTGAGCACATCCTTCTTTCTCGCCAAGTAGGTGTACCTTACATCATCGTATTCATGAACAAATGTGACATGGTAGATGACGAAGAGTTACTTGAGTTAGTAGAAATGGAAATCCGTGAACTACTTTCAGAATACGACTTCCCAGGTGACGACTTACCAGTAGTAGCTGGTTCAGCATTAGGCGCACTTAACGGTGAAGCACAGTGGGAAGAGAAAGTATTAGAACTTGCTAACCACTTAGACACTTACATTCCAGAGCCAGAGCGTGCAATCGATGGTGACTTCATCTTACCAATCGAAGACGTATTCTCAATCCAAGGCCGTGGTACTGTAGTAACAGGTCGTGTTGAGCGTGGTATCATCACAGTAGGTGACGACGTAGAAATCGTAGGTATCAAAGAAACTACAACTACTACTTGTACTGGTGTTGAAATGTTCCGTAAGCTTCTTGACGAAGGTCGTGCGGGTGAGAACTGTGGTGTTCTTCTTCGTGGTACTAAGCGTGATGAAGTACAACGTGGTCAAGTACTATGTAAGCCTGGTTCAATCAACCCACACACTAAGTTCGAGTCTGAAGTTTACGTATTAACTAAAGACGAAGGTGGCCGTCACACGCCATTCTTCAAAGGCTACCGTCCACAGTTCTACTTCCGTACAACTGACATCACTGGTGCTGTAGAGCTTCCAGAAGGTGTAGAAATGGTAATGCCTGGCGACAACTTGAAGTTTGTTGTTGAGCTAATCAACCCAATCGCGATGGACGAAGGTTTACGCTTCGCTATCCGTGAAGGTGGCCGCACAGTAGGTGCTGGTGTTGTATCTAAAATCATCGAATAATCATCGATAGATTCTAGAATACACAACGAAGAAGGTCGCGAAAGCGGCCTTTTTTGCGTTTGGGATTTAGTAAATTTGTGCAGCAACAAAGCAGGTGATATTAGGTGCTGGTGTTGTATCGCTATCCCTAAGAAAAGCATCGACTAATCTCAACAGATGCTAGAATACACGTTGAGAAGGTCGCGCAAGCGGCCTTTTTTACGTTTAGGGTTTAGTAAATTGTGGTGCTATTGAAAGCGGCTGAAAGAATACGCTGATGCTAAGTGCTGGCGTTGTATCGCTATACCTAAGAGATGCATCAACTAATATCGATAGACTCTAGAATACAAAACGGAAAAGGTCGTAAGAGCAGTCTTTTGCGTTTGGGGTTTAGTAAAGTTGTGCCGAAAATATTTGGCAGAGGTGATATGACTTTGTCGGTTTAAGAATATGGTGGTAGCGACAGCTTGAGCTTAATCATCCAAGTATCATCTTTAGGTGTTTATCTTGCTGAAATTCCTTTAAGCTTGCGAGCTATGTGCTTATTAGAATGTTTAGAAGAAAAGAATGCCGGTTATCTGCAAAAGAAAACCGTGCTAGCTATCGCCAATCGCGATCCGCAATTTGCTTTAGAATGGTTTGTTCATACCGTTAGAAGCCCTGCCTTATTTGAAGAGCAAGTGTTAGCTTGTGCATATGCACTGAAGTGGCAACTGATCTCTCCTGAGCAGCTTGCTAGCTTGTTTGGCGATAATACACCTGAATCTGTGGACCAGAAATCTGTAGACGATGTGTTAAAAGCGAACTCAGTGGCAGCGGAATCGCTCGATCTAGAAACACTGTGTCGAACACTGGGTTATGTCTGCGCTATTGTAAACTGGCAGGGGGAAACGAGCTGTCACAGTGATGTTGCTACTACCGCGATATCAAAGCTTCCTGAGAGCCTGTTTAATAATGTTCGTCAGCAAGTCGCGCCGCAGCTAAAAGATGTCACTTTGTTTGGTGCACAAGGGGCTGGCAGTAAAGACACCTCGATTCGCAACAACAGTAATTTCTATACGCCATTGCCTAACGTATCGCTTGAATTGGCGATTATGGAGCGCCTAACCGCGAATATGCTTGGCACTGATATCCGCTTTGCTGAGCCGCCGGTGATCTTGCGTTATCTGCCGGGCCAATATTATCACTGGCACTATGATCATATTTATCCACATAACGATAATATCACGCAGCAACTTCAACAGTTTGGCCAACGGGTAACCACAGGCATATTAAACCTGAACGATGATTTCACTGGCGGACAAACTGAGTTTAAAGTGCCTAAACTGTCGTTATCACCGAAAACAGGACAAATTATCGCTTTTAGCAATGTTGATGATAGCGGCGAGCGGGCGGTAAAGAGTATTCATCGCGGCGCTCCTGTTGAGTCGGGGGAAAAATGGGTGATGACGCTTTGGTTTAGAGATAAACCTTTTTGGCTTCGCAATTGCTTGCTAGGTGGCTAGCAAGCACTAAACTGTATTCGCCAACGGGTGAATGTAGAGTGTAAATACAATCTGGCTTTAATTGCTTTCTTACTTTTAGGTATTCAATACATCATCAATTAGGGATTTAGGTAGCCCTTCGTATTTTGCTTGCAAATTAGTGAGCATTTTATGCCATTTACGCCTAATTTTCCTTATGGTTAACGCAGTAGTCAGCTCTGAAACTTTAAGCCATTCCGAGTTACCGATGTCGTCGATTACGGTTAATTTAAAGTTGTTTGGCGCACCGGTAAGTACAATGTTTCTGGGCAACAGTGATGTTGTCACTATTCTATAGTTTACCATGTAAGCGAATAATGCTCTTAGTGCGATTATTAGCTGATTTTGATAGTCGCGAATAAAGTTTTTCTGCTGTAAGTAGTGTTCTAAGTTACTGGCGATTTCGCCATCGGTATCGCGAATCACTTGGTAAATACTACCTGTACCTAAATTGGTTTTTATATCGCCGTGGTACTGGCATAAGTGCGACCATGAAATGTTATTTTTGATTAGTTTTTTGTAGTAAGTATTTTCACGTTCGATACTACGCAATATTCCTCGTTGCCTTTTTAGTTGATTTTGCAATGGAATTTTCACACATAGATCAGGGTCGCGAGGATGCAAATAGCACTTTCGAGTGGTACCTTGAGCGAAATATAAGGTGTTATCTAATATGAGCACGGTATATCAATAGAATTAGTCATTATGGTCTTGAAAGTGTGGGCAATTAGCGGATTATCAAGATCTCGATACTATTCAAGCGATATTTTATTCTCAAATTAAGCATTGGCATTGGGCAAATATCGCTTGAGTAAAATACTTGACTCAGTATAATGTCGCTTCACTTCTCGTGTTAGTCTTAATTTTTCCCAAACAAACTAAGAATCACCCGACAAGTGTAACCAAATTTTGGTTGAGAATCTCTAGATGAGGTTCGTTAAAAGACGAAGGGGTATAGTTCCAATTGGTAGAACAGCGGTCTCCAAAACCGACGGTTGGGAGTTCGAATCTCTCTACCCCTGCCAAATTTAAGTACAACGGTTGTACTGTAGCCTTTGCAACTGCAAAGGTTGGTTTGTCTAGCTAGACGGAAAATACAGGTCGAATTTATGAATGCAAGTGCAGAAAACCAAGAAACTGGTTCTCTTGATGGAGTAAAGTGGGGCGTAATCTTCCTGCTATTAGGTGGTGCCGTTGTCGGTAACTTTTACTTTGCTGAGCAGTCTGTTCTGCTGCGCGCAGTAGGCGTTGTTGCAGCGATTATTGTTGCCGGTCTAGTTGCCATGCAAACCGAAAAAGGTCGCACTTTTGTTGCCTTTGCCAAAGAGTCTCGTACAGAAGTACGCAAAGTTGTTTGGCCAACACGTCAAGAAGCCGTGCAAACAACAGGCATCGTATTAGTTGCTACCCTTATTATGTCATTATTGTTATGGGGTCTAGACTCAGTATTGTTCTGGGTAGTAGGTTTCATCACTGGTTTACAGGTATAGAGAATGTCTGAAGAAACGTTAACTGAAAGCGTAACTGGCGAAAACAAACCAAAACTACGTTGGTATGTTGTACAAGCGTTTTCAGGCTATGAAGCGCGTGTTCAAAAAACACTGTTAGAGCACATTGAAATTCACGGCTTAGAAGATAAATTCGGTCAGGTCTTAGTACCTACTGAAGAAGTTGTGGAAATGCGCGCTGGTCAAAAGCGTAAGTCAGCACGTAAATTCTTCCCAGGCTATGTTCTAGTTGAAATGGCGATGGATGAAGAAGCGTGGCACTTAGTGAAGTCTGTACCACGTGTACTTGGTTTTATTGGCGGTACTTCAGATCGCCCAATGCCAATCACCAAAAAAGAAGCGGATCGCATTTTACAGCGCCTTGAAGAAACAGATGCACCTAAGCCGAAAACATTGTTTGAAGTGGGTGAAGTGGTTCGTGTTATCGATGGTCCATTTGCTGACTTTAACGGTGTGGTTGAAGAGCTTGACTACGAGAAGAACCGCATCAAGGTATCGGTACTTATCTTTGGTCGTTCAACACCAGTTGATTTGGAATTCGGCCAAGTTGAGAAGAGCGAATAATCATATTTTATAGCGCTTTTCGATAAGCGCACAAAAAGATCTTGAAACGGCAGCGTTGATTAATTTATAATCCGCTGCCGTTTTTATTTGAGCGAATGAAAATTTGTTCTAAAAACGCAAATTTATTAACCGGGGAGCTAACACATTTCCTATGTGTTGTGTTCGAAAGAACTAGCGATAACCACCCATAACAAAGGTATTTTTAAAGATGGCTAAAAAAGTCCAAGCTTTAATCAAGCTACAAGTAGCTGCTGGTGCAGCTAACCCGTCACCACCAGTTGGTCCAGCTCTTGGTCAACACGGTGTGAACATCATGGAATTCTGTAAAGCGTTCAACGCAAAAACAGATTCTTTAGACAAAGGCGCTCCAGTTCCAGTAGTAATTACTGTATACAATGACCGTTCTTTCACGTTCGAAACTAAGACTCCACCTGCATCTTACTTACTTAAGAAAGCTGCTGGTATCAAGTCAGGTTCAGGTCGTCCTAACACTGAAAAAGTAGGTACTGTTACACGTGCTCAACTTGAAGAAATCGTTAAGATGAAAGAACCAGATCTTACAGCAGGCGACATGGACGCAGCTGTACGTACTATCGCGGGTTCTGCTCGTGCAATGGGCTTAGTGGTAGAGGGTTAATCGAATGGCTAAATTATCAAAGCGCGCTCGTCTTATCCGTGAAAAAGTAGACGTATTAAAAGATTACGAAATCAACGAAGCTATCACTCTTCTTAAAGAACTTGCTACTGCTAAGTTCAACGAAAGTGTAGACGTTGCTGTAAACCTTGGCATCGATGCTCGTAAATCAGACCAAAACGTTCGTGGTGCTACAGTATTACCACACGGTACTGGTCGTTCTGTTCGCGTTGCTGTTTTCACTCAAGGTGCAAACGCAGACAAAGCGAAAGAAGCTGGTGCTGACGTAGTTGGTATGGAAGACCTTGCTGAGCAAGTTAAAGCAGGTCAAATGGACTTCGACGTAGTAATTGCAACTCCTGATGCAATGCGCGTAGTTGGTCAGTTAGGTCAAATCTTAGGTCCACGTGGCCTTATGCCTAACCCGAAAGTTGGTACTGTAACTCCTGACGTAGTTGCTGCGGTTAACAACGCAAAAGCTGGTCAAATCCGTTACCGTAACGACAAAAACGGCATCATCCATACAACTATCGGTAAGGTTGATTTCGAAGACGCTAAGTTACAAGAGAACTTAGAAGCATTGTTGGAAGCGCTTAAGAAAGCTAAGCCGGCAAACGCTAAAGGTCAATTCATCAAGAAGATTTCAGTATCTACTACTATGGGTGCTGGTGTTTCAGTTGAACAAGGTTCACTAAACTTATAATCTCCTTGAGTTGAAACTTTACAGGGGTGAATTATTGAACTATAATTTTGCCCCTTTATTTTGGTAGGAGCTGGGCGACTTATCCAAATTAACTCGTTTAAACGGGTTAAGTCGGTTAAATCAAACAGTCCCGTCAAAGACCGTAGGTGAGTAGTGAAACGGTTAAATACTGCGTATTAAACTGGTTTACGTATTCTTAATTAATGCCTGCGTAGATGGTGATTACCGTGAAATTTCCTTAAATTTCTGGTCCTCGCCGTAATGGCCTAGACGGATTGGTATGTGTCATAACATCACTAATTGGTTTAGGGGATATGAATTACCGGTTTAACCGGTGAACCAGGAGTAAAGCCAATGGCTATCAATCTTGATGACAAAAAAGCAATTGTTGCTGAAGTTCAAGAAGCTGCCGCTGGCGCTCAGTCAGCTGTTGTTGCCGATTCTCGCGGTGTAACAGTTGAAGCGATTACTGCATTGCGTAAGCAAGCACGTGAAAACGGTGTATGGATGAAAGTTGTTCGTAACACCTTAGCACGTCGCGCAGTAGAAGGTACTCCATTCGAGTGTTTGAAAGATTCATTCGTTGGTCCTTCACTAATCGCATTCTCTAGCGAGCACCCAGGTGCTGCTGCACGTATTTTCTCTGATTTCGCGAAAGAAAACGAAATCTTTGAATTAAAAACTGCAGCGTACGAAGGTGATGTAGTAGACGTAGCTATGTTAGCTAAGTTACCTACATACGACGAAGCTATCGCTAAGTTAATGAGCGCAATGAAAGAAGCATCTGCAGGCAAACTTGTTCGTACAATTGCAGCAGTTCGCGATCAGAAAGAGTCAGAAGCTGCGTAATTTTACATTACACATACGCGGTTTTTGTTTTAATAGTTATTTATCAAACAGTTTTAAACTGTTTTATTTGTAGGAAATTGAATTATGTCTATTTCTAAAGACGATATCCTAAACGCTATTGCTGAAATGTCAGTAATGGAAGTTGTTGAATTAGTAGAAGCAATGGAAGAGAAGTTCGGCGTAACTGCTGCAGCTGCTGTTGTTGCTGCTGGTGGTGATGCTGGCGGTGCTGCTGCTGAGCAAACTGAATTCGACGTAATCCTAGAAAGCTTCGGTGGCAACAAAGTTGCTGTAATCAAAGCTGTTCGTGGTGCTACAGGTCTTGGCCTTAAAGAAGCAAAAGAAGTTGTTGAGTCAGCTCCTAAAGCGCTTAAAGAAGGTGTTGAGAAGGCAGAAGCTGAAGAGCTTAAGAAGCTACTTGAAGAAGCAGGCGCAACTGTTGCTATCAAGTAATCTGTCATTTGACAGATTAGCTGCCTAATCAGGCAATGGCTGGTGATTTAAACGTCACCGGCCTTTTTGCGCTAAATAACGCTAAAATTTAAAAAGCCTTACGCTAATCCCAGTAAAGGGTTTTTTTTATAAGCGAAACAGTGCAGTATTGTAGGTTAGCTTATTTTATAACCTGCACTACAACTAAAAATTTAGACTTAAGCCAAGTTGATTGAGTATTTGCCATAAAACTCAGGCAAGTGCCTAATCAACTTGGCATTTAATGTCATAGCAAAAAGCCCATTTTAGCTTTAGTCGACAAAGTTAAGGTGGATTCGGTACAACCCAGCTAGCTGAGGAACCCCATGGGATACTCCTACTCTGAAAAGAAACGAATTAGAAAGGACTTTGGTAAAAGTGCACAGGTTATGGATTATCCATTCCTGTTGTCCATCCAACTCGAATCTTTCCGTAAGTTCATTGATATTGACCCTACTGGCGAAACCGGCTTAGAAGCCGCATTTCGTTCAATTTTCCCGATCAAAGCATATTCTGGTAGTTCAGAATTACAATACGTTAGCTACCGTTTAGGTGAGCCATTATTTGACGTTAAAGAATGTCAAATCCGTGGTGTTACTTACTCAGCGCCGCTACGCGTAAAATTACGTTTGGTAATTTACGATAAAGAAGCACCAGCTGGCACCGTAAAAGATATCAAAGAGCAAGAAGTTTACATGGGCGAAATCCCATTAATGACAGAGAACGGTACGTTCGTTATTAATGGTACAGAACGTGTAATCGTATCTCAGTTACACCGTTCACCTGGCGTATTCTTCGATCACGACAAAGGTAAAACGCACTCTTCAGGTAAAGTGTTATACAACGCACGTGTAATTCCTTACCGTGGTTCTTGGTTAGACTTTGAGTTCGATCCGAAAGACAACTTATTCGTTCGTATTGACCGTCGTCGTAAGTTACCTGCATCGATTATTTTACGTGCATTGGAATACTCAACAGAAGAAATTCTAGCGATGTTCTACGACACAACGTCATACGAAATCAAAGGCGACAAGTTAATCATGGAACTTGTGCCTGAGCGTTTACGTGGTGAAACCGCAACATTTGACGTGAAATTACCAAATGGTGATGTACTTGTTGAACAAGGTCGTCGTATTACTGCCCGTCATATCCGCACCTTAGGTAAAGAAAACATAACTGAGCTTGAAGTACCAGCAGAATATATCGTTGGTAAAGTGTTATCTCAAGGTTATGTTGACGAGTCAACAGGTGAAGTAATTGCGGAAGCAAATGCTGAAATCACGCTAGAGCTATTAGCAGCCCTTAGCCAAGCAGGCCACAAGCAACTTAATACGCTTTACATGAATGAATTCGATGTTGGTTCATACATGTCAGATACCGTGCGTATTGATAGCACAACTAACCGTTTAGAAGCGTTAGTTGAGATCTACCGTATGATGCGTCCTGGTGAGCCGCCAACAAAAGACGCAGCTGAAGGCTTATTTGCTAACCTATTCTTCTCATTAGAGCGTTACGACTTATCAACCGTTGGTCGTATGAAGTTCAACCGTCGTGTTGGTCTTAAAGAATCGACTGGTGAAGGTACGTTATCAAACGACGATATTATCCGCGTAATGAAAACCTTAATCGCGATTCGCGATGGTAAAGGTGAAGTGGATGATATCGATCACTTAGGTAACCGTCGTATCCGTTCAGTAGGTGAAATGGCAGAAAACCAATTCCGTGTTGGTCTAGTACGTGTTGAGCGTGCAGTACGTGAGCGTTTATCACTTGGTGATTTAGACGCGGTAATGCCACAAGACTTAATCAACGCTAAGCCTATTTCTGCTGCGGTTAAAGAATTTTTCGGTTCATCACAACTTTCACAGTTCATGGACCAAAACAACCCGTTATCAGAAGTTACGCACAAGCGTCGTATTTCTGCCTTAGGCCCAGGTGGTTTAACACGTGAGCGTGCAGGCTTCGAAGTACGTGACGTTCACCCAACGCACTACGGTCGTGTTTGTCCTATCGAAACGCCGGAAGGTCCAAACATCGGTCTAATTAACTCATTATCATGTTATGCGCGCACTAACGATTATGGTTTCCTAGAAACACCATACCGTAAGATTGTCGATGGCGTAGTAACTGATGAAGTAGATTACCTATCTGCAATTGAAGAAGGTAACTATGTAATCGCACAGGCAAATGCTGAGCGTGATGAAGCAGGTCGTTTAACCAGTGACTTAGTACCGTGTCGCCACAAAAACGAATTCACGCTAATGTCGAAAGATACAGTTCAGTACATGGACGTATCGCCACAGCAAATCGTTTCTGTTGCCGCATCACTTATCCCATTCCTAGAGCACGATGATGCTAACCGTGCCTTGATGGGCTCGAACATGCAACGCCAAGCTGTACCTACCTTAAAAGTGGACAAGCCACTTGTTGGTACAGGTATGGAGAAGATCGTAGCGGTTGACTCTGGTGTAACAGCCGTTGCTAAGCGCGGTGGTGTTATCGATTACGTTGACGCTTCTCGAATCGTTGTAAAAGTTAACGAAGACGAAATGATCCCAGGTGAAGCGGGTATCGACATCTACAACTTAACTAAGTACACACGTTCTAACCAAAACACTTGTATTAACCAACGTCCAAACGTTCACATGGGTGACCCAGTTGTACGTGGTGACGTGTTAGCTGACGGCCCATCAACAGACATGGGTGAATTAGCTCTTGGTCAAAACATGCGTTTGGCGTTCATGCCTTGGAATGGTTACAACTTCGAGGATTCGATGTTGCTTTCTGAGCGCGTTGCGCAAGAAGACCGTTTCACGACAATTCACATTCAAGAATTAAGCTGTATCGCTCGTGATACTAAGCTTGGCTCTGAAGAAATTACTTCTGATATTCCAAACGTTGGTGAGTCAGCGTTAAGCAAGCTAGATGAGTCTGGTGTTGTTTACATTGGTGCGGAAGTAAAAGGCGGTGACATCTTAGTAGGTAAAGTAACGCCTAAAGGTGAAACGCAATTAACGCCAGAAGAAAAACTTTTACGTGCAATTTTCGGTGAGAAAGCAGCTGACGTTAAAGACAGCTCTTTACGTGTACCTAACTCAGTATCAGGTACTATCATCGATGTACAAATCTTCACTCGTGACGGTGTAGAAAAAGACAAGCGTGCATTAGAAATTGAAGAAATGCAGCTGAAAGAAGTTAAGAAAGACTTAGGTGACGAGTTCTCTATTTTAGAAGACGGCATCTACGCACGTGCTAAGAAGCTATTACTAGCTGCTGGCATGAACGAGTCTGAGCTTAACAGCATGTCACGCGACAAGTGGTTGGTACAAAACCTTAGCGATGAAGGTCAGCAATCTGAGCTTGAGCAAATCGCTGAGCAGCACGAAACCATCAAAGCGGAATTCGACAAGAAGTACGAAACTAAGCGCCGTAAAATCACTCAAGGTGATGACTTAGCGCCAGGCGTACTTAAGATTGTTAAGGTTTACTTAGCCGTTAAACGTCGCATCCAGCCTGGTGATAAAATGGCGGGTCGTCACGGTAACAAGGGTGTTATCTCAAACGTTGTACCGGTAGAAGATATGCCATACGACGAGAACGGTGTACCAGTTGATATCGTGCTTAACCCACTAGGTGTACCGTCGCGTATGAACATCGGTCAGATCCTAGAAACTCACTTAGGTATGGCGGCACGCGGTATCGGTGAGAAGATTGATCGCATGATCAAGGCGCAACAAAAAGTTGAGAAACTACGTAGCTTCCTAAAAGAAGTTTACAACTTAGGTGAATCTCGCCAAGACGTGGATATCGACAACTTCTCTGATGATGAAGTCATGCGTCTAGCGCAAAACCTTCGTGAAGGTTTACCAATCGCAACACCAGTATTCGATGGTGCGAGCGAGCGCGAAATTAAAGACTTATTCAAGTTAGCAGACATGCCAGAAAGCGGTCAATTCACGCTAACTGACGGTCGTACTGGTCGTAAGTTTGAGCGTCCTGTAACCGTAGGTTATATGTACATGCTGAAACTAAACCACTTAGTGGACGACAAGATGCACGCCCGTTCTACTGGTTCTTACTCACTAGTAACTCAGCAACCACTAGGTGGTAAAGCTCAGTTCGGTGGTCAGCGTTTCGGTGAGATGGAGGTATGGGCACTTGAAGCATACGGTGCTGCCTACACGCTACAAGAAATGCTTACGGTTAAGTCGGATGACGTTAACGGTCGTACTAAAATGTACAAAAACCTTGTTGACGGCGATCACCGTATGGAACCAGGTATGCCTGAATCATTCAATGTATTACTTAAAGAGATCCGCTCTTTAGGTATCAACATTGAGTTGGACGCAGAATAACTGGCCAAGAGCTACTAGCTGACTGGTATAAACATTACCGTTAGCATACGAGGAGGGGAGTCATTCCCCTCTAAAAAGGTTAACTCCGACAGGAGATAGAGTGTGAAAGATTTACTTAAGTTTCTTAAGCAACAAAATCAAACTGAAGAATTCGATGGTATTCGCATCGGATTGGCATCACCAGACTTGATCCGTTCTTGGTCATTCGGTGAAGTAAAAAAGCCTGAAACAATTAACTACCGTACGTTCAAGCCAGAGCGTGACGGTTTATTCTGTGCCCGTATTTTCGGCCCAGTAAAAGACTACGAATGTCTTTGTGGTAAGTACAAGCGCCTTAAGCACCGTGGTGTAATTTGTGAAAAATGTGGCGTTGAAGTTACATTAACTAAAGTTCGTCGTGAGCGTATGGGTCACATCGAACTAGCAAGCCCAGTAGCGCATATCTGGTTCTTAAAATCATTACCATCACGTATCGGTCTTCTTTTAGACATGACATTACGTGACATCGAGCGTGTTCTTTACTTCGAATCATACGTAGTAACAGAACCTGGTATGACAACGCTTGAAAAGAGCCAAATCTTAACAGAAGAAGAGTACCTAGACGCACTAGAAGAGCACGGTGACGAGTTCGACGCGAAAATGGGTGCTGAAGCGGTATTAGCACTTCTTCAACAAATCGATTTGGAAGGTGAAATTTCACAAATGCGTGAAGAGTTACCAGAAATCGGCTCAGAAACTAAGCGTAAGAAAATCACTAAGCGCTTGAAGTTAATGGAAGCATTCGCTCAGTCTGGCAACAAGCCAGAGTGGATGATCATGTCTGTTCTGCCAATTCTTCCACCAGATCTACGTCCACTAGTACCACTAGATGGCGGCCGTTTCGCAACGTCTGATTTGAACGACCTTTACCGTCGTGTAATCAACCGTAACAACCGTTTGAAGCGTCTTCTTGATTTAGTAGCACCAGACATCATCGTACGTAACGAGAAGCGTATGCTTCAAGAGTCTGTTGATGCGTTATTAGATAACGGTCGTCGTGGTCGTGCAATCACGGGTTCTAACAAACGTCCATTGAAATCACTTGCTGACATGATCAAAGGTAAGCAAGGTCGTTTCCGTCAAAACCTTCTTGGTAAGCGTGTTGACTACTCAGGTCGTTCTGTAATTACTGTAGGTCCTACGTTACGTCTTCACCAATGTGGTCTTCCGAAGAAAATGGCACTTGAGTTATTCAAGCCATTTATCTACGGCAAATTAGAAGCACGTGGTTTAGCAACAACGATTAAAGCGGCTAAGAAATTAGTTGAGCGCGAAGGCGCAGAAGTATGGGATGTATTAGACGAAGTTATTCGTGAACATCCAGTAATGCTTAACCGTGCGCCAACACTTCACAGATTGGGTATCCAAGCATTCGAGCCGGTACTTATCGAAGGTAAGGCGATCCATTTACACCCATTAGTTTGTGCGGCGTATAACGCTGACTTCGATGGTGACCAAATGGCGGTTCACGTACCGTTAACGTTAGAAGCGCAATTAGAAGCGCGTGCGTTAATGATGTCTACGAACAACGTATTATCACCAGCGAATGGTGACCCAATCATCGTTCCTTCACAGGACGTTGTATTAGGTCTTTACTACCTAACGCGTGATCGTGTTAACGGTTTAGGTGAAGGTATGGTTTTCGCTTCAGCTGCTGAAGCAGAAAAAGCGTACCGTACAGGTGTTGCTGAGCTTCACGCTCGCGTTAAAGTGCGTATCACTGAACACGTTCGCAACGAAGCGGGTGAGTTAGTTGCACAAACTACGTTAAAAGACACCACTGTTGGTCGTACTATTTTATGGCAAATCTGTCCTGAAGGTTTACCGTTCGAGCTAATCGACCAGCCTTTAGGTAAAAAGCCAATTTCACGCTTAATTAACCATGCATACCGTAACCTAGGTCTGAAAGAGACAGTTATCTTTGCTGACCACATCATGTACACAGGTTTCCACTACGCGATGATCGCGGGTGCGTCTGTTGGTATCGACGACATGGTTATCCCAGATGAGAAGTACACTATCATCGACGGTGCGGAAGAAGAAGTTGCTGAAATCCAAGAGCAGTTCGACCAAGGTCTTGTAACTGCGGGTGAGAAGTACAACAAAGTAATCGATATCTGGTCATCAGCTAACGAAAAAGTTTCGAAAGCAATGATGGACAACTTATCGAAAGAAAGCGTTGAAAACCGTGACGGTGAGATGGAAGAGCAAGACTCATTCAACTCTATCTTCATGATGGCTGACTCGGGCGCTCGTGGTAGTGCCGCTCAGATCCGTCAGCTAGCGGGTATGCGTGGTCTAATGGCAAAACCAGATGGTTCAATCATCGAAACGCCAATTACTGCGAACTTCCGTGAAGGTCTAAACGTACTTCAGTACTTCATCTCAACTCACGGTGCTCGTAAAGGTCTAGCGGATACCGCACTTAAGACAGCGAACTCAGGTTACTTAACACGTCGTCTAGTAGATGTTGCACAAGATTTAGTTGTAACAGAGCATGATTGTGGCACACACGACGGTCTAACCATGACACCACTAATCGAAGGTGGTGACGTTGTTGAACCATTACGTGAGCGTGTACTAGGTCGTGTAGTTTGTGAAGATGTACTAATTCCAGGTACTGAAGACGTATTACTACCGCGTAACACACTAATTGATGAAAAATTATGTGATGTGTTGGAAGAGCACTCAGTTGACCAAGTAAAAGTACGTTCAATTATTACTTGTTCGACAGACTTTGGTATCTGTGCCCACTGTTACGGTCGTGACCTAGCACGTGGTCATATGATCAACCAAGGTGAAGCGGTTGGTGTTGTTGCAGCGCAGTCAATCGGTGAGCCAGGTACACAGCTAACCATGCGTACGTTCCACATCGGTGGTGCGGCATCACGAGCGTCTGCAGAAAACTCAGTACAAGTGAAGAACACAGGCACGCTTAAACTGCAAAACGCTAAGTTCGTTAGTAACTCTGAAGGTCACGTAGTTATTACTTCACGTTCTTCTGAGTTGACAGTTATTGACGAGTTAGGTCGTGAGAAAGAGCGTTACAAAGTGCCTTACGGTGCTGTACTAGCGAAGAAAGACGGTGAAGCGATTGAAGCAGGTGAAACAGTAGCAAACTGGGATCCACATACGCATCCAATCATCACTGAGGTAGCAGGTAAGATCAAATTTGTTGACCTAATCGAAGGTTTAACAATGACGCGTCAAACGGATGAGTTAACGGGTCTATCTAGCACTGTTGTTACTGATCCAAACCAACGTAGCTCTGCGGGTAAAGAAATGCGCCCAATGGTTAAGCTAGTTGATGCGGCAGGTAACGATGTGATGATCGCAGGTACTGATATTCCAGCGCAATACTTCTTACCAGGTAACGCAATCGTTAACCTAGAAGATGGTGCAGAAGTTGGTATCGGTGACGCATTAGCACGTATTCCACAAGAGTCTTCTAAGACTCGTGATATTACCGGTGGTCTACCGCGTGTTGCTGACTTATTCGAAGCGCGTAAGCCGAAAGAGCCTGCAATTCTTGCTGAGAAGACTGGTATTATTGGATTCGGTAAAGAAACGAAAGGTAAGCGTCGTCTATTGATCACGCAACCTGACGGTACAGTATACGAAGAGATGATTCCTAAGTGGCGTCAACTTAACGTGTTCGAAGGTGAATCTGTACAGAAAGGTGAAGTTATTGCCGATGGTCCAGAGTCGCCACATGATATCTTGCGTCTACGTGGCGTAGCAGATGTTGCTAACTACATCGTGAACGAAGTTCAAGACGTTTACCGTCTACAAGGTGTAAAAATCAATGATAAGCACATCGAAGTTATCGTTCGTCAGATGATCCGTAAGTGTGAAATCGTTGATGGTGGTGATTCAGAATTCCTGAAAGGTGAACAAGTTGAAGTGGCACGCGTGAACATCGCAAACCGTGAACTTGAAGCCGCAGGCAAGCAACCAGCTGAATACGAGATGCAAATGATGGGTATTACTAAAGCATCACTTGCAACTGAATCATTTATCTCAGCGGCATCGTTCCAAGAGACAACGCGTGTTCTTACTGAAGCTGCTGTAGCAGGTAAGAAAGACGGTTTACGTGGTCTGAAAGAGAACGTTATCGTTGGTCGCTTAATCCCAGCAGGTACAGGTTACGCTTACCACCAAGACCGTATGCGCAAGCGTAACGCGGCGATGGAAGAAGAAGTAACAGTATCAGCTGACGAAGCAGCACAAGCACTAAGTGACGCACTAAACGCTGACTTAGACGCAGAGTCAAACGATCAAAACGATCCAGTGTTATAAACCATAGCACTGAATGATGATTGAAAAGGCCGCTCAACTGAGCGGCCTTTTTTTATATGTGAATATCTCTTTTACACCAAAGCTTGGTTATTTAAGTATTACAAGTATTTCAAATGCGCTTTCTCGTGCTTATGAAAAGATGCCTGATGTTGCTAAGTCGTAACTAATTCAAGCACTGCCTATCACCCTTTATTCACCATTCATTTCCCCAAAGATCCTTAATTATCACCAAAAAGGATCCTTAATCGCTTTTTGCTTGACAGTTCAAAGCTTGACCATTAGAATTCTGCGACCTTTTAATCTGTGCCTAGTTGCGTAGTTTTTAAAAGGTTTGATTTTTACACGTTTAAGAGGGTGTGAAGTTGGTAGGTACTACTGATGTTCGCACATGTTTCAACTTAATCAGGAGCTATAATGGCAACTATTAACCAATTGGTACGTAAACCACGTGTCAGACAAGTACAAAAAAGTAACGTACCTGCGTTACAAGCTTGTCCACAGCGTCGTGGTGTATGTACTCGTGTATATACTACTACACCTAAAAAACCTAACTCAGCACTACGTAAAGTAGCTCGTGTTCGTTTAACAAACGGCTTTGAAGTTACTTCATACATCGGTGGTGAAGGTCACAACTTACAAGAGCATAGCGTAATCTTAATCCGTGGTGGTCGTGTTAAAGACTTACCTGGTGTACGTTATCACACTGTTCGTGGCGCACTTGACTGTTCAGGCGTTAACGATCGTAGACAAGGCCGTTCTAAGTACGGTGCTAAGCGCCCTAAATCTTAACGGTTTCCGTGAAGTAAGGCCAAATTTTAACATTTAACAATTTTGGGAAATCCCTGAATTAAACGGAGAATTCAAGATGCCAAGAAGACGCGTCGTAGGGCAACGTAAAATATTGCCAGATCCTAAGTTCGGTAATGAACTATTAGCAAAATTCATCAACATCCTTATGGTTGATGGTAAAAAAGCTGTTGCAGAAAAAATCGTTTATGGTGCACTAGACATCTTAGCGGAAAAAAACAACGAGAAAGAACATCTAGACCTTTTCGAAGAAGCGCTAGAAAACATCCGCCCAGCGGTTGAAGTTAAGTCTCGTCGTGTTGGTGGTTCTACTTACCAAGTTCCAGTTGAAGTTCGTCCAGTACGTCGTAACGCGCTAGCCATGCGTTGGTTAGTTGAAGCAGCTCGTAAACGTGGTGAAAAATCAATGGCTCAGCGTCTAGCTAACGAAATGTTAGATGCAGCTGAGAACAAAGGTTCAGCGGTTAAGAAACGTGAAGACGTTCACCGTATGGCCGAAGCGAACAAAGCGTTCGCACATTACCGTTGGTAATATAAAGGCAAGCGTAGTGACATCTTATTGTCACTACGCTTTTCTATACTTCCCATAGGGAGTTATTGACGTCTTTACCGGCGACTAATTTTCAAAAGTGTTTATCTGCATTGAGTACTTTTTAAAGTTAGTTTAAGGCAACACATTAGCGATGATCATTAATCGTTTAAATGTTGCCCTAGCACAGAGGATACATAAGTGGCTCGTACAACACCTATTGAGCGTTACCGTAACATCGGTATTTGTGCTCACGTTGACGCAGGTAAAACAACAACAACAGAACGTGTACTTTTCTACACGGGTCTATCTCACAAAATCGGTGAAGTGCACGATGGTGCCGCAACCATGGACTGGATGGAACAAGAGCAAGAGCGTGGTATTACTATTACCTCAGCTGCAACCACTTGTTTCTGGAAAGGTATGGATGCGCAATTTGAAGATCACCGCGTAAACATCATTGATACTCCGGGTCACGTTGATTTCACTATCGAAGTAGAGCGTTCATTACGTGTGCTTGATGGTGCAGTACTAGTACTATGTGCGTCTTCAGGTGTACAACCACAAACCGAGACGGTTTGGCGCCAAATGGAAAAATACTCTGTGCCACGTATGGTATTCGTCAACAAGATGGACCGTATGGGCGCAAACTTCCTAAATGTTGTTGATCAAATTAAAAACCGCTTAGGTGCCAATGCCGTGCCTATGCAGCTTGCCATTGGCAGTGAAGAAGATTTTACTGGCGTTGTTGACCTAGCGAAAATGAAAGCCATTAACTGGAATGAAGCCGATCAAGGCATGACCTTCACTTATGAAGATATTCCAGCAGATATGGTTGAACTTGCCGAAGAATGGCGTGAGAACCTAGTTTCAGAAGCGGCTGAAGCTAATGATGACTTGATGGAGAAATACCTAGAAGAAGGTGATCTGTCAGAGGAAGAAATTAAAGCTGGTCTTCGCCAACGTACACTTGCTAACGAAATCGTCTTATGTGCTTGTGGCTCAGCGTTTAAGAACAAAGGTGTGCAAGCGGTACTTGACGCCGTAATTGAGTACTTACCAGCACCAACCGAAGTTGAAGCGATCAAAGGTATCAACGAAGACGAGTCTGAAGGTGTTCGTGAAGCTGATGACAATGCGCCATTTGCTGCGCTTGCATTTAAAATCGCCACAGATCCATTTGTGGGCACATTAACTTTCTTCCGTACCTACTCTGGTGTTGTTCAAACTGGCGACAGTGTTTACAACCCAGTGAAAGGTAAGAAAGAGCGCTTTGGTCGTATCGTGCAAATGCACTCAAATGACCGTCAAGAAATTAAAGAAGTTCGCGCTGGCGATATCGCAGCAGCAATTGGCTTAAAAGATGTCACTACTGGTGACACACTTTGTGATAATAACAACATTATCACGTTAGAGCGTATGGAATTCCCAGAGCCAGTGATCTCTGTTGCTGTAGAGCCAAAAACGAAGGCTGACCAAGAGAAAATGGGTATCGCGTTAGGCAAGCTAGCGGCAGAAGATCCATCATTCCGCGTAGAGACAGATGAAGAGTCAGGCCAAACCATCATTTCTGGTATGGGTGAGCTACACTTAGATATCATTGTCGACCGCATGATGCGTGAATTCAAAGTTGATTGTAACGTTGGTAAGCCACAAGTTGCCTACCGTGAAAGCATTCGTTCAACGGTTGAAGCTGAAGGCAAATTTGTTCGCCAATCAGGTGGCCGTGGTCAATTCGGTCATGTTTGGTTGAAAATGGAACCAATCGAAGGCGATGGTTTCGAATTCGTTAATGAGATTGTTGGTGGTGTGGTTCCAAAAGAATACATCCCAGCAGTTGAAAAAGGTTGTAAAGAGCAGATGGAATCTGGCGTATTAGCCGGCTACCCGCTGCTTGGTGTTAAAGTCACGTTATACGATGGTTCATTCCACGACGTTGACTCTAACGAAATGGCGTTTAAAATCGCTGCGTCTATGGGCTTTAAGAAAGGTGCAATGGAAGCCAATCCTGCACTGTTAGAGCCAATGATGAAAGTAGAAGTGACAACGCCAGAAGAGAACATGGGTGATGTGGTAGGCGATTTAAACCGTCGTCGCGGCATGATCGATGGGATGGACGAAGGCCCTGCTGGTATGAAGCTCGTTAACGCGCTTGTGCCATTGGCAGAGATGTTTGGCTACGCAACTGATTTACGTAGTGCAACTCAAGGTCGCGCCTCTTATTCTATGGAGTTTTCTAAGTATGCAGAGGCTCCAAAAGCAGTAGCTGACTCAGTTATTGAATCCCGAGGGGGCTAGCCTTTTTTAAAGGTGAACTTTCTCGCACTTTAGTGGTGGTGCACAAGGCACTGGCATTGCTTTGACAAGAGAATTCGCATTCTCTACAATCAGTGCCTTGCTGCTCAGTGGTCAACAGTCGCTAAGTGCTAAAAATTAAATTTAATTGGTAATCTTTAAGGTACATGTAAAATGGCTAAAGAAAAATTTGAACGTTCGAAACCGCACGTAAACGTTGGTACTATCGGCCACGTTGACCACGGTAAAACTACTTTAACAGCTGCTATCTCTGCAGTATTAACAAAAACTCACGGTGGTGAAGTTCGTGATTTCGCTCAAATCGATAACGCTCCAGAAGAGCGTGAGCGTGGTATTACAATCAATACTTCTCACATCGAGTACGACACAGAAACACGTCACTACGCACACGTAGACTGTCCAGGTCACGCCGATTATGTTAAAAACATGATCACTGGTGCTGCTCAAATGGACGGTGCAATCTTAGTATGTGCTGCTACTGACGGTCCTATGCCACAAACACGTGAGCACATCCTTCTTTCTCGCCAAGTAGGTGTACCTTACATCATCGTATTCTTAAACAAGTGTGACATGGTAGACGACGAAGAGCTACTTGAGCTTGTAGAGATGGAAGTTCGTGAACTTCTTTCAGAATACGACTTCCCAGGTGACGACTTACCAGTAATCCAAGGTTCTGCATTAGGCGCACTTAACGGTGAAGCACAATGGGAAGAGAAAATCCTTGAGCTTGCTAACCAGTTAGACACTTACATTCCAGAGCCAGAGCGTGCAATCGACGGTGACTTCATCTTACCAATCGAAGACGTATTCTCAATCCAAGGTCGTGGTACTGTAGTAACAGGTCGTGTTGAGCGTGGTATCATCACAGTAGGTGACGACGTAGAAATCGTAGGTATCAAAGAAACTACGACGACTACTTGTACTGGTGTTGAAATGTTCCGTAAGCTTCTAGACGAAGGTCGTGCGGGTGAGAACTGTGGTGTTCTTCTTCGTGGTACTAAGCGTGATGAAGTACAACGTGGTCAGGTACTAGCTAAGCCTGGTTCAATCACTCCACACACTAAGTTCGAGTCTGAAGTTTACGTATTAACTAAAGACGAAGGTGGCCGTCACACGCCATTCTTCAAAGGCTACCGTCCACAGTTCTACTTCCGTACAACTGACATCACTGGTGCTGTAGAGCTTCCAGAAGGTGTAGAAATGGTAATGCCTGGCGACAACTTGAAGTTTGTTGTTGAGCTAATCAACCCAATCGCGATGGACGAAGGTTTACGCTTCGCTATCCGTGAAGGTGGCCGCACAGTAGGTGCTGGTGTTGTATCTAAAATCATCGACTAATATCGATAGATTCTAGAATACACGTTGAGAAAGGTCGCGCAAGCGGCCTTTTTTGCGTTTGGGGTTTAGTAAATTGTGGTGCTATTGAAAGCGGCTGAAATAATACGCTGATGCTAGGTGCTGGCGTTGTATCGCTGCACCTGAGACATGCATCAACCAATATCGATAGATGCTAGAATACACGTTGAGAAGGTCGAGAAAGCGGCCTTTTTTGCGTTTGGGGTTTAGCAAATTTTTTGGTGAACCCAAAGCAGACAATTTAGGTGCTGGCGTTGTATCGCTGCACCTGAGACATGCATCAACCAATATCGATAGATGCTAGAATACACGTTGAGAAAGGTCGCGCAAGCGGCCTTTTTTGCGTTTAGGATAAAGTAAAGCTGTGGTGCTATTTAAAGCGGCTGAAAGAATACGCTGATGCTAGGTGCTGGTGTTGTATCGCTATATCTAAGACATGCATCAACTAATATCGTTAGACTCTAGAATACAAAACGGAAAAGCTCGTAAGAGCAGTCTTTTGCGTTTGGGGTTGTAAAGGTGTACGCCAATTATTAGAGCGTAATCATAGAAACACCAAGGTTCTAGTGTTGGAATAATGCCAATATTGGTTCAATTGCCTAGGCTTGAAGAATAAAAACTGATTTTAACCAGTTTTTTATCTGGTGTTAGGATACCTGTAAAGTAGGCTATTGTTTTGCTTGTCGCACCTTTTACTCATGGATGATGATTAATGCGCTATGTTCTTTGTTTATTGTTCTTTTCTTTTACTTGCTCCTCGCAAGTCTTTATCCCTGCCAAGTTATTGGAGAATGCCAATAAAAAGTATCGTGAAGATAGCTTTGCGTCTCGAGTAGAATCGTATGCTTACATAAGTTTTGTTATCAATAAAGAAGGCAAAGCAACTGACATAGTCGTTTTGAACAAAAGTGACTTTAGAGATATTTCGGGGGTGGCAAAGCAATGGCTTAAAAACCTAACTTACCAGCCAGCGAGAATTTATGATAAGCCTATCAATAGTGAGCAAAGACTACTATGGCGTTATGACAAAGCGCTAAGTAGTGGCTCTAACGATGGAATATCACCTCGCTTTGCTCAGTCATATGAGAAAACTAAGTCATTAGTCAAAGACAATGCCGTTAAGGCAGAACATGAGTTGAACAACGTAAAGCAAGCTACGAAGAACTTAACTGAACAAGCATTTTACGCATTTATTAGTAGTTTTGTTTATGCACAGGCAAAGGATTGGCCTCGCTATGGCGAGCACGTGTTTGATGCTTGGATGCTAAAAGACTTCTTAGATAATCACTCGGCTTACACGGCAACAAAAAACTTATTCGATTATGCACTTTACAAGCAAGATCATCGGCTTGCACTGGAAGTCGCTAACTCCTTTAAAACCTTATCAGGAATTGAGATATCTGCTCAGGTTTACCAGTCTTATTATGATAGCGTGCAGCAGAGTATCGAGCAGCACAAGGAAATAACCAAGCGCTATTCTATCAGTGAAGAGTCTCCTGCTTATCACGCTATCACCAGGCGAGAAGTTCAACTAGAAACAGTTAGTGATAATGTGGAAGCCCAACTTCGCTGTAAAAACCATGTCGAAAATGTTTCCATAACAGAAATGCTATTAATTCCTTCAACAGCAATTGATTGTCGCTTGCTTATCCGAGCAACGGAAGACACCGAGCTAACTATAGTTGAAAGCGGGGCTGTGCATATTAAGTTAGGCGAGATATTGGATTAGGGTGATCGCTAAGTGCGATCAGCTTTCAGGGGAGTACTTGTGATGAAAATCTTGGATTTGTCCGCTAAGGTATACAATTCGCTCTGCCATTCCTTCAATAACGGCATCTTTAAATTTGCCCTTCAAAGCATGTGGCAGGCCATGCAAGGTGTCTTGATCCATACAAAGCACAATAACTTCGTTTAAGGCTTTAGCAGTAGCACTTTTAGGCCTTTTCTTAATAAAGCTACCTTCACCTATAAACTGACCTGCTTTGATAACACCAAGCGCTTGAGAGCCTCCTTGTTTAAGTATTTCTACTTCACCGGATAGCACGATATAGAAATGACTGTTGTGATCTAACTCAGATTGCACAAATTGATTTGGCTTACAGTTATAGACTTTACTTTTTTGGAGCAGTAACTCACGCTGCGCTATGGTAAAGCCCTTAAAGAAATTTATGCGACCAATTATCTCAAGTAGTTTTAGTTTGGAAATTTTATTAAGTGGTAACATAGCGTTAAACCATTACATCACTAGCAGCTTATTTTGCCGAGCTAAATTGATTAGTCAATGGCTATGCTAATTAGTGAGTGTAATTTTACTATTCCAAAATAGATAACATTGCCAGAAGCAGCGCTAATTGAAATTTCTGGCTTCCATTGTGTAGTTGAAAAACAGATATAAAAAAGCCCCGCATTAGCGAGGCTTTTCGAAACACTTTAAAAAACTAAATTACTTAGCTTCGTTACGTGCTTTAACTTCAGCGATAACTTCTTCAGCAACGTTCTGTGGTGCTGCTGCGTAGTGGCTGAATTCCATAGAGAATTGACCACGACCTGAAGTGATTGTGCGTAAGTGACCGATGTAACCAAACATTTCTGATAATGGAACGTCTGCTTTAATGCGAACGCCAGTAGTACCAGCTTCTTGGTCTTTGATCATACCGCGACGACGGTTAAGGTCACCAATTACGTCACCAACGTTGTCTTCTGGCGTGAACACGTCAACTTTCATGATTGGCTCAAGAAGTTGTGCACCAGCTTTTGGAATTGATTGACGGAAAGCGCCTTTCGCTGCGATTTCGAACGCTACTGCTGACGAGTCAACTGCGTGGAAACCACCGTCGAATAATTCGATCTCAACGTCTAATACTGGGAAGCCAGCTAGAACACCTTGATCCATCATTCCTTTAAAGCCTTTCTCGATTGCAGGGAAGAATTCCTTAGGAACGTTACCACCTACAACGGTAGACTTAAATGTGAAGCCTGAGTTTGGCTCACCTGGCTTGATGCGGTAGTCGATCTTACCGAACTGACCAGAACCACCAGATTGTTTCTTATGCGTGTAAGAATCTTCAATCGCTTGTGTGATCGTTTCACGGTACGCTACTTGTGGCTTACCAACTTCTAGTTCAACACCGTAAGTACGCTTAAGGATGTCAACTTTGATGTCTAAGTGAAGTTCACCCATACCTTTAAGGATGGTTTCACCTGAATCTTCGTCAGTTTCAACTTGGAACGTTGGATCTTCTGCAACCATCTTACCGATCGCGATACCCATCTTCTCAGCACCACCTTTCTCTTTTGGAGAAACAGCGATTGAGATTACTGGCTCTGGGAATACCATCGCTTCAAGCGTACAAGGTTGTTTCACATCACATAATGTGTGACCTGTTTGAACGTTCTTCATACCTACGATAGCAAGAATGTCACCCGCTTGTGCTTCAGTAAGCTCAGTACGGTCTTCCGCTTGCATCTCAACCATACGGCCGATACGCTCAGTTTTACCAGTGAACGAGTTAAGTACTGTATCACCTTTCTTGATGCGACCAGAGTATACACGTACGAACGTAAGTGCACCGAAACGGTCATCCATAATTTTGAATGCTAATGCACGGAACGGCTCTTCAGCGTCAACAATAGCGTGTTCACCAGTAGGCTCACCTTCTTCATCAGTTAATGGCTGAGGTGGTACTTCAGTTGGTGACGGTAAGTAGTCAACAACAGCGTCAAGAAGCAATTGCATACCTTTGTTCTTGAACGCAGAACCACAGTATGTAGGGAAGAACAATAACTCGTTTGTACCTTTACGGATACAGGCTTTGATTTGCTCTTCAGAAGGCTCAACACCTTCCATGTATTCCATTAATAAGTCATCGTCTGCTTCTAGTGCAGTTTCGATTAACATTTCACGGTACTCAGCAGCTTGGTCTACCATGTCTGCTGGAATGTCTTGAACTTCGTAGTTTTCTGGTTGACCTGAATCATCCCATACGTAAGCTTTTTGGCTTAATACGTCAACAACACCAACGAAGTTATCTTCTTCACCAATTGGTAAAGTCATAACTAGTGGGTTAGCGCCAAGTACGTTTTTCACTTGGTCTTTAACGCGGAAGAAGTTTGCACCTAAACGGTCTAACTTGTTAACGAAGATCAAACGAGCAACTTTTGACTCGTTCGCGTAACGCCAGTTAGTTTCTGATTGCGGCTCAACACCACCAGAACCACAGAATACACCAATACCACCATCAAGAACTTTAAGAGAACGGTAAACTTCAACTGTGAAGTCAACGTGACCCGGGGTGTCGATTACGTTAAAACGGTGCTTTTTCCACTCACAAGTAACAGCAGCAGACTGGATAGTAATACCACGCTCAGCTTCTTGCTCCATGAAGTCAGTAGTAGATTCACCATCGTGAACTTCACCGATCTTGTGGATCATACCTGTAAGTTTCAAAATTCGTTCAGTTGTTGTGGTTTTACCAGCATCAACGTGAGCGAAAATACCAATATTTCTGTATTTTGATAAATCTGCCATTTTCTTGCTCTGCTTGTACCTAATTAAAATCAATTAGGGGTTAGTGATTAAAAACCGCGCGAGTATACCAGAACTTAACGAAAACCAACATAGAAAAAGTTGAAATTAATCTTTTCGTCACTGAACTGTGTCAATTTAGCGTATTCTTGCAGGTAAATAAGTGCTAACCAGGTTTCAGCTAATGTTATAGTAATTAGTTAACTATTTACGCTATGGACTGCGTTAAACTGATAACACTGTGGCTCAGTACTAACCCTATAATATGTGCTTATATAGGTATGGTTGATCGGATGATCACTTCATCAATGCACCCTTACAATATCCAAAATGATAAAAGCTTAATGGCACAAGTATTAACTGAGCAAAATAAGAACGTCGCGTTTAAGCACGGCAAAATAATTGCGCATAACAATAGCAAAAGGAATTTGTGATGAATTTAACCCCCTCATTACAACAGTATTTCGGCTTTGACCAATTTAGGGCAGGGCAAGAGCAAGTGGTTCAGCAACTTTTGGCTGGCAATTCTTCATTGGCGATATTTCCAACCGGCTCGGGTAAGTCCTTATGTTATCAATTAGCGGCACTGCATTTACCGCACCTAACTTTAGTGGTGTCACCTTTATTAGCGTTAATGAAAGACCAATTAGGATTTTTACGCAGTAAAGGTATTAATGCTGCGAGTATTGATTCAACGCTAAGCTATGAAGAACATCAAGGTGTAGTGCAGGGGCTAAATAACGGCGAAATCAAAATATTGATGGTATCGGTCGAACGCTTTAAGAATGAACGCTTTCGGCAACTGATTCATCGTTTACCTATTTCTATGCTCGTCGTGGATGAAGCACATTGTGTCTCCGAGTGGGGGCATAACTTTCGTCCGGACTATCTAAAGCTGCCCACTTACGCCAAAGAGCTAAATATTCCGTTAACGCTACTATTAACTGCAACCGCAACCAAACAAGTGAAACAAGATATGGCAGAGCGCTTTGCCATCGCACCTGAGCATATCGTACAAACCGGCTTTTATCGCCAAAACTTGGATTTATCTGTGGTTGCTTGTGTTGAGGAACAAAAGCAGGCGCAATTGTTAAAGGTAGTCGCGGAGCAGAAACAACAGCAGCAATCAAAAGGGCAAAACCCCAATGGTTTCGTAAATGGTGTCGTTTATGTCACCTTGCAACAATCCGCCGAGCAGGTGGCAAGTTTTCTTATCCTGCAAGGTATCAATGCTAAAGCTTATCATGCTGGATTAGACAATGAAGTACGCAGTGATATTCAGCAACGGTTTATGGCTGGGGAAACTCAAGTGGTCGTTGCCACCATTGCCTTTGGTATGGGGGTGGATAAAAGTGATATCCGCTTCGTGATTCATTATGACCTGCCCAAGTCGATTGAAAACTATAGCCAAGAAATTGGTCGTGCAGGGCGAGATGGTCAGCCAAGCAATTGCATTGTGCTAGCAAATCTTGATGGTTTAACCGTATTGGAAAACTTCGTTTATGGTGACACGCCCGAGCAAACCGGTATCGAACATGTACTTAATGATATTCGCGAAGAGCAGGAACATGGTAATTGGTCTTTACAATTACATCGATTATCGACTGCCAGTAATATTAAACAGCTACCACTCAAAACTTTATTAGTGCAACTTGAGCTAGCGGGTGTACTGCAGGCGAGTTATAGCTACTTTGCGGAAGTAAAGTTTAAGTTTGTTAGCACAGCGCAAGAAATCGTCGCCATGTTTGAGGGCGAGCGACAGCAGTTTTTACAAACCGTTTTCGATTATTCTGCTGGTAAAAAAGTTTGGTATCAGCCTGATTTTGATGCCATCAGCCACCATAGCGGTAGTGATCGCAAACGTATTTTAACGGCACTTGAGTATCTAGCCGATAAAGGTTTAATCGTTATCGAAACCAAACAAGTGACCGATGTTTATCGGGTTAATCAGCAGGCTTTAAATAATGAAGGATTAGCTGGCTACTTGGCTGATTACTTTGCCAGTAACGAAAGCAAAGAGATTGCGCGTTTAAGCCGATTAGTGGCGTTTTTCAATTCTGCTGATTGTTTAACCGCGCAACTCGCCAATTACTTTGATGATAACCAAGCGCCTGATCAGTGTGGTCATTGCAGCGTCTGTCGAGGTCAGGTGGCAAACCTTACACTATCTACACAAAGCATGTGGCCAGAAGATAGCGTGATCAAAGCTGTGGCTAATGAATTGGTAACGCATTTATCCCCTAAAGTTGACCAACCAATTTCAATCACCACGATAAGTCGATTCCTCGCTGGCATGACAGTGCCACTTTTCGGTCGCCATAAAGTTAAATCACTGAGCGGTTTTGGTTTGTGTCAGCAATTGCCTTATGCCGAGGTTAAACAAAAACTGAATCATTTACTTAGCACATAGTTTTATTCGCTCACCGGAAACTGGCATTCAAATTAAGTGTTGCACTTTTAAGCAGTTTAAGTATAATGCGCGTCCACGTTGGCGAATGCCTACGTGAGATGTAAAGATTATTTAGTTTCTGGTTTCGGCCAAAGCCAAGTAATTCTTGCTATACAGCGACTCCGATTGGGAGTCGAATGAAATAATCGGTACACCCCCCTTCAATCACTATGAAGGCGATGGGCTGTACTTTGTTCGTTCTTTTATTAGGGGATTTGATAAATGTCAAATCAAAGAATTCGCATTCGTTTGAAAGCGTTCGATCATCGTTTGATTGATCAATCTACAGCAGAGATCGTTGACACTGCTAAACGCACTGGTGCACAGGTTCGTGGTCCTATTCCATTACCAACGCGCAAAGAGCGTTTCACTGTTTTGATTTCTCCACACGTTAACAAAGATGCGCGTGACCAGTACGAGATTCGTACTCACAAGCGTTTAATTGATATCGTAGAACCAACTGAAAAGACTGTTGATGCATTAATGCGTTTAGACTTAGCAGCTGGTGTCGACGTTCAAATTAGCTTGGGTTAATAGGGGGTTTTAACATGACTATAGGTCTAGTTGGACGTAAAGTTGGTATGACTCGCATCTTCTCTGAAGATGGCGTTTCAACTCCAGTAACTGTCCTAGAAGTTGAAGCTAACCGTGTTGCTCAGGTAAAAACTGTAGACAACGATGGTTACTCAGCGATTCAAGTTACAACTGGTGCTAAAAAAGCTAACCGTGTAAACAAGCCAGCAGCTGGTCACTTTGCGAAAGCAGGTATCGAAGCAGGTCGTGGTTTATGGGAATTCCGTTTAGCGGAAGGCGAAGGTGCAGAATTAGCAACTGGTAGCGAAATCACTGTTGAGCTATTCAACGATACTAAATTAGTAGACGTGACAGGCACTTCAAAGGGTAAAGGTTTCCAAGGCGGTATCAAGCGTTGGAATTTCCGTACTCAAGATATGTCACACGGTAACTCATTGTCTCACCGTTCAAACGGTTCAATCGGTCAATGTCAAACACCAGGTCGCGTATTTAAAGGCAAAAAAATGTCTGGTCACATGGGTGCTGCGAAAGTTACTACGCAAAACCTTGAGTTAGTTCGCGTAGATGCTGAACGTAACTTGCTTCTTATTAAAGGTGCAGTTCCGGGTCACGTAAACGCTGACGTAATCATCAAGCCAGCTGTTAAAGCCTAACGTCTGAGGAGAATTTTGATGGAATTAGCATTAAAAGACGCGTCAGGCGCTGTTGAAGTTTCAGAAGCAACGTTCGGTCGTGAATTCAACGAAGCTTTAGTACACCAAGTAGTTGTTGCTTACGCAGCAGGTGCTCGTCAAGGTACTGTTAAGCAAAAGAACCGTTCTGAAGTTAGCGGCGGTGGTAAAAAGCCATGGCGTCAAAAAGGTACTGGCCGTGCACGTGCTGGTACAACTCGTGGTCCAATCTGGAGAACTGGTGGCGTAACATTCGCTGCACGTCCTCAAGACCACAGCCAAAAAGTAAACCGTAAGATGTATCGCGGTGCGATCCAAAGCATCCTTTCTGAGTTAGTTCGTCAAGACCGTTTAGTGGTTGTTAACGACTTCGCAGTAGATACACCTAAAACTAAAGAATTAGTTGCTAAGCTTAAAGGTTTAGAACTTAAAGATGTATTAATCGTTACACCAGAAGTAGACGAGAACTTATTCTTATCTGCTCGCAACTTATACAAAGTTGACGTTCGTGACGTACAAGGCATCGACCCAGTTTCTTTAGTTGGTTTCGAAAAAGTATTAATGACTGCTGGTGCGGTTAAGCAAATTGAGGAGATGTTAGCATGATAAGCGAAGAACGTTTGTTGAAAGTGCTATTGGCACCAAACATTTCTGAAAAAGCAACAATGGCTGCTGAAGCAAACAACACGGTTGTTTTCAAAGTAGCTACTACTGCTACAAAAGCTGAAATCAAAGCCGCTGTTGAGCAACTTTTCGAAGTAAAAGTTGATGGTGTTCGTACTCTAAATGTCAAGGGTAAAACAAAGCGTACAGGTGCTCGTTTTGGTCGTCGTAGCGACTGGAAGAAAGCGTACGTTACTCTTGCTGAAGGTAGCGACATCGACTTCGTTGGCGCAGAAGCATAGGAGAAGTACAAATGGCTGTAGTTAAATGTAAACCAACTTCTCCGGGTCGTCGCCACGTCGTTAAAGTGGTTAACCCGGACTTGTACAAAGGTAAGCCTTACGCACCACTTTTAGAGAAAAACTCTAAGTCTGGCGGTCGTAACAATACTGGTCGTATTACAGTTCGTCACGTTGGTGGTGGTCACAAGCATCACTATCGCGTAATTGACTTTAAGCGTACTAAAGACGGTATCCCTGCAAAAGTTGAGCGTTTGGAATATGATCCAAACCGCAGCGCAAACATCGCTTTAGTATTATACGCAGACGGTGAGCGTCGTTACATCTTAGCACCTAAAGGTGTTCAAGCTGGCGATTCAATCCAGTCTGGTGTAGATGCACCTATCAAAGCAGGTAACACGTTGCCACTTCGCAACATGCCGCTAGGTAGTGTAATCCACGCAATCGAATTGAAGCCTGGTAAAGGTGCTCAAATCGCGCGTGCTGCTGGTACTTATGCACAATTAGTTGCTAAAGACGGCGCTTACGTAACTCTACGTCTTCGTTCAGGCGAAATGCGTAAAGTTGAAGCGGAATGTCGTGCAACTTTAGGTGAAATCGGTAACGCAGAGCACATGTTACGTTCTCTTGGTAAAGCTGGTGCTTCGCGCTGGCGTGGTGTTCGTCCTACCGTACGTGGTGTGGCGATGAACCCGGTTGATCACCCGCACGGTGGTGGTGAAGGTCGTACTTCAGGTGGTCGTCACCCAGTATCACCTTGGGGTGTACCTACTAAGGGTTACAAGACTCGTAAGAACAAGCGTACTGATAAGTTCATCGTACGTCGTCGTACTAAGTAATAGTACTAGTTATTAAATAAGAGGAAATACCATGCCACGTTCTCTCAAGAAAGGTCCATTTATTGACCTACACTTGTTGACGAAGGTAGAGAAAGCTCTGGAAAGCGGGAACAAGAAACCTATTAAGACTTGGTCTCGTCGTTCAATGATCATCCCTAACATGATCGGATTGACCATTGCTGTCCATAATGGCCGTCAACACGTACCTGTATTTGTAACTGATGAAATGATCGGTCACAAATTAGGTGAATTTGCACCAACTCGCACTTACCGCGGTCACGCTGCGGACAAGAAAGCGAAGAAGAAGTAAGGGGAAGTTAAATGGAAGCAATTGCTAAACATAAATTTGCCCGTGGTTCTGCGCAAAAAGCACGTTTAGTGGTAGACCAAATCCGTGGTCTTCACGTTGAAAAAGCGTTAGAAATCTTAGAATACAGCAACAAATCAGCTGCTGTTTTAGTTAAGAAAGTTCTAAACTCAGCGATCGCTAATGCAGAGCACAACGAAGGTGCAGACATCGATGAATTATTCGTTAAAACTATTATGGTTGACGATGGTCCTACGATGAAACGTATCAAGCCACGTGCGAAAGGTCGCGCGGATCGTATCCTTAAGCGTACTAGTCACATCACTGTGATTGTAGCTGATAGCTAGGAGATATTAGTATGGGTCAAAAAGTACATCCTACCGGTATTCGCTTAGGTATCACCAAGCCTTTCGCGTCTACATGGTTTGCAAGCACTAAAGAGTTTGCAGATAACATTCATGGTGATCACTTAGTACGTCAATACTTAACTGAAAAGTTAAAGCGTGCTTCGTTATCGAAGATCGTAATCGAGCGTCCAGCTAAGTCTATCCGCGTAACTATCCACACGGCTCGTCCGGGTGTTGTTATCGGTAAGAAAGGTGAAGACGTAGAAAAGTTACGTGTACACGTATCTAAAATCGCTGGTGTACCTGCGCAAATCAACATTGCTGAAGTACGTAAGCCAGAGATGGATGCACAACTAGTTGCTGACAGCATTGCTAGCCAACTAGAGCGTCGTGTTATGTTCCGTCGCGCGATGAAGCGTGCCGTACAAAACGCTATGCGTTTAGGTGCTAAAGGTATCAAAGTTGAAGTTAGTGGTCGTTTAGGCGGCGCGGACATCGCTCGTTCAGAGTGGTACCGTGAAGGCCGTGTACCATTACACACTTTACGTGCTGATATCGATTACGCAACTGCACGTGGTGAAACTACTTACGGTACTATCGGTATCAAAGTGTGGATCTTCAAAGGTGAAGTTATCGGTGGTATGCCTGCACAGGTTGAAGCACCAGCTAAGCCTAAGAAGCGCAACAACCGCAAGAGCAAGTAGGAGTTAAGTAATGTTACAACCAAAACGTACTAAATTCCGTAAGCAAATGAAACTGCGTAACCGTGGTCTTGCACACACTGGTAGCACAGTTAGCTTCGGTACTTACGGTTTGAAATCTGTTGAGCGTGGTCGTATGACAGCTCGTCAAATCGAAGCAGCTCGTCGTGCAATGACACGTCACGTTAAGCGTCAAGGTAAAATCTGGATCCGTGTATTCCCAGACAAGCCAATTACCAAGAAGCCTCTTGAGGTTCGTATGGGTAAAGGTAAAGGTTCTGTAGAATACTGGGTATGTCAAATTCTACCTGGTCGTGTTCTTTATGAAATGGAAGGTGTTCCAGAGGAATTAGCACGCGAAGCTTTCGAGCTTGCAGCAGCTAAACTTCCGTTCAAAACAACCTTCGTAACTAGAACGGTGATGTAATGAAAGCTAACGAACTTAAAGAAAAAAGCATTGAAGAGCTTAATGCTGAATTACTTAACTTACTACGTGAGCAATTTAACTTACGTATGCAAGCAAGTACTGGCCAGTTAGCTCAAACACACATGCTACGTACAGTGCGTCGCAACATTGCACGCGTTAAAACCATCATCACTGAGAAGGCAGGTGCGTAATGACTGATAAAATCCGTACATTACAAGGTCGCGTAGTTAGCGACAAGATGGACAAGTCGATCACAGTGTTGATTGAGCGTCGTGTAAAACACCCTATCTACGGTAAATTCATTACGCGTTCAACTAAGTTGAAAGCACACGATGAAGCTAACGTATGTAACGCGGGCGACGTAGTAACTATTCGTGAATGTGCACCAATCTCTAAGACTAAGTCTTGGACTTTGGTTGACGTAGTAGAGAAAGCTTAATTAGTTTTTTCTAGTTCACTTTAGTGACACTTAAAAGGCTCTGCTATTTATTTAGCGGAGCCTTTTTGTTTTTGGGCATTTTGATAGCTGTATAATGTATTAGAACCCTTAAGCGTCAATTGTCTGTATAAAAATGAAAAACCTATTGAAAAGATAATACTTTCATATGTGACTATTGAGCGTCTTTATTTTATTAATGGGGCTTAAACATAGTGGCGAATGCAGCGCTCTCGATTGAGCTTGTAATCGCGACAAGCAGAAGCCTATAGATAGATGGTCTATAGTTAACAATTAGCAAACGCGTTACTGGCTGATCTACAAACGATTCTTGTCATGAAAAGGTACACCCTTTGGAACTCAATTATATCCTTCTTACTTTGCAGCCCTGTAGCTGCAGCGCAAGAGATTAAAAAAGACTTTAAAGTTGTATTCATCAACCCAGGGCATGCTCAAGGAGATGAGACTGGGCGCTTTTGGTCGAATGTCAGTAAAATCATGCAAGCTGCTGCCGATGATTTGAATATTGAATTAATTAGTCTTTTCGCTAACAGGAATCATATTCAAATGAAGTCATTAGCGAATAAAGCATTGGAGCACAATCCTGATTACGCCATTATCGTTAACGAAAAAGGGGGCGGGATAGCGCAACTAAAACTATTTGCTAAACATGAAATTCCCGTTTTTGCGCTATTAAATGGATTTAACAATAAAGAGCGTGAGAGCTTATCTGAGTCAGAGCAAAAGTCTCTAATTGGCAGTGTTGTACCAGATAACAGGAAAGCAGGTGAATATTTATTGAGTGAGTTGATTTCTTTGCATGATAAAAACTCGGAATCAATAAATTTACTTGCCTTGAGAGGGGACTTTGCTTCTGCCGCGGCTATTGAAAGAGCGCATGGTCTACAGCAGGTCTTATCAGCACATAAGTAGGTCAGGTTAATAGATTATCCAGTTGCTAATTGGTCAAAGGCCGAAGCATATATAAAGGTAAAGGGCATTCTTCAACGCGCCCGTGTCGATATAATTTGGTCGGCTAATGACCCTATGGCTTTTGGTGCATTGGAAGCAGTACAAGACGCAAACTTACCTTATCCTGTAACGGTAGGTGGAATGAACTGGGACGAAACCAACCTAAATTCTACGCTCGACGTTTCATTGGGCGGACATGTCGTTTTGGGTGCTAAAGCACTTGACATGCTATCTGACTATCACCAACAGGATATACAGCCCTGCGAGATGAATGTTGTAATCGACATTTTTCAATCGAGTTTAGAAGGGAATATGAGTCGCTTTTTGAAAAACCTTGTAGATGATAGCCTACATAAAATAGACTTCTCGCGCTTTTCTCAAAGGCATCCCGAAACTGCACTTTTTAGCCTAGAAACATTTATCTCACAAACTTACCTACCTTTACCTATAGAGCCATCAACTGATAATGCTTTGCTCAAAGGTAACTGCACTTGAATAAATTAGTTAGTTTATCTATAACGCTTCACTAGCAAGGTTTTATAAAACCTTGCTAGATTTGTCAGATTAAAATCGCTTAGTTGCTGTGATGTATACCGTGCAACAAAGCAATGTCAGTATTTACAGTAGACTATATCGATTGTTCTTCTGCGGACTCTTGTTGTTCAATTGCTGTCGCTACGTGTGATGAAACAGCAATACTATCCCTAACATTTTTCTGTACAGTAATCGCCGCGAATCCACTGAGCAAATAAGCCATGGCATAAAAGCCTTTTTCACTTAGCAGTAAGTCAGCATTTATTAAACCTATAGTTAGCAGAGCAATTGCGGCGGCTGCCGCTACCCAGCACATCAGCACATAGGGTTTTGAAATGGTTTGACCTTCCAATTTATCTCTCACCGTTTTTTGTAGCGAGACAAAGGAAAACAGGCCAAAAATAAGAATAGCGAAGTAGTAGCCTTTTTCATTAAGTTCCATTTGAGCGTTTAGTAAGCCGATACAAAAACTTGCTATACCTGAAATTAACATTGCGATAGATACTAAAACAAATGCTTTGGTGGGTTTTCCGTTCATGTTCTTTTCTCCTTATTTATTCTAAATTGGCTAAAACCACGTGTGTTGACGGCAATGAGTGTTGGTTGCCAGTGAACAAAAGTAAATCTGCATCTCCAAAGGCTAGGCTGATAAGACTGCAAGTAGCAATAAGCTAGACTTAGTCCCTTTATGAACTGCTCGGGCGTTGCTAAATGCTAAGTTATAGCGGTTTTGGCATGCTATGGCTTGGGCTTGGCTTTCTGAACTGTTCAAATAGCGATGGCTCCCATGGGCGCATGGCGAAGAGCATCCCCATATGTTTACGCTTGTTGAGTGGCAGGCTACTGTCTTCGATATTGAGTTCGGCAGCTTCTTTGGTTAATTGGTTTAGTTTCCGTTGAATAATATCAATCGACGTTTGCGAATAACGGCCACGTAGGTAAAAGCGAAAGCAGTCTTCGCTATCAAACTTACTGGCCATAAAGCGATTAAGTACTTCCTTTTCCATAAACCTTTCTAACGGCCCGTTACTAATCCAACGAAAATCTTGAGCGATAAGCAACTTGTAGTTGTTATTAGGTAATAGCTGAATCAATTTGATTTTATCCAACTTTACCATTAACCGAATGGCTTCATGCAGTTCGATATCATAGTGCTCAATAATTTCCTCAAACTTCCAGTAGTCTCTCACTAGTACTGCCATTAAAAGGAGTTTGGGGTTGTCGATAAGCTCCTGTTCTTGTTCAAAGGTGAGCTCTGTGATTTTTTCTTGTTGTTGCTTTGCTGAGAGAGCGAAAAGGTCTGACAGGGTTAGGTTGATGATATTGCAAATTTGTTCTAGCCGTTCGAGCGAAAAACTGTGATTTGCAAATACGCGTTTGATATTTGCCTCGCTCATATCTAGCACGTCAGCAATATGACGATAGGTAATACTATGTTGCTTGAGTAGCAGCTTAAGTGTATCCGTTACCTGTTTTATCTGGCTCATTCCTTGTCCCATATCACGCTGAAGTATCAGAATTTAATACTTTAAGTTGTTTTAAGTAATACATCAAACAGCTGGATTTACAGGTCGCTCGCCTCCGACTAAGTTAAATAACAATTCAACTGTTAAGGAAAAACTGATGAACACATTAATCAACTCAGCTGTTTGTGCATTATTAGCAACTACATTACTAGCGCCTATTGCAGCTTATGCAGAGCCATCAACTAATCATGGTAGTGAAGCAAGTAAACACTCTGCTTTAGCGCTTTCCCATGGTGCGGCTGGCAGTGCGCAAGTTGCCAGCGCAGTAGTGGCAGTGCCATTGCTCGTCGGGGGGAGTGTAGCGGTTAGCGCAGGCGTTGCGAGTGTTGAGCTGGCAGAGGGAATGTCAGACGCGGCAACTAGCAGTGCTCGTAGCGTCAAACATCACCACCCAGTGGAGTTAGAAGTCACAGAAATCACGATCACCGTTGATCGTTCTCCCACTGAAGCAATGAAAAAGCAATAACGCCTTCGTTTAGTAGAGTCTACCTAACGAAACCGTAGTGAAAGGCAGTCGTCAATTATTTATGAGTAGCAGGAAGCAGATATGAAAAACTTATTTTTAGTCGTGTTAACGTTATTGGCGTTTAACGCGTTTGCTGGCAGCAACCAAGTCGCCGAAGCGAGATTTAAACCTGAGCAAATCGCTAAGTTTGCCAAAGACGTTGAAAAGTATGCGGCCAAACAAGGTGCTAGAGCCTTTATTATTGCTAGAGTTGGGCAGCCCCAATCGAAATTGCCAAAAGGCATTGAGTTTACTCATACGGCAATTGCAGTGTACTCCCAAATCACTGTAGATAATGGTGAAAAGGTAAATGGTTATGCCATTCACAACCTTTATCAAGATGGTGAAAATGGTGGGGAAAGCGCATTGGTAACAGATTACCCAGTTGATTTTTTCTGGGGTGCTTACGACCTAAAAGCCGGCATAATTATTCCGACACCTGAGCTGCAAACCAAGATTATTGAAGTTATTACCAGTGGTAAGAATCAGTTACTACATAACCCTAAATATTCGTTAATTGCGAATCCGTTTAACAGTCAGTATCAAAATTGTACCGAACATACGCTTGATATTATTAATGCTGCGATTTACCAAACGACTGACAAGCGCCAGTTAAAAGCGAACGCGCGTGAGTATTTTGACCCACAACGTGTCAGAGTCAGTGGCTTTAAATTAGCCTTGGGCGGTTTGTTTGCCGATGGTGTGACGACTCGAGATCACAAAGGAAAAGTTAAAACTACGTCGTTTGGCTCTATTGTGCGATATCTAGAAAAATATGAACTGGCAGGTGATACCCATATCTTCAGAGGATAAAGCCGTAAAGCTAGAAGAAAAAGCGCTACTTAGAAAGTAGTAGCGCTACTTACAAATACTATACGCTACAAGGCTTTCTTCGCCCTTGCTTGATGTAGCTTCTTATAACTTTCAATCAAACGTAAGTGTGGTTCAATACCTTCTAGTGCCATGCTAGTTTCGGTTAAGCCGTGGAAGTTATCAGTACCATTAATGAGTCCTATTACTTCAGCCATACGATCTTCACCATACATACGAGTGAATGCCGTTTGGTAATGCTCGAATTCAAGCGCTTCATTTAATGCAACTTCCAGTGTGTTGTGTACTGCGCGGAAGAACATAGTGCGTTCAACAGTATTGTCGTTGTATTGAAGGAAGTCACCAATGAGTTCAAAGGCTTGCTCTAAGCCACCAACTGCCAAGTAGATCAAAATTTTAAGTTCGATAATGGTGAGTTGGCCCCACACCGTATTCTCATCAAACTCAATGCCAATTAGAGTACGAATATCAATGTAGTTATCTAACTGACTTTCTTCTAAGCGCTCCACTAAGTCGATTAACTCGTCTTCTGACAAGCGATGAAGGTTAAGAATATCTTCACGGTATTGCAGGGCTTTGTTGGTGTTGTCCCAAATCAAATCTTCGACTGGGTAAACTTCTGAATAATCAGGTACCAAAATACGGCATGCCGTAGCGCCTAAATCACCGTAAGTGGCGATATACACTTCTTTACCAAGCGATTCCAAAATGGCGAGTAACTGCTGGTTCTCTTCTTCATTTGTGCCAGAGAAGTCCCACTCCACAAACTCGTAATCTTCCTTGCTACTAAAAAAGCGCCATGAAATGACACCGGTTGAGTCAATAAAGTGTTCAACAAAGTTTTCTGGCTCTTGTACCGCCATACTATTGAACGTTGGTTTTGGTACGTCGTTTAAGCCTTCAAAGCTTCTACCTTGTAGCAACTCGGTTAAACTGCGCTCTAATGCGACTTCAAAACTGGGGTGTGCACCGAATGATGCAAATACGCCACCCGTTCTTGGGTTCATTAGCGTCACGCACATTACTGGGAATTGGCCGCCAAGCGAGGCATCTTTAACAACGACAGGAAAACCTTGCTCTTCTAACCCTTGAATACCGGCAAGAATGCTTGGGTATTTTTCCAACACTGATAGCGGCACACCAGGTAGTACAATTTCTTGTTCAACGATCTGGCGTTTTACTGCGCGTTCAAAGATTTCTGATAAACACTGTACTTGTGCCTCAAAAACATTGTTGCCGGCGCTCATACCATTGCTGAGGAACAAGTTCTCAATCAGGTTTGATGGGAAATACACGGTTTCACCGTCTGAATGACGCTGATAAGGCAGGGCAACAATGCCGCGCTCAATATTACCTGAATTGGTATCAATCAGATGTGAGCCACATAGCTCATCTTCCGGATTGTAAATGGCTAAACAGTGCTCATCTAACAAACCTTGTGGCAAGCTATCATCGTCGGTTAGCTGGAACCACTTTTCATTGGGGTAGTGAACAAAATCAGCGTTCGCTATTTCTTCACCGAAGAATTGGTCGTTGTAAAAGAAGTTGCAGTTTAGGCGTTCAATAAATTCGCCAAGTGCTGAACATAACGCACTTTCTTTGGTTGCTCCTTTACCATTGGTAAAGCACATAGGTGAGGCCGCATCGCGAATATTCAGTGACCACACATTAGGAACAATATTGCGCCATGAGGTGACTTCGATTTTCATGCCCAAGTTTTCGAGAATACCCGTCATGTTCTTGATGGTTTTTTCTAGTGGTAAGTCTTTACCCAGAATGTAAGTCGAAGCGGCTTCATCCGGCGATACCATGATCATGGCTTGATTGTCGGCGTCTAAGTTGTCGACTGTTTCAATTTTGAACTCTGGGCCGGTTTGTACCACTTTCTTAACGGTACAACGTTCAATTGAACGCAGAATTCCCTTCTTGTCTTTTTCAGAAATATCGTCTGGTAGCTCAACGTTAATCTGGAAGATTTGATTGTAGCGATCTTCTGGGTCGACAATATTGTTTTGCGATAGGCGAATATTGTCGGTAGAGATGTCTCTGGCCTTACAGTACACCTTAATAAAGTAAGCGGCACATAATGCAGAAGACGCTAAAAAGTAATCAAATGGGCTAGGTGCTGAACCATCACCTTTATAGCGGATAGGTTGGTCAGCGATAACGGTAAAGTCATCAAACTTCGCTTCTAAGCGAAGGTTGTCAAGAAAGTTAACCTTGATTTCCATAGGGGATCCTAATAACAGGCGAGTAACTTACGTCGATAAGTTACTGCTTTGCTGAGCAGCTAACAGACTGCATTCAAGCGATGATAAGTATTCCTGTAATTATCGGTGTTTTTAGCCTAATAGTCTTGGAAAAATTGTTACTTTGTAAATAGCAAAGGTAACAAGAGTAGTAAGGCTTGGGCTTGCTCAACAATGTAAGCGCATATACCATTAGCTCCACTAATAACGTAAGGCAATGGTAGCCATCCAAACCTTGCTAATGTTGATTTAAGCCAAACTCGGTAAATCGCAATCTTTGGCCTAGAGTCGCTTTTTTAATACGACGGCTGTTTGCAAGCATCTCTTCGTTCACATAGCCACGAGCGTGATCTAAGTGAACACAAATCGCACTGTAGCGAATTTGTTTCGCTTTAATGCCATTGTGGCGTAGGCGATAACCAAGCTCACAATCTTGACCACCGTATTGCATGCGCTCATCAAAACCGTTAACCGCAACCAAATCGGCTTTCCTACCAGAGGCATTGTGGCCATTCCAAGTGCGGCGGGTTGGTGTAATGCTGTTCATAAGTTTAGCTTTAAAACCCTGTGCTGTGAGCTTACTGAGTTTGTGTGTACGTTTAAGGCCATTTGCCAACAGCCAAGAGGCATCAAAAGCATTGCCGCTAGCGATGTCACTGGGTGTGATTTGTTCGCTAATTGTCATAGGTAGCTTGAAATAGCCTCCAGAAAGGTAGAAACCTGGTTCGGCATGTTCACGATGAACTGCAACAAAGTCTTTTCGTGGAATGCAGTCACCGTCAGTGAATACTAGGTAGTCACCAGTTGCTTTTTTTAATGCCTTATTCATTATTTTACACTTTTGAAAGCCGTCATCAGGTTGCCAAACATGTTGAATATCAAGGTGACTATGCTGTGCGAAACTTTCAATCGCAATTCGAGTGTCCTCTTCAGAGCCATCATCGGCGATGATGATTTCAAAGTTTTTATCGGTTTGGTGGTGAAAGCCCCAAAGCACTTTTTCCAACCAGTCTATTGAATTGTATGTGGTGAAAATTACGCTAATCAATTTCTGATACACAATGGCTTCCAAATAAAACGAGCAAACTAATGTCCTATTTTTATCGCGCAAGATAACAGTTAAGTGACGCGAAATTTACAGATATATGTCAGTTCAATGACGTCAGCTTTTAGCAATGTCAAAAAAGCTAGCAAACATATGGTTAACGACAGACTGAATGATGATAAGCAATGTCGTACGGCAGATGATTGTGAAATAAAACATTAACTTAGCTGTAATGAATGGGTGATAGAGTTTTGACTCTATGTGACTATTGAGTTTGAAGTGGAAGTAGGATGTTTAGCTCGTTAAAAGGAAATACCGCACAAAAACAAATTGGCCCAAGAGAATTGATTTCGGCGTTAGCAGCACAAGTAAAGCGCGATTACGATATTGAGATTTCAGTTGAACAAGTACTGAGTAATGCAAAGTATCGCCTTACTGTATTACATGAGCTTAGAACCTTAGACGATCAAGATATTAATACACAGCTCGATACCTTAATGCATTCCTACTCTGGACAAAGCAATGATGCAAAAACGACGTTAGCGCCAGTAGCCAGTGAACAAGGTAACAAGCTGCTGCCGTTAGTTGCCATGATTTGTTTGACGTTAATCGTCATTGCTGCACTTTATTTCTTTGCAGTTAAAGACTCTGGGCAGCAGTTATCATCGCAGGTTGTACCTCAAATTGTATCAAGTGAAAAACAGGAACCTATTCAAGCGGCACAAGCCGCACCTCAGCCTGCAAGGGAATCAGCCAAAACGAGTAAAGCGCCACTCGAAAGCGATACAACGCTTAATGAATTGCCTGCGCTACCAGTTAAAAACCCAGACATGGTATTTAAGCTTCACGGCTCTAATACCATAGGTGAAAAGCTTGCTCCGGCTCTAGTGGAAGCGTTTTTTAAAAAGCAGGGAGCTGAAAATTTCACTTGGGTAGAAGGTAACAATAATGTCGAGCGAACTGTTCAGTTTATAGCAGATGGTAAAGTACAAGCAGTTGAGTTGCACGCCCATGGTTCTGGTACGGCTTTTAAGGACATGCTTACTGGCGTAGCTGATCTTGGTATGGCATCTCGTCCAATTAAAGAGAAAGAGTTGGCGCAATCAAAAACAGCTTTGGGTGATTTAAGCCGAGTCGGCAACGAACATATCATTGGCTTAGATGGTCTTGCGGTTATTGTGAACCAAAATAGTCCGTTAAAATCCATGTCGCTAAACACACTGGCTAAAATTTTTGCCGGCGAGGTGACCAATTGGGCACAAATAGGTCAAGGCGAAGGCGAGATAAAGCTTTTTGCAAGAGATGCAAACTCTGGCACATGGGATACGTTCAACAAACTTGTACTCAAAAAAACAGGTAAGCAATTAAATAGTTCACCAGAGCGTTTTGAATCTAGCTCTCAGTTATCTGAACAAGTCTCTAGGCATGAGCATGCGATTGGCTTTATTGGCCTAAACTACATTGGTCACAATAAAGCACTAGCAATTACCGAAGGTAATGGTGCCACGCCAATTTTCCCGACCAAGTTCACTGTTGGAACGGAAGACTACGCGCTATCTCGTCGTCTATATCTATACACACCTACAGCAGCTTCGCCGATTGTTAAAGACTTTGCACAGTTTGCGATTGGTAAAGAAGGGCAGGAGCTTGTTGATCAAGTGGGCTTAATATCGCAGAACATTCGTCTTCAAAAAGTATACCCTTCACAGGGAGCGCCACGCTCTTACAATAATTATACGAATCGTGGTCAGCGCCTGTCTTTAAACTTTCGCTTTAATCAAGGTAACGGTGATCTAGACAACAAAGGGCAACGAGATTTATTACGCCTAATAGACTTCATTGAACAAAACCCCGGTCGGCGTATTGTCTTGATGGGCTTTTCTGACAGCTCTGGTGCGCAAGCCAGTAATAGACAACTTTCTTATCGACGTACCAAAGCGGTAGAGAAAGAGCTGGTTGCGCGGGGCATAGCTGTGATGGCTGTCGAAGCCTATGGCGAACTGCTGCCTGTCGCTAACAACAATACCAACGCTGGACGTGAAAGAAACCGTCGTGTTGAAGTGTGGGTGATATAAAGCACGCTTAATCAGGAGAATTCGCTATGTTTGCAATATTAATGGACGATCAAAACATCGTGCAGGTTTTTGAAAAATATTCTGTGCCACAAGCGTTGGAAGTAAAACATCACTTCACATCAATTTTTCAAGAGTTAAAATTACCGTCAGCGGAGTTAGTGGCACAGATGGAAGCCGAAGGACTGTCGGTTAATGACCTAGACAGTGAACCTGTGCGCAGAACAACTGCTAGTAACGACTTACCCGGCAGTGTTATTCGTTCAAACTTGTATCGTATGTTTTTAAGCCGGCAAGAATTGCTAGTGGCGATAGAGGGGTTAAGCTTTTCCCAACGTCTGGCGGTACGAGATAACATCGAGCAATTAGCGAGTCATTTGAAATTACCTTCTCCTGAGCTGATGAAAAGGATGGCGGCGGAAGGCATTGACTT
Source organism: Thalassotalea euphylliae (assembly GCF_003390375.1). Taxonomy (NCBI): domain Bacteria; kingdom Pseudomonadati; phylum Pseudomonadota; class Gammaproteobacteria; order Alteromonadales; family Colwelliaceae; genus Thalassotalea; species Thalassotalea euphylliae. The sequence goes on along the minus strand of NZ_QUOT01000001.1, from coordinate 2,185,490 downwards.
ACCCGGTATTTTGCCAGCTGCGGAAGCAAAACCAGGACCTCTTGAATTGCTAAAAAGAAAGGGTGACATCTTATTGCAGCCACAAGCATCTAGCGATGATCATAGATCGTCGCCACAAAGCAAAAAGTCGCTAGAAGACAAAAAGCAAGGAGTGTCGCAACACGAGCCTGAGGACAAGGCTCAAATAATACGCAATAAACTCTCAACAGTGCTATCTATGCAAATAGAAGAAGTTAGCAACGAAACCTCGGAAGTCGTGGGTTCGTTACCTAAAAATGTTGCGGAATTCTCAGCAGGTGACAACAAGAAAGACAAGGTATTAGCCATTAAAAATCGCCTCAATGCGCTATCTCTGGAACAAACCTCTGAAAAAAAGCAAATAGTGATGGAACACGAATTAGAGATTGAAGGCTCAGCGGCAAAGAAGTTCTTGTTAAGTATGATGAAAACCTAGCCAATAAAAATAGCTTTTGGGTAACCAATTGATACAGTTGTCTGTTAACTCATCAATGTAAAATGGCATAGCTAGCGGTAGTTAATTATCCATTTTCAGTCTTTAATTTCGCCAATTAATTTAATTGTTCAAATAAAGTACCATTTTAAAATGGGTGGTGTTATAATCTCGCGCCCGCCGAATTCCGGTTGGGTTTTAAAGGCAGTGACGGGTCAAATTTCTGGCCTTGAATTTATTAACAGCGGAGCACATATAAATGATCCAAATGCAATCACAGCTTGATGTTGCTGATAACAGTGGCGCAAAGCGTGTACAGTGTATAAAGGTCCTTGGTGGCTCGCACCGTCGCTACGCACGCATTGGCGATATCATCAAAGTTGCAGTGAAGGAAGCAATTCCTCGCGGCAAAGTTAAAAAAGGTGATGTTTTAAACGCGGTAGTGGTGCGCACTAAAAAGGGCGTACGTCGTTCAGATGGTTCTACCATTCGTTTCGACGGCAACTCGGCAGTAATGTTAAATGCTAACTTACAGCCAATTGGTACTCGTATTTTCGGGCCAGTAACACGTGAACTACGAACTGAAAAGTTCATGAAAATCGTGTCACTAGCACCAGAAGTACTATAAGGAGTCACGATAATGGCATCTAAGATTCGTCGTGATGATGAAGTAATTGTACTTGCAGGTAAAGACAAGGGCAAAACTGGTAAAGTTACCAAAGTTCTTGTTGAAGACAGCAAAGTATTTGTGGAAGGCGTTAACTTAGTCAAGAAGCACCAGAAGCCTGTACCTCAGTTACAGCAAGCTGGCGGCATCATTGAAAAAGAAGCACCAATCCACGTTTCAAACGTAGCGATCGTTAACCCTGCGACGGGCAAAGCGGATCGTGTTGGTTTTAGAATTGAAGACGGCAAAAAAGTTCGTTTCTTCAAGTCTAATAACGAATTAGTTTAATATTGGAGTAAACGATGGCGAAACTGCATGATTTTTACAAAGATACAGTTGTAGCTGAACTTCAAAAGAAGTTCGAATACAAAAGTGTCATGCAAGTCCCTCGGATTGAAAAGATCACCCTAAACATGGGCGTTGGTGAAGCTATTACTGATAAAAAAGTATTAGAAAACGCCACAAATGATCTTACTGCAATCTCAGGTCAAAAGCCTTTAATCACGAAAGCACGCAAATCAGTTGCTGGCTTCAAAATTCGTGAAGGCTACCCTATTGGCGCAAAAGTAACTCTGCGCGGTGAGCGCATGTGGGAATTCTTAGAGCGTTTAATCTCTATTTCAGTTCCTCGTATCCGTGACTTCCGTGGCTTGAACCCGAAATCGTTCGATGGCCGTGGTAATTACAGCATGGGCGTGCGTGAGCAAATCATTTTCCCTGAAATCGACTACGATAAAGTCGATAAGATCCGTGGTATGGATATTACTATCACTACTACTGCGGCATCTGACGAGGAAGGTCGTGCTTTGCTGACTGCCTTTAACTTCCCGTTTAAGAAATAAGGTGTAGAGTTATGGCTAAATCATCTATGAAAGCACGCGAAGCTAAGCGCACTAAATTAGTCGCTAAGTACGCAGAAAAGCGCCGTGCACTTAAAGAAATTATCTCTAACGTAAACTCTTCTGAAGAAGAGCGTTGGGATGCAGTATTAAAACTTCAAGCTTTACCTCGTGATTCAAGTTCTTCACGTCAACGTAACCGTTGTAACGTAACTGGCCGTCCACACGGTTACTTGCGCAAGTTCGGTTTAAGCCGTATCAAGTTGCGTGAGCACATGATGCGCGGTGAAGTACCTGGTCTTAAGAAAGCTAGTTGGTAATAAGGAGAAAGCAATTATGATGACTGATCCTATCGCGGACATGTTTACACGCATCCGCAACGGTCAAGCTGCAACTAAAACTGCAGTAACTATGCCTTCTTCAAAGCTAAAAGTAGCTATTGCTAACTTGCTTAAAGAAGAAGGTTACATTTCAGATTTCGCAGTTGCAGGTGAAGCAAAGCCTGAACTAACTGTTGAGTTGAAATACTTCGAAGGTAAAGAAGTAATCGAAACAATCAAACGTGTTTCACGCCCTGGTCTTCGCGTATACAAAGGTAGCACTGAGCTTCCACAAGTATTAGCGGGCTTAGGTATTGCTATTGTTTCTACTTCTAAAGGTTTAATGACTGATCGCGCTGCTCGCTCTGCGGGCTTAGGTGGCGAGATCATCGGTTTCGTAGCGTAAGGAGCAAGAATATGTCTCGTGTTGCAAAAGCACCTGTGTCAATTCCTGCTGGCGTTACTGTTACGTTATCAGGTCAAGACATTACTGTTAAAGGTCCACAAGGTGAACTTTCTCGCACTATCAACAGCTTAGTAAGCGTAGCCCAAGAAGGCGAAGCAATTGTTACTACTGTTGCTGTAGAAAGCAAAGCGGCGTGGATGCAAGCTGGTACAGCGCGCGCTAACATCAACAACATGGTGGAAGGCGTAAGCAAAGGCTTCACTAAGAAATTAATTCTTAATGGTGTTGGTTACCGTGCAAAAGCTGCTGGTAAAGTGTTAAACCTTTCTTTAGGTTTCTCTCACCCAGTTGATCACGCTATTCCTGAAGGAATCAAGTGTGAAACTCCTAGCCAAACTGAAGTTGTACTTACGGGTGCAGACAAGCAGTTGGTTGGTCAAGTTGCTGCAAACATTCGTTCATACCGTGAGCCAGAGCCTTACAAAGGTAAAGGTATCCGTTACGATGACGAACATGTTCGCCGTAAAGAAGCTAAGAAGAAGTAGGGTAATACGATGGATAAGAAAACATCTCGTTTACGCCGTGCAAAACGTGCACGTGCAAAAATCAGCGAGTTGGGTGCGAATCGTTTAGTCGTATTCCGTACTCCTCGTCATATTTACGCACAACTTATCGCTCCAACTGGTTCTGAAGTAGTTGCTTCTGCATCTACTCTAGACAAAGAAGTGAAAGCACAAGTTGAAAAAACTGGTAACATCGCTGCAGCTACTGCTGTAGGTAAAGCAATCGCAGAACGCGCAAAAGCTAAAGGCATTGAGTCTGTAGCGTTTGATCGCTCTGGTTTCCGTTACCACGGTCGCGTAAAAGCGTTAGCAGAAGCAGCTCGTGAAGCTGGCCTTCAGTTCTAGGAGTTGATCATGGCTAATGTAGAAAACACACAACAACAAACAGATATGGCTGAAAAGCTAATCGCTGTTAACCGCGTATCAAAAGTGGTTAAAGGTGGTCGTATTTTCAGTTTCACAGCATTAACTGTAGTTGGTGACGGTAATGGCCGCGTTGGTTTTGGTTACGGTAAGGCACGTGAAGTTCCTGCTGCAATCCAAAAAGCAATGGAAAAGGCTCGTCGTAACTTAGTAACTGTTGACTTGAAGGGTACTACTCTTCAGCACCCAGTTAAGGGTCGTCACTCAGGTTCTAAAGTTTACATGCAACCTGCTTCTGAAGGTACAGGTATCATCGCCGGTGGCGCGATGCGTGCAGTACTAGAAGTAGCTGGCGTTCAGAACGTACTATCTAAAGCGTACGGTTCTACTAACCCAATCAACGTTGTACGCGCAACTATCGGTGCTCTAGCGAACATGAAGTCGCCTGAGTCTGTAGCTGCTAAGCGTGGTAAAAACGTTGCTGACATCTTGGGGTAATCAAGCATGGCTAAAACAGTTAAAGTAACTCAAGTTAAAAGTTCAATCGGTCGCTTACCTAAGCACCGTGCGACATTACGTGGCCTTGGTTTACGTCGTATCAACCACACAGTAGAGTTAGAAGATACTCCTTCTGTACGCGGTATGATTAATCAAGTACATTACATGATTAAGGTGGAGGACTAATTATGCGTTTAAATACATTATCTCCTGCACCAGGCGCTAAATCAGCCAAGAAACGTGTAGGTCGCGGTATCGGTTCTGGTTTAGGTAAAACAGGTGGTCGCGGTCACAAAGGTCAGAAGTCTCGTTCTGGCGGTGGCGTACGTCCTGGTTTCGAAGGCGGTCAAATGCCTTTAAAACAACGTTTACCTAAGTTCGGTTTCACTTCTCGTAAATCTTTAGTTCACGCTGAAGTTCGTTTACACGAGTTGAACAAAATCGAAGGCGATGTTGTTGACATTCACACGTTAAAAGACGCTAACCTTATCACGCGTAACATTGAAACAGTTAAGATCATGCTTTCTGGCGAGATCACTAAGCCTGTAACAATTCGTGGTATTGGTGTTACTAAAGGCGCACGTGCAGCCATTGAAGCTGCTGGCGGTAAAATCGAGGAATAATACAGACTATGGCTAAACCAGGTACGGATAAAGCTCAAGGTGGATTAACCGAGCTTAAGCAAAGATTATGGTTCGTGGTACTTGCACTTATTGTGTTCAGACTTGGATCATTTGTGCCAATCCCTGGTATTGACGCCGCTGTATTAGCTCAGTTGTTTGAACAACAAAAGGGCACCATCGTAGAAATGTTTAACATGTTCTCTGGTGGTGCACTTGAGCGTGCCTCTGTACTGGCACTCGGTATTATGCCGTACATTTCAGCTTCGATTATCATGCAGTTATTAACTGTAGTTCACCCAGCAATGGCTGAACTGAAAAAAGAAGGTGAAGCTGGACGTCGTAAGATCAGCCAGTACACTCGCTACGGTACTTTAGTATTAGCAACAGTTCAGTCAATCGCGATTGCTCGTGGTTTACCGGCTATGATGCCTGGCCTCGTGATTAACGAAGGTATGGGCTTCTATTTCACTGCGGTCGTTTCTTTGGTTACCGGCACCATGTTCTTAATGTGGTTAGGTGAGCAAATTACAGAACGTGGTATTGGTAATGGTATCTCGATTTTAATTTTCGCTGGTATTGTTGCTGGTATGCCATCCGCTGTTGGTCAAACAGCAGAGATGGCGCGTCAAGGTGAATTGCACTTATTAGTATTATTGCTAATTGCAGTGATTGTGTTTGCAGTAACCTTCTTTGTTGTATTTGTTGAACGTGGTCAACGTCGTATCGTTGTTAACTACGCTAAACGTCAACAAGGCCGTAAGGTGTTTGCTGCACAAAGCACGCATTTACCATTGAAAGTGAATATGGCGGGTGTTATTCCACCAATTTTCGCTTCAAGCATTATCTTGTTCCCTGGAACACTGGCTAACTGGTTTGGCCAAGGTGATGGTGCGGTAGCTGATTTCTTCCAGAACTTGTCGATGGCAATTTCTCCGGGTCAGCCTCTGTATGTAATGCTACTAGCTGCTGCGATAATCTTTTTCTGCTTCTTCTACACGGCGTTGGTTTTCAACCCGCGTGAAACAGCAGATAACCTGAAAAAGTCTGGTGCGTTTATTCCAGGTATTCGCCCTGGTGAGCAGACTTCGAAATATATCGATAAAGTAATGACACGTTTAACCTTAGCGGGTGCGTTATACATTACTTTTATATGTTTGGTTCCTGAGTTTATGATGATTGCGTGGGACGTTCAGTTCTACTTTGGTGGTACATCGCTACTTATCATTGTTGTAGTAATCATGGACTTTATGGCACAAGTACAAACTCATTTGATGTCTCATCAATATGACAGCGTGCTTAAAAAAGCTAATCTTAAAGGCTACGGCCGATAAGGTTTAACGGAGTAGTAAGATGAAAGTTCGTGCATCCGTAAAAAAGATTTGCCGCAACTGTAAAGTTGTTAAGCGTGCAGGTGTTGTTCGTGTAATTTGCAAGACCGACCCTAAGCACAAGCAACGCCAAGGTTAATTTACCCTTAGCTAGCTAAATCTTTTAGAAGTGGCATTATGGAGATATTTCTGTATAATGCCGCTTCGCTTTGCAAAAAGGTTCAGGTTGAGTATCCTAACGGGCTTTTCAACCTGTGGTTATTAATTTTTAAATATAGGAGATGTGTTAGTGGCCCGTATCGCTGGCATTAACATCCCTGATCGTAAGCATGCAGTAATTGCCCTTACTGCGATTTACGGTATCGGTTTAACTCGCTCAAAAGCAATTTTGGCGGCAACTGGTATCGCAGAATCTACTAAGATCAGCGAATTAGACGAAGCTCAAATCGATTTGCTTCGTGCAGAAGTGGATAAGTACACCGTTGAAGGTGACTTACGCCGTGAAGTTTCTATGAACATCAAGCGTCTGATGGACCTTGGCTGTTTCCGTGGTATTCGCCATCGTCGCAGTCTTCCTCTACGTGGTCAACGCACTAAAACTAATGCGCGCACCCGTAAAGGTCCTCGTAAGCCTATTAAAAAGTAGCGAGGTAATTAGACATGGCTAAAACTCCAGTTCGTACGCGTAAACGCGTAAAAAAACAAGTTGCTGATGGCATGGCTCATATCCATGCTTCTTTCAACAACACAATCGTAACTCTTACAGACCGTCAAGGTAATGCATTATCTTGGGCAACTGCTGGTGGTTCAGGTTTCCGTGGTTCACGTAAATCTACTCCATTTGCTGCTCAGGTAGCTGCAGATCGCGCTGGTAAAGCTGCGCAAGAGTTTGGTTTGAAGAATATTGAAGTATTCGTTAAAGGTCCAGGTCCAGGTCGTGAATCTGCAATCCGTGCCTTAAATGCTGCTGGTTTTAAAATCACCAACATTACTGACGTTACTCCTATTCCTCATAATGGTTGTCGTCCTCCTAAGAAACGTCGCGTTTAATTAGGATAGTTGGAGAAAGAAAATGGCAAGATATTTAGGTCCTAAGCTAAAACTTAGCCGTCGTGAAGGTACTGACTTATTCCTTAAGTCTGGTGTTCGCGCGATCGATACTAAATGTAAAATCGAAACTATCCCAGGTCAGCACGGCGCGCGTCGCGGTCGTTTATCTGACTATGGTGTTCAGCTTCGTGAAAAACAAAAAGTACGTCGTATTTACGGTGTATTAGAGAAGCAATTCCGTAACTACTACAAAGAAGCGGCTCGTCTAAAAGGCAACACAGGTGAAAACTTGTTACAACTTTTAGAAACTCGTTTAGACAACGTAGTTTACCGCATGGGTTACGCAAGCACACGTGCTGAAGCACGTCAGCTAGTGAGCCACAAAGCAATCGTAGTAAACGGTGTTGTTGTAAACATTCCATCTTTCACTGTTAAAGCAGAAGATGTGGTTTCAATCCGTGAAAAAGCTAAAACTCAAGCGCGTATCGTTGCTGCTTTAGAATTAGCTGAACAACGCGAGAAGCCAGTCTGGGTTGAAGTAGACAACAAGAAAATGGAAGGCGTGTTCAAGCGTGTTCCTGAGCGTTCAGACTTGTCTGCTGAAATTAATGAACAGTTGATTGTCGAGCTTTACTCGAAGTAAAGCTGAACTTTAAGAGAGGACACAATGCAGGGTTCTGTAACCGAATTCTTAAGACCACGTTTAGTAGATGTTGAAACTATCAGCCCTACTCGCTCTAAAGTTACACTAGAGCCATTAGAGCGTGGTTTTGGTCACACTTTAGGTAACGCTTTACGTCGTATTTTACTATCTTCAATGCCAGGTTGTGCTGTCACTGAAGTAGAAATTGATGGCGTATTACACGAGTACAGCAGTAAAGAAGGTGTTCAAGAGGACATCATCGAAATTTTGCTGAACCTTAAAGGACTAGCCGTTCGCTTAGAAGGCAAAAACGAAGCTGTTCTAACGATCACAAAGTCTGGTGAAGGCCCTGTTACGGCTGCTGATATTCAGCACGATGGTGATGTAGAAATTGCAAATCCAGAGCACGTTATTTGTCACTTAACAGGTGACGGCTCTATCAGCATGCGTATCAAAGTAGAGTTAGGTCGTGGTTACGTTCCAGCTTCTACTCGTCGCGAAGCCGAAGAAGAAGAGCGAGCAATTGGCCGTTTATTGGTTGATGCTTCATTCAGTCCTGTAGAAAGAATTGCTTATGACGTAGATTCTGCACGTGTTGAACAACGTACAGATCTAGATAAGCTAATTATCGACATGGAAACTAACGGTACGTTGGATCCAGAAGAAGCTATCCGTCGCGCTTCAACTATTTTAGCTGAACAGCTAGATGCGTTTGTTGAGTTACGTGATGTGACAGAAGTGGAGCAAAAAGAAGAGAAACCTCTATTTGACCCAATTCTTCTTCGTCCTGTTGATGACTTAGAGTTAACTGTTCGTTCAGCGAACTGTTTAAAAGCAGAAGCAATTCAGTATATCGGTGATTTAGTACAGCGTGCAGAAGTAGAACTTCTTAAAACACCTAACCTAGGTAAGAAGTCACTTACTGAAATCAAAGACGTGTTAGCGTCTCGTGGTTTATCTTTAGGTATGCGCCTAGAGAACTGGCCACCAGAAAGCATTGCTGATAACGACTAAATCGATATCGTAACCTAATAGTAGAGAAGGATTAACTTATGCGCCATCGTAAAAGCGGTCGCCAGTTAAACCGTAATAGCAGTCATCGCCAAGCGATGTTCCGCAATATGGCAAGCTCTTTAGTTAAGCACGGTGTGATCAAAACTACTGTTGCTAAAGCTAAAGAATTACGTCGCGTAGTTGAGCCACTAATTACATTGGCAAAAACTGACAGCGTTGCAAACCGTCGTTTAGCATTCGCTCGTACACGTGACCAAGAAGTAGTAGGTCTTTTATTCAGCGAACTTGGTCCTCGTTACCAAGAGCGCCCAGGTGGTTACACTCGCATTCTTAAATGCGGTTACCGTACTGGTGATAAAGCGCCTATGGCTTATGTTGAGTTAGTAGATCGTCCAGTTGTTGAAGAAGCAGCTGAAACAGAAGAAGCTAACACTGAAGCATAAACCACGCTTTAAGTGAAAGACTAAAAAACGGAGCTTAGGCTCCGTTTTTTTATGGCTGAAATTTGAGCTCAATTAACGAGGTTCCTCAGTTTTTCATTGCGAATGTGCTTCTTACAGCTATTCCCTTTATATCTAGCTAAAACTAATTAATAGACAAACCTCATTGTAAGCCTTAGAATAAATCACTTGTTCACACTTCTCTGTATATGCATGAGATTAGCAAGGCTAGTTTTGATGGCAAATTTAAGCTTGTTATTCTGAGCTAAGGTTTATTAGACTTCCGTAATTAAGTGGTAATCATGTAGCAAGGCTTTAATTTTGTCCTTTTCATAAGGCTTGCTTAGATGGGCGTTCATGCCTAGTGCCAAATATTGTGAAACTTCCTGTTCAGTCACATTAGCTGTTAAGGCGACAATGGGTAGGGTCTCCTTATCGTAGTCCTTTCTGAGCGCTTTAGTGGCATCCATACCATCCATTACGGGCATTTGTATGTCCATCAGTACTAGTGGATACTTAGTAGCGGCAACGGCGTTGATTGCATCCTTACCATTTTCAGCTAAATCAACATTAACGCCAAACTCAGTTAACAAGTTTTTAGCCACTAGTTGGTTGATCCGATTATCTTCAACCAAAAGAACGGTGTTTTTGCGCTGATTTTCCGGCTGCGTTTTACTACTTACGTTTGCATCATCATTTGCCTCTTTCTTCTGTGTCGCTAAAGACGGAGGAGGGTTAGGGGTTATTTGCTTCGCAGCTATATGCTCATCGCACTTGTCAGCAAGTGCACGCTCTAGGCTAGCTATGGTGACAGGTTTTGCTAAATACTTAAAACTGCCGCTATCTTGAGTTTGGGCTCTAATGTACTCAGGGCTAAATGCACTACAAATGATGACACAGCCAACAGCATCGGCCTGGCTATTCAGGTGGTTGATTAGGGTCAAGCCATTTTGCTTGGATAAGTGCCAATCCAACAGCACAATGTTGAAGTAAGCTTCTCGTATTTTGGTTATCGCATCGTTTACCGTGGCGGCAATTACGACACTAGCCCCTAATCGTTTACACATCTGAGCAATAACATGTTGTGTCACTTTGTTGTCTTCAACGAGTAGTAGTCTACTGCCCTGAAGGGGTAGGGCGTTTTTATTAGGAGAACCTGTTTGAACGGAATCTTGGGTACTATTAGGTATGCGTTTTGGGGAGTCTACTCTAACTAGTTGATCGGCATTTTCGGTGTTAACTAACTCTACTGGTAGCGTTAAGGTAAAGGTCGATCCCTTACCCAGCTCGCTAGTAACATGGATATCACCATTCATTAATTTAGCTAACTTTTTACTGATGGCCAAACCTAGACCAGTCCCACCATATTTTCGAGTTGTCGAGTTATCTGCCTGAGTAAATCGTTCAAATAGACTCGCTAGCTGTTTAGCTGATAAGCCAATCCCCGTATCTTCTACCGCGAAGGCTATGGTATTGTCAGCGTTAAGTTTTACCGAAATTAGTACATGGCCTTGGTCGGTAAATTTAATTGCGTTGGAAGTGAGGTTTAGTAGGATTTGGCTGATTCTAACGGGATCGCTGATAATTTTTGCTGGTATTTGTTCATCGATATCAAAGATTAATTCAATACCCTTTTCTTCCGCAGGCCGGCCAACTAATACACTTAAATTGTCAAATACATCAATAAAGTCAAATGTCACATGCTCGATATTTAGCTTGCCTGACTCTATCTTAGAAAAGTCGAGAATGTCGTTAATCACTGTTAGCAGTGAATTAGCGGAAAATAATAATTTGTCTAGGTAGTCTTTTTGCTCTCTGTTCAATTGTGTGCTTAAACATAATTCAGCAAGGCCAATAATTCCCGTCATTGGCGTTCGAATTTCGTGCGACATATTGGCTAAGAATTTACTTTTAACCTCAGCGCTTTCTTTATATTTTTCATTTTTGAGGGTGAGTTCTTTTTGCAAGCGCAGTAATACTGTAATTACCAGTGTTAGGGCGGCAATAAGCATGGCTAAAAGACTGATAAAGGCATTTTGTTCAGCTTGCTTAATCGCAACTGTTTGCTTATCTAGTGCTGCTTGAAGTGCACTATTTACATCAAGCGCTTCCATGGCGAGCTTTAGCTCATCAGACTTAATAGTGTTTTCGAGAATAAAGACAACATGCTGCATAAACAATGCCCAGCTATTGTCCAATGCTGCTTTACTGGTAACATCCTGGTCAATTGCTTGAAGAAGCTCTAAAAGCTCAGACTGCAAGGCTGGACTTGGAGCAATAATAAATAGAAAAAGCCGTTTGGTTAACAAGCTAAGCTTGTTTAATTGGAGGGTCGACAGCTCAGTTAACTTGGTACTGGCAACTAGTTGCCTGGAGGTTTTTAGCATAGTGACGAGTTGCATATAACTACTTGAAAGTTCGTTGTACCGTTTAACTAAAAACCTAACTTCACTATCAGCCGGCAACTTAATTAAGAGTTGATCAATCTCAAATTGAAGTTGAGCATATATGTCGTAGTGCTGCTGAGCAGCGAAGTTTGTATTCACCACCTCATTAGTGTGTTTAGGAACAAGCTGGGCAAGTTTGGAGAGGTGGTTTAAGGATTCGCGCTCTTGAGATTTTGTATGATGTAGATTTACGCCAATAACTGAGCCGATACAAAATACCGCCAAGCAAACTATTTCAGGTAGGTACTTAAAAATATTCATGACAAGCTAGTGACTCATTGGTGCGGTAAAACTTTCTAATAGGGCAACCAAGTCGTTAATATCTTCGCTTGATAACTCTCTGCCTAGCTGTGTTTTCGCCATTATCTGTATTGCTTCTGGTAAGGTTTTAATCGCACCATTGTGAAAGTAAGGGGCGGTTAAGGCGACATTTCTTAAGCTGGGTACTTTAAATACGTACAAATCGAGTGGGTCGCTAGTAAGGTGAAATTTCCCTTTGTCTGCCGCTAGCTCAGCAGGAATATCACCCACTTGGCCCAATTTTTGAAATAGATTACCACCAATATTACGACCCTGGTGGCAGGCACTACAGCCAAATTGTGTAAATTTTTCTAGACCACGAAGCTGCTGGGGAGTCAGTGCGTTTTCATCACCCAGTAAGTACTGATCAATAGGGGCATTAGGGGTTATCAAAGATTGCTCGAAAATAGTCAGTGCTTGAACAATGTGTTCACTTTCAATATGACTAATGCCTAGCTGTCTAAAGGCTGTTGAGAAGTAGCTATCTTGGCTTAGTTTACTGATCACCTCTGGCCAAGATGTCGCCATTTCAACGGGGTTGTGAATAGGGCCATCAATTTGTTGCGCTAGGCTATTGGCTCTGCCATCCCAAAATTGTTTAAAGTTAAAAACTGCATTAAGTACAGTGGGGGAGTTACGGGAACCGGATTGACTGCCGACGCCAGTAGAAACACTAAAACCGTCATCACCACCAAAATCCAGCATATGGCAGGAAGCGCAAGAGATTGTATTGTCTTTGGAGAGTAGTGGGCTGTTAAATAAGGCTTTGCCTAACGTGGCCCATTGTTGATCGACAACATAGCTTGTCGGTAAAGGTTGAATCGCATGATCAACACTGACAAAGTCGTACTGCGTTTTGTTGAGCAAAGTTTCACTTTTATCGTAGCTTATTGTTAAAAAAACAAAATAACTAAAAGGAATGGAGGTAGCTAAAGCAATTCCAACGATAAGTGACTGATAATACCGCTTAACCATTAATCCGTTCTATGCCATTCAAATACCTCCTTAGTTTAGCTGAATAATAAACAATTAGAATGGCTTGACCTGAAAATTGATTGCCCGTATAACAAAACTCCTTGGCCTCAAAAGTGAATTAAGTGACTTTCAATGTCTTCACGTAATCCCATCATTGCTGTAACCGGTTCGTCAGGTGCAGGTACATCAACAACGACTGAGTCGTTCGAGCATATTTTTCGCACGTTAGATATTACCTCTGCCAATGTTGAGGGAGACAGCTTTCACCGTTATTCACGCCAAGAAATGGATTTAGAAAAGCGCAAAGCTCGCGATGAAGGGCGCAATATTAGTTACTTTGGCGATCAAGCCAATGACTTTGATGCACTAGAAAAGCTCTTTAAAGATTACAGTGAAACGGGCAAAGGCCAAATGCGCCGTTATTTGCATACCTTTGACGAAGCTGTGCCCTACAACCAAATGCCAGGAACGTTTACGCCATGGGAAGATTTAGGTGAGGGAACAGATTTACTGTTTTATGAGGGCTTACATGGCGGTGTGGTAACCGACAAAAACGATGTTGCTCAGCATGTTGATTTACTGATTGGCATGGTACCGATTGTCAATTTAGAGTGGATACAGAAAATTATCCGCGACACTAATAAGCGCGGCCACAGCCGTGAAGCGGTAACTCATAGTATTGTTCGTTCGATGGATGACTATATCAACTTTATTACACCGCAATTCTCTCGTACTCATGTGAATTTTCAGCGCGTGCCAACGGTTGATACTTCAAATCCGTTTAGCGCTAAAGCCATTCCGTCATTAGATGAAAGTTTTGTGGTGATCCGTTTTCGTGACTCCACCCATATTGATTTTCCGTATTATCTATCGATGATTGACGGTGCTTTTATGTCACGTGTTAATACCTTGGTGGTGCCGGGTGGTAAAATGGGCTTTGCCATGGAGTTAATTCTAACCCCGCTGATCAAAGAGTTGATGGACAAAAAAGCGGAAGCGAACAAACAGCTTGATTGGATGTCAGATCTATAAATGTTGGCGTTAGCAGTTCGTGTTGTTCTTTGGATAGCACTGCTTTCCTCTAGCTTTACGCTGAGTGCCAATAACATCCTAATTACTGACTTACAGAAATCGGAAGATAATCAGTGGTCGGTCACCTATCGCAGTAAAACGCCAATCCAAAGCATCCAGTTCCATCATTCACCGGATAACTCGCGCTTTGACCGTTGGCAATTATTAGATAAAGGCTACGTCTTACGTAAGGTCAACGGTAAGGATACTGTTTTTCGAAAAGATAATACTCGCTTTACTTCGGTTTCATTCGCATTAACGCCAAGCTACACACATCTGCCTAAGTCCTATGCGCCATTTGCGGTATTTTCAGATGGCTCCATATTGCTGCATAGCGGGCGTTTTTTTGCGTGCGCGGTTTTGTGCAGGGGTAATGAGCATACTTGGTATTTAACGCTGTCTGCGCCGCCTAGCGAGCGCATTATCCTCAATGGGCAATCAGCCTATGGCAAAGTTAGTTGGTATGATGATAATGACGGACGAAAAGTATTTGTTGGCAATACAGAAGTCAACGATACTCGCTATTACATCTCGGTGATAGACAAAGCCCTACCTGAAGAGGTTACTTCTGCACTTCATCAATTCTTGCCGAAAGCAATCACCGCAATGACAGAGCGCTTTCCTAAATTACCGCGTAAACCTATGCTTTTTGCTTCGTTTGAACAAACCAATGGTGAGCGCTATGGCCGCCAAGGTGGGGTATTACCCGATCAGATCTTTATGCACTGGTACGGTCAGCTAAAGCAAACCAATCCTTATGATTTAATTTGGTTTTACGCCCATGAAGTGGTGCACCTTTATCAAGGTAGCTATGTACAGCACATCAGCGCTCAAGACGCATGGATGCATGAAGGTCACGCTGAGTTTGTGGCGGGCGAGTTACTCATGACCTTCTACCCAGAGGCGAAAGCTTTTGTTGAACACAAGCGTCAACAGGCGAAGCTTAGCTGTGAAGTAAAGTTAGCCGAAATTCCGGTGGATGAATTTGCTGAGCAGCAAGCCTATCAAGCACTCTATCAGTGTGGCGCTTACTTTTATCAATTGTTAGCACAATATAGCGGCGCGCCAGATAAAATCAGTTACGACTATTGGTTGGGGCTGGGCTTTAAAGCACAAGCAGGTGCTCAAGTGAACAAGGCAACGGCATTAGCGGTTGCCAATCTTTTCCTGTCTGATGATGATTACCAGCAAGTGCTAGATACATTTGGCTGGTAGTTTAGCTAAGCTCTGCCTAGTTCGGCTCTGCTTAGCCCAGTTTGGTTTGGATTAGTCTCGTAAAACTACGCTTCTACAATTTCAAAGTCGTGAGTAATCTTGACGGTTTTATTCAGCATTAGTGCAACTGAGCAGTATTTGTCTGCTGATAAGCTGACAGCGCGCTCAACATGCTTGGCGGCAATGTCTGTTCCAGTGATCACAAAGTGTAGATGAATATCAGAGAATAAACGTGGCACAGAATCAACACGTGTAGCGTCAATTTCGACACGACAGTCGGTGATCTTTTGACGTGCTTTTTGCAGAATACTGACTACATCAACTGATGAGCAGCTGCCAAGCGAGAGGAGAACATTTTCAAGTGGGCTTGGTGCGGTTTTACCGCCATTTGCATCAAGTACCAATGAATGGCCACTTTCAGACTGTGCTAAAAACAGTTCTTCACCAGCCCAAGTAACGGTTGCTTTCATAATTGCCTCTGTCGTTGTTATATAAGATGTAAATTCGTAGTTAGGAGACTGTTTGCGGCGAAATAAGCGCTTTGCTGTTTGACCCTCTAACGAGTTTAGTGAGGAAGGTGGTGAATTTCGGTATCAAATAGGTTTTTGATCAAGGTGGCAAATTCTTTAAGAAATACGCGCTGTTTATCAGAGACTGCATTGTTAACAACGGCCGATAAAATCTCTTCTAAATCATAAACAATAGAATCAACCTCGCGAATAATCATATTGCGTTGGTTAAAGGTTAAATCTTCGTTCTGGCTACACACCAAAATGATCTGCTCGCTGAGCTCCTGCTCAATCACTTCCATTACGGTTTCACCGCTATTGCTGTTATTGGCGTTCTCAAACAGGCTTAAGTGTTCAGTGAGGTATTCAATGATATGAACATAACCTTCAGTATCGGTAACCATAATTCATCAAAACTAATGTTAAATTGGCAGATACTTTACTCTTAATCGCTTGTCTGACGCAAGTTTGCGAGTAGCTTAGTGATACCAATTTCAATATATACTTGATCATTCTGGCTGGCTAAAACACTCATAAACTTCGTTGTTATTTTTGGAATTAGAACAACTAGTTACTAAAAAATAACGCCTTGTTTATGAACCTTTTTCCTACGCTATAATTGATCAACTATTTAATTCAATTGGTATGGGATATTTGTCGAAAGAAAATATCGCTTGGTTAGCACGGTGTAAATAACGCGTTTAGTGAAGGTAATCGAAGGATTTGTGTGGTTTGGTAGTTATACTAATTGATTTAAAACGCATCAAATGACAAGCGGAGAATTTGATCGAGTAAGGTAACAGTTAATTAGTAAAGGTAGCGCCACTACTGCATAAAGTAATACAGTAACAGCGCGTATCGTTCGCTTTTGCTGAGCTAATGGTTAGCTTTTAGGCTAAGCGACAGGAGAGTTGAGCAACTAGGCTGCAACGTTAGTGCTGGCGAAAATCTTGTCCGCAGATGCCGCAACAAAGCCTGTGTATAACTCACCATTTTCTAGTGGGTAGCGTTTAGCAAATTCGTAAAAACAGCTAGGAATGCTAACGGTTTTATCAGTGAACGCTACTTCAGCGTGATCTGCCATGGTTGAAGACTGCTCTAGCTTCACCGTTTCGTCACCTTTAATTTCGCCACCAACACTGTTTAGCGTAAAACCAGCGTCTTTTAGTGAATCATTTACTGAAACGATAGTTTCATGGTTTTCTAGGTGGTTAATGCTTACCGTAAAGTGGTTTGCACGGTACCCCCATGCCGCAACCCAAGCTGCGTACTCACTTTCTGCTAATAGTGTTTGGTAGTCTTCATGGCTTACTTGCCACTGACGACCTGAGTATAAGAAGTTTTCTGCAGTAACAGCTTCTTCTGGCAATTGCTCAACTAACTTGTGGATAATCGCTTGTGCTTCGGGTGAGAATTCTTCAACTAATAATTCGCTGATAAATACTTTTGGCTGCGTGCTGTCAGCGTGCTCAAAATGCTTAGCGTAAAGCTTTTTCGCTTCAAAGTTGTACTCACCACACTCTTTGTAACCAAGCGCTAATAAGTGAGCTGCTAGCTTGTCTAAGCCAACCTTTTCAATGTTAAAAGTGCGGTAAGCAACGTGATCGTTAATCACATCGTTGCCCGAGCCTAATAACTGGTGAATTTTTTCCGCAGACGGAGTCACGGTTAAGTAGTGTTGCCAAATGTTGTTAAATAATTGTGTAACTTGCGCAGTCATAACAGTTCCTAATAAGAGGCGAATTAAACGCTAATAAATCATTAGTTAGGGTTAAGATCCCGTTATTAAATTCGTTGATAAAAAGAATTCAAATAACGTGAATAAGAGGGCGTCAGGTCAGCGAGCGCTTAGGTGTAAAAGTTGAGCATGACGAAAGCAAACGCTAACTTGTCGTCAGTGATTTAGATTTGATCAATACTTTTGAAAAATGCTGGGCGAAAGCCTGCAGTTTGTAGTTGATACGTCAGCTTCATGGTCGATATTTTAATCAATCGTATGCCTGTTTACTATACCATTGCCATGCTAAAAGAAGGCATGATAAAGAAAGCGGGCATACGAAAGATTAATCAAGATCAATTAAATGCTTAATCCTGGGCTTAATGTTGCAGGCATCACCACCTTGTCAGCTTCAACAGAAGCAACAGGGTACGCACAGTAGTCTGCTGCGTAGTATGCCGATGCACGGTGGTTACCGCTATCACCAATACCACCGAAAGGTGCCGCGCCGCTGGCGCCGGTGATTTGCTTATTCCAGTTCACAATACCGGCACGAATGCGAGCGAAGAAGTAATCGTAGTCGTCTTTGCTGTCGGCAAGTAGACCCGCTGACAAACCAAAGCTCGTGTTGTTAGCTTCTACAATCGCTGCATCAAAATCTGTGTAGCGGAACACTTTCAATAGTGGGCCAAAGTGCTCTTCATCTGGTAATGCATCAATCGCAGTAACGTCAATAATACCCGGTGAAACAAAACCTGTGTCAGCTTCTAAGTGCTTCAATTCAACTAGGCTGTTACCGCCCAATTCAACTAATTGTGCTTGCGCTGCCACTAAACCTTGTGCCGCTTTGGCTGAAATCATTGAACCAATAAATGGTTGTTCTTCGGCATCGAAATGACCAATTTTGATATTCTTTGTCACTTCAACTAATTTGGCAATAATAGCATCGCCTTGAGCATCGTTTTTAATGAATAAACGACGGGCACAAGTACAGCGTTGACCTGTGGTGATAAAGGCTGACTGAATAATCTCGTGCACTGCACCATCAACATCAGCAACGTCTTTAACTATAAGCGGGTTATTACCACCCATCTCTAACGCTAAGATTTTACCTGGCTGGCCACCAAATTGTTCGTGTAGCAATTTACCTGTGGTTGACGAGCCAGTGAAGAATAGGCCGTCAATTTGTGGGTGACTTGCTAGCGCTTTACCGGTCTCTAATTCACCTTGTACTAGGTTAATCACACCCGCTGGTAAGCCTGCTTTTTCCCAAAGTTTTAACGTGAACTCAGCTACTTTCGGGGTTAATTCACTTGGCTTAAATACCACAGTGTTACCTGCGATTAGCGCTGGCACAATGTGGCCATTTGGTAAGTGACCTGGGAAGTTGTATGGGCCAAATACCGCAACAACGCCGTGTGGCTTATGGCGAATAAATGCTTTTGCGCCTGGCATTGGGTTTTCAACGGTACCCGTGCGCTCGTGGTAAGATTTTAATGATAGGCCAATTTTACCCATCATTGCCGCCGCTTCTGTGCGAGTTTCCCACAATGGCTTACCAGTTTCTTCAGCAATAGTACGCGCCATTGCTTCTTTGTTTTCTTCTAACTGCTTGCCGTACGCTTCAATTACCGCGATACGGTCTTCTAAGCTTCGCATTGACCAGCTAGTAAATGCTGTGCGAGCGGTTTTAATCGCTTCATCTACTTGCGTTGCAGTAGCTGTGTTACCTTGCCAAATGACTTCATTTTTTGCAGGGTTAAGCGAGGTAACTTCATGGCCTTGGCCAGCTTGCCATTGACCATTGATAAATTGAATTGCTTGCGTCATATGTATTTCTCTATGTTCTTGCTGTCGGTATCACTCTGCAATGTCGTAAGCAGAGCGACCATAAAGCAATAAGCTTAGTTAGCGACGATACGTACCCAGTCGCCTTCACCGATATTTAAGGCATCAGCAACCGCGTGGTTTATCACCACTTGATTAGCCGTTTCTCTAACCGAAGCATGCGCTTGTGTGGCACGAAAATCTTTCACCTTGGTATTACAGATAATGTAGTTCGTGGTTTCATCAACATCGCCAAAGATCACTTGATACTTTCGGCTTTCGTTAACGGTTCGAATGCTACCTTTGGTCGCTTCAACCGTTGGGCCGGCATCAAAGATGTCAACGTAGCCACGACGAGCAAAACCTTCAGCTTCCAGTAAGCGTAACGCTGGAACAGTTTTGTCATGTACCTTATTGATCACTTGCTGAGCGTCTTTGCTCAGTAGGTTGACGTAAATTGGGTACTTCGGCATTAACTCAGCAATAAAAACTTTCTTGCCAATACCCGTTAGATAATCTGCGGTTGGAAAATCCATCGAGAAGAAGTGTTCTTCTAACCATGCCCAAAATGGTGAGCGGCCATCATCGTCAGACACGCCGCGCATTTCGGCAATTACCGTGTCAGAGAAGCGTTCGCTGTGCTCTGCCATAAACAAGAAGCGGAAGCGTGATAGGAAACGGCCGTTATTGTTCTTGCGGTGCGACTCACTTAAAAACAAGGTACAAATTTCAGAAGCACCAGTGTAGTCGTTACACAATGACAAGGTTTCGACGGTATTGTAAATGCCGAGCTCACGTGAGTTGTGAACCACTTTGCCTAAATGGTAGTGATAAAATGCATCTTCTAAGCCGACTGCCGCTTCGATGCCGCTAGTACCGACAACTTGACCTGTTTCGGTATCTTCCATGACGAACAAATAGCCTTCATTACCCGGCTGAGTAACCTGACTATCAAATGAACTTACCGAATGATTAATACGATTGGTGAGCAGTTCTTCGTTAACAGGGAGTGATGTAAAACCGTGTCCTGATTCGACGGCGATGCGATGCAAAGCATCATAATCGCTAGTTTGAATAGGGCGTATAATAATCATAAATCTGTCTCTGTAGAGAAATAACGCTTGCTGCTTTATTAAAATTAAGCTTCGGCAAGCGTTATTTAGTTGGCTTATTTTACTGGTTAAGTTTAACTGTTTGATTTAGCGCCTAAGCTTATGTACTTGGTTTATGTGCTTGGCTAAGGCGCTTAGCTTAATAGCTTAGTTCAGCTCGGTTGATTACTGAGCTAATTTTGCTACTGCTTTTTCAAAACGTGCTAAACCTTCAGCAATATCGGCATCAGGAATAATTAGCGACGGTGCAAAACGAACAATGCTAGCGCCAGCTACTAAGGTCATTACACCTTCTTCCATCGCAGCAACTAAGAAGTCTTTTGCACGGCCTTGGTATGCTTCAGTTAGCACGGCACCAACTAATAAACCTTTACCACGGATTTCTTGGAAAACATTGTACTTTTCGTTGATTGCCTTTAAACCATCAAAGTAAAGTTTTTCTTTTGCTTTTACGCCGTCTAAAACCGCTTGGTCGTTAACGGTATCGAATGCTGCTTCACCAACTGCACATGCTAATGGGTTACCGCCGTATGTGCTGCCGTGGGTACCGATTTTAAGGTGCTTAGCAATCTCAGTTGTCGTTAGCATAGCGCCGATTGGGAAACCGCCACCTAGTGCTTTGGCTGACGTTAAAATGTCAGGTGTTACACCTAAGCCCATGTATGCATATAGTTCACCAGTACGGCCAACACCTGTTTGCACTTCATCGAAAATTAATAGTGCATTGTGCTGGTTACAAAGCTCACGTACACCTTCAACAAATTCTTGTGTTGGTGAAACAATACCGCCTTCACCTTGCAGTGGTTCCATCATTACTGCACAAGTTTTGTCAGAGATTAGCTCTTTGAATGACTCTAGGTTGTTGTACTCAGCGTGTACGACATCACCTGGCTTAGGACCAAAGCCGTCAGAGTATGCTGCTTGACCACCAACGGTTACCGTGAAGAAAGTACGGCCGTGGAAACCTTGTTTGAATGAGATAATTTGTGACTTTTCTGCGCCAAAGTTATCTAGTGCCCAACGACGTGCAAGTTTTAATGCCGCTTCGTTAGATTCAGCACCTGAGTTTGCGAAGTAGATTTTTTCAGCGAACGTGCTGTCTACCATTTTTTTCGCTAAACGCAGTGCTGGCTCGTTGGTCATTACGTTTGATAAGTGCCAGATTTTCTCGCCTTGCTCTTTTAATGCACCAACTAGTGCAGGGTGGCAATGGCCTAAACAGTTCACCGCGATACCGCCAGCGAAATCGATAAATTCTTTACCTTCTTGATCCCAAACTCGAGAGCCTTCACCGCGTACTGGAATTACTGCTGATGGTGAGTAGTTTGGCACCATAACATCGTCAAATAACGCGCGGTCGACAGGAAAATGGTTCGACATTTTAATCTCCTCTACTTGTGGGCTTGTCTAATTAGTTTTTGCTCAGCTTTTTACGCTGAAAGGGCAAAATTAAGACCGACAGTATGGCAGAAAAATTCATCAATGTCTTGTTTGAGAAGGTTGCAAGGCCAGTAAATTCAAGGCTTGTAGGGATTTATGCATCAAGAGTGCATAACTATTTTAGTCGCCCAAATGCGGTGATTCCTAGGCGTTCAAGGGAGGCAAAACGCTGTTGGCTAGAATTGCCTTATGAGCTGAGTTCATAACTAATCAAAAAAAAATCTGTGCAATTATCGTCAAAACGAGTGAAACCTTGATGGTAAATTCACCAATAAAGGGTGGAATGATTATCACTTAGCACTTTTCACTTTAAAAGGAAGTAGTAAGCAAACGTTAGGGGAGAAGCATTTACCCACAAGTGTAATCGGAAAAGGTGATTAAGGCCGTTAGGCGTTAGCTTAACTGAAGTTCAGTTTAAGATGATTGATATCGGTTTTCTTAAGCAACGCAATATCTGCCGGCGTTATTTTCGCAACAGACAATAATTGTTTTGCTTCGTCATTATTGATCAGTTCATCTTTCGCTAAGGTGCGAAACATTACGTAAGCCTTTGCTTTCGTTACCAACTGTGCCAGTTCACTCATTGCCGAGGTGGTACGAGCGAAAGCTAGGTCGAATAATGGTTCGGTAATCGGCAGGCGGTCAAACTTCATTTGTTCAATTAGATCTGCACCTACCATATAACTGCGCGTGCACAGCTGCTCTAGCAATAGCTCAGGTGATTGCTCTAGACTGACCAGCGCGTCATGCAATCGCTTATCGCGATTATCGTAAGCATCTTTAATTTCTCGGTTATACGAGTCACTAAATTTTTCAAGAAAACAGCGGGTGACAGCGAGTGTGCCAACATTGGATAACATGCCCGCGGTAAAGGCGCGATACCAGTCTACCCCTTGCGCTTCGCCTAATGCTCTAGTCGCTAAGGCAACTGATAAACTATCGTTCCACAATTTGCGTTTCATCAGCGGGTAAGGCGCTGTGCTAAGCGGTAACCAGTGCTTTAAAATAAAGGTTGGCATCACCAACTTTAAGTTTTCTAAACCAATATAGCTAACGGCCAAATTGGCTTGTGTAACTTTTACGTCTGCATTTTTGCGATACTGTGGTTTATTGACTAGGTTAATTGCTTCTTCAGCCAACCAATGCAAGCTGCTAACCAGCGGGGTAACGCGATTAAGTGAGGCTGCGCGCAATGAGAGAATTTCCAGAATGGCTGGCGCGGCATCTTCAATGGCCAGAAAGCTCTGGTAAAAATTTTCTTTTTGTTCGAACTCAGTGTTAATCTCGCCAGCAACTTTGGTAAAGAACTTATTCATTACTTGATTGCGAAAATGTTGCTCACCGTGCTCTTTTATTGCCTTTTCTTGTTTTGCTTGTTCTTCAACTTCGAGTAATTCACGACGACGATGTGCTTGTTCACTGTCTTGGTGACTAAAAGTCACTAGGGTACCAGTTTGCTGCTGGGCAAATTCTTTCTTGATACACAGGCTAATATAGCGCTGATAAAGTACCCAAGTGGTGTCGTGTTGTTCAAAAAGCTGCATGAAGAGTAATTATTATTTTGGCTTACTGGCGATTATAGTTGTTTTTTATATCGACTAAGGCAATAAATTCATGAGGAATTTATGTTAGACGCGTCATTCTCTACGGTATTTTGCCAAGAAATTATTCAGGAGTATATGGCCTTGCTCGGTTAATATTGACTCGGGATGAAATTGCACGCTAGCAATTGGTAAGGTTTGATGCTCTAACGCCATGATTTCCTCAAACTCGCCGGTAGGGTATGTTGTCCATGCTGTGACTTGCAGTTCACTAGGCAGTGATTGGCGATTAACAATCAGAGAATGGTAGCGGGTGACTTCCAGTGGCTGATTGAGATCTTGAAATAAACCCGAACCCAAATGGCTAATATGACTCGTTTTACCGTGCATAACTTGTCGTGCACGTTCCACTTTAGCGCCAAAGTGTTGTGCAATACATTGATGCCCTAAACATACGCCTAGAATGGGGATAATTCCGGCAAAATGTGCGATAGCCGCCAGTGAAATCCCCGCTTTGTCGGGATCGCAAGGGCCAGGGGAAACCACTAAATATTGAGGGGCTAATGCTTCGATGTCGGCAATAGTAACTTCATCATTACGAACCACTTTTACCTCTTGCCCGAGCGATTGAAAATAATGTACGAGGTTAAAGGTAAAAGAATCATAATTGTCGATCATTAACAGCACAGAAAAACCTCGTTATAACGCTCAATGGTAAAAGCTGCGCTATTTTAAACGTAATTCAGCGTTTGATGCGAGTGCCTATGATACTTCGCATAAATATTGGAATGCTCAGTTTGTGATAAATGGCTTTGCTGTAATGCGCTATTCAGCGCCTTATTTTGTGCTGGATTGGTAGTAGTCAGTCTGCTGTCGATTCGTTGCTACATTGCTGTTTGGCAAAAAAGTAGTGGGGCAACCTAAAGAGAACCTTATCGACATGAATGATTAGTACGCTAAAGCAGCGCACCAATCATTGGGATCTTATCTCACAAAGCGAATAATGCTTTTAGGGAAGAAAATAGCGTTAGTAAGCCACGCTGTAACTTAGGGTAAACGTTGTTCCTTGGGCGTTGTAACTGTCTCTAAAAGCAAAATCACGTACTAAGCTTTCGATCTGATCAAGTGCTGGGTTTGGTGGCAGATCAATTTGCCCGTAAACACTACCACTTCCTTGCTGGGCATAAGTTGGCAAGTAAACGCGATCAAATAGGTTTTTAATGCCTAACTTAAAATCACCCATATCGGTGTTGTAATACATCGACAGATCAACCGTTGTATAGCCCTCGACTCCTGCACCATAGTATTGGTAGCCTTCAAACGTGCCAAAAGCACCATTTTGTGGGATGGCTAAATTAATTCGCTCGCCAGCACCGCGTGAACCAATGTGATTAATTTGAATATTAGCGCCTAGCTTGTCGGTTAGCTCTAAGTTAGCGTAAAGGGTCGCTTTAAACGGGCTTAAACGCGAGTGGTTGAGATCAATCCAGCCGCTTGTTGGATGGCGATACTCTCCTTCGCTGTGACTCAAGGTGCCGCCGATATCTAAGGAGTCGGTGAAACTGTAGGCGTAGCTAAACTCTGCACCGTATGTGCGCTCATCGCGGGTCACTAAGGCATCAATAGCATCAGGATTAAACGTTTGGCTTAAATCATAAGTGAGTCTTGGGTCGACTTGCTGAAGCGATGCGTAAATCACTTGGTCGGTAATATCAACATAGCTTTGCGCATGCTCAGCTTCGGTGTAGTAAAGGCTTAAATCAAAGCTAAAAGCGTTAATTTGCCCACGTAAACCAAATTCATAGTTGTCGGCTTCTACGGGCTGAAGTGCTTGGCGGTAGTTATCAACATCGTTAACGTTAATTGACCTTAATCGGCGTAGGTCTCCTAGGCCGTATCCTTGTGAAAATGAGCCATAAACTTCGGTATCTGTGAAGCGGTAAACAGCACCGACATTAAACACAGTTTTGTTATAGCTTAATTCGCCGCCATCAATTTGCTGGCCAAAGAAAGGGGCGTCACCGTAGCGACCTGTCGCCACATAGCTTGGCACATCCAAGTCAAAATTTTCATAACGTGCACCGACTTGCACCATAAAGTTGTCAAAATTGAACTGGTACTCTGCAAAGGGTGCTAAGTTGGTTTGTTCAACATCGCAAATTTCACAAACCCCACGACTACTGTGCTGAGTTGTTTCATCAATTTGATAATCGATACCGTAAGTAAACACATCTTGCGCACGTGGCAGTGATAAAGGTTGTGCAGCGAAGCGCAAGGCGAATTTATCAGACTCAACTTTGACTGTGTTCGCCTGTGTATTCTCACTGTTGGCGACACTAAGCTCAATATTGACTTTGTGGTTGGATAATCTTTGATGATTAAACTCAAGTTGCAGATACTGGTTTTCGCTATAAGGTGCATCTCCAGTAAATGGCTTGGTTGGATCTACTACGACAACATCGTCAAAGATAGTTTTGCGGCCAAAGCTCAATTCATTTTCCAGTTTGCGGTAATGAGTATTGAGGGCTAAATCGGCGTCTTGGTTAAATTGGTAAGTGAATTTCAATAGACCATCAATATCTTTTAGTTCGCCTAAACCTCCTCTACCCGCGGGATCGGAAGGGATTTGGTTACCATTGCCATCAAAAATTTCACCACTGTCACGCCAATTCAACTGGCCAAGATATGAGAACTGATCGACAGTGCCAGAGATACGCTGGTTAAATTGATAACCATGTGAATCTGAATTATGAATTGAACCGTCAAACTTAACTTGGCTCCAAAATTCAACGTTTTGATCACTGGCTTGGTGAGTGACTAGATTAATAATACCTGCCGATTCACCATTGCCATAAACTGCGCTGGCACCATGAATCACTTCAATGCGAGTAATGTTTTCAACTGATATCGAGGCTAGTACGCGGCTGGTTTCACGCAAAGAATTAGACACGACAATGCCATCGATCATCACGATTGATTTGCGACCACGAAACCCTTGATAAGTACTCGACAGCATTTGTGTTTCGGGGCTGTAGCTGGGCACTAAGTTAGCAAGTAGTGACGAAACATCGGCACTAACCGCTGCTTGTATCTGAATTTCTGCTTGGCTGATTAATTGCACGGTACCTGGTAAAGATGAAACGGGTACTTCAAAAGGTTTAGCGGTAATTTCTATCACTTCGATGTCTGAAGGCTGAGTTGCCGCTATGCTGGTTGCTGAAAAAAGAGAGATCATTGCTAGTGAAATAGTATTGAGATTAAGTGTTTTCACAATATTCCTTTTAATGCTTATTATCCGAGGGGAAAGCGAGGATTAATTCAGTTCACTAACTGGTGCAGTAATCCGTCACGTACTTGTTGTTAAATGATAATTAGTATCATTCGCGAATAATGTTACTCGATTCCACCTAAATTAATGTAAATAAGTGTAAATATGATGTTAATGAGTAGTTTGTGGTTCTTGAGGTCTAAGCGTTGGTTAATACCCTTGATACCAAGTGAATCTTGAGGTTAGGTATTGTCGGCGTAAGACGCTCGTTAACGGAAGATTACAGAGACTTTTAAAGCAGGCGGTTAACTAAGTTTAAGCAATTAGTTTTCTGACAAGTTACCAAAACGCTGATAAAAAGCGGCGAGTTGCACTTGCGCTTGCGCCAGCGAAATTGGCTGAAAACGCACAGGGTGATTCGGCTTTAATTGGGCGAGACGAAACAGATCGGTTTTCATCACGTTGCCGATACTTGGGTAGCCGCCGATGGTCTGCCTATCTTTCATTAACACAATCCATTGTTCTGCGCTTGGTAGCTGAATTTGACCATAAGTGACTGGTTTGGAAATTGTGCCTGCGCTGTCACCCAAAGCTTGGTATGCAGATTGGCTGTTAGTTGATGTGTTCACAAATCCTTGGCCATTAAGGCGATAACCCATTTTGTTTGAGCTGATATCAATCGTGAATACTTGGTTAAGCAATTCGTCTTGCTGTTCATCCATTAAGTGTTGCCATGTTTGGTTTGGTATAAATCTGGCGATAAAAGGTTGCTCTTGCTCACTCATCAGCCCTTGATGCGGATAAAAGGTTGAATAGCTGCGCTGATTTTTGACAGGTTGAGCCGCTATCTTAGCAGTAACTTGAGAATCAACTTGTTGAGCAAGGTCAGGTTCGGCTTTAGCAGATGGCTGAGCGGCAAAATACTCACTCACTATTGGTGCATTAAGTTTAGGTACCGCACTTTCAAACCATGGGCTAATAGCAAAACCGCCTTTGATACTCAGGTAGGCGTAATTACCTTGCTTAAGTGGCGCAATAGTCAGGGTATCTCCTGCTTGAATGCCGAGCCTTTGCCACACTGGCTTGGCTTCATTATTTAACGTGAGTGGCTGTTCATCACCAACAGCTGCGACCACGAGCTCGCATGTTTGATGGAATACGATTTCAACATCACCGAGTAGTATTTCCAGTGCCGCTTCAAAGCAGGCATTACCTAGTAATTGGTTGGCTGTCATCAACGCATATTCATCAGCAGCACCAGATGGGCTTACGCCATACTGGCTGCAATGTTTGCGCCCTAAGTCTTGCAAACTAACGCGAGCTGCGCCTTTGTTGATTGTCAGTAATGGCTTGTCTAGTAGTTGCGAGTGCAGTAGTGGCGTGTGCTGTTGACTGCTATTCGCGCTAAGGCTCTTTTCTGGCGGTGAAGTATTTAATGTTGAGTTGGTGAGATCCTCGCTTAATGGACTAGCTATTGACTCTTGTGCTTTTGCTAGCGTACCGCCAAGTGCAATAAATTCAGCGCGGTCAATTGGCGTGAAGCGAACACTATCTCCCACTTTGATAACACTTTCGATGCCGGTATCCGTCACTTGATAAAGCGGCACGGGACATTGCCCGATAATATGCCAGCCTCCTGGAGTTGTATCTGGGTATACCGCAGTTTGTTCACCTGCAATGGCAACTGCACCTGCTGGCATTTGTTTGCGAGGGATCGCTTTTCTGGGCAGTTGCAGTTGCGAGTCTAGGCTGGCGAGATAGGCAAAGCCCGGCGTAAACCCTAGGGCATAGGCATAATAGTCAGGTTCACTGTGTTTGGCGATTATCGCCTGTTGGCTTAGTCCCGTGGTTTGCATCACCTCGGTTAAGTCCCAACCGGCTTGCTCGTCATAGTATGTGGGAATACTAATTTGCTTACCCGCTAGTGGTTTATCATCGGCACTTGCTGGATTTGCATGCTCCGGTGCAGTGGCGCAGCCTTCTGCATGGTTAGCCAATGCTTGTTCGAACAGTGTTTGAAGTTGATTAGCAGAGAGCAGAGGGTAGCGGTAGTAAATCAGTAGTGAGTTAAAGCTTACTAACGTGTCGGAAATAAACTGACTTAGTTCAATGGTTAAATGTTGCTGAGCTTTGATAATTTGTCTGTGTTGCTGACGACACACTTTTTCCGGCCAACGCAATAGCAAAGTGTCTTCACTGATAAAATCGAATTCGATTGCGCTGATATTCATTAATTCAATCCTATAAAGTGATTTTATACTTGGCTAACAAAAGCCTAATAAAGCTTGTAGTAAAAGGGTTGTGAGGCTAGTTAATGCTCGCTAACTTGCTGGCAATTTCTAATGCGTTGTCTGTATCAGAATGCACACAAATGGTGTCAACTTGCAGTGTTAACGGTTTGCCATTAATACTGAGTAGTTGACCTGTTGCCGCTAGCTGCTTAATTCTTTTGTGAGCTTGCTCAGCATCTGTAATGACCGCATTGGCTTCACTACGTGGCACCAACAAGCCATTGTCTTGATAATGGCGGTCGGCAAACGCTTCAAAACGCAATGTTAGCTGGAATTGCTCAGCAATTGTTTGCCATTTTGATGTATCAGGTAAGGCTTGTATCACCAACACTAAGTTTTGGTCGAACTGGCTGATAGCTCGGCAGATAGCTGTAAATAGGGCGATATCGCGCATCATATCGTTGTAGAGTGCGCCGTGTGGTTTAATAAATGCCAAGCTTGTATTATTGACCTGACAGATGCCTTGCAACGCCCCTAGTTGATAGTGCAAGTGGGCGATAAGCTCTGCTGACGTCATCGCCATTGAGCGACGACCAAAGCCTTGTAAATCTGGGTAACTCGGATGCGCACCAATACTGACTTGATGCTTCACTGCCAAAGCGACCGTTTGTTGCATAACCAAAGGATCACCAGCGTGAAAACCACAAGCAATATTTGCCTCGTCAATTAATGGCATAACTGCCTCATCTCGGCCCATCGTCCACTGGCCGAAACTTTCCCCTAAATCACAGTTAAGCTTAATTTTTTTCACGCTGAGTTTGCATCGCTATCATTGGTTTCTTGGTTATACCGCAATTCATCATTTGGTGCGACAATTTGTCACATTCTCATATCAGCCTACGGACATTAAAATAAGGCCAATAAAGCGATCGACTAGCCAGTGTTATTTTGGGCATAGCTAACACTTAGCTAGCAGCTAGCTAGTGATGTTATGCAAACTTGCAATACGCCGGTGGCTTGATTAGCCTCTGGCTTTAGTTGATAGATTACCTAATTGAAGGCACAAGTGATTTCTGCTCTTTTTTCATGGAACACTCCGCACCATGTTCCGAACTATGTTCCAAACAAAGTTCCGCAAAAAACCTCATGGTTTTTTCTACCTTGGCTACTTTGGTTGACCTGCCTAGTAGCCATTTTTTTCTTTGGAGATGCGACCAATCCTATGGTTTGGGGAATCTGCGCTGGCTATGCATTGTTATTGGCGTTAATGACTCGATACTTAGATGTTCGCGAGCTAGCGGCGCAAAGCCAATCTGATCTTATTAATCACCTATGGTCGTTGTTCCCTTTTGTGCTCGATTTATGTTTTTACGGTGTGTTGCTGCAAATGCATGGCGGTGCAAGTAATGCAGGCGTTTTTGTACTTTATTTGCCAGTAATTGTTGCTGCCATGGAGATGAAGCGGCGCATTGCTTGGCTGGTCGCTGTCTTGGCAATTGCCATATATACCGGCTTAATGCTGCAAGGGCATGCTGCTCATTTTGAACACTTATCGGAAAGTTTTACCAATCATTTGTCTGGTATGTGGCTGACTTTTGTTATCTCCACCTTATTGATGACTTGGTTTGTTACCCAGCAACGGCAAGCGATTATTAGCCAGCAAAAACAAATTCTAAAACTGCGTGAGCGGCAGTTAAGAGATGAGCAAATATTGTCAGTGGCAACCATGGGGGCGAATACCACGCATCGTTTGGCAACGCCGTTATCGACGGCACGCTTGCTAGTTGATGAACTCAAGGAAAATCAAGCGTATGAGCAGGGATTAGTGGACGAGCTCAGTGCTCAAATTCATGTTTGTCACCAAACTGTACATACCATTGCCCAGCAAGTACGTAGCCATCAATCAGCCAATATGAAACTGGTCGCAATTGATGACTTTATTGAGCAGACTTTGCAATATTGGTGGATTAGCCGCAACGATATTCGCTATCAACTCAATGTTGCACCTGAGTGCGTGAACTATGTGTTATCCACCGACTTTAATCTGCAAATGTCACTGACCAATTTATTGGAAAATGCCGCCTATGCTAGCCTTGCTAATCAGCAGGATGAAATCACCATTGATGTGAGTGTCAGCGCTCAGCAAGTGGTGATAAATATTGATGATCAAGGACAAGGCATAGATCCCAAACTCTTGTCACAATTAGGGCAAGTGAAGGTTGCCAGTAAATCACAAGGTATGGGCATGGGGCTGGCGTTAGCCAATGCCACCATTGAACGATTTGCTGGACAATTACAGTTATTTAATTTACCCAGCGGCTCACGTAGCCAAGTGACTTTACCTTGTCAGGCGTTGGCCCTTGGCCATTGAGCATTGGTCACTGATGAGGTTCTATTTTTTCAATCATAAACTCCGCAGGGTAACGAAAAAGGCAAGTGTTTGAAATTATTACTATTAGAAGATGATGTTGCCTTTGCGGGAGTATTAGCACGCCAGCTAACGCGCAAAGGGTTTGAGGTCGAGCATATCGACCAGCTTGATGCCTTACTACCTACCTGCCAGCGTTGGCAGCCAGATGCGGTGGTTTTGGATATGAACTTAGGCAGTGAGTCATCACTGCCAATGATCACCCAAGTACGCGCTGCTTTACCGAATAGTAAAATCATTTTGGTAACAGGCTATGCCAGTATTGCTACAACAGTAACCGCGATAAAATCAGGCGCAGATGATTACCTGCCCAAACCAATTGAGCTTAGCTCGCTTTTGGCGGTGTTAGGTTTGATGAATGACCAGCTTTGTTTGGATAATCTGCCTAATCCAGCGCAAACCTTAACCTCACCTGAGCGCATTGAGTGGGAGTATATTCAACGTGTGCTACAAGAAAACCAAGGTAATGTCTCGGCAACTGCGCGCCAATTGAATATGCATCGTCGAACCTTGCAGCGTAAGCTGGTCAAAAAGCCGGTAAATAGTTGATAGATTTCTATGCGATTAACGCACTAAACCCCGCATTTAACGATTTCTTTAAATCTTGTGGCGCTATGCCAATTTCTAAGCCGCGACGACCGGCACTGACATAAACTTTCGCTTGCTGTTCAGCGCTGCTATCAATAAAGGTTGGTAGGCGCTTTTTCTGTCCAAGTGGGCTAACACCGCCAAGTACATAACCTGTGGTGCGCTGCACTTTCTCAGGATCTGCCATCACGGCTTTTTTTGCTTTTGCTGCTTTGGCGATGAGTTTTAGGCTAAGTTTTTCACTCACTGGGATAATGGCGACGACCAGTTGCCCTTGGTCGGTTTCCACCACTAAGGTTTTAAATACGCTTTCGGCGGGAAGTTGTAGTTTTTCAACCGCTTCCATCCCGTACGAGCTGGCATTGGCATCATGTTGATATTCTAAAAGCTCAAACGCCAGTTTTTGGCGTTTGGCAAAGGTAACTGCTGGGGTCATATGTTGGTTACTATACTTTTAACGCTATAAATGGGTCGCTAACTACTTTCTTGGCGCTTTACTGATGACAATATCGGTTTTTGGCACGCAGCTACAGGCAAGAATATAGCCTTGCTCTTGCTCGCCCGGCATTAAACCATCGGTGGCGAGCTGGCGCACTTCTCCGCTGTCCAGTTTTACTTTGCAGCTACCACACATACCGCCGCGACAAGAGTAAGACATAATTAGCCCAGCCGCTTCACCCTGATCTAATACGGATTCCTTGGTGTTACCTACGACAGCTTTATCCCATGACTCGAAGCGAATATTGACTTGTGCAGCCGCTGCTTCAGCCAATGACTCCGTTGCAGGTTTTTTATCGGTCGGACGTTTGCCAAAACTTTCAAAATGAAATTGTGACTCTGGCAAACCGGCGGCCATTAGCAATGCTTTGGCACTGTCTCTAAACCCTTGCGGGCCACAGATCATAGCATCAAGGTTCGCAATGTCTGGGATCACTGCCAGCATGTCAGCGCTTAGGTGTCCTTGAAAGTCTTGCCATTGGGGCTGGGCCGATTGCGTCAAGGTACAGTGTAATTTGCAGTTACCGTGTTGCTTGGCTAACGCCGTGACTTCATCCATGGCAATTAAGTCTTTTTCACTGCGGGCGCTATGGAAAAATATCACTTCACGGTTATCGCATTGGTCGGTTAGCGTTTTTAGCATCGACAACATAGGGGTAATACCAGAGCCTGCACTCAGTAATAAAATCCGTTGCTGGCTGATGTTGCCTAAGTGAAACTTGCCATTCGGTGCTTTGGCCTGAATTTCATCGCCAACATTAAAGTGATCGTGCAAAAAGTTGGAGACTTTGCCATTAGGTACACGTTTAACGGTGATGGTTAAGCTCTGGTTGCGCGTTGGCGACGAGCTTAGCGTGTAAATGGCATTAACTTGTTTCCCTTCAATGGTTAGTTTAAATGGCAAATGTTGACCCGCTTGGTAGTGGGCAAAGTTATCCGGCAGTTGGCCATTATTTGCAATAGCAAAAACAAAGGTTTTAACATCATGGGTTTCTTCGTAAATATGCTGACAAACCAAGCTTGCTTGTTCTGGATTCGTAGCTTGTTCTGCCATAGTTGCTGACTGCGCTACTTGATTGTTATCACTGGTTTGTTTTTTTGAGCTGGTGCGGCTGACAGGTTTCACGTTGACGAAATCAGGGGCTGATTGGCGATCTAAAACAGTGACTTGATCACCAAAACGAATTTGCCCTTGATTAAGCGGAATTAAGTTTTGACCAAATAACACATCGCCTTTGGCTATTTGGCGATAGCTTTTTAATGTCGCTAATGGCTCTAACTGACTGTGTTTTTCACCTGTATCTGGATCGACCGTAGTAAACACACAACGGGTGCAGGGTTTGGTTAGCTCAAATTCTACTTCACCAATGCGGATATGACGCCAAGTATCTTCTGCAAATGGCTCACAGTCTTGCACAACAATATTGGGGCGGAATTGGCGCATCGAAATTGGCTGCTTTAAGCGACTATTTAAGTCATCAAGCGAGGCTTGCGAGATTAATAGCAAAGGGTAACCGTCGGCAAAGGCGACCGGATTGGTGGTGTTTTTTACCTGACGATTAGATTGCTCACCGAAGAACAATAAGTGACAAGGTTGCCCTAAAAACTGACTAAACCAATGGTCAACACTTTCATGACTGCGCTGGCCTAAAGTCGTATCGCCCCACACAGTAACATGTTGGTATTCGTCAAGACACTGGCTATATCGCACTGCTAACAAGGGCATGTCTGGCGCGGTTAGCATCAGGCCATCTGGCGTTAAGTTAGCTTGCACTAAACATAATTTTGGCTGGGTGCGGGCGGTAATAAATTGGCCATTTTGATCGCAAATTACAAAGCGACGGTCGTAAGGTAAACCAATTGGGTCAACCCAACTGGATGATAACTGAATACCTGCCGTTGATTTTATCGGATACACGCTGATTTGTTGCAAGTGTGCCATTGCGCTTGTCTACTCCTATTTGTTGCTCGCGTTTGCTTTAGTCTTGCTAATTCGAAACCTAACAAATGAAACCCTAAAGAATGAACCCGAAAGCCTACGCGCTATTATTTCCATAAATCTTGGTCAATTAGCCACAATAAAGCAATGACAAATCTATGAAATTCTTTGTGAATACTAGATTGAACACAACTAAGTGGATTAGCGGATAATAGGGTGAAGTATTCAATTGCTTGCCAGTCAGGTATATTGTCGGCTAATTGCAGTTAGATGAAAATTATCAACAAACAAATGAAGCACGTACATATTCTTGGCATTTGCGGCACTTTTATGGGCGGTATCGCCGCCATTGCAAAGCAACTGGGCTTTCGCGTCTCAGGTTGTGACGCCAACGTTTACCCTCCAATGAGTACTCAATTGGAAGCCTTAGGTATTGAATTGATGCAAGGGTATGACATTGCTCACTTGAGTGATGAGCCAGATATGGTGATTGTTGGTAACGCCATGGCGCGCGGCAACCCTATGGTGGAATATGTACTCGATCGCAATATACCCTATACCTCTGGCCCACAATGGCTGTTAGAGAATGTGTTAAAAGATCGTTGGGTGCTAGCGGTATCAGGTACGCACGGTAAAACCACAACCAGCAGTATGCTGACTTGGATTTTAGAATATGCCCATATGAAACCGGGCTATTTAATTGGCGGTGTGCCGCAAAATTTTGAGGTGTCAGCACGCTTAGGTGATGCGCCATTTTTCGTGATTGAAGCTGACGAATACGACACAGCCTTTTTCGACAAGCGCTCTAAGTTTGTTCACTATCGCCCAAGAACGCTGGTGATCAACAATATGGAATTTGATCATGCGGATATTTTTAATGATATCAGTGATATTCAGCGTCAATTCCATCATTTAATTCGTATGGTGCCAAGTAATGGCTTGGTATTATCGCCAGCCAATGAAACTTACATTAACGAAACCCTAGAACAAGGCTGCTGGACGCCAACCGAACAAGCCCACGGTTGTGCACAATCAGAAGAGAAAAGTGCTGGCTGGCAAGCAATAAAATTAGCGGAAGATGGCAGTGAATTTGAAGTCTACTTTAATGGCGAGCTGCAAGGCACTGTGCGCTGGTCACTGATTGGCGACTTTAATATCGACAATGCGCTGATGGCGATTGGTGCGGCGCGCCATGCAGGTGTGCCAAGTCATATCGCAATTGAAGCACTGGCAGAATATATCAATACTAAGCGCCGTTTAGAGCTGCGCGGTACTATCAATAACATCAAAGTCTATGACGATTTTGCTCACCATCCGACGGCAATTGCCAAAACCCTGAGTGCCATGCGCGCCCACGTTGCCAGCCATGACAATAAGGGTCGAGTGCTAGCGGTGCTGGAGCCGAGATCTAACACCATGAAAAGTGGTGTACATAAAGACACTTTGGGTAAATCTCTTGCTCAAGCAGATGAAGTCTACATTTTCCAAGGGGAAAAGGTGCAATGGTCAGTGGCAGATATCGCTGAGCAATGCCAGCAAACTTGTATTGCCGAGGCTGATATTGATGTGCTGGTAGCAAAAGTTACAGCAGCGGCACAGCCAGCAGATCATATTGTCGTGATGAGCAATGGTGGCTTTGGCGGTTTTCATAACAAACTCCTTGCAGCATTAAGCCAAAAGCACGAGCACAACGTAGAGCTTGCAGCAAAGAAAACGAATGAAAGGTTGAAACAGGTTTAATGACAGAACAATTTAATACAATCGCGAAGGCTCAACATAAGGGCTTTGATAGCGCCGTTACTGTCGCCATTACTGGTGCATCCGGTGCTTGCTATGCATTACGATTAATTGAATGTTTAGTAGCTGCTAATAAGCAAGTGTATGTCTTGATGTCGAGCGCGGCGCGTGTCGTGTTTGATACGGAAGTTGGCCTAAAACTGCCGGGCTCACCAGAAGCGCAAAGTGCGTTTTGGTGCCAGCATTTTAATGCTCAGCCGGAGCAAGTAATCGCCTTTGGTAAAGAGCAGTGGTTTTCGCCAGTCGCCTCTGGCTCTGCCGCGCCCAAACAAATGGTGGTATGCCCGTGTTCTACTGGTACGCTATCGGCAATTAGCCAAGGCATGAGCGATAACTTAATTGAGCGCGCAGCGGATGTGGTGATTAAAGAGCGCGGTCAGCTAATTTTAGTGCCACGCGAAACGCCATTTTCAACCATACATTTGCGCAATATGCTGAGCTTATCTGAATTGGGGGCGACTGTAATGCCCGCCGCACCGGGTTTTTATCATCAACCCGAGTCCATTAGTGATTTGGTGGATTTTATGGTCGGTAGAATATTGGATCACTTAGGTATTGACCAAAAAATTATGCCACGCTGGGGTTATCAACCTTGAGTAAAGCAACCTTAAGCAAGCTAGCCTTTGGCAAGGGCATTTGTATTAGGTTTAATGCTGCCCCTAAAATTGGGTAGTAAAATTTACTTTACTCTTAGTTAAAGAATACAACCGCAAAAATATTCCTATTTATCGCAAAAACCTTATCTTTTTGCAGCCGCTGTGCTTAAGTTAGTGGCTGCACTGCAATTTCAAACTAATAACGTTTATAAAAACAGGTTACTCCAACATGTCTAAACGATTTTCTAGCCGCTTGATGGGTCAATCAAGTGCGTATAGCGCAAACAAACTTTCGGCGATTGCCTTGGCCGTCGGTATGGCGTTCTCGTCAACCGCCTTTGCTACTGACACAAAAGCAGACGAGAGCAAGTGGTCAGTTAACGATCCACAAGGCCAGTTTACTTCCACCAAAATCAGTGTTGACCAAGGTACTTGGATGAACATTGATATCAGCCCTGATGGCAAAACCCTTGCCTTCGATTTATTGGGTGATATCTACACCATGCCAATTTCTGGCGGTAAAGCGACGCCATTGATGACAGATATTGCGTGGCAAATGCAGCCGCGTTTTAGCCCGGACGGCAAGCATATTGCTTACACCTCAGATGAAGACGGTGGCGATAATTTATGGATCATGAATGCCGATGGCTCTAGCGGTAAAGCAATCACCACAGAGACTTTCCGTTTATTAAACAGCCCAGCATGGTCGCCAGATGGTAACTATTTAGTCGGCCGTAAGCACTACACTGGCGCACGTTCACTGGGTGCAGGTGAAGTATGGCTTTACCACAAAACTGGCGGCCAAGGGGTGATGCTAACCAAGCGCCCAAATCAGCAAAAAGATTTAGGCGAGCCAGCATTTTCACCTGATGGCAAATACGTTTACTTCTCACAAGATGAAACACCGGGCAAAACTTTCCATTACTCGAAAGATTCAGAAAAAGGCATTTATAAAATTAAGCGCCTTGAACTGGAAACTGGTGAGATTGAAGTCATTCTTTCTGGTCGCGGCGGCGCGATTCGCCCAACACCGTCACCTGATGGTCGCTATTTAGCGTTTGTCAGCCGAGATGATTTCCAATCTAAGCTGTACTTGTACGATCTACAAAGTGGTGAACAAACGCTGGTTTATGACGACTTAGAGCGTGATATGCAGGAAACGTGGGCGATCCACGGTGTTTACCCAACCATGGCGTGGACGCCAGATAACAAGCACATAGTATTCTGGGCAAACGGTAAAATTAACAAGCTAGATATTGCGAAAAAATCTGCCAGCGTTATTCCATTTAACGTGGAAACTGAGAAAAAACTACAAACCGCTGTACGCTTTGAACAAACCATTGAGCAAGATGAATTCGACGTAAAAATGTTGCGCGATGTGGAAATTTCACCAGACGGCCGCCGCGCTGTCTTTGAAGCCATGGGACATATTTATACGCGCAGCCTGCCAAACGGTAAGCCGAAGCGTTTAACCAAGCAAAGCGAGCATTTCGAATACAACCCAAGCTTCTCACGCGATGGTAAGAAAATTGTTTACGTGACTTGGGATGATAACGACCTAGGTCAAATTCGTGTCGCGTCAAGCCGTGGCGGCAAAGGTAAAGTGATCACCAAAGCGCCGGGTAAATACGTTGAGCCTAGCTTCTCACCTGACGGTAAAACTGTGGTTTATCGCAAAGTTTCGGGTGGTTTTATTACAAACCCTGTTTGGGGCTTAAATCCTGGCATTTACGCTGTATCTAGTAAAGGTGGTGAGCCTAAGTTAGTGACTGAAAACGGTTTACAACCGCACTTTGGTAAGCGCAATGATCGCGTTTACGTGGTACGTAACGGCGAGAAAACCCAGCTGGCGCGCATCGACTTGGACGGTCAGCACGACACCACGCTATACCAAGGCAAGTTTGCCACAGAATACAAGGTATCACCTGATGGCGAGCACGTGGCGTTTGCGGAGCGCTTTAAAGTGTTTGTCACGCCTTACATCGAGCGTGGCGATGTTATTGATACTGGGCCGAAAGCTAGTAATTTACCAGTGAAAAAGCTATCCATGCGCGCTGGTGAAGGTATTAGCTGGGGTGCAAAATCAAACGAGCTGTATTGGAGCTTAGGTGCTGATTTATATCAAACCAAGGTGACGGGTTTATTTGATATTGCTGATAAGTCAGATGCAGATAACAAATTAGAACCGAAGCAAACTTATTTAGGCTTTAAGCACAAAGTCGATAAGCCATCCGGTACGGTTGCTTTTGTAGGCGGCAAAGTGGTGACCATGGAAGGTGATCAAGTGATCGACAATGGTGTGGTTATCGTTGAAGGCAACACCATCAAAGCGGTTGGCGCTCAAGCGGACGTTGCGATTCCAAGTGGCGCGAAAGTAGTTGATATCACAGGCAAGTCAATTATGCCGGGCTTAATTGATGCTCATGCTCATGGCCCACAAGGTCTGGAAGAAATCATTCCACAGCAAAACTGGAAGAACTACGCGGGCCTTGCCTTGGGTGTGACAACAATCCATGACCCGTCGAACGATACCACTGAGTTCTTTGCAGCGAGTGAAATGCAAAAAGCGGGCGATATTGTTGCGGCACGTTTATATTCAACAGGTACGATTTTATACGGTGCAACCGTTGCGGGTTACACCTCGCATGTTGATAGCTTAGACGATGCCAAATT
The DNA here is from genome assembly GCF_003390375.1 of Thalassotalea euphylliae. NCBI lineage: Bacteria > Pseudomonadati > Pseudomonadota > Gammaproteobacteria > Alteromonadales > Colwelliaceae > Thalassotalea > Thalassotalea euphylliae. The sequence continues at coordinate 2,146,113 of NZ_QUOT01000001.1, read as the reverse complement.
CCACGTTGAACGCTTGAAAAAAGCCGGTGCCTTTAGCGTGAAAAGTTACAACCAACCACGTCGTAACCAACGTCAGCAGTTTATTCAAGCAGCGCGTGAGTTAGAGGTGATGGTAATGCCAGAAGGCGGCTCGCTATTACAGCATAACTTAACCATGTTGGTTGATGGTCATACGACGCTAGAGCACTCGATCCCAACTGAACATGTTTACGACGATATTAAACAGTTGTGGTCGGCTTCAGGCATGGCGTACACACCGACTATGGGCGTCGCGTATGGCGGTATTTGGGGCGAAAACTTCTGGTACGATAAAACTGAGGTGTGGAAGCATCCGCGCTTAAGCCAATATGTGCCGTCTGAGTTTTTAGATCCTCGTTCAATGCGTCGTCCAACTGCGCCGCATCATCACTATAATCACATGAATGTCGCGCGCGTTGCCAAAGAAATGCAAGATCTTGGCGTCGAGGTTAACTCAGGCGGTCATGGTCAACGTGAAGGTTTAGCCATGCACTGGGAAATGTGGATGATGGCGCAAGGTGGTATGTCGCCGCTGCAAGCGCTGCGCACCGCTACTATGTCGCCAGCGATTACCTTAGGCTTAGATAAGCAGCTAGGCTCGATAAAAGCGGGAAAACTGGCTGACTTGATGATTGTTGATGGCGATATTACCCAAGACATTCGCATTAGTGATCGCGTTACTCATACCATGATTAATGGTCGTTTGTACGATGCGGAAACCATGAATGAAATTGGTAACTACGACAATAAACGGGAGAAGTTCTACTTTGAGCAGTAAAGTGCAACCAAAGTAAACCTTTACCCGCTAGCCTTAACTTAAAATAAGGCAATCTATAAAAACCCGAGCTTGTCTCGGGTTTTTTACGTACTTTTTATCTGATTGTTACGTGCTGAAGCCAATCCTTATCTAGACTAAATAAATACTTGTTAACACAATAGTCTGGTAATCATTGGCTTATCTTCTAGACAGTCTATTGTTTTTAAAAGTAAATTATTCACTAAGAAAAACTACACTCTGTTGATTTGAGTTGCGATAAAAAGAGGTCACTTATTAACTTGCCGCATTCTTTACCTGCACTATTAGCAGGGCCGATATTACGTGATTGTCACCAGCATCAATTTACCTTGTGGTTGGCCACTAAGGCTGCTTATCGATTTCATCTCGAATTAACTTATGATCAAGGTGAGGATACACAAGTGCTATTCTCACAGCAGTTAACAGTAGAGCAATATCACCAGATACCTGTGGGCCAGCAATGTTTTATCAATGTGATTGATATTAAGCTGGCGCAGCCACTGCCTACCAATGCGCTTATTCATTATGACTTAAAGCTGGTATCTGATGACTGCGAGGTTGTTTTCTCATTAGGCAAAGATCTGCCAGAGCTTTGCTATAAAGTACAAAAAGAGCCAGACCAGAGCTATACCGATCAGGGAAGTGCCAATCAGCATAGGCCAAGTTTTGCCATTAAACCGGATATTCGCCGTTTATATCATGGCTCATGTCGCAAGCCGCATTTTGCTGGCAAAGACAGCTTAGTCGAGCTGGATAACCAACTCGCAAATAGCGAATTTTCTGCCGAGCAGCGACCGTCTCTACTAATGCTCAGTGGCGACCAAGTGTATATCGATGATGTTGCAGGCCCCATGTTAATCGCCATTCATCAGTTGATCGAAAAACTGGGTTTATTTGATGAATCATGGCAGCTTGCGAGTGACCATTGCCAAGCTAGTCGTTTTAGCAGAGTTAAGAATAACGATAGAGTTAAGAGTAGCGATAAAGAAGAACATAGTATTCATAACAGCGAGCAGCTTTTTCATCATCCGCTTGGCTATTATCAACGTGAACAATTACTGCCACATAGCAAAGCCAGTACAGGGTGGAAACGACGTTTATTTGGTGCGCGGCGTTTACCGATTTTTAGTTCAGTTAATGCCAAAAACCACTTAGTCACGTTAAGTGAAATGCTCGCCATGTATTTACTTACGTGGTCGCCAACGCTATGGGCATTAGTGGATATTCCTAAGCAGCCGCCGACTAATATTCCCCCTGAAAGCCATCAACTTTACCTTGATGAATTACAGGCGATTGAAGATTTTATCGCCGGCTTAGGCCAAGTTAGGCGAGCGATGGCACATGTGCCTGTGTATATGATCTTCGATGATCACGATATTACTGATGATTGGAACCTCACCCGTGGCTGGGAAGAAGCCGCCTATGGTAATCCGTTTTCCAAACGTATTATAGGTAATGCCTTAGTGGCGTATTACTTATGCCAAGGGCTAGGTAATCAAACCCATCGTCATAGCGAATTAATTGCTCAGCATAATGCTTGGTTTACTGAGCAAGGGGTAAAGCAGTATGATCAGCTGGTCGACACTATGCTGGCGTTTAATCAATGGCATTATCACTTGCCGACCAGCCCAAAAATGCTGGTACTCGATACTCGTACTCAACGCTGGCGCAGCGAGAGCAATGCCGGTAAACCTTCAGGATTAATGGATTGGGAATCGCTAACGGAGTTACAGCAACAACTCATTCACGAGCCGAGTGTGATTTTAGTGTCAGCAGCGCCTATTTATGGTGTGAAGCTTATTGAAACCGTGCAGCGGGTATTTACTTTCTTTGGCAATCCGCTGGCGGTAGATGCTGAGAACTGGATGGCACATCGCGGCACCGCGAATGTAATGCTGAATATCTTCCGTAATCGCAAAACACCGCCACAATTTATTATTCTGTCAGGTGATGTTCATTACTCGTTTGTTTACGATGTTAGCCATCGCTTTATTCGCTCTAGCTCATCGATTGTGCAAATTACCTGTAGCGGTATTAAAAATGCGTTTCCACCGAAGTTACTGCACACTCTTGAGCGGTTAAATTACTACTTGTACGGCAGGTATTCACCACTAAATTGGTTTACCAAGCGTCGCCGAATGCGTATTCGGGTTAGAAGGCCGAACGTTGCGGTTGATAAAACCTTGTATAACGGCTGCGGCATTGGCTTGCTTGAACTCAATGCCGATGCCAGTGAAGTTACCACAAGTTTATTGATTGAAGGTGGTCAGCAGGTTAGTTTCAAGTCGCCAGCTCGCTCAAGCAACGAATGAAACAACACTCATAACACTTAACAATTAAAAGTTAATAAGAAAAAGAATAAACCAATGAAGCATTACCAACAATTGATCAGCATGTATGCCGCAGCGCCAATCAATGAATTTTATCATCCAACCCTGACTATCGATGAAGGGGTGAGCGAAGTGGTTATCGAGCTGCAGCCTCAGCATTTACATTCTGCAGGTAGTGCCCATGGCTCAGTGTATTTTAAGCTGCTTGATGATGCCGCTTTCTTTGCTGCTAATTCGCTGGAAACTGAAGTGTTTGTCGTTACTACATCGTTTACCACGTATATCACAAGGCCAATCTCGCAAGGTAAGATGCGGGCGGTTGGCAAAGTGGTGAACGCTAACAAGTCACAGTTTATTGTTGAAGCTGTAGTTTACGATGATCAAGATAGGGAAGTTGGGCGTGGCAATGGCCTGTTTGTCCGCAGTAAAAATCGACTTGTTGATGCAAAGGGTTATGGCTGCCAATGAAATTCTTGATAAATATAAATTTGCCCAGCATGTTAGCCGCATTTTTGATGCTAATGGCGTCTGGCGTGGCGTCCGCAAACTCAATTACTGCTGAACAACAAGCTTGGCTAGACAAGGTCAATCAGCATCCTTGGTATGCAGGTAGCGAAGACTGTACTAACGACACTCAACCAGCGATTGAAACCCTTAAAGTTAACGAGCGCACCTATATTTTCAGGCAGAACAAATGCCAGCATTTTGAAGCGCCATTTATCTATTTACTGCTCGGCGATAACAAAGCTTTGTTGCAAGATACAGGCGCGACAGAAAGTGCCAAAGACTTCCCGCTTTATCAAACCGTTAAGGGTATCTTGAATGATTTTAAACAAGCGAACCAGTTAGATAGCTATCCGCTGATTGTCAGCCACTCGCATTCTCATAGCGATCATCGCGCTGGTGATAGCCAATTTATCAATAAACCAGAGGTAGTTTTTATCGCGCCTAAGGTTGAAGCCGTCAGGGCGTTTTTTAAATTTACTCAGCCCGACACTTCACTGGTTAATAAAGCGGATAACAACCCTAACTATGTTGAACAAAGTGCCATTCAACAAAGCTACTTGCAGTTAGGTAATCGTCGCTTAATTGTGATGCCGATCCCCGGGCATCAAGCTGAGAGTGTTGCTGTTTATGATCCGCAAACCGGTTGGCTGTTAACTGGCGATACGATTTACCCAGGTCGTTTATACATTCGCGATTGGCCAGCCTTTAAAACCAGTATTCGTTTGTTGTACTTATTTACGCAATCACAACCGATTTCGGCACTGATGGGCACCCATATTGAAATGTCGACTACCAAGGGCAAAGACTTCCCAATGGGCAGCACCTATCAGCCAAATGAATTGCCACTGCCGCTTGCGCCAAGCTTACTTAATGAGCTTAATCGTGAATTGATTAATCTAGGTGATGTTGCAGAACGTAAAGTATTGGATAAAGTCATTATTTATCCTCTTGGTGAGCCGAGCTGGTGGCAAAAAACACTGGCATGGTTTATTAAGTAATATCAGGATGCGCTAATAATCAGTAAGTTGCCATGGATTTTTTTAACCTAAAAATCAGAGAAGTCATTAAGGAAACCAAACACGCTAAATCGTTTTTGCTTGATGTACCCACCAACCTAGCAGGCAGTTTTAGCTGGCAACCAGGCCAACACGTTAATATCAGAGTCAAGCTTGGCGATAAAAGCTATATCCGTAGTTATTCGTTGTCGAACTGCCCGCAGACCCTTGGTTTACGGCTAACGATAAAATCAGTAGAACTGGGCGCGGTTTCAAATTTTCTCTTGAAGAACGTTAAAGCTGGCCAATATTTGGAGGTTAGTAAGCCTGGTGGTTTATTCAATCTGCCAAAATCGTTCATCAATCACGCTACGACCCAGCAAGATTTAAACGCGCCACTACACCATATTTTCTTTGCCGCAGGAAGCGGAATTACACCAATTTTTAGCATGATCACGGCGCTATTAATGGCAAAGCAAACACCGCGTAGTAAAGTGTATTTGATTTACAGTAACCGTAATCAGCGAAATACGATTTTTGCTGATAAGTTACAGGTGTTAGTTGAACGATTTCCTGATCGCTTCACCTTAATGCTCTGTCACTCAAAGCCTAGTTGGTTTGGGCGTAAGCATCTATGGCACAAGGGTCGAGTAACTAACACGGTAGTGCAGTCGGTGTTGGGCGAGCTTACGCAAGCCAAGCAAGCGGTTTACTACTTATGTGGCCCCAATGGTTTTATGGAAACAGTTCATCAGGCATTGCAACAAGCAGATATCGATAAACAGTTTATTTTGCAGGAAAGCTTTGGTGCTGGCGGCAAAAACAACACGGCTAAAGCGTCTGCTAGTCAAGCTGCTGAGCTCAGCGTTGAACTCAGTGGCCAGCAACAAACCGTCAATGTTGAGGCGAATGAATCGCTGCTTGATGCAATGTTGCGAGCGAATATCGATGCGCCGTTTAGCTGCGAAGAGGGGGTCTGTGGAAGTTGCCAATGCCAGCTCATCAGCGGTGAAGTCGCAATGGTTGAAAACTTGTTCTTAACCGACGAAGAACAAGCACAGGGTAGTATTCTTAGTTGCCAAGCAATTGCCCAGTCAACTCAAGTGAAAATTCGCCTCTAACTCTTTCATATATTTGTAATTGTCAAGCGCGACTGGACACTGTTAAGATAAATACAGCCAGGCGATATTAAGCCTAGTGCTGAATATTTTATCAAACCCATTAGGGGGCTAACGGGATTTGATAAGGTGTTTCATTACCTGGCTTTCTTCTTTCTGCTTCCCAGAATTTTACCCGCATAACGCAATCACAAAGACTATTTCAATACCGACAATAGATTGCTGTAATCGTCGCGCCAAAGCACATCCGCTTGATGCTCACTTGGCCATTGGGAAATGTGCTTTTTAACTTGGTAGCGCTTCATCAACTCAGTGTTGTTGGAGATTAATACCCATTGCGCGGCATTAGGTTCGCTGGCGGTAGGGGCGGTATAAAAATAATGCGCTTGCATGCCAATGAAGTCTGCTAAGTTTCGGGTTAGCGAAGTTAAATCTAAATGACTATTGGAGATGTGAACTGCGAGTACGCCATTTTTCTTTAGGTGCGCTTGGTATAACTGCATCGCCTCAATCGTCAGTAAGTGTGCAGGAATGGCGTCACCTGAAAAGGCATCGAGCACTAGCACATCAAAGTTTTCGCTACCGTTTGTTTGCAGTGCGTTTTGCAGCAATAGGCGACCATCACCTTGGTGCAAACTAATGTCAGCTTGGCTATTGGCTAAATAACTAAAATACTGCTGAGCGTAATTGATAACCGCTGGGTTTAACTCGTAAAAATGGTATTGTTCACCACGTTTGCCATAGGCTGCAAGTGTGCCTGCGCCTAGCCCTACTAAGCCAACTTTAATGGGCGTTATTGCACGCTTAAGAGGCATATAGTTTTCAAGTGCTAATGCGACTCCGGTATTCTCGCGATAATAGCTTTTTGGTTGTTGTGCCAATGCCGATTCAATGGCTTGGGTACCGTGTGAAGTTGTACCATCAATTAAGCGGCGCTCTGCTTGACCATTCACCGAAGTTTCAACCACTGATAACAACCCATAGAAGTTACGTTCACTGGCAATTTGATGTTGTGTTAACTGTTTGTCTAATGACAGTTGAACACCGGATAAAGCGACTACAGTAAGCCCTAAAAAGCTCAACACCCAAGTACGAGGTATAGTGCCAAATGCCGTGCTAATGCCAGCTATTCCTTGTGTTGCCTTGGCTAAGCTCACCATATGTGCGAACACAATAGCAATAACCGTAATTGGGTATTCGTAGAATTGATCAAAAGCTTGTGGTGCCGCTAAAGAGACCAAGGCACTGCCCAACACTCCTCCTAGCGCGATAATTAAATAAAAGAGTGTCAGGTGCTCAGCATTTGGTGCTTGTTTGATCAGCTCACCATGACAAATCATACAGCCGGCAAACAAAATGAAACTGAACATCAGCACTTGCGAGATAAAATCAAATTGTGAACCAACCACTGGCAGCATGATGGCCATTAATGCACAAATTAAATAGAAAGCTAGCCAGTACCAGCGCACATATAGGCGTGGGCTGTGAAAAGCGACAATAAAGGTTAGCAAGTAAAGTGCGAGCGGCAATACCCACAGAAATGGCATAGGCGCAACGTTTTGCGTCATCGCGTTGGTGGTAGAAACGAGCAACATCACCCCGAGTGCAGAAAGCCCTAACCACAATGCAAGTGTGCCTTTAGTTACGGCACGGCCGGTATTTTCTAGCTGATCGCTAGTGTCCTTATGATTATCCAATTGAGCTTGGTTAGCGTTACTAACCCCTGATTTTTCAAGCTTAAGTGCCAGTACCATTATAGCAACAGCAAATGCAATAAAGCCGCTCGACCAAACAAGGGTTTGTTGTGGTAAATCGAATACGGGTTCGAAGACAAATGGGTAGCTAATGAGCGCCAACAATGAACCTACATTTGACAAAGAATACAGGCGATACGGCACCTTAGTTTCATCGCTAAAAGTTAACCAACGCTGCACTAACGGGCCTGTGACCGACAAGGCAAAATAGGGGAGGCCAATGGCAACGGCTAAGGTGAGTAAAATATTAGTGATTGGCTCATTTATGCCAAACTCAAGACTAGCGGCTGGTGTTGTAAAAGGCAGACTTAATGCCGCTAAAATCAATACTGCGCCATGGGTTTGCCACTGCCGCGCAAACGATAGTCGCTGCAAGACATGCGCATAGCTATAGCCAGCCAGCAGCAACAGCTGGAAAAACAGCATACACGTTGTCCATACTGTCGCGCTGCCACCGTAGGCGGGTAAAATTACCTTGGCAATAAAAGGTTGCACTTGAAATAGTAAAAAAGCGCTTAGAAAAACGGTGAGCAAAAACAGCATGGTATTGGATTAGTGACAGAAGAATAATGGCGCAATTATCTCGGTTAGTGTTGGGAAAAGCTAGCGAGTTAGGTGAATGTTAAAATAGGTGTCATTGAGGCTTTTTGTAACTTTGCTGTTTTTTGTCAGGTTGCTCGCTATAAACTGACAATAAAAAGCCAAGTGTTTGGCTTGGCTAGTGCATTATTTGCTGAACGTGAAGACTGATATTTTTAATCGTCACAGCTATAAAAATTGAAACTAAGCTGGCTCTACCCAGAGTTCGCCGACTTCAGTGTCAGTAACCACCACTTTAGTGCCGGCAGGAATCGCTTGTTTAGCTTTCACTTGCCAGTCGATACCTGACAATTTGTGGGTCGCAGAAGATGTTGCATCAATTTCTTTATCAAGCACAAATTCCATACCGATAAAGTCGTTTTTTACCTTGTGTGTATCTTGGCGGTTTTGGAAACGCTTTAATGGTTTCCACAATATCGCCGCGAAAATCGTAGTAAAGATCGCGATGGTCAACACTATCGGCATCAATTGCACAGGGACAAGGCTAGTCAACACTAAGCTACCGGCAACCACCAAAGCAAGGCCGACAAAGGTCAGAATAAAGGTGGAAAAACCCAGTACGGCTACTTCAATAATAAGCAGCAAAAGGCCGAGCGTCACTAATGACTCACCGGCACTATTGGCAATAAGTTCCATTTGATTTCCTTACCTTTGATTAAGGTTTCTGCTTCATCACATTAAGAATACTGGTTGCTTGAGCAACGAGTGAGCCTGCTTCAGTTGAACCATCAGGTAGCAGCACAACAGTTGAGTCTTTGGCGATGGCTTCTTTAGCGCCAATGGCTTTTGTCGCTAGCTCTAGTTCAACCGCTTTTTGACCTTCTTGGGTTGCCGCTTTCTCACCAATTTTCTCAATCGCTTCCGCTTGTGCATTGGCAACTTTAATAATCGCTTCAGCTTCACCTTCCGCTTTTAATACCTGCTCACGTTTATCCGCTTCTGCGGCTAGAATCTTGGCTTGTTTCTCACCTTCTGCTTTATTGATTTCCGCTTGCTTTAAACCTTCAGACTCTAGGACGGTAGCACGCTTTTCTCGCTCCGCTTTCATCTGTTGCTCCATCGCATTCATCACAGAATTCGGTGGCATAATATCTTTAATTTCATAACGTAATACCTGTACGCCCCAAGTACCCGCAGCTTCATTAATGGCATTCACAATGGCAGCGTTTATGGCGTCACGCTCTTCAAAGGTTTTATCCAGCTCCATTTTACCGATTTCAGAACGCATGGTGGTTTGTGCCAGTTGAGTCACGGCAAAATTATAGTCATCAACACCATACGTCGCTTTTTGTGGGTCTAGCACGCGGAAATACAAAACGCCGTCAACGGTAAGGGTGATGTTGTCTTTAGTAATGGCACTTTGGCTGGGGACATCGACCTCTTGCTCTTTCAACGAGCGATCGGCGCTGATTTGTTCGATAAAAGGCACTAAAAAGTTTAGGCCTGACTCTAAGGTGCGGGTGTATTTACCAAAGCGCTCAATTACATAGGCACGATTTTGCGGTACAAATTTAATCCCACTTTTTAGTACTACCAGTACAAAAACAAGCAGGGCAAACTGCACGGTAAATACGTAATTTAAGATGATGTCCATCGAGTATCCTTTTTGTTAATAAATTCAAATTCCGTCTGTATTTCTCGCGCTATATTAGGTGACTAATCGCACTAAGAAAATTTAATAATTACCATAAGCGAATAGTAAAGATATTGAAACGATTAGTTTTTATTTGTTGGCTGACAAAGGCAGGTATTGTTGCTGGCACTCTTATATCGATGGTTGTGAAAAGTTAAATTTTTCTTTGAAGATAAAACTCTTACGCCTTTATACTGGCTGGAAGTGATAGGGCGTTACTAAGGAATAGTAAGTGAAATGGATTTTATGGTTGCTGATACTCATGTCGGCACCGCTATACGCGACTCAGCAGGCCTCAATCCAACAATATCAGATTCAGCAATATACTGAAGCTGAATGCATTCTTATTAAGCAGCAAGTGGCTGACTATAAGCGTAGGCTTGGCAGCAATTCAGGGTTATATCTGCAATCAAAAACAAGTTTTGATAAGCACTGCCAACACCCTGTTCGAAAGACTGTCCGCTTGTCTCAACCTTCGTCCAACCGAATAGCTAAAGCTGAATTCGTTGCTAAAGAAAATCATGTAGCTAGTGCCTTTCTGCCAACTAAAGATACTGATTTAGCTGGGCAGCGTACGGAGCCACCGTCACCGTTTACTTTAATGTTTAAACCATTGCTAATAATGTTACTTTTGGCCTTTTTAGGTTCACTAGCGCTGGCGTACTTCAAGAAAAAGCTACCGCAGATTAAAGGTCGTATCGGTGAAAATTTAGTAATTAAGGGCTTAGAAAAGCATCTAGATCGTGACGAATATACCATCATCAATGATGTCACCTTGCCGCTTGAAGATGGTGGAACCACTCAAGTAGACCATGTTGTTGTTTCTCGATTTGGCATTTTTATCATTGAAACTAAGAATATGAGCGGCTGGATCTTTGGTAACGAAAAGCAGGCCAAATGGACGCAAACGATTCATCGCTCAAAACATCAGTTTCAGAATCCGCTAAGGCAAAATTATAAACACACTAAAACGCTTTCTGATTTGCTGGACTTGCCGCACGAGCTTTTCCATTCGGTTGTTGTGTTTACCCGCAATGCCGAACTGAAAACAAAGTTTCCTGAAAATGTTGGTCATTTGGATGAAATGGTGAGTTATATCAAAGCTTTTAATGAAGAAATCATTAACTATAAATTGAAAATAAAAGTGGTAAAGCATGTTGGAGTTGTGAAGCTAAAACAAGGGCGAAAGACCGATAAGCAACATGTTGACTACTTAAACGAAAAACATAGTGGTAGTTTGCATTCTTAGAACGTTGATATAAATTTGGTTTCAATAAGCTAAACAATGGCAGCGGTAAATGTTCGACATAAACAAGCAGACTGCTTGCTAGAGTTGAGAGCTTTGAGGAAAGTTCGAAATATCGAAGTACATTCACATTTCTGAGTTGATTCAGTGTCACTGGCTTTGTTGCAGTCTAATATCACTGCTATTCACTTTTGGAATAAAAAAGCGTTTTCTATTCTTTTTCTTTTAAGCCGCATTTGTCTATCCTTTGCCCATCTTTTTAAATGGGCGAAGTATTTCATGCTTACTAATCAGCAAAACTCGAATCCTACTTCTGGTGCGCCAGCTTCAGGTACTAGTGCATTAGATGCTAATCAGCTAGCGCAGCTGCAACAACTCACGCAAGGCTATTCGCCATTGCAACTGGCTTGGGCAAGCGGCTACTTAGCCGCGAAAAGCGAAATGTCACCAGTGGCAACTGCGGTTGCAGCAGCAACACAAACTGCTGTTAGCCAAACGTTAACTGTGCTTTATGCATCGCAAACGGGCAACGCGAAAGGCGTGGCAACGCAAGTGGCTGATGCTGCAAAAGCCGCAGGTATTGAAGTTGTCTTGAAAAATGTTGCGGATTACAAAGCGAAAGGCTTGAAAACCGAAACCCATCTATTAATTGTCGCGAGTACCAATGGCGAGGGGGAGCCACCTGATGATGCTATTGAGTTCCACGAATTCTTAAACAGCAAGAAAGCGCCTAAGTTAGATAACCTGAAATACAGCGTACTAGCGCTGGGTGATTCTAGCTACGAGTTCTTCTGTCAAACCGGTAAAGACTTTGACTTACGCTTAGCTGAGCTAGGTGCAACACGTGTTGCTGATCGTGTTGATTGTGATGTTGATTACGATGCTGATGCCGATGCATGGCGCGTATCCATTGTTGAGTCATTAAAAGATGAATTAACTGCGCCGGCAGCGGGGCTTGCACCAGTCGTTCAGTTACCGGGCACTCAAGCGCCTGCGTCGATTTACACCAAGCAAAATCCCTATGCCGCAGAGCTGTTAGTTAGCCAGAGAATTACGGGTCGCGATTCAGCGAAAGACGTTCGTCATATCGAAATTGATTTAGGTGAGTCAGGGGTTACTTACCGTGTAGGTGATGCACTGGGTGTTTATTTTGATAACGACCAAGCCTTAGTTGAAGAGCTATTAGCGGCGGTATCACTGACGGGTGATGAAACGGTTGAGCTACAAAAATCAGGTGAAACCTTATCACTACCGATCAAGCAAGCCTTAGTTGAGCAGCTTGAAATTACCCAAACACCACTAGCGTTTGTGGAGTTCTGGGTACAGCACAGTGGTGACGAGCAACTAGCTGAGAAGGTTGTTGATAAGAACACATTGCGTGAGTTTGCTGCCAATCACCAAGTCGTTGATGTGATTAAAGCGGCGCCAACAGCGATTGAAGCGCAATTGTTAGCAGACAACTTACGCAAAATTACGCCGCGCTTATATTCAATCGCGTCAAGCCAAGCGGAAGTGGATGAAGAAGTACACTTAACTATTGGTGTAGTGAATTATTCATTTAACGACAATGAGCGTGTTGGCGGTGCTTCTGGTTTCTTAGGTCGCCGTTTAGAAGAGGGCGGTCAAGTACGTGTGTTTGTCGAGCACAACGACAACTTCCGTTTACCTGAAAATCCAGAAACGCCAGTAATTATGATTGGCCCAGGTACAGGTGTTGCGCCGTTTAGAGCCTTTATGCAAGAGCGTGAAGCAAACGATGCGAGCGGTGATAACTGGATGTTCTTTGGCGACCAAACCTTTACCCAAGACTTCCTTTACCAAGTGGAATGGCAGAATTACTTAAAATCTGGCCTGTTAACTAAGATGGACGTCGCTTTCTCACGTGACCAAGCAGAGAAAGTGTATGTACAACACCGCCTGAAAGAAAATGCCGCTGAGGTATTTGCATGGTTAGAGCGCGGCGCGCACTTATACGTGTGTGGCGATGCAAACCGCATGGCGAAAGACGTGCACAACGCCTTAGTTGAAATTGTTGCTGAGCAGTCAGGTAAAACTGCCGAGCAAGCTGAAGAATATTTAACCACCTTGCGTAAGGGCAAGCGTTATCAGAAGGATGTTTACTAATGAGTGCTGTACAAAAACCAACGCCAGTAGCGACCACTGAGCCATTAGATACAGTGACAGGTCCATTACCTGCGCAAGGTCCTCTCAAGGGCGAAGGCCCAATTAAGGTAGAAGGTAACTTAGCTGATAACGAACGTCTAAAGCGCGAAAGTAACTTTTTACGCGGTACCATTGCTCAAGATTTGCAAGACCGCATTACCGGTGGTTTTACCGCGGATAACTTCCAGTTAATTCGCTTCCACGGTATGTACCAACAAGACGACCGTGATATTCGCGCCGAGCGCCAAAAGCAAAAGCTAGAGCCTATGCACAATGTCATGCTACGTGCGCGTATGCCGGGCGGTATTATCAAGCCTGAGCAATGGTTAGCGATTGATAAGTTCGCAGAAGAAAGTAGCACTTATGGCAGTATTCGTTTAACCACGCGTCAAACATTCCAATTCCACGGTGTGTTAAAGCCGAACATTAAGTTAATGCACCAAACGCTGAACAGCATTGGTATTGATTCAATTGCCACCGCAGGTGATGTAAACCGTAACGTACTGTGTACCTCAAACCCAGTTGAGTCTGAACTGCACCAAGAAGCGTACGAGTGGGCAACGAAAATCAGTGAACACCTACTACCAAAAACCAAAGCTTATGCAGAAATTTGGTTAGACGGTGAAAAAGTCGAAACCACGGAAGAGCCAATTTTAGGAAGTACTTACTTACCGCGTAAGTTCAAAACAACGGTTGTTATTCCGCCGCAAAACGATGTTGACGTGCACGCGAACGACTTAAACTTTGTTGCTATCGCTGAAAACGGCAAGCTTATTGGTTTTAACGTGTTAGTTGGTGGTGGCCTTGCAATGACGCATGGTGATAAATCAACGTACCCGCGCCGTGCTGACGATTTTGGTTTTGTGCCATTAGCGAAAACGTTAGATGTTGCCGCTGCTGTGGTGACCACACAACGCGACTGGGGTAACCGTGTTAACCGTAAGAATGCAAAAACGAAATACACGCTAGATCGCGTCGGTGTTGATGTCTTTAAAGCGGAAGTAGAAAAACGCGCTGGTGTTGAATTTGCGCCAAGCCGCCCGTATGAGTTCACTGAACGTGGTGATCGTTTCGGTTGGGCTGAAGGTATCGATGGCAAGCATCACTTAACCCTATTTATCGAAAATGGTCGTTTATTAGATTACCCAGGTAAGCCACTAAAAACCGGTGTACGTGAGATTGCGAAAGTTCACCAAGGTGACTTCCGTATGACGGCTAACCAAAACCTCATCATTGCCGGTGTTGCCGAAGCTGATAAAGCGCAAATCGAAACCTTAGCGATTGAGCATGGTTTATTAGACGCATCAACGTCAGAGCAACGTCAAAACTCAATGGCATGTGTAGCATTCCCTACTTGTCCATTAGCGATGGCTGAAGCAGAGCGCTACTTACCGGGCCTAGTTGACGATGTTGAAGGCTTACTTGCTAAGCATGATGTCGCTGACGAGCACATTATTTTGCGTGTTACGGGTTGTCCGAACGGTTGTGGCCGCGCCATGTTGGCCGAAGTTGGCTTAGTGGGTAAAGGCCCGGGTAAATACCAAATGTACTTAGGTGGTAACACTGGCGGTACACGTATTCCTAAGCTTTACAAAGACAACATTGACGAGCAAACGGTATTAGCAGAACTAGACGGTTTAATTGGCCGTTGGGTCGCTGAGCGTAAAACAGATGAGCAAGGCCAAGTAGAGCGCTTTGGTGACTTTGTGATCCGCGCTGGCGTTGTTGAAGAAGTGATCATTAGTGTAAGGGATTTTCATGCCTAGTATTCAGTCAGAAGCTGCTGCCTCTGTCGCTGAATTGCCCGTCGCTGGTGCGCCGAGTAGCGAGCTATCGCCCGCTACTGTACCAGCCGCTTGGCTCAGCCAGTGGAACGAGCAGCTAGAAAAGCAAACACCACAAGAGCGTGTTGCTTGGGCAATGGAAAACTTGCCGGGTAACTTTGTGCTGTCATCAAGCTTTGGTATTCAATCAGCGGTAATGTTGCACTTGCTAACGCAAGTGGATCCGAACATTCCGGTGTTGGTGACAGACACAGGCCATTTGTTCCCAGAAACCTATCGCTTTATTGATGAGCTAACCACTAAGCTCAACCTGAATTTGCAGGTATACAGCGCCAAAGAAAGCGCGGCTTGGCAGTTAGCGAAATATGGTGAGCAATGGGCGCAAGGCGCAGATGAGTTAAAACGCTATAACCAAATGAACAAGGTAGAGCCGCTAGAGCGCGGTTTAACTGACTTAGGTGCAGGTGCTTGGTTCTCCGGTGTTCGTCGCCAGCAATCGGATCACCGTGCCAGTCTATCGGTTGTTAGCACTTTACGTGGCCGCTTTAAGGTACACCCCATTATTGATTGGTCAAACCGTGATGTCCATCAGTACTTAACGAAACACGGTTTACCCTACCATCCGCTGTGGGATCAAGGCTATGTCTCGGTTGGCGATACCCATAGCACGCGACCATTAACGGCTGATATGGACGAAAGTGATACGCGCTTTAACGGTATGCAACGTGAATGTGGTTTGCATACGGATGGTGATGGTATCTAAGTTCGTAAACAGAAACGCTCGCGTGTTGGAATTGATTAAGGCTCTTTTAAGAGTCTTTTTTGTGCGCGTTAGATTTTGCTCTCTGAGCTTCGAGCTTTAGATTTCAAATACTGTGATGGTGAGCAATTAAACCAGCGATGAAAGGCTTTATTAAATGAGCTTTGTTCATTAAAACCGCAGGCGGCGGCAATATCACCAATAGACTGGTTAGCTATGTGTTGTGCAGCAGAGGGCTTTGTAGCAGGCGAGGGGCTTGCATTTGTTTTTTGGTTATCACTTGAGTATTTGCCGACCAGCTGATTCAGCAAGGCTTCAGCTCTTGCTTTACGTTCTAAATCAAAGAGCTCGGCATAACTTGTCCCTTCTGCTTTCAATTTTCGCTGTAGCTGCCTTGTCGACATTGCAAAGTGCTGCGCAACTTGTGCGATAGAGCAGTCGGTTAGACTTGGGTGATCTGCCAGTAGTGATGTTACTTGAGAGCTAAATTTTTGGTTAATACCTTGAATGCCATCTTGGTTATCGTTAAGCGCGATGATTTGCGCAAGCTGTTGTTTCGACAACTCTGCAAGCGAGGTAAATAAGGACGGGTTAGCACTTTGAAACCGAAGTTTTAAGTATGCCGTTGGAAATTCAACAGAGTTGCTATCGCAATTTACTAAGACGGGGCAGCCAAACCAATCCACTAAGCTTTGCTGCTCCGCACTTAACCAGCTGTCTTGAAAACAGACCCGCGTTGGGCTGAGCTCGCGGCCAAGGATCTGCCTTGTTGAAGCCAGCCAGGCAGTGAAATTTCGCAAAACTACTTGCCGACTGCAAGGCTCAAACGGTTGCCAACTAATGCGTGCTAGCTTGTGTTGCTGGCTAAAGCTTGCTTGCCCGATATTGGCGACCAGTTGATCATATTTTAATAACACATCAACGGCATCAGCGAGGGTGGTTGCTGACTCGATCAGATAGCCAAGTAAACCAAAATCGGCACTTTTAATATCTTTACCTAACTCAAAGCCAATTAACGGATGCGCTAATTCCTGCTCGGCAAATGCCAGCAAGTCACTGTATTGCTTAAGCGCAATGCGTTGTTCATTATCATTAAGATCAAAACCTTCCAAACCTACTTGTTCAAGCGCGTGCTTAGACAGAATTCCTTGCCGCTCAAGAAAGTGCAGTATGCTTAAAAAGTAATGGGTTGAGCTGGTAAATTCCATAATGGCGTGTTGTTTGTTGCGACTTCTTGATGTCGCCTTAGGACAAAAAGTTGGCGTGATGGCGCAAGTTTCCCATAGAAATCTTTATTATGCTAGTACACATGTTGATAATTTAAGCGCCGATAATTTATGTCTCGTAGTTGAGGCGTTAAAAATTTACTCGGCAAAAGTAAACTTAATGAATAAGTCGACTTAACGAAGTGTGGTGCAAAGCAATATGGTAAAAGTGAGTGTTCAACAACAAGTTCAGGCAAGTCGTCAGCAAGTGCTGGCTGAGCTGTTGGATCATGTGAATTTGTCTCGTTTTTTTGATGCCAAATTTAGCCTAGTGCGTGCTCAGCAAAATGGTGCTGTGGTAGGCGGCATCGGTAGCCAGCGACAAATAAAAATGCTGGGCACTCGCTTTGTCGAAGAAATATTGGCGGCAGATGAAAACGGCGTGAGCTACAAGATTGTCGGTGACTGGCCTGTGAAAAATCATCGCGGTGATATTGTTTTATCTGAAACCAAGCATGGTACGACTGTGGTGGACTATCAAATTGTCTGCCAGGCGCCTTGGTTTATCCCATCGGCTTTATTGCAGTATTTATTAACCAAGGATGTTGCTAAGGCAATGCAAAGGCTCGCTGCCTTATATAACTAAGTTTGGAATGTGTTAATCATGAGTGTTGAATTAATTTTAATAGCCCTAAGCCCTATATTTTTACTGTTTATGGTGGCGGAATATCTTAAATATCGCCATTTCTATGAAGTCAAAGATAGCCTTTCTAATATGGCGTTGGGCGCTAGTTACCAAGTAAGTGATACGCTGATTTTGTTCTTACTGATGCCAGCGTTTATTTGGCTGCATCAATTTAGTTTGTTTGAGATCCCGTTTACCGGCTGGACACTACTGATCGGCTTTATTATTCAAGATTTTCTGTATTACTGGTTCCACCGTGCGTCACATTTTATTCATTGGTTCTGGGTTGCTCATGTCGCCCATCACAGCTCAACCAAACTGAATTTTTCGACGGCATTTCGTCAAAGCGTGCTGTACCCAATCACCGGTATGTGGCTGTTTTGGTTACCGATGATTTTAGTCGGCTTTGAGCCAACTATGGTATTTGCGATTGTCGCCCTTAATTTAGCGTTTCAATTTTTTATTCATACGCAAGCGGTGGGTAAATTGGGCTGGATAGAAAAAGTATTTAACACGCCGTCGCACCACAGGGTTCATCATTCAACGAACCGCGAATACATAGATAAGAATTTCGCCGGCATATTAATTATTTGGGACAAAATGTTTGGCACCTTTATCGAGGAAAAAGACGACGTGCCATGTAAATTTGGCATTGTTGGTGTACTGCCAGGCAATAATCCGATTAAGGCTAATATTGACCAAGGCTTACATATGCTACGCAAATTAAAACAGGCCAAAGGTTGGCAGCAAAAGCGTGCGGCATTATTTGGCTATCCAACTCATGAGTAGGGGCGACTAACGTCTAGCCAAAACTATAATGATGACTCAATTGTGCTTTTAGGTGTTCGAGAAACTGATTGTCGGGTTTATCGGCAATCAGTTGTGCTAATTCAGCACCTATCGGGGTGAGTTTATAGCAGGTTAATGCGCAGCGCTTTTTCTTTGCTTTGATTGCTAGCGGCAAGCCATTGTACTTTAGGTTTAATACACCGCCTGAACTACTTGTTTCTAGTTCTGTTTCTTGGGTAAAGACTAAGTGATGCTCTGCGAGGGTTAACACGTCTCCATAATTGAAACCAAATTGACTTAAACCCACGTGCTGTTCGCGCTTACTATCAAATAAATTCAATAATCCAGGTTGTTGGTAACAGCCCGTGATAATTCGAATATTCTTTTTATTACTGTCGCTAACCGCTAGTGCGCACGCTTTGCCAAATAACTTCGCTTCGTGCAAGCTCATATTTTTAAATGCTTGTAAGGCTTTAAGGGAAAAAGAGCCAGGTTGGCTAATTTCACCGGCGAGAATTTTCGCCCAAAGCTCTTGCATCGCGGGGTTGCTCACACGTTCGGCAAGTTCGATAAAGCTATCAAACCAATCGGCGTCTGTGCGATCTGCGACTTGGTCGCCTGCGCAATAGTGGATCGACTTTTCAACAATCTTTTCCATGTTTTGTTGGCGGCGCAAATGGCTAATGCGAACGCGACGACCACTTCTGTCTTCGATTGGCATTTGCTTATCTGCCGGTTTTAGACTGCCATCGAGGGCAAATAACTTTGCTAAATTAAGCAATTGCACTTGTGCGCTCATTTGGCTGCTTTTTTTACTTTGGCTATTTGGTTGCTCTTGTGTGGTGATTGTTTTGCTCGCGCTTGCTGAGTTGTCGACATCTGCATCGATTACCGCTGGCGTATTGGAAGTTTTTTCATTATTCATGCGATAAGATCACATTCAGTTAAAATTACTATGCTATTGTTTATTCTTAGCTAGATTTATATAACTTTCAAATGCTTATTTTGTTTTACATTTAATCACTTCAGCAGCAGTCAGCTGGTAATCTAGAACTGGTCAGCCATATGTGAGCAGTTTAGCAATTGTTTAGTTGAATATTGTGGACGTGACTTTTATTATGTACTTCACGCAGATAGTGTAATCCAAGTTATTGTCAATAATAATTTCTTAGGACAGATCCTAACCAATGCATTGTTGGTTAGCAGAGGGCAGTATGCAGGCTTCAGAACATACCAATGACGACTTCTTGTTTATTGATGACAGTGAAGACGACCAAATTGTCGATGAAACATGTGGCGAGACATGGAAGGTATTAATCGTAGATGATGATCCTGAGATTCATTCTGTTACGCAATTAGCCCTGTCCGACCTCACCGTATTAGGTCGCCGATTAGAATATCTTCATGCCTATTCAGGTGAAGAAGCAAAAACCATTATTGAGCAAGACCAAGAAATTGTTTTGGTACTTCTTGATGTTGTAATGGAAACCGATGATGCCGGCTTACATGTTGTTAAGCATATTAGAGAGCAGCTTAAGCGCGAAGATATTCGTATTGTACTTCGTACTGGTCAGCCAGGTTACGCGCCTGAAGAAAGTGTTATCAAAGATTACGACATTAACGACTACAAAACTAAAACGGAATTAACTCGCCGTAAATTAGTGACTACCGTTTATGCTGCCATTCGCTCATACCAACAAATAACAGCGGTAAGTCAGGGTCGCGCTGGCCTAGAAAGAATTATTAACGGCGCATCAAACCTCCTTGAAATTCACACCATTCATGAATTTGGTCTGGGTGTATTAACCCAACTGAAATCATTGATTAAAGGCTATGTCAAAGGAACGTTTTGTGCTCGTGGTCATGGCATTATCGATGGTGCAGATGATCTTGGCTTATATATTCTGGCGCAAGAGGGCTGGGAAAAGAGCGCAATCAACGACAAAATTGAGCAAGTGGGTTGTGTGCAGCTAACCGAAGCGGTCAATGCTTGTTTTCAACATAAAGAGCATTTGAAAACGGACGACCATATTGCCTTGTATCTTGGTCATGGTGGTTATCGAGCCGTTATTTATCTTGAGTTGGATTGCCCAATTTCAGATATTGATTTTCAGTTAACGGAAGTGTTCCTGTCGAACGTTGCAATTGCTTACGAAAATGTTCACTTATTCCAAAAATTGCGTAATGCCGCTTATAAAGACTGGCTAACTGAATTACCAAATCGCTTGCAGTTCTTGAATATGCTCGATCAGTTCTCAGCAGATCAGTCGCAAAATACTGTGGCAGCACTTGTTGATATTAATCACTTTAGTGATATCAACGATGGCCTAGGCCAAGATATTGGTAATCAGCTATTACGTGCTGTTGCGCTTAGATTGCATAGCACGGATAAGTCATTGTCGGTGGCTCGCGTTGGTGCTGATGTGTTTGGTTTAGTTGGCTCAGAGGAGCTACTTACGCCTCAGCTATTGGCTGATATCTTCAGTCACCCATTTGAAGCTGGTGAGCAAACCTTACCTATTAATGTTTGTATTGGTTTATGTCGCAAGCGCGATGCAGGTCAAGGCGGTGTTAAGGTATTAAACCAAATTAATATCGCGCTAAACCTTGCCAAGAAAAACCGCGAAAAGAATATTCAGTACTATCAGCAAGAAATGGAAGATCAAACGCTATGGCGTTTGGGTATGATCCGCCAGTTGCGTACCGATTTTTCTGAAAATCGTTTGGCACTTTGGTATCAGCCTCAACTAGATCTAGAAACAGGTAAAGTGATTGGCGCAGAAGCTTTGTTGCGCTGGCGTACTAGCGATGGCAATTTTATTTCGCCAGCGGTGTTTATTCCGTTAGCTGAATACTCAGGTTTGATTTTAGACATAGGCGACTGGGTTGTGCACCAAGCCTGTAAACATATTAAAGCCATTGAAGCTCATGGCTTTAGTGATGTTGGTATTTCTATCAATGTGTCTATTCCACAGTTTAGGCAAGATGACTTTGTCAGCAAGGTAATTGAAGCTACGCGCACTCACCATGTAGAAGCAGCTAAACTTGAGCTGGAAATCACTGAAAATATATTGATGGATGACCCGCAGCTGATAATCGATGCGTTGCAAAAGCTGAAATCAGAAGGGATCAGCATAGCACTTGATGACTTTGGTACCGGCTATTCATCACTGAGCTATTTGCAAAAGCTACCAATCGACCGTCTTAAAGTGGATCGCTCATTTATCAATGATGTGACGGAAGACGGCGACTCATTGCTGGCAGACACCATTATTAACCTAGGCAAGCAACTTGACTTGAAAGTGATTGCCGAAGGTATTGAAAATGCAGAACAAGAAGCGCATTTGGTGGCGCAAGGCTGTGATGAAGTGCAAGGCTTCTACTATGCCAAACCAATGTCCGCAGAAGATTTCTTGGCGTTCTTAAGCAAGCAAGTCTAAGCAAACGATTTTAGTTAAATGATTGAAAACGGGCGCTAATGTAAAGCGCCCGTTTTTCATACAATGATTTTTTCGCACGATGATTTCTTCACACAGTGAACAGACAAATAAAAAGAGCTACCTTAGGTAGCTCTTTTTGATCGCTTTTTTAGCCAGCTTTAAGCTTAAAAGCTTTTTACCACTTTCACAGTGCCGTTTACGCTTGCTGCGTCAACGTAACCAATAGCATTAGGAGTTGAGGCAACAAAGCTTAGTACATCAGCATCTGAGCCTAGTTCTTGTAATGGCTTACCTTTACCAGTGAACAAGCGTTTAGACCAATAGGCTTTTACTTGTGCCGCTGATTTCTTCAATACCAATTTTTCAAACTCAACACGCGCAGCGCTATTTGCTTTGCTGTTCACTGCTTTGATTGATTGGCCGTCAGCGAATGTTTTCAGCTTACCTAAGAATGCACGAGAAATGTCATTATCAGAGATGCTATTTGCATTGGCTGGGTTTACGATAACCGCAACTTCAGCTGAGGCTACCATGCTGGTAGCAAGTGCTACGGCAAGGGTTAAAGGTCGTAATAACTTCATGACTTTTCCTTAAAAAACGGTAACTAGGGCAGTGCGAACTAAGCTTGAGTCTTGATTGATTAAATCATTATCGCGCTTGCTAAATTCAACTTTGAATGAGGCAGAAGGATGGAAATCCCAGCGTGCGCCTAAGGTGTAGTATGATGAGTCTTCGTTACGGAACTCTAAACCTTGGCGAGTAAAGCCAATTAATTGGTCAAGCTCTGGTGATAAGCCAACTGGTAACGTGTCACCAATACCATTGATGGTGTTTTCATCAACGCCATAGGTTAAGTGCACTAACACATCATCAAAGCGGTAACCCGCGGTAACAAACATTGACTCTTCTGTGTCTAGTGGCATGTTATCGTAGTTAATGCGCGTGATTTCAGCGATCAATAAGTAGTTGTTGTAATCAATAACAGCGCCGAATTCGAAGAATTTAGCTTTGTCTTCATTAATAACTAAAGCTTCGGCTACACCGCCAAAACCTTCGATGTTATTCCAAGCAGCTGCCAACTCATCAAATACTGGAATTGGAATAGATAAGTCTGTGGCTAAGTAGGCTGTGCGTAGTGTTAGCCAGTCACGGTTTAAGGTAAATGTACCACCGAAAATTTCGTCGAAGCTTGAGTTAACATCAATGCCTTGAACATTAATATCATCATTGTCTGAGCCGAAGAACACTTGGGCTGTTGTGTCAAATTCGCCAAGCGTAAAGTTATGGCTTAGGCTGACACCATCAAATTTTGATAGTTCAAGGTTGTACACGCCTTCCGGTGGTGTGATCCAAGGGTACGCATAAGAGACATCTAAATAGTCTGAATACATGTAAAGAGGTGCGCGTTGACGACCAGCTAATACACGTGTGTTGTCGTTGATGTCGTAGGCAATGTAGGCCCACTCAAATTCAGCTTCCCAATCGTTTTCACCGCGAGAAATAATTTGTGCCGTTGCACTTAAACCTTCGCCTAAATCCGTAGACGCTTGAAGCGCGAACAATGAGTCTTGTTTAAAATCGACATCATCGTCATAGCCCCATTGGGTATCGCCGCTAGATGCTTGTCCAGCAACAATGTTTGCAAATCCATTGAAGGTGATTTCTGCTTGCGCAGAAGCCAAGGGTAATGCTGCACATATGGCACAGCTCAGTAATGCTTTTCTCATGAGTTACCTTACTTCGTTAGTGTCTGGATTTATGTGAAATTGCTCTTGCCTAGCCTAATCGGACTAGTTTGACGTGAAATTATTGTTGTATTATGCAGGATCAATTGTTGTCACACTGTTAATCACCCGTCACAACTGCGTTATGACGCGCGCAAGATAGTATTTTTATTGAGCGAGGTCAAAGTTTTTCTGTTTTTGTAATAAAACTGTAATATTTGAGGTGAGGGTATTTTTAGTCGGAATAGCAGAGGTTGATCTCTTTGAGAGTAGGCTATATCAAAACCAACACTAAAACCAAGAACAAATAGCCACAGGGTAAAGGAGAGGCAATAAAAAAGCCGACAATGTTGTCGGCTTTATAATCGTTTAATACTTGTTTGTTATAAAGTTTTGATAACCTTAATCGTGTCGTTTACTACACTGGCATCAACATAACCAATCGCATTGGGAGTTGAGGCAACAAAATTAAGTACTTCAGCATCTGAAGCTAGCTCTTGTAATGGCTTACCTTTACCGGTGAATAAACGTTTAGACCAATAGGCTTTTACTTGTGCAGGTGATTTCTTTAATACCATTTTCTCAAATGCTACACGTGTATCACTGTTGGCTTTGGTGTTGACCGCTTCAATGCTTTGACCATCTGAAAACTTCTTTAACTTACCTAAAAAGGCACGTGAAATGTCATTGTCAGAAATGGCATTAGCATTGGCTGGGTTAACAATAATAGCGGTTTCAGCAGCGGCTAAACTGCTAACAGAGACGCATAAACAAAGGGTTAAGGACTTTAACAACTTCATAAATCTTCCTTAAAAAACGGTAACTAGGGCAGTGCGAACTAAATTAGTGTCTTGGTTAATGAGATCGTTATCTCGGCGGCTGTATTCAATTTTCAGCGCCGCAGAGTCATGAAAATCCCAACGAGCACCAAGGGTGTAATATGACGAGTCTTGCTCACGAAAACGGAATGTTTGCTCGGTAACCGCTGATAAGCCGTCCAGTTCAGGGCTAACACCAAATGGTAATCTGTTTACGTTACCGTTAACTTCGTTTTCGTCTTGGCCATAAGTTAAGTGAACTAAAACAGTGTCAAAACGATAGCCCGCGGTGATAAACATTGACTCTTCTGTATCTAATGGCATTTGCTCATAGTCAATATGGGTATATTCACCAATCAGCAACCAATTGTTGTAGTCAATTTGGAAACCTACTTCGGCAAATTTGGCTTGTTCTTCGTCAATGGTTGCTTCGTCGCCGATGGTTTCAAAGCCGGGGATGGTTTGCCATGCCGCGATAAGCTGATCAGCCCCCGGTGCGGGTAAGCTTAAATCGGTTGTTAAGTAAGCCGCACGAACGGTTAACCAATCACGGTTTAGGGTTAAACTACCACCGTAGATCTTGTCAAATTCTGATTCAACTTCAGTACCAAGAATCTCAATTTCGTTTGTTTCTGAACCTAGAAATAATTGAGCAGTACTGTCGAACTCACCCAAGGTAAAGTTATAGCTAGCACTTAGGCCATCATAGGTCGAAAGTTCTAAATCATAAACACCTTCTGGTGGCGTGATCCAAGGGTAAGCATATGACACATCGAGGTAATCAGAGAACATATACATAGGCGCACGTTGGCGACCCAATAAAATACGAGTTTGATCATTTACATCGTAGGCAAGGTAGGCCCATTCAAATTCTGTATCCCAATCGTCTTCGCCACGCGAGATGATCTGCACCGTTGCACTTAGCCCCTCAGCAAGATCGGTTGATGCCTGAATAGCGAATAATGAATCTTGTTTGAAGTCGACGTCATCATCATAACCCCATTGGGTATCGCCGCTAGACGCTTTGCCAGCAACAATGTTGGCAAAGCCGTTAAAGCTAATTTCTGCATGCACGGCAGTAAGCGGTAACGCCATGCCAAGCGAGAGAGCAAGTAGTGTTTTTTTCATATCACAAAATTCCTAAGGTGATGTAATAATGCTGCAGGCCAATATAGGTTTACTTAGCTGTAATCGGCCAACACCTAGTTAACTATAGTTTAGTTTAATTATTAGTCAGTTAATTTGACCCGCATCAAGCGACAGCATGATAGCACGGGTGAAATTAAGCTTCTTTTTGTCGATGTTTGAAGCGCCATTCTACCCCCTGATTTGGTTTATCTGGTATGAGCAGCGACAGTGTTAGTGAACAAGCTGCGAAACCGGCACCGACGAAGAACACCCAGCTTGGGTTAGTCAGCCAAACAATCCCCAATAATGCAGGGATTACCACAGCGGCAATATGATTAATTGAGAAGCTGACGCCAGCACTGGCGGCGATATCTTGTGGCTCGGCAATTTTTTGGAAGTAGGTTTTTATTGCAATGGCTAAGGCAAACAGCAGGTGGTCAACAACATACAAGACGGCAGCAAGATAACCTGTTTCAACTAGCCCGTAGGAAATGAAGAGTAGGATAAGCCCTACATATTCAAATAATAAGGTTTTACGTTCACCCACTTTGCCAATAATTTTGCCTATGGAAGGCGCGAATAACCAATTAAACACGTAGTTAATTAAGAACAAGGCACTGATGTCGGCAACGGAATAGCCAAACTTTTCAACCATTAAAAAGCCTGCAAAGACGACAAAGATCTGCCGACGCGCACCGCTAAAGAAGGTTAAGGCATAAAACAACCAGTATTTCTTTTTCAGTATCAGTTTTTTACTTTGCTCAGTAGGCGCAGAGAATTGCTGAAAACTCATCGCCAACAGTATTGTCATGAGCAAGGCGACAATACCAAATAGGGCGTAGGTAGCTTGATAAGACCAAGTAAAATACTTCATTAATAACCAAACACTACTGAACGCCACCAGTGACGCAGCGGATTTTGCAGATAACAGCTTGCCCATAAAATGTGGGGTATTGTCTTTATCTACCCATTGCAGCGTGAGCGATTGATTGACTGTTTCGAAATAGTGAAAACCGACCGACATAATCACAGTGGTAATATAAAGGCCAAGCGCGCTGGGGAAAAAGCCGGTAATCGCCACACCAACTGCTGTCACGCCAAGTGATAAAAGCGCTAATTTTTGCTCTTTAATAAATAGCAGTAGGTAAACGGCGGTAAAGGCAAGAAACCCAGGGACTTCCCGCAGACTTTGCAATATGCCAATTTCTTTGCCAGTAAAGGCGGCTTTTTCGACAACAAAGTTATTGAGTAAAACCATCCAAACAGAAAATACCAGCGGCATGATAAAGGCCATTGCCAGCAGTAAATTTTGAGGTTGGTGATAACGTTGGATAAAACCTTTCATCATGCGTTGGGCACCGTATGGTAAATAGATAAGCTAGTCGGCTTCAAACATCGAAAAATAATAGCTAATGCACTGCTTATGTAAATAAACAGTTAATGGAAAATGCTAATTTTCTGAATGGCTTGACTGACTTGACGAGGTATCAGCTATACTGCCAAACATATAATACCAATCCGCATAAATAAATGTTCACTCAGCTTGAGATAAAACACTTTAATGCAAGGCGCATGTTTGCTCGTCATAGTTATTCTATTTCAAAAGCATGCAACACCGCAGTAAAGTGTTTTGGCCAAGCCCTTCGGGAGCTTTTCAGCAGCACAATTACAGCACAAAATTTTCTAGATGTAGAGCGACTATATTAGCAAAAATTTTTCTTGTACTTGAACCGCTAAAATAGCTCTGAGTAGACCATATTATTATGCGGATTGGTATTAATACATTGCTAATAGTAATCATTTTATCAGCAATGAAAGTATATTAATCCATCAAAGGTCAATAAGACCTTAACATCTAACTTGTTAGGAAATTTATGAGTTCTTTGGTCAATGTGGTCAGTGCCGCCTCAAATCAACTACGCTTTAAAACCAAGTTTGCTCTGCTGGCGCTGGTTTTTTTTATTCCGCTAATCGCTGCGCTACTGTGGATTGTCGATAGCCAGCGCAATAAAATCGATATACTTGATCAAGAACTTGCTGGTCATCAATTGATTGAACAAATCGTAGGGATTGAGCAGTTAGTTTACTCAAATGCACAGCTTGGCCAAGCCAGAACACAAGTTAACCAACTCACTAAAGCAATTAGCGAATCACCATTGTTAACCCCAGTGCGCAGCAAAGCATCACAGCTGCAAGAGCTGATAGCTAGCCATCAGCTAAGTGATTCAGATACCAGCTTGGCGAATGTTGCGGAAATCTATGAGCTGACACTTTCGCTGCGTGAAAACATTGCAGCGATTACTGGCTTAAGCCGTGAAGGTGATGCAAGTCTTTTCTACCTTTCTGAGCTTGGTCGTATGCGCTTACCGGCCTTGCATGAATACCTTGCTCGCACTAGCTACCTGACACAAAACATCATTACCAACGAAGGCTTTAATGCGCAGTCTTATACCTCTTTGGTGGCGTTAAATAATCGTATTGATGAAATTCAGCATCAATTCGATAAGTCGCAAATGCAACTGGAGCGTGTTGATAAAGCGACAGCGCAAAGTTTAGCTACGCAACTTTCAGCCATTGTTAGCAATATTGATAATTTCCAAAATGCGCTGCAACAACAAGTTATCGATCCTGACTCAATTCAATGGTCACGCGCCGATACTGGACGCGCAGTGCAAGCAGCGTTAGCTGCTGTGGTGGATACCGAAAGTGAGATTAACAAGTTACTCACTGAGCGTTTAAGTGCAGCACTATCAATGCAGATGAACTCGTTAGTAGTGCTTGGTGTTTTGTTGTCTTTAGGTGTCGTGCTAATTGCCGGCTTCTTGTATGTCATTTACTGGTCAATTAAGAGCAATGCTCAGCAATTGCAACACGCCGCGCAAATCATGGGTGATGGTGATTTTTCTCAGCACATAGCAATAGACAGCAAAGATGAATTTGGTGATATCAGTGATAGCTTTTGTCATATGCAAGAAAAAGTAAACGCGCTGTTATTACTGGTGCAAGAGGACATTATTAAGCTAGAACAAGACACCGCGAATATTCGAGAAATGACTGATAGCATGGAGCATCAAGTATCGGATCAACAAACCAATACCCATGGTGTGATTGGTGCAATACACGAGCTTTCGCAGTCGGTTCAGCTAATTGCTGACAATACAGATAGTGCCCGTAACGTAACTCATGCCGCCAGTGATCACGTTAATGGCGGTCAAACGATTATTGCTGAAACTGCTGCTGTGATCGGCCAGATTTCAGAGCAAGTTAATTCAACCTCACAAGTGATTAATACATTGGCCACTAATACCTCTGAAATTGCTCAGTTTGTCAGTGTTATTCGTGAGATTGCTGATCAAACTAACTTATTAGCATTAAACGCAGCAATTGAAGCGGCGCGTGCGGGTGAACAAGGGCGAGGCTTTGCTGTGGTTGCTGATGAAGTCAGAAACTTAGCGGGTAAAACGCAAGATGCGACGGGTGAAATTCAAGACATTATTGAAAAGTTACAACAAGGCACAGAGCAATCGGTACACGCCATGACCCAAGGTGTCGAACGCGCCGAGCAAGGGGTTAAGCAAACTGAGCTTGTTTCAGCATCGTTTAATGATATTACCGAATCAGTGAGCAATATTGTTGATGGTACAGATCAAATATCAGCAGCGGTCACTCAGCAAAATAGTATGTTGGGCCATATCGACAGCAATACTGAGAATATCTCTAAAGGGGCAGATACCATTTTGCAATCTACCCATCGGGCGGCGCAGGCGGTTGGCAGCTTGGCTGAACTAGCCGACGACCTTTCAAAACAATTGGCGCAATTTAAGCTTCGTTAGTCGATTCTATTTGAAATGCGCATGGTTTAGCTATTGCTTGAATACTAAATTATGCGCCCCATATTAATACAAGATATAGCAAATATTCATTGGCATAGTTGGAGTCAATCTGTCAGTGTGTAAGTTTGTTGTACCGCCGATTCTATCTAGGTTTGCTATTTTGAGTGT
Source organism: Thalassotalea euphylliae (assembly GCF_003390375.1). Lineage (NCBI taxonomy): Bacteria > Pseudomonadati > Pseudomonadota > Gammaproteobacteria > Alteromonadales > Colwelliaceae > Thalassotalea > Thalassotalea euphylliae. The sequence continues at coordinate 2,116,619 of NZ_QUOT01000001.1, read as the reverse complement.
ACAAGTAAACACTCAATTAAAACACCTGTTTAAAAAAGTTGCTTTTCGCATTCTTTCAGGGCAAACTCAGTCGGCTAGCATTACAATTCATAACGATTTAGTTATATCGAGTGTGTTGACCTTTCGAGGTTAAATTATGTTTAGAGCGGCCAAGCAGGTGGCATTAAAGTAGCCCTGAAAGGTCAATACACTCTAATAAGTAATTACAAAAACCAGTCTAACAAGCACCTTAATCGGGTGGAGGAGATCAGGCATGTTATTTCAAGGCAAAAGCCTTTCTGCCGAGTTACTTGCTGACGGTATTGTTGAATTTAAATTCGACGCCGAAGGTTCAGTAAACAAGTTCGATCAGGCAACATTTGAAGAATATCGCGCAGTAGTCGACGCGATCAAAAACTGCAGCGACGCAAAAGGTATTATTGTTACCTCTGGCAAATCAGCATTCATTGCTGGCGCTGACATCACAGAATTCCTAGAAACTTTCAAAAAGCCAATGGACGAGTTAATCCCTTGGGTTAAAGCGGCTACTGACTTATTTGATTCGTTTGAAGATATCGACCTACCAAAAGTTGCAGCAGTTAACGGCTTCGCACTAGGTGGCGGTTGTGAAATGATTTTAACCTGTGACTACCGTGTTGCAGACACAACAGCATCTATCGGCTTACCAGAAGTTAAATTAGGTTTAATGCCTGGTTTTGGCGGTACTGTTCGTTTACCTCGTATTATCGGTGCTGACAACGCAGTTGAGTGGATGTCGACAGGTAAAGCTCACAAAGCTGAACAAGCACTAGCCGTTGGTGTTGTTGATGCGGTTGTTGCGCCTGAGCAACTTCGCGATGCAGCGATTGCTATGGTGAAACAAGCGATCGAAGGTAAGTTAAACTGGCAAGCAAAACGCCAAGCTAAATTAGAGCCTTTAAAGCTAACGCCAACTGAAACCATCATGACCTTCAATACTTGTAAAGGTATGATCGCAGCGAAAGCGGGTAAGCACTACCCAGCACCAATGACTATGGTTAAGTCATTAGAAGCGGCGGCAGGTTTAGACCGTGCTGGGGCAATGGCAATTGAAAACGAAGGTTTTGCTAAGCTTGCGAAAACTGACGCAGCGACAGCACAAATCGGCATTTTCATGTCTGATCAAGTGATCAAAGGCAAAGCGAAGAAAGCGGCGAAAGCAGGTGCACCTGTTGAAAAAGCTGCGGTACTTGGCGCTGGTATCATGGGTGGCGGTATCGCTTACCAATCAGCTGCTAAAGGCACGCCAATTGTCATGAAAGACATTGCTGATAGCGCACTTGATTTAGGTTTAACCACAGCAGCTGGCTTATTAACTAAGCAGGTTGAACGTGGTCGCATGAACGCTAAGAAAATGGCGGGCGTGTTAAATAACATCACACCAACGTTAAGCTACGACAGCTTAAAAGATGTTGACGTTGTGGTTGAAGCGGTTGTTGAAAACCCGAAAGTAAAAGGCATTGTATTAGCCGAAGTTGAAGGCGTTACAGGTGACGACGCAATTCTTGCCTCAAACACCTCAACGATTTCTATCGACCTACTTGCTGAAAGCGTTAAGCGCAAAGACAAGTTCTGTGGTATGCACTTCTTCAACCCAGTGCACAAAATGCCATTAGTAGAAGTTATCCGTGGTAAAGAAACGTCTGACGAAACCGTTGCTGCTGTTGTTGCTTACGCTGCGAAAATGGGTAAATCACCTATCGTGGTTAACGACTGCCCAGGTTTCTACGTAAACCGCGTATTATTCCCATACTTTGCAGGTTTCAGCCACTTAGTAAAAGAAGGTGCTGATTTTACTGCCGTTGATAAGGTAATGGAGAAGCAATTCGGCTGGCCTATGGGTCCTGCGTACTTACTTGACGTTGTTGGTATCGACACAGCTGATCACTGTACAGGTGTTATGTCTGCTGGCTTCCCAACACGTATGCAGAAGATCGACAACGATCCAGTAAGCATTCTATTTGGTGATGATCGTTACGGTCAGAAGAATGGCAAAGGTTTCTACGACTACGGTAAAGACAAGCGCGGTCGTCCAACCAAAGTACCAGCAGAAAAAGCATACGAGTTATTTGCTGGCAACGTTGCTGACAAGAAGGACTTCGACGCTGACGAAGTTATCGCACGCCTAATGATCCCTATGGTGAACGAAGTAGTTCGTTGTTTAGAAGAAGGTATCGTTGATACGGCTGCTGAAGCAGATATGGGCTTAATCTACGGTCTAGGTTTCCCTCCATTCCGCGGTGGTCCAATTCGTTACCTAGAAACAGTTGGTCTAGAGAAATTCATCGAATTGGCTGACAAGTTCGCCCACTTAGGTGAAATTTACCAAGTAACAGACGGTATGCGTGAGATGGCTAAATCTGGCAAGTCTTACTACACCACTGATGTGAAAACAGCTTAAGCCGAGGAAAGAAAAATGAAAGAAGTCGTAATTGTCGATTGTATTCGTACCCCTATGGGTCGCTCTAAGGCTGGTGTTTTCCGTAACGTACGTGCCGAGACCTTATCTGCGCACCTAATGCAAGCGCTATTAGATCGCAACCCTAACTTAGACCCAGCGTTAATCGAAGACATTATCTGGGGTAACGTTAAGCAAACTAAAGAGCAAGGTTTCAACATTGCTCGTAACGCTCAGCTATTAACTGACATTCCTAAGTCAGTTGGCGCTATTACCGTTAACCGTTTATGTGGCTCTTCAATGAGTGCATTACACGATGCTTCTGCCTTTATCATGGCAGGTCAAGGTGACGTTTACATGGTTGGTGGTGTTGAGCACATGGGTCACGTACCTATGATGTACGATGTGGATTTCGATCCAGCACTAAGCAAGTACATCTCTCGTGCTGCTGGTAACATGGGCTTAACGGCTGAGTTACTAGGTATGCAACACGGTGTAACACGTGAACAGCAAGACGCATTTGGCGCTCGCTCTCACCAGCTTGCTCACAAAGCAACTGTTGAAGGTCGTTGGGCAAACGAAATCATCCCAACATTAGGTCACGACGCTAACGGCGTATTGTCACTAATTGAGCACGATGAAGTAATTCGTCCTGAAACAACGGTTGAATCATTAGCAGGCTTACGCCCAGTATTCGACCCAGTAAACGGTACAGTAACTGCAGGTACTTCATCAGCGCTTTCTGATGGTGCATCAGCGATGTTAGTGATGTCTGCTGATAAAGCGAAAGAGCTAGGCTTAACACCACGCGTTAAAATCCGTGGTTTTGCGTCAGCAGGTTGCGATCCATCAACTATGGGTTACGGTCCAGTACCAGCGACTAAGAAAGCCCTTAAGCGCGCTGGTTTATCATTAGAAGACATTCAGTTAGCTGAATTCAACGAAGCATTCGCTGCACAAGCGGTTTCGTGTGTTCGCGCACTAGGTCTTGAAGACAAGATGGACGACATGATCAACTTAAACGGTGGTGCGATTGCACTTGGTCACCCACTAGGTTGTTCAGGTACACGTATCTCAACCACGCTAGTTAACCTAATGGAAGCGCAAGACGTGAACATTGGTTTAGCAACTATGTGTGTTGGTTTAGGTCAAGGTGTAGCAACCGTTTTCGAACGCGTTTAATCACTGGTTTAATAACGTAACTTCCGCGTTGGAAGTGCTCATGTACCCTTGTACATTCCGCGCTTCGGCCTTGAATTTACGTCATTATCCGGCGTGATTAGCTAAACGCTAAAGGTATTTTAAAAGCACTGCTTCGGCGGTGCTTTTTTGTGCCTGATTGATTCTCCGGGAGCTGGATACTGCATTATCCCTTCACAGGAAATTGATAGTGTAATTGCAGGCGTATTGCTATGCGAGACAGGACGTCGAGCACTGATGTGGCACATGGACGTGACATCATCAGGGATAGCAATCAAGCGCAAGTGCAATATAAATGCTTTTCACTGTGCAGGGCGCTGAGGAAGATGAAAGAGGGAAACAAGCGCTTTTTCCCTCTTTTGTGCTGTCGGCACCCCGACAATACAATTTAAATAAATAATGATTCTTCAAAGTATTTTAGCGCGCAAGTAAACTTAGACTTAACGAAGTTATGTATTTTATTGCATAGTTAATTTTAACTTTCAGTTAGTGTTAAGTTTTTATCGGTTAGTATGGTCTACTCTAACAATAGATCCAAAGCACGTTGGGTTAGCTTTGTCGTTTAATGGTGGTGGAATGGGGGTCATATCAGTGAAGTATTTATTAACTTTGGTGTTAGCTACTATTGTATGTTTGCCATTATTGGCCATGGAGCGAGATCGTAGTTCGGTTCGCTGTGATGGCGGTCATATTCGTCACGGCATGGATAAATACCAAGTGATCAGCCGCTGCGGTGACCCTAGAGCGCAAGAAACGATTAGCGGCGATGACCAGCCTAAAGTCGATAAACTGGTTTATAAGTTTAAACGATCGCCGTCCGCACCACTGATTATTTTCACCTTTCGTGGCGGTAAGCTGATCAATATTAAAGAATCTAGATAAGTGCTTTGATACGACTAGCCCATCATTTTCATACACAGCAGATAAACAATAATAAACAGTGCTATCCAAATGGTTTCAGCGACCATTAAAATGATAGGTTTAACACCAACACTGGTCAATTTTGACAGGTTGGACTTCATGCCAATCGCGGCGATAGCAATCACAAGGGCAAAACGGCTAATGGTAGTTGCTCCTTCGGTGATCACAGTCGGTAAATCGACCAGTGAGTTAATTACCATAAACACAACAAAGGCGATTAAGAAGCTGGGGAAATGAGGTTTGTGATCAACTTGCTGGTCATTTTTAAATTGCTCTCTAAGCGCTAGCAACATCATTAGTACCACTGGCATTAAAAAGCTAACGCGCACTAATTTTACCAGCGTTGATAAATCACCCGTTTGCTCTGATACTGAATAGCCTGCGCCGACCACTTGCGCTACATCATGAATGGTGCCGCCAAGGAAAATACTGGTATCGTATTCGTTTAAGCCTAGGCTGGTGGCGATAATGGGGTAGGCGATCATCGCAATAGTAGACAGCGAAGTGACCCCGATAATCGTCAGCAAGGTATCGCGTTCTTTGTTTTTATCATTAGGCAGTATGGCTGAAATTGCCATGGCGGCAGAGGCGCCGCATATAGCGACTGAGCCACCGGTTAACATGCCAAAGCGCCGACTCATCCCCATAGCCCGACTGAGTAAAACGCCGAAAATAATAGTTGAGCCGATAGCAGCAATCAGTAGCAACGCCGTTGACCAACCAAGCGACGTTAAATCATCGAAGGCTATTCGAAAGCCAAGCAAAGCAACACCAATGCGTAAAATCGTAGAGGCGGTAAATTCAATACCTGCTTTACATTTAGTTTCTTCGTGTAAAAATGACAGGGCTATACCGAGCAGTAATGCAAACAGCATGGCGGGGGCATTGTAATGCTCAGCAAGGAATAAGGCGGCAAGGCCAGTGATTACAGCAATAAAACTTCCGGGAAAAAGCGCCTTTATTTTCATTAACATACACAGATTTTTACAACTAGGCTGGTATATTATCTGTTGCGGCGCCAAGTGCAACTAACACTTGCCGTTTTGTCTCACCGCCATAAGGGCGACGGCCATGCATTGCCAGATTATTGTCAACCACAGCGACGTCACCTGCCTGCCACTCTACATCAAATGCGTATTGCTCGGCGGTTGCGATAATCTCTTCTAGCCATGCCTTGGGAATTTCACTGTCATCACCAAAACATAAGCTATCTTGGTGATGTTCACGCACCCCTGACCAGCCTTGATAAGCCGCTACCAATTGATTAAAGAACACTTTCCGACCATCAGTTAAGGTGCGCACCGCAGGTAATTTTCCCGTTGTTGCTTTTAAGCTGCCGTCTTGTTGCCATTGCCAGCGATAACCTAAGCGCGCTAACTTTTCTTCTGCTTCGGTTTGTGTTTCAACACTGAGTGTACTTTTCCAGCTGCGTCCTTGACCTGAATTGGGATCATTCTCACCCGGCATAGTGGTGGTATATTTCACGCCTTTTTGCTCGAATGCCGCTGCCAATTCTGGATTGGCTTGTGCTAAAGCATCAAGCAGTAAATCACAGCGTAATATAGGGCTGGCACCGCCTTGATCGGCTGGCGTTAAACAAAAGAAAAAGATTTTATCGGGGTAAATTGGCGTTTGCGCCATCTCATTGTGCAGGTAAATTTCTACCTCTTTGGGAGCTTCATTAGCGGTAAATACCCGCTCTGTGAAATTAATGCGCACGGCATTCGATAACGAATCTTTGTAATAAAAGTTGGGATAGCCAAAGCTTGCAGTAAACTCGTCGAATGCTTCTGCGGAATCGAGCGGAAAACCGCGAAACAAAATTGCGCCAGATCGTGCCAATTGCTGTTCGATTACCGCTTTATGGTGCCTAATATAATCAGCACTTTCAGCGACACTAGCGCAATCATCGGGATTGACCACTACGGCAGGAAATACATCCGGCTTATCTGTGCAAAACTGCTTGTCAACACTGGTTAACTTCATCTTATTTGAAGGCTTTGTATTTGAAGACATGCCACACTCCTAGTCATAAATTGGGTGAAGCGTATTAAAGGCTGCTTGGCAAAAATGCCCAGGATCATTAAAGCGCTTATCAAGGTTCAATGCGCTAATGGCGGTCATCTCTTCGTCGTTGAGAGCAAAGTCGAAAATTGCAATATTTTCTTTTAAACGTTCAAGCTTGGTACTCTTGGGAATAATTGAGCAGCCCCGCTGCACGTTCCAGCGCAGTACTACTTGTGCTGGTGTTTTCCCTAAGCGCTCAGCGGCGGCAACTACCGCTGGCTGGGTGAGTACGGATTCATCAGCACCTGCCATATCTAATTCTAAATACGAGAGTGCCCCAAGCGGTGAAAATGCTGTGACTTCTACGTCATAGGCTTTGGCCATGGCAATTAAACGCTCTTGGGTGTTGTAAGGGTGCGATTCAATTTGCAAGGCGTAGGGTTTAATACGGGCATAGGTCATCAAGTCATGCATGAGTGCTGAGTTGTAATTGCAGATGCCAATATTTTTCACTAGACTGTTATCGACCAGTTCCTCCATCGCTGCCCAGGTTTTATGTAGCGGCACTTGGGCGAGCTTCATACTCGGGTTCTCTGCCTCTGGATCGAAGAACCATTCCGGTGGATAGCGCTCTTCAATCGGCACATAGGCTTGAGCAATAGGAAAGTGGATTAAATACAGATCTAAGTATTCTACGCCAAGATCTTTAAGGGTTTTCTCTAATGCGAGTTGCACATGTTCAGGTGCGTGGTAGGTATTCCAAAGCTTAGAAGTGATCCATAGGTCTTCACGGCTACATAGCCCATCAGCTATGGCCTTGGCAATGCCTTGGCCGACTTCAATTTCATTGCCGTAATCACAGGCACTGTCAAGATGTCGATAACCCGCCTTAATGGCATCGTATACGGTTTGTGCACAGTCTTGTTTTGCAATCTTCCATAGGCCTAAGCCGACCTGAGGCATAGTCGTTGTTGCCATCACTTACTCGCTTTGAAATTGAAAAGTAGTTACCGCTGTTAGAGATATTGCCTAACATTAAAGTTATATCTTATATAAGACTATAAGTTAGCGTTGGTGATTTCAGGTGTCAATTAATTGATGAAAAAATCATCAGTGGCAGTGTTCGGTTGGTTGTGAGCTAGGAGCAAAAAGAGAGCCGATAACAAGAGGATTGTTATACGTTGAGCTTTAGTTGATGACGTAAGATAGAGGAAAATAAGCAGGAAAATGAGCTGAACAAATTTACCTGCAGAAGAAAGAACTAATCAAAATTTACTAAGTAGTGGTAGTGATCTGAACGGCAGCGGGTGATGCGATATTCTATTATTTGATCGTTTAGCGACTTAGTTGAACGAGTAAACATTAACAATGGCGAGCCGTGTTCTATGGCGAGTAAATCAGCATCAGCTTCGTCGGCCAGAATCGCTTTGATTTTATCTTCTGTTTTATGCACCGTCAGATTAAAGTTGGTTTGATAAAAGTGATAAAGGGTGTGCGGAATTTCTGGTTCGTTTTCTATGCCAGTAAATGCGGAATAGGGCAGATAAATATCTTCTAGCAAACAATATTCACCATTCAATGTACGGCGACGCTTGAGTACAACCACTTTGGTTTTAGCTTTTACATCTAGCTCTTTCGCAATGCTTTTATTTGCGGGCTCAATGGTTAACGATAACACTTCAGATATCGGTAGCTCAGGGCTGTGATTATCGGCGACCAGTGGGAAGAATCGGTACAGTGCTGGCATGCCAGTATGCTCTGCAACAAAAGTCCCTAAGCCTTGCTTGCGGGTTAGTACTTTTTCATCGGTTAGGGTATTGAGCGCTTTGCGCACTGTGCCTTGGCTGACCCCAAACTCACTAGCCAGTTGAAACTCGCTAGGTAGCATATCGCCGGGCTTCCAGCGTTGCTCAACAATTAACTGTGTAACGTGTTTTTCCACTTGTTTGTACAGTGGCAAGAAGGCTAAGCCAGAAGTGCCAAGTTTATTACCGAATTCAGTATCAGCCATCTTTATTCCTATTCAAATAAGCGAATCGACACTCTATATTTTCACTACCTAACGCTGTGCAAAAGACAATGACTATGCAGGTTAAGGCTTTCTTTTATCTTATATAAGAGTTTCACTCTTTCTATCATACTGAGCCAGAGAGAAAAGTAAATTGCATAAAATAATGAGCGAATATTAGCGCTTATTCAAAAGCTATTAATGCTCAAGTAACGCTCAAACCTTAAACAAAATGGTCAAAAAATAAGTTTGACAAATAATCGAACTAAGGTAGTTTATATTCTTATATAAGACCTAAGAATTAGCTTTGTTGACACAAAACGTACTATAAAATTATTCAAAGTTGTCATCGTAGCGAGCATCAAAATAAGCATTACATAACGATTAAAAAACGCATTACTAAGGTCTGTATCACAAGGGGGAAGCAATGTCAGGCTTTAGTGTTGAATCGCCAAGCTGGGACACTATTGATGCCGTTAAGGTTATCGATAACATCAGAGTGCAAGATGATCATGCCGTGATCCCAACGGATCATGGCGACTTGTATTTGAGCGTAAATCAATTTGGCGTTCGCCTGCAATTGGGTAAGCGTATTGATTATGACTATCAAATGTTGGTCACCAACCCTGTTGCAAAAAGCTTATCATTGAGCACCAACCAAGAAGATAACCCCAACCAAGACGCTAACCAAGGTGTTAAGCTAACCAAGGATGGCCAAGAATCGATTATTAGCGCTGGTGATACCGAAGTAGTTATCGCTCATCAACCTTTTGCCATTCAAGTAAAACGCAACACCAAAACCGTTCTGCAATCTGCTACTGATGGTCACTTTGTTCGTCGTTATCGTTTACCGCCACTTGCCCGTATTGAGCAAGGTTGGTTTATGGCATTCGAGTTGGGCAGTAGCGAGCCTGTTTATGGCTTGGGTGAAAAGTGGGGCAAGCTCGATAAACGCGGCCAACTGATTCGCTCGTTTAATCACGATGCGCTCGGCGTAAACGCAGAAATTTCTTATAAAAACTCCCCTTTTGCTTGGAGCCCAAACGGTTGGGGGCTGTTTGTCCACACACCATCACCAGTGACCCATGGCGTTGGCTATGCGCCATGGTCGCAGCGCAGTTATGGCGTACTGGTTGAAGACAGCGCGCTCGACATATTTATATTTACTGGGGGTAATGGCGAGCAATTAATTCAGACCTATACCGAATTAACGGGCAAGGCACCTATGCCGCCACAGTGGAGCTTGGGCGTTATTCTTTCCAAAGCCTATTACCAAGATGCAGATGAATTGTTAGCCACGGCAAAAATGGTTCGCCAGCAGCAAATGCCGTGTGATGTAATTACCCTTGATGGCCGTGCCTGGCAAGACACTGATACTCGCTTTGCCTTTGAGTGGGATAAAACTCGCTACCCCGACCCCAAACCGATAATTGACCAACTTAAAGCCATGCAATTTAAAATTTGCATTTGGGAATATCCGCTAATTTCGATTGAAAACCCGCTGTATCATCAATTGGCAGATAAAGGTTGGCTAATCAAAGATAAGCGCACAGGGCAAGCCTATCAATACGAATGGGACATGAGCGCTTTTGGCGAAGTGCTTACTCCATTGCCCAAATCTGGCATTTTAGATTTCACCCATCCCGATGCGTATGCCTTTTGGCGCGATAGCCATCAAAGTTTGTTTGAGTTAGGTATTGATATGATCAAAGCGGATTTTGGTGAACAAATTGAAGATGACAATATGCTCGCCAGCAATGGTGAGTCTGGCATGGCGCTGCACAATGTTTATAGCTTGCTATACAACCGCTGTGTCTATGAGGCAGCTGAGAAATTTAGCGAAAATGGCGCGTTTTTATTTAGTCGCTCTGCGTGGACGGGATCACAACGCTACCCCGCTCAGTGGGGAGGCGACCCTCAAGCCGATTGGGGTGGACTAGCAGCAAGCTTGCGCGGTGGTCAGTCGTGGGGGCTAACCGGAGCGCCTTTTTACGCGACGGATGTTGGCGGTTTTTATAAAGATACGAGAGACGCCGAGCTTTATGTTCGTTGGATCCAATCGTCGGTATTTTCCGCCCATATGCGTTTGCACGGTATTGGTCAGCGAGAGCCGTGGAGCTATGGTGAAGAAGCCGAATGTGCAGCGAACAAAGCATTGAAGCTGCGCTATCAGTTGCTACCCTATTTACACCAAACTATGGCGCAAGCTACAGAAACCGGATTACCGGTTCAGCGTGCAATGGTGCTTGCGTTTCCAAATGAGCGACAATCATGGGCGTTTGAAGACCAGTTTATGTTTGGTGATAAGCTCTTGGTTGTCCCTTGCTTACAGGCAGGAGGCGAAATTGAGTTTTATTTGCCTCACTCCTCAACACAAGCCGCAACACAAGCCTCGGTTAGTGGTGCAAATAACTGGCTGCGTTTTAATCCAGACACTAAAGCATTAACACGCTATCAAGGTGGTCATGTTTATCAAGAAAAGCTGGCGTTAGATGACTATGCCGTATTTATTCGTGAGGGCGATGCCATGCCGCTTGGTGATGCTGTTGAGCATACTGAACAGCTCAAGGCACAGCGTAAATCGGTTGCCAGCATCGCTCGCTATTGGCCTGACGCTGAGTTAGCTAAGGGCGGAGAATAATTCATGGCTGGTCAAGATATCGCTTTTACCTTGATTAGCTGCTTGTTTTTTATGGGGCTAGTGGCGTGGATTTCTTACCAAAAAACCAAAGGTGTTGCTGATTCTAAAGATGGTTATTTTCTTGCGGGGCGGGGGTTAACAGGCACTTTTATTGCGGGCTCTATGTTATTGACCAACTTATCTGCTGAGCAACTTATTGGCTTAAATGGGTCAGCATTTGGCTATAACCTCAGTGCCATGGCATGGGAAGTCACGGCTGGCATTGCCACTATTATTATGGCTTTAGTGTTTTTGCCGCGCTACCTTTCTGGTGCTTTCACAACACTACCTGAATTTTTAAAGCAACGTTTCGACGATACCGTACGACGGATGACTGTGGTGCTGTTTATGGTTGGCTATGGTTTGATCACCATTCCGTCAGTCTTGTATTCCGGCTCTGTTGCCGTGCTTAAACTTTTTGATATTCCCACCTTACTGTCGATGAGCTATCAACAATCTTTGGTGTTAACCATTATTATGGTCGGCAGTGTTGGCGCCGTTTACGCGATTTTTGGCGGCCTAAAAGCGGTGGCGGTTTCCGATACTATCAACGGTGTTGGCTTGCTAATTATTGGTATTTTAGTGCCCGTCTTAGGATTTATGATGTTGGGTGGTGGTAGCTTTACAGCTGGTGTTACCACAGTATTAACTGAGCATACCGACAAACTCAATGCTATTGGCCGGCCAACAGATCCGGTACCGTTTGGCACCATATTTACCGGCATGATTTTCGCCAACTTGTTCTATTGGTGTACCAACCAGTACGTGATTCAGCGAACGTTAGGAGCAAAGAATTTAGCAGAAGGGCAAAAAGGGGTGCTGCTTTCCGGCTATTTTAAATTATTGGTGCCATTTTTGATGATGGTCCCTGGGGTGATCGCGTTTCACCTTTATCAAACCAGTCAGCTAGAAACCATCGATATGGCTTATCCTAGGTTAGTGAAAGATGTGTTACCTGTATCGCTCGCTGGCTTTTTCTTGGCGGTATTACTTGGCACTGTATTTAGCTCGTTTAATTCCTTACTTAACAGTGCCGCTACCTTATTCTGTTTAGATGTTTACGCGCCGCTGAAAAAAGACAAAGCCAGCGATGAGCAGCTGATTAAAGTCGCCAAAATTGCCAGCGTGATTATCGCGCTGTTCTCTTTTGTGGTTGCGCCATTGCTGATGTTCGCGCCAGAAGGGTTATGGCAAATTATTCGGGTATTTACTGGTTTTTACAATATTCCTGTGATCACCATTGTTATTGTTGGTTTGTTTACTCGTCGCGTACCCGCCATCGCAGCCAAGGTAGTGATTATTTTCCATGTGCTTGCATACGCACTGCTCAAATTTATTTGGGATGTGGATATTAACTTTATTCACATCTATGCGATTTTATTTGTCACTGAAACCGCCATTATGCTGTTATTTGGTTACTTCCAGCCGACCGAAGAACAGCGCTTTTACCATCATAAAAATACGGTTGATTTAGTACCTTGGCGCTACGCCCATCCGGTTGCTATCAGTTTAGTGTCATTGATTATTATTAGTTATGTATTCTTCTCGCCATTGGGTGTAGTGACAGGATCTTGGTCGATGTTCTACGGCATAAGTGCGGCAATACTATTAGCAAATGTTGCACTTTGCGTTTGGAGTATTAAGCGCTGGCAGAAGAGATACCAGTGCAGTGTTAATGCGGTACAGATCAATAAGGTCTGAGCCAGTTAGATAAGCTGATCGCTCAACTATGGTAATCAGATTCATCACAGACTAGCCGCCGAACACTGCTGATTTATTGAAATAAATAGCAAACTAGCGATTGTGATCTATAGTTAGCTAAAGTCGTTTAGGTCTTATATAAGATATATATTGTATTATGGTATTTTAGCCAGTACAGTATTGTTTAAATAATGTGCAACCCAAGCAAGTTTAAGTTGGTTTAAGTTGGTTTCCGCAGAACTAAATGCGCATTTACTAAGACTGCAAATAGTCAGTAAGAATAAAAAACAAGAAAAATAAGAAAAACAAATAACAACAATTTCAGCGTGAAATCCACAGCCCAGCTAATAAAGATTCAATTAGTCATGGCTACATTTTGTGACTGAATAGACAACAAGCGTCAAGGAAGCAGTTCTCGGAAAGTTTTGTGCAGGCTTTGTTTAGGCATCGCCAGTTAACAAATGAGGTCGTCCGTTATTCCCACGTAAAAATCGCCGTAGAGCGATCGCAAAGCGATATAACACTAATAAAAAAATAGTGAGGGAGATGGACATGAACATAAGCAACAGCAAGCTAAACAAGTTAGGCTTGGCGGTAGCAACTGCCTTGTCAATAACAGCCTTACCAACCCAAGCTTTCGCTGCCGAAGCGGCAGATGACGAAAGTGAAATCGAACGTATTACGGTCACATCACAAAAGCGTGTAGAGCGGCTATCGGAAATTCCGGTTGCTGTTTCGGTATTGCGCAGTGATCAAATCGACAACACCTTTACCGCTGGCTTTGAGGGGCTACAAACCTTAGTGCCTTCTGTCAGTTTTAGAAAAGGTACCACAACGCGAAACTCGGCAATCACGGTACGCGGCATCGGTACCATTTCATTTAGTGTAGCCGCTGAACCTAGCGTTTCAACGGTGGTTGATGGCGTGGTATTGGGGCGTTCAGGCCAAGCATTTACTGATTTATACGATTTAGAGCGCATCGAAGTCTTACGTGGCCCTCAAGGTACACTGTTTGGTAAAAACGCGTCAGCGGGTGTGGTTAACATTACCACTAAACGACCAACTGGCGAGACTGAAGGTATGGTTGAAGCAACCTTGTTGCAAGACAACGAATATCGTTTAAAGGCAAAAATTGAGGGGGCAATCACAGACAATGTTAATGCCAGCCTAGTCGCGACTAAATCGGCATTTGATGGCAACATATTTAACGTTTACAACAATGAGCAAGTAAACGGCTATGACAAAGAAGGCATGCGCCTGATGGTTGATGCTGAGATCAGCAACAAAACGAACATGTTGTTTATCTTCGAGACCATGGATGCTGACGACGATTGTTGTGCCGATATTGAAGGCTTGCCAAGCGGCCGCAACCCAGCGTCAGAAGCCGCGCCTAACAGTGATGGGATTGTTAACGGTGTTGCCGATTTAGACCTAGACCAACGCCGAGTAGATCACGATTTTGAATCCCGCACGATTGACGAGCATACCGCCTTTTCAATGCAATTAGAGCATGAATTTGGCGACTATACGTTTACTTCAATCACCGCGTATCGCGAGTGGGAAAACACCGAATTTCGAGAAGGTGACTTTACCTCTATTGCAGGTGAGTCAACTGAGCCTGTCTTTGGCGTGCCATTTCAACTGCACGATATTGGCCCACAAAGTTGGGATCAGTTCTCACAAGAATTTCGGTTAACGTCGCCCGTTGGCCAGCCGCTGGAATGGTTAGTTGGCGCCTTTTTCTGGCAAAAAGACTCCGAGCGTAATTTTACCCGGGATGCCAGCTGTCAAAATAACAATGGTCAACTGGCCAGTGAAATAGGCTTTTATCTTGAAAATGAGCTTGGTGTAGCGAACCCAAGTGAGCAAGATGTTGCCGACTTTATTAGCCAAGAAGGCATTACCTGTAACGCCAATGATATTGTTAGCGCCACTGCCTTTATGCGCACCGAGTTTAACAACTGGGCGGTGTTTGGTGATGGTCGCTATCATGTCAGTGAAGATTTCCGCTTGTTGTTTGGTTTGCGTTATACCGATGATGAAGTGGAGTTTATGCATAACCGCATCAGTAACGACGTTTATGGCCGCCGCGGTGTTGGTGTTCGTCCGGCCAGTGAAAATACTAATTTTGATGGTAAAACCACAGAAACCAATACTTCGGTTAAGTTAGGTGCACAGTATGACCTTGGCGACATGGGCATGGTGTACGCAACCTATGCGCAAGGCTATAAAGGCCCCGGTTTTAATGTCTTCTACAATATGGCAGAAAAAGATACAGCAGCCATTGGCGATGAAGTTTCTGATTCGTATGAGCTTGGTTACAAGTACGCGATGGGCAACTTAATGGTTAATGCTGCGATTTTCAGTACTGACATTGAGGGCTTTCAAGCCAATAACTTTGATAACTCATCAGGGGTGACGATTACCCGTTTGACTAACGCGGGCGATGTGAGCACTCAAGGTTTTGAAATTGATTTTCTATGGCAGGCAACTGATCAACTTAGCTTGTCTGGCGGCTTAGCGAGTGTCGATGCCGAAATTGATGAGTTTTTCTGTCCTGATGGCGAAGCCTGTACCGATCGTTCTGGCCTAGATGTGCCATTTTCGCCTGATTTGAAATACAACCTAACTGCGGATTATGTGTGGGAAATGGACGATATGGAAGTATTGCTCAATGCTTCATATATCTATACTGATGAGCAGTTTGCAACCTTGCCAAACAATAATGGTGAATTTAATCCTGCCGTATTGCTACCTGACTATGGCATTTTGAATGCAAGTGTTGCCTTGTCATTTAATGACGATGCGTACCGCGTTACCTTTATCGGTAAAAACTTAACGGATGAAAGCTTCTTTACTACCTACAGTGGCGATAGCTTCCGTTATCAAGTGCTGCGTGATGCGGATCGCCATTTTGGTGTCCAGTTTAGAGCAAATTTCTAAACGAACTATTAAGGTATTTACATAACAAAAACACCGCTTCGGCGGTGTTTTTGCTTTCAAACCAAGTGCGCTTTTAATTCTATTTAACAGTTTAGGTAATAAGCTGCCAAGTCAGTAAGTCCAGTGTCAGTAGCTCGACAACAGTAATTAATATTGGCAGTGGGTACAATAGGTAACGCCATCTTGAGGCAAGTTGGCTGGTGAAAAACAGGCTTAAAATCACGGTGGGAATAGGCATTAGCCCAGCCATACCTGCCGACCAAGGCAAGCCACTGCTAACCGCTAAAATTGGCATGGTCAGCATAGTACTGATAATCAAACCAACGGTTATTTTTTTTGCGTTAGCGGCTTTGTTTTGAAAGTAATTTTCTTTTATGGCCAGCGCTACTAATAAAGCAACCTGTAATAAACAGATAAAGCCAAGGTAGATGGCGTGGTGGTTAATGGTTTGATAGTGAGTAAGGTAAAACTGCCACCCCAACCAAAGCCAAAGTAAGGCAATAAAACACAACACTAGCCTTGGATAACGGTGTTTTACGAGCAGGTAAACCGCGATGCTGGTGGCAATCGCAACATCGGCACCGATCAGTTGATGCGCGTTAAGATAGTTAGTGACTAACCGCCAATACACTTCTGGCGAAAACAGCAAAAAATCATGAAGTGAATAGCTAAATAATTGGTTAAGTAAATCGGCAAACACTAGGCTTCATCATTATAAGGTGTTGAGATAAGTTACCATTTGATGGCGCTGCTGTGCATTGGGCAATGGCATGATATTCGCGGCGCTCATGTTTTCCTGCATATGGTCAACTTTTGACGTAGCTGGAATGGCGCAAGTGAGTGCAGGGTGGCTGATCACAAAGCGCAGAAAATATTGTGGCCAATTGTCACAACCTAATTCAGTTGCCCATGCTGGCAATGGTTCTCGTTCGAATCGTTGCATTAAACGTCCACCTTGAAAGGGGCGATTTGCGATAACGGCAATCCCTTTCTCTTGTGCAAGTGGCAGTAATTCCTGCTCAACTTCGCGATCAAGAATATTGTAAGTGAGTTGTACAAAATCAATCGGCTCAGTAGCCATAATCTTTGCAAGTTCGCGATGCCGACGGCCGTGTGAGGTAGTCACGCCAATGTATTTGATCAGCCTTTGCTGCTTAAGCTCGCGCAGCATCGGCAAGTGTTGCTGCCACGCCACTAAGTTATGAATTTGCAGTAGCGCAAAGCGTGCTTGCTGCCACAACTGTTGTGAGTCGTTAAATTGTTGTTTGCCCTCACTTTTCGAACCTGTCCATGTTTTTGTGGCAGCAAATAGTGATGATTGATAGTTAGCGCTATTAGCCTTGAGTTTTGTCAAACCATAGCCAAGCACTTCTTCAGCAGAGCCATACATTGGTGATGAGTCGACCACTTCTCCACCAAGCTGAAAGAAAGTATCAAGCACTTCAGTGCGCTCGTTGCGCAGTGACGTATCCTTGCCAACATTGAAAGTAATCCAAGTGCCCATGCCAATCGGATGAATCGTCTGCCCTGTACTGGGAATCGTTTTCTTGAGAAATTTTGCCGCTTTTAACTGGTAAGCTATGGTATTGGGGTTAAGCGGTTGGTTGTGCTGCTGAGCAAGTGCTGATAAAGGCAATAAACCAACGCCAATACCAAGCTTAGCTAATGTGGTTAACAGCGCGCGTCTGGTCAGTTGTCTATCTTTGATTGCCATAATTCACCCCAATATCTGCTTCGCTATTTGCTTACTCTATTGAGCATAGTCCTTTTATCGCGTGCTGATTAAGCAGATATATGGGGATGCGATAATTGGCAATATTTTTACGGTAAATCTAGGTATTATAAAGACTAACTACAAGCTAATCGATTCATGCTTTATTTGTATTGCAGTGCTTTTTATAACTGCCTTTCAGAAGTGAGCTTTAGTTGAATTTTCAGCTATTTTTAGCCCTTGGAATGTAAGGATTAATCGAAGATGATTTATCCATTTCCAATCCATGTTTTATTGGCTTATTCAGAATATGAAATCTTTTATTCTTATTACTCAAGGGGTAATCTAAAACAAGTTTACGTTATTGGTTTATTGTCTTTTAGCGACCTGACTAGATACTAAAACACTAGGAATTGCCGCAATCGCTTCCATATTTTCTCCATATTTTGATCCTTTAATAGTAAAGGCTAGGGACTAAATTTCATATGAAAACTATTTTGCTTGTCGAAGATGACGCCGATATTGTTGAGTTGATTCAGCTATTTCTGCGCAATGAAGGCTATCATGTTGTCCACGTTGACGATGGCGCTGAAGTGATTGGCGCGGTGCAATTGAATCAGCCTGACTTGATTATTATGGACATTATGCTGCCTAATGTTGATGGCTTAACGTGCACGCAAGAAATTCGTCAATCGTTTAATGTGCCAGTTATTATGCTTACCGCCTTGGTTGAGCAAGGCGATAAACTCGCCGGCTTAGAAACTGGTGCTGATGATTACCTGTGCAAACCCTTTGATATTCAGGAGTTGCTGCTAAGAATTAAAGCGCTACTGCGACGAACAGAAGGACAAGTGCATTATCAGCCCTGGGTAATTGATGAAGAGCAGCTTACCGTAAGTTTTAACGGTGCGATGGTGGATTTTACATTAGGTGAGTTTAAATTATTTACCTTACTCTACAACGCGCCTAATCGCGTATTTTCGCGAGATCAGATTATCGAGCTTATTTATGCCGATTATCGTGATATCACTGACCGTGCTGTTGACAGCCATATCAAGAACTTACGAAGAAAAATTAAGCAAAATGGTGCAGACCCTGCTCATATTCAGTCGGTCTATGGTGCTGGCTATCGTTTTAACCAAGAGCCTACTAGCTAATGCATAATATCATTGTTGCTTTACTGCTGTTATTGACCTTGGCACAAGCTTTCGCTTTCGAATCAAACTATCAAGGCTTGTTAGATGAAATTGTGGCAACAGAGGTGCCATCTGCTGAAAACGAAGCGCGTTTAACCGCATTGTTTGAACATCAAGATCAAGGTATTCGTGTTAGCGCGAAAATTCGTATTGCGGAACTTTATTGGAAAACAGGGCGATTCGAGCAAGCTGAAGCTGTGCTGCAAGATGTCTCGCGAGGTTTTGATAATTACCCACCTAAATACCAAGTGGAAAGCTTGCTAACACAAGCGTCGTTTGAATCAAGACGCAATAATCACCGCGAAGTTGAGAAATATGCACGGCGCGCAGCAGCGATTGCTAAAGCTTCTCACCAACCTTTACTCGCCAATACTTACTATGTGTTGGGTAATTCGCTAATGGCGCAACGGAAAATTCTAGCAGCAAAACAGCATTTTGAACTTGCCCTAGCCCAATATAAACAAATGAAAGACGATACAGGGCTGTTACTTACGTTAAATAGCCTTGGTGTAGTACACAAAGATAACGGTGACTTGGCTAATGGCATTAAATATTTATTGCAAGCCCGAGAAGCGGTAGAGCGCGGTGGTAGTAAAGGGTATCGCGCAACGGTTTACTATAATTTAGGGGATGTTTTTCGCGACTCTCACGAACCCGAAAAAGCGGCAAGCTATTATCAACAAGCGCTGGAAATCGATTTAGAATTGGGTGATTTGGGTAATGTTGCGTACGACTATACGGGCCTTGCACACGCTTATTCCGCGCTTGAACAACATACAAAGGCGTTACAAAACAACCAAAAAGCGATTCAACAACTCGTCAAAATTAAGGCACCGCAAGAACTGTCACGGGCTTACCTGCAACAGTCGAGAATTTATCGCGATCTTGCCGATCAAACAGAACAATTAAAAAGCTTACAACTGGCGGAAAGAACTGCGGCACAATCGCAGTCGAAGTATCAGATCATGTCAGTTGATATTGAAAAAGCAAAATATAGCTTGGAACAACAGGATCACCAGCAAGCCCTAAAGCAACTGTTAAGTGCCCTTGCTATTGCTGATGAGTTGTCATTGGAGCCTGTACAATTAGAGGTGAATAAACTGCTAGCGGATGCTTACCAGCCGCTAAATGACTATAAAAAGGCAAACCAACACCTAAGCACTAGCTTTGCGCTGCAACAGAAGTTGGATAACGAAGATCTACGCGAAAAATCTGAGCGCTATAAAGGTGACTTAAACCTGTTAGAAGAACAATTAAAGGTTAGCCAATTAGAACAAAAAGAGGCTGAGCAAGCACAAGCCATAGAAATGCAAGAGGCCGTTAAACAGCGCCTTGTTATTATGATGTTGGCATCAACCATTGTGTTTATTGTGCTGGTAATTTTTCTAATTCAACGACGTAAATTAGCGGTGCTAAAAGCCGACTTATTTGAACAAGCACTTCAACAAAAGCAGCAACTATTTGCGGATGTTTCCCATGAACTGCGCACGCCACTAACTGCCTTAAAATTGCAAATTCAGGCGCTGCAACACGACTTAGTGAGCAATGTTGAAGACAGTTACGACAAGCTGGCGGGCAAGGTGAATGAGATTAATCGCTTAATTGCTGACATCTACCAACTGGCTCAAGCTGATACTAACGCAATTGAACTTAACCTAACAGAAGTGGCACTTTCCCCCTTATTTGAGCGCTGGCAAGCAGACTGGCAAAGCACAGTGGAAAATAGCGGTTTCGCATGGGGCTGTCAGTTGGCACTTGCTAATACGCGTAAATCGATGGATACCGAACGCATTAAGCAGGTAATTGATAACTTGTTGTCTAACGCCACCGTTTATACCGATAAACCCGGCAAGATTGTGCTAACTGCAGCTATCGAAAACCAGCAGCTCGTGGTTAGTGTTGAAGACACTGCACCGACAGTGAGTGAAGACAAGCTAGGCAAGATATTTGCTCGTTTATATCGAGTAGAGTCTTCTCGCAGCCGTCAAACGGGGGGCTCAGGATTGGGCTTGGCGATATGTGAAAGTTTAATTAAAGCTCATGGCGGCAAGATAAGTGCAAAGCAGAGTGAACTGGGCGGGCTAAAGGTTAGTTTTAGTCTATAAGTCATATAAGTTTTCAGCAACTTAATGGCAGTTAAATACGTAAGTTGAATAAGGTTAAATGATGAAGTATCCGGTGTTAATGACAGCTTATCTACTCGTTTTGCTTACCGCCTGTGGCGGTGGTGGCGAGTCGAGTAACGCCAACGAGCCAACACCCGTAGTACCTGATAGTCCGGCACCCACTAACCCTACACCAACAAACAGTGCGCCAACTGGCAGTATCACGCTAGTTGGCGAGGCAGTTGTTGGGCAAACCTTGGGTTTAAGCCAAAACTTGGCAGATGCAAATGGGCTGGGTCAGTTCAGCTATCAGTGGCGTCGCTTTGTCGATAACAGTCATCAAGCGATTTCTGGCGCAACGTCAACTAGTTATCAAATAACCGAGCAAGATATCGGTGCCAGCTTATCTGTGCAGATCCAATATACCGATGGCGACAACTTTCAAGAAACCGTTACCAGCGCCGAAAGTGATACTGTTATTGCGCTCACTTCTGATGAAAACAGTGCTGGTAAACCCAATATTTTACTGATCATTGCTGATGACCAAGGGCTTGATGCTTCTGCGCAATACAACCTCTCGATAGATTTACCCGTGACCCCTAACTTGGATGCCTTGGCTGCTCAAGGATTAGTATTCGACAATGTCTGGGCTACCCCTGCCTGCACCACAACACGAGCAACCATAATTACTGGGCTGCACGGCATTAACAGCGGTGTTGATTTTGTTCCTGCGGTAATGGATGCCAATACGAATACCCTGCAAAGACAAATAAAAAGCATCGACAGCGATTATCAAACCGCAGTGATTGGTAAATGGCACTTAGGTGGTGCCAACCCAGATTTATCCCACCCCACTGACAGTGGCGTGGATTATTATGCTGGTACTATCGCCGGCACAATTGATGATTACTACCAATGGCAACTAACGGAAATGGGGCAAACCAGTGAACGCATGGACTATCACACCTCAGGAATTACCGATCTTGCTGTTGATTGGCTGGCAGAGCAAAACCAGCAAGAACACCCGTGGTTTTTATGGCTCGCTTACGTAGCTCCGCATTCGCCATTTCATTTACCGCCCGCTGAACTGCACTCGCGTTCGCATTTAACTGGCACGGCATCAGATATCCAAAGCAACAGACGGGAATATTATTTGGCCGCGATTGAAGCGATGGACAGTGAAATTGGGCGGCTATTGGCGTCGCTGCCAGAAGATGAGCGAGACAACACCTTAATTATTTATTTAGGGGATAATGGCACGCCAGGCGGTGTGATTGATACCCGTGTTTTTAGTAGCAGCCACAGTAAAAACTCACTATACGAAGGCGGGGTCAGGGTGCCGATGCTAGCCGCTGGCTTTGGTGTGGAGCGCGAAAATCAGCGAGAAGATGCGCTCATTAATAGCACTGATATTTTTGCCACTATTAGCCAGTTTGTTGGCGCGGCGAGTGAGCAGAGCACGGCCAGTCAAATCAATAACAGCTATAGCTTTTACGCGCTACTGAGCAGCGCTGAGCAGCCACTGCGCCAATTTAATTACACTGAATTTATTCGCGATGGCGCAACGGGCTGGTCAGTGAGGAATCAAGATTACAAACTGCTTGCTTTAGATGGTCAGCCACAAGCCTTATACCAAATAAGCCAAGACATTGATGAAGCTGAAGATCTTATCAACGACACCTCTTTATCCGGTATTGTGGCGGAGCTTAACGCCGAAGGTGAGCGCATACGCATCGAGTAAATTAGGTAACTGCCGTTTGCTTGATTTATCTGACCAGAGCAAGACCTGATAGCTTGCTCCTGTTTGCCTTGTCTGAATTTTGGCTTATGTGACTTATGCCTTAGTGTTTTTTCCAAAAAAACTTACAAATACCTCATAGCTATCCACTTTTCCTCCATATTTTGTTGTTAATTTTAAGCTATCGGTTTTAGTAACAACTTTTTTGCAAGGAAATGGCGATGACATCTAATACATCTCTAAAGGTGGTAAACAAGAAAGGTAACGCACTCAAACTAAGCTCATTTTGGTTAGCCTCATTTAAATTAGGCTTAGGCATTATGCTGAGTATTGCTAGCCTAGTTTCGCCAACCAGTTCTGCTGGGCTTATCAGCGACTATTCGCTTGATAGTGACTCCAATATTGTCACCGACTCTGGCAATAACCTTGAATGGCTGCAATGGTCAGTTACAGATGGCATGTCTATCGATCAAGCGTTATCAACCTATGCTAATGATGGCTGGCAGTTAGCCTCTACTGCTCAAATGTCTGACTTGTTTAACACCTTTGATTTTAGTTATGGCCAATTTACTTGGGGTGAGGGTGGTGAAGTTGATCAATCTCACAACTCAGGCTCTGATGGCAGAACTGAGGCTGCTGATGATCGAGAGCTGATGTTTGTTTCTCTATTTGGCAATACCTATTTAGAGTTCTCATTAAATGAGAATGGCCTTTCTATGCAATATGCCGGCGCGCTATTTGGTTTTAGTGGTGGTGATGACTACTACAAGATTGCCTTTGTCCGTGATGATTTCGATTTTGAGCGGGGAATAATGCAAGATTACAATGGTGCGACAGCCGTAAATTATCGTGAATTTTTAACTGATGGTTTTCGTGAAGATTTGGGTGTCGCACTTGTTCGCTCGACTGAATCAACCGCAGTTCCTGAGCCTGCGCCACTAGTGCTCGTTGCATTTGGGTTAATTGCTTTGGTTTGCACGCGCCGTGCAAAACCCTTGTCGTAAACTGAGGGTAAGCGTATGACCAAGCTTGTTTTTTTATGCGCCTATTTAATTGCATTTGCTGTCAATGCCGGGCTAATGGTTAACACCACTGATTTTATTGATGAGTCAAACCTAACGCATTTTAACGGCTTTGAAGGCTTTAGTAATACCTTTAAAAGCGGTAAAAACTATTACGAAGAAGATGGAATTCAAGTGCGCCAAATTTTCGCGCAAGCGGGAAATGATATTATCTTGAGCTCAAGCATTGAAGGCGAGCGCTCTTGGCTTCCCAATGGTGGGGATTATGGCTATACCGAAATCACCATGGCAAGTGGCGCTGAATTTACTGCGTTAGAGTTTCTTTTTCTTGGCCCCAACTTAAATAATCAGGCGGTGCATTACAGCCTGTGGAACGACGGTCAAGTCGTATTCGAAGGGGCGCTCGACATTGGCAAGAAAGAGCAAGGCGTGCTGGGCTTTGAAGGTGGTGGCTTTGATCAATTATTTGTCCGTACAGGTCATCGCAATGCCTCTATTTTTGACCGTTCAGTTAATGGCTTGAATATTGATAGTATTCAAGTGATTAGTGCGACATCAACACCAGTACCTGAGCCTAGTTCTATTGCGGTTTTTGTGCTCGCGTTAGCGGCGTTAAGGTTGTGGAAAGTAAATTCTGTTCATCAATAGGCTTAGTTACCAAGCCTTTAAGCCGCTAAACCTTTTGGTTTAGCCACTAAGAGCAAATCTCTAAATCATAGGTCTAATAGCTACTTTTCCTGTTAGCTATTAGGCCAGAGTTAAGCTAATGGCTGAGCCAATAAGGCACCGCCATTCCCTCTTATAAAAAATTTCTTCTCGAAAGCATTTTTTGACTTAAATCAGTGAGTTTATCTCCATTTTCCCTCCATATTTTGTTGTTAGCCTGTATTTGTCGGATTAGGTCTGCGCCGCAATCCTTGCATAGCTAGTCACTCGCCTCTCTATTGATTGTAGTACTAGTCGATTGGACAGCTAGCCAAAAAGCAGGAAGTGATTAGGCGCTTTTGATCTGACTACTGGATGCAGTTGTTTGGTGTAGTTATTATATGTGGTTAGTAAATAAGGAATTTTTATGAATTTTTTGAAGTCAGTAGCATTAGTCGGTACGATTTTTCTCGCTGGTCTATCAGTCAGCTCACAAGCGGCGATGATAGGCGTTGACAATAATTTTGAAGACAATGGCTTAACCGTTCTTGAATATCGAAGTGATGGCAGTATTTGGGAGTGGTTAGATCTGTCTGTTACCAATGGTATTTCTTATAACAGCCTTGTCGCCGATTTGAACGATGATGGACGATTAAACAATTCTTCTAGTTTGTTGACCACAAATAGTGGAGCGTTGAATGACGTGCTAAGTCTCACGCCAGACTTAAGTAGTGGTTGGTCAACCGTGGCGAATTCAGACCTTGCCGGCTTATTTGGAACGTTTTTTGGTCTCACTTTAGCTGGTGATGAGCAAGTAACGATAGGAAACGGCTCAAGCGATCTCACTGAGCAGTTTATTCTTGCCTTTGGTGACACTGTGCATGAGGCATCGGAAGATAGCGGTGCCATTATTTTTGACATAAATCCAAATTTACCCAACATAGGTGAAACGCGCGGATTTACAAATAATGCCGTGGGTAATCGTGGCAGGTTTAGCTCCCCTTTTGTTTTGGATGGACAAACTAGTTTTCAGATCAGCGATAACGTTACCGATATCCTGTCATTTACTGGTACCAATACTGCGCAATTTGCTAATGCCACAGTAGGGACATGGTTAGTCCGCGAAGTAGCAACGATCCCGACACCAAGCATGTTGAGTTTGTTTGCACTATCGTTCGCCGCGCTATGCATTCGACGCAAAAAGTGGTTTAAATAGATTATTGCTTAGCACTTATCAAGGGTTAGTTTGCCCTAGTGTTTGTCTAGTGTTTGTCTAGTGTTTGTTTTGTTAAAGTCTCGCCAAGGAACGGCGTTTCTCCGCGCTCAGGCGGCAATCTTCGAGATAAGGTGATAATGCCTCATTAAGTGATTGATGCTTGTGAGTTTGTTACTTTTTAGTTGTGCTCGATTTACGCTTGGTATTTGACGTTTTTCGGCGTTTTTTATAAGCGGGTTTTTGTGGACTTTTCAGCCCTTGTAATGAGCTTGGCAATTGCTGGCTAAGCAAATTAACCAAGCCGTGTAATGAGCCTTCAATGGGCTGCATAAATTGTCCATAACTACAGGCTTTATCGGCAATTTGGTTAAGTGATAACTCCCAACGTGCGGTCATATCTGGCTGTGTGCAATCACTTGGCAAGGCATCAATTAATCCTTTTCCTGTGTCGGTAGCATGAATTTGTTTGCCTTGGCGCTGTAAAAAGCCACGTTTAAATAGCAAGTCGATAATCCCAGCGCGGGTCGCTTCAGTGCCTAGACCATCAGTTTCTTTTAAGATGGCTTTAAGGGGTTTATCGGTAACAAAGCGGGCAATTCCGGTCATGGCGGCAAGTAAAGACGCATCGGTAAAATGCTTTGGTGGCTCGGTTTGTTTTTCCCGTAAGTGCCCAAGTTGGCAAAATAAGGTTTGCCCTTGGGTTAAGTTTGCTAGTGCAGGATTGTTATTTTGCTGTTCATCGTTATCTTCTTTGTTACTGGTAGGTGTTGCGTCCTCTGCACTGGTAGGTATAGCTTGCTCTGCTTTCGTGCTTTCCTCTTTGCTATTTTTTGAGGGAGTAAACAGCGATTTCCAACCCAGTTGTGACACTATATTGGTGCTAGCGGTAAATAGCCCACCAGCAATCGAAAAACTCGCTTTAATCTGCTGATAGCAATAAGCCGGAAAAAACTGCGCCGCATATTGACGGCAAATCAGTTGATAAATATTTTTCTCAAAGTTATTTAAATTGAGCTTAGCTGGCGATTTGGTGGTCGGAATAATCGCGTGATGAGCGCCCACTTTACTGTCTTGCCAAGCGCGACTTTTGCGTTTGGGATCGGCATCGCCTAACTGCTTTGCCAGTGGCAGTTGGCTGTCTTTTAGCATGGCAAGTATTTGTGGCGCTTGGCTAAAATGCTCGGTGGGTAAATAACGGCAATCTGATCTTGGGTAAGTGATCAGTTTATGTTTTTCATACAGTGCCTGACAAACGTCTAGCACCAATTTAGCATTCATGGCATAGCGCTTAGCCGCATCAATTTGCAGGGCTGATAAGTTATAAGGCAGTGGTGCGTTTTGTTGCTTGTCTTGCTTTGTCAGCTCTGTAACTTGCGCTGGTTGCTGGTGAATGCGGCTCACCACATTTTCTGCCAGCGCTTTTACTACTACTCGTCCGTCTCCATCTTGGTAGGGTTGGCAGGCTTCACTCGGTTGCCATTTGGCCATGATGTTTGGCGCGGATGCGGTTTGGTTAAGCGTTAATTTGGCTTCCACCTCATAAAAAGGCTTACTAACAAAGTTAGCAATTTCGCGATCGCGATTGACCACTAGCCCCAACACTGGGGTTTGTACACGGCCCACTGACAACACTCCTTGATAGCCAGCTTTGCCCCCTTGAATGGTTAGCGCGCGGGTCAGGTTAATGCCATAAAGCCAATCGGCTCGGCTGCGTGCTAACGCTGAAACCGATAGCGGCATAAAAGCCTGATTAGACTTCAATTGGTTAAGGGCTTTTTTCACTGCAGCTGGGTTTAAGTCGCTAATTAAGAGACGCTTTACCGCTGCGGTTTTCGTTTTAGTGAGCTTTAAATAATTAAGCACTTCATCGACCAGTAATTGGCCTTCACGATCAGGATCGCCGGCGTGAACAACTTCGTCCGCTTTTTTCAGCCAATTGCGGATCACAGTCAGTTGGCTTTTGGTTTTGTACTTAGGTTTTAATTGCCAACTGTCAGGAATAATCGGCAAGTGTTCAAGCTGCCACTTCTTATAGTGCTCACCATAAGCTTCAGGCTCAGCTTGCTCCAAAATATGACCAATGCACCAAGTGACAATATCGCCGTTACCTACTTGAATATAACCTTGCTGTTTTTTATGCGGCTTGGGAAGCACATCTGCGATGGCTCGTCCTAGGCTAGGTTTTTCGGCGATATACAGCTTCATGCAGTGTTATTAAGTGAGTGCTAGCAGAGTGATAAAGCGAGTGTAACTTGATACTGGTTAAATATCCAGTTGCTAAGGTGGTAGCAAGAATAGTTGTAGCAAGAATTGTTATCAGTAATCAATAAGCTATGTATCTTTTCACAGTAAACTAACGGCGCATTAAACTGGCGGCGCAACAAATTCGCTTAATAAATTAGTGGCACAAAAAGCTAGCTCAATAAATTAGGGGAGATAGTGTAATAAATTTTTATGCTTGCTGACTGATAGGGAGTACTTATAAAAATTATTCAAGGATGAAGCGATGCGCACCCCTGTTAGAAAAAAACTGCAATTCTTATTGACCGCCATAGTGGTGTTTACCGCAGGCTTTCAGTTATTGCCAGAGCAGTTAGCATTCAGCTCAGCACTAACCACTGACAACTTAATCGCCATGTCGCCACTGCTGCTGGCGGTATTTGGCTACTTTATTTTCTTACCTGTGTTGTATTGGTTTTGGGTGATTAAAGCCGGTCAGCAAAAGCCTTGGAAAATGTTGCTGATCTTTTCACTAAGTGCGTTATGCGCTCGTTACAGCTTTCCTAGCAACATTGCAGAATATTTCGAATTTATTACCTATTTGCGCTATCCAATTATCGGTGTTTTGCTGATTATCGAATTGTATTTGATGGTGACCATAGTAAAAGGCCTATGGCAGGCCAGAAAGCTAAGTGGCGATCCGCGCGTTCATGCGTTTAATCAGTACCAAGATGATGACAAGAAGCTAACGCTGGCTGTGCCATTTGCATGGGAGCCAGCTAGTTGGTATTACGCTATTCCAAAATTCTCGCGTAACCACGCAAAGGCGCTGGCGCAGTTACAGGTAAACTCGACTCAGCGTTGGCATTGGTTGTTATTGCTCACAGGCTGTGTAGTGCTTGGCACAACCTGTTATTGGTTATTGGCAGGCTGGAGCGAGCTTGTGGCGATTATTGTTGCCAGCTTTTTCTTCTACAGCGTTATTTTTAGTACGGCAAATCATCGTATCGCAAGGCATTACTCTGTTTATCTATTAGGAGACAAACTAGTGGTTAATGCTGCCTTTTGGAGTTTTATTGTGATTGACGTTAAAGCCATTTCAGAGGTTAATTTAGGGGATTTTCAGCAAACAGATAACCAAGAGCAACTATTGCTTGGTAAAGCGAAGGGCGCAGGTAGCGACAAGAGTCAAACCGCCAATATTGAACTGGTGTTTAGCGAGCCACAAACTTACATGGCAATGATGGGACAAATGCCAGAGCCCGTTAACAAACTCTGGCTTGCTGTCGATAAACCAGAACAACTAAAACAGCAATTGTCTGAAGCCTTGGTAGCGCCAGGGCGCTTAGCAAATGCGAGCTAACCCATATGATGGTAGCGCATTAATGCAGTGCTTAGCTGCTCGAGAATTGCGACTAAAATACTCACTTAGAAGTTTAGCTGGTAGCTCTTAGCTTAAACCCTTTAACTTAAAAAATCGCACTAACTTGAACTTGGTCGCGGCCTAAACGTTTGGCTTGATATAGCGCTTTGTCAGCTCGTTCAAACAATGGTGACCAAGTTTTATCTGTGCTGGATAGGGAAGCGGTACCAACACTAACCGTGATGTTTATTTGCTGTTGATCATTAATCACAAACGGGTGTTTAGCGCACTCTTCGACAATACGTTCGGCGATAGTTAACGCTGCATCTGTGTTGGTAAATGGCGCAATAATGGCAAATTCTTCACCGCCAACTCGGGCAAAGGTGTCTTCCTCGCGCACAAATTGTTTAATAAACAGGGTTAGTTGCATTAACACCTTGTCGCCAACATCGTGACCATAGTTGTCATTCACTGCTTTAAAGTGGTCAATGTCGAAGAGAATCAAGGATAAACGCTGTTGATGACGAACCGCTTTATTGTGCTCTTCCAGCATCATATTGTTAAAGTGACGCTTATTGAAAATTTTGGTCAAAGGGTCTGATAAGGCCAAAGCGTGTAGCTTTTGGTTTTCTTCTAGTTGGTGTTGCAGCGATTGAATTAGGGCTTCTTTTTCCGAAATATCACGTATGGTCGCAAGTGCGATTTTCCCTGCTCTTGTCGGAATTAGGTTAAGCGTTACTTCAATGGTTAGTGGGCGGCCAGCATAATCGAGAATGGCCAGTGATTTTTTAAAAAGGCTGTCTCCGGTATAGCAAGGATCGAAATACTGTCTGAATGCTTGCTGGTATTTTTCCAGTTTAGCAAGTGGCACTAAACTAAAAACACTTAGCTGTTCTAGTTTGTTGCGAGGGCAGGCAAATAATTCTTCGGCTTGCTGGTTAGCTTTAATAATATTGCCACGGACATCCAGCTTTAAGTTAGCGTCTGGTGCCATTTCAAATAGTCGCTCACTTTCTTCTAGTGCCAATTTAACTGACGCATAGGCATGATCGATTTTCTTAAGGCTTGTTCGGTAACGCGCTTCACTTTCTTTTAGTGCGGTAATATTGCTGTGGACACCAAGCATGCGATAGGGTTGGTTGTTGCTATTGCGAATGACGATGCCGCGACAGCGAATCCAAACGGTGGAACCATCTTTGTGACGATAGCGAACTTCTTGGTCGTAAGGGTGGTTTGGATCATCGCAGTGCTTTTGAAAGTTTTCCAGTGCTAACTGCAAATCGTCTTGGTTGATTATATCTTGCCATTCTGAAGCGTGATGCGAATTTTTCGTCGGATCATAGCCAAGCTCAGTCCAAAATCGATCGCTCATCCATTCATTTTCGGGCTGCTCTAGATCCCAATACCACATGCCATCAGTGGCGCCAGACTGTAAAAATTCAAATATCTTCGCATCTTCTTTTATTAGAGAATACAGTTCCTTTTTTAAGTAATTTTCACTTCTAGGCATCGAGGTAACAAGCTATTAACAAAAAATTGCGCGGATTTTAACGAATTGCTTAACGCTTAACCAATGATAAATTGTAATTAATCGATATCGAGTCGATATTGCGGTCAATGTGCCTCACCTAAATGCGCGTACGGTATAAGTTATCGCCAGTTATGCTTGCTTTTTTAGCGCCAGCCTTGATAATTGCCGCTCAAGGTAAGTGCTTGGGAATGGGGTGAAAATCCTCAACTGTACCCGCAACTGTAAACAGAGCAGCCTATTTGCCAAAACATCGTTCATTTTGAGCGACTAGAATTGGTAAACCACTGAGTATTGAAGTGCTAATGCGATAAGCTAGCGAACAAACTTGGGAAGGTGTAGGTCGAGATGCTGTTAGTCAGGATACCGGTATTTACCACCTCATTTTAACAAGTCGAGCGGGTTACTCGGGCATTGTCATTTCGGTCTAACTGGCCGGGCTTTGCTGTGCAACTGCGCCGACATTTGGCGGCTATCGTGATGATAGCTTGTTGATACTGGCAAAGGCGATGCAGCGAGCAGCACAAGCGAACGCGACTAAAACTTCAGATCCTAGTTTAAGTGGGCAACAGCTCGTTGTTACTGATCTTGGTTGGCAAACTGGTCGCAAAGTCATTTTAAGCGATATTAATTTTCACCTAAAACAAGGTGAATTTGTTGGCTTACTTGGCCCCAATGGCGCGGGTAAATCTAGCTTATTGCGCTGTCTTTATCGCTATCACAGCCCTACGACTGGGCAAGTATATTATCAAGGCCAACCGCTCGACACTTACATCCAGCAAGCTTATGCGCAACAAGTGGCGGTGGTACTACAAGAATCACCAAGCTTTTTTAACCTCTCGGTTACTGATGTGGTGGAGTTAGGTTTATTACCGCGCACTTCGATTTGGCATCGCACTAGCCTAAATGAACAGCAGCAAGTGCAACAAGCCCTAACGCAAGTGGCGATGCTTGATAAAGCAAAGCAAAGCTTTGATTCCCTCTCTGGTGGTGAGAAACAGCGGGTTTTAATTGCCCGTGCGATAGTGCAACAACCTAGCTTGCTGATCATGGATGAGCCCACCAGCCATCTTGATGTTAAATACCAAATTCAAATTATTAACTTAGCGAAATCACTTGGTATTACGGTGCTTGCCTCGTTCCACGATTTGAATTTAGCCAGCGCAATGTGTGATCGGTTACTGGTACTTAGCAATGGCGAACTAGTGGCCGATGGCGCACCAAATCAAGTGCTTACTCAACCGTTGCTCGCCAAAGTGTTTGGTGTGAATGCCCAATTGCAGCCGCACCCTGAGCATGGCAGCCCGTTAATTACTTACCACTATCGCTCAGAGAATAAATTAGAGAGCTCGGCAGAACAAGGTGCTGCGCATGATTAGTCGTACCAAGAGCTCAACACTTTGGTTTTTCGGGCTATTGGGTTTGTCTTTATTCTCGCTGGTGTCAGCCCTGTCTTTTGGCGCGGCGGAGATTAGCCTTGAGCAAGCGTTTTATGCTGTTATTGGCGATCTTCAAGCTACTGAGCCATTTATGCCCACTGAGCCCGCTGAGCAAGGCATCGCAACAAGTGCTGCCTTAGCCGAGCAAATTATTTGGCAACTGCGTATGCCGCGTACCTTATTGGCCTTTATTGCCGGTGGCGGCCTCGCACTGGCGGGACTTATGCTGCAAACCGTGACCCGCAATCCACTCGCTGATCCCTATCTGTTTGGTATATCGTCAGGGGCAACGGTTGGGGTCGTGCTGTTTATGACCTTTGCTGGCACCGCACTCGGCCAGAGCGAGAGTTGGCTATCGCCGCTCGTTAATCAACTGAGTTTATCGTTTGCCGCATTCGTTGGCGCACTGATTGCCATTGCGATATTGCTGGCGGTCGCAGGTTCGGCTATTGGTCGGCAGGTTGAATCTATGCTGTTAGCTGGTGTCGCTTTGTCGTTCTTATTTAGCGCCATTACTAGCGTGACGTTATATTTTAGCGATCCACAGGCTATCAGCGCGGTGATCTTCTGGACTATGGGCAGCTTTGCTCGCGCCCAGTGGTTACAACTGATTCTGCCCTTGGCTTTATTGTTAACTACGTTAGTGGCGGTATTACTGTTTCGTCGTCAGCTTTCGGCCCTACTGTTAGGGGATGAAAGTGCAATTACTTTGGGCGTGAATGTCGCAAAATTTCGCTTAGTTATGCTGCTATTAAGCTCACTGCTGACCGCAAGCTTAGTCGCAGTGTGCGGCGGTATTGGCTTTGTTGGGTTAATGATCCCGCACATTGTTCGGCTATTTGTTTCACAGGCGCAAGTGATTCACCCAATTGCTGTTTGTTTACTTGGTGGCGTGTTTATGGTCTGGGTCGATGTGATTGCCCGCACCTTGTTATCTCACCAAGAATTACCGCTCGGCATTATCACAGGGCTACTGGGTAGTGGCTTTTTCTTGTCGTTAATGGTGGTGCGCTATCGCCGCCAAAGCCGCTAAAAGTAACGAGAAGGTGCAATAATGACTGAGAAAACTCGAGATACTATGCAAACCCTATCTATGCAAACCTTGATGGTACAGGGCACCACCTCTGATGCGGGTAAAAGCACGCTCGTTGCAGGTTTATGCCGCGCTTTGGCAAACCGTCAATTTAATACCGCACCATTTAAACCACAAAATATGGCACTTAATAGCGCGGTTGCGGCAATAGGAGAAAGTGATGAAGTCGGCGAGATTGGCCGTGCTCAAGCACTGCAAGCAATAGCCGCAAAAGTGCCCGCGCAAGTGGACTTTAACCCCATTTTGCTGAAACCAAATTCCGATACTGGTGCGCAAGTAATAGTGCACGGCAAAGCGATAAATAATATGGAAGCGGTAGCCTATCAAGACTACAAAAAAGTCGCGATGAATGCGGTGCTCGACTCTTATCAACGACTGAGTGAGCAGTTTCAATATTTGTTGGTGGAAGGAGCAGGCAGCCCTGCCGAAATTAATTTACGCGCAGGCGATATTGCCAATATGGGCTTTGCCGAAGCAGTCGATTGCCCAGTAATTATTATTGCCGATATCGACAAAGGTGGCGTGTTTGCTCATTTAGTGGGAACACTGGCCTTGCTGTCGCCAACTGAACAAGCAAGGGTAAAAGGCTTTGTGATTAATCGCTTTCGCGGCGATATTAGTTTGCTGCAATCTGGGCTTGATTGGCTTGAACAAGAAACCGGCAAGCCAGTACTTGGCGTTTTACCTTACCTGCATGACTTGGCACTAGATGCCGAAGATGCGTTAGCACTTGCCAATGTTAACGATGCTCAAATTGAACAAATTAACATTGCGGTATTGCTGGTACCGCATATTTCCAATCATACCGACTTTGATAGCCTGCGTTTAAACCCGTCGGTTAATCTTCATTATGTGCGGGTTGGGCAAGCCATTCCTGCCTGTGATTTGATTATTCTACCCGGCTCGAAAAACGTAATTGGTGATTACCAGTTTTTAGCCGCGCAAGGGTGGGTAGAGCAAATCAAGCAGCACTTGCGCTATGGCGGTAAAGTGCTGGGAATTTGTGGCGGTTTACAAATGCTGGGCCATAAAATTTGCGACCCTGGTGGAATCGAATCAAGTGTTGCGGAGCAAACCACCTTAGGTCTTGCCGATTTTGTTACCGAGCTCACCGAAGAAAAAGCACTTGTGCAAGTGGCTGCTGAGCTGTTGCTTGAGAGTGAATTGCTTGAAAGTGAAGTGCTTGAGAATAAATTGGCAGCAGAATCTATTGTTATTCATGGCTATGAAATCCATTGTGGTATTAGCCAAGGAAGCGCGATGGCACAGCCCTTTGCCCGTTATCGTAACCAGCAAGGGCAATTAATTCACGATGGCTTTATCTCAAGCGATGGGCAAGTGATCGGCACCTACTTACACGGCCTATTTGATAAGCCTGCACCAACCCAAGCAATTTTGCACTGGGTTAAACCACAGTCGGCAGCACCTGCATTGGATTTAGATCTGCACCGCGAGCAAGAGCTTGAACGCTTGGCCGCAGTGTGTGAACAACACTTAGATATCGACAGATTATTAGACATAACTCGGGAGTTTTATCGTCATGGCAATGAGTGACGTGGATAAATCGACAAATCGTTCGGATAACCACCAAAAACGCCAACAACGACTGAAAGAAAAAGTTGATGAACGTATTTCGGCAGCACAAGAAGAACGCGGTATTTTGCAGGTCATCACCGGCAATGGTAAAGGTAAAACCACGGCTGGCTTTGGCACAGTAACACGTGCTGTGGGTCATGGCTTAAAAGCAGGCGTGGTGCAGTTTATCAAAGGTACGTGGGACTGTGGTGAGCGCAAGCTGTTAGAAAAGTTTGATGTACCGTTTGTCGTAATGGCAACCGGCTTTACGTGGGAAACGCAAAATCGCGAAGCCGATATTGCGGCAGCGAAAACCGCGTGGCAAGGGGCTAAAGAAATGCTTGCCAACCCTGAGCTAGACATTGTTTTGCTTGATGAGCTGACCTATATGCTGAGCTATGATTATTTGCCGGTTGATGAAGTGATTGACTGTTTAGCCAATCGCCCTAAGCATCAGTTTGTTGTGGTTACCGGACGTGCCGCCCATCGAAAATTAGTGGAACTGGCGGATACCGTTAGCGAAGTGAAAAATGTAAAACATGCATTCGATGCTGGCATAAAAGCCCAAGTTGGCTTTGATTACTAAACAATGTACTAAGTTATGATTTTGTTTAAAAGCTCAATTACTAGCTACTTTCTTCTGCTGTTTGTATTGCTAAATTGCTTTGCTGTGGAACAAGCAATGGCATCAGAAATAGCAACAGAAAAAGTACCAGATGCCGCTAGTCTAGAAACCGCGTCTGCGCCCAAACCAGCGCAGCGTATTGTTGCCCTTGCGCCGCATATTGTAGAAATGCTCTATGAAATTGGCGCCGGCGATCGCATTGTTGCGACCGTTGACTATGCCAACCACCCTGAAGCGGCCAAGGCAATTCCGCGCATTGGCGGACATGCGGGGATTAGTATCGAAAAGTTACTTAGCTATCAGCCCGACTTAATCTTGTTTTGGCAAGGGGGCAATCAGGCGCAATACTTAGCCAAAATGCGAGAACTGGGCTTAAATGTGCAGCTTAGTGAACCAAAGGCATTGGCTGATGTTGCCAAAGAGTTGGTGATGCTTGGCAAGCTTACTGGGCAAGAAGCATTAGCTCAACAAAAAGCGGATCAGTTTATGACGCAACTGAGCAACATTGAAGCGCAATACCAAGACAAGCAAGCGCTGTCGGTGTTCTATCAGCTATGGTCAACGCCGTTAATGACCATTAATCAAGACAGTTGGATCAACCAACTGGTAACTAGCTGCAATGCCAATAATGTCTTTGCTAATGCACCAACCAAAACGCCGCAAGTTAGTGTTGAAAATGTCTTGGTGGCAATGCCTGATGTGATTGTCATACCTGATGCCAGCAGCGGTGAAGGCAACAAGCAGCCGGATGCTGGCTGGCAAAATTGGCCGCAAATTCCTGCGGTGAAAAAGCAGCAAATTATTCATACCAATGGCGATGTGATGCATCGCTTTAGTAGCAATATGCTGGTTGGCTTGGCTGATATGTGCCAGCAACTTGATAGCTTTCGTGAATAGCGTATAGCAAGCACATTGCTGACAAAGAAATTTCGCGTTAACGCTAGAAAGTTAACTCTAGAAAAGTTAACGCCGTTTAGCCAACGTTATTAGGCTACATAGCAGGGTTATTTAGGGGAAGCTGATGAGAGTTCAGCGCTGCCCCCGCAACGGTAATATGGCCGCTCTGAATAGTTAAACATTAGCTGTGAGCCATAAAGCCCGATTACCTAAATAGCTTTAATTTAATAAAGACTTAATAAAGTCACTAATGCAGTACTTGGTGCGGTGGGCATCAATAATTGAGGACATATGAACATAAAACACTTATCCAAATTAGCAGTGGCTATCGGCGCTGCAATCACTGTAAATGCCAACGTTTACGCCCAAGCTCCTTCTGTCGCTGATGAAGAAGTTATTACCGTAACTGGCAGTCGCTCGCCGGTCAACATCGATACCGCGCTTGCTAGCGTGGTTGTGATCACGCGTGAAGATATCGCCCGAATTCAGCCAAAATCACTTGATGATGTGCTTGATACCATTCCGGGTATTGATATCACTAACCAAGGTGGTCGTGGTCAAAATTCATCGCTGTTCTTGCGTGGCACAAACTCAAACCAAACGTTAGTGCTGATTGATGGCATTCGTGTTAGCTCTGCTAGCTTGGGTTCAACCAACACGCAAATTATTGCACCTGAACTGATTGATCGTATTGAAGTAGTGAAAGGGCCTCGTGCCGCTATTTGGGGCTCTGATGCCATTGGTGGCGTGATTCAAATTTTCACGCGCCAGCTTGAAGGCAGTGAATATATTGCTGGTGTCACCGTGGGTGCTGATGACTACCGCCAGTACAAAGCGGGGGCAGGCATCGCACATCCAGACGGTAAGGGCCATACCAGCATTACCTTGAACCGTGAGAAAAGCGATGGCTTTGACGTGTTAAAAACTGCTGAAGATGACAACGATGGCTACGAGTATGACTCGGTGGCGATCAAAGGTCAGCAGCAAGTTAACAGCCAACTAGCAATTGATTGGTTAGCGCGAGCCGATCAAGGTGATAATGAATATGACAATGCATTTGGTGGTGCCAACGAAGCAGAAACTCGTAACCACGCTTGGTTAGTACGTGGTACTTACAGCCAAATTATTGGTCATGTACAAAACCACACCACTTTGTCTGTTGGTCAAAATCGTGACTACTCGGAAAATTACCTTGATGGTACCGATGTTTTCACAACGGTATTTGAAACACGCCGTGATCAGTTTTCGCTAGTAAACCATGCGCAAGTTTTCCCATTTTTACAGTTCAACTTAGGCTTTGACTACTACAACGAGCAACTCAACAGTACGACTGATTTTGCCGAAGACGAGCGCGATGTGACGGCGTTGTATGCTCATAGCTTGTACAGCAAAGATGACTTAACAGTTGAAGCGGCGATTCGCCATGACGATGTTGAAAATGTTGACTCAGAAACTACTTACAA
This sequence comes from Thalassotalea euphylliae, assembly GCF_003390375.1. Taxonomy (NCBI): domain Bacteria; kingdom Pseudomonadati; phylum Pseudomonadota; class Gammaproteobacteria; order Alteromonadales; family Colwelliaceae; genus Thalassotalea; species Thalassotalea euphylliae. Next base: position 2,078,907 of record NZ_QUOT01000001.1, on the reverse strand, counting down.
CGCAGGCATTGGCTACCAAATCAATGAAGATACGCGCATTGCGCTAAATGCAGGCAGTGGTTTTAAAGCGCCAAGCTTTAACGACTTGTACTTCCCAGCCAGCCAGTTCTCCTCTGGTAACCCAGATCTGCAATCGGAAACTTCAGATACAATTGAGCTAGTGTTTGAAACGACCTACGCCAACGTTGATATGGCGTTTAACCTGTATCAAACAGATGTCGATAACCTGATTGTTTGGCTACCTGATGCAAATTTCTTCTTCCAGCCAACCAATGTGAATGAAGCTGAAATGTCAGGTATCGAGTTTACCGCGAAGTACCAAGGTTTTGGTGGTAACCACCAGATTAATGCGGGTTATGTTGATGCTGAAGACAAAGCGACAGGTGAGCAGTTAATTCGCCGTGCTAAAGATCAATTTAGTTACCAGTTCGACACTAACATTGGCGATTTATCGCTTTATGTTGAATACCAGTATCGCGGCGAGCGTGAAGACAATGTGTTTGGTGTTGGTCGCGTAAAACTAGACAGCTACCACCTAGTTAATTTAACGGCAAGCTACCCTGTAACGCCAAACCTTTCAGTTGAGTCGCGTATTACTAATGCATTCAACGAAAACTATGAAACGGTGGTCAATTACAATACTCAAGATCGCGCTGCGTATATTGGTATTAATTACGCAATGTAGCTAGTTAACTACCGATAAGGTATTTCGACACAAAAAGTGAGGGTGCGTCCAAGGCATTAACCCAAAGAGGGGAATGTCAGAAAGTTAGATAGACGAATGGCTTATTTAACTTTGCTTACAAAGGAAATTATGTAATCAAAATGCCTAGAATATATATTCTAGGCATTTTTTTGCTTGGTAGTCAGCCTGTGACAAGGCTTTTCACTTTTTTGACAAGTCTTCCAGTTGTGGTTTTCTAATATCTTTTAGGAGACCGCCAATTGAGTAACGCATTATCAAACCAGATAAAAAAACTTCGGGTACCCTTTCCGTTTAAAGGATTTCAATTTAACGGCTGCAAAAATCCTGCATGTCGTAACTTCATGGTACCCCCTATCTGCGAAGGACACGGCAACAGCGTAAAAGACGGTTATGCCCTGACAGGAAAAGGCCGAGAGCGAGCTATCCGGTGTAAATACTGCAATACCTACACAATCGTTAAGTCGAATAAGGCCATCATCGAAGAGTTTGAACGCCAATCTAACTACCTGAGAGATAATCAGACCTTTTGTAGCAATCACGAATGCGACAACTACCACTATTCTGTTGAGTTACACCCCAAACGCTATCACTCTAAGGGCAAAGGAACTTCTGGAAACAAACGATTTACTTGCAAGTTGTGCCGTAAATCAATCACTCAGAGGACAAAGCGTTGTTTCCAACACAGACTGTACAGTGCACAAGACAAGAGTGTTTTTAGCTTGCTCGTAAACAACACAGCACTAAATAAGATCATGTTGCATACAGGGCTGACACCTAATGCCCTATATAAGAAAATCGACTTTATACACCGCCAGTGCATACGCTTCATCGCAAAACGCGAAGAAGGTATGGCGGACAAGTTGCCTAGTCCTATTGCTATAGCAATGGATAAGCAGGATTACGTTGTTAACTGGACAGATAGTCACTCTAAGAAGAACGTGCAACTTACCGGTGTTACTTCAATCGAAGCTGCTAGAGGGTATGTTCTCGGGTCTAGTGTGAACTATGACCCGACGATAAGTACGAGTGAAGTCGTTGAAAGAGCCGGAGAGGTTGGAGATTTGAATACGGACAGTTGCTTTCGGACGTTTGCCCAATACTTTATACCCAACGACGTAGAGCTCGCTATGAGCAAAGAAATATCAATATTCGACAAACAACATCTAGGTTCACATGCAACCCTTCCCTCAAAAGGTTCCCAGTTGCATAGCGAATATGTGGTGTTTGGGCACTGTATGCTGTTACGTCATCTCATCGGTGAAGGACGTCCCCTCTACTTTTATCTTGATGGTGACTCTATGCTATCCAATGGGGTAATGTCGGTCTTTAAGAGCAGCATATCGGCAGGCACGACTCATGCGCTTACATGTGGTTTTGCCAAAGGGATGGCGCATGACGCAAAAAAATCGCTACGAGCAGAGTCACTATTAATGTTGCATAGATTCGCTATTCAGCACGGTTTGAAGTACAAAGACGACCAGAAGCTCATTGAGTTTCTATTCACCAAATCACAACTGGAAGAGCACTTTGCTAGCTTCGGAAAGCTATTCAAGACGACATTTAAAAACAAGATACACAAGATAAATGAGCCATACCGAAATGCTAAGGCACTGACAAGAGTAGACCTCCACCTAAATATCAATGAGTTGGCCGACTTGTACAATGCGGCATCGGTTGAACGGCTTGATAGCTATTTTCAGAGCATCCGTCGCAATCTTCCATTACTAGGTAGGCCATTTGCGACACAAAGTAATGAGGGGAGGTTGTGGCATGGTATGGCTCCTTACAATCCTAAAATCATACAGAAGGTACTGGACATCTATCGCGTCTATAACAATTACGTCAAGTTAACTAGAAACAGGAAGGGAGGGTTCAACAACGATACACCAGCGATGAGGTTGGGGCTGGCTAGAGGCCTAGTGAAAATGGAGGATATTTTGTATCAGTCTTAGGTGTGACCACAATCCCCTTTATCGACCATTTGACCAATAGGATGTAATTTCGTGTCAGAGCCGAATGTCGGTTTCAGCCATAGGTAGGGGTTCGGCTATTGCTGCTTAAACGACAACTAATTTAAGTAATTTGCCGATGAAACTGCCCTTACTCAAAAGTCTTCTGTTCATCATGGTTTAAATCGATATAAAACAACCTAGGGTGGCAACTGCTGCTCCATCAAATTACAAAAAATTAAGTTTTGAGTCATCTAATTTATTGGGTGAAAGATTAATATTATTGGTGATTCAAAATTGAACCACCAATATATCAACTTCTTTAATCCGGAATTTTACCGTTTAAATCATAGTTGCTGAAAAAAGACCATATTTCTTCTGCCATATTAATATCGCTGTCTCCCGCAGAACCTGGCCATATATGCTGACCACCTTCAATTCTTAGATGCTCAACAGATACACCATTGGTTCCATTGCCGTACACATAACGTTGAACCGTGGTGCCATTATCAGGGAATGTGTCTTCTAAATCAGTGATAGCAGGTTCCACATCCGTTTGATTAAAGTCAATCCACCACTGCAAGACGGTTTGAGCTTGTGCATAAGGGAGTTGATCGTCTGCCGTGCCGTGAGTTTGCAGTATTGGGATTGGACGCTCTGGCAGACAGTCGTTAGCCATATTCGGCGTCATCACACCAGAAACCGGGGCGATTGCCGCGAATGTGTCGCTATACTGGCAAGCCAATTCAAATGAAAAGAAGCCGCCTAATGAAAAGCCTGCCGCATAAATACGATTGGTATCGATGTTATACGTTGTTGACAGCTCGTTAATTAAGGCGTCGATGAAACCCAGATCATTGGCATCGCCACCTAGCGGGAATCCAGTCACATTCCAGCCACCAATCGCTTTCGGAGTGACTAATATGAAGTTTTCAGTTTCAGCAAGCTGGTTGAACTGACTGTCAGTATTTTGCTGCTCTGCTGTGCCGTTTAATCCGTGAAAATCAAACAATAAAGGCACGGGAGTATCGCCTGTATAATTGCTAGACATATTCAACAAATATTCGCGTTCAATACCTTCAAATAGGAAAGTCATTAGATTATCAGGAGTTTCAACGTTCTCAGATCCTGGAACGTAAGTCACACGCATTGGGTCATCTAAGGCAATAATCACAGGCTCAAGATCGCGTGGACCAGGGGCTGTATAACTCACACCTTCGAAAGGGGTGCTACCAGGACCACCAGGGTTATAAAATGCTGAATAACCTTCTTCTAAACTTGGAATTTCAAGTATGGTAATGTTTCTCGCCGCTTCTTCATCGCCAACCATGATGATGTCGATATAGTTATCTCTGTCTTCACTGTAACAAGCGTCAAATACAACTTCGCCACCTTCAGGCTGACCTAGATCAGACATACCAACGACTCTAAGCGTGCCACCCTGCACCGCATATTCCTCTCCTACTTTATCGATGATGACCGTGCTGCCGTCCACACCATTTGCGTGAATTCGAAAGAAACGTTCAAAGTCATTAGGAGTTAGACCACTTACACCATCTGGTGAAAAACCACCTGTGGTTAACATTCTCAGCATGAAATCACCTTCATCGTATAAGACGGTGGCGTCGTTTGCTGGAATTAATGGTATTGGTGTGCTGATACCTTCACCATCCATTTGTCCCTCGATGCGATTTAACTTCGCACCGACTAATCTTGGACCGTTATTCTCATCATACGGACTGGAATCGGTTTCCCAAGTAAGCCCCACGGCACTGACGACTTGACCACCTGGGCCAACCATCATCAATGGCGTGTCATCTTCAACAATTTCAAGTTTTATCGGGAAACGAGCATCAGGATGGTCGCTTGGTAATCTGTTACCAAACTCGCCAAAAGCTACTGGTGTATTTCGCTCATTGTCTTCAAAGTTAGGTAACGGGCCTATCGCCAACGGCCTTACAATGTCACCCGTGTTTAATGTAAATTGAAAATCGGTCAGACTTAGCGTACTGGTATCAATCGGCCAACTAAGCACAATGGGCAAACCATCAAGACCGATAGCACCGTCTTTTAGTTCTCCATAAGGCGTCTGATTAATATAAGCTCCAGCAATTTGATCGAGCGTTGAAGTTGAAGTGTAGTTTTGAGCGCCCGTGCCACAATTAATGTCTGATGACCAAGCACCACCCGCTTCAAGAACAGAATCAAACGTTAATTCTGGAGCATCAATTCCGATAATGCCATCAAAGCCCATGCCCGCCGACAAGATTTGTGGCTCTTCGGACCAATAGTCTGCCCCTTTCAATACACCGTCATAGAATAACGAAAACGGCGCTTGTGGTGTGGTAATGGTTGCGCTTTGAGAGGTATCTTCTAGCACCACTACTGTTCTGGTCGCTTGCGACGAGTTACCACTAGCATCTGTTGCAGTATATGTCAGCTCATAGGTACCGGGCATGGCTGTATCGATGGTTCCTTGCGATGTTACGGTGATTGCACCATCCGTTTCATCATGAGCTTCTGCACCCAAGTCACCAAATACGGCGTTATACACAACGTCGATACTTTCGTTACCAATAAGAGTAATTACAGGTGGGGTGTTGTCGGTTGCGCTATCGTCGATTTGGGGGGTGTTATCACCATCGCTACCACAGCCTGTAAGTTGGCTTGCCAAGATAAGCGCAATACAGTTCAGGGGAAAAGTTACCTTGTTTTTCATCTCTGTCACCTTGATTTGTTCATTTCAAATAAATCGAAATTCAATTACGAACATCGAATTTGGTTCGGAAATTAACAGAGCTTTTTCCATCCTGCAGGGCGAAGTGCATCAAATGTGCGCCGTGATGTGTGAACGGTACGTTAATGCGTATGAGTAGTACAGACGCTGTATTTCATTCTCAAAATATAAACTTATAATTGAGCCATTAACGATAACCCGCAAAGGCTAAATGGCATTGGATAAATTAGTCACACTAAACGCGCAACAAGAGATAAATCGAAAACAGCTACAAAAGCTTGTGTTTTTGATTATCTTGCCATTGACAAATCTGCTTTTTGTCGCTGCTGTGATGTACGACAATGAAAAGTTCAATATTCAGACCATTGGGACTGTTGCAATTCGAGTTTGGGTGATCTTCGGATTAACATTTCTGGTCTTCCAGTTGCTGGAAGAGTATCTCCCTAGAGTTATTCGTAAAGACTGTTTTGTATGTCAATTAGCTTTGCACATTCTCATTATTGTAGGCATTGCCTCATTCTTCGCACCTGTATTTACACGCCCTGACGGCCTCCCCTCAACCCAGTCACTCGAGGTGCCCAGGCTTTTTATCATTACTCTGGAAATTACTCTTTATCTGATAGTATTGCGAATACTGGACGAGCAGGCGAATGCGTTTTGTACAATGCTGACACTGAAAGAATCAGAATTAAATGTACTCAGATCCCAGAGTAATCCTCACTTTTTATTTAATACTTTAAATCTGATCAATTCGGAAATATCTGACGATCCAGACAACGCCAAGGAGATAGTGTATGACCTTGCTGATTTGCTTCGCAAGTATTTGAAAATGGCGCAACAAAGCTTCACAACGGTTTCAGAAGAGATGAAGTTGGTGAACTTATATCTGACATTACAACAAAAACGATTTAAAAATCGGCTTACTTTCGACATCGAGGTCGCACATGACACTCATCGATTACAGATCCCTGCACTACTGTTACAACCTGTTGTTGAAAATACAATAAAACATGCCGTCGCTCCTTACGCCGCAAAAGCCCACGTAAAGGTATCAGCAAGTCTTACCGACAAAAACCTCGTTGTGGTTTTCAAAGATACGGGGCCAGTATTTGACGATAAAGGTATCGAAGAAGGGGATGGCTTCAGAATTCTGCGCAAAACGCTCGACTTACACTTTGTTAACAACTATGGGGTGAGCTTGAAATCAACCAAGACAGGTGGCGAATTTAAGGTATGTATTCCCGTTCGAATTTTGGAGTCAAACCGTGAGTGAATTAAAGATAGCGGCTAAACGTGTTATGTTGATCGATGATGAACCAGCAGCCATTAATCATTTGAGATCGGTTATTAATACCTTCGATGAACTGGAAATCATTGCTGAAATTGGTGATGGTCGAAAGGCCATCAAGGAGATTATCAAACAAAAACCCGATATCGTTTTTCTCGATATAGAAATGCCTGAAGTAACAGGTTTTGAAGTGGCGAAAGTAACAGAAGATATTAGCTATCAGTTGGTATTTGTTACCGCCTACGACCACTACGCTTTGGAAGCCTTTGATACCAAAGCAATTGATTATTTATTGAAGCCAGTTCGGCCTTCGGTACTTAAAAAGTGCATCAACAAAATTTTACATCAGGAAGATATGGCGCTCGAGGCACTTGAAGAACAAAAAGGACAAAGCGACAGTTTGGTGTTGTCAGATGGTAAAGCCATGCGGGTGGTTAACCAAAGGCATATTACTTACATTGAGGGTATTGGCCGCTATCGTTGCATTCACCTCAATCAGGCGGGGATTGATCTACACCGTATGCCCACCATTGTTTCTGGCACTACTTTAGATGACTTTGAATCTCAGCTTTCAACCTCAGCATTTACCCGTTTGCACCGCAGCTTTATCGTGAGTATTGAACAAATTGTTGAAATATCTGTCGAGTCGAGACGCCATTATGTCAGTTTAATGGAAGGTGATATGAAAATACCTGTCGCTCGCGCTAAAGTGTCAGAGTTAAAGTCGGCACTAAATAAGGGGCAGTGATACCCATAATCTCGTTAAGTAAACCCAGCAGGCGCCACCTTAAAACTGACTTAATTGATAGAGTTGCTCCATAAACTAGTCTTCATACATTGTCCCATTGCTTGGGAATACAAATTTTCAAACATTAGTCAAAGAATCAATAGCAGGCCTCTACCATTCTTGAGGCGAGGGTATGCCGTGTTAGCGGTTTAGTTCATTCTTTTTTCATAGACCATCAAACTTGGGGATTTACTTTAAGTTATTCAAATTGCCAACCTCCTAATCATCAGACCTTGACCCTTTGATTTAGATACAACAGGTATAAAAAAACTTCGAAAAATCGAAGTTTTTTTGATTCCCCTCTTAGGGTTAATGCCTTGGGGTGCGTCCTCACTTTTTTATTTCTAGAAATTGCCTACTTAGTAGTAACCACTAGTAGTTTAACTGACTGGTTTTACCCCAAAACACCTTATAGGCAAAAATCGTGTAGCCAATAATCACAGGTAACACAATCACTGCGCCCCAAAAAATCACTAAAAGTGACGCGGGAGCACTGGCTGCTTCAAATATCGTCAGTTGGTTTGGCACGATATACGGATAGAAGCTATAGGCTAAGCCACAAAAACACAAAGTGAAAATAATGATGGCGCAAACAAACGGATACCAACAGCCAAAATCATCTGCCATCGGCACTTTGCGTAAGTAAAGTTCAACCGTCACGAACATAAAGCCAAACAGCATAACCAATGGGATCAAGATAAACACTTGCGGAAAGCCTAACCATTTGTCGGCAATAACAGGGTCGATTGATAGGTTGGCTATACAAACTGCGACTATCCCTAATGCCATAAAACGGTTCGACCAAATCGCCCACTTTGCCGAACGTTTTTGCAGTTCACCTTCGGTTTTCATCACCAACCAAGCTGAGCCAACATAACAGTAACCTGCGGTGACGCAAATCGCAGAGAGCAGGGCAAATAAGGTTGCCGCAGTACTGGTATCAAACGCGGTAACATAGCGACCTAGCATATAGCCTTGGCACAGGGTGGCGATAAGCGAGCCGGCTTTAAACGCCAAATCCCATTTATGCTTATCTTTACTCGGCGCTTTGGTGCGAAAATCAAAAGATACACCGCGTAAAATCAAGCCAAATAACATGAGTGCTGTAGGTAAATACAAGGCTTGCAGCACAATCGAATGGGCCTTGGGAAATGCGATCAGCATTAAGCCAATCGCCAGCACTAGCCAAGTTTCATTGGCATCCCAAAACGGGCCAATGGAGTAGATCATTTTGTCGCGCGCCGCTTGGTTGGCGGCCGCTTTGTCGGTGGGTAGCAATACGCCGACCCCTAAGTCGTAGCCATCTAAAATGGCGTACACCAAAAACGACAAGCCCATGAGTGCAATAAACACCATAGGTAACCAGTTTACTGTTGAGCTTTCTGTAACAAACTCCATAACAAACTCCTTTACAACTTTTTGATAGTAAAACGTATGGTGAATTATTGGGCACTTACTGGCGTGCTTAGTTTTTCATTTAAATCTTCGCTAGGGCTATCTGCTTGCTGCATATCTGCTAATTTAGGGTTGGTGGCCTCAAGTTTCACGGCGCGATCTGCCATCACAAACAAAGTTTTGATATAGGCAATTAATAAAAAGCCATAAACCAGCAAATATAAGGTAAGCGATAAGGCGATATTTTCTGGGGCGATACCTGTGGCAGCTTCTTCAGTGGTTAGCACCCCTGATACGAGGTAAGGTTGGCGGCCAATTTCAGTGACATACCAGCCAGCGAGCGTTGCTATCCAGCCAGAGAAGGTCATGGCCACGGTCGTTTTTAGTAGCCATGTTGGGTAACGTTTTTTATAAACAAACTGATAACTGGCGAGCCAAGCAAGCGCTAACATTAATAGCCCGATGCCAATCATTAAACGAAAGCTGTAAAACACTGGGGCGACGGGAGCATGTTCACCCTTAAATTCATCTAGGCCACGAATTTCACCATCGATTTCATGCGTTAGAATCAGGCTAGCTAAATTTGGAATGGCCACTTCAAAATGATTGGTGCGTTCAGTTTCATCCGGCACCGCAAATAACAGTAGCGGGGCACCGCGTTCAGTTTGCCATACCCCTTCCATCGCTGCGACTTTCGCTGGCTGGTGTTCAAAGGTATTCAGGCCATGTAAATCACCAACAAAAGCTTGCAATGGCATCAATATAGCAGCCAATAGCACAGCAAAGTTAAGTGCATATTTTACTGACGATTTTTGATCGCCTTTGATCAGCCGATAAGCAGAAATTCCGGCAATCAAAAAGGCTGCTGTCAGTGCCGAAGCTAGTAGCATATGGGCAAGGCGATAAGGCATGGAAGGGTTAAATACCACTTCAGACCAGCTGGTGACATGGGCTACGCCATCGATCATTTCAAAACCTGCAGGCGTTTGCATCCAAGAATTAAGTACTAGAATCCAGAAGGCCGATAGGCTAGTGCCAACAGCGACTAGCAAAGTTGCTATGGTGTGTACGCGATTTGAGACTCTGTCCATGCCAAAGAGCATGATCGACAAGAAGGAAGCTTCCAAAAAGAAGGCGGTCATTACTTCATAACCTAATAGTGGGCCAGCGATATTGCCGACTTTTTCCATATAACCGGGCCAGTTAGTGCCAAATTGAAAAGACATGGTAATGCCGCTGACCACGCCAATGGCGAATGTTAGTGCAAAGATCCGCACCCAAAACCGATATACGCGCAGCCAAGCGTCATCTTGGGTTCGGTTGTAGCGCCATTTGAAAAAAACGAGAATCCAACAAAGGGCGATATTGATGGTAGGAAACAAGATATGAAAACTGATATTGGCGGCAAATTGAATTCGCGACAACATCAGGCCAGTTTCAGTAGCCAAATCGATAAAGGCCAGATTGATAAAGGCAAGTGGACTAAAAGCAAACATAAGCACCTCCTTGGGCGCATTAGCTAAACGAATTCTTTTCAACTTGACCGAGCCAACACCTAATAAGGTATGAGCATGAAGTATCTTGGCTATGCGAACACTATGCGAACTACTAAGCGAAGTACCATGCGAACTACTATGCAAATTAGGCATGCCAAAACACACTAGCGGCCACTAGCCCGACTTCGTTCGCTTATCAGCCTACGATATTGGCCTGCATACTCTGCTTGGTTGTTCGGCAATGCTGATCGCTACGGGCAACTTTGCTTTGATAAGGATCATAACCCTGTCTAAACTGGGAAAAGGGGGGATGATCTTTATCGGAATTAGTTTATTTGCGCTTCTTAGCTTATGTTTTGAGCCTGTGTTTTAAGCAAATGCTTTTGGTGTTAGTCGTTTGTGCGCTGGTTTTCGACGTATTGTCTACTTGGCTAGGCCTTTTTATTGGGTAGTAGCTTATCTTTCATATCCAGCAGTTTGCCGATACCTTCACCAAGCTTGAGTAATGCCGCGAGCTTTTCGGACGACATACCTTGCAGCTCATTCGACCAAAGGGTGACCATTTCCATTAGATCATGCATTTCTTGCACGCGTTTTTGGACATAGCGATCGGCGTCGTTACCGGGCTCTTGTAGCAAGGCATCGCGCATCATAGATAAGGTTGGATCAAGCTCACGTTTGCGGCGTTCAACTACTAAGGTGCGGGCAATTTCCCAGACATCGCTAGGCGCAGAGAAATACTCTTTTCTATCGCCGGGAATATGCTGTAGCTTGATCAAGTTCCACGATTTAAGCTCTTTTAAACCCATAGAAACATTAGAGCGTGAGATTTGTAGGCACTCACTAATTTGGTCGGCATTAAGCGGCGCTTCAGTTAACACAATCAGGGCATACATTTGACCTAGGGTACGATTTAACCCCCATTTCGAGCCCATTTCACCAAAGTGAAGAATTAACGATTGAGTCATTGATGACACTTTCATTTGCCACTACTCCGCAGTTTTCTGATTAATAATTACACTAAATAATTGCAACAACTTTTGCTGTTGAAGCTTTATGTTTTTATTAAGCTTTTATTCAGTATTTATCAGTTTCTGAATTTTCAGTAATTTCTGAAAATTGTAAAGATAATTTGATATAAGTCAATAAAATATTCTAAGTGAAGGGTTATCATGAACTTATCGGGTGTGCTGGAAGTCTACACCAGCCACCCCGACGGGGCGTTTTTAGGCTCAGCTTTATGGCTGAGCCTTTTTTTATGCTTAAATTGAGCAGAGTAGATTGCTTAAGCGTATTCTCACTATCACGCTACGTTCATCGATATATACCTTTGCTGGATGCTTTTTTTGTGGGAGTGCTAACTTTTATGTTTACTTGTGTCGTGATATTGCCACAGTACATTTAATACCTTCCATTGCCCATGTTCGTTCTGGTACAAATGCATGTAGTCAATCCAATCGTCAACGGTGAGCTTGACCGATGAGACTCGCTGATCAATATCGAAAATTTCAATCTCGACGCGAGGGTTAGCTGAAAATTTATCCCCTTGCTGGTTATACCAACTGGCAAGCTCCACCATAAAATCATGGCTAGTTTCCATGATTTTCTCTTGGTTATTTTTACCCTGCCAGTAGGTACGCTTTGCTAGTGATTTATCTAATCCTCGCGCCATCAATTCAGGCTTATGTTGGATCTGTGACTCAATATAATCAAGCACGGCGCGTTTAACTGCTCGCTCGTTTGAGCGATCTGCGCTGGTTGTTGGATAGGCTATCGCATAGGCGCTAAGTAAAGCTAAGGCTAGCAGTGTGCCAGCTAGCCAAGTAAATTGTCGAGCCATAATGGCTTCCTTGTCGTGTTGTGCGGCTGTCTCAAGATTAGCGTGTTTTGCTCTGTATTTACCCACAAATGTTTTGCTAAATGTTAACGGCTCAGCGTAAATGGTGAGTAGCCAATACCGTCAGGGCCATCACCCGTTGGCAATTCGAACAACACCTTACCGCTGGGCACTTGAACTACGTACACTTTATTTTTGTCATATGCAGACATAAACAAAGTACGCTGATCTGGGGCGAAAACTACGCCATTAGGTGTGGTTTTGTCTGGAAACTCTACTCGCTTGACCCGTGTTTTACTCTCAACCTCAACAATATCGAGAATATTTTGGCGAAAATCTGGGATGACTGCATATTTCTCATCTTGGCTCAATAAAACACGGTAGGGAAAGGTATAGTCTTTCCATTGTTTAATTTGTTGACCCGTTTTCGTATCAAAGACGGTAACCAAACCATCTTGGTTACTGCCGACCCAAAGCTCGTTACCACTGGCATTGATGGTGATAGCTTCTGGCGTTTTTGGCATGGGGATTTGCCTTAACAGTTTATTGCTTGGAATAGACAGCTCCGAAACCGTATTAGATACCATATTGGTCGTATAAACTTTATCGGTTGCGCCGTTTAGCGCAACCATGTGCGATCCTTTTTGTTCCGTGTTGAGCGCTTGTGTGATCTTGCCACTAAAAATATCGGCAATGACCACCGCATCCGCGCCTTCTGCCGACACTGCAACACGTCGTTGATCAGCAAGAAATAGAATACCGTGCGGCCTTGGGTAGTCGCTTAAATCTATTGTTCTGACTTTTTGGGCGTTTACAATATCAAACACAGACAAGCTATTACCACCGACATAATCTGTGACTACTGCCCATTTGCCATCTTTTGTTATCGCCACTTCATGAGGACCTTTGCCTGTGGCTCTAGCTGCTACTATTTGGCGACTCGCTAGATCGATAAAGCTCATGTCATCGCCTCTTTTGTTAACGACGACCAAAGTGCCGGTAAGCATTGATGACTTGATATCGGCAAGAGCAGGAGTAAACGAAGTTAGTATATAAATTAGAGATAAAGTAAAGAGACGCATTATTTTTTGCCTGTTGTTATTTTAATGGACGAACGTACTGTATTGAGGCACCTGAATTCATATGATCACGACAAAACAGATCACAGTGCTATGCAGATCAAAGTACTAAGCAAAGCACTTACGCTATCAAAAGCTTAATACAGGAAATGAATAACTGCTATAGCGTAAAATCTAGGTGATGTTGTAAGAGATTTTTAAATCTCGCTATAGAAAAGCAGGAATAAAAAACCCTATCAGTCGATAGGGCTTTGTTGTTTATTGCTCACAGTTAATGTGAGCACTTAAATTTAAGTAACGACTATTGTGCCGTGAACAATGTATCGGTTACTTCCACTTTGCTAGATAAAGCAAGTGAAGACTTATTTAAGCTGTTAAATGCATCAACTAAGTCATTACCTGGTATTGCGCCAAATACGACTAAGTCGGTACCTGGAAATACTGAGACCACTCTCATTCCTGCTTGAGCAGCTACTGCAGAGGCGTCAGCGTCTTTTGCTAACAATACAATAATATTACCCGTCAGGGTTGTTAATTCATTGGTCAATGTATTTCTGACCACTGAACCTTTACTGACAATATCGCTGCTGTTGCCAGTGACAACAGACATAGCGCCTTTGGCGGCAACAACATTTTTTGTATCTGCAATTGACGCAGGCACTAGCTGTAACGCCGGCTCAACTTTGTACGCGCCAAATTCTGCTTTTGTCTGCTGAGTTAGCGTCGCTGTTTTCGAAACCGATTGTGATAATTTATCTTCAATTGAATTGTTTGCTTGTGCAGCGTTAGACACTATAGCGACAGCACCTATCATAATTAACTTATTTAATTTCATTATATTGTCCTTCTTATTGCGCTGCATGTCCGAATGCTCTAACCGATACGGCTTCAAGCTTACTATCTACATTGTTGTTAACAATAGCCGCAACTTCAAGGTTGTTGTCGGTACCGCCAGATAGCGTGAAGTTCGTATTTCCTGTATCTAGCACTCTGATTTTCCATGTACCTTTGGCATTTTCACCATAGAAAGCATTTGACAAGAATACTGCGTCTTTAAGCACATAACCAGGTTGGAAACCTACATCAAAAGAGAAAGCAGGGTAGAAGATAGCTTGTTTAGAAGATAATAATACGCTGCGTGTTCCAGCAGGTGAAATAACTTCAATGGCAATATCGTTACCAGCAGAAGTTTGCACCGGAGTGCCATCCTCTAGTGGGTAGCCGAAGCCCATCTCTTCGTTACTAATGTCAAATGAGAACTGCATACCTTCGATGGTAATGTCCTCGGTCATCTCGATCTCTTGCACAATACCAGTAGCATTATTGTCGGGGATATCTGCGGATAAATCGCTAGCTCCAACCCAATCTGTTGTAACGTAGTCGCCTAAGTTTTTAGAATAGTTTTTCGCCATTTCAACTGCTTTACCTGCATCAACACGGCCAAAACCATATAGGTTGTTGAAATTGAAACCTGCTGCATTCTCAATCCAAGCATCGTGCGCCATGAATGAGCCTTCGCCAATGGCGATTTCGACCGTTTCATTTTGAGGGTCGTTCATAGTGCTGGTAGACGCTAAAATATGGCGAACATCGCGCCATGTTAACGCTGGATTTGCTGAAAGAATTAATGAAATAACACCAGATGCATTTGGCGCAGCTGAAGAAGTACCATTGAAGGTTGAAGTGTAGTTACAGGTCGCATTTTCCGGATGACCTGGGTAGTTAAACGCCAGCTGGCTAGCCGCAAATGCTTCACCAAAGAAATTACTCCACGCGGCAATAGTACCGCCGTTGAAACCTGAGTAACCATTGATACAGGTCATCTGGTCTGTGGTAACCATAGCTGGATCGTAGCGACCAAATTCACCTGCTGGTGCAGCGACCATAGTGTTTGCACCTGATTGCGAATAGCTTGTGTGTAAGCCGTTGGCATTTACTGCAGCTACGCTTAAGTAGTGAATGTTAGCTTGGCTTGGCTCAAACGCTGCGTTGTAACAAGGTAAACCAAGCGTTTGCGCGCCGTTGTCGGCACAAAATGAACCTTCGCCACGACCGTCTTCAAAAGAGTTGCCGTTAGACTTAACGTTTAGCGCGCCTTTACCGTTGCGTAGTGTTAAGTTTGGATACGCTTCAATTGCTTCATCAACTAATGAATAACCAATAAAGGTTGGGAAGGTAATACCATAGCTACGGTTAAATGCTGAAATTTCTTCACTTGCTGAAATACCGCTACCAGGGAAACCGTGAGCAAGTAGGTCACGTTGAGGAATCTTATCACCACCTAAGTAGTTCATGCCTATTAGGCCCGTATCTGGAGCAACACCACGGCCACCTAAGCCATTCCAGCCTTTCGCTGCAATTAAGCCTGCTACACTGGTACCGTGGTCACCACTATTGGCTTGGCTAGTAGGGTCAGTGCGGTCTACTGTTGTTGCATCTAAGTTGATTGAGCGGTTCGGCAATACGTTATCAACTAAGTCTTCGTGTCGAATTTCCATACCTGAGTCAACAACTACGGCAGTTACGCCAGCACCTGTAACGCCTTGTGCATAGGCATTGGCAACATTCATATCTTCACCAGCGATCACTGCGGTGGCATTCTGCTCTGAAAATATATTGTCGTAACGCTCACGCGCTTCTGCTTCATTACCACGACCTTGCTCTACGTATAATTGTACCAAGCCTTCGTACATAGCATCGCTAAGCGCATAAGCTTTTTGTCCTGTGTTGCGCAAGTGCCATTGTTGGTATGCCAATGGATCATTGCTGACATTGACAAATTCAACTGTAGATGACGCTACAATATTCTGTGCTGTTGCAGTGTAGGTAATAACAGCGTCTTGACCAGAAAGCGATGTGTATTCGAAATCTAGCCCATTTAGTGTCAGTTGGCCGTGGCTAAATGTATAAACCCCATCAACGGCGCGAATTGTATTACCATTTTCTAAGAAAGAGATTGTTAACGCGTCGCCGTCTGGATCGCGAGCATCTAAAGTACCTGAAACAGGTATCCACTGCTTGGCGTCAGTTACGGTAACTTTCTGAGCGCTTGGTGGATTATTGACTTCTACATTGGGAGAATTGTTGTCGCTACCGCAACCAGCTAGGGAAAGTAAAACAGCCGCATTAACTGCTGTCAGTTTAAACATCTTTTTATTCATGCATATTTCCATTGTAAGTAGTTATCCTAACTACATTTATTCTTTTAACCTTTAACACCATATACCATGTGTTTTTATGCCAGTATGTTGGAAATTACGTCATTAATTGTGTCGCAATTTTTTACACCGGGTCGGGTTTTCTATCACAAGAAACGGCTAAATCAAAGTGTTTATGTTTTTATTTTGTAATAAAAGTGTAAATGGAGTGTAATTAGCTTATTTGAACTAGGAAAAGGACATTGGCATTGCCCCTCTGTATATATCCGTTTGAAATAACGAGGTTTAATTTAGGTCAATGATTCACTTAGATTCGGTGCGAATTATTTAGAGAGATTGGTTTGGCCTAGCAGATAGTGTGATCGAGCGCTAACGCGAGCATCTAAAGTACCGACTATTTAAAAATGACTAAAGGAAACTGTTAAGTTCAAAATAAATACGTTGAAATGTCATAGCAGATTACTTACATATGTTGCATCACTATCACGTTATTAGGTTTCTTAAAGTTTATATGGCACGTCTGACGTTATATTGTTTACTAGTTTTCTTTGTTCTACCAACAATGTCTCATGCAAGCTCCTCTATTGCTGGCATTTGGCAGCATGTAGATAAGCCTGCATTCATTGAATTTGATCTTGATAAAGGTATTGGCACGGTTAAAACGCACCAAACGCATCCTCAAAATGAAGGGCAGTTGGTGATCCGAAAGATCACTAAGGCTAGCCAGCAAGACAACTTATGGCTTGGCGAAATATACGATGCTTCACGTGGCATCTTTGTTGCGATAAGTATTAAAAAAGAGCAGCGAAAAGTGTTTGTTTATGATGCGTTAGGTAAGCAAATTCTGGCGTTAAAAAGAGGTCGCTAGGGCTTCTTGTCGGCAATTTGAGATAGCGGTTTTAGTTGCCGCTATCTCACGTTCAATGGTAGTTCGAAACTTACGCGTGTTTGCTAAGCCAATCAGTTGCTAGTGGCCAAAGTTTTTGTGATTGGCGACTGAAAAACTTCATATGGCCAATTTCAGAAAGATCGTGATCTTTAGGATCTAGCGTTAGTGTTTGCGCTGGCATTTGGCTAAAAACAGAGATCATGTCAGCAACGTTTTCGTTAATGGCAATGTAATCATCCACTGCATTCACCCACATCGAAGGCATAGCTAGTTCATCATACCAGTGCTGGTGAACGGTGCGCCCAAACGCCATTTTGACGTAGCCACTGCCGTTACACCAGTGTCGCCATTGTCTCGCTACCTGTTTAGGTAACGGCTCACCCATACCGACAAGCTGTGACTTTGTGTGACCAAACAATAAGTTATTCAAAGGAATAAAGAAGTTCATAAAAAAGTGAGCTTTGAATTTATTGATCAGGCTCATATTTGCCAAACAACCAGACGAGCAGGCAAAGTTAAAAACTGAACTTAGTTGATGTGCGTTGGGCATCAGCCCTATTAATTGTCCACCTGCGCTATGGCCAACGAGGTGGTATTTAGCGTCAGGAAATTGTGCCTTGAGATGTTCGAAAGCTGCGGTTAAGTCTTTTTCTCCCCAAGACTGCAAAGTGACGGTGTTATCGGTGAGTAAACCTTGGTTTGACTCGCCTATACCGAGGTTTTCAAAGGTTAATACACCATAACCATTGTCGCAGAGATAGCTAGCAAAGCTGGCGTAGAATTGTCGCTTAATACCTGTAGCTGGGCCAATTAATACCGCTCCTTTGAGCTCGTTACTTGGTCGAAAAAGAGTCGCTGCCAAGGTTATATGGTCTGAGCAAACGATTGTTTGCTCGTTAATCTGAGTTTGATTCATCGTCGTTTATGCTAGCGCTAGATTCTGTAAATTGACCGGATAATGTAAAATTTAACTGGTCGTACCAGGAAGTCAAGTTTGAGGAGAATTCAACCGAATAGGCCATGCGAGCTCATATGCTCATGAGCCTTGAATGATAAAACACTATCAATAATCATCATACTGAACTAAATTAAAGTTGTTACTCTATGGAACTACATTTGGTAACAAAATATTTTTGGCTAATATGAAAGAGATTCCTGTAAAGCAGGGTCTACAAAAAAACATATATTTAATAGGGTTATTGACGTAGTGCAGCGCGATTTTGTGGCAACGGTACAACAAGGTATCGACTTTCTTTCTGGTTTAACTCAAACACAGTACACATCAGTTCCTGATGGTTTCTTAAGTGCTATTGGTGGTCACATCCGCCATGTTATTGATCACTTTGTTGCTTTGGAATTTGCACTTGAAAGTTCTGTGGTCAATTATGAGCTACGTCAACGCAATAGCCCAATTGAACGTGACTTAGCGGAAGCGCTAGCGCGCCTTGAGCAACTAAAAACATGGTTGTTGGCGTTACCTGATAGTGTTTTTACCCAAACGGTGGAAGTGCAAGCTGATGTAGGTATTGGCAGTGACAATGTGATGTCGGTTACCAGCACGTTAGGTCGCGAGCTCATGTTTGCCTGTAGTCATGCCATTCACCATTATGCAACAATGAAAGCTATTCACCTGTGTTTCGGTGGTGAAACTTCAGAGCAGTTTGGTATTGCACCATCAACAGCAACCTTCTTACGTCAGCAAAATAACGCGCAATCATAAGGTGCCAGTCAGTTGTGTACATTAACCTGGCAACTTGAGCCCAGCGGTTATCAAGTTTTCTTTAATCGTGACGAACAGCGCACTCGCGCTATCGCTAAGCCTGTGGCTTTTAATGCGTCGTTAGATGCTGTTTACCCTGTCGATCCGCAAGGTGGCGGCACTTGGATTGCATTGACACAAGCTGGCAGTACGTTTTGTTTGTTGAATAATTACCAAGCGCAAGCCACTCACCAGCCTATTGACCCGATCAGTCGTGGCGAAGTAATTTTACGTTTGATTGCAAAACTTAATGATGATGTTGATGGAACCCATGAAGAGCGTGGTGATATCACTCATTTGATAAAAGCCCTACCGTTGGCACGATTTGCGCCCTTTATTTTGTGCTTTTTTCCCGCTTATTTAAATCAGCATCAAGGAAAAGTACAGCAACTACAATGGGATGGTCAACACTTAACCTGTTTACCTGTGACCATGCCGTTAACCTCATCTGGCTTTAATATCAGTGCGGTTAGCGCCGCGCGTTATTTACATTTTGCTGAGCTAATGCCACAAACCACACAAGATTTTCTGGCCTATCACGCGAGTCACCAGCCTCAGCGCAGCGCTTTTTCTGTTTGTATGCACCGAGAAGACGCGCATACGGTGAGCTTTAGTCATGTGCAAGTAGGTGAGGGTGAACAAGTGTTCAATTACTATCAGGGTAGCCCTTGTCAAAGCCTGAACAATAGCGATGCGCTAACGCAGCTTAAGCAAGAGAAACTGATACAAGAAAAGCTAACGCAGTTGCAATATGCTTAACGGTTTGAGTGAAAGCTTGTTAAGACACTAGCGCGCAACAATGGGTTGCGCGCCATTATAATCTTTTCTTTTTTAATTGCCTTCGCGGTAATCTATTCGCGCCAATCTATTCTCGGTATTCTAAATATTCTTTGTAGTCCTTGCCGAGATATAGCTTCAGTAGCTTTTCTGGCGTATCAGGCAAATGCACGCTAAGTAACAAGCCTGGTGTGTTAGCAAAGTTCGGGTCGATGGCAACACAATGAAATTTAGCACCTAGCTGATGGTATTGTTTAACCAGCACAGGCAGGCCTTTACCATCGGGTTCAATTTGGCTAACCAGCCAATCTAATACATCAATATCACTACCATATTGCGCTAAATATTGACTAAGTTCATAAGGTACTTGGTGCTGAAACGGCTTTTTCGCAGCAACCCCTTGGCGATATTCAGGCTTTACCAAAAATTGTTCGATTAGCATGACACTGAGCGGTTGATATTGTGTGCTCAGTGATACGGTGCCGTAGAGCGTACGATATTGCGGAAATAGTTTGGCAAAAGCACCGATGCCTTTGAATAGTAACAACAGACCATGAAAACTTTTTTGCTGCTCAGCAATCAAAAATGAGCGACCCATTTCTAGGCATGGTGACTGCTGATTGATAAACTCGCTATTAAAGTTAAACATTTTAGCAAGGTAAATACCGCTAGCGTCTTGCTCAGCTAGCAACTTATCTGATTGTCCCATACGGTAGGCACCAACGACTTGCTTGGTTTGGTGGTCAAAAATAAACAGGTGCACATAGCTATCGTCAAAGTCATCACCATCTTGCGGCGCGCCGCTACCTTCGTCGACTAGACGAAAGTTCTCTTCTCTTAATCGTCTAATTTCTTCAATAACATTGGGTACTTGCGTGCGTTTGGCATAATAAGTACTTAAGGTTTTAAAGCTTGCCAATTGCTGTGACTCAGGCAACTGAGTAACTTCATCATTCAGTAAATCAGGTGAAATTGCTGGCGCAATAGGCTGCATTTCTGGGTCAACACGCTCTGGCCAGTGCTGAACAAGCTCAGGGTCTTGCAAATACGTTAGCAGGCGAGTGAGATCAGTAATGTGTTGGTCTGATTTATTGTTAAGCGCTTTATGTGTCATGTTGTTGATTGCTTTACCGATAGTAATGGGGATTTTCTTACCTTGGCTGTGGATCATCTCTCTGATCAACATGAGTAGACGAAAACGAAAATACACTAAACCAAGGCGATAAAAAATAGGTCTATTTTGTCCGCTGATATGTACTGGCAATACCGGGCACTGGCATTTTTTCGCCAACATGGCGACCATTCGATGCCACTCGTGATCGCTAACCGGGCTGTGCTTGTCTTTCGGGTAGCTTACCCGTCCAGCTGGGAACAGCACTACCATGCCATCATTTTTAAGGTGCTTCAAACAGGCCTTTAGTGATTGGCTATTGCCTTTTGCATTTGATTTCAGCGGGTTTGTAAAAATAAAATAAGGCGCTAATTCTGGAAATATCGACAACCCTCTGTTTGCCAGTATTTGAACATCGGGTCTTACTTTATTTAACAAGTGCGCCAAAGCAACGCCTTCAATTCCGCCAAACGCATGATTTGCAACAACAATGGCTGGGCCGGTTTTGGGAAGTCGCTCCAGCGAACCGTCTGGCACTTGTAAATCAAGCTCAAAGGTGTCGATGAACTTTTCTGTAAATTCAGCTTTGTCTAGCCCTTGAAACTCATGGCGTTGATACATCTTATCAAGCTGCTTCAGGCCAACAAGGCGATCAAGCACAGGGGCGAGCCAATACACTGGCTTAAGCCAGCCTTTATTGGCGATAACGTTTCGAATCGATAGATGGTAGCGACTGTCGGTTTGTTTGAGATTGTTGTTTACTAGAGTGTGCTTTGCTGACATACGTAATGCTTGGGTGAGGTTGCCCTTCAATGCTCTTTCAATTAAAACTTGCTATGGTGCAGAAGAACCTTGTTTATAGCAAAACTATTCAAACTAATCAGAATTATTATTGATGAAAGCTCGATTAATCCTTTATCTACTGTGCCTAGCGATGTTGAAGCAATAGACTAGGGCTGTCATTTTTTTAAGTAACAGATTGATATTATTTGATATTTAATTTTTTGCTGTCGTTAAGTGTTAGCTGATTAAACTTCTGGCATTAACTGCTATGTATCAAATCGAGATCTTAAATCAGCTGACCTATTGCTTTTTAATATCCAGCTGAGGTTATATATGAAATAATCAATATATTGGACGTTAAGTTAACCAAGCGAAATTGAAGTGAGTCAAGCTACTACATCTAACCCCAAGCAGCGTGTGTTGTTTTTATGCACTGGTAATTCGGCGCGCTCGCAAATGGCGGAAGCTATTTTACGCACCAAAGCAGGTGATTATTTTGAAGTCTTTAGCGCTGGTATGCACCCTGATGGCGTTGACGAGCGTACCTTGGCGACACTAACTAAATTTGGCTTAAGCACTGATAATTTGCAGTCAAAGTCAATCGAGGATATTGAATCGTTGGCGTTTGATTATGTGATTACCTTATGTGAACAGGCGATGCAGGAATGCCGCTCATTCGATACTGAGGGCGAGCAAATAGCTTGGGACTTCCCTGATCCTAAGTCGCGCCAAGGTGTTGAACCGTTCTCTACGACGTTTACTGAACTGACTAATCGTATTCAGATGTTTCTACAGCTTAATGGCGAGCGGGACAAAGAACCTGAAATTGATAAAGCGCAGCAAATGGCGCTTGATCCCATCGTTTTTTATAAATGCCTAACCGATGATATTCGCTTAAAAACATTATTACTCACTAATTACTTTGGTGAAATTTGCGTGTGCGAGTTAATGGAAGCTTTGGATGAAGAAAGCCAACCGAAAGTCTCACGCAACTTAGCAGTGCTTAAAAAAGCTGGTGTGTTGACGACGCGTAAAAATGGCCAATGGGTGTTTTATCGCATCAACCCTGAATTGCCACTTTGGGCAAAGCAGGTGGTTAGCCAAACCTTGGAAAATAATGTTGAGCTGATTAAGCCTGATCTGACCCGTTTAGTGACTATGGAAAACCGACCAGATAAAGCGAGCTTCTGCTGTTAAGCCAGCCAGAGTGCTTAGCAGCTCAATTGTTTAGTTGCTAAAGGCTTGGCTGCTGATTTGATGAGTTCTCTGTATTTAAATAAGCGTCTATTTCTCGCTTAATAAAAGCTACGCGATTCGCAGCTTGCGCGCGTCTGTGGTGGCAAATATAAACCTGCTCAGAGACAGAGTTTTCAAGGTGATGAATACGAATCGCGTTTTGCTCACTAAATGCGGATGCCGCGTGTAGCGGCAATACGGTAAAGCCTAAGCCCAGCGCTACAGGCATTAAAATTAGGCTAATTTGGTTGGACTTACCTCGTATCGAAAACTGACTGATATGCTCAAACTCGCTAAAGTTTGCGGGCAGTAATAGTTGCGCGTGATGTTGGGCGTCTGGGTGGTCAATAAAGCCTAATGTTTGCAAGGCTTGCCAGTCGGGCGTTTCACACTGGCTAGGGGTCACTAATACAATTGGCTCTTGCGTTAGTGGTTGCGCGATAGTGTCACTGCCAACGGGTAGGGCGGTCATCAGCCCTATGTCTAACTGATGCTCAGTCAATGCCTGTTCAATGCCGCGATTTGATGAAAATTGATAATCGATACTCAGCGCTTTGTGCGTTTGTTGAATCGACAAGAGATAAGGATATAGCTTTAGCCCCAAGCTGCCAGGCGACATTAGCGAAACCTTCCCTTGGTAATGACTATCCTCAGTAAAGCTCGTTGATAGCGCATTGGCATTGGCCAACAATTGCTGCCCTTGTTGATACAGCTGCTCTCCATTTTGGGTTAGGTAAAAGCTTTTTCCTTCGCGAATAATCAGCTGAGTTTTTAGCGACTGCTCCAGCTTTTTGATCTGTTGGCTAACCCCAGATTGGGTCATAAACAAACGCTCTGCGGTCTGGGTAAAATGCCCAACCTCAACAAGCGTGCAAAACGTTCTTAGCAAGTTCAGATTAATCATTACAAAACGTACTCAATATCATAAAAAATGATAATTTTTTGTCTGTGATTATAGCCTCTATACTTTTTCCTACCAGCTAATTGCTAGCAACGAATCACTTTAATAGAGGACAAGATCATGGCAAATGCCTACCCAAGAACGTTTTCGCATATTGGTATTTCAGTGCCAGATGTTGAAGCTGCTGTTAAATTTTACACTGAAGTACTCGGTTGGTACTTAATTATGGAGCCAACGGAAATCGTTGAAGACGAAAGTCCAATTGGTGAAATGTGTACTGATGTGTTCGGTGCCAACTGGCAGAAGTTCCGCATTGCCCATATGGCAACCGGCGATCGTATTGGCGTTGAATTATTCGAGTTCGTTAATCATGAAACACCTGACAATAACTTTGAGTACTGGAAAACCGGTGTTTTCCACTTCTGTGTTCAAGACCCTAATTTAGAAGAATTAGTTGAAAAAATTGTCGCTGCCGGTGGTAAAAAGCGCATGGCTGAACCACGCTACTACTATCCAGGTGAAAAGCCTTATCGCATGATCTATATGGAAGATCCATTTGGCAATATCTTAGAAGTTTACAGCCATAGCTATGAGTTAACTTACTCGGCAGGTGCTTATTAGTTATCTCTATCGTTTGCTGATCATCAAAAAATCTGCAAATGGTAAATGATTATGAAACGATTCCGAATCAAAATATTTTAGGTATAGCGATACGGCTATTTTTCATTTCGTATTCGTAGGATTTCCTTGTAGTGGCTTAGTAGCGATCAATAGTACATATTGATCGCTAACTTTGAATCAAAGGTTCGCTTTAGAGACTAATAAATCCGAGCTAATATTGCTCGGATTTATTAGTCTCTAAAGCGAACGATACGCCTTATCTCCACCAGTCATCATCCCATGGACTGTAATGGTAAGCCTCCCACCTATTACCATAGTCATCTTTAATTACTAAGTATGCTTCTCTAGTGTCTCTATCACTCCCCCAACCATCATCTCGGCAAGTATCGCACCAATTACTGGCCTGCTCTTCCGCCCAGTCCATATAATCAGAATCTCTATCTGAATCTGAAGAGTTATTATTAAATGGTTGTAGGTCACTTATAGATTTAAGTTTTTTTTTGTGATCTAAACCTAGTAGCTGGTTAACTAAAGCCTGAATATTATCGGGAGTATTTGTAATTTTTTGAGTTGTCTTTTTATATTGCTGGGCAAATTCAGGTGTGAAGTTATCACGACCAAAGGGGTAAAAAGAATAACCTCTTGAGCCTCCATTTGTTTTAGGAGAGTAAAAAATTAGTCGAAGTTCATCTTCACGGTTTTGATAGCCAGATGCTAGAAAGTACCTTTTTGAGGCTTCTTGTAAAAAGAAATGAACGAAATGAATCTTTTCTTCTAACGATTCTAGTGATTCATAGAGTTTATAGTAATTGCTATAGATATCAGAAATATCTGATTTTGATATCATCATGTCCGGAGTGATGTATGAGCTATATTTAGAGTTGTTGATGCAATAATCCGGTGATAGCAAAAAGTCCGCAAGATAGTTGTTGTCTTCTATCAAGCTTTTCTCATCAAGCTGTGAAAGTGATGTACATTTATAACTGCTCTCTTTAGGTTGTAAATCTGTGTCTTGCAGCGGATGGGTATATGCAAACGCATTTGTGCTGAGTGCTAGTGTTATAGCTAAAGGTATTTTTTTCATAGATCTATCCTTTTATCAAAATTTTATATTTCCATTCCGTTTTCTATATTTCCATTTAGGTTTTTAGTTGTAAAGTAAATTTTTAATTATTGTTTAATTTACAACCAGATGAAATATATTCCACATTTAAGTGAGCATTGTTCAAATGGTATTTTCAGGAGCTAAAAACTGGACTGGGTTCTGGTCCATCTTTTTGAGGATTTAAATGGCAATCGACTTTGATTATACTTAGGCAATACAATGAGTAAAGTCGTTACTTTTCACATAAATTAAATTTAAGTATCATGAGAGCTCTTTGATGAACAGGATCGGATTACGTAAAAAAAGAGCGACCACTGTTCAGCTAAAACTTTATTGAATGCTTTCCGTCTTAAGTTATTGCTTGTTTTTAACTGATTTCAATTTATTCTTTTTTATATAGACGAACTCCACAAACTCTGAGCGCAGAGATCTTAATTCTGCTTTCAGAAGGTGATGCCATCCCGGCTTAAACATTACATCTAAAATATAAGCAATTTCACCTTCATAAAGTTCATAATGGTATTTAGGCTTTACGTTAAACTTTTCTAGTAAATTTTTACTTTCTGCTGTTATCTCTCCCCAAACAATGAATCCAACGGGTAAATTATTGGCAGGTGTGTAGATTATTCGATAAGTGTTGAACCTTGTTGCAGACTGCAATATTTGTAATTTCTTTCTATCAATGTTGCCATTTCTTTGGATGCATAAAGTACATAAAATTGAAAAATCTTTATAGTTCATAATCAAGAGTAGTCTTTAATTGGCAGATTGTAGTCAGTATTATTAATAAATCAGGCTTGAAATCATATTCCGCGATGTACAGGGAATTATCAGATATGGAATTGATGTAGTCTATTAGTTCTATTATGCAGGAAAAACTCTGAGTTGAATGATCGTATTTATTTGATATTGAAAATTCCTGCGCAATCGCATCGAAATTTATTTGAATCTCTTTACTTGAGAACAAAATACTTTTTGTATTTGAATTATAAAAAGCCCAATTTGATACTTCTTTGACCGTCTCAATAAGTTCTGGGATAGCACTAATATTACACGTTTGAGTATTTTTCAAAATAATTTTTGTTAACCTGGCTCTTGCAAAGAAAAACTGAAAGCACGTTCTTTTTAAAGCAAGTAATAATGTCAGAATTAAATATGCTCTCTTTTCAATAGAGAATCTAGCTTTAAATTTTTCGCTTTTAGAACTCAAAACACTCTTGTATGCGTTTACAAATGCTCTCAATTCATCGTTTTTTGATTTGGTTTTTGAGGTTATTTCTTTTATTAAACAGTGGATTATTTCAGTTTTAAGATTATTGAGGGCACTAAGTTTAGTGTTCGAATGTATTATTCGTGTGTTTCTATACAGGTGCTTGGCAAAATAGCGACCAATAATTGTGTTGTTTTTTTCTTCTATATTTGGCTGAATTGGCAGACCTAAAATCCATAATGAATATGAATCAAAATATAGATTAAATTCATATTGGTAAGCACTAATGAATTCGTTAGTGTTTAAATTTATTTTGTTAATTTTATTCAGGGTATGAGTCAATTCAATGTATATGTCTACAATTGAGTGAGGCTCTGAATAAAATGGAATAGCATTTTCACTTATACTATTATTTTGATTCGAATTTACAAAGTCTGCCGTGTTTAAATCAATCCAACGCCCGTCTAAAGTAAGATTTGAAGCAGATATTGCTCCATGAGCTATACCTGCGACTCTAGCAAATGCAAATTGTTGGATTTGTTTGGAAAAACTATTCAGCAAAAAAGCTCTTATATGATCTAAGTCTTTGAAGTAAGATAAAAGTGACCTATTTGCTTCGTTTGTTCTATGCTTATCAACTTGCAGTATGTCTAAGTTTTCTTTCGTAATAGCGCTATTTCTAATAAAATGTGCAGGCCTAACGGACTGCTCTCTTGTAAGTAATGCGCCCCAAGTTAAGAACTCAGGTTTAGTACCTGAAAACTCACAGTATGCGTTACGCTCTCCAGTAGCTACTAGGCCTAGTACACCAACAACACCGTTTGGCAGTAGAGCATTTAGAGTATTAGTATATATAGTCTCGATAGTAGCATCTAGTAAGCTTAAAGTGCCATTCGAGTGGTGAGAAGGTGCGTCTTTATCTGCCAGATTGTTTCGACCTATACCTTTGATTTGGAATTGACCAATGTTTCCACATCTTGCACCCCCAAGATTTTTTCCTACTCCAACACCACCATATTTTTCTGATTTAAAAACTTCAGTATCGCTCTCATTAAACGCTATATTTTTGAAATGATTTGTTTCTTTTATTGCGTAGCTAGTTAAATAGCACAAATCAAACTTGTCTAAATAAAAACCAGAGTTGCTAAAATATTTTGCGAGTAGTGAGTCATTTTCCCATATGGGGGTTACTTCCCTTATTTTGGTTACAATGAAGTCTGATAATACCCCATCTATGTCTGAAATTTTCATCTATGAAACCATTCCTAATATGCTAATTAATACTTTAATTCATAGCTGTCACCAAGAGTAGATAAATTTTACTCCATCTAAAGAGAGCTTAGAAAATGTAAGGTAGTTAATAGCTAACTGGTGTTCGCCTTAAAAGCATCTAACTTAACCTTGCTACTATATTTTTTAATAGAGTCGCCCTTTGGATTATACTCTTACGAATAAGTCGTTATGAGCTTTAGTTATAATTGCAGTTTAAACGCTTCTTTGTAGCGCCTAGAAAGAGTTAGTTGTTTACCTGTTTTTAGTCGAATTTCACTATCACCACTACTGATAGGGGTGATGGATTCAATAGCATCAAGCCTTACTGCATAAGAGCGGTGGATACGACTAAAACCCTTATCTGCCAGCTGCTCTATTAACTTGGTGAGCGTTATGCGCAATGGATAAATTCGCTCGCCAATATACAGGTTCACATAATTTCCAGAAGACTCTAACCATTCAACATCGCTCACTTTGATAATAAATTCTTTGCCTAGCTTTTTCACGAGTAGCCTGTCGATCTCCTTTCTTTGTTGTTCATTATCTACTTGGTTGTCTTCGCCTTCTTGAATTGGGTTCGCCTCACCTTGTAAACGTGCGAGCACAAAACGATAGACATGAATAGCGACCACGAAAAACAAGAATGCCCATAAGTCCTTTCGGTATTCGTACACTAATTCATACCAAACATTACCAAAATCGTAGTAGCGCTCTTGGCTCAGGTAAATTAACTTGCGAAAGCCAACCATTAGGCCGACATGAGCGAGCGAAAACAATATCGAGCCAAGCCAGTAAATGGTAATGGTCAGGTGAAATTTACGCCACTGGATAGGGAATCTATCAATAAATTTGGCGATCATTGGGAACAGTAAAAGCGTGGATATTGCACTGGTGTACTCCCACGAAAATGGTTCCCACCAATCAAAAGGGAGCGCTTGGTTGTTACGGCTCGCTTCCATGATCACACTGCTCGCGAGTAAGCTCGCATTAATTAGAAAATAACTAACAAGTGCGACAACTTCATAGCGCAATTGGTAACGTTGAAAATGCGCTAGTTTATTCACAATAATTACTCTTGGTTTGAGCCATTTCTAGTAAGCCGATTACTACTATAATTTTATCCCTGTCAGCCACCGCTTAGCCCTATCCTTTGTTTATTAAGCACTTTTCTAATATTTTTTGATACGCAATGACTCATCATATCAATAAATAATTTTTATGTAAGTGGCGAGATGCAGCGCTTGATTTATCGAATTTCACAACACTTGGTTTTTACGCCCCCTGATAGCAGAACTTGTCCACCACGCAGAACTGATCTTGATTGGCTGCGCATCATGTTGTTTGGCCTATTGATTAGCCATCATATCGGCATGTTCTATGTTGACGCGTGGGGCTGGCATGCCAAAAGCCAGTACTCGGTTGTATGGTTAGATAAGCTGTTACTTTTGGTTGAACCTTGGCGAATGCCGGCGATTTGGCTAATCTCGGGCGTTGCTATCCGCTTTGTGCTTGCTAAGGTCTCGCCAGTGCGATTTGTCATGCTGCGCACTTATCATTTACTCCTGCCACTTTTATTTGGTGTATTGGTTATTGTTCCGCCCCAACTTTATATTGAAATGACCGCAAAAGGTGAGATTGCACTCAACTATTGGCAATTTTTGCAGGCATTCTTTAGCGATGCTGTTACAGGTAAAGAGGGGACTTTTAGCAATTATCCACACGGTATTTGGCCTCATATTGATGTGAATCACTTGTGGTATTTACGCTCTCTTTGGTATTACTCATTAGCATTGGTTTGCATGCTCCCCATACTTAACAGCAGCTGGCTTGAATCAATGCGTCGGCGACTCGTTTTAGGCAATGGTGCTATAGCTGTTGGCATATTAGCAATGCCTGTTATTGCGATTGAATTCTTATGGGCAGAGGCACCAAGTCGATATCCGATAGGGCTATTGTTTTTATTGTATGGCTATATGCTAGGCTGGCAGCCACAAGCATGGCAGAAAATTGCTGATCACGTTAAACACTTTTGCGTTGCATACGGGTTATGTTGGTTGGCATTGGTTATTTTCTATCAATACGTTTGGCTAGATGCCAGAGCTGAATCCATCATTCCTACTTGGGTTCAGTTGGTGGGAAATCTGCTTTATGGTAGCTGTCGATTACTAGGCGTTTTGATGATGTTGGGTTTTGCACAAACCGTATTCACCTCAAAACGCTGTCAAAACAGCCGTTGGCTGACCTATGGTGTTGATGCTGTTTATCCATTTTACATACTGCATCAAACCATTATT
Organism: Thalassotalea euphylliae; assembly: GCF_003390375.1. Lineage (NCBI taxonomy): Bacteria > Pseudomonadati > Pseudomonadota > Gammaproteobacteria > Alteromonadales > Colwelliaceae > Thalassotalea > Thalassotalea euphylliae. The sequence goes on along the minus strand of NZ_QUOT01000001.1, from coordinate 2,048,517 downwards.
TTAGTGGCGGGGTTTTATCTTACCCAACTGAATTTGGGCATTGCCGTCGAATCTTCGTTATTAGTCTTAGTTACGATTACAGGTTGTTTTGTTGGCTATGAGTTGGTTAAGCGCGTCGATATCCTGAGGCCGTGTTTTGGACTCAAGATGCAAGGCCAGTACTCAATGGTTTCGCAAAAGGTAGGTTATACCTGTTCTGCATGTTTGCTGTTGCCTTTGATTTGGCGACTGATTTAACTAATTGTTAAAACAGTCTAGAGCGCCTTTTTCCGCTTAAATTTTTTAATAATCACTTGCTGCTGATAGCGCTTGAGCTCGTCAAATGAGGCTTTGGTAATGTCTTCAATGGCGGTGCGGTAGCTAATATCACGCAGTAGCTCGATGTTATAGGGGCATTTATCAATCAGTGACTTTATGCTGTCGAGTGAGTCGGTTTGGTTAGCGATTTGCTGATGAAATAGGGCTTCGGCAAAGGTGGTTGGGGTCACGGCAATTAAGTAATTAGCATCAGGTGTTAGCATTTCAGGAAAGTAACTAGACAATGCTAACACTCGTTTTGGATCGGGGAAGTGAACTTCAATTTCACCATTGACCATAATTTTTCCCGTTTTTTGTATAAAGCCTTGTTGGTGGAAAAAGGTTTGCAGGTAGTCCCGTTGGCCGCGCGATAAAATATCGTAGTCGTTACGGACAAACCAGTTGTCATCATAAATGGTCACTAGCGATAAACCCGATTGTGCGTACATATGTTTGTCTTGCAAAATCGGGTAGATCTCGGTGATATCGACAGTGCTCATGCTAATAAGTTTAATGTGGTATAACTAAAATATTAGTTGTTAATACCAATTTGCCTTACTAAAAGATCAGCGTACCTTATACCAATCATTCAATTTGATATTAGAACTCAGGCGCTACCTCAAAGTGCAGTCGCTGCTGCGAGATCGGGTGTAAAAAGCTAAGGTGTTGGGCGTGCAGGTGTAAACGCTTGTCGCCAGTGCCGTAAAGCTTATCGCCAACAATGGGGATATTTAATCCGTCTGGGTGTGCGCAGTGCACCCGTAGTTGGTGCGTGCGGCCAGTGACAGGGGTGAGTTTTACTCGCGTGCGGGTATTAGTGCCATGTTCTTCAAAACCCAGCACTTGCCAAAGCGTTTCAGCTCGATTGCCATCAGTAAAACAGACTTTCTGGCGTGGTCTGTCGTCAATATCCAAAATCAGCGGTAAGTGAATTTCGCCGCTTGCTTGTTTGGTTGGTTGGTTACTTAGCTGCTTGCTCGGTTGCTTGCTTAGTTCACTGTTAGCTAAATTACCATTAACTACTTCCTTGTTTGTTAGTTTCCCTTCAAGCAATGCGACGTACTGTTTTTGCACTACCTTATTAATAAACTGTTTTTGCAGATGCTTGTGAGCTCGTTCGTTCAGCGCTAATACCAGTAAGCCAGAAGTTGCCATGTCCAAGCGATGTAAGACTAAACCACCAGTAGCATTGGGAAACTGTGCTTGAATACGTGTTGCCACTGAATCGGCAATAGTTACACCGGGCACCGATAGCAAGCCCGCAGGTTTGTTGACCACCACCAAATGTTCATCTTGATAGACAATAGGTAGCGGCTTTTCTGCACCGGGGTTGATCAGTAGCGGATTATCATCTAGCGCTAGCCCTTGCAGCATAAAGGTTAAAATAGGTTGGCATTTACCTTGGCAAGCGGGATAGTAGTGGCCGTGTTTACGAATTTCTGAACTAGGTTGTTGACCCCACCAAAACTCAGCCAGACACACGGGCGTTAGCTGATGTTCAAAGGCATATTGCAGCAATTTTGGCGCGGCGCAATCCCCGCTGCCCGCCGGTGGTGTTGGCGATTTAGTTTCGGCAAACAAGCTGATGAGATCCGCATACTCGCCTTTGCTGTTGAGCATCTTGTATTGCTTAAATAACCGCTTTTGCAGCATGTTTGACAGCTTGCGACGAGCTTTCTTTAACGCGGCGATTTTGTCGAGCTTTACTTGTAAAGCAGAATTGGCGAATTCAATGCGTTGCTGCCAATAAGCTTTTAGCGCAGCTAGTGCTTTTTTATCACCAACACTTTGGCGCGAAAGCTCAATACTCTCTTGTTTACCTTGCGCAGGCGATAATGTGGCTTGCGTTAGTTGCGCTTCTATATGCAAGCGCTGTTGTTTACGTTGCTGACGATTGTCTCTGTGTTGTTGTTGTAATTGACCAATTTGCCAATCAGCGGCGGCTTGTTCGGAATCTGCGGTTAGCTGCAACATCTTAACGACTTTGGTGGTGGACAGCGCCGCGATTTCAGCATTTATTTCGTTTACTTCCCGCTGCTTATCCACAAAGAATTCATCTTGGCGTTCGGCATCAAATACCGGTGGCACAAAGTTGATTGATGGTGAGCTTTCTGTACCTGATTCTTTACCCAATTCCTTGCCTGACTCTTTACCTAGCTCTTTACCTGAGAAGGCAGCCAGAAAACCTAGCTGATCTTGGTGATTTCTGACCACCAATACCCCATACATTTTACCTGCTTGTTCACTGGCAAGCGGATGAATATCGCTTAGGGCGCTTTGTAGTTGCTGCGCCGCTAATATCGCGAGCTTATGCGGTTGATAGCAAAATGGATAAGTGAACTTTTTCGGTGGCGATATCGTACCGAGCGAAGATTGAAAGGGAATAAAGTAGCTAGGCTTAACAGACAAAGGAAACGCTCGCTCATTGATAACACTGCAAAGTACCATTTTACCTTCATCTACCGCAGAGATCAGCCAGCTTGGTTTAATGCAGGCTTAACGCTGGTGAAATAGTGGTCAGTAATTCGCTATCTTGTTAAAGTAATTGAAATTTCTGGCAGCTAGGCTCGTTGTTGAAAAATTTATGCGAATTTGATGATGCTACTGGCGATATCAATTTGCGATATTGAATGGTGATAAGCCAAGCAGCGATAAGCTTACTAGCGATAACAAGAGCTATAACAAGAATAATAACGCCGATAGTCTGCGGCAAAAAAACAGAAAAGTGATAGGGGAAAGGATATGCAACAGGCACAAGAAACAGCAGCAAGCGATTCAATGAAAGGCAAAACCGTACTGATCACCGGTGCCTCAGCGGGCGTTGGCGCTGAGGCTGCACGCGTATTCGCGACACAGGGCGCGAATTTGGTTTTAATTGCTCGTGGTCAGCAGGCCTTAGATGAGATCACACAAGAGTTAAGTGCTCAGGTGAAGGTTATGAGCCAAACACTAGATGTTAATGATCTGAGCCAATTTGAGCCCTTGTTAGAAAGTGTGATGCAAGAATTTGGTCGTATCGATGTGCTGGTCAACAACGCAGGCTATCACCAACGTGGCGACGCTATTGGTATTGCGCCGGAAGATATTGCGCAAATGGTTGATGTGAATTTACGTGCGCCATTAGTGTTTTCACGACAAGTGATCCCTCATATGAAAGCCAATGGTGGCGGCGCGATTGTCAATATTGGCTCGCTTGCTGGTCGTATGCCACTGCAAGGTGGGGCGGCTTATGGCGCGACCAAAGCGGGTTTGCGTTCATTTACTTATGCACTTGGGGACGAGTTAAAGCCGTTTAATATTCACGTGGGTGTGGTGTCGCCAGGGCCAATTGATACCGGCTTTATTATGTCGAATATCGACCAAGTAGAAGATATTGTTTTTTCTCAGGAAATGAGCAGCGCCCGACAAGTGGCTGACGCTGCACTGACCGTGGCACTAGGCAAAGAGCGCGAAGTGTGTTTGCCAGCAAGCGGCGGTTTACTGACGACTATCTCGTATTTGTTTCCATGGCTGCGCACTAAGTTACGACCTGCTATGTATCGCAAAGGCGCGAAACTCAAAGCAAAATATAAAGCACGCAACTTAGCGCTTAAACAAGCACTTAAGCAAGCCAATAAGCAGGCCTAGCCTCATCAGCTAGGCATCCCTTTCTTGCGGAATACAAGTTCGACGATAGCAAGGTTAATCGCCATTCCCAACAGGCGGTCATATTGATGATGGAGCGAGGCGGCTGTTGGGTAGAGTTGGTCAAATGAGCTAAACATCAACATTACTAAAAGCCCAGTAAATAGCGGGGTAACCGCCGCCAAGGTTATCGCAACAGCGAGCGCCATCCAACGTTGATGTCGCGCGATATTGCGGTTGACGATATGCCAAACCGCCATCAAAAAGCATAAACAGATAGCAGCGCTCATAACCACTAATATCAGGTAACGTGCGCCTTGTTCGTCTGGTGTTAATTGTTTGTGCATCCAAATACCGGAAAGCGCCATTACACAACCCGCAATGACGGCAATGCGACCTGCGATTTTGTGCCAGCCAGCATATTGATGGCGTAATCTCGGCGAAAATTGCCAAGGCATGGTCAAGAAAAACAAAATGCCTGAGCCTCCGTGAACATAAACTGCTGCTGGTGCATCAAAATAGGCGCTGTTGATCATGGCGGCAAGTTCCTGATGGTTGCCTGCGCCGATGGCAACAATGAGCAAAATAAATATCGCCGGAATCGCGGGAATGGCTGTCAGTAAAGCTAACGTACTTACGACTGGCCAATTAAATGGAATAGTCGCTGTCGTTTTTTGGCAGGGTGGTTTTTGGCAGGGTGGTTTTTTGCAGAGTGGTTTTTGGCCGACAGTCTGGTGGCAGCTCGCTTGCCTATTTGCTGTTAATGCTTGTCTCATTGTGTTCCCGCTTTCTATCAGTGAATCGGTTAGGCTGTCTATTTACCTAACGGATATATTTCGCTAGGGTGAATTTGATTATCGAGAAAGCGATGTGTTTAGGCGTCCGACTGGGTTGGCGCGAACGGCTAAATACTTATTTTTTGCGCTTGTGACAGAGAAAACGTACTAGCCTGTAGGATTGGACGCTCACAATTCACTAACAGAATACACTGTCAGAGTGACTGATTTTAAAGGAATAGTTTGAAGGAATAAGTAGATTTTTATGGTTGCAGAATCCGGAGTGTTCGCTCTAAACCTTATCACGCTGACGGTGATTGTTTTTAGCGCCCATTTATTATTATTGCGGGCAACAAAGTTGCAAGCCTATTTGCCATTAGCCGTCTGTTTAATCTCTGTTGGCGTGGTATTAAGTCAGCCTGTGCTCGCCAGTTTACCAACGCCTTGGCGAGTCAGTTTTTTAATCTTATCACTACCAGCGCTGATGCTCATTGCCCCGAGTTTTTGGTGCTATGTATGTGGCATTACCGCGCAGTCACCATGGCAGTTTAAGCAAGTCTCTAAGGTACATTTTCTGCCTTTTGCCATTGGCGGCGGCGTTGCATTGATTGCGCTGTTAATGCCCAGTGAAATCCAATATCAACTCTTGGTTTTGGGAGATGATAGCCTGCTTACCAGCTTATCCACACCCATGCAATGGCTGGTTGGCGGCATCTTAATCGTGACCTTTTTGCTGGTCATTGCTTGGGTGATTCAATCAGGCTATTACGTTTACCAAGTTATTGGTCGGTTACATCAATATCGCCGCCATCTAAAGGATTTATTTGCCAGCACCGAAGAAAAGGAAGCACGCTGGTTAACTTGGTTATTGTTGGCGATTGGCGTTGTTTGGGTGTTAGCCGCTACTAGCTTGTTGATTGACAATCTGCTGTTTTCCTTTCGCTTTGATGGCGTAATAAGCGGCGCTGTCACCTTAGTGATGGTGTGGAGTGTTGCCCTGTGGGGGCTACGCCAAAAGCCGGGTTTTGAAGAGCTTTACACGAGCCAAATAGTGGTTGAACAAGTATTAACAAGCAGTGAGCAGCAGCAAACAAAATACCAACGTTCAGCGCTAAGTAGCGAACAGGCAAATACTATCGCCGCCAAAATTGAACAGGCGATGCAGCAAGACCAGCTATATTTAGACTCGTCGTTATCCCTGCAAAAGCTGGCCAGTCATATTCATACTTCGCCTAACTATATTTCCCAAACCCTAAATGAAGCGTTGGGTGCGAACTTTTTCGATTATGTAAATCGATATCGCATAGAAGCGGCCAAGCAGGCTTTACAACAATCCAATGATACTGTGGTCGATATCGCCATGGCGGTTGGTTTTAATGCCAAATCGTCCTTTTATACTGCCTTTAAAAAAGAGACTCAGCAAACTCCAAGTCAATATCGAAAATCAGTGCATCTGGAAGCCGCTAATTAGTTAAGCTTTAACTTTCTTTATAAACAACAATCACTAACCACTAACTAGTAACTTTATCAACGCTTAATCTCTGACGATAGTTATCGACAACAGATGGCGTATGGGTGATCAAGCCACCTAGTAAAATTAACGTTAGTGCCGCCGCCATTTCGAGTGACCAAGTTGCCATAGCAAATACAGCGAGTAACAGTGACGCGCAAAGCGGCGTAAAAAAACTCAGGCTAGCTAAAAGGCGGTGATTCCCCTTGGAAAGGCCATATTCCCACAAATAAAATGAACCGCCCAGCGGACCTAAGCCAATCAGCAATAAGTAGAGCCACTGTACTTTAGTGGGCTGTTCGATATTGATGGCAGGCTCAAATAACAGATGACAAATTGCCGCAAGCAGGGCAACAGCGAGTGACAACCAACCAATATCTGCGGTATCACTCTTGCCTTTTGATAGATAAGCGGAATAACTTGCCCAAATAATAGCGGCGCCTAATGCCAGAAAATAACCAACAAGATCTTGCTGTGTAAATGTCGCTTGTCCGCCGGATAGCAAGACGACAATGCCGAGAAAAGCGGTGATACCGCCTGCCAATGCAAATAGTCGTTGCTCTCGCTGGGCGAGGATTAGCGTTAGCAGTAGCGGCCATAAATAGTTAATTAACGTAACTTCCAACACAGGTGCAAACTGCAATGCGAAAAAGTAGCAAAAGTGATAGCCAAATAAACCAGTTATGCCAAGCAGCCACTGCGCGGCTGTTAACTTAGGTTTGGCAAACCAGCGTTTTTCCTGTTGATAGCGCCATAACAGCGATAAGCCAAACGAGACAAAGAAAGCGCAACTTAAAATAAAAAAGGCCGGAATATTGGTGGTTTTAGCTGCGAGCAGTGCTAACGATGACCACATGAACAGTGCTAGGGTACCTAAAATACTTGCCATAAAACGATTTGCTCTGGGATTAAAATTATTTTTACTGATGCACTATTGGTATAGTCGTTACCAACTTGCCTTTATACCGCGAGTAGTTAAGTGTGGAAACGGAGCGCAGTACCAGCACAACAAAATATGCTGGGTAGTGTACAAGAGTTGCAAAATTAAAATGTGCTAAAAAGCCGGTTTATTTATCTGTCGAGCTGGAATCTTAAGCTTTAACCTTCTAATTGTGATGACAAGATTAGTGTTTGCTAAATGCTTTAGGGGATTGGCCATACACTTCTTTAAAGCGCCGACTAAACGCAGAAGCGTTTTGATAACCCACTTGCTCTGCTACTAGGCCGATTGGTAAATCGGTATAGCTAAGCAGGGCCTTTGCTTTTTCCATTCTTAGATTCGTTAAATATTGTTGCGGGCTCGTACCAAGTTGTTGGTGAAACACTGCTTTAAATTGACTCAAGCTTAAATGCGCTTGCTCGGCAAGATCGCTTAAGGTCAGCGGGTTGGCAAGTTGTTGTGCCATGGTATCAAGCACTGGCGCAAGTCGCTTATCGATAGTATGTGTGCTGGTTTGCGTAGCAAGTAGTGACCAAAATAACGGCGTTAGCGCACTAGATACGTCATCAAATTCAGGTTGAGCAAGCTGCTTTTCTACATACTGAATAAAGGCGTAAAAAGCGTCAGAAATACTAACGTAGTGCTGATGCTGTGGCAGATATTTGCTGGGCAAGTCGGTGAGATCGGCAACTAGGAAACGGGCGCATTCATCCGCGGCAAAACTATGTAGCTCACCTTGATAGATAATCGCACAACACTTTGGCCCAATAGTTTGTTTGTCGTTTGCGATGTCTAATTCAATATTGCCATGCAGCGGCAGCACTAACTGGTGGTGATTGTGGTGATGCTGACTAAGCTTTCGCGTATAGGAGCGAATCGATAACGCTATGCCTAGGTTGCTGCTTGCGCTTAGCTGACTTGTATTGTCTGAAGGCAAATTAATATGAATACTAATAATGTGAATAGTTATTTGATAGCGTTAACCATAACGATTAGCGGGTTTTATCACAACCTCGCGTTCTACTTGGAACACTGCTACTAATACCGAAGCCAAGCAGACTATTGAGAACAAAAAACAGCAGCCAATCGACTGCTGTTTTCTAGGTTTTTCTGTTTTTGCTATCTGCTTTCGCGAGTGTTTAAGTAACAGCGCAATTTATACTATTCAAACTATTCAAACTATTCAAACTATTCGGTCAGCTGCGCTACCGCTGTTTTTAACTGATCATCTAACTCAGCATTGGTTAACTTCTGCGTTTCCATATCAAAGTTATCGTAAAAGCTCGGGATTGATAACGATGCTTTTACGTCGGCGGCAAAGTACTGTGCGGAATTGGTTGCCGTCGCTAGTACGCTGGCAGCGCCACCCGGGCCTGGAGATGTTGCCAAATAGACGACAGGTTTGTTTTGAAAGACTTTTTGATCAATGCGTGACGTCCAATCAAACAGGTTTTTATAGGCAGCGGTGTAAGTACCGTTGTGCTCCGCAAACGAGATAATAATGGCGTCTGCTTCACCGAGTTTGGCGAAGAAATCTTTCGCCGCTTGCGGCTGGCCTAATTCTTCCTCTCTGTCTTGGCTAAATAACGGCATTTCGTAGTCGTTAATATTGAGCAGTTCGAACTCGGCACCTGTGACTAGTGATGCGGCGTAGTTGGCCAAGGTTTTGTTAATTGACTTGGTACTGCTGCTGGCGGCAAAGGCTAAAACTTTCATATTGAATCCTCAATTTTCTGTTGCTGTTACCTGCTGCTATTCGCTAGCAGCAGCTGAGTAAATTTATGGTTAGCGATTGAGTTAATCACTAACTTGAAATGCATTCTATATTGTTTATATTTGATAATTAATCATGTAAAAGTTTAAAAACTATTTCCTAATGACTTCTAATTCCAATGCAAGTTCTTCATTAAGTAGCGGCACCAATACCAAATTATTTGATGGTGTGGTGGTGTTTACCCAATTAATTAATAGCGGCAGTTTTACCGCGGCTGCCGAAGCAACCGGTCACTCGACGTCTTATATCAGCAAAGAAATTAACAAGCTGGAGGCGCGGCTTGGGGTCAGATTAATCAACCGCACCACGCGTTCACTTGGCCTGACGCCGGAAGGCAAACTTTACTACGAGCAATGTGTGCAACTTGTTCAAGATGGTGAGCAAGCATTAGGTTTAATGCATCAGCACGATATGGTGCCTCGCGGTACGCTGAGAATAAGTTGCCCAGTCGCGTTGTCGAACGATTATTTACAGCCCATTTTATCGCGTTTTATGGCTAAGTATCCGCAGGTAGAGTTGCTGCTCGATCTCAATGATCGCAAAGTGGATGTGATTCAAGATGGCTTCGATGCGGTGATCCGCGCCACTCATCAACTGGAGGAGTCCAGTTTAATTTGCCGAAAAATTATGTCAGGTAAGGCTTATACGGTTGCTTCACACGACTATGTGCAGCAATACGGCGAGCCTCAGCACCCAGAAGAACTCAAACATCATCGCTGCCTGTGCTACTCCAATTTAAAACAGCCAACCCGTTGGCAGTATCTAGATAAAGAGGGGCAAACCTTCATGGCGGATGTTAATCCCAGCATGATGTGCAACAACTCAGACATGGAATTAGCGATGGCGCTAGATGGTCATGGTATCTGTCGATTGCCAGCCTTTACCATGCAATCGGCGCTAGATGACGGCAAACTCGCGATATTGTTTTCGGACTATCCACAAGCCGATGTTGATGTTTATGTGGTCTATCCGTCGCGTAAACATTTATCTCCGAAAGTGCGCGCCTTTATTGATATGCTAGTGGATTGCAGCTCGGTTCACTCGCTGCCTTAAGCACTCCTCTGTTTTTACTTTTACGGATTTAACCTACTGAATAAAATTTATACTTGATAACTTACCTTGAGGTAAGTTATCGTAATTTTATGCAAACACGTTCCAAAAATCGCAAAGAGCAAATTATCTCAGTGGCTATGGATTTATTACAAACCCATGGTTTTGAGAATTTTAGCTATTTGGATATCGCCAATCGCCTCGCCATTACTAAGGCCAGTATTCATCATCATTTTCCGAAAAAGGAAGATCTGGGTGTGGCGCTGTGTCAGGCCATTCAAGACTGGCATGAAGTGGAATTTCGCAAAATTTTACTGGCAAATATCAGTGCGCAACAAAAGCTTGATACCTACATTAATGCCAATCTGCGCTATGCCTGTGGTAAGAATAAAATTTGCCCATTAAGTAGCTTGCAAGTAGATATCGCCTCCTTGCCAACGGCGATGCGGCCGGGGTTAAAGGCGCTGGACGAACACGAGTTGGATTTTATTACCCAAGTGTTGGCGCAGGGCAGGCAACAAGGCGAGTTTAATTTTGCGGGTGAGACTAAAGGGCAAGCCATGGTGGTTGTATTGGCCTGCAAGGCAGCGCTGCAATATTCTCGTGTGCATGGCGATGATATTTTTGAACAAACCATGGCGCAAATTATGACTTTACTTGGCTCGACAGCAATGGTGCAAGCGAGCTTACAGCAAACCGGTTAAAAAATTTTACCTTGCTAACTTACCTCTAGGTTAGTTAAAGAAGAGACTAAGAGGTTAGTTAGCGAGTGAAATAAATTACAACTAATAATGACAACAAACTTACACATAAATTATTACCTTAATTAAGACAAAGGAAGAGAACACAATGAGCAGTGCACAACTTTTTGAACAAGTGTCATTAGGGCCATTAACCCTAGAAAACCGCACCGTAATGGCGCCTATGACCCGTACTTTTTCACCTGGCAATGTGCCAAATGACTTAGTGGTTGAATACTATCGTCGCCGCGCTCAAGGTGGTGTTGGCTTAATTATCACTGAAGGCACCTGTGTTGGTCACAAGGCAGCTTCAGGTTATCCGAATGTGCCGTTTATTGCCGGTGATGACGCATTAGCAGGGTGGAAAAAAGTGGTTGATGCGGTACATGCTGAAGGCGGCAAAATTGCCCCGCAACTATGGCATGTTGGCGCAATTCGCAAGCCGGGCGTTGAGCCGGGTGGTGATTTACCGGGTTATGGTCCATCGGGTATGGCATTCCCAGGTAAACAAACTGGTCATGAAATGACGCAAGCGGACATTGACGAAGTTATCGAATCCTTTGTACAAGCGGCAGTAGATGCCAAAGCCATTGGTTTTGACGCAGTTGAAATTCACGGCGCACATGGCTACTTAATCGATCAATTCTTCTGGGAAGGTACCAACCAACGCACTGATGAGTACGGCGGCGACTTAGCGGCGCGCTCTAAATTTGCGATTGAATTGGTCACTAAGATGCGTGCCGCCGTCGGTGATGACTACCCCATTATCTTCCGTTGGTCTCAGTGGAAGCAACAAGATTACAGCGCACGTTTAGTGGAAACACCTGAAGCACTTGAAGCCTTCTTAAAACCGTTAGCTGATGCTGGTGTTGATATCTTCCACTGTTCTCAACGCCGTTTCTGGGAGCCAGAATTTGAAGGTAGCGACTTAAACCTTGCCGGTTGGGTGAAAAAAGTTACGGGTAAACCCACCATCACCGTTGGCAGTGTTGGCTTAAATCAAGACTTCCTGCCAGAAGATGGCACCAGTAACTTTAAAGATGCTGAAACTGTTAGCCTAGATAACTTGTTAGATCGTATCGGTAAGCAGGAATTTGACTTAGTTGCGGTTGGCCGTGCGTTGATCTCTAACCCAGATTGGGTAAACAAAGTAAAAGCTGGCGAATTCGACAGCCTAAAAGCCTTTGATAAAGCGCAACTTGCTGAATTAGTCTAGCAGAATTAGTCTAACGCGTTATTTATACCCCTTGGGCAAGGTGAACAAGCTTTGTCTAAGGAGGTTACGCCAATCTTTAAAAATAACTCTGATAGAGTCTCGAAATAATTGCCTCTTCCTCGTATTAACCGACTTTCTATTGTTATCTTATTTATCCAATCAAAAGTAATTCAAAAGTGTATCGCGGATAAAAAAATTTACAAGTTCTCAAGCCTATTTGCTAATAAACAACCGACTTCAGTAACTTAGACTATACTGAAAGCCGTCTTATCAGTCCTGACATTAAATAATTAACAATAAAGTCTCTTCGTGGGATTAATACTTAGCTAGTCCCCGTGCCATAAATACATACGACCCGACCGCGGTATTGTCGCTTCCAGTATTTCAAATTGGAGAGCAAGCAGGGAAAAGGGATCGCCATGAATAACCGCCTTGAGTCCGCTGTAAATAAACCAGACATGAAACTAACAGTGTTAGTTTTTTTCTTTCTTTTATTACTCGTTAACTTGAACACCGCCCGTGCACAAACCGTTGGGCCAGCTGATACTGTTGGTACCAATGGTGATGATGTGCTCAGCGGCGACAGCACCGACAATATTATCGACGGTTTGCAAGGAAACGATCAAATCAACGGTAATGGAGGGAATGATATTTTAATCGGTGGTTTAGGTAGCGACACACTTGATGGTGGCGAGGGTTTTGATACGGTGAGTTATCACAACGACATAGTCGCAGTAAGCGTGAACTTGGCGACAGGTGTTGGAGGAAATGCCTTTGGTCAGGATGCGTTAATTAGCATTGAAAATATTATCGGCAGTATGTTTAACGATGCTTTGATTGGCAATAGTCAAGCCAATCGAATTTATGGCTTAGCAGGCGATGACGCATTTACTTATTCACCAGGCAGTGATTTTCTCGATGGCGGCGAGGGAATTGATAGCGTTAATTATTCGGCAGCAGCTGAAAGTGTGAATGTTAACTTGTTTAATCAGCAAGCAATTGTTGGCTCAACTACCGATACCTTAGTGGCGATTGAAAATGTTATCGGCACTAATGGCGATGATGTTCTTGGCGGTGATAATGGCAACAATGTGCTGCTTGGGCTAGCAGGTAACGATGTGTTTCTTGGCTCGCGTGGGCAAGATGTTATTGATGGTGGACAAGGGATTGATGCGCTGACATTCGCCACTTACTTCGAGCCGTTTCTCGTGACAGGTTTGACGATTGAGCTCTTTGCCGGCACCGCGACAGGTTTTGAGGTGGATACTGCCTTTACCGGTATTGAGCAAGCTACTGGCAGTATCTATAACGACACCATAACCGGCAATGTGGGGAATAATTTGCTGAATGGCGGCGCGGGCAACGATGTCCTTGATGGCTTGGCGGGTAATAATTTCCTCGATGGTGGTAGCGGTAACGATCAACTTACGGGCGGCAGCGGTCGTGATGAGTTACGCGGTGGTATTGGCAACGATCAGTTAAATGGTGGCGAGGGACTAGACAGGCTGTTCGGTGGCGAGGGAAACGATATATTATCGGGTGGTTTAGGCAATGACTTACTCGATGGGGGAGAAGGCGAAGATACGGCAAGTTTTCAGTATTCAAGAGTAGGTGTCGACATCAATCTATTGACCAATGTTACCGTTGGCGATGTTGGCGATTTTAGCGACTTCATATCCATAGAAAATATTATTGGCAGTAATTTTGATGATGTGATTTACGGCGATAACCTTCGCAACCGACTGTTTGGCGAGGGTGGCAACGATACGATTATTGGCGGGTTAGAGCGCGATGAAATTGATGGTGGTAGCGGAATTGACACGGCCAGTTATATCGATGCCTTGGCCAGCGTAACGGTCGACCTTTCAACTAGTAGAGCAAGTGGCGCAGATGGCCCAGACGTCCTGATTTCGATTGAAAATGTTACGGGATCTGATTTTGCTGACACCTTAGTCGGCGACCAACACAACAATGTCTTAACGGGCGGGCGTCATGGCGATACTTTGGATGGTGGCGATGGCGAAGATACCGCTAATTATGCTCAAGCAAGCGGCGGGATGGATGTCAACCTAAGCACTGGTCAATCATTTGGCGCGGACGGCAGTGATACCTTAATTTCAATTGAAAACCTTGTTGGCAGCGAATTTAGCGATAATTTAACGGGTGATAGCGGTAACAATAAACTGCTGGGTGGCGCAGGTAATGACGTTTTACAAGGTAACTTGGGAGATGACCTATTAATAGGCGGCACAGGCAATGACACCGCGCGCTATGCCGATGCCAGCGACAGCGTTACTGTTAACCTAGCGGCGGGCACTGCCAGTGGCGCAGATGGCAATGATACCTTATTGCAGATTGAGAATGTTATTGGCTCAAGCCACGACGATACCCTTATTGGTAACGCGAATAATAACCGGCTGTTAGGTGGGCAAGGCAATGATATCTTGGCCGGACAAGGAGGAGAAAATCTCTTAAATGGCGGTGATGGCTTTGATATAGCCTCTTATCAAATGTCAGGTAACGCCGTGCTTGTCGATCTGCTCTTGGGTCAGGCCAATGCTGAAGGGACCAGTAACGATACCTTGGTTTCGATAGAGGGGGTATTAGGCTCACAATTTAACGATGTACTGATTGGCGACAATGGTAACAACCTACTAGAAGGGCTGGGTGGCAATGATTTATTGATTGGTCGCGCAGGCAATAATGCATTAGTTGGTGGTAGCGGCAATGATACGGTTAGTTATGTTGGCGCGACCAGCGGCGTACTTGTCAATCTAGCGATTGGCGAAGCGACTAACGGTGATGGTCGCGATTCCTTAACTAGCATCGAAAATGTCAGTGGTAGCCAATATAACGATATTTTAATTGGTAATGCGGGTCGCAATAGCTTATTTGGCGGTGCTGGTGACGATTTGCTCATCGGTGGTGGTGGCAGCGATATTTTCAGTGGTGGCGATGGCTTAGATACCGTGAGTTATCAGCAAACGGTTAATAGCGTGGTCGTCAATCTCGCTGATGGCACGGCGCAAACTGCGACCGGTATTGATTTACTGGTCGACGTTGAAAACGTCATTGGCACGGCACAAAACGATATTTTAATTGGCAACAACCAAGATAATGTGCTCACTGGCGGCCTAGGTGACGATGTGATTAATGGCGGCGCAGGTACAGATACGGCAAGTTACCAACAAGCCAGTGGTAGTGTAAGCGTTAATCTAGCAAGCTTTAGCGCAACGGGAGCCGCTGGTAATGACAGTTTAGTGTTGATCGAGAATGTGATTGGCTCTGCTTACAATGACATCTTGATTGGCGATAGCCAAAATAATGTGCTTACTGGCGGCCAAGGCAATGATGTGATAAATGGCGGCAGCGGCGCAGATACAGCAGACTATCGAGGTGCTGTTGGTAGTGTGAATGTGAATTTAATGGCTGGTACAGCTTCAGGCGGTGCGGGCAATGACGCCTTAATTGCCATTGAAAATATTACGGGTTCAGATTTTGATGATAGCTTGGTTGGCAACAATCAAGACAATATCTTAAAGGGCAATCTGGGCAATGATGTGCTCAACGGTCTTGCTGGAAACGATACGGCTTCCTATATCGATGCTGCTGGTGGCGTGAATGTAAATTTAACCACAGGGCAAGCCGCTGGCGCGGGTGGCAATGACACGTTAATTTCCATTGAAAATATTATTGGCAGTCAGCACAACGATACGCTGATTGGCAATGAACAACACAACACGCTAATTGCAGGCGAGGGCAGCAATTTGCTCGAAGGTGGTCGTGGCAATGATGTTTTACTGGGCGGCTCAGGCATTGACACCGCAAGCTATGAGCATGCAGCTGGCGCAGTTTCTGTTAACTTAACCAGCAATACAGCAACAGGCGCTGATGGCAACGACACCTTAGTGCAAATTGATAATGTCATTGGCTCTGCGCATAACGACACCTTAATCGGTGATGCCACTAACAATGTGCTCTCTGGTGGATTGGGTAACGATATTTTAGTTGGCGGTGTAGGCATTAACACGCTTGATGGCGGTGCAGGCAGTGATACCGTGAGCTATAGCAATAACGACGGGCAAGTCATTGCAGATTTAGTGACAGGTGTGGTCACTACTGCGAATAGTGTCGACTTGCTGATGAATATTGAAGGGCTGGTCGGCTCGAAAAATAATGACACTTTATTGGGGGATGATGCTGACAACGTGCTTGATGGCAGAGATGGCGATGATCTGTTGATGGGGCGTGGTGGCAACGATACGTTATCAGGTGGCTTGGGTAATGATACTGCCAGCTATGAGTTTGCCAATGGCGATGTTGTCGCGAATCTATCGACAGGACAAGCGAGCGGCGCAGATGGCACAGATACTTTAAGCTCAATCGAAAACCTCATTGGTAGTCAACATAACGACCAGCTAACAGGCAATACTGCAAACAACCTGCTAGTTGGCGGCGATGGCAATGACATGCTCACTGGTGGCCTTGGCAACGACAGTTTAATTGGTGGTACTGGCAATGATACCGCTAACTATAGTTCGGCCACAGGCAGTGTTGTGGTGGACTTGGCTAGTAACCTTGCACAAGGCGCAGATGGCACTGACTTACTGAGCAGTATTGAAAACGTTGTCGGCTCTGCGCATAACGATGTGTTGTTGGGAAATAATGGCGATAACCTGCTTACTGGTGGTCTCGGCAACGACAGTTTAGTTGGCGGTGCTGGCAATGACACCGCGAGTTACCAAGACAGTATCGGTGGTGTTGATGTTGATTTAGCCAATAATAACGCGACCGGCGCCGCGGGTAATGACACCTTAGTACAAATCGAAAATATTATTGGTTCAGTACATAACGACAAGCTTATTGGCAATAGTCTGGCCAATACCCTCACTGGCGGACTCGGCAACGACATTTTAGATGGTGGTGATGGTATTGATACCGCTAGTTACCTTGAGGCGGGCAGCGGTGTTACGGTTGATTTGTCCACTGGGCAATCATCAGGTGGGGCGGGTAATGATACCCTCTCGGCCATTGAAAATGTCATTGGCTCGAATTTCAATGATCAGCTTAGTGGTGATGGACTAGACAATGTGCTGACTGGGGGGCTAGGCGACGATGTGCTCAATGGTCAAGGTGGCATTGATACCGCTAGTTATTCAGATGCCAAGACAAGTGTCGAAGTGAGTTTAGCGTTAGGTAATGCATCAGGTGGTTCAGGCAATGACACTCTGATAGCGATTGAAAATATTGTTGGCAGTGAACACAGCGATAGCTTGCATGGTGACAGTGGCGATAATCGGCTGGATGGCGGCGCTGGCAATGACGTATTGCAAGGTGCGCAGGGTAATGATGTATTGGTAGGTGGGCTTGGCAGGGACACGGCTAGCTACGCTAATGCTGACGGAGCTGTTGTCGTTAATTTAGCGAACGGCGTGGCTTCTGGCGCCGATGGCAGTGATACCTTATTTTCAATTGAAAATGTCGTCGGTTCAGCCTTTGATGATCAATTGACCGGTAACAGCGCCAGCAATGTGCTGCGCGGTGGTTTAGGGTCGAATGTGTTAGACGGCGGCGCAGGTACTGACGAAGCTAATTATGATTGGAGCACTAGCGGCGTTGAGGTTGACCTGCAAGCACAAACGGCAATGGGAACAGGCTTTTCTGATCAACTGGTAAGTATTGAAACCGCACGAGGAAGTGAGCACAACGATATACTGCGTGCTGGGCTGAACAGTAATCTTGTCGGGGGAAAAGGAAATGACGAGCTTTACAGTGGTACTGGCATTAATAGCCTCGATGGGGGCGAAGGAAATGACGTTATTAACATCCAGCTTAATGCGGGCGATGAAAATATCAGTAAGGCTGCGGGCGATGAAGGGAATGATTGGCTCAAATTGACCAGCGATGCTGGTACTGTTATTAATCTCACATCTGGCGAAATCACCATAGATAATTCACTTCGCTACAACGTTAATACCATTGAAAACGTCCAAGCAACGGCTTTTGCCGATGAGATTGTTGGTAATGAACAAGACAATACCTTGATGGGCATGGCAGGTAATGACCGCCTGATAGCAACAGCAGGTAACGATATGCTGGATGGCGGCGAAGGCAATGACTGGCTCGATTACTCTGGAGTAAATAACAGCGCTAACAGTAATGCTATTGCTAACGATCAGGGGGTATTTGTTAGTCTAGCGAGCGGCCAAGTTATAAAAAATAGTGGTGTCGACACTGTTATTAACGTTGAAAATGTTAAAGGCACGGCGCAGAACGACACCTTAATTGGTGATCAAAGCAGTAATCAATTACTTGGCATGGCTGGTAATGACACGCTAATTGGTGGTGCTGGCAATGATTTACTCGAAGGTGGTGAAGGTAATAATCAATTTGATGGCGGTAGTGATCAAGATACGGTCAGCTACGCGTGGTCAAACATTGGCGTGACTGCGGATCTGTCAACCAGTCAAGCGCATGCAGAACATCTAAGTGATACCTATCAGAGCATTGAAAATCTTATGGGCTCGCAATCAGGTGATACTTTAATTGGTGATAGCCAAGCCAATAGGCTTAGCGGTTTAGCGGGTAATGATACTTTACAAGGTCTGGCTGGTGATGATTGGTTAAGTGGTGGCAGTGGCAATGATCACCTGCAAGGTGGCATGGGAAGTGACGTGTTACTTGGCGGCAGTGGCGACAATATACTTGACGGTGGTGAGGGAGTTGACTGGGTAAGTTATGCGAACTCGGACGAGAGCACCCATGTCGACCTACTAAATCGTGGCGGTGGCGGCGTTAGCAGCAATGATGTGTTAATTGCTATTGAAAATATTCGTGGTTCTAGATTTGATGACACACTTATTGGCGACAATGCCGATAATCACTTAGCCGGTTTAGCTGGTGATGACACGCTTTATGGTGGGCGCGGTAACGATACTTTAAATGGTGGCTCGGGTATAAATACCATAGATGGTGGCGAGGGCAACGATTGGGTGACCTATGTTGATGCGACCAGCGCAGCTAGCGTCACATTAAATGAGAATGAGGTCAGCTTTGGCAATGCCGGCGGTCGCTCAGATTTATTGACTGATATTGAAAATATCAGAGGCTCTGCATTTAATGATCGGCTAACAGGTAATGATCAAGACAATATTTTTGAGGGGTTATCAGGTATCGATACATTAAATGGTGGCGGTGGTCACAACATACTTTACGGCGGTGAAGGAAACGATAGGTACGTTGTTGAGCTTGGCCGTGAAGGGCAGCATACCATTCGCGACAGTGCTGGAGAGGATAATGTATTGCTTTATAGCCCGATTGTTGCACTGAGCAACCTCGCAGCAACTTACACACAGCAACAAGGATTGTTACTCGAATTTAATGACCAAGATAGTGCCTTAATAGAAAATCAATATTCAGGTGCAGATTCCGTGATTAACTCCTTGTCAATGTCTAATAGCAATCAGGGAGTTATTGCATTAAATGTAAGCTTTGAGCAGTTGATTACCGCTGGCGAGTTTGATCAATATGCGATTGCAGGCGATTTTGCGACGAGTAGCCAACTTGCTAATTCCAGCCAATTGACCGTTGCTGGCAAATTGACTAATCAGCACACTCTATCTAATGTCGGGCAACTAACAGTTAACAATGGCGGGCGTATTGATAATTTCGCAGGCACTCTGAATAACCAGCAAGGCGCTACGATTGACTTTGCCAGTAGCAATACCTTATCAGGTATGCTGATCAACAACGGTGTGGTTCGAGTGAATACCGACGATATTTTAGCGCTGACAGATACTATGCTCTCTGGCTCAGGTAGCTTTATTGGCCAAACGCTACTGACCAACGCGCAAATAAATGCTGGTAATAGCCCTGGATTGATGACATTTGACGGCGATACGGTTTGGGACAATGTTGATTTGACGGTAGAGCTCAGCGTAGATGGCAATGGAGGCTTTATTCATGACACAATTAATATTCTGGGTAATTTAACCCTGCTGAGCGCGCTGGATATTGACTTTCAATTTCTAGGCGGCCTTGAGTTACCAGATGTACTTGGGCAAACACTGAACTTCCTTAATATTAGCGGCGATGTACTAGACGATGCAGGCGAGCTAATCAATTTAAGTGAATTTAATGTCAACTTAGTCGCTGGCTGGGCAGGCCAATGGGTAAACGATGTGAATGGTTGGCGGTTGGCGCTGACATTGGCACAGCTACCAACGGATGTGCCCGAGCCTAGTGTTCCGCTTTTGTTCTTGCTTGCCAGTGTTGTGTTAGCACACAAAAGACGAGCCGGCAGATCTTATTGCCTGCTATGGTTTATCGTCAGCCTTTCGACATCTGACAAAAATTCAAGTTTATCTACTTTTCAGTAATGCTTTGTCTAGTTGATTGCAGAACTGTTTCTTTAACTAAATAAATCACTTATTCGTTTAAATGGGAGTGCATTTTGTAAACACAAGTTGTTGGATTATTCAACTTCACTTTCTCGTAATATTTTTCTAGTATGGTTCCGTTAACAAGTGGTTAACACTGGGTGGTGGTGCACCATTTATATCAGAACAGCATCGCTACTCAGATAATAACGATAAAAATTAGAAGTATATTGGGGTGAAGGAATGAGTAATTTTACGCGTCGCGCGTTTATCAAAGCGTCAATGGCAGGCTTTGGTACAGCAGTAATTTCGACAGGATTAATGGGGTGTTCGGATGACGACGATGAGGTACCTGTCTCACCGATTATACCAGTAGCTTTCAACCACGGTGTTGCTTCAGGTGACCCACTAGATAACGCCGTTATTATTTGGACGCGCGTAACGCCTTTATCAGCAGTCGATAGCGTCAATGTTAGCTGGCAAGTAGCCACTGATGCAGAGTTTAATGACTTAGTTCACAACGGTACAACCGAAGCAGAAGCAGGCTCAGACTTCACCGTAAAAATCGATCTTCAACAACTAGCCGCCAATACAAGGTATTATTACCGCTTTGTTTCTGGTGAAACTTTCTCTCCTGTAGGTATGACGAAAACCTTACCAGTAGGGTCAGTGGCACAAGTTAAATTAGCGGTATTTTCTTGCGCAAACTATCCTGCAGGTCAATTCAATGCCTACCACAGCGCAGCACAGCTTGATGACTTAGATGCCGTCGTACATTTGGGCGATTACATTTATGAATATGGCGATGGTGGTTTTGCGACAGAAAATGCAGAGGCGATTGGTCGGTCATTACCTGCCGACAATAATACCGAATGTATTACCTTAGAAGACTATCGCAAACGCTACGCGCTTTACCGAAGTGATACGAGCCTTCAGCAATTGCACCAGCAAGTACCTTTTATCACTGTGTGGGATGATCACGAGGTGACTAACGATGCGTGGCGCGACGGTGCGGAAAATCATAACGAAGGGGAAGGCGATTACCAAGTGCGTAAATCGGCTGGTTTGCAGGCCTATTTTGAATGGCTACCTATTCGTCCAATTGCGACCAGTGACTACGAGCGCATTTTCCGCAGTTTCCAATTTGGCGATTTAGTTAACTTACATATGCTAGATACGCGCTTGCTTGCTCGTGATGAACAGCTTGATTATCAGAACTTTATTGACCCAACAACGGGGCAGTTAGATGCGGTTGGTTTTACTACGGCAATGAGCGCGAATCGAAGCTTGCTGGGTGCTGAGCAAATTGGCTGGTTGCAATCGGGGTTAGTGGCGTCTTCTGCAACTTGGCAGGTACTAGGTCAACAGATATTGATGGGACGCATGAATGTTCCTGCTGAACTATTAGCAGGCTTTGCCAATCCATCACCCACATTATTGCAAACCTTTGGCGAACTGGCACAAATTAAAGGGCGTATAGCCGCTGGCGATCCGACGGTAACAGAGCAAGAGCGCGCGCGTGTTGCGATTGAAATTCCATACAACCTAGATGCGTGGGATGGTTATGCGGTTGAGCGTGAAGTGGTTTTAGGGACAGCAAAATCGCTTAATCACAACCTAGTGGTTTTGGCGGGAGACACGCACAACGCGTGGGCCAATAACCTAACTGACCAATCAGGTAGCAATGTTGGGGTTGAATTCGCCACCGCAGGCGTCAGCTCCCCGGGTTTAGAAACCTTTTTGAACGTGCCAGAAAGCTTTGTACCGCAGGCAGAGCAAGCACTACAAGTACTTGTGAATGACTTGCAATACACCAATATTGCAAACCGCGGTTATATGGTGGTGACCTTTACTGAGCAAGCGGCAACGGCGCAATGGGTTCACCTAGATACGGTGGCCAGTACAAGTTATCAAGCGCTTGAGGCGCGCAGCAATACGTTAACCGTAGCTGCAGGCACTAACGTTATTCAAAGCTAGCATTTAGTGTTACTGTTATCGATGAAATGCCAGTCGTTGACTGGCATTTTTGTTTGATAGTGAATAACCACAGGTATTATTTAGGACATTGTCACTAGTACTATCCTAGACTAGCGCTCTCCTTGAATTTCAAACACATCACTTTTTAATCGCGCTTTACCATCGCTTTCAACTACCCAATGCTCGCGATGGACTACGCCATATGCTTTATTCATTTGCCAACTTGAAGTCAGAATATAGCCGCCATCGTCTGCTGGTTGCCAGTTTACATTTGAATAAACCACGTCGGCAAAACCTTGGTCAATGATATTTTGCCAGCACTCTTGGATCGCTTCACGCCCTGTAAAAGTGCCGATCGGCTTAGCTTCCATTACACAATCTTGCGTGTATTGCGCCGCACAACCAGCAGCGTCTTGATTGTTAAATGCAGTTTGCCAAGCGCTAATACCAGCTTTGCACAACGCTAATGTTTCTTCATTTGTCATCATAATCCCCTTAGCGATTGGGTTGAATCAATTGATAAGTGGATCATAAGTATTTTTATTATCTGCAAAAACAAAGTTAATAAAATTGTATGTTCGTAAAAACAGAACAATAATGCTAATTGGAGAAATATATACACAGGGGCTAGGGGAGTGCGAACAATTGAAGGCAGAGCAATAGCGTGAATAAATTACGTCATATGTCGATATTTGCCCAAATCGTTGAATCAGGGTCTATCACTGAAGCAGCGGCTTTGCTGCAGCTTTCGAAATCAGTGGTTAGCCAGCACCTTAGCGCGTTAGAAAACGACTTAGGTGTACTCTTGATCAAACGAACCACGCGCAGGCATACCTTAACTGCTGCTGGACGCGCTTTTTATCAGTCTTGCCAAGAGGTTAACAAGCTCACTGATCATGCTTGGCAGCAAGCGCAGGAATCATTGACAAGCCCGAAAGGTCAAGTGCGGATCACCGCCCCGAATGCGTTAATGGATATCATCATTGCGCCAGCAATCGGCGAATTACTTCGCCAATATCCGCTATTAAAGCCCGAGCTGATCAGCGGTGATAAGCCGTTTGATTTAGTGGCTGAGAACATTGATATCGCGATTAGAGTTGGTAGCTCTTTAGCTAGCAACATTAAACAGCGCCGAATTGGTCAGTTTCGCGATGTGCTTTGTGGTAGCAAAGCGCTGTTGAGGGAAACTGATATCACGCATGCTAAATATATTGCCAATCATTGGCAAGGTCAGCAAATTGAACATCGTTTTATCGATAAAAATGGTAAAAAAGAAAGCTTTGAAGTAACTGCTCATTGTCGTGCAAATTCATTTTATACCTGCCTTACACTGCTCAAACAGGTAGCAGGCATAGGGTTAATACCCGATTTTCATTTTTATCAATTAGCGTCTCAGCTAGAAGAAGTCTTTCCAAACTTACAACTTGCGACCAACAATGTGTACGCTTTACATACATACGATAAGCACTTACCTGCGAGTATTAAAGTTTGTATTGAAGCGATTGAACAACAGCTTAATCGCTGTTATTCGGCTGGCGATCATTAAGCGCACAGATAATTCTTAAACCGCGGGTTTATTTGCCCTGTCTGAATTACGTATAATAAGCAACCGCATCGGCGTGAATAGCCCGCTGGTGTTTGTTTTGACTAAAAAGGCTCGCAATTAACTTGATGATTTCTCATAAACTTTCTGTAGCACCCATGCTCGATTGGACAGATCGCCACTGTCGTTACTTCTATCGTTTACTCTCTGCCAATACTGTACTTTATACAGAAATGGTGACCACGGGCGCCATTATCTTTGGTAAAGGTGATTACCTTGGCTTTAATGAAGAAGAGCATCCAGTGGTATTGCAATTAGGTGGCAGTGACCCACAAGCAATGGCTGAATGCGCTAAACGTGCAGCCGCTTTGGGTTATGACGAAATTAACATCAACGTAGGTTGCCCGTCTGATCGCGTGCAAAATGGTCGCTTTGGTGCATGTTTAATGGCAGAGCCAGCTTTAGTTGCTGAATGCGTTAAGCAGATGAAAGATGCTGCCGATATTCCGATCACGGTAAAATCTCGCATCGGTATTGACGATCAGGACAGTTATGAGTTCCTACACGAGTTTATTTCGACAATAGAAACTTCAGGCTGTAATCACTTTATTATTCATGCTCGCAAAGCTTGGCTATCTGGCCTTAGTCCAAAACAAAATCGCGATGTTCCACCGCTTGACTACAGTCGTGTTTACCAAATTAAACAAGACTTTAATCATTTAGAAATTTCCATTAATGGTGGTATCAAAACCTTTGACGAATCACTTGCGCATTTAAATCATATTGATGGTGTGATGATTGGCCGTGAAATTTATCAAAATCCGTATCTGCTGGCGCAAGCAGATCAAGTGATTTACGGTCAAGATAAGCCATTAGTGTCACGTGCAGAAGTCATTGAGAAAATGGCGGTGTATATTGATAAACACGTTGCTGGCGGCAATAAGGCTAAAGCCTCACACGTGACTCGCCATATGTTAGGGCTATGCAATGGCTTGCCGGGGGCAAAGCAATTTCGTCGCTATTTAAGTGAAAATGCGATGTTAGCTGGCGAAACGGGTGACGTATTACGTCGTGCATTCGACCTCGTTAATGAAGATGCGGTCAGCATTGCTTCCTAGCTAGGATTAGTCAGAGCCATTTAGCTAAGGCGAGAGTGGCTCAAAGCTCACCGAATGAAGTGAATAGTTAAATTAGCTAAATTTTGCACTAATAATTGGTGTATTTTACTAACATGCATAGCAAATGTTAATGAGTCCACCTTAGCTTGTAACTAAGTTTAAAATTAAAT
This sequence comes from Thalassotalea euphylliae, assembly GCF_003390375.1. Taxonomy (NCBI): domain Bacteria; kingdom Pseudomonadati; phylum Pseudomonadota; class Gammaproteobacteria; order Alteromonadales; family Colwelliaceae; genus Thalassotalea; species Thalassotalea euphylliae. The sequence continues at coordinate 2,023,404 of NZ_QUOT01000001.1, read as the reverse complement.
TTCCTTAATTTACAATCACATAATATTTTTTTCATTGTCTGGCACAACCTTTGTAAAGGTAAATGCAACTTAACTAATAACGCAGTCGTTAGTTAACTTTTTACTTAAACAAATGGATATATTGGAGCCGAACATGAAATCACTAACCACTACCTTAGCAGCCGTCAGTTTATTATTTGGTTCGAGCGCATTTGCGACCGAAAACAACAACGCTGAGCAACTAGCTGCTGAGCTGATTAAGCAACAAAATGCACAAGTCAGTGAAATGGTTGCTAAGCAAGTAAACCAAGACATTCAGTTTACGCTACGAGCAATGCAATTACCTGTAGTTGAATTAAACGACAGCATGCTGGCAAAGGCTGAGCAGGGCAAAGTGCCAAGCACAACAGCTAGCAACGCTAAATTCGCTGAATAGTCACGCAGGTAATTGCCTATGTTTAGTTTAGCTACACTGTTTGCAATCATGATGGCACCAGCCATTGCAGCCTTGATGACATCATTAGTTGTAAGACTATTTGAACAACGCACATTTGAGCAAAAGTTTGATACCGAACGCAGTTTGTTTCGGTCAGACTTGGCAAAATCTGAAGTAAGCTAGAATAAGGTATGTTTGTTATCTATTGGCAGCCTACCTTATTTAGCGCTTTTTTTATTGATTTTGCTTTATGTCATTAGCTCACATTTTCCTCTTTCTATCCTTCATCGCCTCCTTGGCAGACCTTCTATAAAACTCATTAGTAAATTTCTAACCAGCTTAGACACTTTATTGCAGCATATTCGCCTGTACACTTTGGGATAATTCGACTAATTTGAAGTCAGTATTTTCCTACCTACTGTTTATCATGCATAACAACACGCCATTGATCAGTGTTCACGAATTAAAGTCAAAATTAACCCAACAAAATTTGCTTATTCTTGATGCCAGTATGCCGCCTGTAGTGCCGCAAGAACAACCTCAAAAATGTTGGCCTAACACCATCATTCCCAATGCTAAACGTATGGATATTGAGCAAAACTTTTGTGACCCGTCAGCGAGTTTTCCGCACACCTTACCTTCTCCACAAGCATTTGAGGCGGCGATTCGTCAGCTTGGGATTAATGGTGATGAGCATATCGTTGTTTATGATGATTTAGGGTTATTCTCTGCAGCACGTGCTTGGTGGATGTTAACGTCGATGGGACATGAACATGTGAGTGTGCTTGATGGTGGCTTGCCGGCATGGTTAGCAGCGGGTTTGCCTAGTGAAAAAGCGAATACAAATGGCATCGCCAAAGGTGTGTTTACAAGCTGCTTTAATGCGTTGATGTTTGTTAATTATCAGCAGGTAGCGACCTACTTGGCGGATAAAAGCCATGTGATACTTGATGCGAGAGCGAGTGCTCGCTTTTTGGGACAAGCTCCAGAACCTAGAGAAGGTGTGCGAAGCGGTCATATGCCAGGGGCGGTTTCGCTGCCCTATGCTCAGTTGATGCGCGATGGATTGCTATTGCCACCAGAAGAGCTGGTAAGGGAATTCAAAGTGTTAAATCCTGATAATTTACCTATGGTAACAACGTGTGGTTCGGGTATTACCGCCTGCATTTTGGCGTTAGCTGCTAACCTAGCTGGCTATCACGATATTGCTGTTTATGATGGCTCGTGGGCAGAATGGGGCTCATTAACTGAGCTGCCGGTTATACCTATTTCAATAAATACTTGATCATTCTGGCTTGTTAAAACGCTCATATACTGCGTTGTTATTTTTGAAATTAGAACAACTAGTTAACGAAAAATAACGCCTTGCCTATATGGATGTAGGTACTTAGGTTTTGCTGGCAGCATAAAACCTGTGTTTATGAACCTTTTTCCTACGCCATAATTGCTCAACTCCTTAATTCAATTGTTATTACACTGGGTTAATCGGTTTATGTTAGAGCCAAAAGAATACAACAGGACAAAGCCCAGTAAAGCAGAGCAAAGCGCAGCGGTGTTTTTAACAGAGCTTTAGTTCCACTTTATTCATCGTATAGCCACTTCATTTCATCCACAGTGTAACCACTTCAATTCTTACCCAATTAACTGTTGTATGCGTCTTTGCGCTACAACTTCATCAAGGACTAATCGCTCTTTCCATGTGTCGAGCTAGCTTTTGCTAACTGCGTTGTTATAGGTACCACATTGTTATAGGTACGACGCTAGCCGATAACGAATGTATTTATCTAAAGGGGTTGTCTTAAGACAAGAGCAACTCAGCAAAAAGCGGCGGAATAACCTGTTTTGGTTGTTACTTTTGAGTTGTTACTTTTTGGTGATGGTGAATTTCACCAAACTGGTGGTTAAATAAACTAAAATATCGTATGACATATTATGTCTTGATTGTGATGATTTCTGTTGTGTTTGAATAAAAGTCATAATAATCAATCGGATAAAAAATTTTTGAGGGTTGGCATATCACTTGTAATAACTAATACAAACGCAGCATGGGCTGCTGATTAAATTAGCTTAAAAAGGAAAGTGAGATGAACAAGTTAAAAACAATTTTAGTTGGTTCAGTAATGTCGATGTCTTTACTGGCGGTAACCGCAAATACAGCACAAGCCGCTGAAGTATCAACTGAACAAGCCATTACTCAGTTTGTTGTAGCACAAGGAAAACAAGTGGTTGCTAGTTTAGGAGAGCAGTTACAAACGTCTATCGCTGACTCAATTGCTGAAAGTATCGCTGAGTTTTCAATTGATGAAAGCTTTACTTGGTCAACCGATGAAGCGGAGGTTGCAGACGCAACTGATGAAGCTGACAGTGAGCCAAAAACAGAATCTAGTGAAGAAGAATAGGAGATTACCTCATGGGAATGTTTACACGATTTGCAGACATCATTAATGCCAACATTAACAGTATGTTAGATAAGGCCGAACAGCCTGAGAAAATGATCCGTTTGATCATTCAAGAAATGGAAGAGACCTTGGTTGAGGTGAGATCTACTGCGGCGAAACATATTGCTGAGCAGAAAACCATTAACCGCCAGGTGGCATCATTGGAAAAGAGCGCAGCAAGCTGGCAAGAAAAAGCAGAGCTAGCGATTAGCAAAGGCCGCGATGACCTCGCCAAAAGTGCCTTAGCTGAGAAGCACAAAGTGAAACAGCAAATGGTGACCTTGCAAGAAGAAGCCGACAAGTTGGAAGAGTTCTTAGCCAGTGTGCAAGAAGATGGTCAACGATTACAAACCAAACTTGCAGAGGCTAAGCGCCGCCAAGAAGCTTTGTTGTTACGCCAAGAGTCAGCAGAAGTTCGATTAAAAGTGCGTGAAAAGTCAACGCAATACAATATTGACGAAGCGATTAACCGATTTGAGCGCTATCAACAAAAAATTGAGCGTGTAGAAGCGGAAGTAGAGGCCTACGACATGACCCAAAATCAAGATTTGGACAGTCAATTTAGAGCCTTAGAAAATGACGATAACATTGACCAAGAACTCGCGACATTGAAGCAGAAAGTGAGTAATGCCGCTTGAACTAAATCAAGTGAAAAGGATACGGGAACATGGACGTTGATTTGATGTTTATATTGATGTGTTTAATGCCAGTTATCGCTTTTGCTATTGCTGGCCTGATCATCAACATCACCCGTAAATACCGTTATCGCAAGTTTATTAATAAGTGAGAAAGACCATGAGTTACAAGCCAAGTTATTTAACCCGAAAGCAGCTAACGAAGGATGTTCTTCATAAAAAAGTGTCAGGGGTTTGCGCAGGTATTGCCCGCTATTATCAATGGCCGCGCTGGGGTATTCGCGTAGCAGCCATCCTAGCATTACTCACTTTTCCTGTGGCAACGGGCGTTGCTTACCTAGTAGCTGCAATGTTACTGCCGACCAGAGCTTAAGCTAGTTTAAATAGCTTATGAATAAGGGAATATAAAAAGGCTAGGTTAAAACGCACTAGAAAATTAGCTAAACAAGGACGTTGAGCTTAAAAGCTACATAGCTAATAAAACACATAGTCAAAAAAATCACACAGTCAAAAAACCATAGTGTCAAAAGGCCATTTACACCAGAGCGCAAAGGGATATAAGGAAACCATCATGTCATTTTTCAAATCATTATTACTCGCTATTCTTGCCACTTTATTTTTAACTTACGTGTTGGGCATCAGTATTCTCGATTTGTTTGATGTTGATGTTTATATGGGTGATGAACTCATTGAACCGTTAAAAGCGATCAGCTTTGCTGCTTTAGTTGCGGTTGTCTTAGTGATTGTTGCCATGGCAATCGTGTTGACTGTATTTGGCTCGATCTTATTTGTTGGTTTACTTGTTGTTGGTGCATTGGGGTTAGCGGCGATTGGCGTGTTTTGGCCAGTATTAGTTGTTGCCTTTATTTTGTGGTTAGTACTAAGGGAGCCAAAGAAAGCGTCAGTAAACTAACCTAAAGGTGCTCACTGATTAGCAGTTAGTTGAAGCTTTTAAAATCTGCTCAAGTCAATTCAAGTAAAACATAAACAAATCAAGCGGCTTGCTATGCCGCTTGAATGCAAAGTAAGAATTATTTTTTTAAGAAGCCGTTGAGAATTGTTTTACAGTCATCGGTTTGCATTAATCGAGCAAAGGTTGGAAATTCGCGTTCAAGTGTTTCGTTAAGCAATGATTGGTTCGCTTGTTTGAGCAATCGTCGAGCGCTCATCACTGCATCATTAGGCAAACTAGCGATATGTTTTGCATAGTGGTTTGCGCTAGAAAGCAACTCAGCTTGGCTGACCTTTTTATTAATCAGTTGCAAAGAAAGTGCGGTGTCAGCGTCAAAGGTGTCACCTAATACCATTAACTCGAATGCTTTTGCATGACCAACAAGTTGCGTGAGTAACATGCTAGAGCCTGCTTCAGGAGACAATCCTAGCTTGGCAAAAGGCATTGCAAATTTGGCATTGTCTGCCGCGATAACAAGGTCTGCGTGCAGTAACAGGGTACAGGCAACACCAATGGCGGGGCCTGCTACTGCCATTACAATGGGTTTTTCAAAACTGGCGATAGCACGAACAAAATCGAAAGCGTCTGGCTCTTGGTCTGGCGGGCAAGCGAGAAAGTCATTTAAATCGTTACCTGCACAAAAGCAATGCTCATTACCTTGGATTAATAAGCAGCGAATATCATTATCGCTATTGGCTTGATTCACATAATCACTTAAGGTGTTGTACATTGACGTCGTCAACGCATTTTTTTTATCTAAATTATTCAAGGTGATAGTTAACACACCTTGAGCTTGCTCGGCGAGAATTAAGTTATCCATTTTTAATTGGCTTAGTTACAATAGCGTCACAAAACACTAATCGTTATATCAAAGGATGTATAGCTAAGATGAAACTTTTTGTTCAACTTATTACCGCAGTAACGCTGTTCACAGCCAGCTTTCACAGTGTTGCGAAAAGCGCTGAAATTGTGGTTGAAGATGCTTACGTACGCGAAGTGATTCCCGGAAATTCAGTTACCTCAGCTTATATGACGATTACCAACCAAGGCGGGCAGGCAATAAAACTCGTTGCCGCCAAAAGCGATGATATTCCAATCATCGAGATTCACGAACATACAATGCATGACGGCATGATGAAAATGGGGCAGGTAGCCTACGTTGAGATTGATGCTAATGCGCAAGTTAAATTACAGCCGATGGGGCTGCATCTAATGATGTTTGACCTAGAACAGCCATTAGCTGCAGGCCAACAAATTGCTGTCACATTAGTGTTTGATAATAATACTAGCCTTGATGTGACCTTGCCTGTGCGCAGTATTAAAACAATGAAAAAACAAGCAAAACACCATCACCACTAGAGGGTACTATGAACGTAAACATCTCCACCAAAACCGTATTGGGCACTGTTGTTGGTGTCTTTTTTCTATTTTATTTAATCGGCGTGTTTTGGAGCTTCGAGCCAGATAGCTTTGATATCAAAGAGCGTGTCACTAAAGATGCAAGTGCAGAAAATGTTGCGCCAGTTGTTGGCTACACCACAACGACAGCATTAATTAACGTGACGGAAACCTTGTTAGACAAGCCCGGTGGCTATCTAAGTAATGACGTTCTGCCGCCGTCGGTTTTTTTGGATAACATTCCATCATGGGAGTTTGGCGTATTGGAAATGGTGCGTGATATGGCCCTTGTTATGCGCCAAGAACTAAGTCGCTCGCAATCACAGTCATTGGAAAATCAGCACCTTAAAAATGCTCAGCCACAACTGAATATTGACCATACCAGTTGGGCAGTGCCATCAGCTGAAAGTGAATACGGCAAAGCGGTTGCCGAATTATATGCGTACCGCTCAGCATTGGCCGATCCTGCTACGCAAACTGCACAATTTTATGCGCGTGCCGACAACCTTCGTGCGTGGTTAAGTGAGGTAGAAAAACGTTTAGGTAGTTACTCGCAGCGCCTAAGTGCCAGTGTTGGTCGTGAAGTGATGAACACTGATTTAGCTGGCGACAGCGTGGCACAACAATCTACTTACTCAGCACCAAACATTGCGATTAAAACCAGCTGGTGGCAAATCGATAACGAATTTTACGAAGCGCGCGGTGCTTGTTGGGCGTTATTACATTTCTTAAAGGCCGTTGAGATTGATTTTAACGACGTGCTTGAGAAGAAAAACGCGAAAGTCAGCCTTCAGCAAATTATTCGCGAGCTAGAAGCAAGTCAGCAAAGTGTTTGGAGCCCAATGATCTTAAATGGTGACGGTTTTGGTTTCTTAGCAAATCACTCGCTAGTGATGGCGAACTATATTTCACGTGCAAACGCCGCGTTAATCGATTTAAATGAATTATTGAGTCAAGGGTAAATCATGAGAAAAACACTAATCGCCGCTGGATTAGCAAGCTTAATGTCGACAGCTGCGCATGCTGATGTCGTCGGCCTTTATATCGGTGCTCAAATATGGGACAACGAGGCTGAAGGTATTTTTGGTGAAAGTGGCCAGCAGCGAGATTTCAATTTAGGTGACGAGCAACAGGGCAGTTACTTTATTGCGGTAGAGCACCCGATCCCTTTGATCCCTAATGTGCGAATTGCCAGTACGACACTTGATACAAAAGGCTCAACACAAATCACTGAGCCGTTAGAATTTGACGATCAAAATTTTGCTGCTGGTGCTCAAGTTGCCGCTAGCTTTGACGTAAGTTACATCGACTACACGCTTTATTATGAATTGTTCGACAATGGTTTATTCAGCTTCGACTTTGGTTTAACAGCGCGCGATTTTGATGGCGATGTTACGCTTAGCTCGCAAGTGACCAGCAACGATTCAAGTGGTAACCCTGTAAGTAATACCGTCGAAGGCAAAATCAATACCTCTGAAATTGTACCTATGCTGTATGCATCGACGGAAGTTGGTTTAATGTTTACTGGCCTAAGCTTATTTGCCAATGGCAACTTCTTATCGATTGATGACCATACCTTGTACGACTACCAGTTAGGTGTGAGCTACGCCGTGGTGGATAACATCGCTATCGATGTAAACTTGCAAGCAGGCTATCGTTCAGTCAAATTAGAACTTGATGATTTAGACGACCTTTATTCAGATCTAGAATTTGATGGGGTGTTCGCAGGAGTGACCGTTCACTTCTAGTCTATCGACAAACCGGTAACGTCACTTAACAAGCTAAAAAGCCTTACTCAGTAAGGCTTTTTTTGTGTCTGAATGACGCCAGTTGAAACAATTCAATATACTCTGGCAAGTTGTTATGTATGGTTACAACGCGTTGATAGATCAGTGCAGCTCTAGCCGCTGCCGCTCACCGTTTAATTGCGACTGCCAGAGCATTAAATTCTTTTCAAATAGCTGAGCTATTGTCTCGGTTTTTATAAGGCCGGCTAAGTCCTGGTTAAAACGAGCTAGTAGCTTGTCGCAACCTGAGTCTTTCACAAAGCCAAAATGAATATAGCCGTCAACGGCAAATGGCGTTAGGGCGACGATTTCATCCTGTAAACCACTGTTGGAAAGATATGATATACCTGGATAATAGCCGGTAACAAAATAGTCGGCACGGCCACGCAATACCATCTGAAAATTCTGCGCTAACCCTTTTACTTGCTGAATATTAAGGTACTGGTTTGCAAAATTATCAAAGGCTTCGCCATGGCTATCGCCCAAGTTGATATTACCGACTTTTCCTATCAGGCTGCGCCAGTCGATAAATGAAAACTCTTCACCTTTTTTAACAAATACGGCCACGGGATTATTTAGCACAGGTGCACTAGTAAAGTTCAAAAATTCACGACGCGCTGGGGTATCTTTTAGCCCCAACAGTAAATCAGTTCGACCATGTTTTGCCATTTCTAACAAGCGTTTCCATGGTACTGGTGAGCTAACTTGATAATCGACCTGATAACGCTCTAGTAGTTGCTTTGTGATATCTATGGTAACGCCATAGAACTCACCATCATAATACCAATGAAAAGGCGGGTAGTTTTCATGGGCACTAACCGTGATTGATTGGCATGGCTCAGCTTGTGTTGTTGGCAACACCATAATACACAGCAGCAAAGCAAAAAATAATATTACCAAATTCAATCAAAACACCTTTTACGTCTAATGTTGATGAAAAAGAGTACGGTTCGGGCACTCATGTTGTCAGGGGGAGCGCATCCTAACGTATGCTGAACAAAAATTACACTGTTTTACTGGTTTTTAGAACCAGTGGTTACATATTAATACAGTCTGTTAGTGAATACCTTAATAGCCTTGGGTTATAGCCTCTAGTCGTGATTAACACACCCACATAATTGAATTGGTGTAAGACATGGTTAATTGATCTTGAAGTCAGAGACTTTGGTTTTGTCTATTTGGCATTAGATGAATAATGGTTATGTTGGTTATATGAACAGCAAGTTGACGAAGTGGTTGACCTTTTCTACTTTCACCCCCTAGTATAGAAGAGCTGTTAGGATCGGCTACAGGCTAAGGACAGTAACGCTTATTCGATTTTTTGGTATAGCCTACAAAGTATTTTCACTTACTACTCGCTGGCTCCTCAATTACTGTCCGGTGTTACCTTTTCTAATTATGAAAGCTCGTGATAAGTTTTTACCGCTTAAGGAAGTAATATAGAAATGACTATTATAAATATAAAGACACTAAATGATGTCGAGTCGTTAGAGCAAGCAAATCCGGGGGCGAGTCATAGTGAATTTAACAACACTTATGACGCGATTAAACATAGTGCCGCTCAGCGTCCTGACAAAACGGCCATTTCGTTCTTTTTACAGGGTGATGCCTACAACAATGCCCACGATATTTCTTACCAAACACTACTTAGTAAAATTACCCAATCTGCCAACTTCTTTGATTCAATTGGTCTGACAGAAAATGACGTAGTTGCGTTCTTTTTACCGAATACGCCAGAAGCGCATTATGTGATTTGGGGTGGTGAAGCAAGATGTCAAATTTTAGCCATTAACCCGTTGCTTGAGCCTAAGCAAATTGGTGATTTAATTAACTCAGTGCAAGCGAAAGCTGTGGTTACCATGAACCCAATGCACCAAATTGAATTGTGGCCTAAGCTTGAGCAGCTATTGCCTGAGCTTGTTCATACTGAGCATGTCATTGGTATTGATATCGCACATCACGTAACGGGCCCAATGGCAGAGCCTGCACAAGCAATGCAAGCGCAAATGCGTGGCGGAATTAGTTTGCCAGAAGGTAAAACGTACCATAACTATACTGCGGCAATCGCTGAGCAAAACGGTGAAGCGTTAAACTTTACACGCGAATACACTGATGAAACTATTTCATCACTTTACTGTACAGGTGGTACTACAGGGCTACCTAAAATTGCGCGTCGTACCCATGTTAATGAATTAAGCAACGTAAAAGCGGTTCAGCAATCTAACTCGCAGATGCTTAACGAGGAAATGGTCGTACTTGGTGGTTTACCTTTATTCCACGTAAATGGTGCCTTGGTAACTGGTTTATTACCATTTACCGTGGGTGGTACTGTAGTAATCGCAACCCCGCAAGGCTACCGCGAACCGAATGTTATTCCAAATTTCTGGGACATAGTTGAACATCACAAAGTAACAACCTTTAGTGCCGTACCAACAGTTTACTCTGCCTTGATGAACTTCCCAATTGAAGGTAAAGACTTATCGTCGTTAAAGTTCGGTATTTGTGGCGCAGCGCCAATGCCTGTTGAGACCTTTAAATCTTTCCAAGAAACCACTGGTATTAAAATCTTGGAAGGTTACGGCTTAACTGAAGGTACTTGTGTTAGTAGTTTGAACCCATTCCACGGTGAGCAAAAAGTCGGTTCAATTGGTCTTCGTCTACCTTACCAGCAAATGAAAGCGGTAAATATTGATGGCGACAAAATCACGCGTTACTGTGATACCGACGAAATTGGTGTGTTAGCTGTTCGTGGCCCGAACGTATTCTTGGGTTATCAACTTGAGCATCAAAATAAAGGCTTATGGCTTTATGATGAAGACGGCAATCGCTGGTTAAACACCGGTGATTTAGCGCGCCAAGATGAAGAAGGTTACTTCTGGCTAACAGGTCGTAAGAAAGAGCTTATTGTTCGTGCGGGTCACAATATTGAGCCGAAATTGATCGAAGAAGCAATGTGTAAGCACCCTGCGATTAACTTAGCAGCTGCAGTTGGTAAGCCTGACTTACATGCGGGTGAAGTACCTGTTTGTTATGTCCAGGTGGAAGATCCGAGCAGTCTCGATCCAGAGGAACTACTGAGCTTTGCAGCTGCTGAGATTTCTGAGCGAGCGGCGATTCCTAAAGCAATTCACATCGTAGAGCAATTACCAGTGACAGCGGTAGGTAAAGTATTTAAGCCTCAGCTTGAAATGCAAGAAATTGACAAGTGCATTAATGCTCTGGCAAGTGAGATGCTACCGCAAACTCAGGCAAGTGTTTCAGTTGCGCAAGATCCTAAACACGGTATTTTAGCGAGTATCGAGTTAGGTGAGTGTGATGGTGAAGCGAAAGCTGCGTTTGTTAAGAAGCTAGGTGAATATACCTTCAAATCATCGTGTAACTAATACTGCTAACTAATACCGTCTGTTACGCCAAGTGGCAACACCTAGCTTGGCGTCATTTGGTTTTGCTTAGCTTGAATTAGTTTAGTGTTAAACGATAGGTTACAGAGTGAAGCCCAACTGAATTCAGTTGGGCTTTTTTATGGCTGCCTCAATCCAATTGGTGTTGGTTCAATTGGTGTTAATTCAATAGTTATTAGGCTTGTGGGTAAAATAGCGGTTTTAAACCATCAAGCTTATCAAACAAGTGCCAAATGTAGTTCTTAGTGCCTTGCTCTCGATGCGGGTGCAAATCGGCTAAGTCAGGATCATTGCAATAATGATCAAAGGCATCTTTCGACTCCCACTCCACTAAAATCATCACGGTTCTAGGCTCCATGTCGCCGACCAATGCACTGTCATATTTGCCCAGTGCTAAAACTCTACCACCGTGTTTTTCTACTTCTGCTGCCGAGCGCCTTGCATATTTAAGGTATTCGTCATTATCAGCTAAATCAAATAGGTTTAGTGCATATACCGCCATGGTTAATTCCCTCTTTGTAGTTATTGTTAGTCAGTTGTTATTTATTCAAAGCCAGTTATTACTTGCTTAGAGTGCAGCTTGGTGATTTTTTATGCAAGCCTTGTGTTTAATGCTATGCAAAATATTAACAACCCTTAGACAATCAAATAATTATTCACACAATGCACTTTTTAATAGTCTAAAAGCGTACAACTTTATAGTTATACCAACTGAATTAGATAATTGACCAATTCAGAGCGTTGTCAGCGGTGAGAGAATAAGTCAAATTTGTGCCGATATAGTTATTCTAAATCCAACAAATTTGGCGCAGTTATCTGCTACGCTGGCACGCTCCCGAAGGGCGAGTTTAAAAGGCTGATATGCAGCGTTATTGATTTTGCTTCTCATGTAGAAAAAGGGGAATAACCAATCTCTGCAATCAATGCCTTGCCTCTAAGCCTTTTAATTCTCGCTGAATGATTAAGTATTTATTTCAATTGGTATCAGTGCGTATTTAATAATAAAAACAAGAACAGAATGCGCCCACGAAATACAAAATTCTAACAGGGGGAACTATGGGGACTGTTGAAAATATTAATACCAACACTGAATTTGGTTATTTAGAAGAGCAGTTAGTGGCGCAAAAAGCGTCTTTTCTTCACCAGCCAATGCCTAGTGCGCAAGAGCGTATCGATAACCTGAATAAATTGAAGTCTGTGTTAATTGAGCACACTGATGAAATTGTCTCAGCCATTAGCATGGACTTTAGCAATCGACCAGAGGCAGAAACTTTACTTGCCGAGATCTTTCCATTACTTGATGCGATTGAATACAGCAAAGGGCGCGTTAAGCGTTGGATGAAACCAAGCAAAAGAAAAACGCCATTAACGTTGCAGCCAGCCAAGGTTGAAGTGCTTTACCAGCCGGTCGGTGTGGTGGGCATTGTTGTCCCGTGGAATTTCCCAGTATTTCTTGGTTTATCGCCACTTGTCTCGGCACTCGCTGCTGGTAACCGCGCGATGATTAAAATGTCAGAGTTTGCGCCGCGCACTGCCGATTTAGTACAACGTATGCTTGAGTCAGTATTTAGCAAAGACCAAGTTGCGGTATTTACCGGTGAGGTTGATGTCAGCTCAGCTTTCACCAAGTTACCTTTTGATCATCTTGTTTTCACTGGCGCAACAACGGTTGGCAAAATCGTGATGCGCGCTGCGGCTGAGCATCTAACACCAGTCACACTAGAACTAGGTGGTAAATCTCCGACCATTATCCACGATTCATTCCCTATTGAAGAAGCGGCGCAGCGTATCGCGTTTGGTAAGGGCATGAATGCTGGTCAAATTTGTGTATCACCGGATTATATTTTTGTTCCGAGACACAAGGTTAACGCCTTCGCACAAGCATTTGTGAAAGCGATGAGCAAGGCCTATCCAAGTATTCGCGCTAACGATGACTACACTGCTATTATTAGCGACCGCCAGCTCGTACGCTTAAAATCTTATTTAGATGATGCGAAAGAAAAAGGCGCTGAGTTAATCACGATTAATCCTGAAGATGAGACCTTCGAAGATACTCGCAAGATGCCAATGACATTGGTGCTCAATACTAATGAGTCTATGTTGGTTGAGCAGGAAGAGATCTTTGGCCCAATTCTACCGATCAAAGCATACGACGATATTGAAGAAGCGATTACCTATGTTAATGATCGTGCTCGTCCGCTAGCACTTTACTATTTTGATTGGGACAAAGAACGTGCGGCTAAAATTCTTGCGCGCACTCATTCCGGTGGTGTTTGTTTAAATGACACCCTTAGCCATGTGATGGCAGACGATGCGCCATTTGGTGGTATTGGGCCGTCAGGTATGGGTCATTATCACGGTAAAGAAGGCTTTGTGAATTTCAGTAAAGCCAAAACTGTGGTAACTAAAGGCCGCTTCGACAGTATTAAATTTATTGCTCCACCGTGGAACAATCCTGTCCACAAGTTACTTACTAAAATGTTATGGTTTAAATTTAAACACTTAACTCGTTAGTCAGGAGCGATACATGAAAAAGCATACAACAAAGGCGACGGATTACGATTACGTGATCGTCGGCAGTGGCTTTGGTGGCTCAGTTAGTGCACTAAGGTTGAGTCAAAAAGGCTACAAGGTTCTAGTGATTGAAAAAGGTCGCTGGTACAAAGATAGCACCTACGCCCATAGCGCTTGGGATTTAAAACGCTGGCTGTGGATGCCGCTATTAGGCTTGCGCGGCATTATGAAAATGACCGTACTCAAGCATATCACCGTTTACTCAGGTGTTGGCGTTGGCGGCGGTTCTCATACCTATGGCGCTACGTTACCGACCCCGAAAAAAGCGTTTTTTAATACTGGCTCTTGGGCAAATTTACAAAACTGGGAAGAAGTGCTTAAACCTTATTACAAAGAAGCACTGCGTATGTTGGGCGCACAAGACAATCCCAACTTCACACAAGCTGATATAGTGATCAAAGAGCTCGCCCAAGACTTAGGCAAAGAAGATGAGTTTCACCCATCGCGTGTTGCGATATTCTTTTCCGACAAAAAAGATCATGGTTCTTTCGTTAAAGATCCTTATTTTGATGGCGAAGGGCCAGAGCGCAGAGGTTGTATAGAGTGCGGAAGCTGCTTTACCGGCTGTCGGTTTAACGCCAAAAACACGCTCGACAAAAACTATCTTTACCTTGCGCAAAAGTTAGGTGCTGAGATTGTGGCCGAGCAAGAAGTGCATGATATTTACCCTGCGGGTAAGAAAGATGGTAGCGAGGGCTACTTTGTCTCGTTTAAAAGCTCAAAACCCTACAGTTTCAAGAAAAATCACGTGGTACGTGCCAAAGGTGTAATTTTCTCTGGTGGTGTGCTCGGTACCGTGCCGTTGCTATTAAAACTGAAGGAAAAAGGCTCATTGGCAGGTTTGTCTGATAAAGTCGGTGACGATATTCGCACCAATAACGAGACGATCAGCACTGTAACCTCGTTCAAAGAAGATATTAATTTTGCCCAAGGGGTGTCGATTGGTTCGGTGTTACATACTGATGATCACAGTCATTTAGAGCCGATTAACTACAACGCGCAGTCAACTGTAGTTAAGTTCTTACACGCCCCTAATGTTGTTGGTCGAACCATTTTAAGTCGTGCTGCCTCTTTCGTTAAGTTGATGGTGACTGAGCCGAAAGAAAATTTGAAAGTCTTATTCACCAAAGACTGGAGCAAGAAGTCAATTATCTTGCTGTTTATGCAACACTTGGACAGCACCTTGTCGTTAAAACGTGGCCTAGGTGGGCGACTCACCAGTAACTTAGGTCAAGGCCCTGCGCCATCGCGTTACATCAAAGAATCAACCGCTATCACTGAGAAGATAGAAAAGATTGTTGATGGTAAATCAAGCACCGGTATTACTGAAGCGGTTTTTGGTACACCATCGACAGCCCATATTCTGGGGGGCTCTGTGATGGCGGCAAGTACAGAAGAAGGTGTTATCAATGACAAGGCAGAAGTGTTTGGTTACCACAATATGTATGTTTGTGACGGCTCTGCGATTTCTGCAAACCCTGGTGTCAATCCATCGCTTAGCATCACGGCGTTAAGTGAGTGGGCAATGAGCCATGTTCCTGATAAAAACTCAGAAGAAAAAGACAGCGCTTAGCCCACCAGCAGGCGCTGATCATTAATTAATATAAAAAGAAGTAAATTACTATGGAATCAGCAATTACCTTTGCATTACTTGTTGCCCAAGGGATTATTATGTTTTCGCTTGGCATTGGCCTTGAAGTTAAAGACTTTAAGCGTGTTATAGAGCGACCCTATGTTTTCTTTGTCGCCATGCTTAGCCAAGTGGTGCTCTTACCCATACTGGCGTTTGGCACTGCGTACTTGTTTGACTTCCCACCCGTGTTTGCGGCGGGCTTAATGCTATTGAGCTTTTGCCCAGGCGGCGTGACGAGTAACATTATTTCTAAGTTATCAAAAGCCGATGTTGCTTTGTCGGTTTCGCTAACCGCTGTGGTCAGCGTCTTGGCGTTTATGACGGTGCCTGTGCTTGTTGCCATGTCGATGAAACACTTTCTAGGTGAAGAGGCGGTGACTTTCTCGCTGTTTGATTTAGCCTTTGTCACCTTTCTTATCACCACAACACCAGTGCTACTGGGTGTGTTAATTCGCCATTTTAAAGAAAACATCGCCAATGCGATTCAAGGCGGCTTAGAGAAAACCGCCATCATACTTTGGGTGATTATTGTTGTCTTAGCGATTGCTAACTCGTTTGAACGTTTAGTTGATAGTTTCGCGGTTATTGGCGGAGGCCTATTGTTCTTGCCATTTATCATGATGGTGATTGGTATTGTTGTCAGCCGCCTGTTTGCGCTGAACAAGAAAGAAAGTAAAACCTTGGGTATTGAAACCAGTATCCAAAATGGCCCGTTAGCCATTGCTATTGCTGCGACCATTAACGATGCAGATTTAGCTATTACTGAGTTGGCACTGCCAGCAGCGGTTTACTCGATTACCATGTACTTTGTTGCCTTGCCGTTTATCTTTATTTTTAGAAACTGGGGTGAAGAAAATAACGTTACTGGTGCAAGTGCGGTAGCTTCAAAGTAGCTAAGCCATCGCACTGATGTAGTCGTCGGCCTTATTGAGCCACAAAGCGGCGTTACTTGCTAAAAGTAACGCCTTTTTTTATTAAACCTCTCATCCTAAGTGATAGCTAATAAACTTAAGTTACATTGCTGGCGGTGGGAACAATGCTTTTAAATGGTGTGTGCCGTTGGGGTGCATTGCAACCATAGTACCGTCTTGCCACATACTACTAATGGCTTTATTAATGGTCTCGATAAATGCTTCGGTTTTGTGACTGCGATGACAAGAAACGACTAGGTAGTCGGTTGATAACACATGGTCTGCGTCAAAGCTTACGCGCTCGCTATTACGTGCTGTTGCTAGCATATTGACGATAGGGTACCAACCAACAATTAGTTCTGTGCGGCCAAAATGCAGCATATCAAATAGATGCCTGTGATGGCTGGCAACAATATGGGTTGCGTTATCAAATGGCGGCATATTCAGTGCGTTAAACATCTTAATATTGCGTACATAGCCAATATTAACGTTAGCCAAGTCTTGAGCTGCTAACAGCGCTTGATTGCGCTCAAAAGTAAATTTGAATAGCAGTAGGGCGGATATGGCTTGTGAACGCACAATATCGTGTTGTTTGGTTCGATCAAAATAACGGTTAGAAGAGCCAGGCAGTATACAGTCAACCTTTTTATGATCGAACAAACTCATGGTTCTCGCCATCGGCATAACATCATAATTTATTGTTAAGCTCGTGCGTCTAGCAATCTCTTGATAAATCTTATCCAAATAACCTTGTTTGTCGTGTTGCTGAATTTTCTCAGCAAGCACGCCTGCAAATGTGATTGGCGTTTCGGCTTGGCAATATGAAGTAAATAAGCCTATTGCAAGAATTAGGGGATAAACAGCTCGTTTCATTCTACTCCTACAACATGTTAAAGGCTAAATAGCTTGAAAATTACGGGTTAACTGCCTAATTCCGTTGGCTATTTATTCTTAATTAATTTGTATGAGAGAAATTATAGCTGCAATTTGATGCCTTACTTTGATCAAGGCAGGCTAATGAGCAGAAATTTCTGATAACAACATTAGAGGAGAAACAAAATCGTTTCAATACAGGTACTAACGTTTGAAAAATAGTGTTTTCCAGCTGTACTAATATTGCACAAAATATCACAGCATTGCCATAAAGCAAAGCTGGAAAATCTTAGTATTATGCGCTGCTTCGTTTTAAACTAACGGCTAAGCATAAAAAGTTAGAGAAGTGTTAGTTGTGGCTAAGCATGCTCTTTTTGCAGCCATTCACAAAGCGCTTCTTCACCTGGCTCTGGTAGAATTTCACCACCTTCCATTACCCATTGGGCAGGCACTTCGTGCAATGAAAGATCAATTTCATAAGGGGTTAATTCAAGTAAATTAGCAATGCGCTGTGTCATATCTGCCGATAGCGTATCGTTCATGTCCGGCGTTCGACCTTTTCGTACAGCACCTAAGACGTTAACCGTTGCGCGCGGCTGTAAAACAGCGTTGTGTGCGAACGTTACATTAACAAAGGTTTCTGGCGCACCGGTAATACCACAATGAACATCCATAATTAATATGGCTAGCTTTTCTCTAGTCGTTTCCGGTAGCGGGTTTTTCGTTGACACAGTATAAAGTGGCATAGTTTTATCCCTCAAATATTTAGTATTACTATTAAAATTGTAGATGGATTAAAGGTCAGTGCTAGTTGTCAGATAACCTTTTTTGAAATAACCAACAATTAAGCGCAACATCATTCTCAGCTTAGTTTTCTTACGTACCTTCTCATCAACACGTGCATCAAAGGCTTCATGCATTCTTTCGTACTCTGACATGTCTGGCGATACTAGGATGATTTCATTCTTGCTACAGCCAGTAATGTGTTGCCATTTCGCGCAAATCTCACTCATAAATGGATGACGTTTGTCAGCGGGCATACCATCTTCTACTGGTAACTGCACGGTTGATGCACAAGACAGCTTACCTGCTATGTATGATTGACGATAAGGCAAGTCTAACCAAGCAAATACTAGGCGATAGTCAGCACCAAAGTGGGCTTTATAAGTACTCGAGATCACTGCCTCAAGTTGCTTAATATTGTTATAGCCAAGTGAACCTTCTTGTATTGAGCAAATTACTCGAACCGTTTTCATTTACAAATCCACCTAAAACAAATCAATGTTTAAATTACTGTTTGATTACATCATAGGTAAGGAAGCTTAATTTCGAACAGTGAAAAAATTTACTCACCCTTAATAATTTATCGAATATAAGCTTTTGATATATGGATATTTCATAGAGTAATAACTCTAAAATTATTCCGTTAAAGTAGTGAAAAACTTAGCCATTCAAAATTTTCATAACGTAGCAAAAATAAGTTCATTACCTTGACTAAATTTTATTAAGTACTATCGTGGCACGTTAAACCCCAAGGTAAGATGGATTTAAGATGTCAAACACTCCACTATCAGAAGAGCTTAAACTACGTTCAGGTTCTGTTCTTAAAAACCGAATTTGTAAGTCTGCAATGAATGAAGCCATGGCAACAGGCGATGGCCGAGTAGTAAGACAGTTTGAAGTCTTATACCGTACTTGGGCAGAAGGTGGTTCAGGTTTATTAGTGACTGGTAACGTTATGGTTGATAAGCGCCATGCTAACGAACCATTAGCCGTTGCTGTTGAAGATGAACGCGACATGCATTTACTAGAGCTTTGGGCTCGTGGTGCAAAGTCAAAAGGCGGCCAAATTTGGGCACAGCTAAACCACCCAGGTAAGCAATCACCTAAATTCTTAAACGGTCACCCTGTAGCACCATCTGCTGTGCCACTAGCTAGTGATATGTTCTTCCCTCCGCGTGAGCTAACGGAAGAAGAAATTTTAGATATTATCGAGCGTTTTGCTAATACAGCGAGCATATTAGAAAAAGCTGGCTTCGATGGTGTTCAGCTACACGGTGCACACGGTTACCTTATTAGCCAATTCTTATCACCAAATCACAACAAACGTGAAGATAAGTGGGGCGGTAGCTTAGAAAACAGAATGCGTTTCGTTACTGAAGTATACAAAGCCATTCGTGCTAAGCTTGGTCAAAACTTTGCTGTTGGTATCAAACTAAACTCTTCAGACTTCCAAAAAGGTGGTTTTACTCAAGAAGAGTCAATTGAAGTATGTAAATGCTTAGATGAGCTTGGTATCGATATGATTGAAATTTCAGGTGGTAGCTGGGAGAACCCAGTAAACCGTAAAGGTAACCTGAAAGAGAGCACGAAAAAGCGTGAAGCTTACTTCTTAGAGTTTGCTGAGCAATTAAAAGAAAACGTTTCTGCGCCAATTATGGTAACGGGTGGCTTCAGAAGCCAGGCAGCTATGGAAGAAGCGGTTAACTCTGGTGCGGTTGACGTAGTAGGCATTGCACGCCCGCTAGCAGTTGACCCTGATCTAGCCAACAAAGTACTTAACGGCCAAGGTTTCGTTTCAACAGTTCAGCCAATCACCACGGGTATCAAGAAAATTGATCAAATGGCGATTATGGAAATTAGCTGGTACACCGATAACATTCGTCGTATGGGCGATGGCAAAAGTCCAAAGACCAAAGTACGCGGAATTTGGTCAGTGATCGCGGTACTGTTTAACTTCTGGAAACGTGGTCAAACCGTTAAGCGCGTTCGCGCGTAGTAGGAATAAAGCGAATAAAGCGCCTACTAAACCTTTAAAAAAGCAGTCAGAAGATGGGCAAAGGGTGTTGAACCTTTTGCCCATTTTGCGTTTTAAGACATTTAATTCTTTTAGATTTTTTGCCGTTTATCTGTTCTAACCTAGTGACCACGCGCCATTGATGTAGCGCAAACATTACTCGCTATAGCGCAACCTTATATACGTTATTCCTATACATTCTATTAGTCACATACTATGCTAGCGGGCACAAAAAATTATACACAACAGGCATTTGATGTGATCGATATTTCAGATATCCACATGATCAAGGTGATCAGTGAGGTTGGTAGTATCAATAAAGCTGCTGAATTATTGAGTGTTTCACAACCCACTTTAAGCAAGAAAGTTAGCCGCCTAGAGCAAAAAATTAACATGGAGTTGTTCTTCCGCGACAGCGCCGGCATGATCCCAACGGAAACGGCTCGCCTATTGTTGAGAAAGGGCGATGAGCTGAAAAGTCAGCTTGATATTATCGAGCGCCAGCTGGAATTAATGGCCAATTTAGTAGGCGGCACCGTGCGCGTTGGTGTTGGCCCTATCATCGAACAAGATATTTTACCTAAAGCGCTATTAGACTTTGCCGAGCAAGACTATAAATTTAAGATCTCAGTCGTCACCATGTCGTCTGAAGGTTTACTCGACGCGTTAAAGAAAAGCCAAATTGATATTGCGATTGGGCCATTTGCCGCAAACGACGTACCGAACGAATTTATTACGCCGTTTATGAATTACGACAAGCTAGTTGCCGCTGTTCGTAAAGATCATGAGCTCGCGAAAGAGAAGAATGTCAGCTTGGAAGTGCTGATGAAATACAAATCAATCACGCCAAACATCCCGAAAAGCCTGGGTAGCCAAGTGACGGATCTACTGCGTGGTCGTCCGCTAGATCCGATGATCATTTGCGATAATTATAATATGGCTAAAACGATAGTGGCGAATTCTGATTACGTAACTGCTGGCCCAGAGACTCTATTCCATAAGGAGTTTGCTAGCGGTGAATTAGTAAAGCTCGACTTTCAAACAGAAGTCTTTTGGCAATGTCGCTGCTTATTAAAACCAGAAAATTTATTAATTCCTGTCGTTAAAGAAGTGGTCGAACTATTCTCGCAATATATGTTGGCCGAAGGTGGTGATGACAGCTAGCTGTTGCCTGTAAAGGCCCTAGCCGAGTGAGTTTTGCTTGGCTAGTTCACTCCATACTTATTAAAAAATTTTATAGCTGTTGTGAAATAAATTTATTATTCAGAGTCATGAATTTCGCATAGCATCCCCGCGTGGAATTTATGGCAAGAATCGATCTTTTCTTCGCCATCTTTATCAGAATTTACCCTATACCCAACTGGTATGGCTTCATTACTCAATGAAGCTGGGGTAGAATGCTCCGCTTTTTGGCGTCGTATGTTGAAGTTTTTTAGTTGTATCGCATACTTTTTCTCTCAGTGAAAGCTAGGATTTTTCTGGCTTGCAGTACACATATCTCTTCTTTTCAAGCATTTCGCTAAATCAATCGTTAAGCAAGGTGAGCCGCTAGTTATCTAGCGTGTGAATGGACTTTTTGCGACTCTAACGAGTACTTTGCTTTTCAACGAGGTTGCCGCCTTCAGGTTTACGCAACCATTAGAAAACACGAAAGAGTTATTATTAAATAAATGAAAACCAAATCTTTTAAATTAAATCTTATTGCAGCGGGCTTACAAGTTGGAGCCGTTTTATTATCTACTTCTGCAACAGCAGCAGGTTTCTACCTGCACGAGCACAGTGCTAACGGCTTAGGCCGTGCATTCGCTGGTCAAGCAGCACTTGCTGAAAATGCGACAGTGTTATACTCAAACGCTGCCGCGATTACTGAATTCGACAAGGCTCAATTAAGTGCCTTTGCTAGCTACATTGATCCAGGTATTGATATTGACGGCACAGTGACTGTAGGTACTGCCGCTGGCACAGTGACTCATGACGCATCACATGATGACGTTAGCCCAAGTGCAGTGGTTCCTGCATTTTTCTACGTTCAGCCACTAAATGACAAATGGTCTGCGGGTCTGGGTGTATTTGCTAACTTCGGTTTATCAACTGACTTCGATTCAGATTTCAACGCGTTACACTTCGGTGACAGAGCTGAAATCACGAGCTTAGGCATCAACCCAACTATCGCTTATCAAGTGTCAGACGAGCTAAGCTTAGGCTTAGGTGTTACAGCAAGCTTCGTTGAAGCTGAATTAGGCTCTGCTGTTTCTAACGTTATTTCTGATGCTGTTGGCGGTTTAGTACCTGCAGGTGCACAAATTGCCCAAATGGAAGGTGATGACTGGGGCTACAGCTGGAATGTTGGTGTACTTTGGAAGCCAACAAGCTCAACTAACATTGGTTTAAGCTACCGCTCAGAAACTAAGTTAGAAGTATCAGGCGACTTATCATCACAAGTGATTGCAAGCGCAAACCAGTCGGGTACGGTTGACCTAGATTTACCGGCAATTGCTGAACTTGCCATTAGCCAACAGATTACTGATGCGCTATCAATTCAAGCAAGTGCTAACTGGTTTGGTTGGAGCAGCTTTGATGTACTAGAAGCGGATTTAGCAGACGGTACTATTTTCCCAATTGCTGAAGAGCATTTTGAAAACAACTGGAAACTAAGCTTAGGTGCAACTTACGAATTATCTGACGCATGGACGGTTCGTGCAGGTTACGCTTACGACGAAGGTGCAGCAACAACTGAGCATCGCACACTAAACATTCCTGATACTGATCGCCAATGGTTCAGTGCTGGTGCGACTTACACAATGGATGAGTCAACGACAATCGACTTCTCTTTATTGAAAGTTTACGGTCGTGAAGTGGGCCTTTCAGAATCTCGTGCCGTTGGCCCGATCAGCTCAGAACTGAATGCTACGCAAAGCTCAAATGCAACTATCCTAAGTGCGCAAGTTAACTACTCGTTTTAATTAGCACTTTGTCGTTTTAACTAGCATTTTGAAAATAGGCTAACGCGATAGTCGATTAACAATCGAGTGCTACTGAAGCGATATAAGCTAGAAAGCCGACAAATTAGTATGTCGGTTTTCTAGCTTTTTTATGCGTTTTTATCGCTTCATGCTTGCCAATTAAAACGCGAACTACTTGCAGCGATAAGTCAGATTAATTTATCCCAAAAATCGACAGATTAGCTGATTTGTTGATTAGCGCTTGTCAGTCAAAACCTGCCGCCAATAGAGTCAGCTTCTTGATCGAGCAAGTCTACTACTATCTCTTGGCAATTTTGCTTTGTTAGCAAGCCGCCGTGACTAATCCATTCTAAATCAATGACTTCAGTGCCAGGCAAATGACTGAAGGTATATGGGTAAACGATTAAGTCTTGTTTTGAGGCGATCGTGAACACTTTTGTATTGGGAATAAGCGCCTCAAAGCTCGGTAAACTCGTAATAAAATTACCTTTGCTGTAAAACATTTTTCTCGTCCATTTAAGCGCAAAACGGGTAACACTGCCTGTGCCTAGATGTGGGCTACCTAAAGTGATGACTAGGCCAATGTGAGGGGCAAGGTCAGGGTGGCGTTGCAGTACTAGACGGGTGATCAAACCACCCATAGAATGGGCGACCACTACTATCTTGCGATTAGGTGCAATTCGAATTATTTCTTGAATGGCTTGTGCATAACGTTCGACATAAATTTGTGGAGCAATGTAGGGCTTGCCCATATCAATCGCCCAAGAATCAAAGCCTTGTGCTGACAGCGTTTGGCGCAAGCCATAAAAACAGCTGCCATTCATATAAAAACCATGCACACATAAAATATAAGGGCGGTGATCTTTACTGATTTTGATCGGATCTTTTTTGTCGTGCTTGAATATTGCCCACCATACAATTTTGGCAGAGCTGATAATCGCTTCGAGATGAATTCGCCAAAAACCTTGCAGTGTTAATTTCGGATAACTGATGCCTAGTCGCTGATGAGCGTATGCTGAGCGAAAGCATAAGGCCAGAATAATAATGCAGGCTAGCAGGTAAATACTGAGTAGATAAAATAATACACTGCTCATCAATGGCTGACTTCCTTCTTAGTTATGGTAAATTTAATCAATGCCATAGCGTGACTGCTGTGTCGAAGCGATATTGTCACGCTAGTGATTTGATTATACTCGTAAACTAGAAAGTCAGCCGCACTAACTGCACTGAGCGAGCAATTAACCGGTTTAGCGAGTTAATTTACGACAAACGCTCGGCTATTTCTGCTACGGTTTCTTTACCAAAGAACAATTCCTCTCCAATGTAAAAACTCGGTGCGCCAAAGCTGCCTTTATCTACTGAATATTGCGTATTTGCTGCCAGCTTTTGCTTAATTTCATCGCTTTGGCATAGCGTCATAATCTCATCAGCTGGTAATTCTGCGGCAGACAGTACCTCTATCAATACTTGCGCGTCGTCCATTTTTAAGCCTTGTCGCCACATACCATCGAACATGGTATTAACGTACTTCTCAAATACTTGCTCGCCAAGGCTTTGCGCAGCAATTGCACCGCGCATAATCATCAACGTATTAACTGGAAAGTGCGGGTTCAATTTAAACTTATCGACTAGCTGATAACGGGTTAAAAATCGGCGTAACTCGGCTTGCATATAGGCAAACTTGTTCTTTATTTTTTGATTCGCGAGAAACGGTGACGTATTGCCTGTTGTTTTAAAAATGCCGCCAAGTAGTACAGGTACGTAATCAAAATTAACTGCTTTTTTCTGCGCTAATTCTTGCACTAAAAGGTGGGCCAAGTAGGCATTAGGGCTACCAAAATCAAAGTGAAATTCGACGTTTGTGGTTATAAGTTGCTCCTTGCTTACCATTTTTCTGCATACGGGCGAATATCAAGCTCGAAAGTCCATGCATCGCGAGATTGCTGATGCAGCTGCCAGTATGCTTGTGCGACTGATTCGGGCTTCATTAAACCGTCTTCTGGCAGTGAACTTTCGTCAATACCGCGCTCTTTCATCAACTGATGTACCCATTCTGTATCTACACCGGCATCAATAACCAAGTGAGCAACGTGAATATTTTTTGGGCCCAACTCACGTGCCATGGCTTGTGCGAGCGAGCGCAGGCCTGCCTTAGCACTAGAAAATGCGCCAAACCCTGCATTGCCTTTTACACTCGCAGTCGCTCCTGTGAAAAAGATTGACCCGCGTTTTCTTGGCACCATATATTTCGCCGCTTCACGCCCATTTAAAAAACCTGCAAAACAGGCCATTTCCCAAACTTTGTGGAAGACACGTGAAGTGGTTTCTAGAATAGGGAACTGAACATTGGCGCCAACGTTAAAGATCATCACGTCAATTTCGCCCACGGTACTTTCAATTTCAGCAAATACATGCTCAACATTGGCTTCGTCGCGAGCATCTAAAGCAAAGGCTTTTGCTTTGCCTCCGAGTTCACTTATTTCATCGACGAGTGGCTGAAGTTTTTCTACTTTTCTACGCCCTAAACATACGAGGTAACCTTCTTGGGCGAACCGTTTAGCAATCGCACTACCAATATAGTCGCCGGCCCCGACAATTAGCGCGACTTTTTCTGCTGTTGATGACATTACACCTGACTCCTGTTGTTGCCTTTTCTTGTTGTTACTTTTTCATCGTTCCTTGTTGTGCCAGCACCTGCTCAGAAAAATTTTTTTAACAATAATTTTAGCTCTTAAAAAGTGAGCAAGTCATTGGCATGGTTTAAGTATTACTTGTTTACCTGAGAAATAGCTATTCCATTTTTTTATCGGGGTTAATAAATTTCACTTGCGTTTTTTTTGTTCACAGGTTTAGATAGAAAAAACTGAGTAATTACTCAAAAATTTAATGTAAGCGCTTAGCTCTTGATATAGAACTAACACATAAAGTGCTGACATTTGGTTCATACGAAAAGCTTGTAGAGAACCCATTAGTGCAAAAGTCAAAGCAATAACATACCGAGCTTTCACAATTTCACTAATAAAAGTACCTGATTTGTAATGGAAAATTTAGGTGAATTAGCGAGTACACCAAGCTGTGCGCGTTAAGGCATAGAAACAGAGTTGTTAATAATTCAAATACCGACTTGATACAATGGAGAATAGGTGTGCGTTCAACAATTAATAAATATGCGATTAAGTGTCTTTCGACATTTTTCCCAACGAAAAAGCCAACGCTATTTCAAGGGCTGGGAGCAACGGCTAAGTTAACGGAATTAATGGTGGTCAATGGTCACAAAAGACCATTAATAATTGTTGATGGTTTTCTTAACGCCAATGGTGCGATAAAGGGTACCGTTGAAAGCTTCACGCAAGCGGGCTGCGAAGTGTCTGTGTTTGACGAAGTTGCGGCAAACCCAACCTTTAAAATTGTTGAAGATTGCCTGAGTTTAGCGATAGCCAATAAATGTGACAGCGTGTTGGTTGTCGGCGGTGGTTCGGCGATTGATACGGCTAAAGTGGTGAGCGCGGCGCTAACTAATGGCGCGGTGTCGAGCAAGCTGATTGGCATGCTAAAAGTCAAAAATCCTCCGTTACCACTTTATGCGGTGCCAAGTACATCAGGCACGGGCTCTGAGGTTACGGCGATCGCAGTTATCTCTGATACCAGCACCCATAAAAAACAGTTCTTTATTGACCCTAAATACGTGCCTGTGTCGGCTGCGTTAGACCCAGAGTTAATTGCGAGCTTACCGCCAGAAATGACCTCAACAACGGGTATGGATGCTTTAACACATGCCATTGAGGCTTATACATCAACCGTAAAATTTAGCGATGCGGAGCGCGATGCTGTTTCTGCGATTCGATTATTAGTGAAGTATTTACCCATTGCTTACCAAGACGGCAGCGACTTGCATGCCAGAGAAATGGTCGCACTAGGCTCATTCCTCGCGGGTTACGCCTTTAGTAAAACCGGTCTTGGCTATGTGCACGCTATCTCTCATCAAATAAGTGCGCATTACAATACCCCGCATGGCCTAGCCAATGCCGTGATATTGCCGAAAGTACTGCGTTACAATCAAAGTGTTTGCCAATCTCGCTTTGCTGAATTAGAAAGGGCTTTAGCAACACAGCCAAAGTCGTTAGATGAAAAAGTGCTTGCTGCAGATTTTATTAAGCGCATAGATCAACTATCAGAAGAAGTGCAAATTCCGGCAACACTGGAAGGCTTAAAAGATAGTGATTTTGATGCAATTGCGCGCGATGCGTTATCTGAGGCAAAAGAATCTTACGCTGTCCCTAAAGTGATGAAGGCGTCAAACGTGAAAACGATTCTACAAGCCATTGTGAATGGCGAGCGCAATGTTGTTTTTGCCTAGCGTTTAGCTCAATAGCGCAAGTAAAAGATAAGCCCGTGAATCAAAGTCGGTTGGTTCACGGGCTTTTTTATCTTACCTCTATTTATGCAGATTCGTTAAGCGCTAGTGGTAGCGAACGAAGGCGCTTTCCGGTGGCGGCATAAATTGCATTGCCAATCGCTGCTGCGATAGGAGGCACGCCTGGTTCACCTACACCTGTTGGCGGCTTGGTTGACGGCACAATATAAACGTTAATTTGTGGTGCTTGCGGGTAACGCATGATCGGATAATCATGAAAGTTTGTTTGCGTTATTTGGCCTTGCGCAATCTTGACTTGGCTGTTCAATGCGGCCGACATGCCGAAAATAATGCTGCCTTCCATTTGCGCTTTGATAACGTCGGGGTTGATCGCGACACCGCAATCAATAACGCAGGTAACCGAGTGAACAATAATCTTATCAGCTTCAACAGACACATCAGCAATTTGTGCCACTGCGGTTTTTAATGAACGATGCACAGCAACACCTAAGGCGCGCTTGCTATTGCCCATAGACTTGGCTTTAGTTGGCCAGTTAGCTTGTTTAGCAGCAATGCTAAGCACTTGCTTTAGACCCTCATCTTTTAGGTTTTTCAAGCGAAACTCGACAGGATCATGTGCGGCTTGGTAGGCGAGCTCATCAATAAAAGTTTCCTTAAAAAATCCACTAAGTGAGTGACCTACGCCGCGCCAGTAGCCTGTGCGAATGCCTGGATCGTAAGTCACATTGCGAATTTCACAATGCTCAGGCAAGTAGTCTTCAAATAAGCCCTCAACACTGGAGGTTTCATTCTTCCAGTTGTTGATCACATCGCCGCCGCGTTTTGCCAGCCATGCAGAAACGCCCGATGGCACAAATGCTGGCAGCACAGCAGGTAAGGCTTCTGGCAGCACATAGGGGAAAATATTAGGGCCGGCTCGTTGGCCACTGAGTACTTTTAAATAGCCATTATCATCAACTTTCGCTTGGTACTGAATAAGTGCTGGTGGTCGATAATAGTCATTGTGTAAGTCTTCAGTGCGCGACCAAATAAGTTGAATCGGCTTATTGGCTAGTCGGGCAATGTGAGCGGCTTCCAAAATATAATCTACGCCAACACGTCGACCAAAACCGCCGCCCATAAATTGGTTGTGCAAGGTAACTTTGTCGCGATCAAGGTCTAGCAGATCAGCGACACCGTTGCGGGCAAATTCTGGCGCTTGCGTACCTACCCAAATATCACACTGCTCATCATTGATATGAACAATACAGTTCATTGGCTCCATGGTCATATGGGCCAGATAGGGTGCGAAATAAGTCGCGCTATGATGATTTAGCGCTTGGTATTCATCATCGTTTAGGGCGTCAGCACCATCACCTCGTTTAAACGCTTTAACACCGGATTCTTGCGATAGTTTTTGCGTAAGGTGTTGCGGTAACTCATTGCTATTGAAATTCACTAAATCCCCTTGTGACCAATTGATATCGATCAGAGGGATCGCTTGTTGTACTTGCCAGTAGTGTTTAGCAACAATGGCGAGACCTGTAGGCACCGCGACAACATCGGTAACCCCCTCTAGCGCAAGCGCTTTGCTGGCATCAAAATCGACAAGTGTTGCATCTATATTTGGTCCATGGATAACGGTTGCACGATGTAAATTAGGCACATTTTCGCCCAAATCGATACCATAGTTTGCTTGCCCTGTGACTTTGGCTGTAATGTCGATTCGTTTGCTGTGTTTGCCAATATGCCTAAATTCACTAGCGGCTTTAAGCGGCGCATTGTCAACGGGAGTTAGCTGAGCTGCTGCTGGAATAAAATCACCCATTGGGTATTTGTTGTCTTGGAATACAACAAAACCATTGTTAAGGGTTAGCTCATTTCGCTGAATACTAGTTTTTGTATTGAGGTTTGTATTGAGGTCAGTACTGAGGCCAATAGAGAGCTGAGTGCTGGCAGCTTTTAGTATCGTTTCTCGCGCATTCGCGGCAGCTTGGCGAAGTGGCAGGTAGTGCTCGCGAATACTGCTGCTGCCCCAAGTGCCTTGCATGTTGTAACCAGTATTGGTGTAGGTTTTATCAACCGGAGCAAAATGCACGTTTATGCGCTCAGGGGCAATCGCCAGTTCTTCAGCGATGAGTGTGGTTAGCCCGTGGTAAATACCTTGGCCCATTTCATCTCGTGGCAATACAAAGTGCACTTCACCTGTGGCGAGAATTTGAATAAAGCCTTCATCTTGATAACTTACACTGCTTGTTTGCGTAAAGGCGTTGGGTTTCGCCGCACAACCTGAAACGGGAACAATTAAGCTGGCACCAGATGCGGCTGCAAGCTTAGTACTTAACTTGAGAAAGCCACGACGAGTAATACTCATTACATTGTCTCCCTAGTAGCTTTTGCTACTGCATCAGCTTCGTTAGGCAGTTCTCGCTTAGCGGGTTCATATATTTCGACGCCATTGGCAGTATTGCTAGATGAAGCACTAGTGTTTATCAGTGATTCTTTGAGTGAACCTTGCTGCAAAGATTGCTTGTTGTTGATCACTCGCTTAATTGCTTTCTCAATTCTTGGGTAAGTACCGCAGCGACAGATATTACCAGCCATCGCCGCTTGAATATCTTTGTCACTCGGGTTGGTATTCTTCTCTAATAGTGCCAACGCCGACATGATTTGCCCTGACTGGCAATAACCGCACTGTGGTACATTTTCATCGACCCAAGCCTGCTGCACCGGGTGCAATGTCTCGCCATCCGCAACACCTTCAATTGTCGTTATCCTTTGACCATTAGCTGCACTGACAGGGAGTACACATGTGCGAACAGGCTCACCATTTAAATGCATAGTACAAGCACCGCATAAGCCCATACCGCAGCCAAATTTGCTTCCTGTTAGGCCAATGACTTCGCGCACTACCCAAAGTAAAGGTGCGTTAGGATCAACATCTAGTGCTGTAGGTTTACCGTTAATTTCAAACTTGATCATCGTGTTTTTTAGCCGGTTCGAGGCAATTCGTTCGATTTTCTTCGATTATAGAGATATTTAATTCGTGCGTGTTATTCCTTTTTTTGTTTAGTGATAGCAAAGTTGGCTCAAAGTTTTCGCTTGCGGCTAGCGTATTGTCTTAATTTGGTTAATATAAGCGTTTTGCAATAACCTTGAGATGACAATGTTTACGGAATCATTTACGCCACATTTTAGTGATACCGACGCGCTTGGTCACATTAACAATACAAAAGTTCCCATTTGGTTTGAAGGCGCTAGAACTCCAGTTTTTAGGCTGTTTACGCCAACCTTAGATACTGCTAACTGGCCACTTATTTTGGCCAAAATTGATGTCTCCTTTGAAGCGCAAATGTATTATGGCGAGACCATGGAAGTGCGCACCGCAATTAGTCGAATTGGTGGCTCTTCGTTTGATGTTTACCAAGAGCTTTGGCAAAACGGCCAGCGAGTTGCCAGTGGTACTGCGGTCATGGTGCACTTTGATTTCAAACAGCAAAAATCAGCAGTTATTCCAGAAAATATTCGTCAGCTATTAACCGAACATTTAGTTGAGTCGTCACCAGACGCTAGCTAGCTCTGGGCTGGTATTACTGAGCACCTTTCGGGGACGAGATTTTTAGATCAAAGAAAGATCTTTTACTGTTGCATCGAGTCACACAGTGGTAGAATCGATCAGCTCAGATGATCAATTTTCTATCGTGCGCCTGTGAGCGAATAACGATGGTTTTATAGTCAGTACGTGTTGCTTACTGTCAGATATTGAATAGGAAATATACATGGCCAGTCGTGGTATTAATAAAGTAATTATTGTAGGTAATTTGGGCCAAGACCCAGAAGTTCGTTTTATGCCAAACGGCGGCGCTGTGGCTAACTTTACCGTTGCCACCAGTGAAACTTGGAAAGACAAGCAAACGGGTGAGCAAAAAGAGAAAACTGAGTGGCACCGTATTGTCATGTATCAGCGCCTTGCTGAAATTGCTGGCGAATACCTGAAAAAGGGTTCAAAGGTCTACTTAGAAGGTCGCCTGCAAACGCGCAAGTGGCAAAACCAGCAGGGCCAAGATCAATACACGACTGAAATTATCGTTAACGACATGCAAATGTTAGATTCTCGTGGCCAAGGTCAAGGTGGTTTCCAACAGCAAGGCGGCTACAACCAAGCACCTCAGCAGCAGGGCGGTTTTAAGCCAGCAGCGCAACAAGGTGGCTTTAATCAGGCACCTCAACAGCAGGGTGGCTTCAACCAAGCTCCTCAGCAGCAAGGTGGTTTCAATCAAGCGCCAGCTCAGCAGCCAAGCCAACCGCAAGGCGGCTTTAACCAAGCACCACAGCAGCCAAGCCAAGCACAAGGTGGTTTCAATCAAGCACCTGCTCAGCAGACAGGCCAAGCACAAGGTGGTTTTAACCAAGCACCTCAGCAGCCAGCACAACAGCCAGCAGCGCCTAAGGTAAATCCACAAGAACCAACTATCGACTTTGACGACGATATTCCGTTCTAGCAAATTCGAAATAACGAATTGCTTGTACAAGGTTCAAAAAAATGCCCGCACATCAAGCAGGCATTTTTATTTTTGAACCTTTTACAGTCTTACATTTGCGACTGTAAGTAATTACTTAATCCAATTTTATCAATTAAACCAAGTTGTTGCTCCAACCAGAAGGCGTGATCTGACTCGGTATCGTTAATAAGCGTTTGCAGCATGTCGCGGCTAACGTAGTCTTGCTTGCTTTCACAAAGTGTCATCACTTCTTTAAGTTTCACATCAACAGCGTATTCAACACGTAAGTCACTGGCGAGCATTTCTGGTACGTCTTTACCTATTTTCAGGCCTTCACGTTTGACCATATCTGGTGTGCCTTCTAGAAACAAAATGCGTTCGATAAGCAGCGAGGCGTGGCCTTTCTCATCATCGAATTCATGGTCTATGCGTTCGAATAACTTATGTAGGCCCCAGTCATGATACATTCTGGAGTGGATAAAATACTGATCCATTGCTGCAAGCTCATAGGCAAGCAGGGCATTTAAGCTGTCGATTATTGCTTTGTCACCTTTCATTGTTGTCTCCTAAAGCTGTGCTTGTAGGTATTTCTCAATACCCATATTTGCTATTTGATATTCTTGTGTTTCGATCCAATCGATATGTTCTTCTTCACCTTCGAGGATCTCGGTCAACATGTCACGGCTCACAAAATCTTGCTCGCTTTCACACAAGGCAATGGCCTCTTGCAATACGGTGCGTTGACTTAATTCAAACGTGTAGTCGCATTTGAGCATTTCCGTGGTCTCTTCGCCAATGGCTAGTTGGCCAAGTTGTTGTAAATTAGGTAGGCCCTCTAGAAAGAGGATACGTTCAATGAGTTTGTCAGCCTGCTTCATATCGAGAATCGATTTTTTGTAGCATTTTTCGTTAAGTTGGCTGAAACCCCAATTTTTGAAAATTCTAGCGTGCAGAAAATATTGATTGATCGACGTTAGCTCGGTTGTTAATACCTTGTTTAACATCGCGATAATGTCGGTTTGCGATTTCATGATATTGTCCGTAATGAGTAAAGGGCAATTTCAGTATAGTGGGGATATGGAGGAAAGCAAAAAATATAACAAAGTCAATAACTTGTTAAAAACAATGATTATCAATTAGGTTATTGATAGCAGCTTGTTTTAGTTAGCCAACATCCTTAAATAGGCTTTCATCAACGATGGTATTGTCGATAATTTGTTGGGTAAGTTTCACACAGGTTCCGCATTGTGAGGCAATATCAAGCTGCTGTTTAAGTTCGCGAATTGAACCTACACCTTGCTTGATAACCATTTGTTTGATTTGCTTATCTGTAATGCCTTTGCAGATACAAACGTACATCGGTGCCTCTTAAATGCTCTAGAATATAAAAACGCAAGTGATAATAATTATTATTTGGTTTGTGATCAAGCGGAAATTTTAGCGGAATATCTAAGCTATTAGCATTAAAGGATTTTTAATTTCTGAAGCTTTTAGCAGTTAGCTCAACTGGTATGAAAAACTGAGGCAACAAAAAAGCCTAGCTAACACTACGTTAGCTAGGCTTCTGTAGTGAAAACGGACAAACAAGTTAAATTACATTAATAGTAAATATCCTGTTTGTTGTGGACTTGAGGGTCTTCAACTAACTCCTCAAAATTAACTTCAAAACTGCTGTTGTTGTCGTTGTCAGCTATGTATACGGTACGTGTAGAGCTATCTATCCATGTTACGGTGCCACTTCCTTTTTTACTGCCGTACTTCATGCCTATATGAATATCGTTAAACTCCATTGTTCCTCCTAAAAAGACAAGTTGAGATATACCGCAGATGTTTAGATTAAACGTTCCGCTGATAGTTCCCAGATCACAATTTATGTTCAGTTTTGTATAAAAAACAAACAGGCGAATTACCAGTATAGAAGTAAATCTGTAGCTTGCTATTTTTTCGGAATGTTTTTTTTAAAAAAGTGCTTAAAAATTAGTGGTTAAGGTGAGAATAGTGCGCCAAGTGTGGTTGTTTTTTCAGCGCCAGTCACGGCAGGCATGTTACTAGGCAGCTGGTTGATATAAGCAAACGCAAGCCAAGCAAATGCCATTGCTTCGAGTTGGTCGCCGTCTATTTCTAGTTGCTCTATTGCAGCAACAGAAACGCTATCAACCTCTTTTGCTAACGCCTGTTGAAGTGTCGGATTTAAACGGCCACCGCCACAAAGCCAAACTGCGCAAGTTTGTGTTGAACCCGAGGTGAGTTTCTTTATTTGATCAGCGATAGTTCGCGCCGTCAAATTAAGTAGGGTTGCTTGTACGTCTTCTGGTTTGTGCGCTTGGTTGTCCAAATGCTTATTTAACCATGTGAGGTTATATATTTCGCGCCCCGTACTTTTCGGTGCGGGTTGTTTGAAGTACTCGTCACTTAGCAGGGTGTTTAGTAAATCTTGATTGCAAGTGCCTGAAGCTGCCCATGCGCCATTTTTATCAAAGTAACTACCTTGATGATGGATTTGGTACCAATCATCGAGTAAGCAATTGCCGGGGCCAGTATCATAGCCCTGAATAGCTTGGTCATTGCTCGGTAAGAAAGTTAGGTTGGCGATTCCGCCAATATTAACAATAACACTGTGATTATTTGCCGCAGGTGTGCCTGCTAAAAGAAATTGATGAAATGGAGGTACGAGCGGCGCGCCTTGGCCACCAAGTGCAATATCCTTTAAGCGAAATTGGCCAACAACCTCAATCCCAGTTAAACAGGCTAACGTTTGGCTACAGCCAATTTGCAAGGTAAATGGATTTGTTTCTACTTGGCTTGCCAGTGACGGACGGTGGCGAATGGTTTGGCCATGGTTTCCTATCGCGATAATTTGCTCAGCACTGACGTTCGCATTAATAAGCAATGTTTTTACCGCATTGCTAAATTGTTTAGCAAGCGCTTTGTCCAAGCGTCCCATTCGCTCTATTTCATTGTCGCTGCTGATATAAAGCGCAGTGATTTGCGACTGGGTTGTCTCGTCATAGGCTTGATAATGGCTAGCGACAAGTACGGGTTTACCGTGGCTGAAATCGACAAGGGCAACATCAATGCCGTCGGCGCTAGTGCCCGACATTAAACCAATGTAATAACGTGTCATTGTCAGCCAGTTAGCCGTTGTTGCTGTTGGTGCCTTGCATGGCTAATAACGCTTGTTTTGAGCCATTAAGCTCTTGAATGCGCTTTTGTGCAACGGCAGCAAATGCTTGTTTGTATTTTTTCGCGATCGGTTTTGCATCTGGCAGTTTAACCGTGCGTGGGTTACGGTGCGTACCGTTAACTAAGAATTCATAGTGCAAGTGTGGTGCTTGTGACATGCCGGTTGAGCCAACGTATCCAATGACTTCACCTTGCTTAACGCGCTGGCCTTTTTTCACAGCTCGTTTAGAGAAATGTAGGTATTTAGTGACGATACCGTCGCCATGTTGAATAAATACATAGTTGCCATTGTACTTGTTGTAAGTTGAATGGGTGACTTTACCATTGCCTGCCGCAACTACCGGTGTGCCTGTTGAAGCTCGGTAATCTACACCATTGTGCGCTTTCCAGCGTTTTTGGATCGGGTGGAAGCGGCGAGGCTTAAAGTTAGAGCTGATATAGCGGAAATTAACGGGCGCTCGCAAAAATGCTTTGCGCATACTTTTGCCTTCCGGCGTGTAGTATTCGTCGTCAGTGAAGCGAATGGCCTTAAATTCTTCGTTTTGGTTAACAAACTCTGCCGCCAGAATTTTACCAGGTCCTATATATTCACCGTCAACGTAGCGGTTTTCATAGACAACGTGAAAGCTGTCACCTTTGCGAATATCTAGCGCAAAATCGATATCCCAACCAAAAATATTGGCGAGCGAAATAATTTGGTTATCATCCAAGCCTGCGCTGATACCTGCATTCCAAAAACTTGAATTAATGATGCCATGGGCAAAGGTTTCACGTACTTCAACTGCTTTTTCTTCAGTACGAGTTTGGTAGCTATCGTCAATACGCTCAACGTACAAGGTTTTGATTTTCGACAGCGGATAAGCCAATGACACTAACTCACCTTGCTCGTTTTTACCTAAGCGTAGCGTATCACCAACGTTAATTTTCTTGAGCTGTTTGGCGGCTTTATCAATTTCATAAGTGGTGCGAGCACTTAGGCCAGCACGTTTAAAAATCTTGGCCAGTGAATCACCTTTTTTAACCCTTGCTGTCTGCCATTTTAATGCTGGCGTTTTAGGCTCCGGTGCTTCAATTGCTTGCTTAACAGTGGGTTGCGGTAAATTGTTAGCAAGTGTTTCAGTGGGTGAGTTTTGGGTGTTTTTTGAACTCTTTTCAGGGCTCTGCTGATGTTTTTCTTGAGTAATGCCTTGTGTTTTTTCACTTGCTGCGACTTTTTCGACACCTTGCGCGGTAACTTGGTAACGTTTGCCAACTTCCAATGCAGGTGTTTGTTTGCTGGCGGTTGCTTTCTCTGATGGCAACAGCAACGACAGTACAAGTAGCGAGGACACTACGCTGATCACTACCTTGTGCTGTTTAGGCAGTGATAAATATAAATTTTTTATATTTTTCAATTGGCTACTACTCAAGTGATCAACTAAGGACAAAAACAATTGTGCCACTATAACAAAAAAATACAGCTTAAACAGTAACAGGGTTTTATCCAGTCCCTAATTTACAGTAGAATCGGCGACCTATTGATGAATAATATTGACCGATGTGGAGCGAGTTACATGACTGATGTCAGCCAAGCGTTTGCTGAAATTAAACGTGGTGCCGAAGAAATTTTGCTAGAAGATGAGCTGTTAGAAAAGCTTAAGCAAGGTAAACCATTAAAAATTAAAGCAGGCTTTGATCCAACGGCTCCAGATTTGCACCTAGGTCATACGGTTCTGATCAACAAATTACGTCAGTTCCAGCAGTTAGGTCACGAAGTCATTTTCCTTATTGGTGATTTCACTGGCATGATCGGCGATCCAACGGGTAAAAATGTTACCCGTAAGCCGTTAACGCAAGAAGATGTGCTAGCCAATGCTGAAACTTACAAAGAGCAAGTTTTTAAGATTCTAGACCCTGCAAAAACACGTGTGGAATTTAACTCAACGTGGATGGAAAAGTTAGGTGCTGCGGGCATGCTAAAACTGGCTTCACGCCAAACCGTCGCACGTATGATGGAGCGCGACGACTTTAAAAAGCGCTATGCAGGCGGCCAAGCAATTGCCATTCACGAATTTATGTACCCGCTAGTTCAAGGCTGGGATTCTGTAGCACTTGAAGCTGATGTTGAGCTTGGTGGTACCGATCAAAAGTTCAACTTATTGATGGGGCGTGAACTACAAAAAGTGGAAGGCCAACGCCCGCAAACAGTATTGATGATGCCATTGCTTGAAGGCTTAGACGGCGTTCAGAAGATGTCTAAGTCGTTAGGTAACTACATTGGTATTACCGACACGCCAACGGAAATGTTCGGCAAGATCATGTCAATTTCTGATGATTTGATGTGGCGCTACTACGACTTACTAAGCTTTAAGCCGATTGAAGAAATCGAAGCATTCAAACAGCAAATCGCAGATGGCGCGAACCCGCGTGACGTAAAAATTGAATTAGCGAAAGAAATTATCGCACGTTTCCACGATCAAGCGGCGGCAGATGCAGCTCACCAAGAGTTCATTAACCGTTTCCAAAAAGGTGCGATGCCAGACGAAATGCCAGAGCTAACCGTTGCCACCACAGACGGTGTAATCGCCATCGCCAACTTACTCAAAGAAGCGGGTTTAGTGGCAAGTACCTCGGAAGCGATGCGTATGATTAAGCAAGGCGCTGCAAAAATTGATGGCGAGAAAGTTGCCGACAATAAAGTGCAAATTGAAAGCGGTACCACTGCTGTTTACCAAGTAGGTAAACGCAAGTTTGCACGTGTGACTACTGCCTAATATACCAGCCTTACTGATATTCAAAAAAACCAGCAAGTTTGCTGGTTTTTTTTATGCTTGTATTTTCTTGGTCACTCGGTAGGCTAACTGACAAGAATCGTTAAATAATATACATTAATCTATGCGAATCAGCTCGCTTAAACGCTTTTTTCAATTCACTAAGTTTGCTTGCCGCTTGCACTGCCTTAGCGCTTTTTTACTGTTATCCGCTTGCAGTTCACAACCTAAAGTTGCCATTGTGAAATATCAGCCTATTTTTGATTTTAGCCAAGTGCAAAGCTATGGCTTGTACCAGCGTAATGACGAATTTAACGACTGGCAGCTAATCAGTGATAGTCTGCGCAATGGTATTGAGTTGGCAATAGAGCAAGCGATGGATAGCCAAGGTTTCGCGTTCAAGGAAAGTAGTGAAGCAGACGTGATCGTAACCTACTATGTTGTGCGTCGCAGCGCCCGCAGTTTTAAAACCTACAACCGTGGTGTTAACTATTGTTCATATTGTTTAACTAATAGTAAAACGGGTACGCGGGCCGAGCGACTAGATATCAAAGCGGGAAGTTTAGTGATTGATGTAATTCAACCCAAGCACAGACGCTCGATTTGGCGAACGAACTACCCACTTGGCCTGAACGAGAAAGACACCAGTATTGAAGTGAATGCAAAAATTAGTTTTGCGGTCGCGGCAATGCTCAAGCAATTTAGCCAAACTCAACAATGGATTGCCTCGCATGCCACTTAGATCTTCTGGTGATCGTATGGGACAAAACACCTTACAACAGGCAATTTTTAGATGGTTAATTATTGCTTGTGTGGTGCTAGCCTTGCTGACTAGCGTGTTATTGGCGTTAGGCTACATGCTCAAAGAAAATGAACGTAAAACCAGAGCATTGATAGAAGCATCTCAACATGATCAACAATCCACACGCCCGCGCGCCCAGCAGGTAGTGACAGCACAACCACATGCTGAGTCTATAACGCCTTTAATTGAATTGACTAATGAGGTTTCGCCTACCACTGAGCTTTTGCCTTTATCTGAACAGTCGCAACTAACGCTGGCCACTCAAGGTGGTGAGGAGAGCGCAGAAAGCGAGGTTGAAGCAAAGGTGAAAGCACAGCTATTAAAAGATCTAGCGCGCTTGCGCCAGTTAGAACAAGCGAAACAGACCATATTGAATAATTTAGTTTGCCAAGATGTTAGTCAATGCCGTTTTGTTGATACAAGCTCTATCGAGCTCGGTTGCGTTGTCGCCGTTAATACCATAGGTAAAAGTATGTTAAGTAAAGCGCAATTTGTGCAAACGTTCAGCCAAAATGACAGTGAATGTGAAGAACGAATTAGCGAGCTTTCACTGACTTGCCATCACAATATGTGTTCCATTGAATAGAACGCTTACGACCCCGACTAAACACATCTTTGGACTCACTAAGCCACTACCGCTAAGCTATTTTCAATAAACAATTGTCACCAAGTGATGCTCGCATCTTCTTTTGGCTTGGGTATAATGCCGAACATCTTCCGATAACAGTGTAATTACTATGTCTTTCCCCAATGATGAAACGGGTAATGTCCTGCAGGAAATGCAGCAAGCAGGCATTGAGTTAAATGAAATGCATGATGTTGTGTTTTTTCAATTATTTGAGCAAAAAGCGCAAGCGGAGCAGTTGGTTGCTCACCTACAAGCAGTAGCGCCAGATATGGTAGTAAAGCTTCATCCTGATGAAACGCCGAATGTTTGGGACGTTGACTGCACGGTGCGTATGGTACCAAGTTATGAAGGGATCGTCGCCCAAGAAGCCGAATTTGAGCAACTTGCGGCCAAGTTCAATGGTTACAACGACGGCTGGGGCATTGAAGCCTAGCTGTTTTTCGTTA
The DNA here is from genome assembly GCF_003390375.1 of Thalassotalea euphylliae. Classification (NCBI taxonomy): domain Bacteria; kingdom Pseudomonadati; phylum Pseudomonadota; class Gammaproteobacteria; order Alteromonadales; family Colwelliaceae; genus Thalassotalea; species Thalassotalea euphylliae. The sequence continues at coordinate 1,983,962 of NZ_QUOT01000001.1, read as the reverse complement.
ATACGTCGTGTGTGACTAGTAGTACTCACGACGTTTATGCCAAATCCTATCGCTAATCAGCTATCGTTATCTTTGTCACGAATATGGAAGGCAGGCAAAGATACTCGCCAATAAATAGCCGCTAGGCGCAATAAGAGTGTTGTGAGAATCGCGGCAATGAGCGTCAAAGTGTGATCTTGCCCATACCAAGAGAGCAGGGCAAACAGGCTACTTCCTAACATGGCAGCAGTTGCGTATATCTCTTGTCGTAAAATTAATGGAATAACATTGCACAAGACATCACGGATCATACCGCCCGCTACCCCGGTAATTGTGCCTAAAACAACTGCCGCAGGAATTGGTGCCCCCAGCGATAAAGCTTTTTCTGTGCCAACCACAGCAAATAGCGCCAAGCCAAAGGCGTCGGCTATTAATAAAAATCGTGTCGGTATACGTTTGGGGCGGCGAATAAATAAAATGGTTAACAGCGCCGTTAAGCAGATCACCCATAGGTAGTAACTGTTGGCCAGCCAAAACACGGGCGCATCAAGAATGATGTCGCGAATGGTGCCTCCGCCTATCGCTGTCACGGCAGCAAGCACAATGACGCCGAATGGGTCGAGTTTAAAGCGTCCTGCCATCAGTGCGCCGGAAAGGGCAAAAACAACCGTACCAAATATATCTAGCCAGAATAACAACTCGGTCATTTAACCCAATTACTCCAAAGTTTTCAGCGGTAAACCGTTAGCTTGCCACGCAATAATGTCGCCAGTTAAATGCCAAATATTGGTATAACCTTGTTTGCGAAGTAATTGCTCAGCAACTGCCGCCCGTCTACCTGAACGGCAATATACAATAATGTTTGCTGCCTTATCACTTGGTAGTAAAGCGAGACTATTGGCCAGTTCCGTATGGCTAATATTGATTGCCGATTGAATATGGCCAGTTTTAAATTCTTCTGCGGTGCGCACATCTAGCAGCGTATAGCCACTGGTGAGTGGTGCATTGACTAGGCTCAATACGTGCTCCTGTGACACGCTTGGCCGCTCAGATGCCCAGACAAAACTGGTAACGGTAACGAGCAGCAATTGCAGGCTAGCTGCTAACTTATTCATTTGAACTCCTAGTAACTGATAAAAAGAGAACTTGTTAGTTTGTTATGCTTAGGCTGTGATACTTACTTTTTAAAACCTAAGTCTTAATACCTAACTCTTGATGCCAAAGTTATAACGCTCAAGTTTTATGTATAAAGGTATGCTACATACCTTTATTCAGCTTAATTATAGCGATGTTACGATCACGCACAGTATATGGCGTGTAGGCAATATCAAATCAGCTAAGGCTTTGGCTCGCTGCCCAAGCAAACACATAATAACTAACGACTAAGATAACCAGTAGGGTATTGATACGGCCAATAAATTGGTAGGCCTGACTAATCGTATTGATGTCTGGCGCGCGGCCTTTAGGATTAAACTCGATGCGTCTTAACTTTTTACCTTCATACATAGCCACACCCGCTAACTTGGTATTTAGTGCAATGGCAAAAAACTGCAGTAAAGCATCATTATTTAATTGGAATATTTTCGGTAAGGTTAATCGCCACAATAGCGTTGATTGTTGGCCGAGTGATAACAACAAGCCGGCGAGCAGGAAAAGTCGACTCGGTAACCAAGTAATCAACTGTGAAAGCGCATTTACAAAGCCGCCAAAGTGCATCATGTTGCTGCGTTTAGGGTTCCAAGCGTAATGCATCTCCAACAGTAAGCGATAACTGATAGCCGCCAGTGCGCCGCCCACAAGATAAATCGCAATGACGCTGATCGTAAGTTGCATGTGTTTGATAATCAGCGCTTCAATGGTTGCTTTGGACAACCCCATGGCAGAGAGCTGGCTGGTGTCTCGCAGCACAAGCCGTTTAAGGGTTTGTTTGGCCTTATAATTATCGCCAGCGCGCAGTGCTTTAGAAATCGTTTTCGCGCTGGGTACAAGCGTTAACGAACCAAGCGCAAAATACAGCAATAGCCCCTGCCAGAGCTCTGGAATCGCAACGAAATCGGCAAATAACCATAGGATTACCCACAATGGGGTGAAGGTAACGATAACTGCGACAAAGCCTGAAATGCTTTGCTGACTTTGACCGTTTTCAGCTTTGTTGACTTTGTTAGCCAGTTGCAAACAAAAGAACTGAAAAAATTGCCAGGGGTTATGTGCTGCAATGGTTTGCAGCACACGCTTAACCAGTAATACCGCCAACAGTAAAACAATACTTTCAAATTGTGATGGTATTGCGGCTAACCAGTCCATTAGTTAAGAGTCACGCCCTCTAGTGAGTTGATCATATTGATCACTAACTCAGATGAGTTAACAGACGCGGTTTCCAAGTAGGCTTCAAACGACGTTGGAGATTCTTTGCCTGCGATATCAGACATTGAGCGAATAACCACAAATGGCACATTAAATTTGTGACAAGTTTGTGCAATCGCGGCACCTTCCATTTCAACTGCTGCCATGGTTGGGAAATTGGCACGTGCTTTAGCGATATCTTCATCGGCAGTCATAAAGGTATCACCCGTTGTGATCAAGCCAACTAGCGTATCAATACCGTCTAGTTTTTCAATACCAGCTTTTGCTGCTTCAACCAATGCAGGGTGCGGAATAAAAGCGGCTGGGTTGGCTGGCAATTGACCAATTTCGTAACCAAAAACGATAAGATTAACATCGTGGTAGCGTACTTCAGAGCTAACAACAATATCACCCACTTTAAGTGATTGTTCAAAACCACCCGCAGAGCCCGTATTGACTACATAATCAGGCGAAAACTTGTCGATCAATAAAACGGTAGCTAGTGCTGCGGCAACTTTACCAATACCTGATTGAACAATAACTACATCGTGCCCATTTAGCTGGCCTTCGTGAAACTCGAAGCCGCCGTGTTGGGTTGTCGTTGGGTTAGTTAAGGCTGCTTTTAAAATGGCAACCTCTGGCTCCATTGCGCCAATAATACCTGCTTTCATCGGAAATCTCGGTTAAAAATAGTTAGCGCGATTATACGCCATTACACATTAACAGCCACTGGAAACTGTGCCAATACGTGGCTGCGCACCTGTTTTAGGGTTGAAATAATAAGCGTAGCAGGCGTCAGCTAATCGATAGCCTTGTGGCCAAACCAACATCAAACCGTTGCTATTGGCTGGGCTTGGTGTGAAATCTAAGCTGGGCGCGGTGTTTTGGTTACCAACACCACACAAATCATTAATGGTGCACTCTGCAGTGGGGTTGGTAAAAGTAATGTTTTGACCAACATTAAGTAAGAATTGCCATGCGTTAGCCCAGTGACCACTAGCATAACCTTGCTCGATCGCAACGTTGCTACCGTTCACTGTAATATTACCGTCTTCTATATTGTCAACGCGTGCTTTGGCTGCAACCAATGACGAACTTGAAGCGATAGCTCCGGCTACCCCTTCGATAATCGCTTCGCGGCTGTCAGAGGCAAGATCAATAAAACGCGGCGCAGCAACGGCGGCTAAAATGCCAAGAATAACGATAACAACAACTAGTTCGATAAGGGTAAAACCCTGATGGCGTGATTTCATAATTACAACTTTTTAACAACAATAAGTGGGCGCAAGATTATCAAGTTTGAATGGGCAAAGCAAAGCTAGCCCGAAGCTCAGATAGAGTCGGGCTAGCTAGAGAAAGTGAAATTTTAAAGGCTAGTTTAAATGAACTAGCTAAAGTCTATTTAGTGGGGCATCGCGGCCATTGATGGCGTGGCTAGAGATGGAGTTTGAGCAGCCATTTCTTTGGCAGCATTGGCTGTAATAACCCCTGCATTTCTTGGGCGCGCTTTCACCATTGGCGCAGGAATAACGCGACCTTTGACTTTCGGCATTGTTTTTACACTGCGACCAAGCACTTTACTGCCTAAACAAGCGCGAATTTCTTCAACGGTGTAATTAGGCTTAACTTTGATACGCACATGTGGAATCGAAGCCGCTTCTAACGCACCGCTAACAAACCAATCTTTTTTCACTTTGTAACCGCGTCCGTTAGTGTCTACCAGATCAACAGCACCTATTAATTTCATTGTGCTACGTTGGCAAATAACAAAGTCTAAATACTTATTGTTGGCACTTTTCAGTGCAGCTTGTGTGGCTTTTTTCGAGACTCCGCGACGAATATTGACAATATCAGCCAAGGCTACGCGGTTAAGCACACGATAGTCAGGGCCTAGGGCACTTTCGACAAGCGTAAGAAAGTTTTTCTCAGCGGCTGTGTATACAGCTGGCTTGCTATCAAATGGGAATGGAAAGCTGTTATCCGTTAATCGGCTAGCCAATACGGCAACAATTGCAATTAAACTGATTAGGGCAAAAAGGATAAGCTCCATAAACATCTCCAAGTATTCAAATTCTTGACGGGGTTCTTTATAAACCTGTTAAAGCAGAATACGTGCCAGAGATCTTTGGTGGAGCTTATTTATGTGGATTGGTATTGTTCGTTAAATTCCGTTTAGCTGTTAATATGGCTGACTATTCCAAGCTGAGGTTAGCTGGGATAGTTTGCTGCTAGCGCATCATAAACCTGTTGTTGGAAGTCGTTCGCGCTGCTATCAAGCTTGCTCACAACGTCAGCTAATACTTCATTGTCTTCCTTACCGTGCCACACTTTGATATAGGTGCCTTCTTTATAGCCATAATCTTGGCGGAAGAAGTTCAGGGTGTTTTTACCGACATACTGTCGAAACAGCTCGTCTAAGTTCATATCCATTAAACGCATGCAGTCGGCAAACGCTTGGGCGTTAAATTCACGTTGGCTTACAGCTGCTGACGCAAGCTGTTCTAGCGCGAGTTTAAAGTCTGTTTCTTCGCTATCTGTTGCTAATTCATTGGTAAGCGATGATGCAATGTCATCAACGCTAGCACCTGTCATCAAACGCAAACTTAAACCAAAATGAAAAATATCAACGAGCTCTAGTTGTACTTGTGGAACGTCAATTTCTTGGTGTTTCCACCATTTCCAGCCATGATGATCAAGCATTTCTGCGCACTCAACCCAAATGGCACGGTACCATTCGTAGCCATTTTCGCGCCAAGTATCGCTTACTCGGCTATTCATCGCATCTTGCATGGCCAGCATTTGGCTTATTTGAGTGGTCGCGACTGTTTGTGTGCTCATTACTATCTCTTTTATGGGGTCTTTAAAATCAAAGGCTATAGTGTGCCTAAGCCGTGTATTGCATGCAACTTTTTGAAGGTTTTGTCAGGTGGGAAGTTTAGCTTTACCTCGCATGTTTGCACTTCCCTTAAGCAATATTATCTTGCCGCTGGGAATGTGAGAAAAAGTCGTTACAACAGGCTAAAAGCTAGTATTGTTGGTGTGATTAGTGCCACGATAACGTTACACGCTAAATAGGCTGGCCGCTTGCCAATTTCAAAGCCATAAATAAATGCACCAATACAACTAACAATTGCCAATGGCATTGTAACAAGCGCCCAATAGGCATTTAAGGGCAAGAATTTGAACTGGATTAATACTGCAATGAGCGCGAACGAAGAAAGTGTAGAAACAAGCAATATCACGCTCGCTATGGTGGCGCCATAGTGAATGGGCAGGGTGTTGCGGCCGTGAGCTGCGTCTGCTTCTGTGTCAGGGAATTGATTCAGTAATAAAAGGTTGTTGATTTGAAAAAAGGTGATGCCTGTAATTAACAGCGCATCTAATGTTATTGTGTAGGTCAGTGCTAAAAAGCTTCCCAGCGTAATGATCAAACTAAAGCCAACACCCGGTGAGATAAAACACAGCCAAGGCAAAGTGTTGAGGGTACGTGTGTATTGAATTACCACAGCTAAACCAATCAGGCCAAGCGGCAGTAATAGCCAAGTACGAGTAACACATAAGTAACCGCCAATGAGCACAATAAGCACTATACAAGTAATGGCAATGTTACGAGCCCAGTTGGCCGCGCTGGGAGTTGCGACGAGCGCGCCACTACCACCACTAAAGGGCGTGCGCTTAGTTACTAGGTCTAAACCACTTTGAAAATCGAGATATTCATTCAGGGTGTTGACGGCAATATGTGCTAACAGTGCGCAACTGAAAATTAGAGAAAGGACAAGAACATTGATGCCATAACCATGATCCATTGCCATACTTGCTGCCAACCCAATACAAATGGGTGTTAACAACAGAAAGGGTGGGCGCATGGTCATGAACGCCGCTTTGACTTGCTCCATCACAGTGCTCTCACGTTCGGTTAGTTAGGTTTTGGAAAAACAAAGGGCATCCAATGATGCCCTAGCATTTGATCAAAAAATACTTCTGAGGATTAAAGTGTTAAGTGCTCTCAATATATTGTTGTACCAGACGCTCTAAAATATCTAGTGGCACCGCACCATTTTTCAAGACAACGTCATGAAAATCGCGTAAATCAAAGCGGTCGCCTAATACTGCTTTGGCTTGCTCGCGAAGTTCTAGGATTTTCATCATCCCTACTTTATACGCGGTTGCTTGGCCTGGCATAACGATGTAACGCTCAATTTCTGAGACAACGTCAGACTGCGCCATACCAGTATTCGCTTTCATATAGTCAATGGCTTGTTCGCGGGTCCAGCGTTTGGCATGAATGCCAGTATCAACTACTAAGCGTACGGCTCTAAATAGCTCTGCTTGCAAACGGCCAATATTATCAAACGGATTTTCTTGGAAACCTAATTCCCATGCTAGCTGCTCAGTATAAAGCGCCCAGCCTTCAGTGTAGGCAGTAAATGGCGAGATTTTGCGGATAAAGGGTAAACCTTCTAGTTCCATTGAAATCGCAATCTGGAAATGGTGCCCAGGAATGCCCTCATGGTAGGCCAAAGTGCGCATACTGTAGGTTGGCGTTGCTTTGATGTCGTATAGGTTGGCAAAGAATCTACCAGGGCGAGAGCCATCGATCGCCGGTTGCTGATAGTAAGCGCCTGGTGAAGTTTTTTCTTTAAACTCAGGAATACGAACAACTTCCATCCCTGCTTTTGGACGAATGCGGAACGCGCTGTCTATGCCTACTTCGATTTCATCAAGAATTTTTTGATAGTCTTTCAGGATTTGTGCGCGACCTTCGTCACTATCTTCATAATAAAAGCGCTCATCTGCTGCCAGTGCTTCAATTGCTTGACTAAACCCTTGGCTCGTATCGAAACCTTCATTCGCTAAAATTGCGAGGATTTCAGCTTGAATGCGCGCTACTTCGGATAAACCAATCTGATGAATTTCGTCGGCGGTGTAGTCTGTGGTGGTGAAAAACTTTAATGCGGCTTGGTAAGCTTTGTCGCCGTCAGGTAGTCGCCAGAATCCCGCGTCTTCGCCTGTGCGCGGCTTAATGCGCTCAAAGTACTCTATAAACAAATCATAGGCAGGGTAAACATAGTCGACAATATTGCGCTCTGCACTGGCGAGAAGTCGGCTCTTATCTTGCTCGTTGACATCTGCTGCATCGTCAAGCTTGGTTTTTAACGAAGTGTAAAGGATATTTTCTTGTGCTGGCGTCGCGACAAAGGTGGTCATTTCATCGAGTACGCGATCGACAACAAAGCGTGGCGGTAATATGCCTTTTTCTTCACGAAGTTGAATACCCGCTAATGCTTGTGCAAATTTAACACGTACGGCTTCAAGTCTTGCGAGATAATTTTCTGCATCTTCAACGCTATGTACTTGGTGTTGTGCTTCCATAAAGCTTGGGTAGCCATTTTGCACCCCAAATAGTTGGTTAACAGGGTAGTTGTGGTAGCGGAATGGCTCAGATTGCTCGCCAAACTCGAGTAAATACAAGGTAATTTCTTTTGACAACTGATCGCTTTCTGACAAGCTTTCGTCATCGTAGCTTAACAGTACTTCTTTGATCTTTGGCAGCTTTTCGTATAACTCATCAGTGCTTTGAGGGCTGTTGTCATCGAGTTTGGCATTGTGCCCTTTGATGCCAAGTGACTCCAAAAAGCCTAGTGAAGTTAGCGTTTCAGGGCTTTCAAAAGCAAATTGGATCAGCGTGCGATCCAGAAAAGCACGAAACATAAATGGTTTCTCTGCTTTCCATTCATGTGTGGCAAAGGCTGCTGCGGCGATCAGTATGACCAGCAGGCCCAGCAATAAGCGTTTAAAGAATGTTTTTATCATGTTTTTACTCTTTATTGGTTTTTTATACTTCTTTTGAGTCTAGCCAACTTAGCCTAGCATTTTGCATTGCCTTGAGTACATAAATATCAGCGAGTTAGCCCTCGCATGGCAGACCAAATCCAACGACACAGCCATGCATCAAACTAATAAACTCCTATTCATTTATATCATTGGTATTTGTCTGACGAATAACTAGTATTTTAACAATACACCAGCAGCCTAGCTGCTTTAGGCAAAACCCCTGGGGGCGAGAAATGAGTGAATTAGTGAAGCCAGAAGCGAATATTGAAAATATGACGCGCGGTAGCCAGCAATTTGGCGTACCTAAACCACCTGTGTTTGAAGATAAAATGGCGCAACGTCAATATGACAAGCAGCGTTTAGCGTCAGCATTTCGCGTATTTGCGATGAAGGGGTTTGATGAAGGGTTGGCAGGGCATATTACCGTGCGCGATGCCGTTGAGCCTGATACTTTTTGGGTCAATCCATTGGCAGTGCACTTTTCGCAAATTAAAGCGTCAGATCTCGTGCGTGTTGATCACAAGGGAAATATTGTTGAAGGGAACTATGCCATCAATAATGCCGCATTTGCTATTCATTCACGTATCCATGAAGCGCGCCCAGACGTGAATGCTGTGGCGCATGCGCACACTACATACGGGCGAGCTTTTGCTTCATTGGGCATTAAGTTGGCGCCAATTTCCCAAGACGCTTGTATGTTTTATAACAATCATGGCGTATTTACAGAGTTTACTGGCGTTGTAGCGGTTACTGAAGAGGGTGATTTAATTGCTGAGGCACTAGGGCAAGGAGCCGGTGTGATATTGCAAAATCATGGCCTACTCACTGTTGGCAAGTCGGTTGATGCTGCAACAGCAAACTTCGTGATTATGGATAGCTGTTGCCATAGCCAATTATTAGCGCAAGGGGCGGGTGAGTTAACTTTGATTCCTGAACAAGTAGCAGCACAAACGCAAAAAGTGAATGGCTCGGATTATGTGACATGGGGCAATTATCAGCCAATGTACGCGCAAGTGCTTGCGCTAGATGATAGCTTTTTAGAGTAAAGCGTATTAACGGCGACTGGCAATGCGCTGGTCGTCGTGATATTCCACGACTTGATTTCGCCCTGCATCTTTAGCGCTGTAAAGCGCAATGTCAGCACGGCTAACTAGCTGATTTGGCCTTAATGATTCCAAATTATTACAAATGATAAACCCGACGCTGACGGTCACCACTTGTGAAGACTTGCCTGTATATTCATGAGGAATGGCTAAATCACGTATTTTTTGGCAGATTGCATTTGCGGCTTGAATACAATAGTCGCGATCTGTATTGCTCAGCATGACAATAAACTCTTCTCCGCCGTAACGCGCAATAATATCACTTGGACGCTTAGTGATATCGGAAACATTGAGCAAGCTACCGATATTTTTCAAGCACATATCACCCATTAAGTGGCCGTAATGATCGTTGTATTGTTTAAAGTGATCGACGTCGAACAAAATAATTGCCAACGATTTATTATCACGTAAGCACCGTTGCCATTCTAAGCTCAACTGATTGTCGAAATGGCGGCGATTGTATAGCCCCGTTAAACTATCGGTGATCGCTAGCATCGCAAGCTCCTCATTGGCTTCCGACAGCTCTTTTTGCATTTTTTCTAAATCTGCGGTGCGCTCTTTTACCCGCTGTTCAAGCTCAGCATTCGTTTGTTCGATTCGATTGCGATGTTGTCGCTGTAAATGAAAAATCAATTTGAGCAGCAAGAGCACCATGACCAGAGATATGCTCAATACTTGAATAAAAGTGTTGCGGGTTTTGTAGTAGGGCTCTAACGCCTCTTCTACGTTAATTTCCGTAGCAATCCCAAATTGAAACTTATGATCCCATATCCAAGCGCCCATTACGGGCACGCCGCGATAGTCTCGATAACCTTCGGTATTGGTGCCGCTCTTACCTTGTGTCGCTTGCGCAGCCATCAGCGTAAGGGGTCGTTGTTCGTAATGCAGTTTAGCTTTATAGCCTTGTGTTAAGTCGCCGCCAGGATCTTTAATAAGTACGTTAAAACTGCTGCTTTGGTTATTACTAATAATGTTTAGATCGCGCAGTTGCTGATCAAAGCGGCTTTCGGTAAGTAAAGTGCCTGACTTGTCAAAGGCATAGGTTTCACCCGTTTCACCAATGCGGCCAATGGTGGTAACGCTAGAAAAATAACTTCTTGGATTGATGCGCAAAGCAAGGGCTGCAATAACCTGTTGCTGGCTGTCGAGCATGGGGGCAACAATAAACATTGTCGCTGCTTCTTTATCGGCTTTAATCGGTGGAATAAAGGTGGTTTCACCATTAAAAACTTTAGCAAGCAGCTCTGGCTTATGGCGTGCAATAAGGTTTTCACGCCCTAAGCTATTGTTATCCATTGCCGCGATATTGGCGTAATCAGGAGCAATGATGAAGAAGCCCTGATCGCCAAATTTGCGAATAATAGGCAGAATAAATTGCCTAAACGCTCGAAGATTTTCGCTATCTGCAAGTGGAAAGCCGCCGTGGTATTCGTTTAGGATTCGCTTGGATACGGCTACGATAGCGGCTGTTTCTGCAATGCTAGAGACGGCAAAACGACGTTGCTCAACGAGTATGTGATGGGCCTCTTGTACCGTCAGTAGCAAGGTTTGCAAGTTGTCTCTGATCTGCTCTGTGGTACTTGCTTTAATTTGTTTTAGGGCAAAAACAGACAATAGGATCACTGCACCCATGAAGGTGGTGATAAGGGTAATAGCGCGGATACTTTGTTGCTTGGGGTGCTTAGGTTGCTGCACGCATTACATCTCTTGCCTCGATACGCCGCTCTACTATAGCACTTTTAGTTGTTGATAATACCAACTTGAATAATTATTTAATCACTCAGCGAGAATTTAAAGGCTCATAGACAAGGCTTGTCATGCAGAGAATGGTTATTCCCTTATCAAATGACATAACGCAGTATATGAGCCCTTAAAACTCGCCCTTGGGAATGCATAAGCAGCATGATAACTGCACAAAATTCACTTGATGTAGAACGACTATATCGTCATAAATTTCGTTTGTTCTAATACTGCTTATGTCATTCTGAGAGACTAAATAATTAATCAAATTGGTATACATATTCAAAACGCATAAAAAAAGGGCGCGCTAGACTCATTAAGCAATAAGTTGCGTGCCCTTAGTTTTTCACTTTACAGATGAAGCGTTTTGGTTTGCTTGTTAAATCGCGATAACTTGCTCGCTATACACAAAATCCAAAATGCCCATGGCGGCTTTTCGGCCTTGGTCGATAGCGGTTACAACAAGGTCAGAGCCAAGTACCATATCGCCACCCGCAAAGATATTATTTGCACTCGTTTGCAGGGCAAATTCGCTGTTATCTGTGGCGACTACACGGCCTCGTGCATCTACTTCGACACCAGCGTCTTTCATCCACTGCGGCGGGCTTGGTAAGAAACCAAATGCGATAACAACGGCATCAGCCTCCATCACAAACTCTGAGCCTTCTATTGGCTCTGGGCTGCGGCGACCGTTTGCATCAGGCTGACCCAGTTGGGTTTTAACAAAGCGCACGCCAATTGCATTACCTTGTTCGTCGACCGCAATATCAAGTGGTTGCAAGTTGAAGGCAAAGTTAACACCTTCTTCTTTCGCGTTTTGCACTTCTCGCGGTGAGCCAGGCATATTCGCTTCGTCACGACGGTAGGCACAGGTGACTTCACTTGCCCCTTGACGCACTGAACTGCGAACACAGTCCATGGCGGTATCACCTCCACCGAGCACAACAACTTTTTTGCCTTCGAAATTCACATAAGGTTTTACGTTCTCAGTAATCCCCATAATGTGTTGCGTATTGCCAATGAGGAAGTCGAGAGCATTGTAAACGCCACTGGCTTGCTCGTTTTCGAAGCCACCTTCCATATCGGTATAAGTACCCATAGCTAGGAATACCGCATCGAATTCTTGGCATAATGTATCGAATTCAATATCAACACCAATGTTAGTGTTTAGTTTGAATTCAATGCCCATGCCTTCGAAAATTTTGCGACGGCGAATAACAACGTCTTTTTCCAGTTTAAACGCTGGAATACCAAAAGTTAGCAGACCACCAATTTCTGAATGCTTGTCATAAACTACACAGTCTACACCATGGCGTGTTAATACATCAGCACAGGCGAGACCAGCAGGGCCAGCGCCAACAATAGCAACGCGTTTGCCTGTTTTAACGACATGTGACAAGTCAGGTGTCCAACCTTGCTCAAAGGCCGTATCGGTAATGTATTTTTCAATATTACCGATAGTGACCGCACCAAATTCATCATTTAGCGTACAGGCAGATTCACAAAGTCTATCTTGTGGACAAACGCGGCCACACATTTCAGGCAAGCTGTTAGTTTGATGACAAAGCTCGGCAGCTTCGAAGATTTTACCTTCGGTGACTAACTCTAACCACTGTGGAATGTAGTTATGTACAGGACATTTCCACTCACAATAAGGGTTGCCGCAGTCTAAACAACGATCTGCTTGGCCTTTACTTTGATCGCTACTGAGCGGTTGATAAATCTCAACAAAGTCAATTTTACGCTGTTCAATGGCTTTTTTGGGCGGATCGATACGTTTTACATCGATAAATTGATAAACATTTTTGCTCATAATTCTTTACTCCACCCCTTATTGCGCTTGCACGCGAAGTTCTGCCGACGAACGCGTTTGGTGACCTAGCAGGGCTTTAACATCAGTTGCTTTTGGCTTGATTAGCTTAAATTTAGGCGCGTAATTATCGAAATCGTTCAATATAGCTTGCGCGCGTAAGCTGCCAGTTTCCTCAAAATGTTGGTTAATAATGCCACGTAAGTGCTCTTGGTGAATCACTAGCTCTTCAATTGGCAACATTTCAATCGACTCAGTGTTTAGACGAATTGCCAAGTCATCAGCTTCATCAAGTACATAAGCAAAGCCACCTGTCATCCCTGCACCAAAGTTCAAACCCACTTGACCCAGAACAGTAACAATACCACCAGTCATGTATTCACAGCCGTGATCGCCTGTGCCCTCGATAACTGCATGAGCACCTGAGTTGCGTACACCAAAACGCTCACCCGCACGGCCACAGCCAAATAAACGACCACCTGTTGCACCGTACAAACAGGTGTTACCCATGATCATGGTTTCATGGCTTGCATACTCAACACCTTTAGGTGGCTTGATAGTTAACTTACCACCGGTCATGCCTTTACCAACATAGTCGTTAGCGTCACCAGTTAAGGTCATTTCTAACCCGCCAGCGTTCCAGACACCGAAACTTTGACCCGCTGTGCCTTTAAGGTGAAGTTTAATAGGGTTACTTGCCATACCTTGATCGCCATGGTGTTTAGCAATTTCACCCGAAAGTGCCGCACCGACTGAGCGATCAGTATTGTTGATGTTAAATCTAAACTCCGCACCTGTTTTATGGGCAACAGCATCACGAGCAGCTTCCACCAATTGTTGATTAAGCTTGCCTTCATCGAACGGAATATTGGCTTCCGTTTGGTGAAGTGCCGTATGCTTGCCTGCAACCACTGGGGCAATAATTGGTGACAAGTCGAGTTTTTGCTGCTTGGCACTAATACCTTGTAGTGGCACAAGTAAATCAGTACGGCCAATGATGGCAGTTAAGCTTTCAACACCAAGCTTAGCTAAAATTTCACGTACGTCTTGTGCCACGAACTTGAAGTAATTCATCACTTGCTCCGGTAAGCCTTTGAAGAATTCTTCACGTAACACTTCATCTTGCGTTGCAACACCAGTAGCACAATTGTTTAGATGACAAATACGTAAGAACTTACAACCTAAGGTGACCATAGGCGCAGTACCAAAGCCAAAGCTTTCAGCACCCAAAATAGCGGCTTTAACAATGTCTAAACCTGTTTTCAAACCGCCATCAACTTGTAAGCGCACTTTATGACGAAGACCATTTGCTACTAGTGATTGGTGCGCTTCTGCTAAACCAATCTCCCATGGACAGCCAGCGTACTTCACAGACGTTAATGGGCTGGCACCTGTACCACCGTCATAACCTGAAATGGTGATAAAGTCGGCATATGCCTTAGCAACACCTGATGCGATCGTACCAACACCCGGGCCTGATACTAATTTAACCGAGATTACCGCTTTTGGATTAACTTGCTTTAAGTCGAAAATTAGCTGAGCTAAATCTTCGATTGAATAAATATCGTGATGTGGAGGTGGTGAAATTAGCGTTACGCCAGGCACAGAAAAACGCAACTTAGCGATTAGTGGCGTAACTTTGTCGCCCGGTAGTTGACCGCCTTCACCCGGTTTTGCACCCTGTGCTACTTTAATTTGTAGCACGTCAGCATTGACGAGGTAATGCGGTGTAACTCCAAAACGGCCCGAGGCGATTTGCTTGATACGTGAGTTTTTCACAGTACCAAAACGGCGTTCATCTTCACCGCCTTCACCAGAGTTAGAGAAACCACCTAAGCGGTTCATTGCAATCGCTAACGCTTCATGTGCTTCAGGGCTTAATGCACCAATAGACATTGCGGCGCTGTCAAAACGCTTGAATAAATCTGCGTCTGATTCGACCTTTGAAATATCAATCGCTTGTGTGTCATCTTTCAGTGCTAATAAGTCGCGCAATGCTGCAGCAGGGCGATTGTTCACTTCCTCGGCAAACTGACGGTAATCGCTATATTCACCGGTTTTAACCGCATTTTGTAGGTAACTTACTACATTTGGGTTAAACGCGTGATACTCGCCGCCATGCACATATTTAAGTAAACCGCCGTGGTCAACTTTTTGATGTGGTAAAAAGACACGACGCGCTAAGTTGATATTGTCTTGCTCAATATCGCTAAAATCAGCACCTTGCAATCTGCTCGGAATATCAGGGAAGCAGGTTTGCATAATGTTATCGTTAAGACCAATCACTTCAAACAAGCCAGCACAACGATAACTGGCAATGGTTGAAATACCCATCTTAGACAAGATTTTTAACAAGCCTTTATTGATACCATTTCGGTAATTTTCAATGGCTTGACGTGCAGGGATCTCAAGCTGACCTTTGTCGACCATTTGTTCAATGGTTTCAAACGCTAAGAATGGATAAACTGCTGTGGCACCTAAGCCAAGTAGTACAGCAAATTGATGTGAGTCACGAACCGATGCAGTTTCAACAATAATATTGGAATCGCATCGAAGCTGCTCTTCAACCAAACGTTTTTGTACAGCACCTACTGCCATTGCCGCTGGAATAGGTAATAGACCAGGGTAAATTTGGCGATCTGACAACACCAAGATAACGGTGTTCTTGTTGCGCACAAGATCAGTTGCTTCGTCACATAAGCGCTGCACTGCTGCTTCTAACCCTTCTGCTGGATCATAGTTCAAGGTCAAGGTATCTGAACGATAGTGCTCTTGATCTAATTCGCGCAGTTGTTTTAACCCTGTGTACATCAATACTGGGGTGTCGAAAATAATGCGATCGGCATGGCCTGTAGTTTCATTGAAAACGTTGTGCTCGCGGCCAATACATGTTGCCAGTGACATTACATAGCGCTCGCGCAATGGGTCAATTGGTGGGTTGGTTACCTGCGCAAACTGTTGGCGGAAGTAATCATAAAGCGTTCTAGGTTTACTTGATAATACTGCCATCGGCGTATCATCACCCATTGAACCTGTCGCCTCCTGACCATTCTCGGCAAGCACTTTAACCACTTGATTGATTTCTTCATAGCTGTAGTTAAATAGCTTGTGATATTGCGCCATCTCGCTGTCGTTAAACATACGAGTGCCAATTAGGTTGGCTTCCAGTTGATCAAACGGTACTAAGCGGCGAATGTTTTTATTTAACCATTCACGGTATGGATGGCGAACTTTTAATTCATCATCAATCTTGTTTGAGTCGAAAATGGTACCTGTATAGGTATCAATCGCCAGCATTTCACCTGGGCCAACTCGGCCTTTTTCAAGCACTTCATCTTCGCCGTAATCCCAAATGCCGACTTCTGACGCTAGGGTGATAAAGCCATTACGGGTAATGACGTAACGGGCTGGACGAAGGCCGTTGCGATCGAGGTTACAGGCAACATGGCGACCATTGGTCATCACGATACCAGCCGGACCATCCCACGGCTCCATGTGCATGGAGTTGAATTCGTAGAAGGCTTTTAAGTCGTCATCCATGGTTGGATTATTCTGCCAAGCGGGTGGCATTAATAATCGCATCGCACGGAAGAAGTCCATGCCGCCGGCTAAAAATAGCTCTAGCATATTGTCTAGTGACGAGGAATCAGAACCACTTTCGTTAACAAACGGTGCAGCGTCTTTTAAATCTGGTAATAACGGTGAATTAAAACGGTATGTACGTGCTCGTGCCCACTGGCGGTTACCTTTAATGGTGTTGATTTCACCGTTATGTGCTAAGAAGCGGAAAGGTTGTGCGAGATGCCATTGTGGCGAGGTGTTCGTTGAGAAGCGCTGATGGAAGACACAAATAGCGCTTTGCATGCGAATGTCAGCCAAATCTAAATAAAAGTTTGGCAGGTCAACAGGCATCATTAAGCCTTTATAAATAGTAACCTGACAAGATAGGCTGGCAATGTAGAATTTCTCGTCGCTGATGCGTTTTTCGGCACGGCGTCTTGCCATATATAAGCGGCGTTCTAAATCACGGTTACGCCAGCCTGGTGGTGCATCAACGAAAATTTGTTCAATAGCTGGTAAATTACTGGCGGCGATTGGGCCAAGAATTGATTTGTCAGTAGGGACAACGCGCCAACCAACAATAGTAAGTGTTTCGCGGCTTAATTCTTCTTCAAGTATTTTTTTCGACGCTGCGGCAAGCTCTGGGTCAGTGTTAAGAAACACCATACCAACCCCATATTTTCGGCCTAGCTGCCAACCGTTTTCTTCAGCAATGGCACGGAAAAATGTGTCTGGCTTTTGTAATAGTAGACCACAACCATCACCTGTTTTTCCATCGGCTGCAATACCCCCCCGGTGCTGCATACGATCTAAGGCGCTAATCGCAGTTTTTATTAATTTGTGACTTGCTTCACCTTTTTGATGAGCAATTAAACCGAAACCACAATTATCCTTTTGTGTGTTGGGATCATATAGCTGCATTATTGTTCTCCAAGCATTTTACAATTCGCAGATACGAGGCTTCAGGTACGAATAATTAGGTAATAATTGTGAATAAATATACCTGAATGCATTATGAGCGAACCATAGACACTAACGACAAATATACATTCCGTCAACATTTATAGAGTATTTGCTCGTAATTAATTTTCATAATAATCGGTATTTTTATGGCTTATTTATCGCTTGTTGCGCCATTTTAAAACAATGGTTGCACAAAAGTTGAATAAATGGTCAATGATGGGGCGTATATGGGGGAGCGCTTACATATTCTGTAATTTTATTACATCAAAGGCGCATTGCCAGTTAAGTTAGGGGCGCTAGCTTGATGACGTTATGAAAATTAATTTTATTCATATTTATAACGAATAATTATATTGAAATTTGCCAATGTTAAGAAACAAAAAAGCCTGCATCAGCAGGCTTTTCATAGAAATTATTTTTGGTCAGCTAGTGGCTTTATTTAGCTTTATGCTTGATAGCCTCCTTCAACGCCTTTGGTGGTGATACTCACTGCGTTGTGTGCGTGTAAGGATTCAAGGTGATTTACCTTAACCCAGAAGTCATCATAGTGCGTAGCTTGGTTCATCGTATGCTGCAGTTTGCGCGCTGCATCTTCACAGAACATCAGGTTCTGACCGTTTAAACGGGCAAACTCTTGCTCGTCTTCTCTTTTAACTGCGGCTTGTACAGGCGTTTGTAATGTGTCTTCAATCGCATCAACTAGATCACTGATCGGAAACTCTGTAACCGATGAGTTCAGCTTAACTTTTACTTTGGCAATAGAGCGCTGGCTGTGTGGTGTGGCGACAACGCCTTCGGTTGTGCCGAGCCATTCATGTATTGTTTGCTTGTCGATATTGTCTTGTTCATCAAACTTATTTAAGAAAGCTTGCTGTATTAGCTGGCGAGCTAACGCAGCAGAGCAAGGACAAGTGGACGAGTATCTTACATCGATTGCTAGTTCAACTGACAATTGCCCTTTGTTTAACTGGCCTGTTAATACAACCGGGTAGGCTTTCCAACCTTGCTTACCACTGATTAGTGATTTACGGCGCAGGTGGTAATCAAAGTGAATAGCGACTTTTGCTTGGTCGCTTAGTTCTTGATGAGAGCTAATAAAGCCATCGAGCAAAGCTGCAAAGCTTTGGTAATTCAAGGTATTGTTATTGGACAATTCGTCGAGCAATAAATATAGGCGCGACATGTGAATACCTTTTGCCTGTGCCTCTTTCAAATTCACAAACGCATCAATGTGAGCTGACACCATTCGCTCTGGCTGGTCTTTAGAAGCCACCATTAAAGGCATTTCAATATTGCTCATTCCAACCCAATCTAACGTCCCTTCGGTTTGGGCTGTGGTGTGATTGGCGATGTCTGGCATTGATGTTGGCATTAGTTCTCCGCAATCTCAGTAGTAAAACTTAATAAGCTACTCAGGGCGTATTGATCTTTCAGGGTTGGTTTTGCAGAAGCTGCCCTGCGGGTTCATCTAAACACTTCCTGCTCATTGTTGCTCGCTTTTTACATAGAACGACTATGCGACAAAACGAGCGCCGCGATCTGAAAGTGTTTAGATTGAACAAAATTCAACCTCAAAAGATCTACACGCCCTTGTCAGCGTAACCAGCCTAGAACCAAAAACCACATAAAAAGTATTGATTTGAGGGCTGTTTTCGCTAATAAAATGGGCGGCTATTCTGAACGAAAATCCGGCTAAAATCAATATCTGTAGCGGCATTCTCATTAGTAAAGGTGTAGCATTTAATGAATTTAGATTTACATTAAATACGCTTGCGATTAGGCTGTGTGGTGATACGAAATAAGAGGAACAAAAAGCACTATGAACCAGCCTGCAACTATTGATAAATCGCTAATTCAAGGATATTTAGACAATTTGGGGGGCACGGTGGTAGCGCAGATGCTTGCGCTTTATCAGAAGCAATCTGGCGTTTACATTGGTGAGATTGAAGCTGCGATCAATGAGCAAAGTCAATCTAACTGGCAAGAACGTTGTCACAAAATGAAAGGTGCAGCGGCAAGTGTAGGCTTACTGAGTGTTCATCAGTTCTTAGTGGCTATTGAAAAATCGACAGAAACTTGGCCACAAAAAAGCGAGCATCTTGCTCGCTTAAAAATTGATAATACCGCAGCTATTGCTGATTTTAAGCAATGGCTTGAAAGCTCGTAAGAAGCTTTCTTAACCTAAGCCCCAAATAAGCTTAACTAAAGCTAACTTAAACTTTAGCTAGGCGTCGATGCTACCAACGAAACGGTAGCCTTCACCATGGATGGTATTGATTAGCTCTGGCGTTTCTGGAATAGATTCAAAGTGTTTACGCAAACGACGAATGGTAACGTCAACCGTACGGTCATTTGAGCGTAAGTCACGACCCGTCATTTCCTTGATTAATTGCTGGCGAGAAACAATTTGCCCAGCATTTTCAATCAACAATTTAAGCGCACGATATTCACCACGAGGAATTGGAATAATATCGCCAACGGGGGTTGTCATCTTGCGTGAGTTACCGTCAAGTGACCACCCGTTAAAATTGATAATTGCACCGTCAGTGTCAGGTTTTACATGAGTAATACGGCTGAGGATATTGCGTGCACGAATGGTTAACTCTCTTGGGTTAAACGGCTTAGTCAAGTAATCGTCTGCGCCAATTTCTAGACCCAAAATTTTATCAATATCACTATCACGACCAGTTAGGAAAATAAGCCCCATATCTCGATTGTTAGTCAACTCTCTAGCTAGCAACAAGCCGTTCTTACCAGGCAAGTTAATATCCATGATAACTAAGTGTACTTTTTGTTCTCTTAGCTGAGCGTCCATCGAATCGCCATCTACAGCTTCAGAGACTTGATAGCCTTCTGCTTCGAATAGGTTTCGGAGGTTAAAGCGTGTGACGTCTTCGTCTTCAACGATAAGGATATGTGCTTTTTGCATTTTTTGTCCGTTTACTAACTGGTATCTATGCTTAGTATTGTTTAGTTAGCCTTATATAGTAACTCAACCGCTAAAATTAAAGGCTAGTGTAGGTACTTTTTACTTTAGTCTTTAACATTTTAGCAAACAATATAGGTGACTTCATCCGCCACATAGTTACAGAAAGTAATCAATTAGTTAATTTTTGGTACTTCGCTTAATTGTGCAGGGAAAGCGATCTCAAACTGTACGCCTTGCGTTGGTTCAATATCGAATTGAATATGGCCGCCAAGCGCTTGGGTGACAAGGTTATAAACTAAGTGTAAGCCTAAACCACTGCCACCTTCGCCGCGTCTAGTTGTGATGAAAGGGTCGAAGATCTTGGTTTTGATCGACGGCTCTACGCCGTTGCCATCGTCTTGGTAATTAATGTGCAGTTGGCCACTTAAATACATCACATTGATTGTGACTGTGCCACCATCATTATCTGCAAAACCATGAATGATGGAGTTCACAATAAGGTTGATCAATATTTGGTTAATCGGTCCATGCTTACTAATAACCGCTAAGTTTTCACTGCACTCGATTTGAAAATTTACACTTTTTTGTTTGAGTTGTGGCCCCAATGACAAGATCACCTCGTCAATCAATTGCTTAACAATAAATGCGCTATCTGCTTCATTGCTTTGGTTTACTGCCACTTGTTTGAAACTAGAAATTAAGTCTGCAGCACGATGTAAGTTGCGTGTGACGATGGCTAGGTTTTCTTCACTTTCCGTCAGAAAACGGCGCAGTTGACTCGATTTTAAGGTTTTATCGTTAAAGGCGGTATGAACTTCATTTAAGCGATCAGATAGCAAGCTTGATGCAGTAACCCCTAGACCTATTGGGGTATTTACCTCATGAGCAACACCAGCCACCATATCACCTAACGAGGCCATTTTTTCACTTTCAACTAGTTGCCCTTGGAACTGATGAAGCTTTTCTAGCGTAGATAGTAACTCTTGGTTTGAATCTTTTAGTGCGTCAGTTCGCTGGCTAACTTTGTCTTCTAACTCGTGGTTAAGTTTTAAAATCTGTTGCTCTGCGTTTGCTTGTTTTTCTATATGTCGCTCAATGCGATTGAGCATAACATTCAAGTCGTTGGCAAGTAATTCAAACTCTTGGTTTTCCATGCCGTTAACACGAACACTGAAGTCTTTTTTCTGCGATACATTGCGTATCGCCGTAAGTAATCGATTAATCGGTGTAATCACCGAGCTATACATACTGTTGGTGATAAGAGCACCGATTATCAGCACTAAAATATAGCCAATAGATAAGGTGAACCAAGTCGTTGTTTGCAGTTCATGATAGCTATTTGTATCAAGCTGCAAGTAGGCATAACCAATTAGCTTGTTATCGACTTTGATTGGGTTGATATATTCAATAATGCTATCGGTAATAATGGGCGCTTGATACTTTTCGATACTCGCCGTTTTCTCTGGGATAGCAGGAAAACCTTGCTTATTGTAGCTGGCAAAAAAGCTCAGCTCTTGGTTTTCAAAGCGATAAATGTGCACATAGTTAAACCGAGGTAGGTTTGAAAGTCGCTTCAATACCTCTTGATATTCACTATAGTTGTCAGTTTCAATAAATGAGATTGAGCGACCACTAATAATGGCTGCGCGCTCTTTAATATCTTGTTTTAACTCTGCGCCAAGGTGATCAAAAACAAAATAGGAGACAACCAAGTGTGCGAGAAAAAATGAGCCGGTTACAAAAGCCAGCATTAATAGATTCAACTTACGACGAATTGACTTGGTTTGCACAACTTGGTTGGAATGCATAGTTTGGTTTGAATGCATAGATTGGTTGGAGTGCATAGTTTGGTTCATTACTAGATTTTAACTACCTATCTTAGTGCTTATTCGCCGTTTTTAATGCTCAATTTTTAACTTGAGCACGTGTCGTAGGCGCAAAGTAGCATGGGTTTATATCTACGATGCTTTTTCAGTGAATATCAAAAGGTCAGCACTCGTCAATGTTTTATTCTTTATTAAAGTTAATTTATACCAATTTAGTTAACGACTGACGCACTGTTTTTTTTCACGCTTGCCAGTAATAACTACACTGAAGCGACGTAGACAGCAAAGCCACGTTGATTAACCGTGGTTTGTATTTGTTTAAAACCTTCAGCCAAAATAGGTTGGTATTTTAAAAAGCTATTTGCCACCACAGTTAAGTTACCACCTCTAACTAATCGTTTCGGACACTCACGCAAAAACGTTTCGGTTGCAGCATAATGCGTCTTCAAGCCTTGATGAAACGGTGGGTTGGTGACGATATGTGAAAACGAGCCTGTAACTTCACTTAGGCCGTCTGAGGCAAATACCTCGCCTGCTAAGTTATTTACTTTTAACGTCTCTTGCGTGGAAGCAACTGCCAGTGCACTAATATCGAGGGCTGTTATCTCTGCTGCTGGGTGCTGTTTGGCTAAGTAGGCGCTGATCACTCCGGCACCACAGCCAAAATCAAGCAGTTTGCCTTGGTAACTTTTTTTCGGCAGTTGCTCGGTAGGTAAATTTTCTAATAGAACTTGTGTGCCTTTGTCTAGTTGCTTTTGGCTAAACACGCCCGGCAGTGCGGCAATGTTAAGTTCAATACCGGCAACCGAAAGCGGGTAGTAGTGGAACCAATCGGCAAGGGAAAACTGATAATCACCACGAATAAACTGACCAGCGAATAAACTGCAATGGCGAGCAGAATCGAGCTTATGACAATGGCTAATATAGTCTTGGCTTAATTTTGCTGCTGATTTGATGCCGCCTTTGTTTTCACCAACAAACAGCACTCGTGCATCGTCTGTTAAATATGGAGCAAGCATAGCGAGAGAATAAGCAAGCTCAGCTTTGCTTTTTGGAAAGGCAATCACGGCTAAGTCATATGCGCTGTTTTCTTTATTTTGTTTAGCTTCTTTGTTTTGCTTCGTTTCTTCACTTTGCTGGGCGGTTAAGTGCGTACCAAAGCTGTAGCTCAAGTTTGAATTTGGTTGAGCAGCCGATAATTGCGCCAGTTGATCCGCAGCTAGCTTGTTATTGGTGAAATAATGTAATTGGCACTCAGGATATTCATCAAGCCACTCTTGATATAGCCCGTCGACGGGGAAGTTAACTAACACTGCCCGCGTGCATGCTAACTCGTCGATATTGCGAACCAGTACTTGAGATAAATTCGATAATGCCATGTGATGTCCAACTTGCCTCGCGTTAGACGCTAATCGTCAGCGTTAATACGTTGCTTACCTAGGTTGATGATAGCCAGCTTAAGTCTAGTGTGAAACTGCTTTTTGCCGACACAAATTGCCAAAATTCGCGGACTACAAACTTCACTAAAATCGCGCGAGGCCGCATTTTACGTGATTGATAAAGCAAGGTATAGCGGTGTGTTGACATTAGAGCAAATATTCGATGTAATGAGCCCGTCCTTATTCCTGCGCGATGGTGTGGCTCGTCAAGCTCATACCATCGTGATGAAAAGGGCCAGAAGAGGAGCGTTAACCAGGTAGTTAATGTCAGGAGATCAAACTCCAGTGACCATTAATGAGGGGGATTAACGCCGAGACCAATACATTTTTGATTGATGTATTGGTCGGTTGCTCAGGCTGAATCCTGACAACTGTCACCCATTAGGTGGAGAGCTTCTGGCCTTTGTTGAACTGTCTGCGCTTTTTGCTGTGGGCAGAGAACAAATGCCGATAAGTTCTCCGAACGAAGTGAGTTCGAGAGACATGAATCCTGAAACTTCTAATTCATTAGCTAACGCAACCTTACCCAAATTCCCGTTGTGGACCGCGTTAGTTACCCCTTTTGCCGAAAGTGGCGCTATCGACTTTGCCTGTTTATCGCGAATTGCTCGCGAACAAGCAGCCGTCGGCAATGGTTTGTTACTGCTTGGTAGCACTGGCGAAGCATTGGCGCTCAATGCTGAACAACAGTTTGGTATCGTCAAATACGTGGCTGAACTTGGCCTTGATGTGCCGATCATGGTCGGTGTTGGCGGCTTTCAATTAATGCAACAGCTAGAGTGGATTGAGCGCTGCAATCAGCTAAATATTGACGCCTACTTACTTGGTGCGCCTTTATACGCTAAGCCTGGCCCTGTTGGCCAAGAGCAATGGTTTACCGCTTTGCTTAATGCTAGCAACAAGCCTTGTATGCTTTACAACGTTCCGTCGCGAAGTGCGGTTACTTTATCGGTGGATACGCTAGCGAAGCTGCAAAATCATCCAAATTGTTGGGCACTTAAAGAAGCCAGCGGCGATATCGCCCAATTTAATCGCTACCGTCAAGCGTGTCCTAAGCTTGCGCTGTTTAGTGGTGAAGATGCCATGATGCCAGCGCTGGCAAAACTTGGTGCTGCGGGCTTAGTGTCGGTTGCAAGTAATGCTTGGCCATCAGCGACAAAGCTCTATGTTCAACAATGTTTGGCGCATACCGAGCTTGATAACGCGCTTTGGCAGCAAGCTGTTGATGCGCTATTTAGCGTGGCAAATCCAATCCCAGTGAAAGTGTTAATGCATGAGAATGGCGAGTTAGACTCCGCCGCCTTGCAACCCCCACTCACCCATTTCGAATTGTTAGATAAACAGCCCTTGATTGAGGCTAACGATGCTATTGACGCTTGGTATCGCGAGCAGACGCAAGTAACTCAGCCGATACAAGTTACTCAACAGGCGCGTGAAATTCCATTAGAGAAAAACGAACCGCTAGCTAAGCAAAGGGCTTAGTTTTAGCACTAAGAAACGCTGCTAACGGCGCGATCAGAAAACTAACAATTAACCCAAAAAAGAATTCAGAATTAAAGGTAGAAAAATGACTAATTGGCAAGAAGTTTTACAACAAATGGAGCGCGGTGAAGTGCGCGCGGCAACCCAAGATGAGCAAGGTAACTGGCACGCTAATGTTGAAGCCAAACAAGCAATATTGGCGGCGTTTAAAGCCGGTGAAAACACCGAATTTGACGGTATTTATGAGGGCTTTGTCGATAAACACAATTTACCAGCACGCCAGTTCACCCGCGATGATGCGGTACGCCTAGTGCCGGGTGGCTCATCGGTACGCGCTGGTGCTTATGTTGCTCCTGGCGTGATTGTTATGCCACCAGCTTATATTAATGTTGGTGCTTATGTTGGCAAAGGCACTATGGTGGATAGCCATGCACTAGTGGGCTCGTGTGCGCAAATTGGTGAAAACGTACATTTATCGGCAGCTGTGCAAATTGGTGGTGTGCTTGAACCAGTGGGTGCGAGCCCTGTGATTGTTGAAGATGGTGCCTTTTTAGGTGCTGGTGTGGTTGTCGTAGAAGGTGTGGTGATTAAAAAAGGCGCGGTGTTAGCGCCGGGTGTTGCTCTGTCTGCTTCTATTCCGGTGTTTGATTTAGTCAATAATCGCCGTTTGGAAAAAGGTGAGCCAATTCCAGAACGCGCTGTGGTTATTCCGGGTACGCGTCCGGTCGGCGGTGAATGGGCACAATCTCAAGGCCTAAACATGGCGTGTGCCTTGATTGTTAAATATCGCGATGAGCAAAGTGATGCTTCACTTGAGCTTGAAGAAGCATTGCGCTAATCAGCGTTATTAAAGGAAGTTACGATGACGACATCAAGCCTACTCTCTGACGATTTATCGCAAGCACTGCGCGCTCATCAAGGCAGTAGTCATGAAAATGGCTACTTTGTTTATGATATTGGCGCGCTTAAACAGCACTTAACTGCGCTACAGCAGCAAGATGTGGTCAAGCTTTGGTACGCGGTCAAAGCCAATCCATTATCAAGCGTTATTCAAGCGGTAGCGGAAAGCGGTATTCAGTTTGATGTCGCCAGTAAAGGCGAGCTAACGCAAGTATTATTGCAAGGGGTTGATGCTGAGAAAATTCTAAATACTGGGCCAGCCAAATCTTACCAGCAAATTTCTTATTTTCTTCAGCAAGGGGTCAATACCTTTGTTGTCGAAAGTTACAATCAGTTGCAATGGCTAGCGCTGGCCGCGAAAGAGCAGGATAAAAAGCCAGACGCTTTACTGCGCGTTCAGCTGCGCTGGCCAGAAGGCGAGAAAAACCCGCTAGGTGGTAATAGCTTAACGCCATTTGGTTTAGGCACTGAAGAATGGGCAGGAATTCGTGCTAGTGATTTCCCAACGGTGAATATTTGTGGCTTACATATCTTCCAGTGGGGCAATATGCTCAGCAACAGCCAAATGTTTTCCCTTTGGTCACAAATGGTTGAGCCGCTCGTTAGCTTAGCTGAGCGCATTGGTTTTGAGCTTAAAGTGTTGGATTTAGGTGGTGGTTTAGGGGTCGATTACCTTGAAACGGGTCAAGGGATAGACTGGCAACAAGCCATGGCTGATTTAGCGCAAATTAAAGCACAAGCAGGCGTGGAAGAATTATGGCTAGAGCTTGGCCGTTATGCGGTTGCGCCGTTTGGTTATTATGTTACTGATGTCGTTGACCGCAAAACTAATTTTGGTGAAGAACAATTGGTGTTGGCAGCAGGTATTAATCACTTGTTACGCCCAGCAATCACCGACCAACCGTTTCCTGCTAGCCTACTGCGGCCATCAAGCGAGCAAGTACAAGATTTTCATTTGCACGGCCCGCTGTGCACGAGTATGGATAGTCTGGGTAAATTGCCTTTGCCGAGCGATACCAAAGTTGGCGATCAGCTGGTGTTTAGTCTTTCGGGGGCTTACGGCTTTACCGAAAGTATGCCACTGTTTTTATGTCATGAAGTGGCTGCGGAATATGTTTATGATAATCATCAGTTAACTGAAGTTCGCGCAGCACAACCTGCCACTTGGTATATGAGATAGGGAGCGGTTATGACAAAAACAGTTAACCACGTCACCAAGTCAATACTGAATGTCGGCGAGATGGCCAGTGGTGCCAAGTTGACGGTGCCGGTTTATCGCTTTGCTGGCCAAAGTGACGCACCGAGTGTTTATATTCAGGCCAATATGCATGGCGCAGAAGTGCAAGGCAATGCGGTAATTTACCAATTGCTTGAACAGCTTCGTAACCTGCATATTTTAGGTGATATCACCTTAGTACCATATGCCAATCCAGTTGGTTGTAATCACAAAAATGGTGAGTACACGCTTGGCCGTTTTGACCCGATCACAGGCGTGAATTGGAACCGTATGTATCATCATAATCCAGACTTAGTGGTGCCTTTTGTGCAAGATAACGTTGACGCTAGTGAGCAAGAGATCAAAGCCAAGTTCAAACAAGTACTACTTGATGATATCGACCAACAGCTAGATCACAATATGTATGGTTTGACTACGGGGCAGCGTATTGCTTATCAATTGCAGAAAATGGCACATCAAGCTGACTTAGTGTTGGACTTACACACCGGCCCTATTTCAAGTAAGCATTTGTAC
Organism: Thalassotalea euphylliae; assembly: GCF_003390375.1. NCBI lineage: Bacteria > Pseudomonadati > Pseudomonadota > Gammaproteobacteria > Alteromonadales > Colwelliaceae > Thalassotalea > Thalassotalea euphylliae. Next base: position 1,956,302 of record NZ_QUOT01000001.1, on the reverse strand, counting down.
TGCCCTGAATATGCCAGAGCAAGTGCTAGCTATTTCAATATTGAACACACCTTATTAATCCCCAACGAGTTTGACGGCGCATTAGATGAAGCAACTTTTTGCCCATGGTGGTCACTGGCCCAAGCCTATGCCGCAAAAGGTCGCCCATTGGTGCTAAATAAAGAAAGTTTTACTGTCGAACTGGGCTCACAAGAGCAAATTGATTTAGATGTAGCGCTCGATGATGCGAATAGTGTACTGACCTATTTAAGCTATAAAGGCGTTATTAAAGGTGTAAGTAAAGGTGCAAATAATGGCGCAAATAAAGGCGAAGAAAATACCAGCGAGCAGTTTGTACCAGCCCAAATAACACGTTATGCCTGTTATTTAAAAGACTACAAAGCCTTCTACTCACCGATGGGCGGCATGGTCGACTACCTTGCAGAATTTGGTGTACCACTGCCAGCGGGCGAGCCTCTAGCGCGTATTTTACGTATGGATAATTACGGGGATGGTGATGCGTTGCATTATATTAGCTTAGATAAGGAAGTGATCCCGATTTTGCATTTTGCCTCTGCCAGCGTAAATCAGGGGACTGAGCTCTATAAAGTATTTACGGAGTTTTTTACGCTGTAAGGACTAAGCTAACGGTTACTTTAGTCGGATATAAATCCAGCTAGAAATAAAGAAAGGGCTGATACGATAAGTATCAGCCCTTTTTTGATGTGCTCTGATTTTACTTGAGCTGACTAACGTAACACCTGCCAAAACACATTGATTGCCATAACAAATAACGCGATGCTGGATAAGGCATAGCAAACAAAGCGCGCCATTACTGGACCATTTAAACAATGAATCATGGAGTGGGGTACGCGCAACAGCACAAAAATCCAAGCACTAATATAAGTTAATGTGCTTTGATCTTGTGATTGAATCGCAACTAGCGCAACTGCATAGAAGAGCACTGGCATTTCAAACAGGTTTTTCAAATTATTCGATGCGGCATTGATCTCAGCAGGAATAATTTGGCTGACATTTTCCGGCGCTTTTAAGCGGTCGGCATCAATTTGGTTACCGATTAAAAAAGTTAATCGGCGAGCATACATATAAATCCATACTAAAATGGTGAGTCCGATCATCACGGCCAGCGGTAAATAGAGCAGGTGATTGGTCATTTTTATTTTCCTTGCGGTTAGCTGTTTTTGTTATCTTCGATTTATTCTGTACCAAACTGTACTATTTATCTGAACTTATTCAACTGGCAACTTGTTGATTAATTGCGCGATAACCAATCACTTTACTAACTTTGTCTGAAACAAGTCTGCTATGTTATTGAATTGCAATGGATGATGTTATAACATCACATCGCTATGAACACTCAGTACCAACCATTACCACGCCAAACTAAGCAATGCAGCATCGTTTTGATTGCCGCATGGCTTTTTATGCTGTGTTTTCACAGTGGCCATATGGTACAAAGCTACGACGAAATAATATCTCAGGCAGAAAGCTTAGCGGAATGTCATTTATGTCATAACGCACTCGATAAGCCGGTCGAGAATACGATTGTCAGGCAGGCGGTACAGCGTGTTTATCATGCTAAAGTGCTCGCTAAATCATTATTTTTTCCACCTACACAGGCTCACTTTTCACCGCCGCTTAGGGCGCCACCTGCTCCCTTATTAAGTTAGCTATTCGCCTTTAGCTAAGTTGCTAAGGCACACAAGTTTTATTTATTAAGGGTTTACTCATGCAAACACGCAAAGCTTTGGTCGCGTTGGCGATCGCTGCTACTTTTTCTAATGGCGCATTAGCGCAAAATATTCGTGGTCAAATTTCCGATGCGGCTGGCAATCCTATTGCCAATGCCGAAGTGCATATTGATAAGGAAAAAACACACGTTTTTACTGATGAAAACGGTCGTTTTATTATTGAGAACGTCAATAAAGGCAAAGCTGAATTGCATGTCAGCGCACGCAACTTCAATCACTATAATCAAAAAATTGAAGTGACCGAGCAAGATTTAAATGGCTTGGCGATCACTTTATCGCCAACTGTGATGGAAATCATTGATGTTCATGCTACACCGCTGCATACCTCGACAATTGAATCCGCACAGCCAGTAAATGTGTTAGCTGCAGACGAGCTGCGTATGAAGCAAGCATCAACACTGGGTGAAACGCTGAAAAATGAAGTAGGTGTTCACTCAAGTTATTACGGCCCTGTATCCAGCACGCCTATTATTCGTGGTTTAGATGGCCCACGTGTGCTGATCAGTCAAAACGGTTTAGATGTCGGTGATGCATCACGTGTTGGCGGCGATCATGTGGTGGCAACTGAAGCTGCTACCGCCACACAAATTGAAGTGCTGCGTGGCCCAGCGACGCTATTCTATGGCAGTGGTGCTATTGGTGGTGTGGTTAACGTGATTGATGAACGCGTACCGACCAGTAGCGACACTAAAATTGATTACTTACTGCAACATGGCAGTGTTGCCGATGAAGACGAAGCATCGGTTAGCCTAAATACTGGCAGCAAAAATTTTGCCCTGCACTTAGATGGTTTCTGGCGTGACTCAAACGATTACGACATTCCCGGCTTTGCTGAAAACGAAGCCAGTCATGGCGATGAGCATGAAGAAGAGCAAGAAGATGAGCATGAAGGTGAGCATGAAGGTGAAGAGCACGGTGAAGAAGCAGTAGAAGGCACATTAGCCAATAGTGCTTCAGAATCGTCTGGCTTTACTATTGGTGCCAGCTATTTATTAGATAACGGCTTTATTGGTTTCTCCTACGGCCGCCTAGATCGTGAATATGGCATTCCGGGTCATGGTCACGGTCATGGTGAAGAAGAGGAGCATGAAGGCGAAGAGCACGAGGAAGAAGAGGAAGAGAACGTATTTGCTGATTTAGAGCAAGATCGTATCCAAATTATCAGTGATCTAAATTTTGAAGATCAGTTCTTAAGCCGCATTGCAACGAAATTTGCCTATACCGACTACCAACACCAAGAAATTGAAAATGGTGAAGTGGGTACCACCTTTAAAAATGACAGCATTGAAACGCGCTTTGATCTTTATCACCAAGAGTGGAACGGTTGGAGCGGTGCTTGGACATTACACTTTAAAGACAGTGACTTCGAAGCGCTGGGTGAAGAAGCTTTTACCCCACCAGCGGAATCAACCACTATTGCGTTGGCATGGCTTGAAGAAAAACATTTTGGCGACTGGCTATTGCAACTCGGCGCCCGTGTTGAACATGTCAAATTAACACCAAACGGCGAAGCCGAAGAGCACCATGAAGATGAAGCGCACGAGGGCGAAGAAGAGCATGATGAAGAACATATCATGTTGGCTGAGCAATCATTTAATCCGGTAAGTGCCTCGGTTGGCCTAGTGTGGGATTATCAGCCGGGCTACAACCTAGGTTTCTCGGCATCATTCTCACAACGTGCGCCGTCAGCACAAGAGCTATTCTCAAATGGCCCACATATTGGTACCAATACCTTTGAAGTAGGTGCGCTGTACAATGTTGTTGAACATGATGATCATCTAGATATCGAAGTGGGTGAACAAGACGCCGACATTGAAACCTCATACAACTTAGATATTACCTGGCGCAAGTTTGAAGGTGACTTTGGCTTTATTGTCAGTGCTTTCTACAACCATGTTGATGATTATTATTACCAGCAGGATACTGGCTTCTTTATGGAAGACGGTCATGAGCATGGTGAAGAAGAGCACGAAGACGAAGCTCTTGAAGAAGAACACCACGACGAAGCTGATGAACATCATGACGAAGAAGAAGGTTTGCCTGTCTTTGTATACCGTCAAGATGATGTTGACTTATATGGTATCGAAGCGGAATTTGTCTACCAACTAAGTGCGCCGCTTAAAGCAAGTGTGTTTACCGACTATATTCGCGCTGAACTTTCTGATGGTGGCAACCTACCGCGCATTCCGCCAATGCGTATTGGCGGCCAGTTAAACTATCAAGGTGATAGCTTAGCTGCGGAGCTGGCGGTAACCCACTACTTTAAGCAAGATGATATTGCTGAGTTTGAAACAGAAACCGACAGCTATACCATGGTGGATGCTCATATCAACTATTACCTTGATGGCTTTGGTGCCGACACCGCGTTATTTATCAAAGGCAGTAATTTAACGGATGAAGAAGCACGCGTGCACTCGTCATTCTTAAAAGATGATGCGCCACTACCAGGTCGCAATATTACTGTGGGTATTCGCGGTAGCTTCTAATCGTATTGCCGATTTTTAAAAGTAAAAAGCCCTGACATTTCAGGGCTTTTTTGTATTTGAATGCTGAGTTTCTATTTAGCTTGAATTAACTAAGTAGGTTTAAAGAGAAAAGTTGAATTAACCTAAATTTTTCTGAAATAAATCTTCTAATTTTACAATTGTTTCTGGAATCAATTTCACATCGGTTGGTGCAATAAAAATAGTATCGTCACCGGCAATGGTACCCAATACACCGTCACTTTTACTGACGCTATCAAGCAAACGAGCAATCAATTGCGCAGCGCCTGGGCTAGTGCGAATAATGATCATCACATTATTATGCTCAATATCTAACACTAATTGCTTAAGCGGGCTTTTTGCGGTTGGCACACCCAATTCGGCGGGTAAACAATACACCATTTCTTGACGGGCGTTACGAGTGCGTACCGCGCCAAACTTACTGAGCATGCGCGAGACTTTTGATTGGCTGATATTGTCGAAGCCTTGTGCTTTTAAGGCATCAACTATTTCACCTTGAGAGCCAAATTGCTCTTGCTTGAGTAAGTCTTTAAATGCTTGAACTAGGGCTTCTTGTTTTTGTTGTGCTGTCATCATACTGCCATACTACCTGTTGCGTTATCGCTTGCGCTTTTGGGGTTAAGCATAGCGCAATTAAGTGCATCCATTCGTTGAAATAGCCTGATTCTAGACCAATTTCATTCATTTGTTTTTCTACTATGCTCTACTATACCAAGTAATCGTGGGAATAGGGTAGCACCGTGCTTCTTGCCTCATTATAAATAACGTTATTTGGTGAATAAGTGTCTTTTTGTGTCCAAACATAATTAACATTCAGGGAAGTTATCAATGTAACTGTAAAGGAAAATTGCTTATTGGCGTGAAAAGGGCAAGCTTCCTGAGGATTCTCTAATTGTTTTTTATGGATTAATGCTATATCTTTTGGGCGACAAAAATTAAGTAAATACTCAAATCGGGAGAGAATTCCAATGAAAGTTGCTGTATTAGGCGCAGCTGGTGGTATCGGCCAAGCGTTATCTTTACTATTAAAAACTCAATTACCTGCAGGTTCTGACTTAGCATTATACGATGTTGCACCTGTTGTTCCTGGTGTTGCTGTTGATTTAAGCCACATCCCTACTGCGGTAAATGTTAAAGGTTACGGTGCTGACGACTTAGCACCTGCATTAGCCGGTGCAGACATTGTAATCATCCCAGCGGGTATGCCTCGTAAGCCAGGTATGGATCGTGCTGACTTGTTCAATGTTAATGCTGGTATCGTTAAAACGCTTGCTGAAGGCATCGTAGCTAACTGTCCTAAAGCATTAGTAGGTGTTATCACTAACCCTGTTAACGGCACTGTGCCAATTGTTGCTGAAGTATTCAAAAAAGCAGGTACTTACGAAGCTGGCCGTGTATTCGGTGTAACAACGCTTGACGTTATCCGCTCTGAAGCTTTCATTGCTGAGCTTAAAGGCGTTGATGTTGCAACGGTTAAAGTACCAGTTATTGGTGGTCACTCAGGGACAACCATTCTGCCACTACTTTCTCAAGTAGAAGGTGTTGAATTTACTGAAGAAGAAGTAGCAAGCCTAACTCCTCGTATTCAAAACGCAGGTACTGAAGTTGTTAACGCTAAAGCTGGCGGTGGCTCTGCAACTCTTTCTATGGGCGCTGCGGCGGCACGTTTCACTATGTCATTAATCAAAGGCTTACAAGGTGAAGAAGTTGTTGATTACGCTTATGTTGCAGTTGAAGATGGTGACGCAGAATACTTCGCACACCCAGTACGTTTAGGTAAAAACGGTGTTGAAGAAATTCTTTCATACGGTGAATTAAGCGCATTCGAGCAAAAAGCAAAAGAAGATATGCTTGAAACCTTAAACAAAGACATCAAAGAAGGTATTGATTTTATCAACGGCTAATAAGCTTGCTGATAAAATAGCTTTCATACTTTCAGTAAAAACGGCAAGCCCAAGGCTTGCCGTTTTTTTATGCTTAGGTTTTAGCTGATGCCAATCGGTATAATCGAGTGCATATTCCATTTTTTACGTACCATTTTGAACTTTGATAAATGGTCGGTTAATTAATCTCCAAACAGTCGCTAACACCCTCTAATAAATTGACTAATTGGTCAGTTTGGCCATATTGTATCGTCCCGTTTTTGGTTAATGTCTAGACATAAAGCTATCTAACTAAAATGGCTTAATTGTTTACTTAGTCAACTGTGGTCTATTGCCCAAAAGCATGAAAAAGATAGAAGGAGCACAATAGAGGAAGTTACTCAACACTGCTGTTATTAAGCAGTCTACTCAATTACATAATAATGACGGTCGAGTTAAGGCCGAAGTAACGGATTAATAATTAAAGACATGGATATGTTTATTTATAGGAAATAATTTTTGCCTAGGCAAAGAAGAAAAACAGAGAAAAAATTTTGAAAAAGCAGTTTAATTTCAAAACCCGCATTGTCATGGTTGCGATTAGCTTATTAGCAATTTCCATGATCATCTTAGCTACTTCCGCTTACTATCAACTGTCTGGATTAGTGAAGGCAAACGTTGATGAATATGCCACGCTACAAATGTCGAGTAATGGCGCGAAAGTTCAAAATTACATGTCGAGCATCAAACAAGGCATTGAGCAATCAGCTGAACTATTTGCAGGCGCTACCGACAAAGTGAAAATCCAAGGTTACTTAAACAGCCTTGGTCGTTCTATTTCTGCTGCCGATATCATTGTTGGCTATGAAGATGGCATGGGACTAAGCCACAAGCACGGTGAGTTCAATGCTGGTAACGCAGACCCACGCTCGCGCACTTGGTATCAGCAAGCTAAGCGACAAGCGTCGACAACAGTGACTAAGATTTACAAAGATAACGCTTCTAACCAGTTAATGGTGACCTTAGCTACGCCGTTATATCAAAGTGGCCAATTTAAAGGGGTGCTAGCTGCCGATATCGCAATTAGAGCATTAGACCCATTTATTGAGCGTGCTACCTTCCCTGGCTCAATCGCGGCGCTATATGATGATACCGGCTTGACGATTTCGTCTACTGGCGAGGTTGATGTGCCGGGTGAATCGCGATTGTCAGACTTTGAGCCGCTAGTTGAGCTTGAACAAATCATGTTGTCAAAGCAGCAAAACATGCATGAGTTCGAGTTACTAGGTATTGATAAAATCGCTTACTTTGAGACGGTAACCATTACCCAAGACACTACTTGGTTTATGTTGGTCGCAATTGATAAGTCAGTCATGTATAGCGCTCTGGGTGACTCTTTAGTTTCATCAAGCCTGACCACCTTTGTGTTAATTGTATTATCGACTATCGCGATATACGTATTGCTTTCTTACGCCTACCGCCCAGTTGAAGCGTTGAAGAAAACGGTAAATGAGCTTTCAAATGGTAACGGTGATTTAACCAAGCGTTTGAAAGTAGAGCGTGAAGATGACTTGGGTGAAATCTCAAGAGACATCAATACCTTTATCCAAAACTTACAAACAATGATGCGTGATATCGCTGAATCTAGTCAGTACATTGCCACCAGTGTCGATGACCTACAGGCATTGCGTCAAAGTAACAACGAAGTGTTAGAAGCGCACCGTCTTGAGACTAGCCAAGTGGCAACTGCACTGAATGAAATGAGTGCAAGTTCAACCGACGTTGCCAATAACACTGAAAACGCAGTGAATGTGACCACGAGCACTAACGAGCAAGCGTTACATTCTAAGCAAGTGGTTTCAGGTGCGACCCAAAATGTCAGCGATTTGGTCGAGAAAGTTGAAGAGTCTTCAGGCCAAATTAATCAAATGGGACAAGAAATTGATAATATTTCGGCTGTCTTGAAAGTGATTGGTGATATTGCAGAGCAAACCAACTTACTTGCCTTGAATGCGGCAATTGAAGCCGCACGTGCTGGCGAACAAGGCCGAGGTTTCGCGGTAGTTGCTGATGAAGTGCGAGCACTAGCGTCAAGAACACAAGACAGTACCACTGAAATTCACAATACAATTAACCGCTTAAATGCAAGTTCGCAAAGTGTTATCAATGGTATTGAGTCGACAAAAGCAAGCTGTGTTGAAGCCTCAGAACAAACCCATTTAGTGGTTGAAAACCTTGATCAGATCGTGAATTCAGTTGGCGGTATTAATGACTTAAACATTCAAATTGCCGCTGCAGCTAAGCAGCAGTCTTCGGTTTCTGAAGAGATTAATCGCAACATGGTGACCATTAGTGACATGGTTGAGCAGGTTGCGGCCAGCAGCGATGAAGTGAACGGCGCAACCACAGTATTAGCAAGTGCTAATAGTAACCTAACCAAAGTGGTTAGTCAGTTTAAGCTTTAGTTGCTTACCCCTTCAGGGCGTTAATCAAAGCATTCAGTTATCGCTCTGGTTGCAAGTTAGGCTATTTGCCATATCGAGTAGCCGAACTAACGCATTATCAAGTCAGTTGTTTATCTACATTTTTGTTGAGCAAACAACTGACTTTATTTGTTTCTCTAGTCTGTCAGTTTTATTTACATTCGTTAGTCCTATGCAGGCTTATTTTATATTGTATATTTTTAGCTTGTTGATTATGAGTAAGAATAATATCTTGACCCGTAAATTGCATAGCTCAACCCTCACCACACAATTGCTCTTATGCTAAGCCTTGCAACGCTAGGTTTAGGTGGTCATAAATAGCCTAACTCAAGGAGCTATGTATGGCTCAGTTTTTGCGCGTTTGTTGCCAATTGGCTGTGCTTATTTCAACAGGGATTTCCTATTCTGTGCAGGCAAATCTGCTGCAATATGACCTTAGCTTTACCACATCTGGCCAAAGTATTTGGGATACGGGTGACTCGTTTATGTTAGATCAGCGAAGTTTTCTGGGTGCTCAGTGGCAAGATCAACAAGTAGATATTGATCTGATTGCTGGTCGAGAAGATGTTAACGTGATTAACCCGTTGCGGGCGGCTTACGATATTGCTTTTGCTGGTTGTCGAGCCTTGGGGAATTCCTCAAGCACTTGTATCAATGGCCAAAGCGGGCGCATATTTGTTCCTAAATTGGGAAGCCGGCCATCGGTGCGCAGTTGCAGTCGGTTTGCTGTGGCTTGCAAAATTGCCCGTGCGGCAGATTTAACAAGACGGGCGGCTTATGATGCGGCTTTCTCTCTATGTCGAAAGAGCTTCTCGTCGAGTGTTTGTCGTAATGGCCAATCGGCACGTTTGCCTGTAGCACCACTAGGCACTGCGCCACCTTCATTTTTGGAAGTGGATACCCGCACTGGCGTCGCTGTACAAGGCTCTACTGATGGTAGAGTTGGTATTGAACTTGGTATTGAGATTGGCAGTGGCTCAGTAGATGCCACAGTGTCTTATCAAGCCACGTTAGATCTTCCTGATACGTTAAATTTAGATAAAACTAACCCAATCAATTTTAATGCTAACAGCCTATTGGCTGGCGCCAATACGCTCGATACGTCTTTTGCCAACCTAGCGCTTAATGTTGATGCAATTATGGAACTAAGTGGAACTGTGGGGGGAGAAGCCTGCATTATACCTGCGGGCTGTAGCACAGGTTCAACACCATTTAACATTAATGAAAGAGCATCAATACTATCCTTTAACCAAGATGGCGAAGGTGGTGTCTCACTGCTTGGCCAGCAACCATCAGTATTCGGCTTTCCCGATCAAGCCAATGGCTTTCCATTTAGTGTAGATGCTCTAGGTATAGTGGAAGCGACTTTACATCTTCCGCAGCCTAATGCCAGTGGAGGTCTAGATACCAACACAAATACCCTTAAAGCCAGTGGTCAAGACGACTTGGTGGATTTGTTTATTGACATCGACAATATTGTTGCCAGCGCGGCAGGTGTACCAGGCTTGTTTGGCTCTAGTGCGCCCATCGGTACCATTGGCAGCATCGGCTACGATATTATTGATGTGCAAATGGGGCCAACCATCGACTTAAAACAAGACTTTGAATTAGAGCCAACACTGTTTGTGTCTATGGCCTTTGATAAAGCGGTGATGGTGGGTGGAGAAATGGTAACCGAATTGATCTCTGCTTGGGATTTATTACCTGACATCACTTTTCTTGATGACGTTACCACAGTTACACCAACCTTTTTCCTTGATGCTAATTTGACCAATGAAACATTACTAGACTTTGATTTAGAACTGATGATCGACTTATTACAAATTAACTTCGACATCCTTGGTTTTGATCGTCAAATAGGTATTGGCAATGTATTAGCAGCTGGCGCAGATTTATTTCAATCGCCTAACTTGTTTGTCAATATGTTCCCGTTAGGAGGATTTGACTTGCAAGTAGGAGAGAGTTTCGTGGTTGACTTTAATAATAATACACCACCACCGCCAACGACTTTAGCGGTAAGAAGTGCAATTAACCCGATTGAAGCATTCGCGGTGTCAGTACCTACACCCAGCAGTGTTTTGCTAATGCTACTCGCCTTATCCGTACTGGTGTTATCCTTGTCAGCTAACAGTAATCATTTGCGTAAAAGAAATACTGCATAGGGTTTTAAATAATACTCTTGTTTTGGCTTGCCAGTTGATAGTTAATTATTGGATGTAAGCTGGCAAATCACGCTAACCACCTATAATTACTTAAATAACTCTTAGATATAATCACTCATGAAATCACTGTTGTTCAGCGTTTTGCTCTTATCGATCAATCTACCTGTAATGGCCGCCGATATTAACGGTAAATTTGCCATGAAAGGAGCAGGCTTTTTAACCTGTCAGGCATTTCTTTTAGAGAGACAAAAACGCTCTAATATTTACTATATGATTGGCGGTTGGTTGGAAGGTTATATCTCTGCTCACAATCGATATGTTACAGATACCTATGACATAACCGCCTATCAATCACTGGAGTTACTGCTGAATGTAATGGACAGCCACTGTCAAAGTAATCCAAGCAATCAACTTTACCAGGTGGTAAGCGGTATTATTGAGAAGTTGGAACCTGTAAGGATTAAACAGGAGTCTCCTCGTATCGCTGTCACTATTGGCGAGAGAAAAGTTGTCTTGTACAGGGCGACCATTCGCAAACTTCAGCAAAAACTGAGCGAGCTTGAGTTATATCAAGGTCAAATTGATGGCCAATATACCGATGCGACTAAATCTGCATTAATGGCATATCAGTCTGATATAGGTTTTGAAATGACTGGCGTGCCGGACCAAGGAACACTATGGCGCTTATTAAAATAACAATATTGAAAAACTTACTATTAGTTGCTAGGAGTATTTGCGTTGAAGCTGCTTTACGCAGCAAGATTGGGAATTTAGGGATACTTTCCACTGCCAAGCGCGCTTAGCTTAGCAGTAGACTTAGCGAAGACTAGCAACCAGTAGTTACGATAATGACTTCCGGTGTTACTGCATTTACAACAGCACTTTTGTAACTTACATAACAGTTGGTTGCGATAATTTCTGCAGTAGTTGGCGAGTTATTTGGCGCTTTATTCGTTAAATACAGGCCGCGGGCAACTTGGTTATCAGCATTACTGTCGTTAAAAATTGTATTGAAAACGAAGTCATCACTAAGGTTCATGGCTTCAAGAATTTCTGGCACATTGTCGCTGTCGTTGAAAGAGATGCCAATTGGGTATCCTTGATCGAAGAAAATACCTTCAAATTCAAAACCATTATCAGTGCGGCTTTCAACTAAAGCCTTGCTGTTATAAAGGTTGGCGGTTGATTCCAAACTACCAGCTAGTGCTTCAAGTGCTGCTTCATTAGCATCAGATGATAGGTCGATAAAACGTGGCACAGCCACAGCTGATAAAATACCTAAGATGACAATTACGACAACAAGTTCGATCAGGGTAAAGCCTGCTGCCTTCGTAATATTTGAACTATGTGGTTGAGTACTGGTTAGTTGAGTGTTAGGTGATTGTAAATTTGGTAAATTGGCATACATGTTACTTCTCCTAGAACGACAGTGCCTGACAAATCGAATAAACGCACTTACTTATGCTGGTAAGCAAGTGAAAGAGCATACAACAAGCTTAGTGAGTGTTAACAGTACTTTAACATAAAATACCTTGCTCTATCGCTAATAATACTGCTCTAGTGCGATCTCTGACGCCGAGCTTGGTTAAAATGCTGGAAACATGATTTTTAATGGTACCTTCAGATTTAAATAAGGCACCTGATATTTCTTTGTTGGAATAGCCGCTCGCCATCAGTCTCAGTACTTCTATCTCTTTTGGAGTCAGCGGCTCTAACGGAGTAGGTGCAGTAAAATCATCACTAAGACCGTTAACTTTAGTAATACCTTTTAACAGCCGTTCTGTAACTGCGGGCTGCACCATAGTTTGCCCATTATGAACCGCTTCAATGGCACTAATAAGTGACTCCAGTGATACGTCTTTAAGTAAGTAGCCCTTTGCACCCGCTTGCATCCCTTTGAGAACCAGCTCTGAATCGTCGAAAGTAGTCAGAATAATAACGGGCGTAGCAATTCCCGCTTGCGTTAACTGCACTAAAGTTTCAATACCGTCCATTTTTGGCATAGAGATATCGAGCAAAATCACATCAGGCTTATGTGCTGCTACTTGCGTTAATACTTGTGTGCCATCGCTAGCTTCAGCGCTCACAGTGACTTTTTCTGATAGCGCAAGTAAGCTTTTAATTCCTTGCCTAACTAAGGTTTGGTCGTCTACGAGTAGTAGTTTTATAGTCACTTATAAAGTCTCGCTTTTTTCTTGGTGTTGCATGCTAAATTTATTGGCGTATGTGATTAGGCAAATTAACCACAATCGTTAACCCATCATTTTCACGATTGAAGTTTACTGTGCCGCCAAGAAGTTCTGCACGCTCTGTAATACCTGACAGTCCATTACCCGCGACTAGCTTCGCGGGAGCAGTGCCATTGTCATAAATTTTTAGCTGAATTTCGTCTCGTTGCTGGGTAATGGAGAGCCAAAATTCACTAGCACCGCTATGACGCAGCGTATTGGTGATCGCTTCTTGGCTGATGCGAACTAAGGTATTTGCCAGTTCAAACGAATCAAGTTGGATATCTGTTTGAATCGAGTGGTGTACCTTGAGTGCAGGTACGCCAGCGACAAGCGCCTCAATTGCTGACTGCACGTCAATAGCTTGATTCGCCTTAATTGTGCTGACCGCCTCGCGTACATCGCTTAACAAGAGTTTGGCAAGCGCATAGCTTTCATCAACTTTTTCTTTCGCGGCTGAGTTGCCATCTCGCTCACATAAATGAGATGACACTTGCAGGTTTATGGTTAACGCAGTGAGATGATGACCAAGTAAGTCGTGAAGTTCACGAGCAATGCGTGTGCGTTCATGTTGCTTTGTCGATTGTGTTAACAATTGCTGAGTGGCGAGTAACTGGCGGTTAAGTTCATTCGCTTGTTCGCTCGCTTGTTTGGCTTTTTGTGTTTGTTGGCTCATCAGCAAGCTAAAAATATGAAACGTGCCATAGAGAGAGCCCGTCAGTAGCACATGGTCTTTTTGCCAACGCCAACCATAGAGGCTAAACCACACGACGACTAGCGCAATAATAATGAGTAACGCCGTTTCAAATCGGCAGAAATTAATCAGCATGCCAGCCCAAATAATGGTAAGGATAGGAATAAAGTCGAGTGGCAGCATTAACATAATGGCAAATGCACTCGCTAGTTGTAATCCCAAAAATACTTGATGGGCACGGCCAAAGAGTGACGCTTTATTAAGTTTGGTCGCACCAAAAAAACAGACAATATAAGCGGCGAAACAAATGGCAATCCCCAATGTATTTGCTTGCACGTTGGCGGTTTGTGAAGGTAAGGCGTACAGTGAAATGGCAAGTACTAACCCCCAAGTCACAACAGCTAAAACATCAAGTCGCTCACAGTGTTGGCTAATTTTAGCGATGGCTTTATACATATCTTCTTATTGGTAACCTGTTGACGATTATAGCTTTTAAGGATTATTTCAGATTAAGTCGTAAAAACCTATAGGCCAAAAGTCATGTTTTTAAATCGTGACCTTTGGCACTGATGTCGCCAAATAGCAGTGCGTAGACTACTTCCAACAACTTAGGGAGAGAAAATATGTACTATTCAATTTATTCCGTTTTACTGTTTTTACACATTGTGGTTGGCAGTGTGTCATTAATCACTTTTTGGTTGCCTGTTATTGCCAAAAAAGGCGGGCATTTTCACAAGCGGTCAGGCAAGTGGTTTGAGTTTGGGATGCTCGCTGTCAGTTTATCTGGGGTTGCTATCACTTTAATGGTGTTATTCGATCCGTTAGCCATTAAAGATCCTTCATCTTCATTATCTGGTGCCGAGGCCGATAAGCTGGTGTGGTGGAGCGAAATGTTTGCTTGGTTCTTACTGATGTTGTCGCTACTGGTGCTTAACAGTACACGCCACTCGGTACTCGTATTGAAATGTCGTGAAAACCGACAGGCACTGCGTCAATGGCCGCACCTGTTGCCAATTCTCACTATGGCGGTAATTTCGCCTTATGTAGGTTATTTAGGTACTAAATATTCTTTTGTCTTATTGCAGGTGTTTAGCGCTTTGTGTTTGGTGAATAGCTACCAATTACTGCACTATATTTTTAAACCGTCTATTCAACCAAGAGAATGGCTAATTCAGCATTTGCGTCATATTATTGGAGCAGGTATTGGGGCTTACACCGCGTTTTTTGCTTTTGGTGGTCGCCAACTACTCGCCAATATTGTAAGTGATCAGTGGCAGATTATGTTTTGGGTGCTGCCGGGGGTCATTGGTGGTATATGCACCCATAAATTAGTCAAAAAATATCGTCAGCAGTACAAGGTGCAATAAACTGCTAATGTAAAGCTTTAAAGGGATTTTTATGAAGCAAATATTTCTTGAAGATTTTGTCGTTGGCCAAGTATTCACAACAAACAACATCAAGTCACTGCTGAGCAAATTATCGAATTTGCTCAGCAATTTGACCCGCAGCCATTTCATACCAATGAAGAACAAGCCAAAAGTAGTTTTTTTAAAGGGTTAGTGGCCAGTGGTTGGCATACGGCAGCTATTACCATGAAATTAATTGTGGCAAGTGATGCTAAACCTGCTGGTGGCTTAATTGGCGCAGGTGTAGATAAGCTTCGATTTAATCAAGCTGTTCGCCCTGGTGATAGCTTGCAAGCTAAGGTCACGGTCATTGAAGCTAAAGCGTCTAGTTCAAAGCCCGAACAAGGATTGATTACTATTGCTGTGTCTGCGACAAATCAAGAGCAGCAAGAAGTCTGTAGTTATGTCTCAACAATAGTGGTACCTAAAAGGCCTAACACCTGACTGTTGATAGTTAAGGAGTAATGATCTGATGTGCGACGAGTTTAGATATTACTTGCTCCTTATTTTTTGCCCCCAGCTTAAGCTTTATATTCTCTAAATGAAATCTCGCTGTTCGTTCAGAAATATTGAGCTTTTTACCGACCTCGTTATATGTGCAGCCATTACTTAACCATTTACCGCACTCTATTTCTCGATGGGTTAATTTTAGCTGCTGAATGGCAACATTTGGGCAACTTTTTAAGGCACAAAGTTTTTGATGAAATACGGTAGAGGTGATCTCAAGTTGCTTGCCATACTGTTCAAGCCATTTAGTTTCTGCCTCATTGTCTATGGCGCAACCTAAACCAGCTATTTGAAGTTTATTATTACTTAGTGGTATTGAAGCGCCAGCATTGAGTTTGTGAGCTTTGACCTGCTGCCAAAAGCCAAATTGCGCTTTGCCGTTACTGCATTGTTTCGCGTATGACCAGGGCACAGGCGAATTGCTCACAACAGATAGTGGAATGGTAGTGTCTAGTTGTAGGTAGTTCTTGGCGATATATTCATCGACCCATTGTTGAGGGTAGGTACTAATCACATTTAATTCACTGGGGTGTTGTGCGTTAAACTGAAAGTAACCAAAGCTTTTAATGCCAATTTTAATGAGCTGTTGCTCAAACAAATTGACGAGTTCGGCTTCTCGCTGACATTTTATCAGCTGATAAATATCGTCCCATTCCATCTCACATCTACATCCTGTAAATACCTGTCAGAACTGACAGTGCAATTTTGTTGTTTATTGATTAATACTAAAAAGGTCTATGTTTTAAAGGATAGTCGGCGATTCGTTCTAACAGGTGAAATTAATTTAACTATTGAGTTAAGACGTTGAAACATATGCGTAAGGAGGCGTTATGTTACTTGTCAAATTAATGGTATTAATAGGAATGCTGATTGCTTCACAACTTGTATCGATAGGTAAAAGTCATGCCGCTTGGAAACTGTTTTTGGCTTTGTTTCCCGTTGTTGGCGCAATTGCCATTGCCTTATTGAATATTAAGTACTCAGATTTTTACTAATTTTTATAGATGCTCGCAGAAATAAAAAATCCACCTTATTCGGTGGATTTTTTTATGTCGATATTTTTCATGCCGACAGATGCCAGTTAAACTAAACGTAAAACTTACTTCTCATTTGGCAATAATAGGTTAAGCGCAATTGCCGAGATTGCAGCCAACGCTATACCTTGCAGTTGGAATAAGCCCAAATCAAACTGCATACCGCCAAGGCCAAATACCAGAGCTACAGCAACAATCGCCATATTTTTACCTTTGCCAAGGTCGACTTGTGCGGTGATTAGTGTTTTTAAACCAACAACAGCAATGGCACCAAACAGCAATACCATAATGCCACCCATCACAGGTACAGGAATAGTTGCTAGTAGTGCACCTGTTTTTCCTAAGAAAGATAAACCGATAGCAAAAACAGCTGCCCAAGTCATAATAACTGGGTTAAATGACTTGGTTAAAGCAACCGCGCCAGTGACTTCTGAGTAAGTCGTATTTGGTGGACCGCCGAAAAGTGCTGCAGCTGAAGTGGCTAAGCCATCCCCCATAAGCGTGCGCTTTAAGCCCGGCTTTTCGAGAAAATCTTTACCAGCCACATTGGAAATTGCCGTGATATCACCAATATGCTCAACTGCTGGCGCAATGGCTATTGGTAAAATAAACAGAATCGCTTCCCAGTGAAACTCTGGTGCAGTGAAGTTAGGTAAAGCAAACCATGCAGCTTCACTTACGGAATCAAAATTAACGATGCCGAAGTATAACGAAAGCAAGTAGCCAACGGTTAAACCAATTAAAATCGGTACTAACTTAAAGAGCCCTTTACCTAAAAGTGAGACCAATACCGTAACCGCTAGCGCCGTTAGCGAGATGGTTAATGCTGTACTTGCTTCAACCAACTGAACCGCGCCATCACCTGTTTTACCAAGCGCCATGTTCACACCAACAGGGGCTAAGTTTAGGCCAATCACAATGATCACAGGCGCCACCACAACGGCAGGTAAAACGCGATGAATGATTTGGTTGCCTTGCCATGCCACAAGTAACCCCAGTGCCATATACAAGACACCAGCGGCGGCTAGGCCAGACATGGTGGCGGCGATGCCCCAAGTGGCGACGCCGTAGCTAATGGGGGCGATAAAGGCAAAAGAGGAAGCTAAGAAAATAGGGACTTGGCGTTTCGTCACCAACTGAAACACCAAAGTACCAATACCCGCAGTAAACAGGGCAACGTTGGGATCTAATCCCGTTAAGATAGGCACTAAAACAAGCGCCCCAAAGGCTACAAACAGCATTTGTAACCCAAGTAATGGGGTTTTCAATTGCTGCATGTTACTTAGTACCGAAAATCTTATCGCCTGCGTCGCCTAGGCCAGGAATAATATAGCCTTTGTCGTTTAAGTGATCGTCAACCGATGCGACATAAATATCCACATCAGGGTGCGCTGCTTCGAGCTTTTCGATACCTTCAGGAGAAGCTACCAAGAATAGGCCCATAATGTCTTTACAGCCTTTTTTCTTAAGCAAATCGATGGTGGCAATTAAGGTACCGCCAGTCGCCAGCATAGGGTCAACAATCAGTGCCGTGCGTTCGTCAATATCAGCAACGACCTTGTCAAAATATGGTACGGCTTCTAACGTTTCTTCATCACGATATAAGCCAACGACACTGACTTTGGCACTTGGTAGTAACGACATAACGCCGTCTAACATGCCTAAACCTGCACGTAAAATAGGCACTAGTGTGATTTTTTTACCCTTAATGTGCTCAACGTCAATTGGCGTACCTTGCCAGCCGTCAATGGTTTTTGTTTCTGTTGGTAACTGTCGTGTTGCTTCATAGGTCAGCAAAGTACCAATTTCAGAGCAAAACTCGCGAAAGCTTTTTGTGCTAATGCCGTTAGCGCGCATTAAGCCAAGTTTGTGTTGAACAAGCGGGTGAGTAATTTCGTGAACAGCCATGGTTTTCCTTAATCAAAAATTTGTAATAATTATAACAATTTGTAGGTCAACTATGGCAGTAATAAAACGTAATGAATGACCTAGTGTTGATCTAAACAGCAAATTGAAGACTAAGTGCGCGAGCTTGCTTGCGAAGGCTTCACGTATATCTGCTAATATCAAGAGCATAGATAGTTTGTTACATATTGTAACTTTAGTACGACTTGGTAAGATTAGTCACTGATCGTATTAATCATATTTATTGTTAGTCGAAGTAGCAGTTACCCGCAGTTATTAGTAGAAGATAGTGCCGTAAGTTGCTTTAGAAATGAGGAAGTAATGAAAACATTTCAGTCAATTTATCGAGCGTCTGCTTGGTCAACACTACTTGTCCAACATTCGTCTGCGCAGTTGGTGATGACGTATGGCAATCGTGACTTTGCCTTAGATCAAACGCTTTACACTGATATTCAACAAGCTTTCCCAAATGCACAAATTGTCGGCTGCACCACCAGTGGTGAGATACAAGGTGCGCAGTTACACGATGACACCTTGTGTTTAACAGCGATTGAATTTGACCGTGTAAATGTCGAAGTTTTTAGTCAGCTAGCGAGTGATTTTAATAATAGCTTTCAACTTGGCCAAGCGTTAGCGCGTGGTATTCCAGCACAAGGGCTTAAGCACGCCTTTGTTATTTCTGACGGTCAGGCAATTAACGGCTCTGAGCTCATTGCTGGGATTAGTGGCGTGCTGCCAGAAAATGTTGTTGTTACCGGTGGGTTAGCGGGGGATGCAGCTAAATTTCAAGAAACCATTGTTTGGCATAATGACCAAAAAGTCAGTGGCTTAGTTGTCATCGTTGGTTTATACGGCGATGCGTTAGTGGTTGGGCATGGTCACCTTGGCGGTTGGCGAGAGTTTGGCCCCATGCGCGAAATTACTCGTTCAGAAGATAATGAGTTATTTGAAATTGACGGTAAGCCAGCGCTCGAATTGTATAAAGAGTTTTTAGGTGAGCATGCCGAAAACTTGCCAGCCTCTGCGCTACGTTTTCCGCTTGCGATGAAAACTGAGCAGCAAGAGCAACCTGTGGTGCGCACGATTTTAAATATTGATGAACAACGCCAAAGTATGATTTTTGCGGGCAATATGCCAGAGGGGGCAAGTTGCCAACTAATGCGCGCAAATTATGATCATCTTGTCGATGGTGCGCAAGATTCAGCTGAGCAAGCACTCACTTTTTTTGATCAAATAGAACCTCAATTGGCAATATTAATGAGCTGCGTTGGCCGCAGGCTAGTGCTGGCTCAGCGCGTAGAAGAAGAGCTCGAAATTGTTGAAGAAACCTTACCAGTAAATTGTGCGATGACAGGTTTTTACTCTTATGGCGAAATTTCCCCCATTGTGCCTGCTGGCCGTTGTGGTTTGCATAACCAAACCATGACCATCACCTTGTTATCAGAGCTGTCGGGTGACTGAGTTACACAAGCTAGCCAAGCGCCAACTTAAACGCTTTGGCATTGACGATTCATTAAAAACAGAGCACCAAGATTATTTTGCTGCGGTGTCTGAAGCTTATGTTGGATACGAGCAAGATGTTAGCACCCTTGAACGCTCTTTATTTTTGATATCGGAAGAGCTCAATGAGCGCAACGCGCTGCTAAAAAATCAACTTGGCGAACTCAGCGAAACAAAAAACCAACTGCAATCATCGTTAAGCGTGCTCAACGCTACCTTTGATGCGACGGGCGAAAACATTGTGGTTTACGATGTTGATGGTAATGTCATGAGCATCAATTGCATGGGGCAAACATTTTTCCTGCAAAATGGTGTTACTGAATATCAACGTTGGTCGGCGCTACTATCATTATTTAAATACCCAAACCAAGCGGTTCAAGTTAAGCAAAAACTAGAAGAAGACCCAACACGCCACATCAACGGGGTGATCGAACTGAGCAGTAACCGCTTTTTTGAATATCGCTCTTTGCCACAAATAGCTGACGGTAAACTCATCGGTCGTGTGTGGTGTTTTCGTGACATTACGCAGCAAAAAGAAAGTGAAGATTTAATTCAACACCAAGCCTACCACGATGCTTTGACGGGTCTGCCTAATCGCAACTTGTTATTAGATCGCGTTGAACACGCACTTGCATTAGCAAAGCGCTCAGAGCAGCTGTTAGCGGTTTTGTTTATTGATTTGGATAACTTTAAGCGCGTTAATGATACCGAAGGGCATAAAGCCGGTGATGAATTACTGATTGAACTAGTACAACGTGTTAAATCTCGTTTGCGCGAGCAAGATACACTTGCTCGCCTAGGTGGCGATGAATTTGTCTTGTTGCTGGAGTCGGTCGCAAGTAAGCAGGACATTCGCGCACTGTGTGAGGAATTGCTGGCGATTTTAACCGAACCATTTTGTCTTTCAGGCCGTCAGCACTTTGTCAGTTGTAGTATCGGCGTTGCCTGCTTTCCACAAGACGACAACAGCGCTGAGCACTTAATTTTGAAAGCCGATATGGCGATGTACCAAGCAAAGGCACAAGGCAAAAATAACTACCAGTTTTATGATCAAAGCCTAGAGCAGCAAGCGATGTTGCAAGTAAAAGTTGAACGTGAATTGCGCGAAGCTTTGCAGGCAGATGAACTTGAGCCTTATTTCCAGCCAAAAATTGATTTAAGCACTGGTGAGATCATCGGCGCAGAAATATTGATGCGCTGGTTTAAGCCAGACGGAAGTTCTGTTCCTCCCGATATTTTTATTCCGGTCGCAGAAACTACAGGGCTTATCAGCCAAGTCGGTAAGAAGGCTATCGACTCCGCGTTTGAATGCATCAGTCAGTGGCAAAGCCAAGGGCTTAGTCATTTAAAACTCGCGATTAATTTATCGATTATTGAATTTCAAGATGCCGAGCTTATTCGCTATCTATTGAGTAAATGTGATGAAAGCAATGAATGCGGCAGCCAATTGATTATTGAGCTAACTGAATCTATTTTCATGGAAAATAAAGAAGTCATCAGCCGTACGATGGAGCAACTTCGAACCCGCGGCATTGCGTTTGCGCTTGATGATTTCGGCAAAGGGTATTCGTCATTTAGTTATCTGCAAATTCTGCCCATTGATTACTTGAAAATTGATAAGGCGTTTTTACAGGGAGTTACCACCAATAAACAAAGTGCAGCGATCACGCGCACCATTATTGATATTGGTCACAACTTGGAATTGTCGGTAATTGCTGAAGGGGTGGAAGATCAGGCAACGCTCGACTATGTGATGCGTGAACGTTGCCAAAGTGCACAAGGCTATTTCTTATACAAACCCATGCCGAGAAACGACTTTAACACGCTTATAAACCAAGAGTGTCAGCAATCAGCTGCCGGCAGCCAATAGGCGATAATTGCCTCTAGGCGAACGGCCTTTAAACCTCGTTTCTCACTTAAAACCCAGTTGCGAGTGCGAGTAAACCTGAAGTTAGTTAAGCTGAGGTATTAAAGCGACGAATCAATGAGCTGACATTCGCGATGGTATCTTTTAGCTGCTGGCTGGCGCCAAACGATTCTTCTGCTGCCTTTTTAGCGACTGATGCACCTTGTGCGATGTCACCCACTTGTTGGTTAATATGCTCAGCTACTGCGCTTTGTTCTTCAACGGCAGACGACATCTGAATCGTCATATCAGCAATATTATCGACAGCTTTATTAATTTCACCCAAAGCAATGCGGGTGCCATCGACAATTTGCATGCCTTTTTCCGCTTCTTCTAAGCCTTGTTCAGACACTTCTGCAGCTTTTTGCGAGCGAGTGATCAACTTGTTAACAATGCTATGAATTTCTTCGGTTGATTCGCGTGTACGCATTGCCAAGCTGCGCACTTCATCCGCTACCACCGCAAAGCCGCGACCTTGCTCACCCGCGCGGGCTGCCTCAATAGCGGCGTTTAAGGCCAGTAAATTAGTTTGCTCCGCTATGGATGAAATCATGGTTGCCGCTTGATTAATTTCTTCTGTCGATTCGGCTAAGTCTTTTACTGTGCTGGCGATGGAAGTCACTGAATTTTTCAGTTCCTCAATGGATTTTGCGGCTTGCTTAGCCTGCTGGTTACCGTTATTTACACTTGCCGCAGCTTCTTTAGCGCTACTTGCGTTACCTTCAACACGCTCGGTAACTTCTTGAATGGCGCTCGACATTTCACTAATAGCGGAAGCAATGACTTGTACTGCTGTTTCTTGCTGTTCAATAACTTGGCTGGTTTTTTCTGCTTGAAAGTGGGTTGTTTCGGCAACTTCGGCAAGCACCACAGAGGCGTCGTCAATTCTTGTTAGGCCGGTTCTGCCGCGGGCTATTTCGCAAATTAGCGCTAGCTTAGCACGTGCCTGTGCTTGGTTAGCATTAAAGTAAGTTTGCGCTACGGTAGTATCTTTGTAGGCATCGGGCGCAATATTTAAAAACAATGACCATGACTTTTGCTGACTCTTAATGCTCCAATATCCACACAGCACCATCACCGCTGGGCCAATGAGCATCAATTCTGTAGAGTTGGTGAGCCAGCCAGCGCCAACACAGGCAAGGCCGCCGACGATAAAAGGTCTTATTTGCCGAGTAAAGTGGCGAATTGTGTCGCTAATTGGCAGTGCGGACTTATTTTGTTGCAACCTTTGATATGCTTGGCTAGCTCGCTGCTTTTCTGGCTCAGAAGCGTTAACCCTCACTGATTCGTAACCAACGATATCATCGCCTTCAAAGATCGGGGTAACGAATGCTGATACCCAGTAGTGATCGCCGTTTTTGCGTCGATTTTTAACAATTCCCATCCATATTTTGCCAGCGCGTAAGGTTTCCCACATCTCTTTGAACACGACACTTGGCATATCAGGGTGGCGAACAATGTTGTGATTACTGCCGATAAGCTCGTCGCAGGTAAAACCACTAACTTCGACAAAAGCCTCGTTACAGTGGGTAATTACGCCGCGCTTGTCGGTTGATGAGATAAGTCGTTGACTGGTAGGGAATTGATATTCTTTTTGGCTGATATGACGGTCTTTATTCACGCTGTCTTCCTTTAATGCGAGTTAAGCAAAGGCTTAATTCATTGGACGTCTGATTGCGTTGTATTTAGCTACCTGCAAAACAACGAGGTTAAATAAAACTGATATAAAAATGGAGTAAATCTAATACCTTATTAAACTTCGGCTTAACTAAACTATAGATGCAATTAGACTATTTGCACTTAAATTTTCCGAGTTTAAATCCTTCGCAATCATCACTTGTTGCACATCGCTTTTTTGTATCAGCATGTCATTAATGCTTGTTTTTAAGGAGGTTGAAGTAGCCTTGGCATCAAAATTTAGTTGTATCGACTATGCTTATCTTTTATTCGATTAAAATTTTTTTACAATTTGTGTCAATTTTTTTGACGGTGTCGGGTCTTATGCCCTGACTCATGAAAAACAAGCGGTATTTGAACAATTTTCAATACTGCGTTTAAGCCCCGGAGAAATTATGAAAAAAGCAACAAAGACTCATTTATCAGGCGCAGCAATGGCATTAGCGGCAGCTACTTTAGTTGGTTGTGGTGCAACTGCTTCTAACTCAGGTTCTGCTGGCAGCACAGTAGCAGCAACAAACACTAACACAGTTGAAATGGTTCACTGTTACGACGTTAATGTATGTAAAGGCCACAATGACTGTAAAACAGCTGAGCACGCGTGTGCAGGTCAAGCATCTTGTAAAGGTACTGGCTTTGTAGGCATGCCAACTAAAGCGTGTAAAGATGTTGGCGGTACCGTTTCTGATGAATGGACTGGCCAAATTTCAACGGCTAACTTAGTACATTGTTACGGTGTTAACGTTTGTAAAGGTCACAACGACTGTAAAACTGCTGAAAACGCGTGTGCAGGCCATGCAACTTGTAAAGGTACAGGCTTTGTTTCTACCACAGCGAAATCATGTGGCGATATCGGCGGTACTGTAGGCAAATAATATTAACTAAAAAGTATTAGTTAGTATGTTTAGACAAGGTTGTTTAGTTACTTACGCTAAACAGCCTTGCGATAAAGTAAAGTAGTCAGTTGAATCTAGCGACAAACTCAATTGCTGCTTTACTTTGATTTACCATGTATAAACTTTGCGAGCAATTCGCATAGAATAGATCAACAAACTGACAACTTTCCTGTCATCATTAGCCTTTGAGTTTTTATCTACCCTCAAGCTCATTTACACTATCTCTATTACTAGACACGAGTGACTATTTTGAAGAAATTTCTAGGATTTGGCCTTGGCCTGCGAACGAATCATTACAATGATGTGATTGAACAAAAACCAGACGTTGACTGGTTTGAAATCATTTCAGAAAACTATATGGTTGCTGGTGGTAAGCCAAGATATTACCTTGACCAAATCAGAGAAAACTACCCTATTGTGATGCATGGGGTGTCAATGTCGATTGGTTCAACTGATCCATTGAATATAGAGTATTTAACCAAGTTAAAAACCTTAATTGCTGATGTGCAGCCAGAGTGGTTCTCTGATCACCTTTGTTTCACATCAGTTGGTGGTGTTAACAGTCATGATTTATTGCCACTGCCATACACAGAAGAGTCGTTAACCCACGTTGTTGAGCGCATTAAGCAAGTACAAGACTTTATGGGCCGTCAAATGCTGATGGAAAATGTATCCAGCTATTTAACGTATAAAACTGACGAGATGAATGAATGGCAGTTTTATCGTGAAGTTTGTGAGCAAGCTGACTGCCGCATGTTATTAGATATCAATAATATCTACGTAAGTGCGCGCAACCATGATTTTGATGCCATGGAATATTTACGCTCGTTAAACCCAGAACGTGTGCAGCAGTTCCATTTGGCAGGGCATTCTGACTTCGGAGACTATGTGGTTGATACCCATGATCACGATGTGCCAGACCCTGTCTGGCAACTATACAAAGAAGCATTAAAATTGTTTGGCCCGGTAAGCACTATGATTGAGCGCGATGCGAATATTCCCAGTTTTGCTGACTTAACGGCAGAGCTAAACATCGCACGAAATATTGCTGAGCAGCATATTCCCAATATTCGCAGCCAGATTGAAGCCTAGTTTGAGGTTGGTTAAATGAGTTCTCTTAAACAAATTCAACAAGACTTCCTGCACTTTTTACTGCATGGCAATGGCCCATTCGCCGAGCATGTTGTAAATGATCAAGGCAATATCAGCGCTGAGCAACGCGTGTCTATTTATGGCAACGCGTATCGTATTCGATTACAAGAAGTGGTTGAAACCGACCACGAGATTCTTGGCTTGTATTTAGGCGATGAGCTATTTGATCAAATGTTTGCGGGCTACCTTGATGCCTATCCATCAAAATTTGATTCATTGCGCCATTATTGCCAGTTTATTCCAGAGTATCTCGCCAATAATGCGCCTTTTAGTGAGCACCCGATATTAGCCGAATTAGCGCGTTTCGAGCGCTTATTATTGGCAGCCTTTGATGCTGCAGATATTGCGCGTGCTCAGCCGCAAGACCTAGCAGCAATTGCACCTGAGTTATGGCCGACGATTCAAATACGTTTCCACCCAAGCATGCAACTCTTTAGTGAGCGTTATAATGCGGTGCGCAGTTGGCAGGCAATTAAAGGTAATCAAGCACCATCACCAGCTACTGAGCATGCCGAAGAGCAACATTGGTTGCTATGGCGTAATCACGACCGTTTAACCGAATTTAGATCATTAGAAGCTGACGAGCGCTATATGATTGAGCAGTACTTACAAGGTGCAGACTTTGCTGACGTTTGTGAAGGCTTGCTAACATGGCATGAGCCTGAGCAAGTGCCTGTGTTTGCAGTGCAAAGCATCCAAACCTGGTTACAACAAGGGCTGATCTATCAATTTAGAACGGCGAGTTAGGCTGTTAGTTTGTGGCTAGTATTAGATAAAACGCCGAAATATACAAAAAAGGCCAGCAGTTTTGCTGGCCTTTTGTTTTGTTAACTGCTTATTTTATTTAAGTTTAAAGTAACCCACATCAGATTTTAGTTGTTCAGACAATTCATGTAGTGAGTTTGTTGCACTATTGTTCGCTTGTAGCGAAGTGATTGAGTTTTCTGACATTTGGGCAATTTGCTCCATAGTATGAGCTATATCACCTATGGTGGTTACTTGATCGCTTGCAGCACTGGCTAATTCTTGAATACGCGCCAGTGAATCTGTCGCTTGTTGTTCAATATTTTCCAATAAATCGGTTGCCTGCAAGGTCAGTGAACGGCCATTTTCAACTTGTGGCTGAGTTGTTTCCATTGCTGCTACGGAAGCCGCTGTTTCAGCTTGTACTTGGCCGATCATATTTTCAATCTCGGCGGTGGCTTCACCGGTACGCTTAGCCAGTTGACGAACCTCATCGGCGACTACGGCAAAGCCTCGTCCTGATTCACCTGCACGCGCTGCCTCAATAGCGGCGTTTAATGCCAACAAGTTGGTTTGCTCTGAAATACCGCTAATCACATTGGCAATACCGCCAATTTCTTTTGTCCGTTCTTCAAGGCGTCTGATTTGCTCTACCGTGCCGTTTACGGTATCAGAAATACGCTCCATTTCCTTGGCACTGGCATTGATTGCTTCACGACCTTGCTTGGCATAGCTAGCGGTTGAACTTGAGTTCTCTTCAGTGCGAGATGCTGTTTGCGATACTTGGTCTATGTTGTCGCGCATAGTTTCTAGGCGAGCTGCGGTATCTGTGGTTAATGACGCTTGGTTTTGCGCGGCTTCATAAGCTTGTTCTGAGCCTGAAGATACCGTCATGGTCTGATGGCTTAGTTGGTCGGCGGCGTTAACAATATTAGCAACAATGCCACTTAGGGTGCTTTGCATGCTGTTGAGTGAGGCAAGCAAACTGTTGGCATCATTTGTTGTTACCTGACTGGTTAAATCGCCTTGTGCTATTTTTGCTAGCGCACCTGCCGCTTCGTATGGTTCACCACCAAGTGAGCGGCGCATGCTTTTCTCAATCAGGTAACCAACGAATAGGCTAATCACTAAGGCGACGGCAGTAAGCGCGAGCATTAATTCTTGGAAGCCACTGGCAACATCGCGTGCGGCTGGCGTTGCTTTTTGGTTAGCCGCTTCCTGATAATCGATAAATTCGTTGATCGCTGCTAACCAATCGATAAATGCAGGTCTGGCTTGTTCAAGCACTAAGTTGTTAATTTCACTCAGTTGATTACTCTTTTTCAATTGAATAATGTTTTCAACAATCGGTAATGTACGGGCTTGAATACGGTTAATTTTTTCCAAAATACTGCGTTCTTGGCTACTAAAATTGCTGGGGGCTTCGGTAAGCATTTGCTGCATCGAGCGTTCGGATTCTCGATAAAATCCTGCTAATTGGTTGATTTCACGTTCAAATGATTGAACCTCGGCGTTGTTTCTTGCGTTGGCTACATCTCTGATAGCAATCGCGCGGTCATGCACACTGCCACGATAGTTAATTGCGTATCGCTGTTTGACTGAGTTGATATCGGTAATCTCAGTCAGTGTGTGATCGATCACATTCACTTTCTGGATGCCAAGTGTGGTTAACACCAACATTAGTAGCAAGATAACGCCAAAGCCAATTGTCAGGCGGGTTTTAACTGGAAGTAGAGTTAAGTAATTTAACATTGAACGCTCGTCTTTTTATTTAGTGTATTCACTTTACAGTGCTTTTGTCTTACTAAAGTTACTGCGATGATTGCTGTGATTTTTTGTTACAACCTAATGTTAGTTTAGTGTTGTTTTTATGTAATCGTTATTGCTGGGTTATGATTGTTTTGCACTTATTTTCTCTTGTTTTACATTGTTACTCGGATGACCCCTTAGATTGGCTTCTAAGTATTGCCAGTGTAGAGCTGAATAGTAGCCATTAAATTTCATTTTAATTTTAGATACTTACCTGTTTTTTAGCTAGTTAGTAAAAGGTGCTAAAAATTAATATCTGTTAGCCTCAGTTACCCTAATCCAATTAGAGCTAGACCAATACATCTCTAGTTGCTGAGTAAATAGCGGTAGATGTTCATCCTCTCGATGACTGACATATAAAATAGTGGTTTGCTTCATTGCGGCAAGTTGCTCAAGAAAGCCGAGCAACAGATGCCGGCTGGTTTCATCTAACCCTTGTGTCGGTTCATCGAGTAGTAGCATTAAGGGAGATTTAACCAAAGCGCGGGCAATCAACACGAGTCGTTGCTGGCCATGACTTAAATCGTGAAATAGCGATTGGCTGTGGGCTGCCAAGCCAATAATGGCAAGCCATTGTTTAGCATCGTCAATATGTTGCTGGCTAACTGCCTGATAGACACCGATGGAGTCAAAGAAGCCAGAAATCACCACCGTCAGGACGTTGCAGCGCACGCGATAGGAGCGATGTAAATCTGAGCTTACCATGCCAATATGTTTTTTAATGTCCCAAATGGTTTCACCGCTGCCGCGTCGATAGCCAAACACGGTAACATCATTGGCAAAACACTGTGGGCAATCACCGGAAATAAGCTGCAATGCAGTCGACTTGCCCGAGCCATTCTTACCCTGAATTAAGGTATGTTGCAGTGGTTTAATGGTTAAATTAAAGCGTTCAAATACGGCTTTATCGCCATAGCGAACAGTGCAATCGACCAGCTTAGCTAAATTCGGGTGGCAATAGTTATCAAGCGGAAAGCGTTGATTGGGCCAGTTTACTTCAGCTCGTTGGTTGGCAAAGTAATGGTCAATTTGCTGGTCAATTGTCTCAGTTGTCTGACTTAGCTGATCGGTTAACACCTCAAACCGCCCCTGTGACATAGCGGCAAAGTGTTGGCAATCAGTGGGGATATCTTCGCGATTATTGATCAGGTAGATAACTTGAATCCCTTGCGCCATCAGCTGGTTAAACAGCAAGGCTAATTTATGGCGAGATTCTTTATCTAAGCTGTCATTCGGGTTTTCGCAAATCAGCAATTTAGCGCCATCTGAGATTGCTTTAATGATCATCAGTTTACGACTTTCGCCTGTGCTGAGCTGGCGAAAGCCAGTGTCGAGTTTATGGCTTAAACCGATTAATTCTAATAACTTGAGGTTAGGCTCGCTAAGTGGAACAAAATCACGGACGCGTCGACCGATATCGAGTGTATTAAGCTCATCTGAGCGATCCCTTTTCAGCTCAACTTCATAAAGATTTTGCAGCGCCTGAAAAGAAAGAACCGCGATCTTATCTTGTGCTGGCAAGGTTAAGTTACTGGCTTGGTAATCGACTAAATCACCATTAAATAGATCAAGTAAATATTGTTCTCCGCAGCCAAGCTGAGTTAACACACACCAGTGCTGGTTTGGTGATAATTGCCAATGATCTATGGTGAGATCTGGGTGGCTGAGTTTCTCAATGGTGAACATCTTGGCGCTTGAACCTTAGTTTTGCTATCACTGGTGACTATAGCCATTGAATATCAGTTTTTTCCAAAATAAGTCAAGCAGCTAGACTATTAACAATTAAATAAACACATCAATAAACCCAAGAGTTAACACGTAAATAGCCAAAGGGAATTAGCCGTAGGCATTAACTAAGGAAGTGGTTATAGTATTTGCACGGTTTGCTATGTAGTTACTGGTTTGAATCTCGTCGTTTTACTTCCTTGTTATCTTGCTTTGTTACTGGTTAGCCTCAGCTTGTTTAGCATTGCCAATGCAACCGAGTTTGCTGATTGCCAATCTTGTCATCGTCAGCAATATCAGGATTGGCTCAGTTCTGATCATCGGCAAGCGATGCAGCCAGCCAACCGTACAACGGTAAAAGGAGATTTTAACAATGCGCATGCAACGCACTATCAGCTGTCTGCACACTTTTCCCAAAAAGACGACGAATACTGGGCAACATTAAGTAAACAAGGCCTAGCGGAAGAACACAGCCAGATAAATCAGGCTGAGCAAGCGCAGCATTATCAATTTGCCTATACCTTTGGCCATTATCCGTTGCAGCAATATCTAGTAAAAACCGCTAACGGTAAAATGCAGGTGTTTCCTTTTGCGTGGGATAGTAGAGCCGCTGAACAAGGTGGACAGCGTTGGTTTCATATCTACCAAGAAGCTATTGGTGAGCAAATTACCGAGCAAGATCGCTTGCATTGGTTACAGCCTCTACAAAACTGGAATGGCATGTGCGCCGACTGTCATTCTGATGGTTTTCAGCGAAACTATAATGCGTCAAAAAATCGTTTTGACAGCAAGTGGCAAGCAGATAATGTTGGCTGCCAATCGTGTCATGCTGGCTATCAACAACCGCATCCGCAAGTAAACCGGCAAGTTCAAGCAAAAGTTCAATCGAATGACAGCATAAGTAGTAAAGGTGTCGGTAGTTGGCAACGAAACCAGCTACCAACGGCGCAATGGCAAGGCGCGGCAAGGACGGAAGGCGATATGTGGAATTGCTTTGCCTGTCATTCGCTGCGTACCCCACTAACCGATGGCTTTAGCGCTAACGAGCACTTTCTCAATCAGTTTTCTCCTAGTTTATTAAATGCGCCGCTTTATCACGCCGATGGCCAGATTAAAGAAGAAGTTTATGTGATGGGATCATTTTTGCAGAGCAAAATGTATCACCAAGGGGTGCAATGTGTCGATTGTCATAACCCACATTCCGGCAAAGTGAAAATTGACGGTAACGGCCTTTGCCTGCAATGTCACTCGCCACAAGTGTTTAATAGCAAAACGCATCATGGCCACAGCGACAATTCACAAGGTGCGCAATGTGTTAACTGCCATATGCCAACGACTACGTATATGGGGGTTGATGCCCGTCGCGATCATAGTTTTAAAGTGCCTAACCCTGAGCTCGCTAAACAGTTTGATACGCCACTTGCTTGTTTAACCTGTCATCCAAAACAGAATGCCGATTGGGCACAGATTAAAATAGCAAGCTGGCAAGCTAACGGTGCACTGGATGGTATAGATGGTATAAATGGCATAGACGGCAAAGCAGGCTCGATAAATGGCTTCCAAAAAGCCGCTAAACACCAGCTTGCCTTTGATTATGCCAGTTTTATCGCTGGCAAAGCGTCGCATCCAGAGCGGCTAGCGCGTTTGCTAGATGATCCGCAATTACCGGCTATTCAAAAAGCGAGTTTACTGGCGCAAATTCCGTATTTAACGCAGTCGTTACCCGGCAATTGGCTGGCGAGATATTTACAGCACGAGTCGCCATTAATTCGCATAGCAGCAGCAAACCTTGGTTCCTTATTATCCGCACCAGATAAACAGCGCTATATGCTGCCAGTGTTAGCCGATCAATTTAAGGCAGTGCGTATTGCTGCGCTATCCAGTTTAATGGGCACTGATATTCCAGCAGCTTATGCCAAGCAATATGCGCAAGTCTTTAATGAGCTCAGCTCAGCACAGGCTCAAGTTGCATGGCGTGGGGAAGGGCGCGTTAATATTGCTCAGCGCCAGTTAGCAGTGGGACAGACCGAACAAGCAATCAATCAGCTAACACAAGCTATCGCGATCGACCCTTACTTTGAAGCCAGCTATATTAATTTGGCGGATATTTATCGCAATCTCGTTAAGGTATCTGAGGAAGTAAACATCTATCAGCAAGGTTTATCTACGCTGCCAAAATCCGCGACCTTACATTACGCCATGGCCTTGTCTTGGGTACGCCAGCAGCAATATCGTCAGGCGCTAAACAGTTTGGCAAAGGCAACGCAGCTAGCACCGAATGAAGCGCAGTATCATTACACTTATGCGTTAGCGCTAGAAAAAGTAGCAGGTAGGCCTGCGGCACTAAGCTATGTGCAGCAGGCATTGGTGAGCTTGCCTCAATCGGCACTGCTAAAAAATCTTGAGCAGTACTTTCTATAAACTACCGATGTCAATAACTAAGGTTGGTATCGGCAATTAAAAGCTTAGTGCTTATGCTGGCTCTGACACTGATAGGGTCGCTGCGCCGTAAACTACTTGACCATCAATCAAGGTTGCTTGCACATCATAATTGTCGTCAACAATGGCAAAACAGGCACGTT
Source organism: Thalassotalea euphylliae (assembly GCF_003390375.1). Lineage (NCBI taxonomy): Bacteria > Pseudomonadati > Pseudomonadota > Gammaproteobacteria > Alteromonadales > Colwelliaceae > Thalassotalea > Thalassotalea euphylliae. The sequence goes on along the minus strand of NZ_QUOT01000001.1, from coordinate 1,923,775 downwards.
TGCCCACTTTAATACTGCCTAACTGATCGTCGATGCCAAGAAATTCGGCAGGTCGTAAACTGGCGGTATGCACGGCATCAAGCGCTGGAATATCAGCAAGCTTGATCAAATTAGCGACTGCTTGCTCTAAAGTTAAGGTACTGCCGGCAAGTGAACCTGTGTCTGTGCGAGCAATGCCTTCATTGACGAATACATCCAACATGCCAAGGCGATATTGACCATCGTTAAGCCCACCAGCAACAATACAATCACTGATCAAGCCCATTTTCTCGGCGCCTTTTAAGCGATAAATCAATTGCAAAATCGCAGGGTGCAGATGAATACCATCGGCGATCACTTCAACATAGGCATCTTGTTCAAGTAGCACCGCACCAGCACAACCAGGGTCTCTATGATGAATACCTTTCATGCCATTAAACACATGCACCCCACCACAGGCACCGGCATGCAGGGCATCGCAGGTTTGCTGATAGTTAGCAGAAGTATGGCCAAGCATAGTGCGAATCCCTTTGCTTTTTAGGTAAGGGATAATGTGTTCAGAGTTTTCTAATTCTGGTGCCAATGCTACGACTTTTAATGAGCCCTGCGCGGCATCGATAATTGCATCGATATTGTCTTTTGTCAGCGGCAAAAAGTATTGCTCGTCGTGGGCGCCTTTGTGATCTTTGGTAAAGAACAAACCTTCGTTGTAGGCTCCTAACACTTGTGCACCGCTGGGTTGTTGGTGATAAGCCTCGCCAACACAGCGAAATGCGTCGAGCGTATTCTGCCATGTCGAAGTGACTGTGGTACCTAAAAAGCCGACTACACCATGTTTGGCTAGTGAGCGTGAAATGGTTTCAATTGACTCGCGTTTAGCATCCATAATGTCACAACCTTCACGGCCGTGAATATGAAGATCAAGAAAGCCTGGCAAGACACTATTATCACCTAAATCGAGTACCGGTAAATCTGTACTTGGGCTTTGTTCGATGGCGGCAATTTGCCCTTGCTCGATTAACACATAGGCATGTTCAAGTACTTGCTGCTCAGTAAAAATTTGCTTAGCAGTAAGGTAGTAGCGAGCCGGTAGTGGCTGATTTTTTTGTGTATCTAGCGGTATGTTCACAAACGCTCTCCATTTACGTCATTTTTAGCTAACTGTGTTCCCAGAATTGCGGCGCCGCGTACGCCGCTAGAATCACCGAATTTTGCCGCTTGTACTGGTGGCACTTCAACTCCGGCAAACAGGTGTTTGGCAATAGCCGTTGGAAGGGCGTCAATAATCGCGGTAATTTTCGATAAGCCTCCACCAACAACGATAACATCAGGATCATAACTTAACACTAGGCTTGCAAAGGCAGCTCCTAGTAAATCCATATAACAGTCAAAGGTTTGTTTGGCGATAGTGTCACCAGCCTTCAGCTGTTCAACAAAGACTTTGGTATCTGCCTTATCTGCACCAAAATGCTGATAAAGCTTAGCTAAACCTGGGCCAGCAATATAAGTTTCATAACAGCCTTGTAGGCCACAACCACAGGCGTTGATCGGTAATTGATATTGATTAATCACACTAGCTGAAGCGGCAATATGGCCATATTCACCAATAATATTTTGGCGACTTTTAGCCAGTTGACCATTAATACAAAAGCCACCTGCGGCCCCCGTGCCGATTATCGCGCCGTAAACATTCATTTTGCCATCGCCTGCACCACCATTGGCTTCAGATAGCGCAAATAAATGGCAATCATTAGCAATGTGTAGTGGCTGCGCCAACGCTTGCTGCAAGTCTTGTGCAAGTTGTTGGCCGGTTGCACAAGGAATATTGGCGGATTTTACCCGTCCTTGTGAATCGATAATGCCCGGCATACCGATGCCAATAGCGTTAGTGGCACCAAACTTTTGCTCAGCTTGCTGCACTAGGCTAGCGACTGTGGCAATAAATGCTTGGTAGTTATCTGTTGGGGTTGGTGTGCGCCAGCTGTCGACTAAACTCAGCTGGTTATCGAATACGGCAATTTCTATTTTTGTGCCACCAATATCCAGCCCGTAGCAATATTGCGCTGGGCCGGATTGTGCTGAGCTGGATTGTGCTAAGCTAGATTGTGATCTGGCTGCCGTAGTGACAGCTGCATTAACTGCAGGCTTCATGGCTTACTGCTCTAACGAATAAATGGTTACCCCTTGAACCACGCGGTTTACTTCACCGGTTGGGCAAGGATTATCTGGCGTTAGTTTAGCATTAATTGATTTGAAAAAAGCCAGTATCTGGCAATAGACAATATAAGGTAAGCCAGCCCAAACATCCTGCAATTTGTCATTGCTGCCAAAGCTCGTGTTGTCCAATGCGGTAATGGCTAAGGCTTGGTCGTCGCGAATCAGCTCTGCCAATAAGTCTTCATCGTATTGCTGGGTATAAGCATCACTTGACGTGAGTAAGATCACTTCGGTGGTTGCGTCCATTAACGATTTGGGTCCGTGACGAAAACCCATTGGACTCTCGCAATAACTTAGGGTTTGACCCGCCGTCAGTTCTAAACATTTTAATGCGGCTTCACGGGCGATCCCTTGTAAGCCACCTGAGCCGAGGAATACTAAGCGTTGGCATGGACGCTCTGCGACTTGCTTTAAACTACTAATACCGTGCTCGAGTAAGGTTTCACTCCATTTTGCTGCGGCTTCCAACTGTAATTGTTCGGGTGTGAAAATCGCTAAGGTACTAACCAACATAGAAGTAAAGCTACTGGTCATGGCAAAACTTTGATCTAAGGTACCTGCTGGCATCAATAGCGAAAACGCATTTGAATTTTGCTCGGCATTTACCGCTAATGCGCCTTCTGGGTTACAGGTGAGTACCAAGTGATAACATTGGTCGACCACTTGGTTGGCAAGTTCTATCGCGGCAACACTTTCTGGGCTATTGCCAGAGCGACCATAAGAAACCACTAACGTGGGGGCTTGCTTGAGTAAATATTGAGTAGGGCAGGCAACCAAATCTGTGGTGCTGATCGCTTCAAATACTTGACCGGTGTGCTGCGTTAAGTGCGGTGCTATGCTATCGCCAACATAAGCTGAGGTGCCAGCACCGGTTAAAATAATGCGCAGTTTTGGCTGGGCTAATATCGGCTCAAGCCAGTTGTTTAATTTCTCGCGCTGAACGTTTACATTGGCCGCTGCTTGACGCCAAATTGCTGGCTGTTGTTCAATTTCTTTTGCTGTCCAATAACCATTGTTGGCTTTAAGAAACTCTTCACTGTAGGTTAAGTAAGTGCTCATTGGCTTTCCTAAATTTAATTCGTTGGTACTTATTCGTCTGCGATTAGCTGGCAACTTGGCCGTAGCAGGCATTGGCGTAGCTATTAGTTACTTGCTTGATCTTAGCTTTGACTAACGCATGAGGGTCAGCGGTTAATTGGCCATTGCGAATTGCGCGGTATTGCTCTGGCAGAAACTGGCTGATCAGCGGCGGTGGGATATCGATTTTCGCCAAGTTACTCAGCAAGGTTTCGGTCGCCGCTTGAATCCGCTCGTTAGGCCAATAGTAGCGAATACGATCACTGTAACTATAGCGACGATATAACTCTCCTTTACTCGCAGGCACAGGGTAAAAACGTTGCCAATTGGCGGGCATTTCTTGCATTTCCTGCTCACAAATATCGCGCAGATAAGAGCGCTGTTCATTGGCGATAAGCTGCTCTTCAATATAACTAAGTGCAAATAAGGCTTCGCGCAGCGCGAAAGTTAATTGCGGGCCTACTTTTAAAATAGCGAAATGATCTTTGACTAGATCGATATAGGCCTGATCGTTTTGATAGTCAGTAGAGTGCGCTTCATAGACGACTTGCGGTAGCTCTTGCACGCAGGCTTTAAGTGCCTGTGCTTTATCGGATTGATAATCAATTAAGCTGGTGTGATCAAACTCAACCCCTGGTTGTACTACTAAGCCGACAACACGTTGCCACGCTTGGCTAAGCCCCGCTTGCTCAAATGCTTGCTGATGTAGTTGATAGGTTTGTTTAACCCGGCTTACTGGGGTTAGCGCTAATTCATCAATTTCTTCAGTGGCGCCACCCGGCGGTGGGACTTCAGTGCCAACGATATAGACTAAATCTGCGTGGCCAAATGTTTTGATTGCGGTTTGCTCAGCAATGGCACAAAGGCGGGCGGCGCGAATCGCTACTGTTTCATCCGGCAAACAGCTGGGATCATCAGCACATGGCATACTGGTGTCTAAGTGAATTTTCTTAAAACCAGCAGCGACATAGCTGGCAATTAATGCGTCTGCTTTGTTCATCGCCTGTTCGGCGGGCTCATTAACCCAACAGACTGGGCCAAGATGATCGCCACCTAAAATTAACTGCTCACGTGGGTAATCAAGCTTGTCGGCAATGGCACCAACAAATGCCATAAAATCAGCAGGCAACATGCCTGTGTAACCACCAAATTGATTTACCTGATTAGCGGTTGCTTCAATCAGCAGCGGTGTATTGTCTTGCTTGGCTTGTTCGATTGCAGCTTCAATGACCATAGGGTGGGCAGAGCATACAGAATAAATACCGCAGGCTTGGCCATTGCGGTTAGCGGAAACTATATCGCGGATATCAGGCATCTTTTTTCTCGATTGGCAGTGAGTGTTGATTACATTTTGATCTTATCTTAACAGTGAAAATGAAACTTTCAATATCTTTCATTTGTGTTTTTGTGACTTTCTTAATATTTCTTTAGTAAGTGGCTATGGACGCTTTAGCGGTATAAATGGCAAATGAAAGGAATTTTTAATGGATGCTTGCAATTATTTCGAGATGTGAATACAGTTTATGAAAGTAAATGAAAGTTAACTGTTCATTGTTGTCCAAAAACGACTGTTAATGAACGATTGTTAATAAATCGAAGAAGGGAGACGAAAATAATGCCAACAAAAGTGTCTAACGCCTTACCGATCGCCATCATTGGCGGATTGTTTTTTATATTTGGTTTTGTGACTTGGTTAAATGGCTCGTTAATTCCCTTTTTGCAAATCGCCTGTGAATTAAACCATATGGAAGCCTATTTAGTGACCATGGCCTTCTATATAGCTTATACCGTGTTTGCCTTACCCATGGCGGCCATTCTAAAGCGAACCGGCTATAAAAATGGCATGATGCTGGGATTATTATTAATGGCGGTCGGCGCGCTTATTTTTATTCCTGCGGCGGAGTTTCGCACTTACAGTATCTTCTTAATTGCCCTTTTTGTGCTCGCTTCTGGCTTAACCATTTTGCAAACTGCGGCTAACCCTTACATTGTTTTATTGGGTGATAAAGACAAAGCGGCGATGCGCATCAGTATTATGGGTTTTCTCAATAAAGGCGCAGGGTTTCTAGCACCTCTAGTATTCACGGCACTAGTACTTAGCGATATGTCACAATTTAGTGAAGCGTATTTAGCCACCTTAAGTCCAGAGGCGAAAGCGCAAGCATTATCTGAGTTATCGTCACGTCTAGTCATGCCGTACATCATTATGGCGATTGTCTTGTCAGCCTTGGCGGCCTTGATCAAGTTTTCACCGTTACCTGAACTGGAAGCAGAAAGCGATAGTGATGATGAAGCGCAGGATAGTTGGGCGATTCTGGGTCATCCAAAACTGATTTTTGGCGTCTTCGCGCTATTTTTCTATGTCGGCGTTGAAGTGGTTGCCGGTGACACCATTGGCTTGTTTGGTAAAGAAATGGGCGTGGCGAATTTTGGCCAACTGACTGCCTATACCATGGCCTTTATGATGCTAGGTTATGTACTGGGGATGATTTGTATCCCGCGCGTGATTTCGCAGGAAAATGCCTTGGTGGCTTCCGCGTTACTTGGTTTGGTGTTAACGACTTTACTATTAAGTGCCGACACAACTAGCTATAGCGTATGGAACAGCTTATTGGCGTGGACGGGAATAACGGCACTGCCTAATGTGGTACTTTATGTTGCGGCACTTGGCTTAGCCAATGCTCTAGTTTGGCCAGCGATTTGGCCGATGGCGCTTGATGGTTTGGGTAAACTGACAAGCATAGGTTCAGCGCTATTGATCATGAGTATCTCGGGTGGCGCTATTATGCCGATGGTGTATGGCGCTTTGGTGGAGTCGAGTGGTAACTCACAAAGTTCGTATTGGATCATGTTACCTTGTTATCTGGTGATCCTCTGGTATGCGGTTTATGGTCATAAAATTGCGCGCTGGTCAAAATCAAAAGCGATTGCAAAACATGTATAATCGTCGCCAGTTAGCAATATCTGAGAGCTGTAATGTCAACTCTAGAGCGTAGACAAAGTATTTTAAGCCTGTTGCAAGCAGATGGCCGAGTCGAAGTACCGGCCTTAGCTGCCCAATTTGCGGTGTCGACCGTCACCATCCGCACTGATCTTAACTATTTAGATAAAAAAGGGCTGTTGGTGCGGTCGCACGGTGGTGCTGTGGCCAGTGAGCGGATCACTAAAGCACTCTCACAAGAATTATCAATTGGTGAGAAAAAACAGCAAAACCATGCCATTAAAGAGGCCATTGGGGAGCGTGCTGCGCAGTTTGTTGAACATGGTGATAACCTGATAATTGATTCCGGTACCACCACCTTAGAAGTCGCCAAAGCACTGTTTGCCAAGGAAAACTTAGTGGTGATGACCAATGGCCTCAATATCGCCTCTGAGTTAGCTAAGCACCCGTCGTCAGAAGTTATGGTAACGGGCGGGCAACTTAGAAAGAAATCTCTGTCGTTTTATGGTCGTCAAGCGGAAGCCAGCTTAAGCAGTTATCGCTTTAATAAGTTATTTCTGGGGGTTGATGGCTTTGATGTCGCGACTGGCATTACCACGCATTTTGAACCAGAAGCCCACTTAAATCGGGTGATGTGTCAAGCCAATGTGGAAATTATTGCGGTTGCTGACTCGTCTAAGTTTAGTAAGCAAGGGCTACATATTATTTGTGATGTTGCTGATATTGATGTGTTAATTACCGATAGCAAGTTACCACAAGCGTATCAGCAAGCATTGATTGATGCCGGTATTCGACTTGAATTAGTGAAAGCCGATTAAGTTACTTACTGATATCTTTAGTGTTCGCGCTAGCTTTGGCGAAAACTTGGTAGTGAAAGCTTGGTCTTGAAAACTTAGTGGCTCAGTGTAAACCCTTTTGGTTTTTAGCACTGTTATTTTTCATCTTGTATGATAAGCTGAATTCATACCTTTGGTTTTATATACGACGCCGATTATTGGCTAGTTGGTTGCTAACTGACAATACTGAGTCAATGAGCAGCGGATAAGCATTACTAGCGTTAGGAATGGGATAATAATGATAAAAACACATAGAGTTACTCACGCTAAGCATTTCACTGTCAGCAGATTAGGTGCTGTATTCGCCAGCCTCGCCATTGGCTTGCTAACTGGCCAAGCGCAAGCATTGGCAACAACATCAGATAGCCAACAGTCGCAGTCAAGCGAGCAACCTAATATTGTGCTGTTTTTGGTGGATGATATGGGCTGGCAAGATACGTCATTGGCTTTTACTGCCCAGCCAACGCCAGCGAACCAGCATTTTCGAACACCCAATATGGAAGCGCTGGCGGCAAAAGGGGTGAAGTTTACCCAAGCCTATTCGCATGCGGTGTGCTCGCCTAGTCGGGTGTCACTAATGACCGGGCAAAATCCGACCCGTCACCATGTCAGTAACTGGACGAAATTACCGGATATTGATCATTCCGGCAGTTGGGGGCCAAACGCTGCGCCTCGCGATTGGCGCACCGAAGGCTTACAGCCAAATGATGTGACGCTAGCGAAAACACTACAACAGGCGGGTTATCACACGATTCATGTCGGCAAAGCACATTTTGGCGCTTACGGTACTCAAGGGGCCGAGCCGAAAAATTTAGGCTTTGATGTCAATATTGCCGGCCATGCCGCAGGGGCGCCTGCCTCCTATTGGGGCGAGAAGAATTTTGGCAATGGCATGGAAGGGGCTGAAGGTTTGCCTCAAGGGGTGCCGAGTCTAGCAGAGTACCATCAAAAAAAGGTGCATCTAACTGACGTACTAACTGAGAAAGCTAAGCAAGAAATTACTAAAGCGCAGCAAACAGGCAAACCTTTCTTTTTAAATATGGCCTACTACGCGGTCCATACACCGATTGAAGCGCATCCGCGTCTGGTCAAGCATTATCAAAATAAAACCTACCAAGATACCGATATTGATATTCCTGAAGTGGAAGAGAATTATGCGTCATTAGTAGAAGGTATGGATGACAGTGTAGGTGGCGTGCTTCAGCATTTAGAGGCGTTAGGTATCGCTGAGAATACCTTAGTGGTGTTTACCTCAGATAATGGTGGTTTATCTGGTCATAGCCGCCAAACCACGCCACGTGGCACTGAGCTTAATAGTCATAACTGGCCACTACATTCAGGAAAAGGCTCTGCTTATGAAGGAGGAACTCGCGTACCTTATATTGTTGCGTGGGCCAAGCCAGATCAACAAGCTGCGATGCAACAAGCGCTGCCAATCGCGGTTAATAAAATGTCGTATCAGCAAGTAATGATTGAAGATTTATTCCCAACCTTAGTTGCGGTTGCCGATGCAAAACAACATTTACCCCAAGGCTACCCGTTAGATGGCATGGACACCCGTCAATTTTGGCAAGCCACCGATAAACAAGTGATGCGTCCGGTTGTTTTCCACTACCCGCATGTGTGGGGGCCGCATGGTCCCGGCTACGAGCCACACAGTGCAATGCGTCTAGGCGATTGGAAAGTCATTTATCTGTATAACAGCCGCACTTGGTTATTGTATGACTTAGCAACCGATCTGACCGAGCAGCACAATTTAGCGCAGCGCTATCCGGTTAAACTTGCCCAACTTGCGAGTCGCTTAAAACAAGAGTTGGAAAGTATGGATGTGCAGTGGCCAGTGAATCGCGTCACCGATAAAGATGAGGAAATGAAGCTGCCTCAAGGCAGCGAGGCTTTGTTGGCACAACACTAATAAAAAATTTAATTTATCGCTTTTATGTAGTTTAGTCATGCAGTTACCCAGCGTTTATCGGTGACTTATTGTCTGATAACTGATGTCATAAAAATAAAGAGTAGCTAGTAGAACTACCTATAGTAACAACATGATAAGCAGGAAACGATGATGATAAAAAACATAGTGAGTAAATCTTGGTGGCTAGGGATATGCTTGGCACTACCGCTATCGGTGCAGGCCACACTTATTGACTTTGATGCGCTGCCAGATGGCAACTACGCCACGGTGGGGGATACCAACTTTTCGCTAGTCGGGGATGGCATCGCCGGTGACCCGATCAAGCTTAGCGCGTTTGGCGGTGGTTATTTATTTAATTCGTCACAACCTTTTCTGTTTCCCACTAACTCGATTTTACGAGTCGACTTTAATGGCTTAGTCGATAACTTGATGTTTGATTTTAACGGCTTTGGCCCGGAAGCTAACCTAATGACGTGGCGTATTTTTGATGAAAACCTCGCTGAGCTTGCTACCGGCAACGATCTTACGGCTAGTTTAGCGAGCTTTGATCTCTCGGCATTTTCAGGTATTAGTCGAATTGAGTTCTTTAACGGCGGTGGCGGCGTTAATCGTTTCTTTGGGTTGCAGCAAATTAGCTTTGATAGCCAAGTTGCCAGTGTACCGCTGCCACATACTATTTGGCTATTAGTGAGTGGCTTGCTGAGCTGCGCTTTAGTTCGAAAATACCGCTCGCAAATATAGCTCAGAACGATCAAGCGCGGGAAATAATTTAATAGACGCAAATTTAATAGCACTGCTTGCTACTGTTATTGAACAATAGCTGTACGTGCGCCCAAAAACAGTTCTCCCTTAAAAGGCATATCGCTTATGGTGATATGTCTTTTTCTTTTGGTGTTATTTGAAACAACGCCTTTCGCCTAAACAAGAGCTTTTAGATAAGCACTTTCGGTATATGCAGAAGTAGTTTCACTTAAACAGTGAGCTAATGTTCATTAGGCGTATCACTGGGCAGTCAGCATACTTTAATAACAAGGCTTAAGTCGTGGCTGTCAGGTGTATTGGGTTATTTGCTGGGGTTATTTACTGGAACTATTTACTGGACTAGTTTACTGGACTAATTATTGGCCTAATTAATGCAGAATGACATACCTAAATGTCTATTCATAATGCTTCATAACTGCATACTAGCTGTCGCCAGCATCTAACACTTCTATCAATGTTAATCAAACCTACTCTCAACCAAAAACTGTTATCAATCATACATGTTATATATACCGTGGCAGCTTTATACACATAAGCTAAGTTTTTGCGAAGAGCGAATGCAGGTGATAGAAATAAATAAAAAACGCCCGGTACTAACGAAATTACCGGGCGTTAACTTTGAGCCTGATTAAAAGCTTAATAAGCTCTGGGGTATAGTGCCAACACTACTCGACTTGGCTAAGGCTTAGATCATAGGCTTTGCCATCAGTTGTCGTAATGGTGAACTCAGTATTGTCGCCGACAACGCCGAAGCTGGTGACCTCAGCCACTGGCTGGTTAAGTGACCATTTCCCCTTCACTGTAACCGTAACCGACATTGGCTGATTATCGCCCCAGCGCGGAGCTTTACCAGTAAAGTTGTGATCTGGGTTACTCAAGCTGAGCGCCATTTGTGTACCTTGTTGCTCAGCCATTACTAGCACAGGGGTATCACTTCCCGCAACATATCGACCTGCGATGCTATTGCTTGGGTTGAATATGACGTAACCTTCTTTGGTGCTGCGTCCAAAGCTGACGATATGCGCATCGCTGTCTTGCTGTAATACGCGATATGAAAGCTGCATTTGCATTTCCATGGCAAAGCGGAACATGTCCATTTTGCTGCTATTTGGCAAAATAGCGTATTCGTATTTGCCATTGAGCGGTGCTTCACCGTGATTAATCCACGCAGAAGCAAAATCACCAAAACTTAGGTTATTAATATCATTGTACTTTTGGCTAGGTGAACCTTGGTTTTGAATTCTAACTTCGAGGTCGCCACCATATTTCACATAGTAACCTGTGCCATACATATCGATTAACCAGTTCCGCTCTGCTGTCAGTGTTTTACTGTAGTTATTGCCACTGATATCCGCACCGTTTTCCACTAAGTTTTGTGGTGCTTCAAGCAAACTTTGCTGGAATAGGTTAGTAGCAATGATGTTTTGGCTGTCATCACTGTTAATGTCAGAGCCTAACGCGATAATCATACCTTCACAGGCAAACATTGATTTTTTAAAAGTGAAGCTACCATCGTGAGTTGGCGACCAATCAGCACGTTGCTGGAAATCTAAGCCGTATATGCCACACTGGCCTTCGATATCATGGTCAACATACAATAACGCATTATTTTGTTGGCCAAAACGCAATGCACCCGCAAATGCTTTATCGTTCCACTCATCTTGTCGGTCTTTGGCGGCGACGAGATCTGCCCACGCTAAGTGCTTAGTCGTTGTCCCTGGTATTTTATTCCAATCCCAGCCAGCCTCAGTATAGCCAGTTGAACCTTTTACGGTGACTGTGCCACTGTGTTCATCGTCAGGTAGTTGGTAGTTCAGAATGATGCTGCCGTAACTTTGATAACGACCAAAACGGTTGGCATCTTTATAAATTTCGCTACCCCAAAAGTACTTGCTTAAGCCTTTAAAGTTGGCTACCCAGTTTTCATCGCGATAAACCCCCATAGGTCGGTAGTTGAACTGCCAGAACCCCCAAGGGTTAGGCTCTTTACCTGCATCTTGTGTAGTTTCATTTTCGAGGAATAAGCGATTGTAAGTTTGATAAAAGCTTGTGTCACCGGTGGTATTGGCTAAGTTAAGTAAGCTACCTGCTAGTGATGGCACAGAAAATGGGTTACGTCCGGATAATGAAATCGGCATGTCTCGATTGGCATGCTGAACATTGTAACTTTTTACCACTTTTATCAGAAAATCGAGCTTATCTTGGCTGATTGCAAAGCTAGAACTGGCAATATTATCGACCGCCTTGGTGATTGAATTAATAGCGCCATAGACATAGCCGGGGTAATGCGTATTGTGATGGAAGCCTGAATAATCTGGTTTAAAGCCGTTCTGACCGCGACTGTAATAGGTTAACCAAGTTTCTAGGTGCTGTTTATAGCCGTTGAGGTACTGGATACGTTTATCTGGATCATCAATATGTAAGATAACTCCCAGAATAAAGCCGACGCGCGTACGCGCATGGTCAACGTTGCTGTCGTTATCGGACACTGGCTGCCATATTTGCTCTAAGGTGTTATACCAAGCAACCGCATCAAAAGCTTGCTGCCACAAACCAGCTTCTTTTAGCGGTGTTTCCATTAGTAAAATAGCATTGTTAATACCGCGCGCGTGGTAACCAATATGGCTCATGTTTTCGAGCATAGAGCCTGCCGCGAAACCTTGATCTAACATATAGCGAACAAGGTTGAGGAAGTACTCTTTGCTGAGCTCGTCGTTGTTATCTAGATATTCTCGAGCAAATACCATGATGTAGCTGTCGACCACGTCACTTTTTATACCAAAGTCTTTGTGGATATGGCGAGGCCCAAATAAAGGTACTTGTGCAGTGACTTTGTCGCCATCAACAACAATGCCAAGCTCGTCATACTTAGCAATTGCATCGGCTAACGAGGTAATACCGGATGTTCGACTACGTTCAGACTCTAGCGCTTTCTCGCGGTAGGTGGCTTTCATTTGCACTGATTCTGCAATTTGAGCATCGCTGGCGGTGACGCTAGGCCCTTTCGGATAAGTTTCATACACCAGCATATCGGTCCAATGATTTCTGTACCCTGTTGTTGCCATTGGTACTTGATAGTCGCCCCCTTGAATTAAGGTTTTAGGGGCAGTGAAATCGACTAAATCGATAAGTAATTTACCGCGACAAGTTGATGCAGGTGCCTTGATCTTCATGGTGGTCAGATCTTGGCTATTTTTGTTGCCTGACATATCAGTACGATATTTTACGCTTGCTGGACGCCAGCCAGTGAAGTTTAAATTGATTGGATAAAAGTATTGTAGCTCGTCATTCGCATCATAAAATTCGATGCGCATCGTATCGTTTTCAAGTGGTGTTTCATTGTATAGCCAAAGGCGGAAAGTGGATTGATAGAAGTTAGTGCGATCAATGGCGTAAGGGTCTAAACCTTGGTTTTGAATATCGCTAACATCAATACTGTCACCAGCAACCCAATGCCACTCCAGAGCATTGCTACCATGCTTGGCGCGCTCAGAATTTATTGCCAATTTTCCTTTGTTAATTTGCCATTCATAAGGCACATCATTTTGCTCAAATGAAACAAAGTCATTATCGCTCAGCAGCGCTGTTGAATTGCCCGTGCCAGTGCCGGCTTCATCGCCTAAGGTGCAGTACTCTAGCTGTTTTTGCCAGAGGCCAAGAGCTTCGGTGCTTGATGCTGCGCCTTGGAAAAACTGTACTTCGTCAAGTACACCAGCAAAGTTCTCGCGCGCTGCTGGCGTGCTGGCATCAATATTCTTAACCCCTAAGCGCCATGGTCGGAAAAAGCCTTGGGTAGAATGATCGCCAGGTTCATAGTCGCGGGTGCCTGCCAAACGACCGTTGACATAGATGCTTAAGTTTCCTTCATTACCATTAACCGCAACGGTAATGTGGTAGAACTGCCCAGGCTCAAAACTTTCAATTGTGGTGACTTGTTTTGTTCCCGTCGCGGTTCGATGCTTAAAGTTGAAGGTTTTATCTGCGTTGTAGAATAGTCCTTGGTGAACTCCCCAGCGGGTGATCACACCGCTGCGGTGTCCCAAAGCTGCAGTTGGCTGTACCCAAGCTGAGATCGTGTAGTTGTCTTCATGGAGTAGGTCAAGCGCTGAGTTATCAACATTATTGATATCAACATAGCTATTAACACCGTCAAAACTGATTCCAGCATCGTTACGTCCTGACACCCATGTGGCATCATATAAGTCGGCGTGGTTGTCATTGCCTGAACTATCTGTCGCGGTTAAACCTGTATTGTCATTGAGCTTTAAGTAGACTAGGGGCTTTAACTCGCCCAATTGTCGCCATAATTCATTGGCTTCTGTCGAGCTTAGTACGTCATCGTAAAAATAAACTTCATCTATTAAGCCAGCAAAGTTTTCACGTGCGGCTGGACTGCTGGCGTTGGGATCTTTTACGCCTAAACGCCATGGTCGGAAAAAGTTCTGTGTTGATTGAGCTGGTGCGTAAGTTAACTTGCTGTCTTCTTGGCCGTTAATGTATAGCGTTAACTCGCCATTGGTACCGTCAATTGTGACTAGGATATGGTAGAACTCACCTGCCGGATAAGCTTGGCTAGAATTTAAATTTAGCGTCTTACTACCAATTCTATGTTTAAAGGTGAAGGTTTGATCAGCGTTGTAAAATAACCCTTGATGCACGCCCCAACGGGTAATAATACCACTGCGATGAGCGAGGGTAGCGGTTGGCTTAACCCAAGCGGCAATCGAATGATCTTGTTTGTGTAAATTGTATAGTTGGCCATTAGGGTCATTGGCTAGATCTGCATGACTATCGTCACCATCGAATAATAGTGCACTACCATTTTTTCCCGCAAACCAAGTTGCGTTACCTTGCAGTGTGGCATCATTACTATTGCCACTCGTGTCAGTCGCTTGTAAGCCCGTATTTTCATCTAGCGGCAGTTGCACTACTTCATTGGCAATAATGTCGGCATAACTGATGGATGGGGTTAGCAGTAGCAGTGAGATCACTGTTGCCACTTTTGTTCTTTGAATTCTTTTCATGGCTAACTCTTAGTTGTCGTTATATGTGTGGTGTTCCTGTTGTTTACTGCTCCTTAGTACCAGTTATAAGATAACTGATTAGATCACAAGTTATACTAGGATTAAGGAATGATCAAACTTGCGACGCTTCATTCAGATACTGGATGCTCGAAATGAACATGTGAATATCTTATAAATTATTTTAAAACCAGTTATTTAGTGGTTGTTGTGAATTTCTTATAAATATATAAAAAAATTTACTTATTTTGTGCCATCTACTTTAGCCGCACCTTAGTGTGAATTAAAAATTGCTTGTTTTTTGTTCTGGTGATATTGTTATCATACAACTTGATTTGCGTTAGCTATTATAACTTCATTTGTTATCAATGGATTAGTTGTAATGTGGCAAGCACATATAACAATAATAAAGGTAGGGTATGGAATATAAAAAGAACTTATTGGCAGCATCAATACTAAGCGCTTTTGCTAGTGTGCCTGTGTTTGCCCAAGAGTCTGGCCAAAGCGCGGAGGAAACGGAAGTGATTGAGGTTAGAGGGATTCGCAGTTCAATCATTAACGCACTCAATGTTAAGCGTGCCGACATTAAGATTGTTGATGGTATTTCGGCTGATGATATCGGTAAATTACCGAATGATAATATTGCCGAAGCGATTCAGCGTATTCCCGGTGTGCAAATTACCCGCTCGCAAGGTCGTGGTGGTCAAATCGCGGTACGTGGTTTAGACCCGCGTTTAGCGCGTACTACTGTTAATGGCCAAACTTTCGCGGCGGCGGGCTTTGACGGCTTTAATTTTGGCTTTGTCGAATCGGAAGTGGCATCAAGTATCAATGTTTATAAATCGCCAACAGCTGATTTAGATGAAGGTGGTTTAGCTGGTGTGGTGAATATTGAAACCGCGTCAGCATTAGATTTTGATGAGCGCCGCGCAATTATCTCTGTTGATGGTATTTATGGCGATTTAGACAAAGAAGTGGATCCGCGGTTAAGCGCGACATTCGCGGACAAGTTTCTCGATGACAAGCTAGGTGTCTTGTTCAATGTCGTTTCCGAAGACGTTAACACGCGCTTTGATGCGATTTGGATCCAAAGCCCACGCTTGGTTGATACCAACGGTGATGGCGAAGACAATGCAGTGCGCTTGAGTAAAACACGTTCGCGTATTGAGCGCTACGAAGCGGATGGTTTAACCTTTAACTTAGCGCTTGATTATAAAGTGAATGATCAGCTTACCCTTGGCCTTAAGGGCATTAAAGCAGAAAACGTTGGTGTGAATTCAATTGCCAACTTACGCCCAGACTTTAATACCGGCGACAACATTGTTGATTCTAAGATTGAACCAACCAGTGTTGATGGCGCTAAAGATACTATCTTTGCCACTGAAGCTGACAATGTACAACTTTGGAACCTACCGGTTTATCGTACCGACGATATGAAAACCTACGCCTATACCGCAGATATGGAATGGACTGACGGTACATGGACGGTGAGCAGTGCCTTGCATACTTCTAAAGGTGAATCTTTCCAGAATAACCAGTTCTTTATCTTTAATTTCAATGTTGATCACTTAGCGGCTGATATGACTTCATCGGGTGCGGGCGATACTAATGATTTAAGCTTTGTTTCTTCGCAGGCGGTGAACGACCCGAATACTTGGTCAGCCAATGCCCGCCCTGACGCAGTTAACTCAATTTCATTGGGGGCAAACCAGCCAAAAGGTACTGAGCTGGAAGAAAATGCCTTTCAAATTGATGTTGATCGCATGTTCGACAACGGCATCTTGAGTTCGGTTGAATTTGGTGTCAAATACCGCAATGAGAAAAGTGAGCGTACTCGTACTCGGGTAACTCATGACGCTGCGCTTGTCGCACAGGTGATGCCTGACTTTACCGAAGTGTCACAAAATGCCGCCACTAACTTCTTAGGGGGTAACCGCCCTAATGGTTGGCCAGCACATTGGTTAACTGTCGATTTACCGCGTTTGTTAGATATGGTGTTAACACCTGAAGTGCGCGCGACTCGTCAGGAAACGGAATTTAGAGGTGATATCTTCTCTGCTGAACGTGATATCTATGCCGCTTATGCAATGGCGAATTTTGAAGGTGAAATTGGTGAAATGCCATTTAGAGCGAATCTTGGAGTTCGCCATATTCGGACCGAGCAAACCAGTAATGCACCTGTGGTGCAAGGTGATCAAGACGTAAACTTTGATAGTGACTACAACAATACCTTGCCAAGTTTCTCGTTCTCGTTAGATATTAACGATGATTGGGTAACGCGCTTTAGTGCCTCGCAAGTATTGATTCGTCCGAAGTTGGCGGCTAGTAACTTTAACCGCACGGTACGCCAAGTTGAAGATCCTTCAGCAGGCACCACAGACTATACGATTGTTGAAGGTAACCCTAACTTAGAGCCACAATTAGCCGATGCTTTTGATGCAACGCTAGAGTACTACTATGGCGATGGTAATGCGGTTTATACCTCAGTTTTCTATAAAGATGTGACTGATGCCGTGGGTACACGCTCGGTTTGTCCAAGTACTTTTGACTTAGCGACAGGCGCGTTAAGTGAAGCTTCTGGTGTATGTATGGATAGCGCTGGCAATACGTTTGATATCAGCCAAACCTACAACTCACCTGAAGGTAATACCTACAAAGGTATTGAGTTTGGTGTCACCCATAACTTTGAAAATGGCTTTGGTGTGGTATTCAATACAACTTATTTAGAAGCTGATTCTGGTGAGCAAGATCCAATCACAGGTGAAGACTTACCGCCAATTAACTTGTCGAAGAATACTTACAACTTTATTGGTTACTATGAAACGGATGATTTCGCGATTCGTGCCGCTTACAACTATCGCAGCTCGTTCCTTGCGAGCTTAGGCGGCTTCTTAGGTGTGCAGCAGCGTGATTCGCGTGGTCAGTTAGATATCTCGTCTAGCTACAACGTTAACGACAACCTAACCCTATCGATACGTGCGCTAAATGTGACGGGTGAGCCTGATGTGGATTACTCAGGTGTGCCTGAGCGCTTCCAGCAGCTTGGTTACGGTGGCCGTACTTATTACTTGGGTGCTCGTTACGAGTTCTAATGGCAAGATGGCATCTGGTTAACAGGTGCCAATATTGTTGTCTGCAAAGCATAAAAAAACGATAGCAATAGCTATCGTTTTTTTATGTCTGTTCTTTTCTTATGCTTGAACTTAAGTTACTGAGCTTATTAGTTTAGGCAATTATGGCGCTGGATAACTGAACTCAGCTTAAGCGCTCTCAACTTAACCACTCTTAGCTTAACTACTTTCAACTTAACCAATCGGGCACACCATTTGCCTGCTGCCATTGATTAATTCGTT
The DNA here is from genome assembly GCF_003390375.1 of Thalassotalea euphylliae. Lineage (NCBI taxonomy): Bacteria > Pseudomonadati > Pseudomonadota > Gammaproteobacteria > Alteromonadales > Colwelliaceae > Thalassotalea > Thalassotalea euphylliae. Next base: position 1,905,674 of record NZ_QUOT01000001.1, on the reverse strand, counting down.
GCTCTAAAAAGTCGCCTGTAAACTCGCTCATCCCCGGTGGTAATTGGTTGTGCTTCGGTAACCAAATTTGCAGGGTATTTTTAACCGCTTGGTATTCAGGCATTTTGGCTAAATTGTAATGCTGATTAGGATCATCGATATTGTGGTAAAGCTCTTCGCTGCCATCGCGATATTGAATATAGCGCCATGTCTCTGTGATCACCGCATGGTTTTTATAGCCCCAAGTGCTGACTGCTGGCGGCTTCCGCTCCAAACTCGGATTGATGCATAAGTCGGCTAATGATAAGCCTTCATTGGCATCGACTGCAGGTAGCTGACACAGGGCAGTTAAGGTTGGGTAAATATCTAATAGGCTAACCGCTTGCTGACAAACTTTGCCTTGTGTTTGACCGGGCAAGCGGATAACAAACGGCACATGAGTGGATTCTTGCCATAAAGTCATTTTTCGCCAGTTTCTGTGTTCACCAAAGTTTTGGCCATGATCTGACCACAGCACCACTAAGGTATTCGTGCTGTTTGGCCCAGCTTCTAGTGCATCTAACAACTTACCCACTTGATAATCAACAAAGGCAATACAGGCTAAGTTTGCTCTAACCAGTTCGCGCCAAAAGCTATCACTGACTTGCGTAACTGCAGCATGATCACCGCCATCGATAATGCCCAGTGCCATGGCTTTGCCATAAAGCGGAATATCTGCCATTTCATCGTCAATAATTTCTGGCATTTGCACTTGTTCTAATGGGAACAAGTCAAAATATTCTTTTGGCGCGGTAAAGGGCGAGTGCGGCCGAATAAAACCTGCTGCGAGGAAAAACGGCTGATCGTGCGTTTGCTGCAACTGCTTAACTGCCCAATTGGTAATATATTCATCGGGCATCACGCCGTTATGGGGAATGTCTTTGCGATCTAACGCGCCCCAGCACAGTGATTTGCCACGGGTATCTGGCCCTAAGGCTTGGACAATTTGGCCACCATCTTTAGGGAAGGGGTAATATTTGTGATCTTTGTCGCCATAGCGGCCATATCCATAGCCGCGGCCTAACAAATACTCATTGGTGATCACATATTCAGGTAAGGTTTCATGCCATTGGTGGTGACGGTAATCTGAAACCCCCGTATGAAATATTTTACCGCCTGCCATGGTTTTATAGCCATTATTTTTAAAGTGCTCAGGCAAGGTGGGAATATCTTTTAAAATATCATCGACTGAATGCTCAAATTTGGCATTGGTATACCAGCCAGTGGTACTGGGTTTTAAACCGGTGAGCAGTGAATTGCGCGAGGCCGAGCAAATTGGTGCAGAGCAGTGGGCGTTGGTAAAGTTAACACCGGAACTCATTAAGCGATCGATATTCGGTGTTTTCGCTTGCGGATGACCCCGTAAGCTGCCAATCCAATCATTAAGATCATCAATACAAATAAACAATACATTGGGTTTACGACTGGCTCGAGCCGCTGTTGCTTCAGCGACAGTTTGCTCTGGTACGGGCTTACTGCAACTTGCGGTGGCAAGTAGCGGTGATAATCCGGTTAACTGTAAAAACTGCCGTCTGGAAACCATCACCTTACCTTCTCTGTCTTTGCTAAATTTGTGTAAGCTGAATTTGCACTGGCGTAGCCGCAATCGAGGTAACCGCCAGTACCGTTTGATTATTGTGATGGCTAAGCACTTGGTAATCTTCACCCTGGCCTTGCCATAGCCCATTTAGGGTCAGTTGGATGGTTTTGGCTTGTGGCTGGTTATGTCGCCACTTGGTGGAATAAATACTGACTTCTTTTTGCTTGCCATCAGCTCCCACTTGATTGACATCAATTCCTTGGTACAAGTTTAAGTCGGGATCGGTAACCGCGAGTTTTAGCACCGAGGCCTGCTCGCTCTGTTTAGCTGGCGAAGCAGCTGATGTCTTGACTTGTGCCATTACCATAATCGGGGTGTCGTTGGCGGCAATTAAGCTATCTGCCAATTGTTGGTTGCTGCTAAATAACGCATAGCCAGTAATATCGGTAGCCTTATCATGAACAATATGAGCATGTTTATCTTGCTGTAACACCTGATATGGTGGTGTTTTACTGCCTAGCTGCTGATGAAAGCTTTGTGCCTCTGTTGGCGTACTGTCAATTAATACGGCGTACTGATAACTGGCATTTTGTGGCGCTTTACCGTGGCTTAACACTAGGCTGGCAAAGTCCCCTTCGGTTGGTTGTTTGCGCTCATTTTCCAGTGATTGCTGATGCTGGCGAGCAAACAATACGGCTTGGCCTTTCGGAATAAAGTAAGCGTTGTTTAAAGTGTCTAGATAGAAGCTATCGGCATTGAGCTGTGTGCGCTTGTTAGTATTGTTACCAGTGATAGCCTGTGTGCCAATAAAGCTTGGTTGATCTTCACTGATACTTTGTTGGAATAGGGTGGTTTCCGTTGGATAATGGCGATTGGAGTTACTGATATTGGAGCCTAGCGCCACCATGCGATTATCAAAGAAAAAGACGGATTTATTCGCGGTTAAATCATCGTTGTATTTCGCATGTCCCTCTAACTTCATGGCGAACATGGCATTTTGTTGATCAAGCTGATTCGCCCCCGAATAGCTTTGCGTTGACAATAACATCTCTTCAACACCCGAATATTGATCCACTTGATAAATATTTGCAGCCAGTAAATCTAACGGTAAGTGCACTGTAGTGGTTCCTGGCCAGCGGTTCCAGTCCCAGCCAGCTTCTTGATAACCGCCGTCTTGAGCTGCTGATGGCAGAATTTCGACATGACCATAATTCATATAGCGGCCAAAATGGTTAGCGTCGGCATAGCTTTCATTACCTACCAAGTAGCGGCTAAAGCCACGAGCGGTGGCGAGCCAGTCGTTACGTCGTTGTATGGCTAAACTAGAGTAGTTCACGACCCAAGCGCCATTGGGTGTTGCTTCTGGGGTTATTGAAATCGCTTTGTTTTTCAGCTTATCGGTATCGATATTAGCTAAGCGTAGGTAAGCACTGGCAACTTTTTTATCACCCATTAAGCTAAGGTATTTAAAGGGTGCAAGTGTGATCTCTTCGTATTTTTCAGGGTGCCGTCCAGCTAAACTTATCGGCGCCTTTAAACCATTAGAGAAAATGCGTGTCATCATCACACCGTGGCGCAACCTCAGGTAGGCATCATCTGACAGTGCAAATGGTGTATGGCTAAGGTAGTACACCACTGGGGTTAGGCCATTGAGACCACCATTGCCATAAGCGACATAATGCTGGGCGTGATGGTAAAAAGAACCATCTGGCTGAATGCCGCCACTGAGCCCTTTTATTGCCAGCATAGAGTAGGACATCCATTGCGATAGCGCGCGTAAATAAGCAACCTTCAACTCTTGCTTACTTTGCATTACGATTGACATTAACATACCGGGTAAAAAGGTATTCATGACATCGACATTAAAGCCATTGTTTTCTTGCTCAGGGCGGAAGATTCGGCCTAGGCCAGTTAGCCAAGCAATGGCTTGCTGGCTGTCTTTTAAAAGTTCAGGGGTAAGCATTTCACGGCCAAGAAACAGCGCCTTTGACCATTCACGCATTGAGTAGCCCTGGTGGTGCATTATACCGACCGCACTGCCGCGCACATAACCTTGCTGATACATATGAGCAACCAGACTCGTAAATTGTTTTTTTACTTTCGCTTTCATATGTGCAGGTTTAGTTAGTCGATACGCTCTAGCGAGTTGAAGGAGATGCCTAGCGACTTGTCTAAATTTTACCGTTTCTTTATTTAGTGATTGCCACTGTTGCTTATTTACCGCCGCTTTTTTGTAAACCTCTAATTGACGCCCCATTTGTATTGGCTTTAATTGACCACTGTCGGTGAAGTAGCGTTCTTCGCCTCGATTGAGAGTATTTTCTGCGTACTTGCCTGAAACTAAGTTTAGTTGTTGGCTTCTCAGCGCTTTACGAGTTTTGTGTTTAGCGCGCTCTTTCACTTTGCCGTTCTTGTTGAGTGAACTGTTAAAGCTGTTAAGAATATCTTGATCAATACGCGTGGTAATTTGGGCAATTGCCGCTAGCTCAGCTGAAGATGGCGAAGCATGTGGCTGTTGCTCAAACTGTTGCTGCCATGCGTCATAACTGAGTAGTGCGCCCCAATGGGCGTTGGCTCTTGCCATGATCGGCTTGTTGACGTGCGGTACTTGAAAATCTGGTGTTGGCCAGCGTGGGTCAACAGGAATGCTTAGCGCCATTAAATCCAAGTATAAAGTGCCTGTTGCGTTAGCAGCGATAGTCGCTGGCGCTTTAATGGTTAACTGGTTCATCCCCTCATGTGGTTGACCTTGCATATCTGTTTCAAACGGGACTGCGATGGCGCGCCAGCCTTGAAAATCTAAGTTAACCTCAAAACTTGCCGCCACCTGCTGGTTTTTAGCAAATTGAAAAGTCAGCTTATCTTTTATTGGCGTTTCATTGTAAAGCCAGGTCATAAAGGTATGGCGTGCCTGCTTTTTAGCGTTTGGCTGAAAACGCTTAAAGCCGATAGGCTTATAAAGGCTTAATTCACTATTGGCATTAAATTGCCACTTTAGCGAGTGTTGGCCGAATTTAGCTTGTTGATCACTAATCGATAACTGACTATTGGTAGCATTAATTTGCTGCGGGTCAATGGCTTGTTCAAACGAGAGTAATTTAATTGCTTGCTCGGCTTGAATTTGCTGGCTGGTTGCCGTTAATAGCAGGACAATGGCGGAGATAAACAATTTGGTGGGGGCGGGTAATGTCATTTATTCTTCCTTATCTAGCTATTCCTAGCCAGCAATTAATGTCAGCAATTAATGTCAGCAATATAGTGATAGTGCGTTGATTATGATCTTATCAATCTAATTGTAAGATATCATACAACTAAGAATGGTATTTGCAAGCAATACTTACTCTTGCTAGCTTAGTTGCGTTTGTGTCTGCTTTTTCAGCAAAAGTTATTTAACTTTTCGACAGTTTTATTCTTGTGGTTCTCTTTAATGTATGGTTATATGAAAACATATAACTAGCTGGTGAGTGATTCACTAAGCTCAAGCAAAGATAAAGTGTATTTACAGGAATAGCTGCAATGACGCTGATAAATAAGAAAAAACTTTCCGGACTTTATTTAGGGGCTATTAGTGCCGCAGTACTAGCGTTCAGCGCTTGTAGCGAGCAGCCTAAGACAGTGCAAGCTAGCAGTCAGGCGGCTAGCCAAGTATCGGATGAGCTAAGCAAACAAGCCGTTTACCAAACCATGAAGTATGTCTCTGACTGGCAGATGAGTAAGTTTAATAAGCAAACTAATCTGTTTGAAGGTTATGAGGAAGGCGCTTTTATGTCGGCCGATCAGGCGGATAGTCACCCACAAGGTTGGGTGTACGCATCGTTTCATGTGGGTATGGCCAAGTGGGCAAAATTAGCGGCAGAGCAAGGTGATGAAAGCTATTTCAAGCAGCTGGCTGATATCGCTAAACGCAACCAATACCTATTTGCCCCCCGTATTTACAACGCCGATGACTATGCGATTGGTCAGTTGTATCTCGACTTATACGATCAATACCAAGACCCTAGTGTACTTGAACCACTGAAAACCATTTTCGACATTATTTTATTGTCACCGTCGACCACAGATCTGTATTTTAAGAAAATTAAAGTTGACCCGAAGGCAGATCAAGACAACAACGAATCACCATTCGATGAATTTGAAGGTCGACAGTTTAGTATCGTACCTTGTAAGAGCCGCTGGTGCTGGGCCGATGCGCTGTTTATGGGTCCGCCAGTATGGATGCACCTAGCAAAAGTAACGGGTGAGCAAAAATACTTTGACTTTGCTAACAAAGAATTCTGGGAAACGGCAAATTTACTGTGGGATAAAGAAGATCATCTATTTTTCCGTGATACCCGTTTCTTTGAACGCCGCGAAGCCAATGGTGAAAAAATTATCTGGGCTCGCGGTGTTGGTTGGGTCGTTGCTGGCTTAGCGCGCATTTTAGAAAATGTTCCAGCAGAACATCCACAACGAGCTGACTATGAAGATATTTTCAAAAAAGTCATGGCACGCTTAGTTACCGCTCAGCAAGACGATGGCTTATGGCGACCTTCGGTGTTAGCACCTGAGTCACAGCCATATAAAGAAACCAGTGGCACGGCATTAATTGCTTATGCGTACGCGTCAGGCATTAATCAGGGATTGCTGGATAAGCAAACTTACTTGCCGACAGTGCAAAAGGCGTGGTCAGGCTTAGTTAACGCAGTACAGCCAGATGGCAAATTAGGCTGGGTACAGCAGATTGGTCATGCACCAGATACTGTTTCTGCAGATGACACACAAATATATGGTGTTGGTGGTTTTCTGTTAACGGGTGTCGAACTTTATAAGTTGGCAAATTAGCCAACTTAGCTACGGCCAAAATATGTCTCCATTATTAAACATCCGATAAATACCAAACTAGCTCCTGAATAGTAGGCACCAGCAGAGTGCCCCTTCCAAGTTGCCCAGTAATAATATTGCTGGGCTTTTTTTATCTTCCAATTCAATCCAATCGCATTATTTATGTATCTATTTGATTTTTATTTATTTTGTTTTGGGCGAAAAATAATCAAAAAAGCATTTGCTTATATTCTGGTCTGGTAGTATTGTTATCATATAAGCTGTAAACAACATTAAAACAAACGAGCTTTATCGTTAACTGGCGTATCCAACCAAGTTAATGAAAAAATAATAAGTAGGGGATAAGTATGAATTACCAAAGATCACTGATCAGCAAAGCTATTGCTACCCATCTATTAGGTGCTGCTGTCGCCAGCGTGTCGCTTACTGCGTTTGCTGAGGACGACAAAGAAATTGAAGTTATTGAAGTTACCGCACAAAAACGCGTTCAAAACATTCAAGACGTTCCGGTATCTGTTTCTGCGATTAGTGGCGATTTCATTGCCAATTCTGAATTAACGACGTTTGCGGATATTGTTTCGCTCGCGCCTGGTATTACGTTAGACCAAGGTGCTGAAACGCGTACTACATCGATTAGTATTCGCGGTGTTGGTTCAAGCCAAAACAATATGGGCATTGAACCAAGTACGACTATGATGATTGATGGCGAAGTATTGCCGCGCTCTTCTGCGCTCAATGGCGACTTAATGGATACTGAGCGAGTGGAGGTTCTGCGCGGCCCACAAGGTACGTTGTTTGGTAAGAATACGTCATCAGGTATTGTTCATTACATTTCAAAGCGCCCAGAGTTAGGTGAAAACTACGGAAAGGTAAAGTTTGCTACTGACGAGTACAGCTTAAAGCAAACACAGTTGACGACAAACTTTGGTGTGACTGACGATGTTGCGCTGCGTTTAAACCTACTTTACAGCGACACTGATGGTTTTATGGAAAACCTCAAACCCGGTCAAGAAGATATTGGCGCCCGTGATAGTCAAGGTGCACGATTACAAGCCTTATATAAGCCAAGTGATATTTTCGACTTGCTTGTGCGTGCAGAATACAAAGAGAGTAGCAGTAATTGTTGTGGCTCAACCATTATTGAAACCGACCCAACACGCCAATTTAATGCTCACTTAAACCACCCAGCGATACGCGACTTTGTTCAGAATAATACTGGCTGGGGTGAGTTTGCCACCTATATGAGCGATGACCAAATTAGCGATATTGAAAACACAGGCTTCTCCGTTGAAGCTAACTACGATCTTGGTGATTATTTATTAACTTACACTGGTCACTATCGCGACTGGAGTTTGTTTAACAATACTGAATTTGGTGGTGCAACGTTAGATAATACCGAATTCTACTTCGGTGGTGAAAATGCCTTCCAATCACGCCAACATGAGTTAAGAATTTCGGCAGACAATGAGAAAGTATCGTTTGTTGCAGGTCTATTTTATCAAAACGTTGATCAATCTCGTGAGGCCAAGGAAGCGTTCTGTAACCAAACCGCACGCGATACTTTCTGGAGTTTGGAAAACTGGGAACCAGGTAATGAAGCCAATGACGGCAACCCAACCGACTTTGATGTTGATGGCAACTTGCTAGCGTGTCGCAATGGTTGGCAAGAAACCGGTGGTATCGCCACAGGTGGCGGGCTTTACAACCAAATTGCTCAATATCGTACTACCGTGGAATCAACCAATAAGGCGATATTTGGTCAGTTTGATTTCCACCTTTCTGAAGCGTTAACCGCTTTTGTTGGTGCTCGCTACTTAGATGAAGATTCGGAGCTTTATTATGAAGGTGGTCGTAACGCGACTCGTGCTTTATTAAAGCAATTAAATGGCCGAACGTTGAATGCTGCAGATCAAGAAGCACTGGGCTTTACTCATGAAGCTGACAGCAATGATACTGAATTTATTTACCGCTTAGGTGCGCAATATCGCGTAAATAAAGATCTAATGTTTTACGGCTCATACGGCACAGGTTACAAAGGTGTCGGTTGGTATAATGCGATCTCAAATGCTCCAGCAGATATTGCTAATGGTGAACTAAACCCAGTTAAACCTGAAAAGTCAAAGTCGGTTGAACTAGGGATGCGCTCAGATTGGTTTGACAATGATTTACGCTTGAATGTTACTGTGTTCCGCACTGAATACGAGGACTTCCAAGAGCGCGTGCGCGTTGAAGATGAAGATGAAGAAGCAGAAGATGGTACAGTTGGTCGCCCACTATTCGTTAATGCGGGTAAGGTGATATCTCAAGGTTTAGAAGTTGAGTGGAAAGCGATTTTATCTGAAAACATCACCCTAGATGGTACTTATGCATTTATTGATGCGACGTATGATGAATTTGATGGTTTCTTCCAGAACTGTCCTGCTGGGCTAAAGGGTACAGACGAATGTATGTTTGTGAATGACGGCGCTCTAGAAGTATTGATTCTCGAAGGTCGTGAATTAGCTCAAGCACCAGAACATCAGTTCCGTATTGATGCTCGCTATGACTTTGACTTTATGGGGCAGGAGTCACATGTTCGTCTAGGTTATCGTTGGAAGGATGAAATTCAATACCGTTTCGATCATAACCCAGACACTATTCATCCATCATTTGGCCTACTAGACCTTTATGTGGGTACCGAAGGAACAATTGGCGAGTACGATTACAACGTTAATCTATTCGTTAAGAACTTAACGGATGAAGAGTACTACACTCGATTAGTTACGCGCTCTAATCAAGTGGGTGGTGGCTTACGAGGTGTTATCGGTAAGGATTCACAGCGATACTGGGGTGCATCAGTTACTTTCCACTTCTAAATCGCTAGCTTTGATATCGCGATAAACTTTAGTAAAGCAGCAGAAAACTGACGCAACTAAGAACCAGCCAACAGGCTGGTTTTTTATTGCGCTTTTTATCACCTTAAGATGCATTTTATTTATTGTGATATGCCGAGAGTTTTGTCACAAGTAACTTGATGGACAAGATTAAATACTTAGTTAAGTGGTTGATTGAGGAATGTGACTAATGTACTTTCAAAGGTGGCGCTAAAACGTATGATTTATATGGTGTTTAACAATTATTTTACTTTACATCAACAGATATAACTTTGATAATTGCAGCCAATATTAGTCGTAATCTAACCAAAATTTAGTCATGGCAGTGCAAAAGAAAAATCAGGGTTTTACATTAATTGAATTAGTGGTCGTTATTGTTATTCTTGGTATCTTAGCCGCGGTAGCCTTACCTCGCTTTATCAATTTGAATCAAGATGCAGAGCGCGCTGTGTTCAATGGTTTTGTGGGCGCATTTCGTTCAGGAGTTAACCTTTACCACCTAAGTTGGCAGGCGAAAGGACAACCTGATCAAGCTTTTGCTGGTGTTACTAGCGTACCTTCTACGACTGGCTTTCCTGCCGGTGGTAATGATATTACATCAGCGTTCGAAGGTGATTGTCGGATTATTTGGCAAGATGTGATTGACGATCAACCAATACCGAGTTTTATTACCGCTAATCACGGGTGGTCTTCTAGTGTTAACAGTAATAATGCACAATGGTCGAGCAATGCTGGTCAGCTAGCACTATTAAATGAAACCACTGATGTATTTTGTCATTTTGTCTACACTGGCGGATTTCTAAGTGGTGGATTTAGTGGTCAAGACGGTTCTCGCTTGCCGGTGATTCAATACAACATGCAAACAGGTGAAGTGCGCGCAGTAGAGTGGCCGTATAATCCTTAGCATACCTTAGCGCTGCTAGCGGAATTTTCTGTGCTAAAAAGGGCGTGTTTTACGCCCCTTTTTGTAGGTATTTGTTACAGATTCTCTGTGAATAATTAGCTGGTTGGATTAGTCGGCGGTTGCCATAATTCGCATATAGGCAGCTTTCATCGCCTTTGTTTTTTCTGGGTATTTATCCGCTAAATTGGTTTGTTGTCCGGGGTCATTAGCTAGATCATAAAGCTGATAGCAAGAACAGGCACCGGTTTCGATATCTTCTTTTGCCAGTTTCTCATCACCCCAATAGGCAGGAATAAATAACCAGTTTTGCTCGCGATAGGCAGTTCGCCCGCCCAATGCTTGCACAACTAACGCTTTTCTCCCCTTAGCTGACTTACCTAACAGCGTTGATAGGTGGTTTTCGCTATCGAGCGTATCGTTATTGCTAACTGGCTGCTGAGTAAGAGCTGATAAAGACGCTAACAAATCGAGCTGAGAAAATAGCTGCTCTGATTCGCTATTGGCTTCGATTGTCCCCGGCCAGCTGGCAAGCAGTGGCACATGCGCGCCAGCATCAAATAAGCTATATTTGCCACCACGGTAGATACCCCAAGGAGTATGCTCGCCGTTTTTGCTAAATGCCCGATCTTGATAACCATCATCTAGAACTGGGCCGTTATCAGATGAGAAAATTATCAGTGTATTGCGTGCTAAGCCTTGTTGAGCTAAGTGCTTGATTAGCTGACCAACTGCCCAATCTGCTTCTAAAATTGCATCACCCCTTGGCCCTAGCCCTGAGCTGCCGGCAAATCGCTGATGCGGCACGCGTGGAACATGAGGCTGATGTAAGCTGTAGAATAGAAAAAATGGTTGGACTTGCTCTTGTTTTTTTGGGGTCACAGTTGGTGCGACTTGGGCATCGATAAACTCTGTTGCTTTTGCCAAGAACAGATCTGACATATCTTCATCACGCCACTGTGCCTTTTTACCACCTGTTTGATAGCCAATACGTGGTATGCCATTGTTAATACTGTGGAAGTGACCATTGCTAAACTTCATCTTGGTCATCAACTCTGGGTTGTCGAGACCGGTTGGCTGGTTAGCAAAATTCTTTTGGTAGCTAACATATAAAGGATCGTCTGGCTCAAGGCCAATAACCGCGCCATTTTCTAAATAGACATTTGGCACTCTATCATTCGTCGCCGCCATTATATAAGAGTAATCAAAACCCACTTGGTTTGGTCCAAGCGCTATAGTTTGGTTCCAATCAACCTGACCATGGCCAAGGCCTAAATGCCATTTACCAACAATACCGGTGCGATAGCCAGCACGCTTAAGCATTTTGGGGAGCGTCTCTTGTGCCGGGTCAATTAGCAATGGCGCATCACCGGGTAAGATCTTAGCGTTTTTGCGCCACGGGTATTGGCCAGTCAGCAAAGAATAGCGACTAGGAGTACAAGTTGCGGCAGTGGCATAGCCTTGATTGAATTTCAGCCCTTGCTTGGCGATATCATCGATATTAGGGGTTTGTAGCTTACCCATTTGATAAGCGCTCACATCGCCAACCCCCAAGTCATCGGCATAAATAATGACAATATTGGGCTTCTGTGTAGCTGCCTGTGAGTAGCTAGAGACTGCCAGAGCTAGTGCCAGCAGCCATATGTTTACTTTAGTCATAGGCGCGCCTATAAATTAATGGCAAGCGGTTGATTTAGTGCCGCTAAGGTTTGCTCTAAATAGTCAACAAAGCCTTGTTTAGTGGCAATACCGTCGACATCTTGCGCCCAAGTACCAGCAAAGTAGTAGTCCAGCTTACCTTGTGTGGGCTTCATCACCACTAAGTGGTTATGGCTATCTTCGCTGACTTCAAGCAATGTCGACTTTTTATAGAAAATCGCCATACCCATTTCATCACCGACATAACTTTGTTTGCCAAAGGTTGCTATGTAAGCCCAGTCTCCTTGACTAGTGTCAGAGGTGATTAATTCACTCGGTTGGTGTTTAACAATACCTGTCACTAAATTATCTGGTGAGCCGTCTATGGTTAATTGGTTGTGAGTTAATCGTGAGCCTGCGCTTAGGGTTAGATCGCTAGTTAACTGAAATTTTTGCTCGGCAATAGCCCAGTCAGTATGCTTTATCTGTAAATGAGCACGGATCGGCCCTTGCTCAATAATGTTAACACTCATATCGCTGGCGGTGGCAACCCGGCTTAACTTGCCATCCACCAACATACCTAAACCGCCGATACCTAACGATGGGCCAACCTTTAAGATATCCATGCCCCACGGCGCTGGTTCGTGATAGCTAACGCCGATATGACCCACTTCCGGCAAGACTATATCAGGCACTCTTTTGCCGAAAATATCGTTAACGTTTCGCTCGTCAAAGTAGAGGCGATAGGCAATTTTATCAGACTCCCAGCCCGGCCCTTCATAACGGAATTGAAAGTCACCGGGGATATGATCTTCTGGGATCTGTTGAAACTTAACAGGGACAAATTCACCACCTTGCAACTTGCCATCGGCGCCGCGAATACCACCTTGATTAACCGATAATTCAGCATGTGCGCGCGACGGGTATTGGTGTGTCACTTGGCCTGTAGTTTGATAACTTAAGGTAAAGGTTTTATTTTGCTCGGCGTCAAACTGACTGGTAAAGAGCAGGGCATCTGCTTGTCCATCACCATCATTATCAATTGCTTGGCTAGCAACTTCTTGCTCACCTTGATACAGGGTTGCCGCGTTTAGGTTGACCTCTGTCGCTAACGTTAATAATTGCGCTTTAGCTAGGGTGATTAGCTCTTCACTGCGATTTTGCTTTGTTGGGTTAGCAACTGAAAATGAAATACTCGACTTAGCTGGTGCTGTTGTGCTGGTCACACCCTTATCAGTGGTGGTTAGTTTTGGCTGTGGCGAACAACCTAGCAGTGTGGTGGCTGCCATTGCAGCCAGAAGGTAGGTGAATTTACTTGGCTTATTATGCATGTCTTGCTTACCTGTTGTTTATTCCTGTCGCCATGGCTATCTAACACCAATTTCAATAAATACTTGCTCATTCTGGCTGGTTAAAACACACATTAACTGCGTTATTATTTTTGGAATTAGAACAACTAGTTACTTAAAAATAACGCCTGCCTACATGGATGTAGGTACTTAGGTTTTGCTAAGAGCATAAAACCTGTGTTTCTGCGTGTTTTTCCTGCGCCATAATTGATCAACTAATTAATTCAATTGGTATAAACGGGCTCAACTTAGCACATTAGTGTTAAGTTGAACTTGGTGGGTACAGGTTATTGTCATCTTGTATGATTACATATAAGTAACGAATAGATGTCAACGTTTAATAAGTAACCAAAGCCGGATGTTTTAGCTTACTTTAGCTTATTGGGCGAATAATCAGTGCTGTTCTTTATCCTTAATGGGAGCATTGGCTAACACTAAGCAACTCGCTGTCTTATATTTATATCCTTGTAATAATTTCAGTGCTTTATATTAAGTAACTGTTTATCATTATATTTATTAGCTGGAAAACAAATGATGTAGTAGTAATCACTCTATCGTTCCCCCGCATAGCTGCAAATTATCTTTTTATTTTTTACTTGTATGATAACATGAGGACTGATATCTTAATTAGTAATTCAAGGTAAATTAGCTTAGGGCGTATGATAATGAGTTCACAGCAAGCACTATTCTCGCTGCACGGTAAAGTCGCTTTGGTCACAGGAGCGAGTAGAGGTTTAGGCCGTGCATTGGCGATCGGGTTAGCACAAGCGGGCGCGGAAGTGATTTGCAGTAGCTCTCGCCCCGGTGGCAGCGCTGACACGGAAGCTGCGATTACTGCAATGGGCGGTAAAGCATACGGTTTAGCGGCAGATTTATCAGATCCTGATCAAGTGGCCAGTCTAGCTGCTCAGGCATACCAACTGACCGGTCGTATTGATGTGCTGATTAATAATGGCGGCACAATTTCACGTTTTCCAGCAGCGGAATATCCACTCGCCGAATGGCAAAAAGTGGTCGATGTTAATTTAAATGCTGCGTTTCAGCTCAGTCAGCTTATTGGTCAAAAAATGCTAGCGGCTGGTCAGGGCAAGATTATCAATATCGCGTCAATGCTCTCGTTTCAGGGGGGCATCACAGTGCCAGCTTATACCGCCAGCAAGCACGCAATTGTCGGCTTAACCAAAGCGCTTGCTAACGAATGGGCAGCCATCAATGTGCAAGTGAATGCCATTGCTCCAGGTTACTTTAGAACTGATAACACCCAAGCGTTGCAAGATAACCCTGAGCGCAATCGCGATATTGAAAAACGTATTCCAGCCGGACAGTGGGGCGAGCCGGAGCAGTTGGTGGGCGCCGCAGTATTTTTGGCGACAGCAGCAAGCGACTATGTTAATGGCCATGTTTTGGCTGTTGATGGTGGTTGGTTAGCGAGGTAAGCGATGATGAATCAACAAGCGTTAATAGCGATAATAATGGGCACAACAACGGAATAGTATTATGACAATTGATTATGAAAACAGATATGCCATTGGTCATAACGAGGCTAAAGGATTTGATACCGCTCAGCTAAGAGAAAACTTTCTTGCTGATGACTTATTTCAGCAAGACAAAATCAAGTTGGTTTACACCCACTATGAACGATTAATTGTCGGAGGCATTGTGCCCGTCAATCAAACCTTATCATTAGATGCCATTGACCCACTAAAAGCACAACACTTTTTAGACCGACGTGAACTGGGTTTGATCAATATTGGCGGCAGTGGTGTGGTGGTTGTTGATGGTCAGGAATACTTTCTTGATAACAAAGAAGCATTATATGTGGGCGCTGGCAATAAGCTAGTAACCTTCCGAAGCCTTGATAGTGCGTCACCCGCTAAGTTTTATTTAAATTCAGCGCCTGCCCATAAAAGTTACCCAACGAAAAAGGTCACTAAGGCAGAGGCGAATGTACTGGAGCTGGGCTCGCAAGAAACCTCAAACGAACGCTCAATTTATCAATTGATCATTAATGGTGTTGTCGATACCTGCCAACTGCAAATGGGCATGACCAGCTTAAAGCCGGGGAGCGTGTGGAACACTATGCCAGCCCATCAACATGATCGCCGGATGGAAGCTTATTTATATTTTGATTTGGCGGAAGATCAAGCAGTTGCCCATTTTATGGGTGAGCCTAAACAAACACGCCTAATTTGGACGGCAAATGAGCAAGCGGTGATTTCTCCGGCATGGTCAATTCACAGCGGCGCAGGCACTTCAAATTACACCTTTATTTGGGGAATGGCGGGTGAAAATTTAGATTACGATGATATGGATAAATACGCGCCAACTGAGTTAAGGTAATGATTAGCAGACAAAAACAGGCCAATAGGCCTGTTTTTTGTCTCTAGGAAGTGATGGGGGAAGTATGGTGATTAAGATAACAAAAATAATGATAATCACGCTGCTGAGCCTAATGATGTTAGGCTGCCAGCAACAAAGCAGCAAGCTAACTCTTAGGGTCGGGCATACACTGGACATGGGACATAATGTCCATTTGTCACTGCAGCATATGGCTGAGCGACTGGCATATTATTCCGACGGTGAAATGGCACTTAAGCTATACGCCAATGGTCAGTTGGGCTCAGAGCGTGAAATGGTTGAATTACTGCAAATTGGCAGTTTGGCCATGACTAAGGTCTCGGCGGCGGCGTTAGAAGGCTTTGTGCCAGATATGAAGGTTTATAGCTTACCTTATATCTTTCGCGATCGAGCCCATCGCTGGCAAGTGCTGCAAGGTGATGTCGGTAAAGATATTCTTGATTCTTTAGCACAAGCACGGCTTGCTGGCCTTGGCTATTTTGATGCAGGCAGTCGCAGCTTTTACACCTGTGATGATATGGTGCATTCGCCACAAGATGTCGTCGGTAAAAAGATCCGAGTGATGAATAGCCAAACTGCCGTCAAGATGATTGATGCCTTTGGCGGTGCGGCGACACCAATTTCGTGGGGGGAACTCTACGCAGCCTTGCAACAGGGGGTGGTTGACGGGGCCGAGAATAACCCACCAGCATTTTATTCATCACGCCACTATGAAATCTGCCAAAACTATTCGTTAAATGAACATACCTCCATTCCCGACGTTATTATTGCCAGCAAACATATTATTGATGCCTTAACCCCGCAGCAGCAAGCATGGCTGGCACAGGCGATGAATGATGCCGTCGAGTTTCAAAAGTCTGGCTGGTTGGCGGCAGAAAACCATGCTTTAGCGGAAGTTAAAAAAGCCGGCGTGAAAGTTGTCTATCCTGATAAAACTGAATTTTTCGCAGCCGTTGCTCCCTTTCACGCCACGTTTAACGACACCATAGTCGGGCGCTACCTCGAGCGTATCAAACAAGTAAAAACTATGACTGTCGCTGACTATCAGCAGGAGGGCGCAGGTGAATAAAATACTACAAAGCTTGGACTGGATTATTACCCGGACCTTAATGGTATTGATGCTAGCGATAGTACTGACTGTTACCTGGCAAGTGCTATCACGCTATATTTTGCAATCGCCAAGTTCTGGCTCGGAAGAGCTGGCGCGTTTCTTACTTATTTGGATAGGCATGCTAGGTGCCGTCTATTGTTATCGCAATAGAGCGCACTTAGGGTTAAATATTTTAACTAACAAAATGACGGCGCAGGGGCAACTAGTTGCGGCGCTGGTTAGCCATGCCATGGTGTTTTTCTTTGCGGTAACTACCTTAATCATGGGCGGCTTTAACTTAATTGATATGGCTATGTCGCCAGTCCAAACCTCTGCCGCGTTAGGCATTAAAGTGGCGCATGTTTATGCCATAGTGCCACTGAGTGGCATATTATTCTGTGTCTATGACATCGCCGAAATTGCTGAGCTATTAGAGCATGGTGTGGTCAGTGAAGGGGAAGAGCATGGAAGTTAGTGGCCTAATACTGATTGGCGTATTCTTCGCGCTATTGCTGATTAACCTGCCCATTTCGGTGTGTATTGGCGTTGCCACCTTAGCGACTATGCTATTTAGCATCGACTTTATGCCGGCGGTAACCACCATAGCCCAGCGTATGGTGGGGGGCTTAAACAGCTTTGCCCTGCTGGCGATTCCATTTTTTGTACTATCGGGATTATTGATGGGAAAAGGTGGCGTTGCACGGCGACTGATTGAATGTGCCATGGCATTAATTGGTATGTTACCGGGCGGCCTAGCCTTAGTTAACGTGTTGTCGTGTACTTTGTTTGGTGGCATATCCGGCTCAGCAGTGGCAGCGACTAGTGCCATCGGCAGCTTTATGATCCCAGAAATGGAAAAGCGCGGTTATGACCGCAATTTTTCATCAGCGGTCACAGCAACCGCAGCAACTACGGGAATGATCATTCCACCTAGTAATATCTTGATTATTTACGCTATTGCCAGCGGTGGTGTGTCTATTTCGGCACTGTTTGTCGCTGGTTACTTACCGGGCGTGCTAGTGGCTAGCTTCTTGATGTTAGTCTGTTCGGTTTATGCGCTAAGTCGGGGTTTTCCAACAGAAGACAGGCTGCCAGTAAAACTGGTGGCGGAAAAGGTGCTTGCGGCACTGCCCAGTTTATTGCTGATTGCCATTGTTATTGGTGGCATAGTCGGCGGTATATTTACGGCAACCGAAGCGAGCGCAATTGCGGTGTTGTACTCTTTGTTCTTATCTGTCGCGCTTTATAAAGAGGTGAAGGTAAAAGAGCTTCCAGATATCTTGCTAAAAGCGGCAGGTATTACCGCCATTGTGATGTTTTTAATTGCCACTTCGTCTGCGATGTCGTGGATTTTATCCTATGAAAACGTACCGCAAACGATCAGCGACGCCTTATTAGTGTTAAGCGAAAACCCGCTGATTATTTTATTGATCATCAATATCGTATTAATTGTGGTTGGCGCCTTTATGGATATGACGCCAGCGGTATTAATTTTCACTCCAATATTTTTACCTGTCGCCGAGAGCCTAGGTATGTCGCCGATTCATTTTGGCATTATGATGGTGCTGAATTTATCGATTGGCCTGTGTTCACCGCCCGTTGGGGCCGTTTTATTTGTTAGTTGCTCGGTCGCTAAAACGTCGATAGAGCGAATGATTAAACCTATGCTACCACTGTATTGTGCGATGTTTATCGCCTTAATGTTGGTGACTTATATTCCCGCGATTAGTGAGTTCTTACCTAAGCTATTTGGCTTAATGTAATGATTTACCCTAATGGGGATGGCCGCCAAGTTGTGCATAGCAATTAACTACTCTGATATTGAAGTAAATGATGCGTAATAAGTTAATGATATTACTGTGCTTGTTAAGTATGCACGCGGCCGCTCAGCCCAGCTCCGTTGGTCAAAAAAGCTTAGTTGCGGGGCAGTCATTACCTATCGATCAGCCACTGCCGGTTTTATTGCAAGGTGACTATCGGAGCGATGAGCTCCATCAGGTACTTGGCAGTCAGCGGATTTATCAGGCTGACTTTTCGTCAAAAGAAAGCCTAGCGAAGGAATGGCAGGTGGAAGGGCCTGCTAAGCTGACGTTAAATAAAGCTCGGCAACTGATCTTTGAATCCCAGTTCACTGCTGATTTTATTCAGGCTTATCTGCAAGGTTTATTTGATTTTGTCCCGAATCAACTTGGCCAGTATTACCAAGTGTTAGCCAAGCTGGCGCAAGCGACATTACCGACCGCGCAATATCAAAGTATGTTAGATGCACAGCAGCGCTTTAAAGGCGGGCATGTGGTGCTATGGAATAAGCAACAGCTGCCTGACAGTTATATTGTTGAGTTTGATTTGCAGCACCAGTCGCCCATGGGGCTGTTTATTTTGTTTTTCTCCGCGTCAGGACTCAACAATGAATCCATTTTCTCGCCGACATTGGCCAAACGAAATGGCGTGTTTAAACAGTATACCAGTGGTGATATTCAGTCTTACCATGTCTCTAGCTATACGCCGCATCGCAGTACCGCGAATTTACGGAAAAACTATCATGGCGGCCGGTTACTAAAAAGCCAACCTGATATGGCAGCGTTGGCACCGGATAAGGTCTATAAATATCGGTTAATCAAATGGCGAGATCGTTTCCAACTTTATCTAAACGATCAGTTGCAAATGGATTACGTGGATAAGGAGAACGCCTTACAAGGCGGTCATGTTGGTTTAAGGCTGATGGCCAGTGCCCGCGCTATGTTTAGTGATTTTAACCTTTATCAATTGCAGCAAAATCCATTTGCCTTACCAGCGAGCAAACAGCAAATGACCGTCAGCAATAGTGAGCAGTTAATCGAGGCGCTGGCTACGCTAACACCGGGCACTACTATTTGGTTAGAAAGTGGCAAATACCCTGATGTCGCCGCTGAGCTAAGCACTTCAGGTACTCTTACCGAGCGCATCTATATTAATGCAAAACAACCGGGACAAGTGTTATTCACTGGCAAACCGGCAATAAAAATTACGGGCTCGCATATTACCTTAAGTGGTATTCGCTTTACCGACGGTGATCGCTTTGATAACAGTGCTTATGTGAAAAGCAAAGGCAATAAAATCACGAAAAAAGCCCCATATATATTGGATCTGCAGGGGAGCTATATTCGCATTAGCAACTGCAGTATCGACTTTTTCGATGGTCATCATGCCACTTGGTTTAATATCGAAGGGAGCAAGAATCGAGTAGATCATTGCACCTTTGTTAATAAGCAAACTCATGGTGGCGTGCTCAGCAATGCTAAGCCACCGGCCAGTGGTGCGTTTCATCGTTTTGATCATAACTATTTTTCACGGCCAGATATTGGCTCAGATAATGCCGAAGTGATCCGCCTTGCCACTGGTTGGTCGCATAATATTGATGCCTATATGACGGTTGAGTACAACGTATTTGAACAATGTAATGGTGAAGGGGAAGTGATTTCAGACAAGTCGAGCCGTAACACCATACGTTTAAATCGTTTTACCAATAACTTAGGTGGGCTGAGCTTGCGTCAAGGCAATTATAGCCATGTTTATGGCAATTGGTTTGAGCGCCAGCAATCGCCGCGCAAAGGTAATACGAAAGAAAGCAGTAAACATAAGCGTAAGAAACGTGCTCGCGACTTTGGCGTGATGATCCGTGGCAAACATCACCTGATTGAGAACAATCATTTTCAAGGCGGTGGCCCTAACTTAATTAAGCTGGTCAATGGTCAGCCAGAAGGGTATCAAAAGCCGGGGCGGCCAAAAGCGTTGCCGCGCCATCATATTGCAGCTGAACAGGTGGTGCTGCGCCATAATAATTTTATCCCAACGAATGTGTTGGCTGAGATAGATAAACGAAAATTTAATAAAGATCGCAGCGTGTTAGCCCATGATATTAGCTTTATCGCCAATTTAATTTACGGCCAGCCGGGCTGGCAGTTGTTATCTACTATTTCCTATGCAGGCGTTAGCTGGCAGGGCAATGGGGTAGTGGCGCAGCAAAGCCCCGTTGTCGATTTAGATAAAGGTACTAATGAGTATTTTAAGCGCCAAGCAGGCCTGCCTAACGCTTACCAGCAACGTTTTGGTAGCCAACCACTAACGGACTATATGCAGCCCCATCGGGCTGGTGCAAGCTGGCAAGATTATCCATTAGCGCCGCACTAGTTAATGCCTGTGGCTAACTGAATAGCTTGATGAGGTAGCTTAATTAAAAACGGTTATTTGAAGTGATAACTGATAAATCCCAATTGCTAACTAAGCAATGAGCCTATGGCTAGTAAAAAAGAATTACGACTAAAAGTGCTATAACTTAAGCTAGTAATAAAAGTGGAGAGCTAAAATAAAAAATGGCGCTTATTAAGCGCCATTTTTCTGTTTACCCTAAGCTAGGTAGGTTAAGTAAGTGTTATAAACCTTGCTTGCGTTTTACATGCTCAGCAATTTTGATATGGCGATCACGACTATTTCCTAGGTGCTCACGTGTGGCTGAGCGCGCCGCTTCACTATCTTTTGCTTCAATCGCTTCAGCAATCTTTTTATGTTCGTTTTGAATAATCTTTAGGTAGTCGGTCGAGTCAATGGACTCTTCATAGTCCGTGACAATATCTCGGTCTGGAATAACCCCTTCGCCAATATATTTAATAAAGCGAGAAAAGTAAGGGTTACCAGACGCGCTTGCTACCGATAAGTGGAAGTTCAAATCTTCTTTGACCGCATCATTACCGTCAGCCACTTGCTGGTCAAACGCTGCTAATGCTGCCCAGATATCTGCCATCTGCTTATCTGTGCGATGACGAGCTGCCATTGAGGCCATTTCAATTTCAACTGCCATCCGCAATTCCAAAATCTGAACAGCTTCTTCAATACAGGTGAATTCTTTGTTTTCAATCTCAAACGATTGCTTTGGCGTGCTGCTCGCGACAAACATGCCAACCCCTTGGCGGCTGACAATTAAGCCTTCTGCTTTTAACGCGGCGACCGCTTCTCGTACAACACTGCGACTAACACCCGCTTGCTCTTCGATATCTTTGGCGGCAGGCAATTTTGTGCCGGGCTCCAGATTACCTTCTAGAATTTGGCTTCTTAGTGACTCAACCAAATCATTGGTCAAGCTGCGTGAACTTTGAATTTGTCCAATGTGTAAATGCTTCATGCGGCAATTATTCTTTTAAATTGTTAATTGTTTGTTTCTTTAGGCACATTAGTGACTTTACAGCGTTTATCGGCAATGAACAATGGCCTTTAGCGCTAGTGGGCTGGGTAAATTACTTAAATTTCCTCAGCGGCTGGTCAATAGTGAGCTGTTTGAATTTTAAACTAAATTGTTGACTATTTGCTATCATACATGATGTCATGTGATATGATAAGTGTTTTAGCGATTTATATTATAATTATGAAAAAAATAGTCGTATTTGGTGAATGCATGCTGGAATTTGCCCCTATGGCAAGTCAGCAATATCAGCGTGGCATTGCTGGCGATGTTTATAATACCAGTGTTTATTTGCAGCGCTTGGCGACTGAGTTGGCGCAGGTATCATTGCTGACTGCGTTAGGCCGTGATGCAGTAAGTTATAATATGCTTAGCCAGTTTCAAGCGGAGCAGCTTAATACCGATTACGTCTATCGTCACCCAGCGCGCACCGTTGGCGCTTATTTAATTGATGTGGATAGCGAGGGTGAGCGCAGCTTTACTTATTGGCGTGGTCAAGCAGCGGCGCGCGAGACATTTGCATTAGTCAGCGATAAGCAGCTTAGTCAGCTAATCGAGCACACAGATATTTTTTATTTTTCTGGCATTTCAATCGCGATCCTTGCGCAAAGTGATCGCGAGCGTTTTTGGCAGTTTGTTGAACAATTAGCTGCCGCCGGCAAACAAATTGTGTTCGATACCAACTTTCGCCCCCAACTATGGCCAGACAAAGTACTAGCTCAGCAAGCGTTTCAACGTGCATTAAAGTTAAGTACCACGGTATTTGCCGGCGTCGAAGATCTTGAACAGCTGGCGATGGGGGAGTGCTTTAACTCCGTAGCGATGTCCCTTAAAGACTATGCCATTGATGAATTAGTGATTAAGCACGGCGAACATGGCGTGCAAGTGATTGAAGGCGAAAAAAGCCAGTTTATTGCTATTGAACCTGTGGCGAATATTGTCGATACCACGTCGGCGGGCGACTCATTTAACGCTGGCTATCTTTATGCTCGTTTAGCTGGCAGCAGCGCCAGTTCGTCGGTAAATTTCGCGAGCTTATTAGCTTCGCATGTTATTCAGCACCGAGGGGCCATTATTGCCACGGAAGATTTTGCGCCGATTCAAGCATCGTTAAATACATTAATGCAAGGTTAACTTGGCCAGAACGATGCCTGCCAGAACGATGGCTACAAGGATGACAAGACCAAAATAAAAAAGCTCGTCATTGACGAGCTTTTTTATTATCACATGGTTGCGATTTTAGCTTAGCCTGCTGCCAATTATGAGCGTTTTACCGCTTTTACAAAGCTAGTGACTGATTGACCATTGCAGCGTAGCGATGAAATACGGTGACCAACAGCGCGTACACCTTCTTTAACTGCTTTCATGCACAGCTGGCTTTCCATTGTTTGGTTGCCCGGTAAAACTACAGTTTTATGAGCCACAGCTGCCTTTTCTGCTGCAAAAGAATGAGCAAATGCTTTTAACGTTTCGCCATTACATTTGGTATTCGCTGCTAATTTTTCGCTACCTAACTGCTTAACTGCGGCTTGGTAACCTTGCTGAGCTGCAACTAAACATAAGTTGGTTTCTGCTGATGTATTTTTCGCAACAAATTGAATATTAGCTGCGGTTACTTGTGTGCTTGCTAAAGCTGCAAGGAAAGCGAGTGTGCCGATTAGGTTTTTCATGACTACCTCATTCTGTCAAAATGTTTAAACAGCTGCTGTGGCAAGCGGGGTATAGCCAGTCGCGCCTAAGCCTGTTAAAACAAAAAATTGCTGTGAGTTGTGGGACTCAAAATCGGCGGCAATTATACGAATGGCGACAACCAAGTAAAGTAAATGGCTGATCAAATAATGCGCAAGAAGGTTCGTTAAATACCTTCTTTGTAAACAAAACTAAACAGCATATTTAGCCCTTTAAATGCTGGGGCTTTCTTTTGCTTGTTCACTGCAAATAGTTGACTTAATAGAAGCAGTGGAAATTCCTCGAATATTCAGCTGGATAAAGAGAAAGTGTTAACAGTGAATGGTAATTTTTAACGAAATATAAGGTGAAAAGACGAGTTAATGACTGCGGGGAAAACATTGTTTAAATGAGCTTATTTACGCTTGTATTAATTTGTACAAGTGTTGATTTATTGCTCAATTATGTGACTGGTTTTATAGCAAACGCTTATTAAAGTTTTTCGTTTTATAAGTTAACTGAACTAATCAATCGCATCTAAATTAAAATGAGCAGCCAGTTGCAATAACCAGTAGCGGATAATTTGTTGTAACTTCACCGCATGGTCTGTCCCTATCCACTGGCTCGTTTCGACAGATTCTTGATCGGTTAATTGCTTGACCAGCAATGACTCTGAGATGGCAATAAAAATCAGTTGTTTGCTAGCAAGGTCGACAAATTTTACGGCGCTGAGTGTCTCACCATTAATTTGCCAACCAGCAAGTGCGCCCACCTCAGCACTGCCTTTATGATCGCCTTGTGTAGCATCAGCTGCTGCGCCAAACTTTGCCTGAAAATACTCAGGGGAAACCAAAGCGATCTGACAGCTTGGGCTATTGGCCTCGTCACCATACCAATTCGCTTTCAAGGTTTCGAAATTCGCCCAGGCTTCGATGCGCTCTAAATCGTGCTTAGTGATATTCAGGGCATCAGACACTTGCTGTTCGGCAGCAATACGTATGGGTAATTTCACTAACTGACGCTCCTGTTTTTATATAGATAAAACTATAACTGTGATTTTAATTGATAGAGTAAATCAAGCGCTTGCTTGGCACTAAGCTCGTCAACATCTAACTGTTTTAACGACTCTACCACAGGATGTTCAACATCCATTAACGGCAACTGCTCAAACGCTTGCGGTTTGGTGGCAACCGTTGGTGCTTGCTGCGTTTCCAGTTCAGCCAAACGCTGTTTAGCACGGCTGATCACAGGCTTTGGAATACCGGCTAATTGTGCCACTTGCAGACCAAAGCTTTTGCTGGCGGCGCCTTCTTGCACGGCATGCATAAAGATAATATTGTCGTCGTGCTCAACAGCATCTAAGTGGACATTAGCTAGCGTGTCGATTTGCTCTGCCAATAAGGTTAATTCGAAATAGTGGCTGGCAAATAACGTAAAGGCTTTAGTGTTTAAGGCGAGCATTTCGGCAACCGCCCACGCCAGTGATAAGCCGTCGTATGTGCTAGTGCCTCGGCCAATTTCATCGAGTAAAATCAAACTGCGATCACTGGCGTTGTGCAAAATGTTGGCGGTTTCTGTCATCTCAACCATAAAGGTTGAGCGGCCACTGGCTAAATCATCTGACGCGCCAATACGGGTGAATATGCGATCCACTAAGCCAATTTCAGCGTTGCCAGCCGGAACAAAGCAACCTATATGCGCGAGCAATACAATCAGTGCAGTTTGGCGCATATAGGTTGACTTACCGCCCATGTTCGGGCCGGTTATGATCAGCATTTCTCGGCTGGTATCAAGCACAACGGGGTTGGCAATAAAGGCTTCATTGGTCATTTGCTCCACCACTGGGTGTCGACCTTGTTCAATGTTAATGCGCTTGTCTTTGGTTAGCTTAGGCTTAACGTAGTTAAGCGTTTCTGCACGCTCAGCAAAAGTATTAAGCACATCAAGTTCCGCAATACCTTGCGCTAAGGTTTGCAACTTTTCAAGTACAGGCATTACTTTATCGAATAGCTCGTCGTAAAGGCGCTTTTCTAGTGCGAGAAAACGGCTTTGCGCGGTCAGTACCGTTTCTTCATGAGCTTTTAATTCTTCGGTAATATAGCGTTCGTTGTTTTTCAGGGTTTGACGGCGAATGTATTCTGCAGGCACTTGAGTTGAAGAAGCTTTGCTTACTTCAATAAAGAAACCGTGTACTTTGTTGTAACCCACTTTTAGGGTTTGAATACCCGTGCGTTCTTTTTCGCGGGTTTCAATTTCTGTCAGTAAGTTCGTTGCTCCTTCACTTAAATCACGTAAGGTGTCGAGCTCTTGATGATAGCCCGGAGCAATGACGCCGCCATCGCGAATAAGCACTGGTGGGTTATCAATAATTGCACTGCTTAGTAGCGCATACAATTCATCCATCGGCTGTGTTTGCTGCGCTAATGCCGATAAATCTGATGTGCTTGATTCAGCCAATAAACCTTGGAGTTCTGGTAGCTGCCCAAGTGCGTTACGCAGGCGGGCAAAGTCACGAGGGCGCGCAGAGCGCAGTGCAATACGGGCGACAATACGTTCAATATCGCCAATTTGCTTAAGTACGGTTTTAAACTCAGGATACAACTCGTCGTTGATAATGCTACCCACAGCGTTTTGTCTTGCCGTTAATACCGCTAAATCGCGCAGCGGGAAATGCAGCCAGCGTTTTAACAGGCGAGAGCCCATTGGCGTTGCCGATTTATCCAACACTGAGGCTAAGGTGTTTTCAACGCCACCTTGCAAGTTATGGGTTAGCTCTAAATTACGACGCGTCGCCGCATCTAAAATTACTCCAGTTTGTGATGATTCGGCGACAATGGCGCGAATATGGGGTAGGGCAGTACGCTGGCTATCTTGTACGTAATTAAGCAAGCAACCGGCCGCCATTAAGCCGCGCGGCAGCTCATCTACACCAAAGCCAGTGAGCTCTTTGGTGTGAAATTGCTTAGTGAGAATACTAATGGCTGTGTCTAAATCGTAATCCCATTCTGGGCGGCGACGTAATCCCTTATGAGCCTCCAATAATTGTGGTGCGCTAAAATCTTCTGGGTACAGTAACTCCGCCGGTGATAGTCGTTGTAATTCTGCTTGTAATTGCTCTGCGCTGTTTGGTTCACTGACCACAAAGCGGCCACTGGTCATATCTAAATAGGCTAAACCAAAACCAGCTTTCACTTCGCTAATGGCAACAATTAGATTGTCTTGACGATCGGATAATAAAGCTTCATCACTGACGGTGCCAGGGGTAACAACTTTCACTACCTTGCGCTCAACTGGCCCTTTGCTCGTTGCAGGATCGCCCACTTGCTCACAAATCGCGACCGATTCTCCTAGTTGTACTAGCTTAGCTAAATAGCTTTCGACTGCATGATAGGGCACACCGGCCATCGGAATGGCATTGCCGCCAGACTTACCACGTGCGGTCAGTGAAATATCCATTAAATCTGCGGCTTTTTTCGCATCGTCGTAAAACAGCTCGTAGAAATCACCCATACGGTAAAACAGCAGAATATTAGGAAATTCCGCTTTAATTTTAAGGTATTGGCGCATCATTGGCGTATGCGTAGATAAATCGGCAGGCGCTGTGGTCATAAAAAGACAAGTGTTGTTGGCATAAAATTGACGTGGATTATGCCATAAAGCCCAGCATTCCCCTACTAGAGAATTACTGGCTAAAGTACTGGTTAAAACTACTGGATAAGAAATGCTCAAACTAAGGGGTTAAATAATAAGTTTATTATTAACAGTGCCTTAGCTTTGATTTGGTAAATAATATTATTTTACACTTGATACTGTACGAGCGTACAGTATACTAAGCGCAACTTAACAAATTAACGCTATCGTATTTATTGGAGCGATAAATGGACGACAACAAAGAAAAAGCACTCTCGGCCGCGCTTGGTCAAATTGAACGTCAGTTCGGTAAAGGTTCAATTATGCGCCTTGGTGAAAACCGCAGTATGGATGTAGAAACCATCTCTACCGGTTCACTAGGCTTAGATATTGCCTTAGGTGCAGGCGGCTTGCCAATGGGCCGTGTTGTTGAAATTTATGGTCCAGAATCGAGTGGTAAAACAACGTTAACGTTAGAAGTTATTGCAGAAGCACAGCGCAACGGTAAAGTTTGTGCGTTCGTTGATGCTGAGCATGCGCTTGACCCAATTTATGCGGAAAAGCTAGGTGTTAATATCAACGATTTACTTGTTTCTCAACCGGATACTGGTGAGCAAGCATTAGAGATTTGTGACATGCTAACTCGCTCTGGTGCGGTTGACGTGATTGTTGTTGACTCGGTTGCAGCACTAACACCAAAAGCAGAAATTGAAGGTGACATGGGTGACTCGCACGTTGGTTTGCAAGCGCGTATGTTATCGCAAGCGATGCGAAAACTAACGGGTAACTTGAAGCAGTCAAACACTATGATGATTTTCATCAACCAAATTCGTATGAAAATTGGTGTGATGTTTGGTAACCCAGAAACCACAACTGGTGGTAATGCCCTTAAATTCTATGCTTCAGTTCGTTTAGATATTCGCCGTATTGGTGCAGTAAAAGCGGGTGATGAAATTGTCGGTAACGAAACTCGTGTTAAAGTTGTTAAGAACAAGATTGCACCACCATTCAAGCAAGTAGAATTCCAAATTATGTACGGCGAAGGGATCAACAACCTAGGTGAGATCTTAGATCTTGGCGTACAGAACAAGATGGTAGAAAAAGCTGGTGCTTGGTATAGCTACAATGGCGACCGTATTGGTCAAGGTAAAGCGAACGCAACCAAGTACTTAAAAGAACACCCTGAAGTAGCGCAAGAGCTTGATGGCCGTTTACGTGAGATGTTCCTATCTAAGCCAAGTGAAGCCGAAGCGGAAACTGAAGCAGAGACAGAATAGAATATTGCACGCACTAAACATAGTGAGCGCAGAGTTCAGAGCTCAAGCTCAGAAATAATAAAAGTAAAAAATCCCGCCAGTGCGGGATTTTTTGTTTTCAGCGCTAAATTAGCTATGGCAGCTGATGGTCACCAATTGTGCTGTGACATGACATAACTCGACACAAACTTTTCATCAAAAACTCCTCTACTTTTGTCATAAATTTCAATATGATTCAATAGCTTCTTTGATGAAAGTTAATACTTAAGCCCACCATATTAATGATAAAACTAACTATTCGGCTGAATCATCTAAGTAAGTAATTTACAACATGTGTTTAAACAATGCGTCAAGTTATAGGCATCAATCATTAACCTAAAGTTCTGTTAATAATACAAAGAGCTGAGCAATAGGATAATTGTGCTGCCAGCAATACGCTGATAGGGATGTTATGAAAAAGCTTTATACTGCTGTGCTGTTAACGGCAGTAATTTCAGGTTGTGATACCGCAAATCTCCACCTTACCGAACAACAATACGAAGATGCGCTAGACAATGGCGATATTGTTACTCAACTCAATTTGCTTGATGAGCTATATCAACATGCGCCTGAGGTTTATGCGCAAGATTATGAAGATAAACAAGCGTTAGGTGCAGTAATTGAACAGCTCATGGCAAATCCGAAAAACTTTGCAGGTATTAGCGATGAGCAATTGTCCTTGGTGATTGACTTTGCACCGAGCTATCAGCCCTTCTCATACGCGGCCATGCATTTAGCTGAAAAGCAGCGAATTAAAGGCAATATTCAAAATGCGCAGAACAAGGTAGCTTTGCTTAAGAAGGGGCTATTAGAGAAATTAAAAAAAACACCAAGTCATATTGAGGCTTACGAAACTCAAATTACTTTAAAGGGCATAGCGCCGTATTTTCTTCAATCACAGTATGCTCGGAACCTACTTGGTAGCTATCGTACCGAAATACTCAATAGTTATCAGCTTAATGCAATTGTTAATGGCTTAAGTAATGTTCATAGTATCAATCAAGAGCAAATACGTTTACATCGCTTTTTAGTCAAGTTAACGCCCGAAAAAGTAGAAGCATTATCTGCAAGTATTCACCAAGAGCAAGCGGATATCCAACGTATTTTAGTTTGGCTTTACAAGCAGCAAGTTGAACAGGGTATAGCAACTGCTAGCCAGTCAAACGATTACTTACTTTCGCTATTAAACAACCGCTATGGTCGTCAGCGACTAGACTCTGTGTGGTTAAATGTGGTGGAGCCAAAAGCTAAAAAAGCGGTGATGACCGCGAAAGAGACTTACTTAAGTGATCTAGACTTGATTGCGACTAAGATTTACCGAGTGGCGGGTGACAATAACCAACTAAAAGCGCTTTATAAGCAAACACTTGAATTAGACGCTAAGCTGCTATCGCTAATGTGGCCTCCCAACGGTCTGATTAATTTCAAAGAAAGCTCAATAAAAGCGAAAGCTGAGTTAGCGGCATCTTTTTCCGTGATTCAACAACTTTAATGAGCTGTAAAAAGGAAAAACCGTCATAGGCGATGACGGTTTTTCGAAACTTTTTTAGCGTGTGCTAGGGCTAAGGGTTTAGAGCCTAGAGCTAAAACTAGCCTAGCCTTATTGGTATTCAAACGCTTTAACGACGCGATTGACACCACCGATATTGCGAGCGATATTCACCGCTTGATCTGCTTCGCCACGGCTTACTAAGCCCATTAAAAAGACCTCGGCGTTTTCTGTGACCACTTTAATATTGTTAGCGTCTACTTTATCGCTTTTAAACAGTGCCGTTTTAACTTTCGACGTTAACCAAATATCGTTAGATTTAGTCGCCACTGAAACGGTATTACCAAGACGAATTTGATTGTGAATTTGCACGACACCTGTCACTGATTTGAGGATTTTCAACGCCTCATCACGTAAGTAGGTATTCGGGGCCTGCCCGACGACTAATACAGAGCCGTTCATGCTGGTGATTTGCAGGTTAGTGTTGTCACTAATGCCTTTATGTTCAGCAAGCTTTGCATAGCCTTGTAATTCGATGTTTTGATCGTCAATTTGGGCGCCGACTGAGCGGTTATCTGCCGCCACAGTTGCACCACCAACAACGCCAACGACCGCAGCTGCGACACAGCCTTGTAGCAACGAAACTGCGGTAATGAGCGCAGCTAGTTTATGAAGTTTCACGAGAACTACTCACCTTGTGGAAATAATGTGCTATCGATAATTTCGCATAAACAATGAATAACTAGCAAGTGTACTTCTTGAATACGTGCAGTGCGCGGTGATGGAACGCGAATTTCAACGTCATTCTCACCAAGCAGGCCAGCAATATCACCACCATCTCGACCAGTTAACGCGATAATTGGCATATCACGAGCAACAGCCGCTTCAATTGCTTTGATGACGTTTTTTGAATTACCACTAGTCGATATTGCCAGTAGCACATCACCCTCGTTACCAAGGGCTCTTACTTGCTTAGAGAACACCTCATCGTAGTGGTAGTCATTAGCAATAGAAGTAATTGTTGAGCTGTCTGTGGTCAATGCGATAGCAGGTAAACTTGGGCGCTCTGTTTCATAGCGATTTAATAGCTCTGATGAAAAGTGCTGAGCGTCGCCAGCAGAGCCACCGTTACCGCAACTTAGAATTTTTTTACCGTTAAGTAGGGCTTGTACCATCACCATACCAGCCTGCTCAATAGGAGCCGCTAACGCTTCACTTGCTGCGATTTTGGTTTGAATACTTTCGGTAAAATTACTTTTGATACGCTCTAACATAAGAGTAATGGTTCCTTAAAAGGCATTTTTTAGCCAGGTTACATTCGGTTGTTCAATTGGCCCTTGCAGGGCAACCACATCGAAACGACATGGCGTATTATATTCATTTAATTGTGCCTGTTGGAGATAAAAAGAGGCGCAAAGTTTTAATTTTTGTTGTTTAGCAGCAGAAATGGCGGCAATTGCGCCGCCATAGTTTGCTTGTTTGCGATATTTTACTTCAACGAATACGAGTACTTCGCCATCTTGCGCAATAATATCGATTTCGCCATATTTGCTGCTAAAGTTGCAGGTTAGACAATTCAGCCCCTGTTCGCGTAAATGCTGCGCTGCAAGCTGTTCGGTTTGTTCACCAATATTTTTGGTGGTGAGTTGTTTAATCCATCGCAATTTGTTGCACACTATCCTTGTTGTATCGACCCCATAATAGCGTACGCGTCAATATCTGATTTGCAGCAAGTTGTAAGGTGCCTACCTGCCCATAGTGACGCACATACGGGTACTTTTGCATCACGGCTAACTTGTTCACTAATGCGAGCGAGTCGTAACCCATTGCGAATATTCGTTGCAGGCTATCACTGCGGGTTGGAAAGAGTTGCTTAGTGACTTGCACTAGAGGTTTGTTTTGCGCTTGGCTCGCTAACAGCCAAGGCATTTCGGTAAAGCTCATGCCTGCAAGGTCGCGAGTATCTCCTTCATCAACCGCGAGGCTGTGACTGCGACTACTGGCGTAGATTGGAATCGTGTCGGCAAATGGGCTAATGCTTACATCAATATGCGGTTTTAGAAGTCGCGTTTGGGTTGCTGAACCGACAATATAAATCATATCTATATCGCGTCGGTTGCGTGTTTCAGCCTTAATTGTGTGTTTGATTCGGCTGTTCAGGTCATCGATGCGTGCCTTGCTTTGAAAAACGCCAAGCGCAGATTTCAGCATCGTTTGCATTTTCTTGCCTTTACTGAATGGCATTAATTTAGGCGCATTACCAGTAACACGCTGCCACTCATCAACAAACGCTGTGGCAATGCGCTGACTTACTTGGTCTTGATGCACTAAAACAATCGGCATTTGGTAATCTTTACGCGCTAAGGTTGCCGCCGCTTGCACGGCCTCATCTTCTGGACGCATTGAAATGGCAAATTGATTTTCGTTTAGGGTATGTTGCGCTGAAACGTTCAGTAATAGGCTTGGAATTGTGATGTCATCAATTGCCAGGTATTGATTGACCCGCTCTCTCAACAAGGGGCCGATGACGTAATCTATTTCTAGTGTCTCTAACGTCGATTTTAGCGTGGTCCAGTCGAGGGTTTCTGAATCAAAGAAATGTAATTTAGTGGTACTTTGCTCTTGATACGCAGCTAAAATACCTTGCTGTGCTGCGCTACCAGCTGCTTGCTGTCTGCCTGATAAAGGCAGAATCACTGCGATACGCTGGGCCCCCAGTGGGTAGGCTTTTTCTTTGTTAAGTAATTGACCTACTAAATTATTGGCGGGGTGAGTTGGGAATTGTCTGCGCCACTGCTGTAAATAACGCTGAAAGGCAGACAAGTCATCACCAAAACGATGAGCGTATTTCGTTAATTGTACCCAGCCACTTAGGTAAGGTGCTTTGTTATTATCAAGTTGGCTCAATTGCCAAGAAGAAAGCTGTTGAAACGCTTGCCATAGCGCCTCAATCTCTTCTTCACCGGCCTGTGGGTTCATCGAAAATGCAAATAGCTGAGCATCTAAAGCATCAAGGGTAAAGCCTCGCGCCAAATTAACTTGGTGTGCTAACCAATAATATTTGACGTCGACATCAGTATTTACCGACTTTGCCTTAACTAACTGCTGCCAGGCTAAATCAATTTGTTCTAGTGCTAATAATGCTTGCGCTTTAACGATTAACAAGCGGTATTCTTGCTCACCCGATGCCTGTCCTTGCAGTTGGTTTGCTAACCAAAGCGCTTTTAATGGTTGGCCTTCAGTTAACTGGTACTCACTTGCGGTAATAAGAGAATTTAAGGCTTGCTGTCCCGTTTGCTCTTTACTCTGTCGAATAAAGTAACTTGCACTTAGCTGCTCAGGCTCGGCTGTTTTTGCAACTTCAGGCTGTTGCACAATTTTAGGTGTTTTAGGAGCTGCGCAACTTGCTAGAAGCGCAACAATAACGGCGCTTAACGTAAGTTGGAGAATAGAGAACCGATGACTTTCTGACTTCACTACTTGGAAATCCGTGGGTTTAAGTATGAGTTTATAATAAACTTCATCCTAATGACTCTCAACCACTGCATCACTTGATGCGCAAGTTAACGCATCACCTGATATAAAGCATAGCGGTAAATAAATGACAGAATTTCAAATAGTGCCTGGTACGTTATACGTAGTCGCAACGCCAATTGGCAACTTAGGGGATATGACTCAACGCGCGATAGATGTGCTGGGCCAAGTTGACTTGATTGCGTGCGAAGACACGCGTCACACACAAAAATTGCTAACAGCGTTTAGTGTTAAAGCTAAAACCTTTTCGCTGCACGATCACAATGAACGTCAGCGACAAGAACAGATTGCCAACTGGTTGGAAGAAGGAAAAAGCATTGCTTTAGTATCCGATGCGGGTACGCCTTTGATCAGTGATCCAGGCTTTCATATTGTCCGAGGGTTAAAACAGCAGTCGCTACCTGTGGTACCTGTACCGGGGGCATGTGCGGCAATTACTGCCTTATCAGTTGCGGGCTTGCCAACGGATCGTTTCGCGTTTGAAGGCTTCTTACCGTCGAAATCAGGCGCACGTCAAAAAGTGTTAGGCGAGCTAAAAAACGAAACTCGTACTATGATTTTTTATGATGCACCAAGGCGCGCACTCGACACCTTGCAAGATATCGTTGAAGTGATGGGCGCTGAGCGCCAAGTGGTTATTGCTCGTGAGCTAACCAAAACCTTTGAAACGATAAAAGCTGATAGTGCAGGTAATTTTGTTGATTGGCTTAGCCAAGATCCTAATCAGCTAAAGGGAGAGATGGTGCTGATGATTGAAGGTTATCAGCCAGAACCAGACAGTATTTCTCCTGAGGTTGAAAAGACACTAAAACTGCTGATTAAAGAATTACCACCGAAAAAAGCTTGTGCAATTGCTGCTGAAATTTACGGCCTGAAGAAAAACAAGCTTTACGATTTAACCTTAGCGATGAAATGGTAAGCGTGTATGAATATACATGGTGAATGCGAAGTCAGCCGACAGGGTAACATGTTATTTGGCACCTTAATTGGCAGCTTCAATGAAGATGGCATCACTTTGTATATTGAACAAATGCGTGAGCAAGTAGAAGGATGTAAAGGCCAACCATTTGTTGTGCTCGTAGATCTAACGCGAGTGGAAGGAGGCACGCCTGAAGCTTATCAGATCCTTGATAATTATAATCGTTGGCTGGCTACTCAATCCATAGCTGCTAAAGCCTTACTTTATGATAGTGCGGTTCAGCCTGATATTTTGTTTAGTCGCTCCCCGTCATTAGATCTGCAAAACACCAAAATATTTACCGATAGAGTTGAAGCTATCGCTTGGCTACATCAACAACTTGATAGCGCTATTTTGAATAAACAATAAGCTTAGTCGAATAAGTTGCTTTAATTTGTCAGTGGGCTTGATGTAGAATACGCGCCGAGTTGGCCAGACAATCGCTGCCAAAACTTATTTATAAGTGTTGGGGGAGGAAAGTCCGGGCTCCAAAGAGCAGGGTGCCAGATAACGTCTGGGCGGCGCAAGCCGACGACAAGTGCAGCAGAGAGAAGACCGCCGATGGCTGGCAACAGCACAGGTAAGGGTGAAAGGGTGCGGTAAGAGCGCACCGGGCCACTGGTAACAGTTGGCAGCAAGGTAAACTCCACCCGGAGCAAGACCAAATAGGGTTCCTTATGGCGTGGCTCGCGTTGGAACCGGGTAGGTTGCTTGAGCCTTAGAGCGATTTAAGGCCTAGACGAATGATTGTCGCTTTTTTATTTATAGGAAAGACACAGAACCCGGCTTATAGGCCAACTCACATATTCCACAAGCCCTTGCAGCAATGCAGGGGCTTTTTTATTTTCGGGTGTCAAAGGTAACAGTTAGCTACAGGGTGCTAAAACTTCTTGGCACTCTGAGCAAGACCCAATAGGGTTCCACTACATTTACAGTGAGTGCGTGGCTCGCGTTGAAACCGCCTAATTTGAATGAACTGTCTTGCTTGAGCCTTAGAGCGATTTAAGGCCTAGACGAATGATTGTCGCTTTTCTATTTTTAGGAAAGATACAGAACCCGGCTTATCGGCCAACTCACATATTCCACAAGCCCTTGCAGCAATGCCGGGGCTTTTTCCTTTCTAAAGCCGTTTACTTCTCTTGGTTAAACATCACTCTTTAATTAGCTGGTTTTCAGACGAAAACTAAATTAAATTGTAAGTAATTTGATTTGCTAGGAAGTTGTGATGAGTTTACCTGCGTCTCGTTTGACTGACATGCACGTATGCCCAATGGTAACAGGTACAGTGCCACATGTTGGCGGACCCGTATCTGGCCCCGGAGTGCCTACTGTGGTGATTGGCGGTATGCCCGCTGCAGTGATGGGAGATATGGCGACATGTATCGGTCCACCTGATACGATTGTAAAAGGAAGTGCGACAGTGTTGATTGGCAATAAACCTGCCGCGAGGATGGGAGATACAACTTCGCACGGTGGCAGTATTGTCTTAGGCATGCCGACCGTGCTTATTGGTGGTTAGTTAGCCAATTGAATAATCATTAATGACTGGCCATCGCAATTAGGTTTTTGGCAATTTTTTTCCATTCAACGAGTTCTTCAATGGGCATAGGTTTCGCGTAAACATAGCCTTGAATTTTGTATACCCCGTGTTTGGCGAGCAGCTCGACTTGTTCGCGTGTTTCGACGCCTTCTGCGATGGTTTTCATGGATGATGCTTCATTGGCAAAAGCGATGATCGATGACAGCACCGAATTTTTCATATCGTCTGTGCCAATAACATCAATAAACATTTTGTCTATTTTGATGGTCGAAATCTTTAATTCTTGCACATAAGCAAAACCGCCATAGCCAGTGCCAGCGTCATCTAGTTTGAGTTCTATGCCCACATCATAAAATTTTTCGAGTGTTTTTTTAGCTTGGGCTAAGTCTTCGATTTTTCGGCGCTCGGTAATTTCTAATGAGAGATTGTGGTATTGCCAATGGTCATTTTTTAACGATTCTATGGTGTGGAACAGGTCGTCGTTTTGCAAGTGCTCCGGCACGATATTGACGCTCATAAACTTGTCTGTATCGCCCCAGTTTAGAGTTTGAATATCCCGTACCACGCGATAGAGCAGCTGCTCTGTAATGGGTAAAATAAGCCCAGAGTCTTCAGCAAAGGGAATAAATTGATAAGGTGGGATGATGGTTCCGTCTTTTTTGACCCAGCGAACTAGCACTTCGCAACCAACAATTTTCCCCGATTTTGAGTGCACAATTGGTTGATAAAATGGCTTAAACTCATGTTTATCTAGCCCTTGTTTAATTAGCGCTTCTAGCGTTTGGTTTTGACTTAGCAGCCATTGCATACCCATGACCAGTAATATGCCGATTAAAAAACCAATGCCTAAACTTATGCCACCGCTCCAGTGCTCGACGGGGGATAGGTAATTTTTTGAAACGGCTAAGGATAAGGAGAACGGATATTGCTCAGAGTAAATAAAGGAGGAAAGCGAGAGATCTTCTGCAAGATGATTTAAATCGCTGACGAGAATGTCAAAACTACCTAGCTGCACTTTCAGTACGGCACAATTTTCGCAGAATGCTTTGGGAATATGAATAGGCTCGATGTCGGCAATTAAGTTAAAGCCTTCTCCTTGATAAATCACCGTTAAATCATGCGTGTGGTTAATTTTATTGAGCTCAGAGCCAATAAAAATATTATCGCGTAAGTTCTTCCAAGACGCTTTTTCGTCTTGTTCTACCGCTAAACCGTGACTTGAACATTCTTTACCACCTGCAATGTGCACTTCAAACAGCCGAACATGTGGGCTAGTAAAGGCAACTCGCTGCATTTTTTCAATATCTGATATTGAACAGTCAAACGCGAGCTCTTCGGTAAATTCATCGTTTAAGCGGATGGCTTCTGTGACATGGCTATCAAGCTTGCCAATTAAATACTCTAATTCGGCATCGATTGCATGTTTAACGTAATAACCCGCGATATGGTGGTGAAACCCCAGAGTGACAGCAATACATGCCACAATAATAAACAGTGAGGTCCATGGACGGTACAGCTTCATAAAATTAACCTGTTGTTATTGTTCTTAGTTTTAACTTAGAGCGTCATTTTTTATGGTGACGCCCGTGTTTGCCTTTCATCGAGCCTAATAGTAAGTCCAAATAGTGATCACATAGATTGCCGATGTCAGTATTGGCCAGTACCAGACAATTGCCACGCGTTTAAAGTGCTTTGAATTTAAGTCCAATGCTTTGGCACGGTAATAGTAATGCGCAATCAGCATAAATACGGTTGCGATCACATAAAGCAAGAAATAGAACACTTCAAAATAGACGACTTCATTGATTTGTAAGTGTTCACGTATGCTGTAATGAGCGAGCAATATGGTGAATACTACCGCGGTAATATTGTTTCTAAGCTCGCCATAGGGGGTGTAGGGCATACTGACGACACAAGCGTAAAGTAGGCACACCATGACCATGACAGGTAATAATGTCGTGACAAATGGCCCTAAAAATGAGCGTTCAATATTGATTGAATAGTTTAGCTCAGGGCTAATCTCTTGGAAGCCATGCCCATTAATACCAAAGTTGGTGTTGAAGTGCTGATAGGTGTATTTGTAGTAGCTTTGCTTAAGTGTCCATTCTTCTAAAACGATATCTTTAGCAACGGCCGGATTATCTGTTTTTCCCAGTTTTTCGTAGGCCTCTAAATCTGGCACTAAAACGGTGTTGCTACCAATATTGCTAGCGGTTAAACGGATGACAATATTCTTGTGATCGAATGGGTATTTTGAGTAATCAAGTTCTTGACGAATAACAACAGAGAAATGCCAGCCAACAACTTCCTCTCCCGTGGGCAAGGTTTGTCGATATGCTAATTTTAAATCAGATTCTATTGCTTCGTTGAACGCGATTTCTGGCGCTATGTGTTCAGGTCTAGGGGTTTCAAACCTTTCCCAAACGATGCCGGTCAGATGAATGTTATTAGCATTAACAAACTCTAAGGAGTCGACCATCAGGCCAGTTGAAATATAGTCTGGCAGGTCTAAGCGCAATTGCGTAAGTTGGGCATCGTAGTTACTGATAAACGCTTCTCGCTGGGCGGTATTAGTGATCACTACCGTACTGTCTTCCTCTAACGTATTGAGGCTGCGCGCAAACTCAAGTGAAGCGACTGTTCCTGTCACTAAGATAATGGATATCCAAATGTTATTTTGCGACCAAGTAATTTGTTTATAACGGGTTAGTAATAAAATGATCAAAATCAATGAGGCTGCAATCCAACTGATTGCGCCTATATTGCTTTTGCGACGATAGTCTTTGTCCATTTGAAACATATCAGCAGACATGCGAGTGATTAGAATCCAATCGGTTTGCGGAATGTGTGCACATGCCGCGTAATCTTCGTCGTTATCCATCACTTCACCATTGT
Organism: Thalassotalea euphylliae; assembly: GCF_003390375.1. Lineage (NCBI taxonomy): Bacteria > Pseudomonadati > Pseudomonadota > Gammaproteobacteria > Alteromonadales > Colwelliaceae > Thalassotalea > Thalassotalea euphylliae. Next base: position 1,866,862 of record NZ_QUOT01000001.1, on the reverse strand, counting down.
AAAAGGCATAAGTGAGATCGTCAGCGAAACACTTGTCGATTTTATTGAGATAGTTAAAGCCGTCTTTGTGCTTGAGCGTATTAAGGCTTTCACCCTCGCGCACATGAGAAAAAACCGGGTGGGAAATTAAGTTTTGTTTGCTCGAAAAAATAATACCGTAGCCGCCAGCACCAAACTGAATTTGTTTTAAATCTGTGGTGAGATGATCCAGTGATACATCGGAAGGCACGACACCGAGTGGTGCTTCGCCTGCTTCGCGCGCCTTTTCTGATTGATAGAATGGCACAGAGTAAGTGGTCATCAATACGCTATTCACTGGTTCGTAATAGGGCTCTGTCCAAATTGGGCCTTCTTTGAGCGGTCGGTTATACCAACTGAATTCGGTACTGTTTTGATCGTAGCCAGTTAATTCAAATTCTTTTTCTTCGTCGGTTAGGCGTTCGTAATAAGGGGCAACGTATTTTCTAGTGGGATCAAAAGCATAGGGTTTGAATGTCGTGCTTAACGAAAATAAATTACTGTTTTGGTAAAACTCGTGGCGTAAAAAACCGAGTGTGTCTTGTTTATCTTCAAGGCGAGTGATGCGATCGGCAAAATTGTTCACATCATTCATGATGCCAGCAAGTTTTTCACTAATTTGGTTAGCGGCATCAATAGTTTGTGTTTTTACTTCCGCGCGTACCGTCTTTTGAAAAACACTTGATTCTTGATAAATGAGATAACACGCGATAATCGCATTAACAAGGCAAATTAAGATGCCTGCTACTAACAATGGGGTAATGAACTTACCACTCACTTTTTTCGCCAGAGTTGCGCTTTTTTCGTCAATAAGTTGCATGATAACTGTCAATACTTCACTTCGTTATCGCGGTGTTTAGCAAATAGCCGCGAATATATCATCTTTAAGTTTGATTAGACTTCGTTACAGCTGAGGGCAGCCTACTGCACTCATACCACATAGCTTGCTCATCGCTTTTAGCTAACTAAAAGAGTTTGCTCGCCAATTTGTTAAAGTCTTTGTTTTACTGTAATCGTGGGCATTTGGGAGAGGCTCCACAAAAGGAATGACTAAAAGTACTTACTGTCGATGATTCCTTGTGAAGAGCCTCTATATGCGTTTTCTGAACTTACCCCGCAGGACTCATCGCTACCGTTTTTAATCTGGCGTCAATGTCTATAATTTCCTGCCTTAGCATGCGCTTTAAGTACCTCAAACCATCTTGTATATCACCTTTGGCTTTGACCATAAATTTGTTGATGTTGGAGCCAACAAGCTCACAAAACCGCTTAAATAAAAGCACAATTCCTGTGATTAACACGCCAACAATGTTGGCGAACACAATAAGTACACCTAGTACAAACTTAATTAACTTGGTTAGTAGTTTAACGAGATAACTGAACGCTTTTTTCGCCCATTTCACCATGCTGTCCATAAAGCGGCGCAGCTTAGATTTAGAGTCTTCTACTTTACGGGCTAATTCTTCGTGGTTTTCTAGTGGGTTGCTAAAAGTAAAGTCTATTTCTTCAACGTTTTTCAATCGTTTCGCTAAATTCTTTTTCGCTTTAAGGAGGTCTTTTTCCGTCGCTTGCTCAGATAAGTTGTGCTGATCATCTTTGAAGTTTTTAACGTTTTTGATTGCCGATTTACTACTCCACGCGCCTTTGCCTGCTTTGTAGGTAGCTTTAGCGCCTGCTAAGACATAAGCTCCTGTTTCAGCCGCACCACCAACGTGCAAGCCTGCGCTCAAGGCACCTGTTGAAGTGCTGATCACATTCATTGCAATAGCGCCAGTTTTTGTGCGTTGGCTTAGCATGCGAAAATCTAACTTGGTTAAATCAACATTGGGATCCGCCTGCTTGGCTTTGATGAAACTGCGAATGAGTGTGGCAAATGACGACAATATATCGAATACTTTAATCCACTGTAAAATACACAAAATCAAGGTTGCGCCAAAAGATGCGACTGTCATTGCTGTGGTGGTTACCGCTGAAATGATTCCTGTCACCATTTCTTGCGTGTATTTCACCAGTTTTGCACGGTTAGCTTTACCACTGAAGCCTTCGTCAAATGCTCCTCGGTAGCGTGTCTCTTTGTCCATAAGACCAATTACTTTGTAGGCGTTGTAAATGTCTTTTAGTGGAGCTAACCAACCTGAACGCTTAATAATGATTTGTTGTTTTCGTGCACGATCAGCAATGGGTAATAAGGCTTCGACATTATCTATGTTGTTGAAGCCCTCTAAGTTGGCACCGCCTCTGATCGCCTCAAGATGTGTTTTTGCGAAAATCAGCATTTGCTTTTTCATGACTAGGCCAATTTCACGAAAGTCCTCTTTAAGAGACTGGAAAATAAGCCAAATGTCTTTTTCGTTAGCGATTTTGGTATCTTCTTTAGGCAGCGCTTGCTGTGCCGGCGAGGCAACAGGCACCCCTTTAAAGCAGTCATCTAGCTTGCTGTAATCACTAACCACCTTTTCTTCTTTATAAAGCGCTAAAAAGCATTGGATTTTACTGTTAAAAGGGCCTTGCGTTGTTTGATAGGCTTGGGTTAATTCGTCTTCGCTTTTAAAAGGGGATTTTCTGTTGGCGGTTAACAGCGATTTTGTTTCGTTCCATTGGAAACAGAAACTGTCCCATTGCTGATCTGATAAATAAAATACCCACTCAAAGTTATCCAACTTTGACATTTCTTGCTTTTTAAATTCTTTTAGCCCACCGGCTTTTTCGGTGATGGTTTCTATTGCTTTGAGGAAAGAGCGATTGTTGTTGGTGCGCGCGGCGTTGATTTTTGTTATTAGTGCGTCGAGACGACGTAACTTATCGTAATTAGAGGCATCGACAAGGTGAAGTACTTTACCGACTTTGCGGCCTGCTAAATTAAGCTTGCGAATGATAGACATATAAATTCCCTACATACGTGTCGTCGCTATTTTTTACACCTGAACAAACAGGCAATAGCTTGTTATCGTTATTATGGTTGTTAGAGTAACGAGGCTTTGCCTGTAAAACAAAACCTACCACAGTGTTAATTGTTTGTATTTCGCTCATTTATAAAGAGAAATTGTTGATTAGTTGCTCACCTAGTCGCCATTTTGCACGTTTCACGCCAGCGCCCCTCTGTTTTATGGACAATGTGCTGCGTAAAGGCTTTCGCTAGCCTGTTATGTCACGCTTAAATCATTACCATTAAAATTGCCGCGTTAATGGCATGACCAACCATATTGTCAGGCGGCATCACCGCAGGTAAATCAGGCGGTGCGATAGAGCCGGTTCCTGACCAAAAAACAGCATAGCCTAACCATGCGCTCGGATATTCTCCCAGTCCTTTGCGATCAGACAGTTGTTGAGCGCGAATACGCAGCGTTTCATTTGGTGCATTAACCCAACGCTCGACACAATCAAATATCTGTTCGTCATCTGCTTGCCAATCGATTTTTTGACGAAGGCAACTAAGCCCCCATTTTATTGCAGACATCACTGATAAACCGTGGGCGATAAACTGTATCGCATCGCGCTCAAGGCCAGCTTGTTGCAATTTCTCAACCGCCTCTGACGGTGTCATCTCATTCGTGACAAGCGCTTTGGCTTCGTCGGTCATCGGGTATCGGTTGACAATATGACCCGCATTCGTTTGTGTTAATTGGCTGACAACTTTTGGCGTAATGATTTGCATTTTGTTAGTTCATCAATCGTTAATTAATTTTCACTAAAGCACCGGAAATCTGGGCCATGGCGGTACCTGTGAGTTTAGCCATGGCGGTTGAACTGAGTTCGGCGCCAGCAGTGCCTTCAACTTTTGCCATTGCCGTTGATTTAACATTGACCCCAGCGGTACCTTCTAAATTTGCTTGTGCGGTTGCTTTTAAATCAAGGTTCGCTGTCGCTTTAATTGACGTTGACGCTGTACTTGATGATTTCACATTGGTGCCTGACAGGCTAATGTCACCGCTAGCACTCAGGGTGATTTTCGATGCATCTATGGTAATGCCCGAACTGCTAATTTTAATGCTGTTGCTACCGACTTTGAGTTCAATTTCTGATTTACCCTCTAGCGCAATCTTGTCAGCCGTCAAGCCGTAGCCATTGGTGACCGTGATGGTTTGCTTGTCTTCGATCGCCGTGGTCTGCGTTTTTTTAATAGTTAATTTATCGTCAGCATTGACCAGTGTCGTTGCGTTGTTGGCAACTGTTATCGCGAGGTCTTTGCCTGAGGTGAGAGCAATTTTTTCTTCACCTTTTTTATCGTCAAAACACAATTCATGGCTGGTGTCTTGAGCAAAGCCGGTTTTAATCCCTGATTGTGTAGCGTCTTTTTGGTTGTACAGTGGCGTGTTCGAACCGTTGTAAACGCTACCAACAACAATCGGCTGGTCGATATCGCCATTGATAAAGTCGACTAATACTTCATCGCCAACACGGGGAATAAACTGCATACCCGCTTGGCTGCTAGCCATCAGTTGAGCAACCCGCAGTAAGCAAGAAGCTGATTTGGTGTCGCTAACATCCCAATGAAAATGCACGCGAATTTTGCCGTCTTTGTCTTGGTTGAGGTCGCCTTTACTGTCAAACGCGCCTGCATCTGTAACCACAACGGCGGTCATTAAACCCGGCGCTTTGGGTTTTACTGGCATTTGCGGTGCGACGCTTAGGGTATTCTTTCGACAGCTAATGGTGCATTTGTAGGTAGCTTGTGTCGCACTGCTGGTCACATTGATGACATGCTTTAGGCCGATAACATTGTAATCACCGTGGAAGTCCGCATTTTGATGCTTGGCTAAGGTCAGCGTTTGTCCGATCAGCACAAGGTTCGAATCCGTCGTTGCTTCAATGTCTTGAGCGCGACTTTCTTCACTGGCAATAAGCTGTTTTGCCAAGGTCGCAACATCGGAGAAATCACCTTTATCGGTTGGCTGACCGTGGAACTCAAAGTGCTTGTTCGAATAAGTGCTGACCGCGCTGTTAGTCAGTTGGCTACTGGCTTGTTCAGTTTTCACTTTATCACTGTTGTAACCCGATAAACTGAGCGATTTACGGGTACTGCGCTGTTTCTTTCGCCAAGTGCTGAGCAAGAGATTATTACTGTCTTTAACCATTGCATGATCGAAGGTTGCTTGGGTGTTCTTGGTAAAACTTGCCTCAGCAGATTGGATTTGTAGCGTGTGCTTGCCACCTTCTTGAACAAAGTAAAAAATAACGCCCGCTTCTGCCATAACCCGCAGGGCAAAGGCAAAATCAGTTTCATTGTATTGGGTACAATACTCGCGTTGTATCGTCGGCATCGTGCCAAATTTGTACTGACCTTTAAAACCAGCGCTATCAAAAATGTCGGTTAATATGTCTTTAACTGACTTTGCTTGATAGATACGGTTGCAGCGATTTAAGGTGAGTAACCAAAGCCAAGGCTTGATAATCAGATTAAACGATCGAATGCTGTCGGCATCTGTATCAACTTCGGTGATTTCTGTCACGTATCCGTGATAGTTGAGCAGTTCGTTGGCGCGACCAGCAATATCTTGAAACCAGCTAATGGTCAGGGAATCGCCGAGTAAATCGTCTAAGTCTTCACCATCGGTAACCACACTCGCATTGATGGTGAAATTGTTGTTGAGCTTTTGATTAATTGTGCACTTATTGATTCGGTAGCTTTTATTAGTGCTCGATTTAGCTTCTAAATAGCTGGTGCTGCCAGCAACATAATTTTCCATTGCTTTTCTTACTCCTAGAATGTTGCTATGGCTTGCCGACGAGTTGGGGTGGAATCGTTAAACGCTTGAAAAAAATCGGGTTGATGATATTGCTTGCTTTGTCTGCATCATTAACTTTGAGTTTAACACCTGTGGTTTTAGGGTAAGGTATGGTCAAGACCTCGCTCGCCGCGTCGCCTTGATATTTGGCAAGCAGTTGCATTGGCGCCCAAATTCCCTCAAATCTAGTGATTTGGCGTTTGTTATTTTTATCTCGCATGCTGATGGTAATTGCGCTGTCTTGATAGTCTGTCGGCCATAGCGTCTTCTTACCAATCAATGGGCCATGAGTGTAATTTAATGCACTATCTGAGGTGCTCAGTGTAAATGACATTAACTCAGGAGCCATTGATATCGGCGTATAGGTAATGTTTGTGGTGATCTTGTCGGCACCGCTATACAACTGTTCGCGCATAGTTTTGTAGTCGATAATAAAGGGCGAAATATCATTATTTAGCGTCAGCAGGTGTTGTTTGCCAAACAAGGCTAATTGTTGTTTTCCTTTGACCTCAACAAACTGGCTCAGCACTGATAGTTCAAATTTTGCTAATGCGCTATCGCCTGCGAAAAACTTATCAATGGCGCGAATATTAACGGCCTCTTCGCTGTCACTGAAAGGGAAGAAGGGAGCTAATTCACGCTGATAAGGTGCAACCACTTGCGCTTGCCATTGTGTGTTTAAGTAATTGACTATTTTGTTTTCCACATAACGGCTTGATTGCGCAACGATATTGTCAATCAGGTGATCAATCAGCGTTTGCTCGTAATCATTTAGCCAAAGGCTGGCAAATGCTTGATAAGACTTTTCGTTAGTAACGTCTTCAAAATAGGCTTTACCCGGGATGACTTCATTGTCGGCTTTATCAAGCCACTCTTTCAGTGCTAACAAGTCTTTTTGAATGCTTTGATAGATAGCATCCACTTGCTTGGTTGAGCCAGAAAGCAGTAAGTTATCGTCAAAGGCTTGATTGATCTTAGTCGCTATTTCATTTTGCTCTTGCGCCATTAATACGGTGAGATCTTGCTTTTCAGTGAGCAAGCTATCAGCCACAGCTTCAACTTTTTCCAGTGTCGCAGCCAGTTTTTTAGGCGCTTTTACTTGCTGTTCTGGTGTTGGCTCTATTGTTATCAGTGGAATATTAACAAAGTGCCTAACCCCCGAATTTAGCTGCGGCAAAGGCGAGTCTTCTGCTTTGGTTAATGCCGCTAAAAGTTGTTTTAAGCCCATGTCTTCGCGCGCTTTGATATGCGTTAGATACTCTCGCCAAAAACCCACGTATTCATTGATATAGGTATATTTTAAATAGCTCCCCAAGCGTTCCATATCGCGCGGCTCTGGTATCTTTCTAAACAGGCCGTGATTGCGTTTTACTAGAGTTTGGAAAAAGCCCGAATCTGGGATAAAAGACAATTGCAGCAAGCCGCCTGGGGTATATAAATTAGGCACCAGAAAACTGGCATGAGTTTGGTCAAAGTAGAGTAGGTCTTTACCGCCACTTTGTGGCATGTTTTGACCAAATAAAACTGAGCGAACATCGTTGAGCTTACTAAATTCAGGTAATTCTTCAATGTACTGATATAGTAACTGGAAGCGGTTTTGCGTTGATACTTCCGCGTCAACAATGGCAATTAGCTCGTTGTTAACATCGAATGGCTCATACCCTAACTCAAACAGATCGGTCAGCAATATGGCAAACTCTCTTATCTGCTCACGAGACATAACACCGCTGTTCAAGAATGATTCAGTAAAATAATCAAGAATAATGTCTTGGTTATCGGAATTGGCACTGGCAAATGATTCGTAAATATTTTCGATATTTAACACAGTTAAATAGTCTTTAAGCTCTAAATAAACGAAAAGCTCCTCTTCTAAATAACTGCTGAGTGTCGGTTGCAATGCCATCACCAGTTGCTGCTGGTATAAACTGCGGTAATGCTTTTCGCGTTCAATGGAGACGATAAACGGCATTACAAACCAGGGCTTGTCTTGCTCCTGCGCCTTAAATTTTCGATAGGCTTTTTCCAAAATTTCGAGCGGCCCGAGAATACTACTTGGCTCCTCTATATCGAATTTTTGTTGATTTAAAACGAGTTTATATTCTTGATGAACTCGGTCGAATTGAGCGTGCAAGTCTTCATTGTAGGTAAAGTTCAAATAGCCAACCCAAGCGGCAAAACCTAATAAAGCTGCCCCTGAGATCACCATTAAGCCCTGTTTTAGCCAGTAAGTAACAACTTGCAAACGGTTAATCGGTGCTTTGAATGATTGCGCTAGCACCCCATGCGTAAAGGCCTTTTGCAACGATGCTTGCGGCTTTAAATTGGTGCCGTGAACGACCGGTAAGTTGATTTGGTTAACATTGATAAGAGCATGCGCTGTTGCCAAGTTGATGCGCTGCTCAGCGTGTTCACTTTCAACCAGATGTAAGCTAGTTAGCTGGTAAGGGAGGTCAGCGCCATCAAACGATTGCAAGCTGGAAAAGAGTTGCTCAATTGACAGCTTTAGGTATTGCAACTGCATAGGACCAAGCAATTGCTTGCGTTTAAAGTCTTCGTCGAGCTGTAGCGAAACCTGCTTAATATTGTCGACAAACAGGCACTTAAATAGTTCGTCATAGGCGGTACTAAACACTGCTGTTTTATCGCTGTCATCACAGGTGAGATCAATCGACAGCTGGGCGAAATCTGATTGCTCATAGATCGCCTCTGCGATTCCGTCCAGTTTGTTGATGCCCGATACGAAAACATGCAGAGGCGACAGAATGTCGCTTTGATTATGAAGTTCTTCACAGCTGTGCTTGAAACGCTCAATGAAGATGCCTGTTTGCTTATGCGCTCTTTGCACCAAGTTAAAGGCGTCCAATATCAACATAGCGCCATTAACAGGCTGTTTAGGGCGTATTTCCTTGAGCCACTCAACGAATAAACCCGTGTCGTAGTCTTGTTTGGGACTGAGCAGCCATACCAGTGCGCCCTCAACGTGATAAACCTCAATGTTGGCGGGTAAGTTGGGGACTTTTATTTGGTGAAACTGAGAAAAGTCGTGTTCACAAGTATCCTGCGCGCAAGCAAAAAACCAAGCGGTTTCATAAATATTACTCGGTAATTTCAACTTTTTCTTAATGTGTTGGTAACTGGCGTGTAAATACCTGCGCTGGCGCCTTCTCGTTATCGCTTTGGTTAGCAGGCTCGCCATTGGGGGAATGGTATACATGGCAATGACTACAAACACTAGTGCTGCGACTAGCCACCACCAAGACATCGCCAACGGGAGAAAAACAATCGCCGCTGACAGTAATAACGCAACAATAACGACAATAATAGCCAAAATATGGGTCAGCTTGCGGCTCATGGCTTGTACTCCTTGATATAGGGAACAAGTTGGCAGTGGTTTTGAAAAAACTGACTGACCGTATTTGCCTGTGCGTAACTTTCGGTGACATAACCGACAAATGTGCGTGTATCGATGTGACCAAATTGCAATGGATAGGTATCGTTACTGCAATGAGACGTTAACTGTTGGGCCGCTGATTCACGGTCATATACGCCTAGCTGTACTAAATAACGCTTACCGGTTTTTGGCTTTGTTATTGGTTGAGAAATTTCTGTTGATAATATTGCAGTAGTTTCGTTAGCGACAGGCGCACTTGAAATAACCTGTTGTTGTGCTGTATCGCTTGGCTGTTGTTTGGTGACAACCAATTCGGTGTCGTTACTCATACTGCTTGGTTGACCAATGTAGCTTCCTTGCCCAAGGTGACTTCCTTGACTAATAAAATCTTTTTGCTCAATAAATTGGTTTTTTGGCTGAATTGCTGTTAAATATTGGCGTGTTTCTTTTGCCATTTCACGGTATTCATCTTGCTGATTAGCATATAGCTCACTGAGCTCTTGTTGATAAATGCCTATTGCTGCGGTGAGCACCACAATACAAGTTAACCAAAACCATTTTGGCCGTATACCCGGTTTGAGCAACATGCGATAGGGCTTTTTCACCACTTTACTGTAGGCGCTGTAGCGATGATTTTGGGTTTGTAACACACCAAACTCTGACAATGCATGGCTGACCTCAGCGATAAATTGGTTGAGCTCTATCGCCCGTCGGCCGTGATACTTTCCCTTGAATCCCAGTTGCAACAACAGATAGCTGATTTGCAGCAGTTCAAGGTTATGACTGGGGTCATTCATTAGCTGTTTAACGAGCGTAAAAAACGTTTCGCCACTATTGCGAATGCCAAACAGTTGGCTAACTAACGTATTGTTTTCCCACGCAGTCGTGTCAATGTCACTTTCATAAATAACACGCTCGTCAAGAAATGCCGCCCACATAAAGCTCAGCTTATCCAGCAATTGAGGTGACAAATTAAGCGATTGCCCCTGTGCTTTAAGCTGCTTTAAACGAGACACAAGGTTGTGACGAAAAGCGTCAAGTGTTGCGTTGTCATCAATACAGCTAATCGCATCAATTTGCGGAAACAATGGCAAGCTTAGTTTTAGTAAAGGCTCATCCTGCCAGCTAAAATTAGCTAGCAATTGGGTTAGCGCTTCATTTTTTTCGTCAACCAATGAAAATTGATTAACACTGTAGTTCGCCGAATGCATATCAGTTAATTAAAAACAGTTTTACTGCGCTGATAAATAAACGGCTATCGATGTGCAAGGCCAATAACTCATTTTGTTCCAGTATTTGTTTCCAGAGGATCTCTTCGGTCTCTAGCTCAAAGTAATCCGTCAACGGTTGGCTTTTAAGCTCAGCCGGTGCATACATTAAAGGGCTAACGGCAATACCGGGCGTCGCGTTTTTGAGGCAACTGACAATCGATTTATTCCCCGCTAGCTTAAAGCCTGTGCGAAACACGTCTTTCGATATTTGCCCATGGTCAGCTGTCACCGCAATAATAACGCGCGTATTTGCTTCGAGCACTGCGCCTTTTAGTTTAGCCAACATCATGCGGCGGCTGGCAAATAACGCGTCATCCCAAGGAATTTCAGTGACATTGCTTTGCTGAGTAATCGACAACGTTGCTTTTAAGCGGCTAAATACGGGTTGTAGCTGTTTGAATAATTGTTCGTTCTGTAGCGGTTGCCAAGGGCTTCGCTCGGTCAAGGTGACGCTGTTGAGTGCTGACTCGAACTGCTTTAACTCGAGGAAAAATCGCCCTAATTTATAATTGGGTGTGTTTAGCACAGCTTCCAACCACGGCAGCCAGCGGTAGATGGCATCGAGCATTTGCTGATCTTGGTATAAAGCCAATGATTTTTGGCTGTCGACCGCTGCTTGCAAACGGGTCAGCAATTGCGTGGCTTTGGCGTTGGCGAGAATCTCTAGTTCTTTTACTCGCTCAAGAATGTACTTTGAAGCGCCTAGTGCCAAGCATTGTGGGATAAACGACTTATCTAAAACCACATGGCCGTTTTCATCAACCTCTAAGACTTTGGCAACCGCGAGCTTAGTGTAACCTTCCAAATTGTCATCACTTAGCTTTAAGCCGATGTTGAGTTTGGCAGTTTCTACTTCAATCTGTTCTTGGTCGTCAGCGCTTAAGTCATAAACTTTTTTGTGTGTCGTGACAAAACGTGAAGTTTGTGCTGAGTTGTTAAAGTTGTTACGCCCGGCTAAGTACATGGGAACAACAAGATAAATCACGTTATCTACTGTACCTGCGGGAATGTCGATAACAATCTCTTCTGACAGCTCAAAATAGCTGCTGTCAGGCAGTTGCCCTTGACAGTGGGTAATGGATACTTGACTCAGTTTTAAGGTGGCTTCGTTAAAGGAAATATTCGCTAATCCGAATTGAGGTGCTAAGTCCCCAATCAGCATATTTGTCGATGCTTGCAAACTCGTTTCAAGATGAGACTCCATCTGTTGAAAATGTTGCGGATATAGAAACGTCCCTTCGCGCCAAACAATTTTATTTTTCAAGAATGCTTAATCCCATTTTATTATTTTATCCAACAAGCTTTCTTCTTTTATCACGCTTAGCCTAACACCGGTCGACTGTAATCCCAACCAAATATCAGTTTCCGCTGAGATGTCTTCTGGTAGTTCAATAACGCTGCTTGTCACGAGATTTTGATAGTCAGTAAACTCAGCGACGACGGCTAAGAATCGCGTTGTTGGCAAGAGCTTGACGGTGATATCTTGTGTCGTTGCGGGCAGAATTGGGTAGATGCGTTTGAGCTCTACGAGCTGCTCTGCTAACAACTGTTTATCTGATTGAAACAGGGAGATAAAATCTGCCTGCTGAAAGCGTTCAGCATTAGTTAATTGATAAACACGCAATGCCACAGGGTTGGCGGTATTATTAGCCCAATTGAGATTATCTGACGCTTCGACGCGCACGGTAATTGGCAGTGAATAGCGATCGAGTACGTCATCACTAGCGCAGGCTGATAAAAGCATGATAAATGAGAATATTGTTATTATTTTTGCAAACATTCGATTAGTAGTGCTTTAAACTGTCGCTTAAAGTGGCCTTCATTGTGCTTTCGTTGGAAGTATTTTTTATAGGCTTGCCACTGTTTTCCACTATTGAAAAAACTGGGCTGGCCGACCATTTCTTCGATTAATGCGGGGTCAAATTCCTTAATAAATTCATCAACTACACCGTCTAGCATACTAAGCAATTTCTTTTGTTGAATCCAAGGGTTTTGCGATATTTCCAACAAATGATCTATTTTGTCCGCAAGTGCGCCAACCGAACTGTCAGGGGCTTGATTGGTGTTATTAGCGTGCGCAAGCTCGTCATATGCTAAAAATGCTGCCTGTGCCTCTTCGGTCAGGGGCGTTTGATGATCAGTCGGCGCATCGCCAAGTCCGGCTAAAATATTATTGGCATCAAAATCAATCTCTTGGTAATTGACAGGCTCGGTAACTTCTTCTACTGGTTTAATTGCTTGCTCACAGGAAAATAGTACTGTGTAGTTTGCAACCGCAATGATATCGCCATCGGCTAAGGCTTTTTCCATTGAGCTAATGACTGGGCGACCGTTAACTATAACATCATCGACATGGGCTTTGAGTAAGTACTGACCTTTGTCAGCACTGGGCGTAATACTTGCCCATATTTCATCACTTAGGCTTTGCTCGGCCGTCAGGATTAAATCACATTCAATTGAGCTCCCTAGCGTGACAGTGTTGTCATTGATCGTGGTGACCCGCGTCACTAGTTTTACGTCAGCTGGGCTCTCGGTAACTTGTAAAATGGCTGAAGTCATTGAATTCATTCCACTTAGTTGTTTAATGTTGTAATGAGGCAGTTAGACACCGCCAAATTAAAAGAAGCCAAAAACCTTGGATTCTTTTGTAAGAATGCTGTTGAAAACAAAACGCCTAAATCAATGGTTTGATAAGGTGTTCGGGTAAAACTTAAGTTACCTACATTCGCTCTATTTTTTTGATATTCAAAGACACGCTCGTCGATTAAGATGGCATCAACTTCGTGATTAATTAGCATTTTTACGAGCGATTGTGCATTTTTGGGCTTCATTCGCACATTGTATTTTTGCCGCTTGATAATAAACCACTCGTCGGAGCCAAATTCCGCGGCGACGCGATACCTTTGATACAAGGGATTGTCTTGCGTGACATCGAGCTTGGTCCCTGAAAAATACCAATACAGATGCTTCGTCGCCAGCGGGGTGGAAAGCTCACCATAGTCTTTGCGCGTATCGTTCATAGAAACCGCGAAAATGCCGTCTATTTTGCCCGTTCGTAGGCTCAGTTCATCGTCAACCCATCCACCAAATTCTGCGCGATAGGGGGTTTCCATCCGATTGAACGCACATTGTAGCTGGCGAATAACACGGCCTTTAATTTCACCGCGCTCGATATAATGGTGCGGATAGACATCGTGAGTGGCCAATATCACAGTGCCGTCAGCGCTTGCTGTGCGGCACTGAGCTAGCAGTAAAAATAAAATAACGAGCAATTTAATATGCAGGTTTTTGGCGATATGTATATTCAAGGTGTCTTCTGTCTCTTGGAATCGTTTGCCAGTGAGCTACTCGACAAGTAGCTCAAAACTAGTGCCATCATCACTGCCCGTTACGGTTACTTTAGCAATGGGCAATCCTTGGCTGATGCGCTCAATGCAGCGCTCAGCAAGTTGCGGCATTAAGTGACGATTAACAATTTGTTCGATAGCTCGACCGCCAATAGTGGGCTCGTTGCCTTTGTTGACGACGTAGCGGACAAAGTTTTCGTCGTAATCTAATTCAGCACCGTAAGTTTCATCTAGTTTATTGGCAACGCGGTTAAGGGAGATACCACAAATTTGCGTCAGTTCTTGCTCATTTAATGGGAAGTAAGGAATGATGTTGGTACGTCCCAAGAAGGCAGGTTTGAAGTATTCTTGTAGTGCTGGTCGAATTTCATCAACTAAATCGACAATTTCCGGTCGGCTTTGCGAGCGTTCACAAACATCGACTATAGCGCTATCGGCGGCGTTCGAGGTCATGATAATAAGGGTATTTCTAAAGTCGATATTGCGACCTTCACTGTCTTGTATGCAGCCTTTATCAAAAATTTGATAGAACAAGTCGTGCACACTTGGGTGCGCTTTTTCGACTTCATCTAACAGCAATACGCAATAAGGGTTACGTCGAATCGCCTCGGTTAACACTCCGCCTTTACCGTACCCAACATAACCTGCTGGCGAGCCTAGCAGTTGAGAAACTTTGTGAGCTTCTTTAAATTCGGTCATGTTGATGACGGTCATATCCTGTTCACCACCGTATAATAGTTCAGCAAGTGACAGAGCTGTTTCTGATTTACCTACACCGCTTGGGCCGCACATTAGAAACACGCCAACGGGTTTGCGCTTATCCGTTAAGCCAGCGCGAGAAACACGAATGCTCTTTGCCAGCTCATTCATCGCATGGCTTTGGCCAATAATTCGGGTATGTAGTGATTCTTCTAATTGTAAGAGTTTATTAACCTCTTCTTTCATCAAGTTGCCAATAGGAATACCTGTCCAAGCACCGATTACTTCGGCAATCGTTTGCTCATCAACAATGGCGTGAACCATAGGCGATTCGCCTTGCAGTTCTTTGAGCTCTGCAAGCAGGCTTGAAAAATCATCGCTGGTAGCCAGCTCGCCATCTTCGGATTGTTGTTGAATGTCAGCCAGTTGATTGACAAGCGCAGTTTCCTTCTGCCACTGAGTATTCAACGCGTCTAATTCTGTTTCAAATTCGACTTTTTGCGTGCGCTTTTCCGTAATCGCCTCTGCTTGGTTATTGAGCATGGCGTTTTCTTTTGCCAATGACGCTATTTCATTGTCCAAATAACGGATCGCTTGTTGTGTGGATTCGATAGCGGCTGGCGTTGCACTTTGCGTCAACGCAATACGCGCGCAAGCGGTATCTAAAATACTAATTGCTTTATCTGGTAATTTTCGACTTGGTAAATAGCGAATAGATAGGTTAACGGCTGACGCTAATGCAGCTTCGGTAATAAACACCTTGTGATGTTTTTTTAACGAGCTAGCCACACCGCGCAGCATTTGCAGCGCGTCTTCTGCATTCGGCTCTTCAATTTTGACCACTTGGAAGCGACGCGTTAGGGCCGGATCTTTTTCAAAGTACTTTTTGTACTCTTCCCATGTCGTTGCAGCTATGGTTCTAAATTCACCGCGTGCTAGTGCTGGTTTTAATAAGTTAGCGGCATCGTTTTGACCCTCTGCACCGCCGGCACCAATTAAGGTATGGGCTTCATCGATAAAGACGATAATGGGTACTTCAGATGTTTTTACTTCGTTAATCACATCTTTTAAGCGATTCTCAAATTCACCTTTGACACTTGCTCCTGCTTGCAAGAGACCTAAATCCAATGAGTGAATTTGCACACCTGCGATAATCGAAGGTACCTCGTTATTCGCGATTTTTTGTGCGAGTCCTTCAACAACGGCTGTTTTACCAACGCCTGGCTCGCCAACGAAAATTGGGTTGTTTTGTCGCTTACGGCATAGGATGTCGATGGCTTGGCGAACCTCTTCAGAGCGACCCGAAATGGTGTCGAGCTCGCCGTTTTGCGCTGCGGCGGTTAAATTAACTGTGTACTTGTCTAATGCACCTGATACCACTTGCTGAGGGGCGCCAGGTACGCCAGATTTATTCGCTGTTCTAGCGGGCTGGGCTAAGCTTTTGATTGTCTCTTTAAGGCTTTCTAGTGAAATACTCTCTAGTGCATGGAAGTCGCGTTGTCTGACACCAAAATTATCTGGCTGTAACACTGTGAGTAGCAAATGCAAACCAGAAACGGCGCCGTGATTAAATTCAATAGATGCCAGCAGCCACGCAGACTTGATCAGCTCAATAATATCTGGGCTAATGGTTGGCTGACCTGAATGCACTTTATCGAGTTTTGCTAAGCGTTGTTCAAGCTCAGTCATTAAGTTGGCAATGTTAACGCGCTGGGCTTCTAAAAATTGCTGTAATTTAGGATCGCGACCTTGCAGTAATGAGCATAACCAGTGTTCAATTTCAATCGCACCAACTTCCGATTTCATTGCATCTGCCGCGGCATACTCCAATGCATTCTTTAAATTGCTGTCAAGGTAGTTAACAAGTTTGGCGATTGAAACGTGTGACATAAGGTTCCCTTTTAGTGCTTTCTAATTTGTTGTAATTGATTTTTTTGCGTAGTTAGCAACTGGGCATTATTGCCAAGCACTACTGCGTTTGTATTCTTTTTAGTGAGTGAAGTCGGGCTCACTCGGCGACCGTGATATTGTGCGATGACATCAACAGATGCGTGCTCAGAAAAGCATTGGCGACAAAATTCTTTGATTTGTTCAAGGTGCTTTGCCGCCGTGCTACCAGTAACTGAAAATTGTTGGAATTGATCTGCATCACTTACTTTTATTGTCACCGTTACTTTGTGGCTGAGCTGCGGATATTTATGGCCAAGTACTGTACCTCGGCCAATCTGGGTTTGTCCTAATTGGCTGCGAGCTGCCATTGGTATAACTTTCCACTCAATATTGTCGGTGGAAATTTCGAATTTGTATGGAAAGTAAAGACCGAGCATTCGATGAATGGTGTTGAGTGAGCGACCTGAATGCTTGTTGAGTAAGGTTACAGGCGCTGTGTTGTAGTCACAATGATCAAAATTCATTGAGGCAAAATACTGGTTTAATAGTACTTGTTGGTCTTGCGTGCTTTGTGTTTGCTCGGCGCGATATACCACGGAAGTCATCTCGGCTTTAGCGTGGCGAAGTTCGACAAATCGCTGCTCGAAATAGGAGAGAAACGAAAAGAAGGCTTCGTTTGCACGATGAAAACTTAGCTTCAGCCAATCTAAAATAAAGTTGGGTAGCCCACCTCTAACACCAAATAGCCCTTTATCTTTAGATTCAACGAGATAACTGCCATCTGCCGCCCGTTCATAACGACAGTATTGTTTGTGGTAGTGATCAGAAAATAGCTCGCTTTGATAACGGACTGGTTTGTCTGATAGTGCGTTGGCGAGTCGCTTCAATTGAAACGATGATCGCACTCCGGCCATTAACCCTTTGCCTAAGCGCATGCTCGAACTCCAAGTACAGGCTCAAAATTAATTGGCAACCAATTAAAGTGAGTAAACTCTACCGTTAACTTAAATGAGCGATCGAATGAAGTAATCGAGGCGAAAAATAGATTCAGTAATTGTGAAAACAAAAAGTAATCAGCGTTTTGCTCTGCGTTATTAAACAATAATTTAAGTTCAATACCGGGCACAAATAACATCCGACCTTCCACCAAAAATGGTGCGTTTACTTTTGTTAGATTGAGCGCTTCGATACTGTCTAGCTCGACGTACTTGGCATTGTTGTAGGTAAACAAACGCAAAAATTGCACTAACCGCGCTTTTGCATCAGGTTTATCGATCATCGCTGAGAGGTTGAACGACATTAACTTAAGAAAATCCCAATAGTGGTGCTCTGGAATATTGGTACTATTGGGGGTGAAGTTAACATCATTAATGTAAAGCTCCCCTGGCAGCGCCTCTTGTGCATCTGCGACAAACTGGTTACCAATATGCACCAAGGAATGGAGATTGCTATTGCTGCACGTAATATTGGCAAAAGCGGTAAAACCATTTGGCTCGCGAGTCAATGCTTTGTTGATTGGCAAAACAACGTGGTGCTCGAGGTTGCCATTGGTGGATATCTTTTGCTTTCCTGACCAATACCAATCCTGTTGATAATCGATGTGTTCGCTGCCAATTACCGGTTTAATGCGTTCTTGGTTTGTACTGTTCACTTTGTACAAGTCATCAACGCTATATACTTCGAGATTGTTGCCGACACTGGCATCAGCAATAATGGGGTAAGACAATTCTTGATGAGTGACCGAAATAGGCTCAGATACCTGCTTAAACAAATTGGTCATCAAGAAGCGATTAACCGACACTTGGATATCCGTTTTTGCCATCAGTTCTTGGGCAAACTCATCTAAATAAAGATCAAGAAAATAGTGGCTGCTTGGCGCTAATTTTCCTGCCGTTTTATGCTGTAAGCGCACGTAATTGCGCTTATCAGTGATAGTGAAAAATTCTTTAAGCTGAAAATAAATTGCCAGCTCATTGTCGCTAATCGGCGAGTACAGCGCTTGTTGGTCATGAGCAATAGGGTTAAAACTTTCTTTCGGTATGCTAATCGAGGTTTGTTGCACGTCGCAAGTGAGTGCGATATTGCACAAGGATTGCATAATAATATCTAAGTTGCATCGGCCTGTTCGACTATGACCAAAATGTAACTGAAGACCTGCCGCTAGCAGTGTGTTGATATCGACTTCATCGTTGATTAAGTCAATATTTACTCGCAAGCAATATTTTACTTTGCCGTGGTCGATATCAACTGGCGTCGGGTGATTAAATGGGGTTTGTTCGAATTGGGTCCCTGTGATGGTCAAGGGTGACAATACAGTTGCTATCGGATGTGTGAACTTTGTCTGTTGACCCGCTAAATCAAAACTAACTTCGCCGCCTTTGCTTAACACTACGGGTTTGGTGAAGTCGTCGGGATTGTGGATAAAAGTACAAGCGATGGTTGCTGGCACTTGTTTAAAGAGGTTCGGTGATGTGACTTCAATAAACTCTTCAATATGACGATATTTCAGTTGATCAATTTCTTGTGCGTTTTTCGCACTTACCCAAGCGAAACTGTCAATTAGACGCGTGACATTGGGATCTTCTTGGCCTTTGTTGTTTAGATTGAGAATCTCGGCTTCTTTTTGAAATTTAAGGCGAAATGCCTCTAGCCCTTGACGAATACCAGAGAGCTCCTGTTCAAAGTACTTGAGCATTTTATTCATCATATTGGCTGTCGTTCTCTATCAGTACTTTCATTTCTGTTAGATCGATATCGGTATCCAACATCAGTTTTTCATTTTTACCATTAACCTCGCGCGTCGCGGAGATCAAAAAGCGCAAGGTATTAGTGAGCTTATGGCTGCTTTCATTGTCAAGATATTGCACTGCTATATTTGCTAATCTCGGTTCAAATTGAACTAGCTTGTTCTTGACCCTTAGCGCTATCTGCTCACCTGAATTAACCCGACTAAACAGGGCGATATCTTCGATGCCAAAACACAAATGAGATTGATGGCTAGGTCGCGTTGGTCCGTCAAACAAATAAGCAGCCTCTGTTTTTAATATCAGACCAATGTTTTGGTAAATTGCTAAGATGTTAGTATCAAGTGCGTCGACATTTTCTTCGGCATAAAACGCTCTGTAAAACCCCATGGCTACCCCCTTATCAATCTGTTGAAGTCGAGAGACTTACCATTGAGGTAACTCTGTCGTATTGATATTGAGGTACTAGCTCAATCTGGCAACTGTAGCGCCTTTCGCTGGCGTCTTCTTCAACCACTTTAACGGTGGCAGATTGCAGTGGCATTGTTGCCAGAGTTGATTCATCGGTCACGATTGAATTTGAGCAATATTGCTCTAGCCAATGATTTAATTGGTTTTCACAATCATGGGGCTCCATCATAGTGCCAATCATGGTGCGCAGTTGTACTTTGAGGTAGTGAGCAATTCGGCAGATCATTAGTGTTGTTTGCAGCAAAAAGCGATTTTCACTACTTGATTCTTTGCGCACTGAATTATTCGATTGAAAAAAATATTTTTCATTCAGTGGGTTGTAAAAAACACTAATAAAGCCCTGTTGAGCAAGATAGGTTGCCGTTTCGGCAGAGAGCCGCGTTCTAAAATAGGGACGGTCAAGCGGCCTAAGACTACTCAGGGCAAAAGTGCCAATCGTACTCCCACCTAATGAATTGACTTTTCGCGACTTTAAAAAGCCAAACCACCTGACGCGATTAAACTCAAGCATGACGTTTTTGATGAATGTCATGGCGGCGTTACCCCAGAGGTGTGTTTCATTATGGATTTCGTTAAAAATGAAATTCGCACTGAGCTGTCGGTAACGTTCTCGAATAGCCACTTTATTAAATACTAGACCGATAAACTGGGTGTTACTCAGGGTTCGTAGTCGGTGCCAACCGTCAAAATCGCTACTAGCTAAGACACGCGAGACCCGCTCCAGATCTGATAAATACATTTCACCTTTGGCGCCAAAAAAGTTTTCATCAACATCTAAAACAAATGGGCATAAGCTCCTTTCGCCTAGCTCTGCCAATAATTCAAGCGTATATAAATCGTCAAATTCATTGTCATAGTTCAGCTCCAGACTAAATTGATGATCTACTGCAATCAGGCCGTACGGCTCACCTCCCAACGTATTGAACTCTTTGTTGGCGACTAAATTGTAGATTTTGGATTGCTTGACCGAAGACGAGATATTCAAATCTTGTGAAATCTCCGACCAGCTGATATTCAATATTTTCACTTTGACGGCTTGGTAGTTCACCGGTAAGTGAATTAATTCATGTAAACTGCGCCAGCGAGACTCTAGTTGCTCAAAGGCCGGGTGCGTGATTATTTCGGTTAACTGAGCACTCACTTTTTGGTCGATTTGAGCCATCAAGTA
Source organism: Thalassotalea euphylliae (assembly GCF_003390375.1). NCBI lineage: Bacteria > Pseudomonadati > Pseudomonadota > Gammaproteobacteria > Alteromonadales > Colwelliaceae > Thalassotalea > Thalassotalea euphylliae. Next base: position 1,846,137 of record NZ_QUOT01000001.1, on the reverse strand, counting down.
TTTAACTTGTGCAATTAGCGCAAAGCGCTCACTTGCTTGTGCTTCAATAGTTAATGACGACACTGGACTACCTAAAATGCAATAAAGAAATGCTAGTGACTGTTTACTTGATAGAGAAAAGGCGCCACAAAGTATGGCGCCTTTGATACTCGATTATTTAACCTGGAAGGCTAGCTACCATGCGCACAGATGTGGTTAATTCTTCCATCTGTAACCATGGGCGCAAGTGTGCAACTGCCGAGTAAGCCCCAGGGCGACCTGGTTGCTCGATAACTGAAATACTTGCTTCAGCCAACGGAGTTTTCGCACGTTCTTCATTACCCATAGCACCTGAGTTGGTGTACATAGCAATCCACTCACTCATTTGTTTCTGGATATCAGCTGCTTCCATGTTAGAGCCGATGTTATCGCGACCCATAACCTTTAGGTAGTGGGCGATACGGCTACTGGCCATAATGTAAGGCAAACGGGCAGAAATCGCTGCATTACTGGTGGCATCAGGGTCTGTGTATTCTTTGGGTTTCTGCGTGGTTTGACCGCCCAAGAACACGCCGTAGTCGGTGTTTTTGTAGTGAACCAATGGCATAAAGCCCAAATCGCTCAGCTCTTTTTCACGTTCATCGGTTAGGTTAACTTCAGTCGGACATTGTTGGGTAATGTCTCCGGCGTCTGTTAGGTAGGTCAGGTTAGGCAGTGCCTCAACTTTACCGCCATTGTCCATGCCGCGAATAGCTGTACACCAGCCGTAAGCTTCAAAGGCTTTGTTCATATTAAGGCCTAGATCGTAAGCTGCATTAGACCAAACGATTTCGTCGTTGCTTTGCGGTTTAGGGTTACCTGCGCTGTCTACCCCTAATTCTTCAAAGTTGAACGACTTTATTGACTTGCCTTTGGCGCCGTATGGCATGCGCGCCATGGTACGTGGCATCGTCAAAGTAACGTAACGCGCATCGTCACTTTCGCGGAACGAGTTCCAAGAAGCGTAACTAGGCGAGTCAAAAGCTGGCGCAATTGGCTTACCTTCGTCGAAAGTTTTGAAACTGTTCAATTCAAACATTTCAGGAGATGCTGCGGCGATAAATGGTGCGTGACTTGCTGCGCCAACTTCACCCATATAGCGCAATAACGCGACATCTTCATCGCTTTGTGAGAATTCGTAGTCGCCCAGTAATAAACCATATGGCTCACCACCAGCTGTGCCGTATTCGTGTTGATAAAGCGAGTTAAAAATTGGGCTGCGATCGACTGCTGGCGCATCTTCAAATTGCTCTAATAACTCGTCTTTTGAGATGTTAAGCAGTTTTACTTTCTGCGATGTGCCTAATGCGCTGTTGCGAATAAGTTTTTGTAAACCTAACCAAGAGCCTTCTAATTGCTTGAATTCATCTTGCTGCATGATGGCAGAAAGTTGAGCAGACATTTTTTTGTCAATCGCGGCTACTGCGTTAGCAATGGTATCAGTTAAGTTTTTATCCCATGTTACTGTTCCTGACATCGCTTCTTGTGTTAGCGAAGTTAACAGTTCTTTGGTGCGATCCGGTGCCGTTTGGCTGGTTGCATTAATGGCTTGATCTAAAAACGATAAACTTTCGCCACTAGCACTGCCGCCTTGTTCTAATTCTTCAGACATTACTCTTCTCCCTTGACGCCAAGTTCATCTGACAGCGCACTTAACGAGTCGGCGCTTTGTAAGATGTCTTTTAGTAATTTTTCAAAGTCGCGTGAACGATCTGCTTTACTGAGCAGTTCATTTAATTGATTACGCGTTTCTAGCAGCTTTTTAAGTGGCTCAATTCGTTCAACAAGGGCGTCAGGCTCAAAGTCTTTCATCGAATTGAACGCTAAGTTAACTTCAAACTGGCTATCGTCTTCTTCGATCACGTTATCAACTTTGAGTGATAACTCTGGTCCAATGCGACTCAATACATCGTTAAAGTTGTCTTGGTCCACTTGGATAAATTCGCGATCTTCGACGTCTTTAGGATCTTCTTTCCCACCGGAAAAGTTACCCATAACCGCTGACACGAATGGCAGTTCTTTTTTCTCTGATGCGCCGTTAGTTTCAACGTCGTACGTAATACTTACGCGGTTTTTACTCACCCGCTTGTGTTGTGAATTTAAGGCCATGATTTACACCTGTTTATTTCAAGTCAGCAGCTGACGTTAACTGGTTATTGGTAGCGTCATACTTAACGGATGCCGCTTTCTCTAATTTACCGCCTTCGTCTTCAACGAAGAACATTTGTTCAATCTTAGTGTAAGTCAATGAAAAAGACTCTGATGGCTGGCCGCCGTCGCTACCTGAAATACTGAAGTTAGCCATACGTGCTTCTTCTAAAGAAATGACGAAATAAGGGACGATACCTTTGCCGTCGCGTGATGGTTTCGTCATCACAAGTTCGACTGTTTTACCTTCCGCACCAGGTTGGAAAAGGTATGTTAGTAGGTAAGGTGTTGCTCCGTCGTAGCCTTTAGCAATGCTGATTTCGCCTAACGCGACCATACCGTTATCTTGGTTGTTGGCATTGCCAATATCAACTGACACGCCTCGCATTGCACCCCATGATAAACTGTCAATGGCAAACCAACCTTTTTTACTGTTTAGGTCTACTACAGTCGCTGCACCTTTGATGGATTCATTGCCGTCAATTCTCATAAAGATTGAAGCCATTTTAATCTCCTTGTTGTGAAATTCTTATATCTACGTTGTTTGTTATCGGTTTATTACCACAAACTACCGGACTGACTTTCAGAAGTCGGTTGCGATGTTTGCGTTGGTTCAACAGGGCTAACTTGCGGCGTAGAAGCTGCTATTGCTTCAACGGGCGCTTGCGTTTGCGCTGCTGGTTTGGGTTGCTCTACTTCTGCTGTCGGCAAAGCAACATCGTTGTTTAATAATGTATTAATATCACTGTCTACCCCTGTGAGCTTACTGATTTCAGCTAGCACAGGTGAATCTTTACTGACTAATTCAGTCATCAATTCAGAAAATGACATATTGCCCCACTTAATCGCACGTGCTAGCAAGTAGGGGATAGGGTTGTGTGGTTCTGTTTTTTTGAAGAAAACTGCAATGCGATTTAAGTCTGCTAGTGCATCTTCTCTCGTGTAAGCTCTTGAGCTTGTCTCAACTGCTGCGGCTTGTTGCGTTGTAACACTAGATGATGAGGTTCTCGTTGGCTGATGCTGTTCTAGACTAGTTTGGTCATCAGCTACATTTTGAGTTGCAGGCTCGAGAGACTCCTGTGAATCAGGTTCTTCTAATGTTTCCAGTTTTGGGCAAAAGTATAAATACATACTTTTGAGCTGCTTTAAATTATCGCGCACAAAGCTAAAGCCCAGCGGTTGCAGTTTGTCACCGATAGCGGCTTCTTTACTGACCTCGAATCGATAATCATTAATGCATTGTTGAATAACCGCAATTTTACTGTCAATGGACAGAATACGTTCATAACGCGCTTTTAACTCGTCGTAGCGGCTCAATGCGCTGGCGGTAAATTCTGCTTTTACCGACTCAGTGTTACCCGATTTTTTATCGGAGAGATAATTGCGTAGTGCGTAATCATCTAAAAATGGAAATGCCATTAACGGGATGCTGAGTAATCCGCTATTTGGGTTGTCACCAATAAGCTGCTCTAGTGGGCGTGTTTGGTTCTCACACTGCTTGAGTTTGGCTTGGTTTTCATCATAGCCAGTAAGTTTCTTTTCCGGGAGTTGAGGGTGAATTGTGTCACCTAGACTAGTGACAGCAAAAACAAAGTCCTCTAAGCCTTGCTCCAACAACGACATATCGCTGCGTTTATAGGCAAGGGCTGCTAACCACCAGCAAAATATTTCAATATCGCGAGATTGATTTTGTAGGGCAGATTGACAAGCTACCTGCAAGTCTTCCCAACTTGCGGCATTTGTTTGCTGAAGCGCTTTATCACTGAGTGACTCGGTCGTCTCTACCAATTTACGCAGACTCGCTTGAGCGACGTTAAGCAAGTTGCGTAACTCGCGGTACTTCGAACGATCTGCTTTTAGATAGTCTCCGGACGTTAACGTGTCCCCATCAGAGAATAACAACATTGCGTTTTCGTATATTCTTCTTATATTTTTTAATCAATTATATTGAACTAGACTCGTTTATTGTCAAGGCAATTATGACAAATACATCGCTAGCATATATGTTTCAACTGGTATTACCTTTGAAGGAGTAGATGTCGTTGTGATCAAACATAGTCAAATCACTTTTGTAACACTATCAGAGGCCAGTATTACACTGCTTTAGGTAATTTTCTCACCTGTATTAGACTCTTCACTCATCGGTAATACATCCTGTATTGCGATAGTAACAATCAATTGTGAGCAAAATGTGGATATTGAAATTATTGTGAAGTGTACTTTTGTTTCAAACTTTTGGAGTGATTAGTTTCCATCGCTGGCGTTGGTTTACGTCGATTTATGGAAACAAAAATGAGCAATGGTTAAGGTTGTTATGGATTAGGTTGTTATGGCTTAGGTTGTTATGGCTTAGGTTAGTGAAGAAGAGGGGGAGTTGTTTTTTGTACTAGTGCTAATTAAAACGATTAGTCAATCCGTCTAAAAAGCGAATTTTTCAGCTAGCATTAACATCTGATGTGCCGCTCTAGCTATCAAGCGGCATATAATTTTTCTTAAGCTGGATTACCTAGCAAAGCGAGATAAGCGGCTCTGGGTTTGCTCTGCTTGCGTTTGTGCCACTTGTGCTTCGTTATTGGCTTGTTGCATTTGCCCTTGTAAGGTTTCGCTTAGGCTTGAGATGTTTTCGACGTTGCTATGGGTTTGAAGGTACTGTGCGTTGAGCTCGTGAATGGCATCACTGATGGCATCAAACTCTTTGGTGTTGGCATTAAAGTCAGTCATCATTTGGGCAAACGTTGAGTTGGTTTCCTCAATGGTATTGTGGGTTTGCTGCGATTGATCGACTAGCTTGTCAGATTCCGTTTTTGTGTCAGTGACTAAACTGTCCATATCGTTAATAAATGAAGTAATCTGCTGGGTTGCGTCAGCAACTTTAGAGGAAAGTGAACGTACTTCATCCGCTACTACAGCAAAACCTCTACCTGCATCACCAGCTCTTGCTGCTTCAATTGCTGCGTTTAATGCCAATAAGTTGGTTTGGTCAGCAAATTCTTCCACCATTTTAAGGATGTTACGGATATTACCTGCATTTTGCTGCAGGCCGTCAACCGTTGTTGCGAACTGGCCTAGCAAGGCACCGATTTGTGCGGTTTGCTCTTGTATTTGAGTAAGCTGATGGTTTGCTGACATCGCCTTGTCTAAGTTCGACTTGTTGCTGGTTGCGACAGTTTCTGACGCGCCAACAATGTGGCTGATACTGTCGTTGATATGGCTACTGGATTCAAAAATTTGCTCACTGAGCTGCTTTTGAGAATTCGCTTTGTCATTAGCAAAAGCGACCGCGTGAACAACGCTGTCGGTAGCGCTATTGGCTTGCTCAGAGTTGCTGTGAATGGTGTTAAGTAGCTCAGATAAGTTGGCAACAAAGATGTTGTATTGCTCAGAAAGTTGGCGAAATTCATCGTGAGTGAATGCCGGTAGCTGAGTGGTTAAGTCACCATCATGGGAATTAATGTTTTGTAAGCTGGCTAAAATCGCTTTAATTGGTCTGACAAATAAGTAGTGCAGATAGAATAGGGTAAAACCGAAGGCTAAAAAGCTAAGGGCAAACAGCGTTTTACCCCAAGTTAAAATAGTTTCTGTTTGCTCGGCAGAAGCGCCATCTAATTGTAGAAATAAGACAAACGCAGCGATTTGAAATAAGAGTAGAAAACCTATGTTGCCGATGATTTTTCGCGACAAGGTATAAAAAAAACTCGTTTCAATAAACGAATATAACTTCCAAAATCCTGAACCCATAATACCTTTCTCTACTTTATGCTTGGCTGATACAAATTTGCTTAAATGATGAAAAATTGATTATTGCCTTTGGTCTTGAGCCGATTAACAAAACTATCAAATTCTAGATGTGGCAATTATAAACGTCCTACTTCTTCCCGAAAAGTCTAATAAAATTTTGTTGTCGAGCAAGTAAGCCATCACGCTTTAGTCGAGCGTGATGGTAATTTTCTCAGCCAGTGACATCGCTAGGTTGTTGTCGTAATACGCTGCTTCATTAATAAAGTGCGGGTAGGCTTCATATTCACCTTGGTAAGTAATTTCGCCGCCATCAAACAGGGTGAAAATTGGGGCGCCTTTGCTCAGTGGCTTAAAGTCATTGTCTTGCACGTTTTTGTGCACCATACCGATACGCTCGCCGTCTTCATCTTGCGGCAGTGTGAGGCTTTCAGTGTATTTGTAAGCATCATAGCTAGCAGGCAGTTCGGGCAACTGGTTGTTATTGTAGAGTGCGACAAAATCTAAGATGGTTTGGGTCATGGTTTCCATCCAGTCGAGCACATCTTGGCGTATCACCGATTGCGGCTGAGGACCAATTTCAACAATCACACCCTGTGGTGCAATTGATGCCAAGAAGTAATGCTCTTCCATCGACACTTGATCTTCATAAACCACAATAGCTTCTGGCATTTTTGCGAGCACGTAAGCGCCCATTTTTTTATTAAAATCATCCGATTTTAATAGGATCAAGGTTGGCCCCATGTTGCTGGTGGTATTGTGCAAGTCGATAATAAAGTCAGACTTGGCATTCCCTTTCGGACCAAGCTGAGCATTAATAACTTTAGCGCGGCTTTGTTCGTAGTTAGCTAAGGCTGGGTTGGCGAGATCTTCAAGCGTGAACTGTCGGTTAAGGTCACAGTCTAGGTAGCGTTTGTTTTCTTCAAAGCCCTTGGGGTTGGCAAACAAGGTTTCGACATTTAAGCCTTCTCGGGCCAGTAAATCGGGGGATTTTTGCCATTTTCTTAACAGGTAAATTCCACTGAATTCGTTACCGTGCGTACCACCGACTACGGCAACTTGGTTGATTTTTTTCATTAGCTAAGGCATCCCTTATTCGATTAAGCGTCTGCTGAGCTCTTATCTTACTCAAGCTGATGAAAATTAACATGAGTAAGCTGTTATTTTCTATATCAATTTGAAAGGTGAACACTGGGGCAAGCTTTGTTGATATTTGTTGATAATCGTATAGGCATAAAAATGGCGTCTAATGTAGACGCCATTTTTGGTTACTCACCTGTCTCAAATTTGTTAGAGGAGGTTAAGCAGTAAAAAGCCTTCAGCTTAACCGAACTAATGTGTGATAAGTGCAGAGCCAACCGTCCAAGGGGCACCTGCCTCACTCATTGTTTTCTGTAATGCTGGAATTGTCGTGACTTCCAGCAAATTCAAGCGCTTGGTTACCGAATTCAGGCCTTCAAGTGCATAACCAAATTGCTCGCGATGTTGCTTAGTAGGGCCATAAGACGAGCGTACTGCCGACATAGCATAACCTAAGCGGCTAGCGATATTTGCCGATTTCGCGCCTTTGCGATCACGTGATTTCAGGCCAGTTAGCTCAAGGTTGATGGCGTTAATTTCTGCCTGAATGTCAGCATATTGTTGCTCTAACGCTGCAATGTTGTTCGGCGTGCGATCAATGGCTGTGCGAATAGCTTCCATCTTCTTGGTAATGCCTTTAAGTACGGCACTTGCGGCTGAAGATTGACGCTCTGCGGCAACCACATCTTGGCCGAACTTAACGATTTCATCTTGAGAATTACCGCTAATAGCTGCGTCAAAAATAGGTTTAAGATCAAACGCTACAGGGCTAGCAAGTTGACTAATTTCACTGCCAACGCGCTGATATAAAGTCGCTGTATATTTGCCTGGCGATGCCATTAAACCTTTAACAAGTGGGTGCCAAGGCGACTGTTTCTCGCCTGTAACCGCAGTGCTCTTCGCGTAGGTCATATCCCAAGTGATACGGTGTAAACCTTTTGTTGTTTTACCAGTAACGCGGTTGACAAATTGGCCGTTTGCGTCGGTAATTTCAAGGTAAACCGCCGGTTTGGCTTCTTGATTTTCTTTTTCAATCTCTTCCCAGCTCGGGTATTTAGGGTATTTCTTATCTTTCACCATTTTCTTTTCAGCTGCTTGGCGCTTTTCTTTTGCGGTCAATAAGCTGTCTTTTAAGAAATAGGTTAGGGTCGCACCATGTGCTGGGTTTTTCGCTGCGTAACGATCGTCTCCGTCAGATCTTGCATGATTCGTATCTAACGAGAACCATTTGACTGGGCGGCTTGGCGCAAATAATAGTGCGTCTTGCTCCAACGCTTTTTCGGTGAGATTACGCAGTGGTGCATAGTCATCTAAAATGTAGATACCACGGCCAAAAGTACCCGCCACTAAATCGTTTTCACGACGTTGAATTTTTACATCGCGAGTTGAAATAGTTGGTATGCCGCCGTTTAGCTCTAACCACTTCTTACCACCGTCAACCGTAAAGAAAACACCGAATTCAGTACCGATAAACATCAGGTCTTTATTCACGTGATCTTGCACAATGCGCCACACTAAGTGTTTCTCTGGTAGGTCTTTGGCCAGTGATGTCCATTTCTTACCTAAGTTAGTAGATTTGATTAAGTAAGGCTTAAAATCACCGTATTTATGGTTATCAAGCGCCACATAAACCGTATTTGGGTCGTAAAGGTCGGCGCGGATATCGTTTACATAGGCAGTCGCAGGTACGCCGCGTACTTTGCCTAAGTCAATTTTTTTCCACGTTTTACCACCGTCAGTGGTGACTTGAATTAAACCGTCGTCTGTACCGACCCATAAAATGTTCTCGTCCACTGGGCTTTCTGAGAAATTCGCAATGGTGTGATATTCCGACATCGCATAAATATCCCAGCCAGCTTCTACCGACCAAGTACGTCCCATCATCGGGATGTGCATACGATTACCGTTTTTAGTTAAATCACCCGAAACTGGTGTCCAACTGTCGCCGCGATCATCTGAGCGCCAAACGCGCTGTGAAGCAAAATATAAACGCTTTGGATCATGCGTAGAAACATTGATTGGCGCATCCCAGTTGTAGCGCTCTGCTGGCTCATCCGGGCGAGGCTGTGGCTTAATGTAAACATTCTCACCTGTTTTCATGTCGCGGCGGTTCAGGTTACCTTGTTGCCACTGCGAGTACATAATATCAGGGTTGCCCGGCTCTGTTGCTGGTTGGTGGCCGTCGCCGCCAAGTGTGAGGAACCAATCTTTGTTTTTAATGCCTTCTGCACGTGCAGTGCGCGATGGGCCACCTTGTGTTGAGTTATCTTGTGCGCCGGCATAAACATTGTAAAAAGGTTCGGCATCGTCAGGAGCGACTTTGTAGAACTGGGTTAATGGCAAGTTGGCGATAAAGCGCCAGTGCTCCATGCGGTCGTGTGACATGTAAATGCCGCCGTCTGAACCAATTAAGACAAAATCAGGATCGGTTGGGTGGAAGGCAAATGCGTGATCGTCAACGTGCTTGCGTTTGGTGCTAATGGGTGTCCAAGTTTTACCGCCATCATCTGACACTTTTGAATAGTTACTGGCGATGTAAACGCGATCAAATTGATGCTGATCGGCAAAAATTTCTTGGTAGTAGTGTGGGCCTGTGCCGCCACCGACTTCGTCAGACATTTTCTCCCAGCTAGCGCCGCGATTGGCTGAGCGATAAAAACCGCCTTTGCGGTTGTCGGTTTCGATCGTTGCGTAAACCACATCAGGGTTTGTTGGCGAGATTGCCATACCAATTTTACCCATGTTGCCTTTTGGCAGGCCAGTTTTTAGCTCAGTCCATGTTTCGCCGCCATCGTCTGATGTATGAATACCAGAGGCTGGCCCTGTACCTACGTAAATTGCGACTTTACGCTGGCGCGACCAAGTGGCAGCGTATAGCTTGTCAGGGTTACGAGGGTCGATCAAAAGTGAGGTAACACCGGTCCATTCGTCTTCAGGTGTTAATACTTGTTTCCATGTTTCACCACCGTCAGTGGTTTTGTATAGGCCGCGTTCGCCGCCGCCCGTCCACAATGGGCCTTGCACTGCCGCCCAAACAATATTTGAATTGGTCGGATGAACAATAATATCGGAAATGCGCTCAGATTTTTTTAAGCCCATGTTCTTCCATGTTTTACCGCCATCGAGTGACTTGTAAATACCATCGCCGAAGCTGATATGGCGGCCACCGTTGTTCTCACCGGTACCTACCCAAATAATGTCTGAGTTACTTGGATCGATAGTAACATCACCGGTTGAGTAAACCGCTTGCTTGTCGAAAATAGGTGTCCAAGTTGTACCAGCATTAACTGTTTTCCAAATACCTCCTGAGCCTACCGCGGTATACCAGGTAGACGGGTTGTTTTGGTCAACGGCAATGTCAGCAATACGACCCGACATATAAGCAGGGCCGATATTGCGCATTTCCATCGCATCAAAGGTTTTACTGGTAAACAGCGATTTGTTTTCGGCGTCGTCCGACTTGGCTGAGACGCCAGCGGCAGACACCATCAAAGAGGCAGCTATCGCTGCTTTGAGTAGGTTTTTCATGTTTCACCGAGTTTATCGTTATTTTTTGTTACAAAGTAACACTAGTTTGAAATGAATCTCTGTTCAAGCGCAGAAGCGTTTAGGTAACAGATATTTGCGTTAAGTAGCGACCCCAAAACGCGTAATTTTACTTTTTATTGGCTCTTAAATACTCAACAATATTTAGTAAAGATATATTTTTCAATAGATTAAGTGCTAAAAATTGGTATCCATATTTCTTGCACATTTTGCCGCTATTTTATTAATCGCTCTTTCTTATCGCATCGGCTTCGTTATGTAATTCCTGCGAGTGGAAGCGAGCGAAGGAACCAAACGAATATTTACGAGTCATCACGTATTATCAACTAAAGGCATCAATTTGTATTTCATACAGTTAACGCAGCGCATATTGAGTATTTATGGTCGCTCTTCACGTCTCTTTTTTCTTGTCTTTTGGCTTGTCTATTCGTTCCTATGCAGCACCATGATATTCACCATCGTGCTATCTACCAAGGCACTCGCCAGTGAATCTGCGGCTATGTCTGCAAACATAAGCGTAAACACAAACACCAATAGTGCTGTTCCAGCATCATCAGCCATTAAAGCGCAGTTGGCGAAAATTGAAGGAGCAGACTTGAGCGCCGAGCAAGCTGTGATGGCGCTAATTGCAGAACTAAGTGGCGAAGAAAGAGTCTATGCCCAGCTAAAACTGGTCGGTATTTATCGTCGTAGTGCACAAGTTGAAAAAGCCAGAGCCTTGTTACTTGAGTTAAACAAGGCCGCGGCACACTTTAGCGATGAATTGCAGTTGGAAGTTGTGATCAGCGGAGCGCAACTTGAACGCAAGAAAAATAACTACGTGATTGCCGCGAAGATGCTTGAAACTAAAGGGATACCGCTCGCTGGTCAAAATACAGCTTTGCTAGCGCGTATTTATCAACATACAGGAAGGTTTTACCGTCTGGACAAACAACATGCTGAAGCTGAAAAGTATTACTTGTTGGCATTGGAAAATTATCAAGTGCTAGGTGATGAACTAGAAATTGCACGCATGTATGGCTCTTTAGGGGTGTTGTATGAATCGCAAGATGACTTGGTGCTCGCTGCTGAGTATCAAATCAAAGCCATGAAGCTATTTGAGCGAATCGGTAATGCGCAAGACCAAGCCAGTAGTTATTTCAATTTAGGTGAACTGTTCTACCGCTCAGAAGATTACGATAAGTCATTATCTTTTTATCAGCAGGCGCTAGAACTCGATAAAAAGCTCAGCGACGCAGAATACATTGGTTACGACTATCATCGAATTGGCTCTATTTACATGGCGCAGCAAAAGCTCGATGAAGCGCTGGATGTTACCCAAAAAGCGATCGATATCTTTGCTGAAGGGGCTTTCCATCAGGTGCTGTCTCGCTCGTATGTTCAGCGGGCGCAAATTTTGGACAAGCTCAATAATCAAGAGGCCCGTTTAGCCAGCTTGTTATTGGCTGAAAAAACAGGACAAGCCTCTAACGCTGATTTCCAAATGAGATCAGTATGGCACAACCTTGGGGTTTACCATTTTGATCAACAAGCATTAACAGAGGCAGAGCACTACGTCAGCAAATCCTTAGCAATATCAAAAAAACTTGAGCTTTTTAAAGACCAGCTCGATGACAACAGGCTACTCAGTGAAATTCATCATCAACTAGGCCAAGACTCCCTCGCCCTCACTCATTTAAAGGCTGCGTATGAGCTCAAGCAAAAAATAGATTCAGAGCTGCGTATTAAAGAACTAGAAAAGCACAAGCGTGATATTAACTTGCTGAAACAGCAAGTGAAAGTCGCGAAATTGGAAGAGGCCAGTAAGCAATCGGAACTAGAAGTGGTTGCACAGAAAAAAGTCACGGAAAAAGTGACTTTGCTCACTTTGGGCTTGGTGGTGCTATTTCTGCTAATTTTCTATGTGCTACATCAGCGGCGCAAACTTGCGATGATTTCTGCCAGCTTGTATGAAGATGCACTACAACAGAAAAATCAGCTACTTGCCGATGTATCACACGAACTGCGCACACCGTTAACTGCCTTGAAACTGCAAGTAGATGCGCTGCGCTACAACTTGGTGGATGATGTGGAGCTGAGTTATCAAAAACTCAGTAGCAAAATAACCGATCTAAGTCATTTGATTCGCGATATTTATGAGTTAGCGGTTTCAGATGTGTATGGTTTGTCTATCAATACACAGCAGCTTGATATTTCTCCTGTACTCAAGCAGTGGAGCAGCGAGTTTCAGCAATATGTAACAGGACATGAGTTGCAATGGCATGACGATATCACTTCAGAGCCTACTTGGGTAGGCGTTGATCAAGATCGCATTAAACAAGTATTGGCGAACCTGATTAACAACAGTGTTAACTACACCGATAAACCTGGTCGAGTTGAATTAAAAGTTTGGCAAGCACATGGGCTGTTGCATTTGCGCGTACAAGACACTTCGCCTTCAGTTAAAGAAAGTGAGTTTGGTAAGATTTTCGAGCGTTTGTATCGGCTTGAAAAATCGCGAAATCGGGCGACTGGTGGCTCTGGTTTAGGGCTTGCTATATGCCAAAATGTTATCCATGCACACCAAGGTACTATTGAAGCAAAACAAAGCGCATTGGGCGGTATCGCTATTTTGATCACTATGCCACTCGTTGAACACTTTGCCACGCCCTAGCAAACGGCTTGTTTGTTCTTTGATAACCTTCAGCGAATAATCCTTTAAGAACAAAGCTGTGCTTTTGCCACTTATAGCTGTACTGCTTATTCTTGCGTCATAGATGACCGCGCTATTTTTATTGGCGTTTTCTTTTCTTTAGAAAAACAAACGAAAAGCCTATCCATATTTCCTCCCTATTTGCAGCTTATAGTCCTAGGAAAAATACGAGTGTAACTTTGGAGTTAACGTTATGGACTGGCTTTTGTTCAGCATAATCATCTTAATAATAATTGCCGTTTTGATTGATTTATATCTGATGAGACAAAGTCGTTATAAGCTAAACCACGATATAGCTCTTAACTCTTCAATAGTTGACCAAGCTAGCCAAGCCAAGGAAGTCTATCAATATAGAAATGCCCTAGCTGACCAAACAGATACTCAAAACGTGGAGAACATTAGTTCGCAACCGTTGAAAAGTGCGTCGAAGAAAAAACACACAATTGCTAAAAACAGTACTAGAAAAAGCTATATTAACGCCGATGAGCTTGATGCTGATGAAATTTTAAGTCGTATTTTCACTATTGCTCGCCCCGATACCAACAATTGCCTTGAAGTGCTGATGATGTTGGAGCAGTTGGCTGGCAAGATTGCGCCAGAGCATTTAAAAAAGTTAAAGCTTTTGTTTAACGTGTACGGTTCGAATAATCATTTGTTTGACGAAGGCCTAGTGAAAGTAGTGACTACTTGTTGTAGTTGCCGCGCTAAGTTTGAGTTACTTGAACATATTTTTACCGAGAGCGAGTTTTGCCCATACGTGGACCGCTCGCTTGAACTCGACTCATCCGCTACAAAAACTCGATCAAAAGTGTAGTAGGATAAGTGATGAGCGAGGAAAGACTATTTATTTTGGGGATTAAGTTGTTGAGCAAATGGTTTCCCGAATATGCTTACAGGCTAGTTAAGCACAAATTGCTCACCCCAAGTTCTTCAAGCGGGCGCTGGGCTAAGGAGAGTAAACGAAAATTATATCGCACTAAATATGGTTGTATTCGCACTTACACTACCAGCGAAAACAACAGTAGAGGCGAAAGGCATGACGAAACAGAAAGTCGGTATATATGGTTAGTGCACGGTTGGGGGAACGCTCATCAGTTTACTCCGCTTATCAAACGCTTGGTTAAGCATGGCTATACTTGTGTCGCCATTGAATTTTTACCAGAGCGAGGTGGTCATAGCAAAACCGGACATAATTATCACCAGAATCAAAGCCGAAGTGAGCAATTTGTTTCTCTACCCAATTGGAGTAATGCGCTTGATATTGCATCACGTTATTTGCCAGCACCATCACATGTGATTACCCAAGGAGTTGGTACCTCGATTGTTGGTAACAGCATGTGGTTTTCCCGCTATCAAGGCAAATTAACCTTGGTTTCGCCAGTGCTTGATTTCTACCAAAGGTTACAGCAGTTTATTCGTGAAAACCGCCTACCGAGTATGTTGCTTGCACGCATGGAAAAAGAGGTGTTCATCAACGACAGAGTGCGTTTGAAGGCGCTTTCAGTGACACGAGCAATAGATAATTTTGCTGGTCAACTTGCGGTGTTTTACAGTCAGGTAGATGGCACTTCAACGGTTGATGAAATTCACGCGCTAGCACCTCGCGATAATCGAAAATTCGTTGAATTTAAAGGTTCATGCACCAATCGCATGATTAATAGCCGCTCGTTATTCTCGAATGTTAGCGAATATTAGTGACTGTTAGCTACTATTTGCTAACACCTGCGAACATTAACGAACAAGCGCCAAGCCAGCCAGTTAATCGAGCTCACGAGTATTAATAGCGGTAACTACCTATAAAGCAAGCGTGAGTGTTTTGGTGCCTGCAGCAGGCTGCGCGCAGCAGAGCAATACCTCATCTTTGGCCACTTAGCTCATTCGACTTATGTGGTATCGGGCAGGCGAAACATTAGCAACAGGCCAGCTTAAGCGAATATTAACTGACTTTGAGGAAGATGATTTACCCGTATCGATTGTCCATGTTGAAGGGCGTCGAGCAAACGCCAAAATTCGGACTTTTATTGACTTAGCGGCCGAGCAATTGCGCGCTAACCCATATCTTCAAGGTGAAATGTAACAAAGTTCACCCTCCACTTAAATTTTTGTCTTTATTGGTTTTTTTAATGATGAATCACACGTAAAGGGTTTCTTTATCGGTTAATTCTACATTGGTATAGCTCGTGCTTTACCAGCATTACTTAGATTTCTGTCAATTTTTTGAATCGTTTTGAAAAGGTAATGCAACTTGAACTCGGCATAGGGTTTAGTGACTGATGTTTGTTAATACCAATACGTCAGCACTCAACGCTATTAATCAGCTTAACACTAATGCTAATCGGCTAGAAAAAAGCTATGAAGCGCTTTCATCGGGGAAGAGAATAAACTCTGCCGCCGACGATGCTGCTGGTTTGCAGATTTCTGTTAGGCTGACCGCCCAGTCGAATGCATTAACACGCATTGAGCAAAATATTAACGATGGTATTAGTTATGCGCAGGTGGCTGAAGGGGCGTTGGCTGAGGTGTCAGATATGGCACAACGTATGTACCAATTGGCAATTCAAGCGGCAAATGGCTCGCTTACGACAACAGATAAGCAAGCGCTAGATGTTGAATTTCAAGGGTTAAAGCAAGAAATAAATCGCATCGCTAACGAAACTGAAATTTTTGGCAGATTCCCGCTACTTGGTGGTGACAACGTACCTTCGCTTGGGGATATTTTTCCAATTAGTGGGGGAAGTGGTACGTTTAGCTCCGGTATCCGTTCGTTTGCTGCAATCCCTGCCGGCTCTAACAATATCAGCTTAACACTTGATTCACTTGGTTTAGATGATGACATCCAAATATTTACACAGGATGGTAGGCATTTGGTGGGTACGGATTTAAATGATAATAGCTGGCAAAATAACGCTGACAATATCCCGATTAGTACACCGCAAGATGTCGAAAATAATTTATTTACCCCGCAAAACGGTTTCCCCTCTGGCGCGAGTTATGACGCTAGTAATTTAAACTCTGGTGGACCGGTTTACTCGCCTAGCGCGGCGAACAGTACTAGCTATAATGGCATGACGATAAGCTTTGGCGGAGACGGTGATCGTACTTCTCCCGCTGATGGAAATAATGATGGTGTTAATACCGGAGGAACATTTATTGAAGCGGTTCATATTGATACCACGACAGAGCCGCTCTACGTTGCGGTAGTCGGCAGTGGTAGTTTTGATCTAACCGTGAATTATAGCAATCTAGGGAACACGGTTAATAACGATGAGCCGTTTAAAGTATTTGTCGCGACCACACCTGATGGAAACAATGATGATTTTATTGATATCGACAAAACTGCCAGTTCATCGGTTGATTTGGGCATAGCCCCCTTAACCATTGCCAGTGCATCGGGCGCTCAAACAGCAATTAGCGCGCTTCAAAATGCGTTAAACACGATTGCTGGCTATCGCAGTGAATATGGTGCGTCGATAAACGTGTTGTCGAGTGCTGCTCGAACCTCAATGAATTCACATGAGAATATTGTTGCCGCCACTTCTCGTATTCAAGATACAGACTATGCTAGCGAAACGGCAAAATTAGCCAGAGAACAAGTTTTGCAACAAGCATCACAATCCATTTTGTCGCAAGCTAATATCCAGCCAGAATTAGCGCTGTCACTACTTAATCAATAAACCACTCAGTACTAGAATTAACAATTTAAGTTACTTGGCTTTTATGTGTAAAACCAAGGCTGTCTACCAATATTCTTCTTTCTTTTCTCCACCATTTATTTCCTCGTTAGAAAGTATTAGCTGATAGCGATTACAGCTCGATCAAACCAAACGCTTGCAGTGTCTTGCTAACAATTGCATTAACATTTGTTAATGACCCTAGTTTCAATAACACTCAGTATGTTTCTCAAAATATTAAAAAGAAACGGGGAGAGTTCATGTCACATTCCGCATCACCAGCACCGATTGATATGCCAAGCGTTTATCATTTATTGCAACACGTCTGTCAGCAACAGCCTAGCGCTAAAGCATTCACCTTAATTAAACAGTTAGCGCCAGAGCTAGTCGACGAAACCGTTAGTTATCAAACATTTTTTGATAATCTACATCGCACCATCAGATTAATTCGCCATCATGTTGGCCTCTCTGAAGACAGCAGCCAGCGCCCTGTGGTTTCTTTCTTATTGCCGAATATTTCCGAAGCTCAATATATTCTATGGGCAGCGGAAAGTTGTGGCATTGCTAACCCACTAAACCCACTGCTAAGTGTTGATGCACTCACCGTGTTAATGGACAAAGCAGAAACCGATATTATTTTTGCATTAGGGCCAAATCCTCGAACGGATTTTTGGCAAAAGGCACAAGCTGCCGCCGCAAAATCTGCTCGCGATATTAAACTCGTCCCCGTAGTATTTCCTGCTGACGAAGCCCCTGCATTTAGTGCTCAGCTAAGCGATTTTGACGCGGCTCCGTTACCTCAGCAGTGGCTGCCAATACAAACTGATGTTGCGGCCTATTTTCATACTGGCGGAACAACCGGCTCGCCTAAGTTAGTAGTGCAAAGCCAAGCAAACCATTTAGCCACAGCCAATGCTTTTGTTGAAGCGATGCAGGCAAGTGAAAAAGACACGTTAATTAATGGTTTACCTGTGTTTCATGTTGCTGGCGCGCTTGTGCTTGGCCTCGGCGGTTTGGCGGCCGGTATTCATACTGTATTTCCGACCATGGCTGGATTTAGAGATCCGCAAGTTATCAAACAGTACTGGCAGTTGGTTGAGCGTTATCAAGCAACGCTAGGTGGGGCAATTCCAACTTCTGTTGCAGCGCTAACTAGCGTGCCAATCGACAGCGATATTAGCTCATTGCGCTACTTACTTTCAGGCGGCGCTTCACTGCCAGAGAGTGTTGGTCAAGACATCACTAAACTGACTGGCCTTGAGTTGTATCAAATCTATGGCATGACCGAAACTTCAGGCGTAATTGCCATGCCGCATTTAGATGCACCCTCTAAGTTGTTGAGCGCAGGCTACAAAGCCGCTGGAATGGAAATTGCCATTGATGAGCTAGCGCCTGATTCGGATGGTGTCGGCGAGATATGTGTACGTGGCCCTATGGTTTTTGAAAACTACCTTGGCGTTTCCGAATCTCCGCTCACTGACGGTTGGTTTAGAACCGGTGATTTGGGGTATTTAGACGACGAAGGTAGTTTATTTATTACTGGCCGTTCTAAAGATTTGATTATTCGCAGTGGCCACAATATTGACCCTGTGGTGATTGAAAGTTGTTTAGAGGAACACCCAGCGGTATCACTGGCAGCAGCCGTAAGTAAACCAGATGCCTATGCTGGTGAATTGCCTGTGGTATACGTGCAATTGCATGAGGGAGCAGATGTCAGTATTGAGGAATTAATGGCACATGCTAAACAACATATTGATGAGCCACCGGCACAGCCAAAGGCGATTACTTTGCTTGATGCATTACCACTAACGGCAGTGGGTAAAATTCAAAAAACGGAATTGCGCGCATTGGCTGCTGCATCAGCGGTAAAAGAACAGTTGGCAGAGCATGAGCCGAGTGTTGCTGTTGATATTACGGCGAAAATGCTGAGCTGCGGTAAAGTGTCGTTAGATGTTTCAACATCTGAGTCTAGCGAGTCTTTAGCCCAAACATGCCATCATTTAGCGGAAAGCTTAAACCTTGAAATTAACTTCTAAGTTAAGACTTAAGGCTTAAAACCCAAAGGCTAAACGTTAAAGGCATAAAAATAGCGCATTAATTTGCGCTATTTTTACGCTTAAGGCGTGATAGGGAAACCGCATCCATACTCAGGTATGAGGCAATGTGATATTGCGGAATTTGCCTGTCAATTAGCCAAGCTTCATTTGCCATCAGCCATTGATAACGCTCTTCCGCATTGCCCGTTAGCAAAATTCCTTCACGTTGCTCATTTCTGGTAAATAACTTAATCGTGAGATTGTTTAGAAATCCCATAATTTTGGGGTGTGCTTTGATCAGGCGATTAAAGTCATCAATCGCAATTTTATATAGCGTGCAAGGCTCTATTGCTTCAACGGTAAATTGACTGCGTGAGTCAGTTAAATAGGCCGACAACGAGCCAATCGGGTCGCCTTCTTTAAAAAACGCTTTATTCCACTCTTTGCCGTCGGGAGAAATATAGAAAAAGCGCACCACACCTTGTTTGATAATATAAAAGTGGGTCTGCTTTTCACCAGCCGAAAGTACTTGTTCACCCGCTGCTATGGTCACCGGCTTGGTGATTGCGTACCACGCATCCCATAAACTGTCATCCATAGTGACAATAGGGCTAAGCAGTTGTTTCAAGGCTTGGTACGGCATAGTAATAGACTGGTTAAATGATTGTGATGTATTGAAAAGTTTCAACAAAACGAGAACTTAACCTTTAGTCTAACAAACTCATATTCGATGAAGAACACTTTTTGATGAGCTTGGTATAAGGTTCGGGCTTATCAAAAACCCTATAAAATGCGGCTTTGAGGTCTTGTAAAGAATTGCCTAAAGGCCGCATTCTTATATGATTCAACTTGTTGATGGTGAGTGGCTAGGGCGTGTTGATCTTTCAGGGTTGTTTTTGCAGCAGTCTGTTTGGGTTTTATACAAGGCGGCACTTGTGCAGTGTAGTCATTCTCCATAAATAAGTGCCAACACAGTAGAAAATTCAAACAGACGCTGCCCTGCGGGTTCATCTAAACGCTTCCTGCTCATTGTTGCTCGCTTCTTGCGTAGAACGACTATGCGACAAAGCGAGCGCCGCGATCAGAAAGCGTTTAGATTGAACAAAATTCAATCTCGAAAGATCAACACGCCCTAGTTGTTTAATAGGTTTTATACGGCAGGAATTTGCCCGATAAAACAACATTGACACGATCGCCAGCAGGGTTTTCTTCCCGTTGAATATCCATCGAAAAGTCAATCGCGCTCATAATACCGTCGCCAAACTCTTCATGAATTAGCTCTTTAATGGTACTGCCATAAACATTAACAACCTCATACCAGCGATAGATTAAAGGATCTGTTGGCACAGCGGTTGGTAAAGAACCTTTGTATGGAACAATTTGCAGCCAAGCAATGGCTTCGTCACTTAGCCCGAATATCTCACCTACTTGCTCTGCTTGCGCTTTGGTAAAGGTCATTTGTCCTAAGCATGCTGCGGTTGTCCATTCTTTCGAAAGGCCTATCGCAGCCGCTACATCACTCCATTTGATGTTAGTTTGCACTTTGTGCGCGACTATCATTGCGGTAACTTCTTCTCTACTTGTGATCATTTTACTTTCCTCATTTTTATTAATATTTAATGTGAAACTGGCTGATAACATTAGCGGGCAAGGTCAACGGGTGACGTGCTCAATATAGATAAGCAAGCCAAAGACACTTGTTGCCAAAATAAATGACAACCCTTTCCAAAATTTCAGCGGATTGCGCTCTATCAGCGGTGCACGCGCTTGACGCATAAATTGAGGGTTAGGGTTACTCAGGTCATGGATAAATTCTGAGAGCTGCTCGTAGCGCTTTTCTGGCGTCGGTTGCAGTGCTTTGCGCAAAGCGTAATCAACCCAAGCTGGAATAGCACGCTTGTCGTCAAGTACGCTTTGGTAAACTAAACGCCGCTGCGCGGCGTGCGTGTCGAGTTTGGCAACTTGTGTGCCATAGGCAAAGCGGTTACTTAGCATGTGATAAGCAATCATGGCTAACGAAAATTGATCGCTAAGTGCACTGACTGGCTCGCCTACAAAATATTCTGGTGCCATATACAAAGCGGTACCTTGCATATCATCTTTTTGCCTTGCTGATTTTGCTTCAACAATGCCAGCGACCCTAACGCCACCAAAGTCGATGATTTTCACCGTCCCTGTGTGATCTATCATAATGTTTTCAGGGCGAAGGTCTTGGTGCAGAATTTCAAGGCGATGTAATGCCATTAAACCCTTAGCAATTTGCTCAATAATCTCGCGTACATTCGCTAAGTTTGGAGTTGGGTGGTCAATCAGCCATTGGCTCAATGTCACACCTTCAATGTACTCAGATACGGTATAAAGGTAGTTGCGTGAACGTTGTTGCAATTGTGCTTTCATGACATAAGCACTGTTGATGCGCCGAGCAACCCATTCTTCCATTAAAAATCGCTCAAGATATTCAGCGTTTTCTCTAAGCTCGAACGAGGGAATTTTAATTGTGCATTGTTGGCCTGTCGCAATGTCTTTGGCCAAATAAACGTGGCTGCGGCTGCTGGCGTAGATTTCTCGCATAATCAAATAGCCATCAAACTCTTGTCTTGGTGATAGCAAAGGAGGAAGTTGCAGTTCATCAAGCTGAGCCTGCATCATTGAGGTAAGTTTTTGTGGCAGTTGTTCTACTTTGACAATCTGTACCGTAAGGTTGTCGTCGCTGCCATTGGCAAGTGCGTGCTGGCCGATAGCCTTAGCCGCTTGTGGTAAATCGTTTTTATGCTCAGCAAGCTGGCAGAGAATCGACCCGGTATTGCAATACTCAAATATGCCATCAGTACAGAGCAAAAATATATCGTCAACGGCTAATTCAAGTGCTTGGTAATCTAGCGCTAATGAGTGGTTAATACCTAACGCTTTGCTTAAATAGCTTTGTTCGCTAGAGAGCCAGCCACGGTGAGCTTTGGTCAACTGCTCTAATGCTTGGCCTCTAATGCGGTAAATTCTGCTATCGCCAATGTGAAATATGTGCGCGGTTGAGGCTTTAAATACAATGCCACTGAAGGTACAAACCAATCCTTTATCGGGATTTAATCGATATTCTCTTTGCTGATTTTGTGCGTGAAGCCAGCCGTTAATTGAG
Organism: Thalassotalea euphylliae; assembly: GCF_003390375.1. Lineage (NCBI taxonomy): Bacteria > Pseudomonadati > Pseudomonadota > Gammaproteobacteria > Alteromonadales > Colwelliaceae > Thalassotalea > Thalassotalea euphylliae. Next base: position 1,824,078 of record NZ_QUOT01000001.1, on the reverse strand, counting down.
GCAAGTACTTTAAGACCAGCAGTTTTCACCGACCACGCGTCAGACGTACAAAAGTAGTCATGAAGAAAGGTTTTTACCGCTGTTTCACTGGCAATTTGGCTAACATCGCTAGAGCTAATACCGTCAGCAAGTGCAACGGCATTGCCCTTCAAACTTAGCTGTGGCTCTGGTGATTGAATAGCACCGTGAAAATCTTGGTTTATGGGTTTAGAGCCACTATCGCTAAACTCCCCTATGGCTAGGCGAAGACTAACGTTTGACTGGTTTTCTAACCGCACTTTTAAATGACTATCTAATCGAGGACTTGATTGCTCAAAAGTATTCACAGCAAAACCTTAGACAGTTTGGGGGCTAAGTGATATCTGAAGCAGTGAATAAGTGCCAATACACTCGTTCACCGCTTCAGTATTCATTGTCGTTGCGAACTTGTGTTACAACGCTGCCATACTAGGCTTTTCTGCTACTGCTGAGGCTTTTCTTTCTTTACTGGTTTTCACATGAGTTAAGTAAAGCGGTAAGCCCACAAGTAAGAAACCACCAGCTAAGTTACCTAGCGCAGTTGGAATTTCATTCCATACCAAGTAATCAACAACCGTGAATTCACCACCCATGATCATTGAGAATGGGAATAGGAACATGTTGACAATTGAATGTTCGAACGCCATGTAGAAGAACAGCATAATTGGCATCCACATCGCCGCCATTTTACTGCCTGCTGATGTTGAAATCATTGCGCCAACAACACCCATCGAAACCATCCAGTTACATAGCATGCCGCGAATGAAAATAGTGAACCAACCTAAAATTCCTTGCTCTTTGTAGCCTAAGGTTCGCGATTCACCGATGGTGCTAACCTTTTCTGCAACAGCGCCACCATCTATTTGATAGCCATAAGTGAGGATAAAGGAAGCAAAGAAGGCAACCATTAATGCGCCAGCAAAGTTACCGCAAAATACTAAACCCCAGTTACGCCACAACTCTTTCATAGTACAGCCAGGTCGCTTATCAATAATTGCCAATGGCACTAAAGTAAATACCCCTGTAAGTAGATCAAACTTCATTAAATACAACATAATAAAGCCGACAGGGAATAGCACAGCACCAAGTAGCGGGTTACCGGTTTTACTGATCACTGTGATCGCAAAAAAGGCAGCCAGCGCTAAGATTGCTCCCGCCATAAATGCACGGATAAAGGTGTCTTTAGTGGACATAAATATTTTTTGTTCGCCAGCGTCGACCATTTTGGTCGCGAACTCTTTGGGTTCTAAATAAGCCATAATTTTCCTCTGGTTGTTATTATTAATTTCCAACGATTGAGCGGGTTTTTAAGCAATAAAAAAGCGCTCACACTTTCCTTGTGTTATGCACAAGTAAGTGAGAGCGCCGTTGCTCGGTTATGTGTTGTGTTGATAATCGTTAGTCGATAGTGCCGACTAGCTTGCTAATATCTGGTAACTCTTTAATTCATCATTGAACTATTAAATGCTTAGCAATCAATACTTTGCATATTTCAAACCAATTAATAATAACCCTATAATTTCAATGGGTTATAACTTTTAGTGAAAAGTAGTGGAAATGTTTTGCTATCAATTGGTGCAGCAGATTAATTGTTTTGCTCGATATTTGAGCAATTACTCTTACGATACTGAAGCTTGGGAACAGGCAGCCCTATGAAGGGTAAAAACTAGAGCTTATTTAGAAGAATTAAACAGAGTATAAGTACTTTAACTAACTAGTTGGCAGTATTATTAAAGTGATATTGGCACAATAAAAATAGTAGCTAGGGAGTGCTGGCTGCAACTTATTTCCCGTAAGTTGCTTAGGAGTTCTGTGCAACTAACCATTGCTTAAAAGCTTTATCGATTTTATCAATAATCTTTTCATCTGTGCCTTGGCTCAGCGCCATACAATGCTCTGTTTGTTTTATGGGGTGCAGAGTAAGTCCTTCAACAATCGTTAGGTGGCTGGCGTTAAGCTGTTTCAATCGATAACGCAATGCTTGCTCTGACTGTATTACTACATCAATTTTGCCAGTAATAAGCTTTAACAAATTAATCTCTTCATTGGCAGAAACATCCAAATGCGTATCTTCTTCAAATCCCTTGTCGAGTAGATACTTGTAGCTATTGTCACCGCGCATCACACCAACAACGGCAGACTTCAATGCCTCAAGTGAGTGAACGTCAGCGTCGTTATTGGCTAATTTGTAGGCTTTAATTGGTGTGGATGGGTAAATAGGACAGAACCAATGAAACTTAGGTGCTCTTTGTTCATTTTTAAAAATTGAATAAATCAGTACATTTGGTTTATTGGTTGCCAAATGAAAGCTTCGTGCCCATGGGTAAATGGTTAAAGAATAATCAAGTTCCGCCAGATGTAAAATTTCACGGACATTGCGGGTTACTTGGCCTGTGACTTTATGCGTTGACTGGTGCGCAAGACCTTTCTGATGAACAATAAATGGTGGCCAATGTTCAGAAACTACTTCTACTTGGTTAGCAGTTGCGAGTCCACAGGTACTGGTAATGATTAGTAAGATGAAAAATAAATGCTTCATTAGCTCTATTACTTGTAACTAAGTGATTGCGACTCATTATTTGCAAATCAATAAACGATAAGATCATTTGTCGCGCAATATCCAATAAAGGCCGCTGCCTTTATAGCTATGATGATTATTGCAGTCACGAATTTACCAATACTTATTACCATAGCCTGTCGTTTATTAAGTTGAAAGTGAAATTCTTCTTCGTTCACACAAATTAAATGCATGCACGTTATTTGTATTTGCTATTTGCATCCGTTGTTCGCTTTGAATAGGTCAATACATCAATGATGGGGTGATGAGTAGCACGGCCTAATTTTGATGCCAATAACCAAATGTTTTTTTGACAATTTTTCACAGGGAAGGCTTGGTGAATGTCATGCATATCAATTTATTATTTATGTGAATGTGAATTTACATGAGTCGTTTTTGAATGTATTTTTTAATCCGCAGGTCTTACTATGTCGTAAGCAAGCACAAGAAAGACTTGGTAGCTGACATCACTATTACTGAGTTAGCAAACCACATCAATAAAAACAATTAGATTAGGTTGGAACATGAAAAAAACGATCACTGCACTAGTGACTGCGATGAGTATGTTAGTCGCAATACCTTCTTTTGCATCACAAGCAAACGACATTCAGTTCTTAAACAGCAAACCAAGTAATAAAGCCCTACCATTTTCGGAAGCAGTGAAAGTTGGCAACACACTCTATCTTTCTGGGCAAATTGGCTGGAATGCAGCTAGCGGAAAGTTAGCAACGGGTGGCTTTGAGGGCGAAGCACATCAGGTAATGAAAAACATTCAAACGACATTAACTAAACACGGCTACCAAATGTCGGACGTTGTAAAGTGTTTAGTCATGCTGACTGACATCAAACAATTCAAATCATTTAACCAAGTTTACACACAGTATTTCAGTGCACCATATCCTGCACGTAGCGCGTTTGCAGTAAGCGAATTAGCGCTTGGCTCTTTAGTTGAAGTGGAATGTATTGCAGCGGTTAGTGGCAACTAATTTAAGTAGCTGATGTAAGTAACTGAGCTGCGTTCTTTGCCTATCTGACGGCTAACTAAATCGATTGCTTAGTGCTCACGAATACTTGTAAAAATACTGATAAAACAAATAAAAATATTGGCTAGAAAGTCATAGCGAAATTTCATAAGTAGCAGCCCTTTTTAGCCGGTGCTTTCTGCTTGAACTTTCTACCTGAGCTTGCTGCCTTACTAAGGACAAATTTTGAATTTTTCTCGCTTATTGTTTTGCACACCTTTCTATACTTTTATGATTGGTCTTTCTTCGCAGGCCTATGCCCAACAAGACCAAACACTTGAAACCATTACCGTAACGGCGTCTGGCATTGAACGACAGCTGGCAAAATTGAGCAGTAATTTAACGGTGCTTGGTCAAGATGTCTTGCGAGAGGTGAATCACCAACACATTAACCAAGTGATGTCTCGCGTGCCTGGCGCTTGGGTGAGTCGAGGAAATGGGCAAGAGCATTTAACCGCATTGCGCTCTCCTGTGCTTACCGGCGGTGGTGGTTGTGGCGCATTTTTTATGGCGCAAGATGGTATTTCGTTGCGCGGTTTGGGGTTTTGCAATATCAACCAATTGTTCGATACCAATGCGTTGCAAGCACAGCGTGTTGAGGTACTGCGTGGGCCAGCCAGCACGCTTTATGGCTCAAATGCGGTACATGGTGTAATTAATGTTATTACCCCAGATCCTTTGTCGAACCAGGCTGGTGAGCTTGGCCTTACGTTAGGTCCTCACGATTACCAACAAGCTAAGTTCAGTGTCAGCCATCAACAAGGTGAACATGGTGTAATGGCTTATGGCAATGCCAGCCATGACGGTGGTTACAAGGATGACAGCGGCTTTGAACAGCAAAAGCTAACGCTTATTCATCAATTTCAAGGTGAAAATTGGTCGATAAAAAATGTCATATCAGGTGCTAACTTAGCGCAAGACACCGCTGGTTTTATTCGGGGCTTTGAAGCGTACAAAGAACAATCTCGCAAACGTGAAAACCCAAATCCTGAAGCTTATCGCGACAGTCAAAGTATGCGAGCCTACTCGCTTATCGACTATCGACCAAGTGAGCATGAAGTGGTTAACATCACCCCTTATATTCGTTGGACTGATATGGAATTTTTGCAACATTTTCTGCCGTGGCAGCCTGTTGAAGAAAATAGCCAAAATGGGGCAGGTGTAAAGCTCAGTTATCAACAAGTACAGCAAACGTTTAGTTGGATAGCTGGGGTAGATATCGACCATACTCAGGGTGAACTTACCGAGTTTCAAGCAGAGCCCTTTGCACCGCACTTACCCGCTGGTTTTCACTATGATTATGAAGTCGATGCCACGGTAATTGCCCCTTATGCGAAAGCATTTTGGCAAGTGGCAGACCGATTAGAGCTATCGGCTGGTGTGCGCTACGAATACACAGATTATGACTACCAAAATAACTTGAGTGATGGCAGCGCTTGCGCACCAGAGGTGACGAATTGTCGGTATACGCGCCCAAGTTCACAGCAAGTTAGCTTTAATGAAACTTCTTTTGAAGTGGGAGCAAGTTATCAGTTAGCACCCAACCATCGAGTTTACAGCCAGTATTCACAAGGTTACCGTGCACCACAAGCAACGGAGCTTTTTCGCCTGCAAGCGGGACAAACCGTTGCGAATTTAGCGCCAGAAACATCAGATGGCATTGAGCTTGGCATGCGTGGCCAAACAAGTGGGCTGTTTTATGATGTGTCGTTATTTGCGATGGAGAAAGAGCAGGTCATTTTTCAAGATGCTAATCGCCAAAACGTTAATAACGGTGAAACGAGCCATCGTGGTTTAGAGTTCTTGTTGCGTTACCAATTGCCTAAAAACTTTTTTGTGCAAGCCAATGGCACCTTAGCCAACCATACGTATGAGGCTGACCTGACGTTAAGTCGGGTGAACATTAAAGGAAATGAAATAGATACAGCACCGCAACACATGGGCAGTGTTCAATTGGGCTGGCAATCACCTGACGACAAACAAGTGGTGCTTGAGTGGCAACATATGGGGAATTATTTTGTTAATCCTGAAAACACGGCAGACTATGAAGGCCACAACTTGATTAACCTTCGTGCCAGTGCGCCAGTTGCAACGAATTTAACCTTAGCAGCACAATGGCTTAATATAACGGATCAAGATTATGCTGAACGCGCTGACTTTGGCTTTGGTCAATACCGCTACTTTGTTGGTGAGCCGCGTTCGCTCTTTGTCTCACTTAGATACCGTTTTGATTAATGCTTTATTTCAATAGGTATAATGTTAATTTACTCAGTGATTTTATGACTATGAAAAAGATATTTGCTCCTCTGACTCATCGACTACTCACCATACTAAGCATCGCGCTGATGCTTGTATTTTCTAGCCAAGTGTTAGCCAAACACGCCAAACTTGTAGAGTTGGAAAAGTCACTTGCCAATCATAAAGGGCAGGTGATTTATTTGGATTTTTGGGCGTCGTGGTGCATCCCTTGTAAAGCGTCTTTCCCTTGGATGAATGAGATGCAGCAAAAATATCAGTCTCAGGGATTAAAAATCATTACCGTCAATTTAGATGCCGACAAAGCACATGCCTTGGCATTTTTGCAGGAGCATCCGGCGGATTTTGATGTTATTTACGACCCAAATGGCAAAATTGCTCGCCATTTTAAGTTGCCGGGCATGCCAAGCAGCATGATATTTAATCGCGCCGGTGAACTAGTAGAAACCCATGTAGGCTTTACCGAAGAGAAAAAAGTGAAATATCAGCAGTCGCTTAGTCGATTGTTAATGGAACAGTAATACTCACAACGTGTATGGCTGCTCGCTGTTTATGTTTGCCAGCAACAAATGTCCGCCTGTATGGTGCTACCTATAAACATTGGCATTGATTTGCCTTGAAGGCGTGCAATACTTTACAAATTATTAAGAAACCTCAGCTCAGGATAATTAATGTACTTCTAGCAGCTATTTACACTGCTATCTGTGTTGAATTCACTTGCAATAGACTAGCTATTGACGCGTAAATTCGCCTTGATATCAGCAAAAATATCATGCTAGAAGAAGGTTTTAATTGTAACTTTGGGATTAAATTTGTTTTTCACTATTTCTTATCCCGAGCTGAGGTTAATAAGTCTTTTTTAACCTAATCTACTAGGGTTGCTCAATGCAAAAAATGCACTCAGTACTCGCCAATTTTACTCGACGTTATGTTTTATTATTTGCGTTGAATGTTGTTTTGGTGATCGCTGCTTTTTATCAATTACGCGTTCATTATCAAGAGCAGCAAATCTTTCAGCAAGTGTCGATAACGGCTAACGAACAACGCAATTTGCTTCAACAAATAACCCTGTTGCTGCATAGTTATCAGCAAGGTAATGAAACTGATAGTGATACCAAGTTAGCGACCAAAGTAATTTCCACAGCAACCAGAATGCGAGACAACCTCAGTGTCTTAGTGCAACATGTTGGCTTGTTAATGGAAAATAAATCGTCAGACTTCTCAAGAAATTACCAAGCTTATTATGACTTGAGTCAACGCCTTGCTTCCTATTTAGATAGCGCTAAAGCATTGGGGCTAGATTCTACTATTTCTGCTGAGCAACAAGCGCAAATTAATGAGCTGGCAAGTGATGATTTTGTCTTTTTATTTGAGCATGCTTTAGATGTTTTTCAGCAAGAAGCAAGTGAGCGATATCATGCGAGTGAGCGCAAAGGTTATGTGATTTGGTCAGTCACTATTTTGGTCTTTTTGTTTGTTGCTTATTATGCCTATTATGTGATGCGTAACTTATTGCGCGACACATACTCAAAGTTAAGTAATGAACGCAATCGTGCTTCAGACTTTCAATTTGCCATTAATAAACACTCATTGGTACTGCAGTTTGATCAACAAGGCACTATCACGTTTTATAACAAACGTTTTAGTAAAGTTTATGGTTACCAGCCAGATGCGCTTTTGTTTCAGCCAGTTGAAAAGCTGCGTAGCGATCATCACAGTGATAGCTTTATAGAGCAAATTTATCAGACATTACGCACTGGTAATGTATGGCGAGGCGAGCTTTGTACGCTCTCAAGTTACGGCCGCAAACTTTGGTTCACGACTACCATAGTGCCATTAAAGGCAGATACCAAACGCAACAAATTCATTCTTATTCAAAACGATATTACTGAGCAACGACGAACGGAACTTGCTTTAAAACGTATTCATGAAATAACCACTGACAGCAACGCCGACCTTGAAGGAAAAGTGCAGAAAATCTTGGCGTTAGGCTGTGAGTTGTTTCATTTGCCTAATGGTATTATTAGTCAAATTGAAGATGATGATTACACGATTCTGAGTGCTCGTAGTCCCGATGATGTTTTGCAGCCAGGAGATACGTTTGCACTCGCCAAAACCTATTGTTTTCATACGTTACGTGCGAATAAGCCGTTAGCAATAGAGCACGTCGCCAATAGCGAGCTTATCGGCCATCCTTGTTATCAAGAGTTTGCATTAGAAACGTATTTAGGTACTCCGCTTTGGGTTGACGGAAAACGCTTCGGTACTTTGAATTTCTCCAGTGATACTCCATCAGCCCAAACATTTAAAGACTCTGACATCGAGTTATTACAACTTATGGCGCATTGGGTTGGTTATGAGCTAACACGCAATCGCCAACGTGAACAGTTGTCTGGTCAGCAGCAGTTGATGGAACATATGAGTCAGTTGGCGCGTCTAGGTGCATGGGAAGTTGATTTAAAAACGAATCACATCTATTGGTCGTCTATGACCAAGCAAATTCATGAAGTGCCGGCGGATTACGTGCCTGAATTGGCTACAGCGATAAACTTTTATAAAGAAGGCCGTAGCCGCGATCTTATTACTCAGTTGGTTGAACGTTCTATCGCTTATGGTGAATCTTATGAGCAAGAGCTAGAGTTAGTCACCGCAACAGGCCGTGAAATATGGGTCATTGCCAAGGGCGAAGCAGAATTTGAAGACGGTGAGTGCGTGCGTTTGTATGGTTCATTTCAAGACATTACCGAACGAGTTAAAGCGCAGCAGGCATTGTCTGACAGTAATGAGCGATTAGCTTCGGTAATACATGCTACCGCCGTGGGTATCTGGGATTGGGAGATTGACACCGACGAAGCTGTACTCAATGAGCGATGGGCGAATATTATTGGCTATACCTTAGAAGAATTAGCGCCAGTCAGCGCCAAGTCTTGGTCGTTAAGGGTTCATCCTGATGACCTACCAAAATCTCAACTTGAACTTGAACGTCATTGGCGCGGTGAAACCGAGCGTTACAATTGCGAAACCCGTTTACGCCACAAAAACGGACATTGGCTTTGGGTGTTAGACACAGGCAAGGTTGTCGAGTGGCACGAAGACGGTCGACCTAAGCGAATGATAGGAACGCATCTCGATATCAGCGAACAAAAAGCGGCTGCTCGTGAAATCACGGAAAGTAACCAACGTATGAGCTTAGCCGCTGATTCTGCGGGAATTGGTGTTTGGGACTTTAACGTGTTGACCAATGAGCTCCAATGGGACGAGTGGATGCTCAAACTCTATGGTCTTGAGCGTGATAACTTTTCTGGGGCGCTTTCGGCGTGGCGACAAGGTTTGCATCCTGATGATAGGAAGCAAATCAGTGCTCAATTACAAGAGGCTATTAGTACTGCCAATAAGTTTGATGCGCAATTTCGAATTATCCGTCCATCAGGTGAGGTGCGTTATATCAAAGCCTCGGCGATTAATACCTTAAATGAAACCGGGCAAGTTACTAATCTAATTGGTGTAAATTATGATGTAACCGATCGCGTGCGTGACGAACTGGCGCTGAAAGCAGCGAAAACGCAGGCTGAGTCGGCAGTTAAAGCTAAGAATGAATTCCTTGCTAGCATGAGTCATGAAATTCGTACACCGATGAATGGTGTTATAGGTATGCTAGAGTTGCTGCAAGACAGTGAATTAGATCGCGATCAACAGCACAAAGTGCAACTTGCACAAAGTAGCGCAAACTCATTGTTACAGTTGATTAATGATATTTTAGATTTCTCTAAAATTGATGCAGATAAACTAGATCTTGAAGCAATAGTGTTTGATCTAGCGCATATGATGGGCGAACTCAGTGAGGCAATGGCACCGCAGGCTCAGCGTAAAGGCATTGAACTGATCCTTGATACGGTTGGGTTAAGTGATCGACAAGTCATCGGTGATCCAAGTCGTATCAGGCAAGTACTGACTAATTTAATTAGTAATGCGATTAAGTTTACCCACAGTGGTGAAGTGGTTATTTCAGCAAGCCTGACGGAAGAAGATGAAACTTATTGGCGTTTGAGGCTGGTTGTCAAAGATACTGGCATTGGCATACCACAAGATAAACTGCATTTATTATTTGAAAAATTCCGTCAAGTTGACTCATCAACAACTCGCCATTACGGTGGCACAGGTCTTGGTTTAGCGATTGTTAAGAAGCTTTGTCAGCGCATGAATGGCAATGTATCGGTCAGCACAGTGCAAGATAAAGGTAGCGAATTTACTTGTGATATTCGGGTTGGAAAAACACCGCAAATCGTTGCCAGTATGCCGGAAGTTGATATCAGTGAACTTACTATTCTTTTAGTGGATGATAATGACACCAATCGCGAAGTCTTAAACCGCCAGCTCACACAATGGGGAGCAAGTGTGACGAGTTGCAGTAGTGGTGACCATGCACTACTGGTTTGCCAGCAACGCATTGAAACTGAGCAGCCGCTATTCGATATTGGTATTTTAGATATGCAAATGCCAACCATGGATGGTGAAATGCTGGCGCGTGAGTTAGTTAAGCTTGATCCTGAACAGCAGATGAGACTGATTGTGATGACATCGATGCAAACGCCGGGTGATGCAAAACATTTTGCGCAAATGGGCTTTCGTGGTTACTTCCCAAAACCTGCAACGATTAACGATTTGCGTGCCGCAGTTAATATTATTGCAGACGATGGCGAGGCGCTGCGTTTTGCTAAACCGCTTGTGACAAGACATTACATTAGTGAACTAGGCAGCCAAGGTGAGCAGGGCAATCAAAACGAACAGGACAGCCAAAATGAACAGGGCAGCCAATACAGCGCAAATGCCCAGCCAAGCACGTTAGAACAGCTCGCTGAGAATAACAACAGCCCTATATCGGCAGTCGACACTGAGCGTGTGACGCCAACAGGCACCAGTTCGCAACTAGAAGAAAACCCAGCGACGTCACATAAGATTCTGTTAGTTGAAGATAATCGTGTTAATCAAATGGTTGCTAAAGGGGTACTCAATAAATTGGGCTACAGCTGTGATATTGCGGCTAATGGTATTGAGGCGATAGCTATGTTAAGTGCGAGTAATGCACACTATGATGTGGCTTTAATGGATATTCAGATGCCTAAAATGGATGGCTATCAAGCAACACGTGCGATTCGTGCTGGCGATGGTGGTAAGCGGCATCAAGAAATGGTGATTATTGCCATGACAGCGAATGCCATGGCAGGAGACAGAGAAAAGTGTTTAGCGGCAGGCATGAATGATTATTTGAGCAAGCCAATTAATAAAGACGCGCTATCTGAAACGCTTAACCGTTACCTTGCTACGGTGAGTTAGCTTATTATCGTAATTCTCATTCGTGCAATTCTCATTCGTGTAAGTCACTAGCATCACGAAAAGCTTCAGGTGTTAAATGATGGCGATTTAACAGCTTGTAAAATTCGCTACGATTGCGCTGAGCAATTCTAGCAGCTTGCGTTACATTGCCATTAGTTAGTCGCAGTAACTTGGCTAGGTAGTCGCGCTCGAATTGCTCTCTCGCCTGGGCAAAAGAAGGGAGTACACCGGGTTTGTTGCGCAGTGCATTGCTAATTAATTGTTCGCTAATGAGTGGCTCAGTTGCAAGTGCAATACTTTGTTCCACAACATTTTCCAATTGACGAATATTGCCGGGCCAAGGGGCTGTGATTAAGAGCTCCATCGCTTCTTGGGTAAACCCAGTGACATTAACACTGTCGGTTTGGTTTTTGCTCTTGTGAAGAAAGTGCTGTGCGAGCAACGGAATATCTTCACGGCGCTCTGCTAACGACGGGATTTCGAGCTCGACGACATTAAGCCGATAATAAAGATCTTCTCTAAACTTACCTTCGAGTATCGCTTTGCGCAGATTTTTATGGGTCGCTGAAATAACCCTCACATCAACTGCAATTGACTGCGTGCTACCGACCGGGCGAATCTCTTTTTCTTGCAACGCACGTAGCAACTTCACTTGAAAATTCATTGGCATATCGCCAATTTCATCGAGAAATAAAGTGCCACCATCGCACGCTTCAAACAGGCCAATGTGGCGCTTATCTGCCCCTGTAAATGCACCTTTGACATGGCCGAAGAGTTCTGACTCTAGTAATGCTTCAGGGATTGCTGCGCAGTTGATTGCGGTAAATGGCTGGCTTGATCGCTTACTGGCTTGATGAATGGCATTGGCGAGCAATTCCTTGCCTGTACCGCTTTGACCGTGTATTAGTAAACTAAAATTGCTTTGTGCAACCTGTTTCGATTGCACCAGTAGTTGAGCCATTTTTGAGCTTCGGCAAATTATACGTTTACGCCAGTTTTCGTCAGCTGTGTCATTGGCGTGCAAAGGCTGCAATTTGAGTGCTTGTTCAACCGTATCTAATAATTGTTTACTCTCAAAGGGTTTGGTTAGAAAGCTAAACACCCCTTGTTTCGTCGCATTAATAGCATCGGGAATTGTGCCGTGTGCGGTCATGATGACAACGGGTAAGTGGGGATGACGGGCTCGAATTTGCTCAAATAGCGCAAAACCGTCCATTCCTTCCATTTTTAAATCGCTAATCACCATATCTGGCTGAAAGCTTGTCATTACACCAAGTGCAACTTTTGCGTTCTCAGCGGTTTCAATTTGATAGCCAGCGCTGGCTAAGCGAATACTGAGCAATCTAAGCAAGCTAGGATCGTCGTCTACAACAAGAATTCGGGCATGCTCGGTGGCGCTATCTGCAGTGTTCTTTGTGATGTTTTCTTTGGGGAATAGGGGACTAGACATTACTGGTGTTCTCTTGCGTTGAGCTGAGCTTCAATAGCTTTAAGTTGTTCAAGTTTTTCATTGAGCGAGGTATTTGCTTGCTGATACATGGCAAGCTTAACTGTCAGTTTGGCGATTTCTTGTTGGCTTTGCTCCATCGTTTTTTCATTCGCTTGTATGAGTAAAAGTTGTTGGTTGAGTTGATCGCGCAACATAGTGACAAAGGCTAAATCGGCGGGGCTGACATTGGCATAAATGTACTGGTTGAACTCCCCTTGATTAAGCATAGCTTTCGCTGTGTATGGGTTGTGAATGGAGGTGCTAGGTAAACTTCTCAGTAACAGTAAGAATAAATCAGCATCTGGGTTATCTTGTGTTTTGCGCGACTGTTGCAATGCCACTTCGCTAGCCAGTTGTTCAGGCTCTAAACCTTTTAGCCACTGATAATAGCCACTCAAGTTAAGTTGACCGATAGTATTTACCCGAGCATTTGCATCTACTGAATGTGATTCCTGCGGTTGAGAAGCAGTAGGCGAGGAGGGCAAGATTAAATGGCTGCAGCCTATTAATAAGTTTATAGCAAATAGACTAGTAAAAAGTTTGATGCGCTTCATGTTACGGTTCCTGCCCACTAGGGCGCGGTAAGTTTACGACAAATTGGCTGCCGTGAGTGTGCTCACTTTGGCTAGAATTTACGGAAATTTTGCCATTCAAGCGCATCACTAACTCTTGTACTATGGTGAGACCAAGTCCGCTGCTGTCTATCTCACTGGTATTCGCTAACTTGCCCTGATAAAAGGCATCAAAAATTTGTTCCATCTCTTGTGCTGACATACCCGGCCCATTGTCACTAATTGAGAGTATTAGCTGCTCTTTATCTAGCTTAGTCGCTACTGTGATGGTATCGCCATGATGTGTGTATTTGATTGCGTTGGATAAGAGGTTCTCAACTACCACGGTAAGCTGTTTCTGATTAGTCATGAGTTGAACATCAACTAACGTTAAATCAACTGTTAACGCTTTACGTTGCAGCGCGAGTTTATGTTGGCTGACAACCTCTTCTATAACATTTGATACTTTGGTTAGCTGACGGTCTTGCAAACTCGTGGAATCAAGCACAATGTTAAACGCTAACAAGTCTTCAATAAGCTGCTGTAAGCGCATAACGCTATTAACGATAATACCACTGACTTCTTGCTGGCCTGCATTTAATGCTCCTAAGCTGCTGTCGTTTAACAAGGCACTCCCTTCACGAATTGCAGCTAGCGGTGTTTTTAATTCATGAGAAATATGGCGGATAAACGATGATTTTTGCAGTTCTAATGCACGCAAGCGAACCCGCATAGTCTCTAATGCTCGGGCGATATTATTAATTTCTTTTGGACCGCCTAAGGCAAAGGCATGCTCAAAATTATCTTGCGTCAGGTGCGCAATTTGCTGAGTTAATCGGCGCAGTGGTCGATTGATCAAATAAACAAAAATGGCAGCGATCAGCAAACTGATAGGCACGATAAGTAGGCTTTGATAAATAACGCTATCAACTTTTTCTGTTTGCCCACGAATGGCATGGGCTTTTAACTGAATAAGCTGATCACTGCGTTCTCTTAGTGCTTGGCTCAAGGGGGCTATATCGCGAAATGCCTGGCCGACCTCTTCAAGGTTATTTAGCTCTCTGGGTAAACGTTCAGCGATCCAACTTAATTGCTGATTAAGTGCGTCAATATTGCTGTCGAGTTTAGGATCCTTAATTTTAGACAGCTGGCTATCCAAAATATTGACCGCTTTAAAGTGTTCAACCGTGAATCTGTCTAATAGTTCAATTTCTTTAAGTACTATGTATTGGCTGGCAAAGCGCTCAGCTTTAGTGAGTGTTTGACTGAGATCTTGGTTCGCCTCCACCAAAGTAGACACTGCCAAGATCGATTTCACACCTAAGGTTGATGCAGCCTTAGTTTGCTCTGCAATAAACAGTAAAGCCGCAAACAAAGGCCCAATAACACTAAAAAAACCTAATACTGCCAAGTGCTTAATTGACAACTGTCGAACCGTTCGTTGCACTCGTGCTAGCAGCGGTAGATCGCTGGTCATGCTGATTTTCGCTCTAAAAGATTGAATATGATTGTTATCACTTTAAAGGTGTTTAATTGCTAAACACAAGCGTGTTGCTTTTTGGCAACAGTGCCAAAGATATTCACTTTACATATTTAAAATATTGATAAATATAAATAAAAATCTATAGAGTAAAAGAGTTCGCAAAATTCAGTTGACTCCTTGTTTATATCTGTCGTTGATAAACAACAATCTTAACCATTGAAAAATATAAATACCTATATTATTCAATGGTTTAAAGTGTTGGTACGGCAAGTGCAAAAGGGTAAGTGCGATAAATGCATTCTGGTTATTAAAGGAGCATAGACATTTGTTATTGCATGCGAAACGTCTGACTCCTCAAACTAGCAATATTATAGAAACAAGGATATTACATCATGAAAAACATAAGCTTACTTGAAGTATCTGCATTGGTATTTGCCGTAGCTGTTTGTTCAATTACGGTACAAGCTAACGAAGATCCAAAAGAAAAAGCAGCGCTTGAAAAGGCCAAGGCTAAAATGGAAGAAAAATCTGTAAAAGTTGGCCATATGGTGGCGCATGACAAGCTGTTTGCCCCGCTTGATATTGACAGCAATGGCGTGATCAGCGAACAAGAGCTGAGCATGAGTAAAAATAAACTACTCAAAGAGCAGTTCAAAAAAATTGATCGAAACGAAGATAAAGGTATCAGCGAAGAAGAGTTGAAAAGCTTTCTTGCCAAGGTTGATGTCAAAAAGAACTTCTAGGCAGTTTATAGCCGTTTGGTATTAAACGTTTCCGCATAACTTATAAAGAGTATTTTCTCCCATTTTGCCGATTGTACCCCCAACCTGCAATCGGCTTTTTTACAACACATAAGTTTTTAAAATAAGTAACATAGGACAATAAGGTAGCACGATGACTGAAGCTATTTCACGATGTGTGCGCATGGATGACTGGATTTTTGAAATCAAGTTAGTACGCGCCCTAAAAGTTGATAGCTATGGACAGCCATATAGGGCAATTGCCCAACTAAACGTTAATGGTGACTTTGCGTTTTTAGACGGTAGTTTACACGCTGGTGAAGAAGGTTTTTCCGCGCAAGATATTGCCACCTTCCAACAATTTTGTCAGATGTTAGAGGTAAAAGAGCTGCGCCTTGGCGCAGAACCGCAGTTACCGAACCAACAAGAAGTAGTCGAAAAAATAGGTAAAGCTGCCCGTAAAATTGCATAAACAAGCAGATTGCTTAAGCAGGTACAGTTTTATATGCTAGAGCAAAAAGTAAGCGAGGAATAGCTTGTGCAGCAAAGATTTAGTGCAGAAATTTGTTGTCATAACCCGTTGGTTGGATACCATTTTCAAAGCAGCAAAGCCGATCGCGGTGTGGTGGTCATTGCCGCTGCGATGGGCGTGGAGCAAAAGTTTTATTTTGACTTTGCTCAGTGGCTGGCAGAGCAAGGATTCGAGGTACTGACTTTTGATTACCGAGGCATGGGGCAGTCATTGCGACAGCCGCTTGCACAAGTCTCGATAACTATTTCTGATTGGGTGCAGCAAGATTGTGTTTACATGATCGACAAAGCTGAATTGCTGGCGCAAGGAAAACCTATCTATTGGCTAGGCCACAGCTTAGGAGGCCAAGTCTTTGCGATGATCCCGAATCGACACAAGGTAACGCAAATAATTACGGTAGCCTCAGGTTCAGGTTATTGGAAAACATCAGACATTAAAATTAAATCTGTTTCGTTAATGTTGTGGTTTTTAGTGGTGCCGATTGCAACCCGCCTTGTTGGATATTTTCCTGGCAAAAGGCTCGGTATTATCGGTGATTTACCTTATGGTGTGATGCGCCAGTGGCGGCAATGGTGTCTAAATCCAGACTACTTAGTTGGTTGTGAAGGTAACCAAGTGCGCGAACAATACCATGCGTTAACATTGCCGATTACTGCCTTAGCTTTTCAAGACGACGAACTGATTAACTATGCCAGCGTTGATAAGCTGCATAGCTTTTATCAAACAGCTGAAAAAAATCATCAATATATTTCACCGAAAGAGCAAAACCTTGAACAGATTGGTCACTTTGGTTTCTTTCGATCTAAGCATGCACAAACGCTGTGGCCAGCTTTTATTACGCCTATTTTAGAGTGCTCGTAGCAGTACGTTACCTGTTCGATAATTATGCAAACTTGGTGATTATTGCCCCCTCTATACTTAAACCAACGATTACAATTAGTTACGTTGATTTAATTTTGACTAAGTTATTATTTTGACTGCTTGGTCAACTCTTTTGCTTTTCTGATTTATCTAAATTGCGTGCAGTAACACCTTGTTACATATACATGCAATTACTTAGCTTGGAATAATTTGCCATTAAGCCACTGCTATAGCGGCTTAAGATAGTCATATCTCAAATAAAGTTATGAATTTGAGTGGCCTTGCATCTATTTCTATAGTTATTGATAATGATCAAATTTTGATCGGATTCATGGATGAGTTTATTGATAAAAAACAAATAAATTAAAAATTTTATATAAAATTCAGGCGTAATCATTGGGGTAAATATTATGAGCGGTGTAGAAGTTTTATTTCCAGAATCGGAGCAACTGGTTTCAATCACGGATACCCGTGGTGTGATCACATATGCCAATGAAGAGTTCTGTAAAATTGCTGGCTATAGTGAAGACGAGTTAATTGGCCAGCCGCACAATATTGTTCGTCACCCAGATATGCCTAAAGTGGCTTTTGGCGACTTATGGGAAAAGCTAAAACGCGGCGACTCTTGGCGTGGTTTAGTGAAAAACCGCTGTAAAAATGGTGATTATTACTGGGTAGATGCCTTTGTCACACCACTCTATGAAGGTGGAGTCGTTACTGGTTATCAATCTGTGCGTTGTAAACCGAGCCAAGCACGAAAAGATCAGGCTCAAGCACTTTATGATGCTGTTAATCAAGAAAAGTCACTGACTGACTTTCATGCAAATCGCCCACTGAAACTTAGCTTAGCTGGTGTGGCAACTCTATTCACTGCTGTTCTACTTTATTGGCAGACGGGCGCTTTGAGCCTGGCGTTTTTACCCTTTTTGCTAGTAGCAATACTGGTCGTTATTTTTTCCGAAGAATTTATTAGCCTCCCTAGGTATGTGGCCGAATCAAAGGCCTTATACGATAGTCCAACGCGTTTAATTATTAGCGGTAAAGGAAGTCTGGGTATTATCGACTACCCTCGTCAAATATTGTCAGCCAAAATTCGCACTGTATTAGGGCGTGGTAATGATTCAGGCCGTAAGCTAAAGCGTGTTGCTGAGCAGTTACAAACATCAACCGGTGAAGCTTTTGCTCGCATCATGGAACAAAGCGGCCACTTTGATCAATTAGCTGCGGCAATCACGCAAATGAGCGGTAGCTTTGAAGAGGTGAATCAGAATACCGCTAATGCCTACGAAAAAGTCCGTGAAGTACAAGCGACATGTGATGATGCCATTGAAATTGTTAACTCCAGTCAAACAAAAATCAGTACATTGGCGGGTGAAGTTGATAATGCCGCAAGTACGGCACACAAATTAGTGAACGATGCCGATGAGATATCAACCGTCATGGCGGAAATTGAAGGTATTGCCGACCAAACAAATTTATTAGCCTTGAATGCTGCGATTGAAGCTGCGCGAGCAGGCGAGCAGGGGCGTGGCTTTGCTGTTGTTGCTGACGAAGTCCGTACCTTAGCAAGTCGTACCCAAGGAGCGACAGAGCAAATTCGTGGTTCAGTGAAAGAGTTACAAGCGACGTTAACCTCATGGAGTAATTTAATGTTGGTCAGCAAAGATAATGCTGAGCAATGTAATTCGGAGTCTGTTCAAGCGAAACAGGCAATGGATAACGTGATAAGCATGATGCATGAACTGGACGATGTTACTTCTCAAATTGCGGCTTCGACAGAAGAGCAAAGTGTCGTTACGGAGCAACTGCGTGAAAGTGTTCAGACTATTACTGATAGCTCGCATCGCAGTAATGAAATAGTGCGACAAGTTGAACAAAACAGTATTGATGTTTTCAGCAATGTTGAAGATATTGAAGAGCTGACAACAACGTTTAATTAATTCATTGACCTATAATCAATAAACAACAGGGCTGTTTAAGTAATATGTCGCAACTTCACATAATAGGGTTAGGTTGCATTCACATTACGACTTTAAGTGGCCTTTGTTATCCGGTTTAAATATATGACTAATGATCTAGCGCAGTTTTTTGGCATCCAGTCCAGTCAAGGACGGTATCGTCATGCGTTGCACAGTATTCAAGAAAAGCTACAACCTAGCCATTGCTTTATTGGTAAATTTGTCGATGACGATCAAGTAAGAACCGTATTGCACTTAGCCGATGGCAAAGAAGCGGAAAACTTCGTTTATCAGCTTGCTGGTACTCCTTGTGCTAAAGCCAAAAAGTCGCTTGGCACATGCAAGTTCTCAAGTGGTGTGCAGGAAATATTCCCCTATGATGATGCGCTAAAGGACTGGCAAATTGAAAGCTATATTGCCGTTACGATTCGCTCATTTAACGATAAACCCGTTGGTATTTTAGTTTGTCTGTTTGATTGTCCAACTGATGTGGCAACGAGTGATTGCGCTTGGTTTCGTGAAGTTGGCTACCTAATTGGTACCGAATTTAAATATGAATTAAATTCTGTAGAAAATGAGCAGCTAATCTCACATATGTCACTGGGCGAGTCGCTCGCAAAACTTTGTACGCTTGAGTGGCACTTAAGCGCTGATACCGTATTTGCTAGTGATTATGCTTACCAACTTTTTGGTTTGTCAGAGAAGCAGCAACTTACACGTAAACAATTAGCAGCATTAATTGTGCCGCGAGATCATCAAAAAATAACTGAACAGTTAGCGGCTATCGAACAAGGTACTGTTGAATGCTTTGCTATTGAAGTTGAAATTACGACACCTGCTGGCGAGAGTAAACATCTGAAAGTATTGGGTGAAACCAAAACTGATAGCCTTACCGATGAACTCGTTGTGCAATTGAGTATTCAGGATATTACTGAACAGCAGCAACTGATTAAGCGACTGGGTTTGGCTGATACCGTGCTAGAAAATGCTTCTGAAGCGGTAATGATTTCGGATAGTAAAAACAAAATTGTATGGGTTAATAAAGCGTTAGAAAATTTAACTGGCTATGATGAAGCTGAGTTAATAGGCCAAGATCCCGCTATTTTTAGCTCAGGTAAACAAGACGCAGATTTTTACCGAGATATGTGGGAAACCTTGGTTGAAAAGGGAGTTTGGCGCGGAGAAATTTATAACCAACGAAAAAATGGTGAAATTTTTCCAGAAGAATTATTGCTCAATGCTGTAAAAGACGAGCACGGAGAGATTACTAACTACGTCGCCATATTTAGTGATATTAGCGAATGGAAAGAAACTGAGCGCCGTTTGCGTTTTTATGCTGATAAAGAGCCATTAACTGGACTAGCTAATCGTCGAGCTTTTATTGAAAATGTCGATTTGCAGGTCAAACGCAGTAAAGCATCCCACCAACCGTTTGTTGTCATGTACCTTGATATCAATCGCTTTAAAGAGATCAATGATATTTACGGCCATGTCATGGGGGACTTTTTGTTGGTCGCTGTTGGTAAGCGATTGCAAGAGGCCTACGACAATAACGACCTCATTTGTCGTTATAGTGGCGATGAATTTACCTTGTTGTTGCCCAATAGTGATCTCAAACAAGCAAAGATGAAAGCTGAGCAAATACAACAGCTATTGTCAGCGCCTTTTGAGTTTGAACAACTTGCTCTTTCGATACACGTGAGCATTGGCTTAGCTGAGTTTTCTCAAGGCCTTTGTTGTGAAAACAATGCCACCGCAACTGAGCTTTTAAAAAATGCCAGTCATGCAATGCAGCGGGCAAAAGCGAACAGTAGCGGTGAAAGCTCAAATGAACACGCGATAGGCGTTCACGATCAGCAATTACAGCAACAGTACCTGCGTCGCTTGGCATTAAGAGATAAACTAAAACTTGCGCTATCAGCACATGCTTTAACGGTTAATTACCAACCCATTATTTGCGCTAAAACCCAGCAAATAGAAAAGTTTGAAGCCTTAGTGCGATGGCATGATGATCAATTTGGTTTTGTTTCCCCGGCAGAGTTTATTCCCATCGCAGAAGAGTTTGGGCTAATTTCAAAGTTGGGCCAATTTGTACTTGAGCGTGCTTGCCAAGATTTAGGCCGCTTACACCAACTCGGTTATGAGCACATTAGTTTTAGCATTAACCGCTCAATCAATGAATTTCGTACCGACAATGACCAAGTGGCGTTAGTGACGCAAGCCATAGCCAAGTATGCTATTCCGGCTGACAAAGTTGTTATTGAAATTACCGAGTCAGTGGCAATGTCATCGAATCATTACGTTAATGACGCATTGGCTAAGCTTAAAGATACAGGTGTTAAAATTGCGCTTGATGACTTCTGTACTGGCTTTTCATCCATTAGTAACTTGATTGAATATCCAGTCGATATTTTGAAAATTGATAAGTCGTTCGTGGACAACATTTTGATAGAGCGCAATCAAAGTTTACTGACACAAACCTTGATTGATCTTGCAGGTAAATTAGATATGCAAGTTATTGCCGAAGGCGTGGAAACCATAGAGCAACTCAATTGCCTGCGAGACTACGGCTGTAATCAAATTCAAGGCTACTATTTTAGCCCTGCGGTGCCAATTGATGAGTGTATCGCGTTGCTCTCCAAAGAGACTCGGTAACAGGCTGATACAAATATTAAAGCTTGCGCGATAAGCCTGTATCTAGTTGATACAGGCTTACTGTTACAAAAATTATATATCGCGCTTACCCATATTAATGCTAACTAGCTTGTGCAAGCGTCAGTGAGAAAGCACTGCCTTTACCTAATTCACTGGTCACGCTTAAGTCACTATTAAGTAGCTGACTCAATCGTTTACTAATGGCTAAGCCTAGACCAGCATGTCGGTTTTTTTCACCTTGTGCGTTACTGGCGCGATAGCGTGCATCAAATATGTAAGCTAAATCTTTTTGATGAATACCTGTGCCAGTATCCACCACACTAATTCTCAACTTATCGTTCACTGGTGTGATTTGAACATTGATGTTGCCGTTTTCTGGCGTATGACGCAGCGCATTTTCAATAAGGTTAGTTAAAATACGCTCAAGTTTAGCTATGTCAGAATAAACAACACGCTCGCAGTGATCAGGCAATAGCGATAAATTGATATGCTTTTGCTGTGCTTTTAGTGCAAATTTCGCAATGATGTCATGCAGTAACTCGCCAACAGCGAAAGCTTCGTTGTTTACTGATACTTGCCCATCTTCTAAGTGAGCTAGCTCAAATATTTGGTCGATGAGCAGTTTGAGCTGTTCAACATTTCGCAGTGCTGTATTGATATACTGCTGACGTTGCTCACTGTTCAGCTCTTCATTTTTAAGCGATAAGGTTTCTACATAACCTTTCATCGCCGCCAATGGTGTGCGTAAGTCGTGAGACAGATGCGCCAGCAGTTCGCGACGAATTTTGTCATTGTGCTTGAGCTGTTGAAATTGGCTATTGATTTGTTCCACCATAGCGACGAAATTAGCACCGAGCTGCTCAACTTCATTTTGCTTAGTGCTCTCTTTGAACTCGTCGTAAGCAGCTTCAGTTACGGCTTGGTCAACTGTTATCGCCGAGTTTGCACGCCAGTGATTTAAACTAATTTTTTCCTGATCAAAGTTGGCATCACGAATGTTATTGATATCGCGTACCAACCGGCGAATAGGGCTAGTGAAACTGCGAAAAAGCATAAGTAATAAAATCAACAACAGCAGTAAACTGCCGCCGAGTAGCGACAAGTGCTCTAACAATTGCTGATCAGACTTTACTTTCGCATAGGTTGAATCATAAATTTCGCCGCCAATGATCACGTATAAATAGCCTTGAAGCTTTTCCCCCTTGTATACTGGCGCTGCCGAGAATATTTTTTTCCTCGACAAGTGCCGTGGATCATCGCCAAAAATCGGTACTTGGTGAGGGGCATCAATAAGCTGCGAGATTGGTGTTAGGTCAACTGATTTGCGTTTAATTTTGTCGGGCTTAGCCGAGTAGGTTAGAATTTTACCGCTCGGATCGAGAAAATAAAATTCAAATGCTGGGCCAAGCAGCATTAAGGTGTGAAACAGGTTTTCCAGGGCTGGTTTGTCGTAAACGCCGTCTTGTAGCAGAGGGTTGTCTTGCGCTAAGTGCTCCGCGAGCTCAATGTGAAGCTTCTGCTCAGCTTGAAATTGAGATTGCTGGGCAAGTGAACTACTCCACCAAAAAAACAAATACCCCAATAAAGCAAACGTTAAGGTGACAGAAATCGCCAGCCGTTGGTAAAGAGAGTTGGCGATAACCTTCATCAATGCACTCCTGCTGAGTTGAGTTTATAGCCTACGCCCCAAACGGTTTGAATAATTTGTGGCTGGGTAACATCTTTTTCCAGCTTGTTGCGTAAGCGGTTAATGTGGGAATTCACGGTATGCTCGTAGCCACTGTGGTGATAACCCCACACTGAATCAAGTAATTGGCTACGTGAAAACACTTGATCAGGATGCTTGCCTAGAAAGCTCAACAATTCGAATTCAGTGGAAGTTAAGTCGATAGCTGTGTCTTGGTAAGTCACTTTGTGACACTGGTGATCTACCGTTAGATTGCCAATACATGTGACTGCCTTGGCTTGAGTTGGAATGGCTATACTCTGCAGGCTATGCACACGCCTTAATTGTGCTCTGACTCGCGCTTGCAGTTCTCGTACGCTAAAAGGCTTTGCCATATAGTCGTCAGCACCAAGCTCTAAGCCCAGCACCCGATCTGTTTCCGAACTGCGCGACGTAAGCATCATGATGGCCTGCAATGGCTTGGCTTCGCGTAGTTGTCGGCAAATATCCAAACCGCTCATATCGGGCAACATCACGTCAACAATAACTAATTGATAGTCCTGACTTAGTGCTTCTGCTAAACCTAGTTTTCCGGTGTGACATTTGTCAGGTGTTAAACCAAGTTCATGCATATGAACAGCAACTAGCTCAGCAATATCTTGTTCGTCTTCAATGATCAAAATTTTGTCAGTCATAATCCCTGGCCACCAGTTGGCTATTGCCAACTGCCTATTCTGTTTGTGTTATAAGAAAACTAACATTCGACCCTAATTCAGAAAAAGCTCAGAAAACTTCATAAATAACCTGAATTAGCGTCAATTTTTTTAACTATCATCAGCACTTACAACACCTAAGTGGCAGTGACGGAAAAGACCAAAAACAAAGCTTTCTGTCACTATCGATGATAGAGCTAATAATTCATGACCGGATAACATCACATTTTTATTCAGTCTTATTTAATTGTTTTTAAATAAATTAAAAGATAGGCAAAAGCGCACTAATTGCAATGTGTGATCGCCATACCGATCACCACAGCGCGAGCACTTCTGTATTTCTACAATTTAAAGGTTAAAACAAGGCCTAGCTAGTCGATTAAATAAAGCTAAATGAAACAAACGAATTAGCGGCCAGGCAGTTACGTTTGCTCAAACAGCAAGCACCTAGCTAGCACCTTGGACCATTACAGCATGATTGATAGATATTGCGTCGCCATTGCAAAGTGGTCACAAAAGAATCACGTTTTTATCACAAATGAGTTTGCGCTCTGGGCTTTTGGTTACTAGCGTTAGAAGGGGAAATAATGGACTAAGTACTTGAAATATGAGTGATAGAAATAAGCTAGTCAAAGATAATTTTGCTAAGTTTATCAGCGTCGGCAGTTTACCGGAACTAAGTGTATCGTATACCCCTGATACGGTTGGCCTTAATGCGTCAGACTTGATTGATATGTTAACGACGCAGATGATGAGCCGACATTTAGACCTGCAATCGCGCGTGATGCAAAAACAAGGGCAAAGCTTTTACACCATAGGCAGTGCAGGCCATGAGGGCAATGCAGCCTATGCCAGAGCATTTCGCATTGATGATATGGCGTTTTTACATTACCGCAGTGGTGCTTTTTGTTTGCAAAGAGCAAAAGAGGCAACAGGCCATGCACCGCTTTATGAAATGCTACTTTCGTTTGCTGCCAGTAGTGAAGATCCTGTCTCAGGCGGTCGCCACAAGGTGTTGGGCTCTAAAGCTCATCATATTCCACCGCAAACTAGTACGATTGCCTCGCATTTGCCCAAAGCAATGGGAGCTGCATTTTCGATAGGCTTAGCACAGCGATTAAATTTCACCGGAAAGCTGAGCAAAGACGGCGTTATTTTGTGTAGCTTTGGCGATGCTTCCGCCAATCACTCAACAGCGCTCGGGGCGATTAATAGTGCCGCTTGGTGTGCTTACCAGTCGATTCCTATGCCCATTGTCTTTATCTGTGAAGACAATGGCATCGGTATTTCAACTTCAACTCCGCAAGGCTGGATTGCTGCCAATTTTAGCAATCGAGCAGGTATCACTTACCTTTATTGTGACGGCCTAAATTTACTAGACACTTACCAGGCTGCTTGTAAAGCCGAGAAAATTGCAAGAACCCAGCAAAAGCCTGTGTTTTTGCATGTCAAAATGGTGCGTTTGTTAGGCCATGCAGGCTCTGATAGTGAATTTGCTTATCGTGATCTAAGCGAAATTGAAGCCATTGAGCGACAAGATCCTTTACTGCATTCTGCCCAGCTGTTACTTACCCACAATATAATGACTGCGGACAAGATGATTGCGCTTTATCAGGCTACGGCAGCACATATCGCCGAACTAGCAGAGCAAGTGGCTGAGCAGCCAAGGCTTGAAAATGCAAAAGAGGTGATGGCAAGCCTAATTCCGAAAGCAATACCTGGGAATGCTGAAAATTATCAAGCCGTTAGTCAGGCTCAGCGGGATGCCTTATTTGCCCATGAGCGGCATAATTTAGATAAACCACAACACTTGGCTAAATTGCTTAATTGGACGCTAATGGACGCACTGGCTGAGCTTCCCAATATCGTCATGCTAGGTGAAGATATCGCAAAAAAAGGCGGTGTTTATAACGTTACCAGCAAGCTCAATGAACGCTTTGGTAGCAATCGTGTGATGAATACCTTATTGGATGAGCAATCGATATTAGGCGGAGCAATTGGTTTAGCGCACAACGGCTTTTTACCTATCCCTGAAATTCAGTTTTTAGCCTATGTGCATAACGCAGAGGATCAAATTCGCGGTGAAGCAGCAACCTTGTCATTTTTCTCTAATCAGCAGTTTACTAATCCTATGGTGATTAGAATTGCTGGGCTTGCTTATCAAAAAGGCTTTGGCGGTCATTTTCATAACGATAATTCGATTGCTGTGTTTCGCGATATTCCGGGGGTGATTTTAGCTTGTCCGTCTAACGGTTTTGATGGTGTTGAAATGCTACGCACCTGCATTAAGTTGGCTTATGAGCAGCAGCGCGTGGTAGTTTTTTTAGAGCCAATAGCGCTTTATATGACTAAAGACTTGTTTCCTAGTAGCAATGCTCAAAGTGATAAACGTGGTCAAAAAGCTCAAGCTGATGGCTTATGGACTTCACCTTATCAATATCAAACGCTTGCTGAACACGTTATTGATATGGGAATTAAAGTCTATCCAAAAGCAGCTAAAACTAGGGATATTACTAGCAATATTTCTAGTGATGGTGCAACTGACAGCGCAAGCAAAGCACAAGTCTGTATTCTCACCTATGGCAATGGTTGTTATTTGTCACGCCAAGCGCAGGCATTACTGGCTGAGCAAGGTATCAGGATTTGTGTTGTTGATTTGCGTTTTCTAGCGCCATTAGATGAAGTGGGTATTATTGAGCAAGTAAGAGATGTTAAAAAGGTGCTGATTGTCGATGAATGCCGTGAAACTGGCTCGATTAGTGAAGCCTTAGTGACCTTGCTCAATGAGCAGGCAAGCGATACTGAGCTCAAGCGCATTTGCGCACAAGATAGCTTTATTCCATTGGGGAGCGCCGCTTATCATGTATTGCCATCAACTCAGGAAATTGTTGATACCCTATTAAGTTGGATTGCACTTGATGGTGTTCACTAAACTAGCTAGCTTAAAGGCAACATGATTTGCATTCTTTATAAAGGTGCAGAAAGATAGAAATGTGAAAGGCGCGAAGTAAGCAAACAGGAGTGAAGCTTACTCCGCTTTAAACTGAAATTAACTTTATGTTACGCCTAAGCAATCTCAGTCACTTGTAAGCCAGTTCCTGCCTGACAGACAAAAATATCGGCAGTTAAGTCAAACTTAGCCTGATATTCACGTTCAACTGCGGATTTCACTGTGTTGATTTCTTCATCGCGACACAAGCAGATAACCGCACCGCCAAAGCCACCGCCAGTCATTCGCACTGCACCTCTGCCATCGAGTGCTCGACTGATAATATCGACAAGACCATCGGTTGCTGGGACTGTCACTTCGAAATTATCACGGAGCGATTGGTGAGAGGCGGCTAGTAAATCGCGCAATGCACTCATATCGTTATTTGCTAACGCATTAACGGTATCAATAACCCGTTGATTTTCACTGAGGACATGAAAAGCACGTTTGTATTCATTTTCGGTTAATACCGGCTTAGTGCTTTCAAGCATTGTTAAATCTGCTTGGCGCAACGAGCTTACCTGCATTTTTGCAGCTGCTCCTTCACAGTCTAAACGGCGCTGGTTGTATTCGCTTTCTACCAATTTACGTGGATAGTTAGAATTCACAATGACTAAGTTTAAATCGCTTGGAATGCTGACTTTTTCTGTGCTGAGATTGTCACAGTCTATTTTCAATGCATGGCCAGGGGCCGCTTGCGCGGAAATTAGCTGGTCCATAATGCCACATTGACAGTGCATAAATTCATTTTCGGCTTGCTGGCCAATTAGGGCAATGCTTTTGGTGTCGATACCTAAGTCGAATGCTTGGTTAAGTGCGCCAGCAATCGAAACTTCAAGTGCTGCTGATGAGGATAAACCAGCCCCTTGTGGCACATCACTGCTAATTAACAGCTCAATGCCACCAAGTGGGTAGCCACGCTTTTTCAACACGTAGACAACGGCGCGAATATAGTTGCCCCATTGTGAATCACCTTGGCTAATGGTGTCGTCTACAGCGAAGCTGTCTTGCTCACCGGGATAGTTGTTCGAGTAAACAATGACTTGGTTGTCATCGCGTTTTTTAAACAGTACTTGGGTGCTAAAATTCAATGCACAAGGCAGGACATAGCCTAAGTTGTAGTCGGTGAATTCACCAATCAAATTAACACGGCCGGGCGCTATAGCTAGGCCTTGCGCAGGGTGACCAAAAAGTTGCTGAAAATCGGCTGTAAATTGATTGTTATTCATCGTTTTTACCTAAAATAAAGCTCTTGAAATTAAGACCTTGAATAAATACCTTACATGTTCTTTGTGGATGCTGTTGAGCAGGCTGTTTACTTGGCACTTAGTCATTACCTTGTTGAGCTTGCTTATAGTGAGTCGTGCTGGCTTTTTGCAAAATAGCGGCAGCGGTTTCAGCACTTAAATCTCGTTGGCTTTCTGCCATCATCTCATAGCCAACCATATGCTTTTTCACCGTTGCTGAGCGCAACAGTGGCGGGTAAAAGTGGGCGTGTAATCGCCAATGGCTGTCGTCAGCTAAATTGGTTGGCGCACTATGCCAGCCCATTGAATACGGAAAACTGCAATTAAAAACGTTGTCGTAACGTGTGGTTAGCTCTTTAAGCAGGCTGGCAAGGGTTTGAGCCTGTTGATCATTAATTTGACCAAACTGGCGAATATCTTCTCTTGCGACGACAAGCGTTTCAAATGGCCAAGCCGCCCAAAAAGGTACCACCGCTATCCAATGTTCGTTGCTGCAAATAACTCGACTGCCATCGGCAACTTCTTTGTCGATGTAATTGGCTAACAAGGGTGTTTGATGGCGAGCGTAATAATCCGCTTGTTGGCTATTTTCTTTGGCTATTTCACTAGACGCATGCTGGTGCGCCCAAATTTGTCCATGCGGGTGTGGCTGGGAGCAGCCCATGATCTCGCCTTTATTTTCGAAAATATGAATATTGGCAAACTTGCTCGCCAGTTCTTGGTAATTTTCGCGCCAAGTGGTGACGACCTTAGTGAGTTCATCAACGGATAACTCTGGCATGGTTTTACTGTGATCTGGTGAGAAGCAAACCACGCGACATTCGCCATTTGCCGCTTCAAAAGTAAAGAGCTCATCATCGCTAGTGACATTAGTATCAGACGTTTGTTGTTGCTGGTTAAGCGCGCCAAAGTCATTCACAAACACGAAAGTGTCTTGATAGTCGGGGTTTTTCGTATCGTTGGCTCTGTTGTTGCCCGGACAAAGCGGGCAATCATCCACATAGCTAGGCAGACTCTCGGTGCTAGCTTGCTCGGTTGCACCTAACCAAGGGCGATTATTTCGATGTGGCGACACCAACACCCAATCGCCAGTTAATGGGTTTTTTCTGCGGTGTGTGTATTCAAATTGACTCATGTCTACTCTAGTCCTGCGCTATTTCAGCGTGGCACTAGCCTTGCTGTTAATGTGTTCAGATAACGATGTGTTAATAATGGTCAAGGCCCTAATCTTCCAAACCATTCGGGTAGCTTGTTTGCCAGCGCCAAGTATCTGCGGTCATGGCATTAATGTCGCGTTTTGCTTGCCAGCCAAATGTTTCTTTTGCAAGGTTAGCATCAGCATAATTACAGGCAATATCACCACTGCGGCGCGGTGCGACTTGGTAAGGGATATCAACTCCCGAAGCAGTTGAAAATGCCTTGATCATATCCAGTACTGAATAGCCTTCACCTGTCCCCAAATTGTATGCGTGACAACCTGTCATAGCGTGCTGATGATTAAGATGATAAGTAAATGCATCAACATGGCCATCAGCCAAGTCACTAATGTGAATATAATCACGCACGCCTGTGCCATCTGAGGTGTCGTAGTCATCACCAAAAACACTAATATATTCACGACGCCCAACCGCAGTTTGGGCAATAAACGGCATTAAATTATTTGGAATACCTTTGGGAGATTCGCCAATTAAGCCGCTTTGATCGGCACCTACTGGATTAAAATAGCGCAGCGCAATGGTGAGCCATTCATCATCACTTTGTGCTAAATCGGCCAGCACTTGTTCAACCATGACCTTGCTCCAGCCATAGGGGTTGGTGGATGAAATCGGATGTTGCTCATCAATCGGTAAATATTGCGGATCACCGTAAACGGTGGCGGATGAACTAAAGATCAACTTTTTGACATTAAGCGCCGTCATCACTTCAATCATGGATAACGTATTGGCGACATTGTTTTGGTAGTAACGAACAGGTTGCTCAGTCGACTCACCAACAGCTTTCAATGCGGCAAAATGGAAAACCGCTTGAATATCGTGTTCTTTAATCGCGCTAGCAAAGGCCGTTTTATCACCGATGTCGGCAACAATATAGTCAAAGTGATGGCCGGTAATTTGTGCTAACTGGTCGATAACCTTAATACTGGCATTCGATAAATTATCGTATATAACAGGAATGTAGCCTGCATTGTGCAGCGCAATACAGGTATGGCTGCCAATATAGCCCATACCTCCGGTAACAAGAACCTTCACAATATCTTCCTGATGCTAATAGATTGAGTTCATGAGGCAGCAAGTGTCGCAACATCATGACCAAAAAGTATTTATAGTATAAATACTACTATTGCGAAAGTTCGCTAGCAAGCCATTTTTTAGTCAGAAAAATAGGGCGCAGATAGGCAGGCCAAAGCCAATGAGACTCTAGTGAAGTTAATATTGGTATTAACTTGTTGAAATTGCATAAGAAGGCATTGAGAAATAGTAGTCAGAGTGGTTAATTGACCCTGACTACTGCAGATAGAAAAAATTAAGGGGGTGTTGAAATTACCGCTCTCAACAGCTCTTAAAAGACTATTTCTTTAATACTCGAGCAACCGCATCTTGCCAGCCATGGAGCAGTTTTTCTCGCTGCGATTGCGACATTTGTGGTGTTAACTGAGTATCGGATTGCCACAGTGATTGAATATGTTCAAGTGAGTCGTAAACACCTGCTTGCAAGCCGGCTAAATAAGCGGCTCCTAGCGCTGAGGTTTCTACAGTTTTCGGTCTGTCGATTTGTACATTCAAAATATCGGCAAGGAACTGAATAAACCAATTATTTGCTGCCATACCGCCATCAACCCGCATTTGCTGAATTTGAATGCCATCTTTGGCAATAGCTTGGGTTAAGTCGTCAGTTTGATAGCACACCGATTGCAGACCTGCGGAGACAATTTCGTTAATACCAGTGGCGCGGGTTAAGCCAAATATAGCGCCTCGTGCCTCTGGATCCCAGTAGGGTGCACCAAGGCCGGTAAAGGCTGGAACAAAATAAATACCGCTATCAACTGAAGTATTTGTGGCAATTGCTTCGGTTTCTTTGGCTGAACCAACCATGTTAACGCCATCACGTAACCACTGAATAGCCGCCCCTGCGACAAAAATGCTGCCTTCGAGCGCATAATGAACTTGCCCATTAATTTGATAGCCAATGGTGGTTAGTAGGCGATTGTTTGATTTAAGTGCTTCTTCGCCAGTATTCACCATTAAAAAACAACCTGTGCCATAAGTGCTTTTGGCGGTGCCTGGGCTAAAACAGGTTTGACCAAAAAGTGCAGCTTGCTGATCGCCAGCAATGCCTTGAATAGCAATAGAGCCACCAAACACATTCGTTTCGCCAAAATCAAAAGCGCTATCACATACCTCAGGTAATAATGACACTGGAATATCCATCAAGGCTAGAAGTGCTTCATCCCAACAGCCTTGGTGGATATTGTAAAGCATCGTACGTGACGCATTGGTGGCATCGGTAAGGTGTGATCTCCCTTGTGTCAAATGCCAAAGGATAAAGGTATCAACCGTCCCAAATGCCAGTTGTCCTTGCTCCGCTAGGTCACGAGCACCCTCGACATTGTCTAAAATCCATTTAATTTTTGTCGCAGAAAAATAAGGATCGATTAACAATCCGGTTTTTTCGGTGATCAACTCACCATGACCTGCGTTGACTAGCTCAGTGCAATAGTCTGCGGTGCGTCTATCCTGCCAAACAATGGCATTGTAAATCGGCTTGCCAGTTTCTCGGTGCCAAACTAATGTGGTTTCTCTTTGGTTACAAATACCAATACTAGCAACTTGCTCTGGCGAAATTTTTGTTTGGGCGAGCAGGGTTTTTGTCGTGCTAATAACCGTTGATAAAATATCGTCAGGATTGTGCTCGACCCAGCCATTTTCTGGATAATGTTGAGTAAACTCCTGTTGAATACTGTCGACTAATTCACCTTGTAAGTTGAATAAAATCGCTCGTGAGCTGGTGGTACCTTGGTCGATAGAGAGTAGGTACTTTTCCATAGCCGCCTCTTGTATAAGATGATAAATATGATTATTTATCTTAAGCCTAGCACTTGTTAAGTCAACTATACATTGTCTGGTTTGGGTTTGGTTAAGCGGTTTGACTATATGGTTTTACTTTGCGGTGTAACTATGTGGTTTGGTTAAGCGCGATACATGACGCCAAATTGCATAGTATTTGTTTGAAAATGATAAGGTTTTTCCATTTTATTGATTATTAATGTACTTGAAATTTATCACTATGTTCTGTTAAAAGTTTGCTAATATATAATAATAATCAAATAGTTAAGTTTGACTTTGAAAACGCATCACGAAGAAAATGTACAAACTGCTGTGAAGTATGTGGCAGACTCCCATAATCAACATCCTATTGCCAATACTATTTGGCTTGTCGCTTGGCTATTTATCATTACCTTAACGGCTTTCCTATCGCCGATAACGGCAGACGCTTCAGTTGTTTCTAATAACGCTACGCGTGATGTAATAAGCGAGTCGAAACAACCTGCTAAGTCAGGCGACGAGCCTAGTGGTGCAGTTGAACAAGGTTTTCGTGATAAAAGCTCTCTTCCTAAAGAAGTTCTATCCAAAGAAAAAGCACCTGCCACGCTTAATGTTGCAGTGTTATACAGCACTCCTGGTCATCGTAGTTTGTTTGAAGGAGTACGGGAAGAATTTGAGCAGCACCACCCCGATATTACCTTGAATTTTACTGGCTTGGTGGACGCTAGTTACAAGCAAGCGCTTGTGCCATGGCTTGAAAGCGGTGAGATGGATGTTCTGTATTGGCAGGCGGGCGAACGTTTAAAAAACCTAGTGCTACAAGACTTGTTGTTACCACTTACCGAGCTTTGGCAAAGCCAACAATTCGACCAAGCTTTCCCTGAGACGGTTAAAAATTTGGTGAGTGTTAACCAAGACGTTTATGCCATACCATACTCGTTTTACACCTGGGGACTATTTTATAACAAACCTTTGTTGGAGAAATTAGCAATAGCTCCACCTAAAAATTGGGTGGAATTGCTAGGGATGTGTGAAAAAATTAGTAAGGCTGGCAAAGTGCCCATTATGATCGGTAGTGGTGACCCTTGGTTACCGGCAGCTTGGTTTGATTATATAGACTTGCGACTTAATGGCTTAGCGTTTCATCAAGCGCTTTTAGCGGGTGAAATTGCTTACACAGACTCACGAGTCAAATCGGTTTTTACACACTGGCAACAGTTAATAGAAGCAAATTGCTTTAACAGCGATCATCAATTGGTGACATGGCGAGATATGCTGCCACCACTTTATCGGCAGATGACTGCAATGACATTGCTAGGGAATTTTTTTGATAACCACATTCCTACAAACCTAGCTAATGATCTTGGTTTTATGCCGTTCCCAACTATAAATTCTAAGATCGCGCAGTTTGAGAATGTGCCGATGGACGTTGTTATGGTGGCGCGTAAAACCAAACACGCGTCCCTTGCCATGAAATTTTTAAGCTTTATTGCCCAGCCTGAAATTCAGTCCAAAATTGCCAATGCAATTGGTCAAAGTTCTCCTCATCTTAAAGCAAGTAAAGAGAAAGGGCATTTTGCTCGTTTGAATAGGCCAGTGTTAACTAGTGCAGACGGCTTAGATCAATATTTTGATCGTGGCGTAAGTCAAAGCATGGTGGGGGCGAGTTTAGCAATATTCGCTGAATTTATTGAAGTACCAAATGTAGAGCGTGCAACTGCTCAGCTAGAGCAGTTAAGGCTTAAAAACCTAAAATCATCAAACAAGGATAGTGTGCCAAGCACCCAGTAATGAAGTGCCAGTAATTAAGGGGCTGTAATCAAGGAATTGTACCAAGTTGAACAGTTACAAGTGGAAAACTAAAAGGTATTAGAGCTACCGCAATCAGCTGGCTTTATAAAAACAAAAATTAGCGCAAACTAGCTGCTTTGTCATATTGATTATATTTATCATATAAATTATATTTATTGCACAGTTCTGAAACTATTTTGAACAATTGAGTGGCAAGTTAGATGGATGTAACAGATACAATTTACGATGTATTGGTTGTTGGCGGCGGCATTAACGGTGTTGGAATAGCCAATGACGCTGCGGGTCGTGGATTGAATGTCCTGCTTTGTGAAATGAATGATCTTGCATCTGCGACCTCCAGCGCCAGCAGTAAGCTAATTCATGGCGGCTTACGCTACCTCGAATACTACGAGTTTGGGCTTGTTAAAAA
Organism: Thalassotalea euphylliae; assembly: GCF_003390375.1. Taxonomy (NCBI): domain Bacteria; kingdom Pseudomonadati; phylum Pseudomonadota; class Gammaproteobacteria; order Alteromonadales; family Colwelliaceae; genus Thalassotalea; species Thalassotalea euphylliae. The sequence goes on along the minus strand of NZ_QUOT01000001.1, from coordinate 1,789,743 downwards.
AGCATTAGCAGAGCGAGAAGTATTGCTAAAAAATGCACCTCATATTATTTCGCCCTTAGTGTTCAGATTACCTCATCAACCTCACTTGCGACCTGCTTGGATGATCCGAGCAGGTTTGTTTCTTTATGACAATTTAAGCAAGCGCATTACACTGCCAAAATCTCGTTCATTTAAATTTGATCAGCAATCACCGCTAAAGTCAGATATCAAGAAAGGCTTCGAATACGCAGACGCTTGGGTTGATGACTCGCGTCTAACTGTGCTCAATGCACTATCCGCCAAAGCGCATGGAGCGACAATATTAACTCGCACGCAACTAGTGGCAGCAGAAACGGTTGATGGCATTTGGCATTTATCGTTATTAGATAAAGCCAGTGGTGAAACCCTAACTGTGCGTAGTAAAAGCCTAGTGAATGCGGCGGGGCCTTGGGTTGAAAACATCACCGGTAAAGTGGTGAAAGAGCGCACTCACGGTTTGCGTTTGGTGAAGGGCAGCCACATTGTCGTGCCGCGTATTCATGACGACGAACATGCATACATTTTACAGAATGAAGATCAGCGTATTGTCTTTGTTTTACCATTTGAGCAAGACTACTCGCTAGTGGGTACCACAGATGTTGATTACCAAGGTGATCCACAAGATGTAGCCATTGAAACGGCTGAAATTGATTACATCATTAGCATCACCAACAACTATTTTAAACGTCAAATCACCCGTGACAGCATAGTTCACACCTTCTCAGGCATTCGCCCACTACTGCATGATGAAGCGGAAGATGCCAAAGCAGTAACACGTGATTACACCATCGAATTAGTGACCGAAGGTCATGCACCGCTAGTGAATATCTACGGCGGCAAGATCACCACATATCGAACTTTAGCCGAAGCAGCAGTTGATAAGCTCACCCAAGTGTTCGCCACCATGAAACCTGCATGGACCAAACAAGCTGCGCTGCCAGGTGGCGATTTTACTGATCGCGAAACATTGATGGCGCAGTACGCTAAGGACTTTGCTTGGCTACCAGCGGCGCTAACGGCTCGTTACGTTAGAACTTACGGCACAATTGCCAAGCAGTTGCTCACTGGCTGTGAGACTTTGGCCGATATGGGAGAAGATTTTGGTGCTGGTCTGTATCAAAGAGAACTCGATTATTTGGTGGCCAATGAATGGGCAACAACATTAAACGATGTGATTTGGCGACGCACTAAGTTAGGCCTATTACTTGATGAACAACAAAAACAAAGAATACATCAGTATATGTCGCAAATAGCTTAGCGATAAAAGTTTAGGAAGGCCAAACTCAGCTTAGATTGAGTGATGGCAAGCTAATAATCCGGCTATTAGGTAAAAACTACCTAGTAGCCCGTGTTTGTTTTCAATTGAAGCTTCAAGGTAAGCACTAAGTGAAAACAAACCCAGTAAAAATTTTACATATAAGCTTTATAAAAAGTGTAAAAATCTACTTAAAAAGTAGAGAAAACAACAAGTAAGTACAAAAGGGGAGATATATGTTTACTCTAGGAAAACGCACTGCATTAGCGGTTGCAATTTCAGGTGCTTTGGGGGGCTACTCGCAAGTAGCTGTCGCTCAAGATAGCGCCGAAAGTGACGTTGAGGTGATTACAGTTACCGGCATGCTCAGTAGCTTAAAATCATCAATGTTAGATAAAAAAGAATCTGATGTTGTTTCAGACGGTATTGCCGCGGAAGATTTGGGTAAATTCCCAGATTTAAACGTTGCCGAGTCTTTGCAACGTATTACAGGTGTATCGATTGATCGCAGTGGTGGTGAAGGCCAGCAAGTGACGGTTCGTGGTTTTGGCCCTCAGTTCAATACCGTGCTTGTTAATGGTCGTCAAATCGCGACCGACAGTGCTGGTCGTGAATTCAACTTTGACATTATCGCGGCGGATCAAATCACCGGTGCTGATATTTTCAAAACCTCGACATCGACACTGCAAGAAGGCGGCATTGGTGGCACAATCAATGTGTCTACTGCACGTCCATTTGACTACGACGGCTTACAAGTGGTTGGCTCACTAAAAGGCATGTACGAAAGCTTGTCGGAAGAAACTTCACCAAGTGCTTCGTTCTTGGTTAGCAATACCTTTAACGACGATACTATGGGGGTTTTACTTGCGGTAACTCACTCAGAGCGTGACGTACAAATTAACCGTATTGAAACCGCTGGTTGGCGCGGTGGTCAAACGATTTCTAACAGCCGTGACGGTGTGCTTTTCACTAATGCATATATTCCACGCAACTGGGATCAAATTGTTGATCAACAAGAGCGTACCCGTACTAATGCCAGCTTAGTCTTCCAATATGCGCCAAGCGATGAAGTCACCATTACGCTTGATGGTTTTGTGTCTAAGTTTGAAGTTGAATCACAAGTGACTGACTTGGCGTCATGGTTTGAGCCTGATCGCGTTGGCTCGGCAACAATTGATCCTGAAACTGGTACGCTAACCCAGTTTACGCAAGATGTTGGCTTATTCGTAAGTAGTGGTAACCCAGCAACTGACTTCGTATCGCATACGCGTAATTCACGTGATGTTTCTAACGACGGTTTTGGTTTAAATGTTGAGTGGGCGATTAATGACCAGCTAGAAGCAACATTTGACCTGTCGACTTCATCGGCAGAAAACGATCGTGCTGGACGCGACCGTTTCAACGTGGTTGGTATTATCAACAGCTACCAGTTTGACGGCACAGGTGGCATCCCAACGGTAACTCACGACGGTTTTGTAAATGGTTCGCTATTGCCAGCAGAACTTGCTCGTTTGCACTACAACGAAAAAGGTAACCAATTTAGTGACGAAGACGAAATCACAGAATTGAAAGCTGACTTTGTTTATGAAGCTGATGGTGATGTGTTTGAGAAGGCTCGTTTTGGTATTTACCGTCAAGAACGTGAGAAGAAGAGCTTCCAAATTTTTGGTAACCAATGTCAGTTCTGTGGTTACGGGACTCCAGCACCACTTGATGTCATCGACTTTAGACCATTCACCGCAGAGAACTATTTCTCTGGCTTAATTGACACTTTCTACACTTACGATGGTGATGCCTATGTTGATTACTTAGCAGACCAAGGCTTCCCAATCGAGCCAACGTTGCAAAACAACCGTTACACAGTAAACGAAGATATTACGTCACTATACGCTGATTTCACCTTTGGCTTTGACTTAGATGATATGCCTGTGACAATTAATGTCGGCGCGCGTTACTCGACAACTGACGTTGAAGCAGAAGCGGTACAAAGTGATATCGTTAACGTGGTACCAACGTCTGACCAAACGTTATTTGCTAACGTCTTTGGCCCAGCGCGCGACATTTCAGAAAGTGGTTCATATTCAAACTTGCTACCTAGCTTAAACATCAAGTTAGAATTGCAAGATGATATGGTATTGCGTTTTGCTGCATACGATTCATTAACGCGTCCAACGCTGTCGCAACTATCGCCAGCGACAACGTTTAACGAACCACGTCGTCAAAACTTAACCGCGCAAGGTGGTAACGAGTCGTTGAAACCATTTACCTCTGAGAACTGGGATATTTCTTACGAGTGGTATTATGGTGATGCGAGCTTGTTTAGCTTTGCTTTCTTCCACAAAGAAGTAGATGACTTCATCATTACCCGTACAGGTACTGAAACATTTGATATGACGGGTCGTACAGCACCTGATTTTGCCTGTGAAGGTGAATTGTGTTCTGACGCTGAAGAGCTATTTGGTGCGCAAGAAGTTTACTCGGTAACGCGTCCACAAAACTCGGAAGAAATCACAGTAACCGGTTACGAAGTGGCATTAACCCACATCTTTGAAAATGGTTTCGGTTTTACTGCTAACGCGACAATTGTTGATAGCGACACTGAATTAGGTGAAGACCAATCAACGGCCTTTGCGCTAGAAGGTTTAGGTGACTCACAAAACTTGATCGTGTTCTACGAAGCAGACAACTGGCAAGCACGTGTTGCGTTTAACAACCGTGAAGGCTTCTTACGCTTGGTGGATAACGGCTTCAATGGTGAGCCAGTCAATACTGATACCTTTGGTCAGTGGGACATCAGTGCTAGCTACGATATTAATGAAAATGTTTCAGTATTCTTCGAAGGCATTAACATTACAGAAGAAGAGCTAGTACAAACAGGTCGATTTGCAAACCAAGTATACAATATCGAAGATAACGGCTCTCGTTACGCAGTTGGCGTGCGTGCTAAGTTCTAGTCGAATTTAGTTTGCCGAGTTAATCTCAACACAAATGGCCTGCTTGTATTCAAACAGGCCATTTTTTATTGTTTGTTTTGCTTAGCTAAATACTTATACCAAATGAAGTAAATAAGTATTGCCTTTTAGCAAGCTCGACATGCGTTGACCTGATTTAGTGTTAATGTTTAGCTATTCGAAGCAGTTAAGCAAAGTAGCTAAGTAAAGCAAAGTAGCTAAGTAAAGCAAATAAACAAAGAAGTAAGCGATAACCCCTGCTTTAACTTATTTGATAAGTTAAAGCAGGTTGTTAGCAAAGGAAATTTTATGTCGCATCCGGTGAAAAATATTGTCATTGTCGGTGGTGGTACCGCTGGCTGGTTATCTGCTGCGGTAATCGCTTCTTATCACCAAGGGGCAAGTGACGAGCAGTTTCGAATTACCTTGGTTGAATCCTCTGACCTACCAACGATTGGCGTCGGTGAAGGCACTTGGCCAACCATGAAAAATACCCTGCGACAAATCGGCTTAAATGAGCGAGAAGTGTTCGCTCGTTGTCATGCAGCTTTTAAGCAAGGTGGCAAGTTTGTTAACTGGGTACACGGCAATGGTGACTTTTATTATCATCCGTTTACTGTGCCTTTGGGTTACGGCAAGCTCGATCTCGCCCCTTATGTAGAAAGCGTTGAGAATTTTGCCGTTGAATCAAACTTTCAACACCATATTTGTGAAGCGGGCTTAGCCCCGAGAGGTCATACCGATCTTGACTATCAAGGGCCTTGTAATTACGCCTATCATTTAGACGCGGGTGAACTGGCTAATATGCTTAAAGAGCATTGCACCCAAAAGTTGGGTGTACACCATTTGGTTGATACCTTGTGTGATACGCTAATCGCCGATGATGGCAGTATTGAAGCCATCGTGCTTGAAAATACAGGGCAACTAGCAGCCGACTTATTCGTTGATTGCACTGGCGCACGCTCATTATTACTGGGACAAGCGCTGGGGGTTGGTTACAAGTCACTTAGTGACGTGCTGTTTAACGATAGCGCCTTGGCTATGCAAGTGCCATACGAGAGCGCCGATACCCCCGTTGCTTCACACACAATTGCCACGGCACAGGATGCTGGCTGGATATGGGATATTGGCCTAACGCATCGCCGAGGTGTCGGCCATGTCTATTCGAGCCGATTTACCAGCGATGAGCAGGCCGAAGCGAATTTAAGACGCTATTTAGGAAAAGCAGCAGATGGTTTAGCTGCTCGAAAAATTTCCTTCAAACCGGGGCATAGAGAAAAGTTCTGGCATAAAAACTGTGTCGCGGTTGGGATGGCTGCCGGCTTTGTTGAGCCACTGGAAGCGACGGCGATTATGCTGATTGAACTATCATCACGCTTTATTGGCGAGAATTTACCCGCCGATAAAGCGTTAATGCCAGTGGTCGCGAAACGATTTAATCAGCAGATGGACTATCGCTGGCAACGCATTGCAGACTTTTTAAAGCTACATTACATGCTTACTCAGCGCCCTGAACCTTATTGGCAAGCTCACTGTGACGAAACGACTTTTCCACAATCGCTGAAAGATGACTTAGCAATTTGGCGATATCGTGGTCCAGCCACCAGTGATTTTGACAGTGCCATAGAGCTGTTTCCAGCAGCGAGCTATCAATACGTGCTTTATGGTATGGAGTTTAAACCTGATTTTTCGAGCCAAGCCTATTTATATAATCAACGGCAACAAGCTGAGCAATTAATCAAACGTAACCAGCAACTGACCCAACAAATGCTGCAGAATTTGCCTGCTCATCGAGACTATATTGAGCAGTGGTTAGCAACGGGCTAGCAATGGGGCGCCGACTGGGTGGTAACGGGCGAGAAAGTGAGTTTGTTTAACTAGCTTGCTAAACACATGCTAGTGAACATTCAATTAAAAGTAGTTAACTGCAAATACTTAAAAATAATAGATACAACAAAGAGAAGTTTATGGCCGCATTAGTCGCACTTAAGCGCGAACAACATCAGTCACTTTACATCCAAGAAGGCGCTGAAAATAGCTTTGCCTCAAGTCAGCATTTGCTTAATTTAAAAATTCATGAAGTTGGGCATGCAGGTACCAGTCTTCCTGTGTTTTTGATGAAAGACCCTAAGTCAGGCGTATGGCGTGTTTCTGCTGTAACTAGCTTTGCAATGGGCACAAACCTTTTCGTGGAAGACAATCAATGGCAGCCAACGTTTAAACCCTTGGCGATGCAAACATTTCCGTTTTTCTTGATGAAGGCTGAAGGCGAGGGGAAGGGCTATACCGTCGGTATTGACCCTGAAAGTAATGCCTTTTCTGAGCAGTCGGGCGATACGATTTTTACTGACGAGGGTAAAGCCAGCCAGCGACTCATGAAAGCAACTCAATTGCTTGAAGCGAGTATCGAGCAAGATATTCAAACTTATCAATTTGGCCAGGCAATTAATGATTTGGGGCTCGTTAAAGCAATCAATTTAGTGATTCATCGCCCAGACGGTAGCCAAGAAACTTTGCAAGGCTTGTGTACCATTGACGAAGATAAGCTAAATGCTTTGTCTGGTGAGCAATTAAAGTCACTCAGCGACAAAGGCTATTTAGCGCCAATGTACGCAATATTAATGTCGATTTATCAACTGAACTCGCTAATTCGCCGAAATAATCTAGATCAGCGATTTAACACAATTAGCGAAATTAAAATCGCGGTTAATTCAGGCAACAGCTTTAGCTAGCGCACTATAATTTTGCCTTAGCACCTATAAGAAGTAGCTGGACATAGCCTATTTAGCTACTTCTTAACTCCATTTCAGAACAACCAAAATCACCAGTATTGCATAGCCCACGAAGCAACTAAATCCTTCGTAAATAGTGTTCAAATGTTATTCTCAAAAACACCAAATTAATTTATATTACAAATACGACAATAGGGCTGGATTTTTCAATAAAATAAACCATCCTTAAGCCACTCAAATGATGAAGTAAAATCGCTACTATCTTTTGAGTTAGTGGTTATTTGTTTGCAAATATTTAGTCTTAGGTATTGATTAAATAGTCTCATTATCAAATAGCCAAAGAGATCATCAGCAGCCAGACGAGTAGTCTAGCTACATGGCAGTGAAAGAGCATAAATATGAACAACACACCTACTCACATTCATTTAGCAGGGCAACGTAGCAGCATTATTATTAATGTTAGCGAGCGCACTCCGCGTATTAGTTACTATGGTAAAACGCTATCAACTCAGTCTTCTGGACAGATGATCGAGATGCTAGCAACGCGTCAAGAAGCCAAATGTGCTGTGGTTGAAGAGCCGCCTATTGCATTAACGCCAACCTACGGCAGCGGTTTTACCGGACATGTTGGGCTTGAAATCAGCAATAGTGACGACGCTTGGTCTTTTTGCGGTGACATTAGCGCTGTTGAGCAAATTAATGAACATCAAGTGGCCATAACAACCACCGACAATGAACGTAGCTTGTCGTTACTGCATGAGCTAAGGCTATGCCCTAAAACGGATGTAATTGAGTGCTCGACGTCGCTTTTCAACAATAGTGACAGTCCGCTTGATGTTACATGGTGTGCAGCGCCCACTTTCCAAGTACCGGCAAATTATACAGAAATCATGGCGTTTGAAGGTCGTTGGTCAAATGAATTTCGCCGCCAGCACATTTCCCGTTTCCTTGGCAACTTTGTACGTGAAAACCGCAAAGGTAAAACCTCGCACGACAGCTTTCCCGGCTTGATTATGCACAAAGCGACAACAGCTGAACATCAAGGTGACTGTATTGGTTTTCACTTAGGTTGGAGTGGCAACCACAAAGTGATGAGCGAATTGTTGGCAGACGGTCGTGGCTTTGTCCAAATGGGCGAGTTGCTGTTACCAAGCGAGCTAACACTGGCACCTGGTGAGTCTTACCAGTCACCTAAGTTGTATGCCTGTTACTCAGATACCGGCTTTAATGCGATGTCGGCTAGCTTTCATACCTTTGTGCGCGAGCAATTGTTGAGTGACGAGGTGGTCAATAAACCGCGCCCAGTTCACTACAACACGTGGGAAGGTATTTATTTTGATCATGACACCGACACCCTAGCAGAGCTGGCGAAACAAGCAGCAGAAATAGGTGCTGAGCGTTTTGTGCTTGATGACGGCTGGTTTAATGGTCGCCGTGGCGACTATGCAGGACTAGGGGATTGGTTTGTCGATAAAGAAATTTATCCTGAGGGTTTGCAGCCTTTGATTGATCAAGTACTGGCAACCGGCATGGAATTTGGTATTTGGTTTGAGCCAGAAATGATTAACCCTGATAGTGATTTGTATCGCAACCATCCTGATTGGGCATTACAAACACGCGGCAACCCGCAAATTGGTTTTAGAAATCAATATGTGTTGGATCTTAACAACTCTGCGGTGTGTGATTACTTGTTTAAGTGTATCGATGATATTTTGGTGGAGTATCCAGATATTAGTTACATTAAATGGGATATGAACCGCGATGTTAATCAACCGGGTAATGGTCAAGGTAAACCTGCTATTCATCAGCAAATGCATGCCCTATATGCCTTAATTGATAAGCTTCGCGCTAAGCACCCTAAGGTTGAATTTGAAAGTTGCTGTTCAGGTGGTGGCCGTGTTGACTATGGTATTTTGGCGCATACGGATCGCGTTTGGACATCAGACTCCAACGATGCGTTAGATCGTTTAGAAATTCAAAAAGGCTGCTCTTATTTTTTCCCATCCAATGTGATGGGGGCGCATGTTGGCCCAAGAGATTGTCACATTACTGGCCGTCGCGTTAATATCGAAATGCGTGCTGCTGTGGCGATGTTTGGTCATATGGGCATTGAAATGGACCCGCGCGAGCTAACTGAGCAAGAACGTACTAGCTTAAAAGCGGCGATCGCACTTCATAAAGCACATCGAGAATTAATTCATCAGGGGCAGTTAATTCGCCTTGATACCGACGGAAACTCTATCGAATTTGGTATTGTTAACGCTGATAAGTCTGAGGCACTATTTGCGTACAATAGTGTTGTTGAGCCACTGCGTTATATGCCTAATCAGTTTATGTTTAAAGGGTTAGATGCACAGAGCCAATACAAGCTTGATCTTGTTTGGCCTGCTAAACGCGAAGATTTCAAAGAGTACTCTGAGTCAATTTTAGATAAAGCGCTAGGACAAACCTTTAGTGGTGAACTGTTAATGGAACACGGTATGCAAATGCCTGTATTGTTCCCGCAAAACTCTTTAGTCTTTAAGTTAACAAAAGTTTAAGTTAGCGAGAGTCTAAGTTAACGAACGCCTGATTCGATAAACTAAATTAGATTAAAAATAGCCTGATTGTTCAGGCTATTTTTATTTGAACCTGCTCATTTTTTAGCTTTACACTTGCGGCTAACTCGTTAAGCTAAAAATAACTAGCTAACAGTAACCAGCCAACAATGATACCAATCATAACAACAAGAAGGTAAGCCAATGTCAGATTTCCAACCAGTCAAACCCGAGCAGCATGAAAAGTTAAAACTCGACCCTAGCTTAGATTGGGAATTTATTGCTAGGCAACACCAGCTTGAAGTTACGGTCACAGAAGCGCAGCAAGCAGCGTCGAGCTTTCCATTATTCTTTATCAAAAATAGTGAAACAGGTACCACCTCAATTGCGGCAATCACCTCCTTTGTGATGGACTCAAATGTACTGACCGATGACAAGGGCGAGCATCAGCTGGCATATGTTCCGCTTGCTGCTAGCTTGCGTCCTTTTGCTCTAGGTATTGACCCAGATAACGATAAGAACATTATTCCCTACCTAGATGTCACGTCTAATTTAGTCAGTGAATCGCAAGGTGAAGCGCTATTTAATGATGGTAAAGCTACGCCGTTTTTTCAGCGTTATAATCAACAGCTAGAGCAGTTTTATCTTGGCCAGTTAGAAACAGGCAAGTTTATTAAAGCGCTTGAAGCGCTCGATCTTATCCAACCAATAGAGCTTGAAATTACGATTCCCAGCGGCAAGAAGAGCACCTTGAAAGGGCTTTGTCACTTAAATGAAAAAGCCCTTAATGCACTCGTTGAACAAGATCAGCAAAACTTGTTAAATCAAGGATACTTTGCTGCCATTTTTGCGATGTTATCGTCAATGACACAGCTTAATCGTTTGATTCAAGGTCATACCAAATTAGGTGAACCAATTTCGGGTATCAATATTGTGCCTGTAACGGCTTAAACGAAGAAAGTAATGCTACGAAATAGTGGCAGGGAAAAAGTGAAGAACAACGAGGAAGAAAAGCGAGTAAGTTGCCTTACTCGTTTTTTTTATAAAGTGTTCAGTTTTATGTATAAAGTCAGGGTAACTTGAAGCTATCTATGCGCTCAGCTCGATTAAATCCCACCGATTACCATACAAATCTTTAAAGATAACCACAGTATCATAGGGCTCGTGGCGAGGCTGCTCACAAAATTCAACACCTGCTTGCTGCATTTCAGCATACTTCTGCTCAAAGTTATCTGTTTGTAAAATCGCAAGTACGGCGTCACCTGCTTGCATGCCGATAGCGCTTTGTTGAGCGTCAGTTTGTGCTTTGTGCAATATCAGCTTTAACGTACTTTGCTCACTTGGGCTAACGGTTAGCCAGCGGTGATCTTCCATTTGCACATCATCGCTAACTACAAAACCTAACTTTTCAGTATAGAAATCAAGGGCCGCTTGGTAGTCACCAACGAGTAAATTAATCGCTGAAACTTGTTGTTTACTTGTCATTGTTGCTTGCCTGTTATCACTACCACAGCAATTAGGCTGTTTGCTGGCGAGCGAATGAAACTTTATTGCCAAATACCAAGCGGTTGGTGGCTAGTGCCACACCAACGCAAGCAAATAAGGTAATACACATCATATGAATGTAGTGGAACGGTGCCCAAACAAACACAAAGAAAGCGTATAACAAGGTGCCAAACACAACTGCGATAATCGCGGCGCGAGCATCAACATCTTTAAATACCAGGCCAACAATAAAGGTCGAAAGAATAGGCATACTGAGCAGGCCATAAAGTTCTTGAACTGTATTGATAATACTTTCTTGGGCGGCATAAACCGGTACTAGCGCCAATGCAATGCCAACAAATACAATGGTAATAATTGCATTGAGCTTACCGACATTGGCATCTTTGTTGACGTAAGCCTCGTGAATATCACAGCAGTAGAGCGCAGCAGAAGAGTTCAAAATACTGTTGAATGTTGTTAACACGGCGGCGGCAATGGCTGCAGCAAAAACACCAGATAACCATACTGGTAAAACATCTGCCGCAATGGTGCCATAAGCGGCATCGCCAATATCGCCGTAGAGTTTATACGAAACGATACCTGGCACTACAATCATTGGTGGCACAATTAATAAACGTATAGCCGCGGCTGAAAATACGCCCTTTTGCGCTTCTTTCAGGTTAGGTGCTGCCATTGCGCGTTGGGTAATCGTTTGGTTTGTACCCCAATAAAAGGCTTGAATAAATATCATACCCGTTAGGAGTACATGCCAAGGGAGTGGAGAGTCATCACCACCTATCATGGTCAGGCGCTCGGTAGGAATTCCAGAAAAATCAAAGTCGATGGCAGCAACTGCAAGGTAAACAATTAACATACCCATGCCAAGCAATAAAATACCGCTGTAGGTATCTGAAACTGCAACGGCGCGCAAACCACCAAATACTGCGTAACAGGCGCCCACCAACGCAAAGCACACAGCCAAGAACATGATACTTAGCTCAGTGCCAAATAGTGACTTCATAAATAATGAACCACTGTATAGCACTGCGGGTAAGAAAATGAATACATTACCTAATAGGAATAGGGCGGCAATTACTGCGCGAATATTCTTATCACCATAGCGTTTTTCTAGTAACTCTGTGGTCGTTGTGCAGTTATTTTTGTAATAAACAGGTAAAAAGACTTTAGCAAGTATGATTAACCCGATAACTGCGGCAAATTCCCACCATGCGAGCAATGCCATTTGGTTGCCATTCATGCCAATCAACTGATCAGTACTTAAGTTGGTTAGCGTGATTGAGCCAGCAACAAACATCCAAGATAAACCGCCACTGGCAAGAAAGTATTCTTTGTTAGAATCGCTTGAGCGGGCGTGACCAGCACACTTTAGATAGGTAGCGAAAGCAATTAGTGCAGTAATTCCGAAAAACACTATGACCTGTATGGCTTGTGCTGACATTCTTGATTCCTCTTAGACACTGGGCTAGCGCTAACCAAGAGATTGCTCTGGATAATCAGGGCAGGCTTAGGGCTATACACGCTTGGCATTTCACCTTATTTCGATATCAAGAAAGACTCTAGCTTCAATATGGTTTAGCTTTTAAGCCTTTAACTTATCTATGAATTATTGCTATTTTTATTGGTGAAAGAAGCTATGTATTAGCTAGCTTTAGTAGATAGTTACTTTATTTGTATTATATATACTATCTTTATTTTTGCGCGTTTAAAACCGCTTCTTGGATAATTATCTGCTGCCCTACTTCGTAATAAATGACGATGATGTGAACTGCTCTAATGTAAGCGACGTTGGCATAAAAGGCTCTGACTAAAACTGTTGGCTTGCTTTGATTCGCCTTGCTTGGCTCTAGATCGCTTTAATATTCAAGGAGCATAGCTAAGTCTTATCATTGAACGGATACTGTAACATCGTCAACATTTGCATAAACCTCGTCAATACCAATGCTTTCTTCCAACTGATAGATAAATATATTGCCTGCCTCTGGCTCACTGGCAAGTTGTTGCTGTGTAAGTTCATCACGAGCACTAGTGACAGCGAGTAAATTGCGATTTGGGCCACCTATGGCGACACAAGTCGGCTGAGACACTGGCAAATCAAGTTGTTGTACTACTTGGCCTTGTGGCGAGTATTGAACCACACGGCTACCGCCCCATTGAGCAGACCACAGGTTGCCATTTTTATCAATACAGGCACCGTCGGGGTAGGCGCCAGCTTCGGTTTTTGCAAAAATTTGTTCGTTGGTTAATTGCAGGTCTGCTGATACCTGATATTGGTAAATAATGCCTGTTGGTGAATCGGCATGATACATAGTTTTACCATCAGGGCTAAAACACAGTGAATTGGATATCTTGATACCTGTTTTTTTGGGGCTTAGTCGAAATGACGACGACTTTTGCTCAAGCTGAAAAAGGCTAGCGTTTTTATCACTCTTATGAGCGCTTTGGTGCTCTTTTTCGACATTTTTTTCGAGCATGCCTCCAACCCAAAATCTACCGCTGCGATCCAATCGGCCGTCATTGAGGCGATGGCCTTGGTTAGCGGTGTCTAAATGGGCAAGCCAGTTGATTGTTCGGCTAGCTAAATCATACAGGGCGATACCCGATGCAAACGCGACTAATAGTTGCTGAGGTTGTTTGGTAAATGCGAAGCAGCCGACTCGCTCCGGCATGCTGTAGCATTTGAGGTGGTCATTTCGGAGCTGATACTCATACACCTTACTGGTTTTAATATCAGTCCACCACAACGACGCCTGCTCTGGGTGCCATAACACGCCTTCTGCCAGTTGATTTCCTACAGCTAAAGTTTTGATTAATTTCATTAAAGCAAGGTTAGCCTATGTTCGATTTGCGACAGACTATCACCTTGGGTGTAGAGTTGGCTACCAATGCCGACTGCTCTAGCGCCTGCATCAAGCCATTGCTGACGATTTGCTAACGACACGCCGCCGACTGCGATAAGTGCACATTCTTGAGGTAATACCGTTAGTAATGCTTTGATATGTTCAACGTCATAAGTTGCAGCAGGAAAGACTTTGAGTGCGGTCGCCCCCGCGTTGTAGGCTCGGAATGCTTCGCTGACCGTGGCAATTCCCGGAATGCTAATCATGTCTAATTCAAGTGTGTAGTCAATAACCCCAGCATCACAATTGGGTGAAATAATTACTTGGCCACCCGCGCCCTTCACTCGTTCAACTTGATTGATATTAATCACGGTACCAGCGCCAATTAAGCAATCAGAAGGCAGGTGCTCGCGCAGTAAAGTAATACATTCGAGCGCTTCTGGTCGATTTAATGGCACTTCCATCACTCTGATGCCGTGTCGATATAACAGCTGGCCAACGCCAATGGCATCCGCTTTGTTCAAACCACGTAAAATGGCTATTATTGGGTTGCTTGGTATCCACTCATTGATTGTATTCACCTGACACCTACTTTGTTCGTTGTTGCGCACTTTGCTTAGCTATTTAACTTGGCTATTTCGCTTGGCTATTTCACTCGGTTACTTCATTTGGCTAGTTGGTTTAGCTATTTAATCTAGTAAGAAAGTAATTAAACACTGGACGGTGAACCGACTAATAACTGCTGATACACTGATGCGAACCCTGCCAATGTAATTGCTTCAACGTCATATCGTGTCGTTGCTATCTGTTGCATGGTTAATACTTCGCTAAACCGCTGGCTAAGCGTGTTATTACCAATAATGCTTACGGAGTTTAGTTGTTCAAACGACCATTCGGTTGCATTAATTGCCGCTCTGACGTCACTGCCAATAAGCATGCCGGATAAATACGAGGTCGCATGCTCAGGCGCAAGTTCTTTGAATAGCTGTTTACTGCGGGCACTAAATAAGCCATGGATAAAGCTACCTAGTGCACTCGCTAACGTATATTGGGCACCAGAGGCAAAGGCGTGAGGGCAAAACTCACCATGTGCATCTTGAATTAGTACACTGTGGTGAGACAAAAGATCATATAGTTCGCCTGTCATGGCGGTTTTAAACAGCTTTACTTGTCCATCATCAACTAACACCCACTTGGTGTGTGTGCCTGGTAAGCAGATTAAGTGCTGCCCTTGTTGATGCGCTTGGTCTTGCGCCAACCAGCCAAGCACTTGTAATTCTTCACCACGCATAACGTCGCGATGGTTATTTTCATGGCTGCAGTGTAGCCCTGGCACTATGGATAGTTGCTGATCGCGGCAGGTAAAGTGTAAACACGATTGTGCAACCATATTAGGTGAAATAGGGCAGGGTAAATAAGTGGTTTCTTGCCAGCCTATGCTTGAGCCAATTTGCCCAGCCATAATAATTGGCAAATGTTGATAATGCGCTTGCCATGGCGCAATGCAATTAAACAGCTCTTGTTCGAAGCCATGGGTGACTTTAGTGACGCCACGCGCATAACTTGTGGCTAGCAGTCTAAGCGAATTATCCTGTCTGTATTGACATAGATAAGCTCGCAAATGGCTAGTTCCCCAATCAATGGCGATTAGATCTGCATGTTCAATGCTGTTCATATGTGTTGCACCCACCCTAAGTGCGTCCACCATCAATGGTGATTGATTGACCAGTGATCATTTCACTATCGTCAGACGATAAGAACATCGCTAACTTCGCCACTTCAGAGGGCGCTATTCTTTTCTTGATTGCCATTGCTGCCATCCATTGCTTTTCTTGGCGCTCGCTGAGGTAAGAGGCCAGTTGTTTATCGGTTGCTATCCAGCCGGGTAAAATCGCATTAACGCGAATATTGTAGCGACCATAATCTTTGGCTAACGATTTTGTCATGCCAATAAGGCCGGCTTTTGCTGTGGTGTAGCCAACCATATTTTTCGGGCCAATCAGTGCGTTGATTGAACTAAAATTAAGAATTACGCCACTTTTTTGTTTACGCATTTGTTCGAAAACAGCTTGTGCAGCATAAAATGCCGCATCTAAGTTTATTTGCATGCATGATTGCCAATCTTGTGGACTGACATCTTGTGGCCTATGGCGCATATCATTGGCAACATTGTTTATCAGTACATCCATGCCACCCAATGCTTCAGTTGCACTGGCAATTGCATGGGTAAGCTCAGGTTGTACAGTCACATCAACTACCTGAAACCAAAGCTGTTGGTGAAAGCTTGATAATTTTTCAAGCAACAATTGGCCAGCTTCTTCATTGATATCAATAAATGCAACGTAAGCGCCTTGTTCGACAAAAGCTCGAACCATCGCTGCACCAATGCCTGAGGCACCGCCAGTGATAAAAATACGCTTGTTGCGCAAACTCAAGTACTGGGTTGAAGTAGACAATATAACTTCCTAATAAATAAGCACTAATAACACTTTAGCGAATTTTATATCAGGTGCAAACCGCACCGCAAAAACAGGTGGCCCAATGACAAACGCAAATTTCACGTGTTCGTTATTTAATCAATAATATGTTATATACTATTATATTAATAATAATAAAAAGCAAAACGCTGCGAAACAACTCACTATTGTTTATGTTAAAAAAGAGTAACTAACTGGCTATCGCGTGCTAAGGAAAAGCAGTAGTATATATTTATCAGGCATAAGAACGCAGACTATAAAACCTTTTAGTTGCAACAATAAAAAGTGGTGAATATGGCAATTGCACTACCGCCATTAAAACCTTAGAAGCAAGAGAATGTGATGAGAAGTAGCCCTAAACACAATTTAACCCATCAATTAACACATAACCTTGGCATGGCAATCGTTAAAGGTGACTACCCTGTGGGATCAGGGTTGCCTTCTGAAGCTGACCTTTGCTTGCAATATGATGTTAGCCGCAGTGCGACGCGTGAAGCGGTTAAAATGCTGTCAGCAAAAGGACTGATATCTTCTCGTCCTAAACAAGGTATTCTAGTATTGCCAGAAAGCAGCTGGAATATGTTTGATACAGATGTACTGAGTTGGATTTTAAACAGTAAGCCTTCATTGACTTTACTTAAAGAATTTACGCAAGTTAGGGCTGCAATCGAGCCCGAAGCCGCTGCTCTTGCCGCTTTAAATGCCAGTGATGAGCAAATAGCAGAGATTGAAAAAGCGCTATCTCGCATGGCCGATGCAGATAAAGGCTTAGATGACCCGCTTGATGCCGATATCGCCTTTCATACGGCCATTCTACTGGCCAGTGGTAACCGTTTTATTGCTCAGCTTACTGATTTTATTGGGACTGCACTTCGAGTGAGTATTCGCTATACCAATCGCATTAAAGGCGTTCCCGGGGCTGATGTACAAAAGCACGCTGACATTTTTAATACCATACAAACGCGAAACCCTGAACAAGCAAGAGAGTGTGTGAGCACTATTTTAGATGAAGCGCTCGCTTTGATTGATTCTCAGCTTGATCCCCAGTCTTAATAGCAACCCCTTCCCAAAAATTACTAAGAATGTAGCAGCACAATCATGCTGCTATAATTTTATTACTGCATTGGCATCAGTAATGATCTGCCATGCAAATACTAAACGTAGTTAACCTGTGTCCTAGATGTACTTCGCGTATGTAAGTAATTGCCAACAATAACGTGCGGCAGTCTGAGTTAGGCTAATACTTGGCAACACTTGAGCTGAGGAATTGATAATGCTTAGACACTACTTTATTAGTGAAAACCTATCTGAGTTAAAAAACCTGCAAAGCGAGTTGACTGAGCAAGGCGTTACCGAGCCGCAAATTCATGTCTTAAGCCATGATGACGCAGCTATTGACGAGCACAACTTGCCTGAAGTTGAATCTGTGCTGAAAAAAGACGTTGTCCACTCAACTGAGATTGGTGCCGTTATTGGCGTGATTGCAGCAGCAATTACATTATTCGTTGCTTATTATATGGGTTGGACTGAGTCAGCAGCGGGTTGGTTACCTTTCGTTTTATTGGCGATAGTTGTATTAGGCTTTTGTACTTGGGAAGGCGGTTTCATCGGTATTCAGCGCAATAATATCCATTTTGAGCGCTTTCAAGAGGTGCTAAGAAAGGGCAAACACGTGTTATTTGTTGATATCGAGCAAAATCAGGAGCAAATGTTAGCCAAAGTGATCAGTCATCATCCTAAGTTACAGCTTGCTGGCACTGGCGAATCGGTACCGGGGTGGCTTGTAAAAGGGCAAAACGCCTACCAGAGCTTTATGAAGACGATGCCATAGTAATGCATCAAGGCAATTAGTTTCTGGTAATGCGTAATGGAGTAACTAAAGGCATAACCTTTTAGTACTTGGTCAACACATCGCCTTATCGGCGTTGGGTAAGCGTTATACTCTCACTGCTAGTAGGGCACGCGAAAAAAAGGCCAGCAATTAGCTGGCCTCTATACAAGCTAGTCAGATAGCGCGCATTTTACGAGGTTTTAACTCGTGTAATGTCTGCCCCAAGTGCTTGCAGCTTATCTTCAATATGTTGATAACCACGGTCGATGTGATAAATCCGGTCAACTTGAGTTTCACTGCTAGCCACTAAGCCGGCAATCACTAAGCTCGCTGAGGCACGTAAATCTGTGGCCATCACTTGTGCACCGTTAAGCTCTGTAACGCCGGTAGTGATTGCCGTGTTGCCTTCTAACGCGATATTCGCGCCCATACGCTGTAGTTCTGGCACGTGCATAAAGCGATTTTCGAAAATTGTCTCGGTAACGTGAGCCGAGCCTTCTGCAAGTACGTTAAGGGTGACAAATTGCGCTTGCATATCGGTAGGAAAAGCTGGGTGTGGTGCGGTTTTAACATTAACGGCTTTTGGGCGCGTCGTCATGTTCAACTCGATCCAGTCATCACCTGTGGTTATATTTGCGCCAGCTTCTTGCAACTTACTTAAAACGGCATCTAACGCTTTTGGATCGGCGTTAAGGCATTTTACATGACCTTGGGTGACTGCTGCTGCGACCAAAAATGTGCCGGTTTCAATGCGATCTGCCATGACTCTATGCTGAGTGCCATTCAGGCTTGGCACCCCTTCAATGGTCAGTGTGTCGCTGCCAGCGCCGCTTACTTTAGCACCCATGGCATTTAAAAAGTCGGCTAAGTCAACAATTTCAGGTTCACGCGCCGCGTTTTCAATAACAGTTGTACCTTCAGCTAAGGCCGCAGCCATCATTAAATTTTCTGTCCCCGTGACGCTGACGGTGTCCATAAAAATAGTTGCGCCTTGCAATCGGCCATCAATTTTAGCCTTTATATAGCCTTGCTCCACGTCAATGGTAGCACCCATTTGTTTTAAGCCTTGAATATGCAAATCAACTGGGCGAGCACCAATAGCACAGCCGCCTGGTAATGAAACTTCTGCATGGCCAAACTTAGCTAATAAAGGGCCAAGCACCAAAATTGATGCACGCATGGTTTTAACAAGTTCGTATGAAGCTACGTGCTGATCGATTGAGCCGGCAGTAATAGATAGCGTATTTTCAGCGTCCCAACTTACTTGTGCACCAAGCTGTTCAAGCAATTTAATGGTGGTATTAATGTCGTTTAAGCGTGGAACATTTGTGATCTGTACTTTTTGGTCGGTCAAAATACCGGCCATTAAGATCGGCAAGGCAGCGTTCTTTGCGCCAGAGATGGTAACTTCGCCGTTTAATCGGTTACCGCCGTTTATTTTAAAAGAATCCAAGGTGCTATTTCTGTATGTTTCTGTTGAGTCAGTTTCGTTTGTGTCTAATGGCGTTTAAATTGCAATGACTAAAGCGGAAGGTTAAACATTTTATCTTTCTTCCACTGCTCAGGCGTGAAAGTCTTAACGGTTAAAGCATGAATGCGACCGTCATTAATTGCCACAGCTAATGGCTTAGAGATTGCCTGCTGTTTTTTGACACGGCTTAGTTCAGCGAAAACTTCTGCGACCGCAATAACTTTACACTGTGAACCATCAAAGGCTACGTGCAATTCATCTAGTTTGATAGCGTCATTAATAAGTTGTTCGATTTCTGAAATTTCCAAAGGTGTCTCCTAGTGGGTTACGCGCTGGGTGATAATAGTAACTGATCTACATCACTAAGTTGTGCCAATTTTAATAAATCTTCTGACAGCTCTGCAAACGATAACTGGCATTTATGGCGTTTTGCTTGCTCAACTAAAAAAAGCAGCCAAGCAAGGCCTGCGGTGTCAACGTCGGTAACCTGCGCGAGATTCACCACCATTTTATCCGTTTTGACAATGTTGCGGTGCGCTTTATTTTTTATCGTCGCGACCGTGTTGCTGGTTAGCTTGCCTTTTAGTTGAGTAACTTGGTTATTGATATCTATAGCTAGCATCTGAACTGTTACTCATCTTGCTTAAAAACCACGTCACGTTCTGCTTTTTCTTTCAGCATATCGGTCACATGAGTTAAGCCTTTCTGGCGAATAATACTACTTAATTCCGCTTGTTTACTGTCGAGCAAGCTTATCCCTTCAGCCACCATATCAAATGCTTTCCACTCATTCTTTTTGCGGTTTTTACGCACCTTAAAGGAGATATCAATTGGCTCACCGCCTGGCTGTAAAACACGCGTATTCACAGCGACAATTTTTTGTTTGTCTAATTTGCGGCCGGGATCGAATTCCACTGTTTGGTCATTGTACAAGGTAAACACTTGTGCATATGAGGTTACTAGGTAGTCTCGAAACACTGGCACAAAAGCCTTCCGCTCTTGTTCCGTTGTTTTCTTAATGTTTTTACCTATCACCTTGTATGCCGCATAGCGATAATCTACGTATGGCAGCAGCTCTTCGCGAACAACGGCTTTTAGCAAGTTTGGATTTTTGCGAATCGCTTGTTGTTCGTCTTTTACACGTTTAAATGTAATTTCAGCTACTTGCTGAATCATTGCATAAGGGTCTTGCTTACTGATTTGTGCATGAGCACTGGTCGTAAGCAATAGTGCTGAACACAGCACTACATTGCTTATTAATTGGATAAATTTTCTCATCTAATCGTCGCTCCCCTGACTAAATAAAAATTGACCGATCAACTCTTCTAATACTAGGGCTGGCTTAGTATCTTCGATAAAGTCACCGGGTACTAAAGTGTCGACTGACTCATCAACAAATCCTGGATCTAACCCTAAGTACTGCTCGCCAAGCAATCCCGCAGTTAAAATAGATACGGAGGTTGCTTCTGAAAAGCCTTGGTATTCTGCGAAAATTTCTAAGGTAACAATTGGCGTAAAGTCTTCGTTATCTAACGCAATATTGCTTACTCGACCAATAACTACGCCACCAATTTTGATTGGCGAGCGCACTTTCAAGCCACCTATGTTGTCAAACTTTGCATATAGCTCGTATGTTTGCCCATTGCCTGAAATACCGGAGTCGGCAACTTTTAGTGCAAGCGCTAATATCGCGGCTAAGCCGAGCGCAACAAATAAGCCAACCAATAATTCTAATTTTTTAGACGTCATGTCTTTCACCTAACCTATCAATAATTCTTTGCAATAATTCTTTGCAATAATTCTTTGCAACAGTTCTTTGCAAAAAAATAAATCGAATGCATTTACACCCGAACATTAGCACCCGAACATTAGTGCCCGAAAATTAGCGCGCGAACATTAGCGCCGTTAATATAAAATCTAAACCTAGCACTAGCAGTGATGATTGCACTACGGTAGCGGTAGTCGCGCGGCTGATGCCCTCTGATGTCGGCTCACACGCATAACCTTTGTACACGGCAATCCAAGTGACAACAAAAGCAAATACTAAGCTTTTGATAATGCCGTTGAGCACATCTTTTTCAAAATCAACTTGTGCCTGCATAACTGACCAGAAAGTGCCGCCATCAACACCAAGCCAATCAACACCGACTAAGTGCGCCCCTAAAATACCGACCATCGAAAATATGCCGGCAAGCAGTGGTAGGCTGATAAAGCCCGCCCAAAAGCGGGGTGCGATAACGCGGCGTAGTGGGTCTACCGCCATCATTTCCATACTGGACAACTGCTCAGTCGCTTTCATTAGGCCAATTTCAGCTGTTAGCGCCGAGCCCGCGCGACCAGCAAACAACAAGGCCGCAACAACAGGGCCTAATTCACGTAATAGTGATAGTGCAACCATGGGGCCCAAGCTCGCTTCGGCACCGTAGCCGACTAAGATGGTATAGCCTTGCAGCGCCAGTACCATGCCGATAAAGGTGCCAGAGACCACTATAATGATCAGTGACAACACACCCACTGCATACAGTTGATTAACCAGCAATGGAAAGCCTTTGCGTGGGTTAGGCACTTGTACAATCGCAGAAAATAGCATCATTACGGCTTTACCTAAGCCCGCAATTATCGCTAAGGTCTTGCGTCCTAATTGGGAAATCGCCTGCATAACTTAACTTTGGCCTCGCAAAATGTCAGAAGAGATAGGTGGCGCATTAAAGTGGAATGGCACCGGACCATCGGCCTCACCTCGAACAAACTGTTTCACTAAAGGTGAAGATTGCTGATGAATTTGCTCAGGTGTGCCATGACCAATAATTTTTTGTTCGGCAATAATGTATATGTAATCGGCTATGCTCATCACCTCTGGCACATCATGTGAAACCACAATCGAGGTTAACCCTAGTGCGTCATTTAGTGCTTTGATCAACCGTACAATAACGCCCATTGAAATAGGGTCTTGGCCCGCAAATGGCTCGTCATACATAATAAGTTCAGGATCAAGTGCAATTGCGCGAGCTAGCGCGGCACGTCTTGCCATACCACCAGACAATTCACTCGGTTTCAATTGGCGCGCACCACGTAAACCAACGGCTTGCAACTTCATCAAGACCATTTTCTCGATGATATGTTCTGGCAATTTAGTGTGTTCGCGAATTGGAAAAGCGATGTTGTCAAACACTGACATCTCACTAAACAAAGCGCCACTTTGAAATAACATGCTCATGCGCTTGCGCACATCATACAATGCGTTACGACCGAGCGTCGGAATATTGTGATTGTCGAACAGAATTTGCCCACTTTCTGGCTTAAGTTGGCCCCCAATCAAGCGCAACAGGGTGGTTTTACCGATACCACTTGGTCCCATTATTGCGGTTACTTTTCCTTTTGGGATAGACAAACTGATGTTGTCGTAAATCGTCCTTTCTTCACGTTTAAAGGTAACGTTTTTAATTTCAACCAAAGTCTCTGGCATTAACGCTTTTTACACCAATTTAACAGGAATATAAGTGGCGAATGTTACCTTAGCGGCTAACATTGTTCATCTGAATTTGACAAATTTTTACAGAATAAATGTGTATAAGTGTTTCTATTTAGAACTTTGTAAAGCTTGCGTTCTCAAAGCATGTTAGCTACCCAATGCTGTGGCCTGTTCGTAATAAAGTGATAACTGAACAAAAAAGCAGCAGGTTGTGCGTGAATTTGGCGGTAAATTCATTTTCTTCTTTTTTTTTATCTGCTTAACAGCGACAATTTAACGTGAGAGTCAGGAGTAGTAAATGTTATTGCAAGTATTGATATTAGTTGTCGCGCTCGTTGTCCTTGTATGGAGTGCTGATAAATTTGTATATGGTGCCTCGTCGGTTGCCCGAAATTTTGGTGTTTCACCTATGATTATCGGCTTGACGATTGTTGCTATGGGCTCGTCTGCGCCCGAAATGATGGTGGCAGCAACAGCATCGCTTGATGACAAGGCAAATACAGCAATCGGTAATGCAATTGGCTCCAATATAACTAATATCGCTTTGGTATTAGGCTTAACAGCGCTACTTAAACCACTGCAAGTCTCCTCTTCAACAGTTAAACGCGAGTTGCCGATTGCCTTGGGCATTACATTTATCGCGTTTCTAATGCTGATCAACCTTGAGTTAAGCTTATTTGAGGGCAGCATTCTAATGGTCGGCTTTTTTGTCTACATCGCAACGTTATTAGTGATCACTTTACGCCGCGCTAAAACTAATCCTGTAGACGACCCTATGATTGTCGAGGCCGAAGCAGAGGTGCCAGAGGCAACAAGTAATAGCAAAGCATTTCTGTGGTTAGCTGTTGGCATGGTGTTGCTGCCGTTAAGTGCAAGTTACTTGGTTGACTCAGCCGCCTTTATTGCCAAATCCTTTGGGGTTAGTGACCTCGTTATCGGTTTAACTATTATTGCTATTGGTACCAGCTTGCCAGAACTGGCAGCAAGTATGATGAGTCTGATAAAGAAAGAAGATGACTTAGCACTTGGTAACATCATTGGCTCCAATATTTTTAATATTCTTGCAGTGTTATCATTGCCAGGAATAATTGCGCCTGGCGCTATAGATGCCGAAGTTGCAAGCCGCGATGCGCCATATATGCTGGCGATTACCTTATTGCTGTTTGCGCTGTGTTTTAGTCGCGAAAAAGGTGCGTTCCGTATCACGCGACTAAAAGGCGCGACCTTATTTTTAGCATTTATTTTCTACCAAGTTATTTTGTTTAGCCAAGTGGCATAAGCGGCTTAATCAGCAACATTGTCGATAAATATTTAAATGCTTAAATCAATTAAGAGTTTGCTTTACTAATGAATTCTGAAAATTTTATAACCTTGGGTAATAAGGTACTTGAGACTGAATTAGCTGCAGTTGAAGGTTTGAAGCAGTACTTAGACACAGGTTTTGCGAGTGCATGCCAAACCATGTTTGATTGCCAAGGTAAAGTGGTAGTGGTTGGCATGGGAAAGTCGGGCCATATCGGTGGTAAAATTGCGGCAACACTAGCAAGTACTGGTACGCCAGCGTTTTTCGTGCATCCAGGTGAGGCTAGCCATGGCGATTTAGGAATGATTACCGAAAATGATGTGGTGCTCGCTATTTCAAATTCTGGTGAAACCGGTGAATTACTGGCAATTATCCCTGTGATTAAGCGAATCGGCACGCCGCTTATTGCGATGACAGGCAACCCTGAGTCAACGTTAGCTCAATTGGCTGAACATCACGTTTGTGTGAAGGTTGAACAAGAAGCCTGCCCGCTTGGCTTGGCACCAACCTCTAGTACTACCGCCACACTTGTGATGGGCGATGCCATTGCAGTGGCCTTACTCAATGCGCGTGGTTTTACAGCGGATGATTTTGCCTTGTCACACCCAGGCGGCAGTCTAGGAAAAAGATTACTACTGCGCCTGAGTGATATTATGCACACTGGTGAGCGATTGCCTGTTGTACCAACTAGCGCCTTA
Source organism: Thalassotalea euphylliae (assembly GCF_003390375.1). Classification (NCBI taxonomy): domain Bacteria; kingdom Pseudomonadati; phylum Pseudomonadota; class Gammaproteobacteria; order Alteromonadales; family Colwelliaceae; genus Thalassotalea; species Thalassotalea euphylliae. The sequence continues at coordinate 1,764,655 of NZ_QUOT01000001.1, read as the reverse complement.
ATCAAAGAAGCTTTAGTCGAGATGAGCGAAAAAGGCTTAGGTATGACTGCTGTTTGTGATGAACAAGGAAAGCTCGCTGGTATTTTTACCGATGGTGACTTACGCCGCATTTTAGATGGTAAAATTGATATTCATCACGACGGTATTGTGTCAGTGATGACGAAAACGCCAACAACAGCACAGGCTGACTTATTAGCGGCTGAAGCGTTGAATGTGATGGAAGAGAAAAAAATAAACGGATTGATTGTGGTTGATGAGCAAAACCAACCTGTAGGTGCCCTAAATTTACAAGACTTGTTAAAATCAGGGGTACTCTAATGACACTAGAAAACACGATGGACACAGCACAAGACCTCGTATCGACACTTTACGGCCCCGTCGCCAAGCAAGTTATTGCCACTGCCAGCAACATTAAGCTATTGGTATGTGACGTTGATGGCGTATTTTCTGATGGGCGTATTTACCTAGGTAACCAAGGTGAAGAGCTCAAAGCGTTTCATACCAAAGATGGTTATGGTATCAAGGCGTTGATTGCCTCGGGTGTAACGGTCGCCATTATTACTGGCCGAAATTCGCGAATAGTTAACGATCGCATGAAAGCGCTAAACGTTGAACATATCATTCAGGGCAAAGAAGACAAGTTACCCGAAATGAAAGCGCTAATGAGCGAACTGTCGATTACGGCTGAGCAAGTGGCGTATATCGGTGACGACATGGCCGACTTACCTTGCATTGAGTATGCTGCCTTGGGAGTTGCGGTTAATGATGCACACCCAGCTGTCATTAACAAAGCAGATTATCGCACTTTTACGCTAGGTGGCTTTGGCGCTGTGCGCGAACTTTGTGATCTTATTATGCATAGCCAAGACACATTGGTAGACGCTAAAGGCGCGAGTGTATGAATCGACTTTATGGCCTAGCGCTAATCGCTTTCTTGTTTAGCCTTATGGCCTATGGCGTTGTGCAATGGCGTCAAGCACAGCAGCAAGACGCTGACATTGTTGAAGCCGAGCTTGTCCCTGACTTTATTGCAGAAGCGCTTAATAGTGATATCTACAGCGAGAGCGGCCAATTATCGCACCATGTTATTGCCGAGCGCATGGAACACTATGCTGAGTTAGCATTTACTCACTTTGAACAGCCTAAATATACTGTGTATCCAAAAAATGATTCGGCACCATGGCAACTCGAAGCACTTGAAGGCACGCTTTATAACAATAATCGCGTGGTATTAAAAAACCGTGTGACATTAATGGCGACAGAGCCAGACAGTTTGATTAAGGAAATTCACTGTAAATACTTAGAACTGGATTTGAACACCAATATTATTAGCTCTGATCAAACCATATTGATTCAGGGAAAAGACTTTACTATGTATGGTTCTGGGCTGATTATAGACTTAAACACTAAACAAATGACATTGACCGAGCATGTACAAACTATTTATAAAAAAGCTGCTAGCTAGCCTAGCGCTCGCGAGTGTGATCAGCACTCCGGCACTTGCTGCAAAAATTGACCTTGAGCAAGAAATTCATATCTCGGCAGGGCGTCAAGCAGGTGACTTAAAGAACAAAATTGCCAGCTACTTAGATGATGTAGTGATTTCACAAGGTTCATTGAAAATTAAAGCTGACCTCGTGCAAGTTTTTAGTCAAAAAGATCAAGACGTACAAACCTATGTGGCTAAAGGGCAACCTGCAACATTTGAACAACTGCTTGAAGATGGCAGTAAGATTCGTTTGCAAGCCAACGAAATTAAATATGAGCCTTTAACTTTCACTATCACCATCTCGGGCAATGCATTGCTGACGCAAGCAGGTAGTGAGGTTAGTGGTGAAAAAATCGTGTACAACACGCTAACCGAGCAATTGGAAGCCGAAGGTGGCAGTAACCAGTCGGTAACCACTATTTTAAAACCTAAAGCAAAAAGTGATAAATAGCCGATGACACAAGAAGTAACACTTACCGCGTCTGGCTTAGCAAAAGCTTATAAAGGTCGACAGGTTGTTAAAAATGTCAGCTTGTCGGTCAGTACTGGACAAATTGTGGGTTTACTTGGCCCTAATGGTGCGGGTAAAACCACGTCGTTTTATATGATTGTTGGCTTAGTGCCGAACGATAGCGGTGAAATCACTTTAGGGGCAGATGATTTAACTTTGTTGCCTATGCATGAGCGCGCGCGTCGCGGTATTGGCTATTTGCCGCAAGAAGCGTCTATTTTTCGCAAACTGACGGTTTATCAAAACATCATGGCGATCTTGCAAACACGCAAAGACTTAACGGAAGTTGAGCGTGAAGAAAAACTTGAATTGCTTATTGAAGAATTCAATATCGGCCATATAAGAGATAATACGGGCATGAGTTTATCGGGTGGTGAACGTCGTCGTGTCGAGATCGCCAGAGCGCTAGCGGCCGACCCATTGTTTATTTTGCTAGATGAACCTTTTGCTGGTGTAGACCCAATTTCAGTTGGTGATATTAAAAAGATTATTTTGCATTTAAAGCAGCGTGGCATTGGCGTTTTGATCACTGACCACAATGTCCGCGAAACACTTGATGTGTGTGAGCATGCATATATCGTTAGTCACGGAGAATTAATCGCTGAAGGTGATTCAGAACAAATTTTGGCGAATCAGCAAGTAAGAGATGTATACCTAGGTGAGCAATTCACGCTATAGTTAAATCATTAGCGTTTTACTTGAATAAAAGAATACAACAAAAGGAAACCGTTAGACTTAAATGCGTCCATCATTGCAGTTAAAAATTGGTCAGCAACTTACGATGACGCCGCAACTTCAGCAGGCTATCAAGTTACTACAATTATCAACATTAGACCTTCAACAAGAGATTCAAGAAGCGCTGGAGAGCAATCCACTGCTTGAAGTGGATGAGTCGGCGAGTGCCTCATCGGAAAGTAATGACAGCGAGTCTATAGACGATGCTTATTCTGCTACGGCAACGACCGAGCAGGTGACAACAGATGGTTCTGAAGATGCTATGCCTACCGCTGATGAGGTCAGCACTACTGAGGCGATGGAAAAAAATGACATTCCAGAAGAGTTGAGTATTGATACCACTTGGGATGAGTCATTTAGTGCAGGTGTAAGTAGCTCAGGCATTGGCACTGCAGGCAGTGATGACTACGTTTATCAAGGTGAAACCACCGATTCTATTCAAGACCACTTGCACTGGCAAATGGAGCTAACACCCTTTAGTGAAACCGATGAAGCCATTGCTATGGCAATTATCGATGCCGTTGACGATGCTGGTTACCTAACCGTTTCTGCCGAAGATATTTTGGAAAGTCTAGGTCTTGAAGAAGTTGAACTTGATGAAGTTGAAGCGGTATTAAAGCGTATTAATATGTTCGATCCTATTGGGGTCGCAGCGCGCTCTATTCCTGAATGTTTATTGATTCAATTGAATCAGTTCGATAACGACACACCGTATTTAGCAGAAAGTAAGCTGATCATTAGCGAGCACATTGATTTATTGGGTAATCGTGACTATCGTCAAATAATGCGAAAAACCAAGCTCAAGGAAGACCAGCTGCGCGAGGCACTGCGCCTGATCCAGTCGTTAAACCCAAGACCTGGTGATGCGGTAGTGCAAGGTGATGATCAGTACGTTATCCCAGATGTTTCTGTGGAAAAGAAAAATGGTCGCTGGGTGGTTGAGCTTAATCCAAGTACAGCACCAAGATTATCAATTAACCAGCAATACGCAGCGATGACCAAAAGTATGAAGTCATCGGACGATAATCAGTTTATCCGTTCAAACCTGCAAGAAGCCAAATGGTTTATTAAAAGTTTAGAAAGCCGCAACGAAACGCTACTAAAAGTGTCAAACTGTATTGTTCAGCGTCAGCAAGGCTTTTTCGAATACGGGCCAGAAGCGATGCGCCCGATGGTGTTAAACGACATCGCAGAAGCGGTTGATATGCATGAGTCAACCATATCGCGTGTAACCACGCAAAAATTCATGCACACGCCTAGAGGTATTTTCGAATTAAAATACTTCTTTTCTAGTCATGTTAGTACGGAAAATGGAGGGGAATGTTCATCTACTGCTATCAGAGCATTAATTAAAAAGCTTGTCTCAGCAGAAACTCCATCGAAACCATTAAGTGATAGCAAAATGGCGGAACTATTAGCAGAGCAAGGGATTAATGTTGCGCGACGGACAATAGCTAAGTACCGAGAGTCCTTATCTATTCCACCGTCAAATCAAAGAAAAAGTCTACTTTAAGTATTCAAGCAATGAGGAATAAAGCTTATGCAAATTAATTTATCAGGCCACCACGTAGAAGTGACAGATTCATTACGCGATTTCGTTAACACTAAGTTTGCAAAGCTGGAGCGACATTTCGATCACATCAACAATGTATACGTCGTTCTTACCGTAGAAAAATTAAACCAAAAAGCCGAGGCGACAGTTCACCTCAACGGCACAGAGGTTCACGCCTCAGCACAAAATCAAGACATGTACGCATCAATTGACTCGCTCATTGATAAACTTGACCGCCAAATCCTTAAATACAAAGGAAAAATTACTCAGCATTAAACTATGAAGCTGCAAGATATACTAACCGAGGACTGCACATCCTGTGCAGTCCCACTGTCAAGCAAAAAGAAAATCCTCGAGCAAATTTGCAGTATTGCAACTAGTCACATCCCTGAACACTCAACATTTGAATTGCTGCAAAGTTTGCTGGCTCGTGAAAAAATGGGCAGCACAGGCATTGGCAATGGTATTGCAATACCACACGGTCGCCTTACTGGCACGAATCAAGTTGTGGCAGTACTGATGACCACTGAACAGCCAGTGGCGTTTGATGCGATTGATAACCGCGCTGTTGATATCTTCGTGGCGTTATTTGTGCCTGAAGACTGTTGTAAAGATCACTTATCCACGCTGCAAAGTATTGCTAAGCTGCTTAGCAACAAACAAATCAATAAAAAAATTCGTAAATGTACTAGTAATCATGAACTTTACGAGTTGATTAACCAAGCGGAATAACGGTAAGCACACTATGAAACTTATTATCGTCAGTGGTCGTTCAGGCTCTGGCAAATCTGTTGCGCTCAGAGTTCTGGAAGATTTAGGATATTACTGCGTTGATAATATTCCAGTTAACTTACTACCTGCGCTTACCCATACAGTAATCAACGAATACGAAAACGTTGGTGTATCGCTCGATGTTCGTAATTTGCCGGCTGAGCCCAAAGACGTTCATGAGATTCTAGATTATCTGCCTGCTGCCGTAGAGCTGACCATTCTGTACCTTGATGCTAACGACAACGACCTAATCCGTCGTTTTAGCGAAACACGCCGTTTGCACCCGCTGATCAGACAAAATATCGCACTTGACCAAGCATTAGAATTAGAGAAAAAACTGCTTGAGCCTGTTTCAACTCGCGCTGACTTATATATGAATACTAGCCAGCTATCGCCGCACCAGTTAGCCGATCTCGTACGTGAACGCATACTTGGTAAGAAAACAGGGGCTATGGTGCTAGTGTTTGAATCCTTTGGCTTTAAACACGGTATTCCTGCTGATGCTGATTACGTGTTTGATGCACGATTCCTCCCTAATCCGTTCTGGGACAAAGAGTTAAAATCGCAAACTGGCTTAGACCAACCCGTCCGTGACTTTCTCGCTAGCCAGCCGATTGTCACTAAGTTTGTTTGGCAAATTAATAGTTTTTTAATGACTTGGTTGCCGCACCTAGAGCGAAATAACCGTAGTTATGTGACAATAGCGATTGGTTGTACTGGTGGTAAGCATCGTTCAGTCTATATTGCTGAATTACTTGCTGGAAACTTCCGCAAAGAGCGTGAAGATGTGCAATCGCGTCATCGCGATATTGAGATAAAAAGTACTTAACAAGCATTGTGCTCACCACTGAGCCATATTACTAAGGCAAGCTGAGCGAAGCACCAACGTAAGCTAAGCAGCGCAAATCGCTAATTACTAATAACAAGAACTAAGAGGTTGCAATGGCAAGCGTATCCAAAGATATTGAAATCATTAATAAACTGGGATTACACGCCCGTGCCGCCACTAAGCTTGCGCAATTAAGCCAACAATTTAGTGCACAAATTACCTTAGCCTTAGATGGCAATAGCGCTGATGCGAGTAGCATCATGGCAATCATGTTGCTCGCGGGTGGCCAAGGTAAAGTTGTAAAGGTAACTGCCGATGGTGATGATGCCGAGCAAGCCCTAGCAAGTGTTTGCCAACTCATCAACCAGCGCTTCGATGAAGCAGAATAAAGTCGAAAAATCTTAGGCTTAGCCAAATTAAAAGCTGAAAAATACAAGCAACTCATATACACTTGCTGGCAGTGCAGTAACTAATGCTACATGGTTTAAACTGTTGCCAAGTTGTCATCAAGCGTTAAGCTAATAATCGCATACTTATCGTTACTCGCGACATCGATATCGTCAATGTCTCTCAGTTAGTTAGCCAGTAAATCAGTCGGCGCAGGGTGAGTTATGCCGGAAATATCAGAACAAGAATTTAATCAACAACGACTGCAAGAGGTAAACGAAGCACTTGGTAGTGGTATGTTCGTTTATGTTCGCAAACTACTGCAAAAATTGCCTGCCTATGATCTCGCGCTGATACTCGAATCCTCCACCGTTAAAAGCCGCCCTGTGTTGTGGCAACTTATCGATCCTGATCACCAAGGTGAAGTGCTTGAAGAGCTCAATGAAGAAGTGCGTAAGGGCATTTTGAAGAGCATGCGACCAGAAAAGGTTGCTGAAGTCGCTGAAGGGATGGATGTTGACGACTTAGCCGAAGTACTGCGTACCCTACCTGATAGTGTCTACCAAGAAGTCATACAAAGTATGGACACGCAAGACCGGGCTAGGGTCGAAACGGCGTTATCGTTCGAAGAAGATACCGCTGGTGGTATCATGAATACCGATACCATCACTATTCGCCCAGACGTATCCGTTGATGTGGTATTGCGCTATTTGCGCCTAAAAGGTGAATTGCCAGAAGCCACTGATAGTTTTTATGTGGTTGATCGCCACGATCGCTTTATTGGCGCGGTGTCGTTATCAGCCATCGTCACTTCAAAGCCTGAAACTGTCGTTTCTAATCTAATTGACGCAGATATTGAAGCGGTAGCCCCTGATATGCCTGAAAATGATGTTGCGGCATTATTTGAACGTTACGACTGGATTTCAGCGCCTGTTGTTGACGAAGAAGGGCGTTTGCTCGGTCGTATTACGATTGATGATGTGATTGATATTATTCGTGAAGAAGCAGAGCATTCAATGATGAGTATGGCGGGTCTTGATGACGAGGCCGATACTTTCGCGCCCGTCATCAAAAGTACGCGCCAGCGTTCCGTGTGGCTTGGTGTTAACTTGATCACTGCATTGCTCGCAGTTGCCGTAACTAGCATGTTCGAAGGCATATTTAGCCAACTAGCAATTCTTGCGGTATTGAACTCGCTGGTACCCAGTATGGGCGGTGTTGCGGGTAACCAAACATTAACCTTGGTTATTCGTGGTCTAGCGCTCGGTCATGTCGGTGATAGTAATGCCCGTTCCTTATTGTACAAAGAGCTAGCCGTTGGCTTTTTAAACGGCTTAATTTGGGCGTTTTTAATAGCGACAGTGGTGGCAGTGTGGAAGCAAGATTTGACGCTTGGCGGCATTATTGCTTTTGCCATGCTAATGAACTTGACCGCAGCGGGGATCGCTGGAGTGATGATTCCGCTGATGTTAAAACGAATGAATATTGACCCAGCACTGGCGGGCAGTGTCATTCTGACGACAATTACCGATGTTGTGGGGATATTTGCTTTCCTAGGTACAGCGACACTATTACTGACTTAAGCTGCTTAAGGTCGCCTGCCTAGCCCGGGTAGAAGTAGAAAAGGGCGAATAGAAAACTAACAGACAATAAAAAACGCGCTAGTTTTTACCTAAAAGCATAAACTAGCGCGTTTTGTTTTAATGGTAAGCTTTTTGGGTGAGTAGTCTTAACTGAACCTTAGTTACCTGCGATTTGCATCTCTTCAATTAATAACGAGCCCGTGCGAATGCTACCGCGCATATCGGTGTCTTTGCCAATCGAAACAATGCCCTTAAACATATCTTGTAGTTTACCTGCGATGGTGATTTCTGACACAGGGTAAGCGATTTTACCGTTCTCAACCCAAAAGCCTGCCGCACCGCGCGAATAGTCGCCAGTGACCACATTCACCCCTTGCCCCATTAATTCAGTGACTAACAGGCCAGTGCCAAGCTGTTTCAGCATAGCGTCAAAGTCACCACCGTTAGCGGTAACGAGCCAGTTGTGAATGCCACCAGCGTGCCCCGTCGTTTGTAAGCCAAGCTTACGCGCTGAATAGCTCGTTAAAAGGTAGGTTTCTAATTGTCCTTGGCTAATGATTTCGCGATCAACAGTTTCAACGCCTTCTGCATCAAAACTACTACTCGCTAATGCTTTGGTTAGGTGAGGGCGTTCACTGATCGTTAGGTGCTCTGGGAAAATAGGTTGCCCTAACGCATCTAACAAGAAAGATGATTTGCGATACAAATTACCACCGCTGATGGCTGCAATAAAATGACCAAAAATGGTATTAGCAATATCAGCACGAAACATGACGGGTACTTTTTGAGTGCTAATTTTCTCGGCATGTAGCCTTGAAATAACTTCGCTCGCTGCTTGTTGGCCAACAAGCTCTGGTGCATCTAATTGCGCAAAGTCGCGGTTAACCGTATAAGCGTAATCGCGCTGCATATCGTCGCCATCTGACGCGATACTGACACAACTAAGGCTATGACGTGTACTTGGATAACCTACTAATTGACCGTGGCTATTACCGTAAACCTTAAAACCTTCAAAGCTAGCTAGTGTTGCACCATCAGAGTTAGTAATACGTGCATCACTTGCTAGTGCTGCATCTTCACATTGCTTGGCAATGTCGATGGCTTCTTCGGTGGTTAGCGCTTTCGGGTGGTAAAGTTCTAACTCAACGGGCGTCATTGCCAGGCGATCTTTATCTGCTAGACCTGAACAGTCATCCACTGAAGTGTACTTGGCAATATCGACAGCCGCCTTAACTGCATTATTTAACGCTTCTTCTGATAAATCAGCTGTTGAAGCACTACCTTTGCGTCCATCTTTGTATACTGTAATACCAAGGGCACCGTCATTGGTAAATTCGACATTTTCGACTTCGCCCATGCGGGTGTTAACACTTAACCCCTGTTGACGGCTTAAGGCAACTTCTGCGTTGTCAGCACCTAGATTTTTGGCGAGTGCTAACGCGTTCTCTACGCGACCTTTAACATGATCAATTTGGGTGTTAATGCTATCGACTTCTTTCATTACTTGCTTCCGATGAGGTACTGGCGAGTTGTTACGCCTAAGTTAAGCGTTGCCCGAAGAGTGTTTGTTGTACATTTGCTGTATAATAGCGGGAAACTGACTTTGATTTGTGATCATTATGCACCACTTAGACCACGATATCGACGAATTCGATGAAGATTATGTAAGTAAAACTGATGTCAAACGCTACATGCATGAATTGCAGGATTTAGCCTTGACCATTATTCGTCTGCCTAAAGCGAAGCGCAATAAATTGCCACTAAACGAAGAGTTGCAAGATGCGATGGTTTTGGCTGATAAAATCCTTAATAAACCGGATGCGTTAAAACGTCATAGCCGTTTTGTTGCGAAATTGCTGACAGAGGTGGATGTTGATGTGCTTAAAGCGGAAATGGACGCATTAGCGAATAAGCATCAACAGCAAAGCAAGCAACACGAAAAGTTTGAACTACTGCGCGATCAATTACTGGCCGGCGGTAATCAAGAGGTTGAAGACTTATTGGCGCAGTGCGCGGGTATGGAACGTCAAAAGTTGAGGCAATTAGTTCGCCAAGCGTCTAAAGAGCAGGCCAACAATAAGCCTAGTAAGAGTAATCGAGATTTGCTGGCTTATATCAAAGCCCATTATCAAGGCTAGTTGCCCTTAAGCGAGCTGATAGCAGATACAAAAAAGCGCTGCCTTTTGACAAGAGCAGCGCTTTTTTAATATCAGTAAAAGCTAGGTGTTACTGATTTACAGGGTTAGCGAATCATTAAGTACATGGCACGGTTACCACGTTCAACTTTCAGTGCTAATACACCCGTGTTGTCTTTCAGGTAGTTTCTTAGCTCAGCAATGGTGGCAATATCTTTGCGGTTAACCCCCGTAATAACATCACCAGCTTGTAGGCCGACAGCCTCAGCCGCACTGCCATCTTCAACGTCAGTAATCTCAATGCCTTTGCCATCAGCGGCATTGTCTAACTCGGCGCCATCAAGCATACGGTGAATACTGGCTGCTTCCACATTGGCTGATTCAGCTTGTTTTAGCTTCACAGTAAAGCGCTTTTCTTTGCCATCACGAATGACAGTTAACTTCACTTTTTTACCTGCGCCAATTGAGCCAATTTTACCGCGTAGCTCAGCGAAGGTTTTCACCATTTTGCCATTAACTTTGGTAATAACATCACCGGCTTTAATGCCCGCTTCTGCAGCGGCAGAATCTGCAACCACTTGCTCAATAAAGCCACCTTGGGTAGTTTCTAAGGCCATTGCCTTAGCAATTTCTCCGTTAACACTGCGGCCAGCAACACCAAGTACGCCGCGGCGAACTTCACCAAACTCAATAATTTGTTTGACCAAGTTGTTCATCATGTTACTAGGAATGGCAAAACCAATACCGACGTTACCGCCGTTAGGACCTAGAATTGCGGTGTTAATACCAATTAATTCACCGCGCAAATTGACTAATGCGCCACCTGAGTTACCACTGTTAATTGCGGCATCAGTTTGGATAAAGTCTTCGAAGTTTTCGATATTTAACCCGCTACGACCTAAAGCACTAACAATACCTGAAGTGACGGTTTGGCCTAGACCAAATGGGCTACCAATAGCGACAGCAAAATCACCAACGCGCAATTGATCTGAGTCGGATACTTTAATTTCCGTTAAATCATCGTCTTTGACTTGTAGCAGTGCGATATCGCTTTCGGCGTCAGAGCCGATTTTTTTCGCTTCTAGCTGACGACCATCTTTTAACGTTACTAATATTTCATCTGCTTCATCAACCACATGGTTATTGGTAACGATATAACCTTCATCTGCATCAATAATGACGCCAGAGCCCAACCCTTGGAATGGGCGCTCTTGCGGCTGTTGGTTACGTCTTGGATTACCAAAGAAGAATCGGAAAGCATCTGGTACACGCTGATTTACCTCATGCGTACCTTTAACCGAAATGCTAACCACCGCTGGTGTCGTGCGCTCAAGCATAGGCGCTAAACTTGGTAACGTTTTGCCTTCAACAGCAAGGGGTAGGTTGGCAAATGCTGGGCTTGACGATAACGCAATTGAACTGGAAATTAATGCGGCGCTGATCACTAACGACAATTTTTTCATACTTAAAAAAACTCCTTAACAAGAATTAAGTAGACCCATTAACAGACTAATCGTAATTAACTTAGTTCAAAATAACCTTATTCGGCATTTGTAACACTTTGTTTCTTATCATCAAATAAACCACTTGGGTTACTTGAGTAGTCACGAGGTGCTTCATCTGTAGTTTCTTCTTTAAAGTCAGGCTTTTTCTCATGACGCAGCTTAACGGTTTGTGCAAGCTGTTCTTGAGTTTCCTGTGAGAAAAATGGCATGGCTTCGCTCTCTGTTGGCGTAGCGCGTTGTAATAAAGCAGTACTTTGCTCCATTTGTTTCATCGCTTTCTGGCAGGTTGCGTTCATTTGCTCTAGTAACTTAGCAGAATCATCTAAATGTTCAGCAACATCGTTTTGATATTGGGTTAAAGCCGCTTCGCCTTTAGTGACCTTTTCCGCTAGTGCTTTGTTTTCTTTAGCAGATGCCGATAAAAAACGACCGCCAATAAAGCCAACTACGATGCCAACTAACAAAAGCGCGATACTTGTTACAACTGTCATATCTAGGTTCCTCGTTGTATTCGTTCAGAAAATTAGTGAGAATATTCAACCATTAGCATAAATACCAATTGAATTAATTAATTGATCAATTCAGAGCGTTGTCAGCGGTGGGAGAGTTAGCCAAATTTGTGCAGATATAGTTATTCTACATCCAATAAACTTGGCGCAATTATCGCGACGCTGACAAGCTCCCAAAGAGCGAGTTTAAAAGGTTCATATACTGCGTTTTTGATTTTGATAAGGAGAGGGCCATTCTCTGCAATCAATGCCTTGCCTATGAGCCTTTTAATTCTCGCTGAATGATTAAGTATTTATTTCAATTGGTATAACGTAAATATAGCGTTTAATGCAGGCCTAATATAGCGAATATGTTTGCTAATTTTGGTTTTTCAAGCTCGAAGCTTGATTAACACTAGAATAAGCCTCCAATAAACTTATACAGATGATAAAAGTAATAGCTGGAATATACGCTTCATGATCAATTTGACGCCGCTGCAAAAATATCAACAAGACTTAACACGTGACGATTTTCAATACGATGCGGCGCAGGAGAATGCTGTTAAACATTTACAGCGTGTGTTTGATGACCTAGAAAACAAGCCTTTGCCTGTGACAGGCTTCAAAAAAGTGCTTAATCGTTGGAAGCGCGTAGTTGGTAAGCAAGCACCAAGCAACGTCAAAGGCCTGTACTTTTGGGGCGGTGTTGGGCGTGGTAAAACCTACTTGGTCGACACTTTCTTTGATTGCCTGCCGTTTGAAAATAAAATGCGCGTACATTTTCATCGCTTTATGCATCGCGTGCATGATGAAATGAAAACCTTAGCTGGGCAATCTGACCCACTGAAAATCATTGCTAAGCGTTTCGCTGATGAAGCCTGCATTATTTGTTTTGATGAGTTTTTTGTCTCTGACATTACCGATGCCATGATTTTAGGGACTTTATTCGAAGAGCTTTTTGCCCATAACGTCACCTTAGTGGCAACGTCGAACATCATCCCCGATGAGCTATATCGAAATGGTTTGCAGCGCGCGCGATTTTTGCCTGCAATTAAACTGATTAATGAAAACTGTGAAGTGGTTAATGTGGATAGCGGTGTTGATTATCGATTGCGGACGCTTGAACAAGCCGAAATTTATCATCACCCATTAGATGAACAAGCTAGTCGCAACCTTGCGCAGTATTTTACGCAGTTGTCAGTTGAACCGGGTGAAAAAGGTAGAGTCATTGAAATTAACCATCGCGAGCTGACCACCGTTGAAGAATCTGATGGGGTTGTGCATTTTGAATTTAGTGAGCTGTGTGAAAGTGCTCGCAGTCAAAGCGATTACATGGAGTTGAGCCGACTATACCATACTATGTTGCTAGCCAATGTAACGCAAATGAGCGTTGATTGTGATGACGCAGCACGCCGCTTTATTGCCTTGGTTGACGAATTTTACGAGCGCAAAGTAAAGCTGATTATTTCGGCCGAGGTGGCTATGGATAACTTATACAGCCATGGTGGTTTAGAGTTTGAATTTAAACGTTGCTTAAGCCGTTTACAGGAAATGCAATCACATGATTATCTGGCAAGTGAACACTTGCCTTAATGGCTTAACAGCCTGACACCTGCTCGCTTTCACATAAGCGCTAGTAGAGTAGCTTAAGCTAAGCGATATGCTTGATTGCAGTATTTATACCTTTTGCGTTAGCTATCGCCACTGAATTAGGTATTACACGGTTACTATGACGCTTATGGTTAAGCAGTGGTGCCATAAAGCTGGCTAACTGCGCCACAGCGAGTGGCTTAGCATAATAGTAGCCTTGAAAGGCATGGCAGCCAATTGCCGTCAATTGAGCAATTATTTGCTTATCCTCAATTCCCTCTGCGATCACTTTCAAATGAAGTGCTTGTGCCATATGAATGATGGCTTTCACTAAGTTTTTGGCTTCTGGCGTTTGCTCAGCTAATGCTGAGATAAAAGCGCGATCTATTTTTAACACATCAATATTCAGGTGTTGCAGTAGCGATAGTGATGAATAGCCAGTGCCAAAATCATCAAGGTATATTTTAATGCCAAGATCGCTCAGTTGCTTGAGACGCGCTTTTACAAGCGCGTGATTTTCTATTAATGCCGATTCGGTCAGCTCTATTGCTAACAAATGAGCTGGCAATGCGTAATGGGACAGTTGCGACTCAATGAGCTGCACAATTTCATCGTCAACAATTTGCAGGGCCGAGACATTAATACTAATCGATGGACATTGTTCCACCCCATAAAGGTGGCGAAATTTATCGAGTTGGGCGATTGCCTTGCGCGCAACGAGTAAGCCAAATGGCTTAATCTTATTGGTTTTTTCTATAATCGGTACAAAGTCGAGCGGCATAATAAGCCCTCTACTTGGGTGCTGCCAACGAGCCAAGGCTTCAAAACCGATAAGCTGTTGTTCATTGTTAAATATCGGTTGGTAATACAGTTCAAATTGATCTTGTGAAATCGCTTTGTCTAAATCTGACTCTAAGCGATGTAAGTGAACGATGTCATCGAACATTTTATGCTGGAAAAAGATCGCTTGTCCGCGGCCCGACTCTTTGGCCTGATACATCGCAATATCAGCGTTTCTGATGATATCTTCAGGATGAAAGTCGTCGGAATCGATGACCGTTACGCCGATACTTGCGCCAATAGTGTAGGTGTTCCCTTCAATATTGTATGGTTGTTGCAGCTCACTTAGGTAGCGTTGCGCGATGTTCGTTGCGCGTCGCTCTGAGGACATATTTTGCAGTACGATAACAAACTCATCGCCACCAAAACGAAATAGTAAATCGTTACTGCGGCTGTTGTGTTTTAGTCTGTTGGCAACACGTTCAAGTAGCAAATCACCGACCATATGACCTTGGGTATCATTGATCTTTTTGAAGTAGTCCAAGTCAATAAATAAAACGCTAAACGGCATAAACTTAGACGCCAGATGAGTCTTGTTCAATTGCTGCAAGTATTCATACAAAGCGTTCTTATTAAGCAACCCCGTTAGTAAATCGTGGCTTGCCTGAAATTTTAACGATGCCGTTTTTTCTTCGACTAACGAGTTGGCCCATTGAATACGGGTAATATTCGTGTACAGGTAATAACTCAAACTCGCTGTTGCTACCAGTACTAGTGCCGCAGCAAGATAAGGAAAGTAATCTTCACCACTGGTTGACTTAATTTGGCTAAACTCAATGATCCATTGCTGATTGGCAAAAGGGATAATTGCGGTTTCGACTAAAGCTGGCTGTGTAAAGCAGGCGATGTTATTGTCGCAATTTAGCTGCCAACGAGAATCGTAGAGTTTGTGTTGCTGATTTTGCGCACCGTTGAGCTGGGTATTTTCGTATATCGTTAAAACGAAGTTTTCAGATTGCGTTAAACCACCCCATAGGCTGTCTACCAATTGGTTTACCATTACCATGCCGACAATAATGCCAACATTGGTGCTGTTGTTGGATACCTGTAGCAACATTCTCACACCTATTTCATCCTGATCGCTTGTAAACATTTTTGAACTGATAATTTGCTTGTCTATGGCTTCTTCAATTTGCGTGCGCAATTGGCAATCTGAATTGAGATCTAAACCTAGCTCTTGCCCTAGATGAGTGCTTGGCTCGGTAAACGCGACGGGAAGTATGGTCTGGTCGGCAGCGGGTTCACAGCTTTGCGCTTGCGCCACATTGTGAATACGGTAATCAAATATGCCTGATTCACGCATTTTCAGTTCAAAACCAGAGCGCGCTGATTGATGTATTCTCGGCGCCCACTCGATACCTGTGATAACCGTGCCGGAGAGTAACTCGTCATTAACCAGTTGAGAAAATTGTTGCCGATTTAAGTCTGGGTAAACCTTAAGCATCTGTTGGGTCGCAATCAGCACTTTTTCAATCGCGATAATGGCTTGTGATAAGCCCGTGACCTTGTCAACAAAGGTTGCGTGAAATTGGTTTTTAATTTGCTGTTGCTCATAGTG
The DNA here is from genome assembly GCF_003390375.1 of Thalassotalea euphylliae. Lineage (NCBI taxonomy): Bacteria > Pseudomonadati > Pseudomonadota > Gammaproteobacteria > Alteromonadales > Colwelliaceae > Thalassotalea > Thalassotalea euphylliae. The sequence goes on along the minus strand of NZ_QUOT01000001.1, from coordinate 1,748,682 downwards.
TTGAATAACACCAAACGCGCCGATTGCCATGGCCAAGCCAATCAACGCAGTTAGAACAACAGTTTTATAACGAATCAACTTTTCGAACATGAAAATGAGCAATCTACAACTAATAAAACAGGCGAGGCACCAAAAATGGCAACCTGTGTATCATATGTCAGTTAATACCTCTTGTAAATGATAATTATTATCATTAATATGGCTGGCGATTTTAACGCGTAAGATAGCTGCCTTCTCGGTTTCGCTTAGCTTGCGTTTAGCTCCGTTAGAGATTAGGGCGTGTTGTATGAAGTTTATAGCAAAAATAGCACTTGGTTTTATGTTACCTATTGCGGCTGAAAATAGTGCCGAGTCGTCTGTGGTTAACGTGTATTCGTTTCGTGAAGCAAAGCTAATTAACCCCATCATAGAGCGTTTCTCAGCATCGACAGGAATTAAAGTAAATGTTGTTAGTGGTAAAGCAGACAAGCTACTAAAACGCTTAATACAAGACGGTGAAAATAGTTTTGCAGATGTACTGTTAACCTCTAATGTTGTTCGTTTGGAAAAGGCTAAGCAACTTGGCTTGCTGCAAGCGATTGAATCTGACTATCTGAAACAACATATTTCACCTGAACTTAGAGATCCTGAGGGTTTTTGGTATGGCCTGTCGATAAGAGCGCGCGCTATTTTTTATGCCAAAGACAAAGTTAATGCTAGTGACATTCATCGCTATGAAGATTTAACCAGCGAAGCTTGGCACAATAAAATTTGTACTCGTAAGGGAAGCCATACATACAATCGCTCCATGTTGGCCAGCTTTATTGCCTTGCATGGCGAGAAATGGGCAGGGCAGTGGACTAAGGGCTTAGTGAATAATTTGGCAATGCGACCAACGGGTGGCGATCGCGATCAGCTGCGCAATGTAAATCGTGGTAAATGTGATTTAGCCATCGCAAACAGTTATTATTTTGGCACAATGTCGCAAAGTGCTTCACTGCAGGACCGCCAAGTTTACGCAAATCTTGGCGTTATTTGGCCGGAGCAACTGGGCAGCGGCACACACGTTAATATCAGTGGCGCAGCCATCACTAATGCGGCAAAAAATAAAGAAAACGCACAGTTGTTCATCGAGTTCTTATTAACAGAGCAAGCACAAACGATGTACTCAAATATCAACCATGAATTACCGATCAGGCAAGATATTCAGGCGAGCGAGTTGGTCAGATCATGGGGAGATTTTAAAGCTGATATCGACTCAGTTGCTAAGTTATATCAGCATTTAGACGCAGCAGATCGGATTATCGACAGTACAGGCTGGTAAAAAGTGACAAAAGCTAACTCAGCAGACGGTTTCAGACAGAAACCATAAGGCTTATTTGAAGCCTTTTGGTTTTTAGCTAGAATTATTAGCTTTCGTAAAACGTTAATGTGGATTCGTACACTTAATGTGAAGTCCAGCCTGAAAGCCGCCCTGTAAGTTTACAGAGGGTACTAATGGCGATTAACGCAGTTGAACAATCGTTAGCCTGTTATTCGTAGCTGCGTTCCATCCACATTAGCTTTAATTTGAGCTCTTCAATCTCTTGCTGCGCGTCAGCTAATTGCTGTGCTAGCGACTTTTGTGCTTGTGCAGTTTCTTCTTTAATGCTTGCTAATACTGTATCTTCATTGTGTGCCATGAGAATATCGCCTATCTAAAAATATGAAACTTATTCTGTAATGTTACATTTTTACTTACGGTTTGTCATGGCGAGATTACACCAATCTTTAGGCTAGAATTGGGCAGGGCCTGCGCAAAAGTTAAAGACTCTTAATTTATTTCTTTAATACTAATTACTTAGCAATAATAAATTCGATACCGAAATGAGTCGTTTGTTTTACCTTGTTATGGTGACTTTATTGGGTATAAATGATAACAATTGGATGTTACTGGCTTTTACAGGTATTGGCTGAGCTTTACTCAACTTGATAGCTGGTGAGTAATTCGGTCAGCGCTTGACGCTCAATAACGGGAAAATCGCGGCGATATCGGTAAGTCGAATATAACTCTGAAAATATCGACGTATTGCTGAGCTTATCGAGATCTTTGACCAACTGTTTTCCCGTGCCATCCATGGTTAAGCAGCAGCTCGCATAGTCTGCAATTATGGTCGTTAGCTTTTTGCCCTGCTGATGAAGTGCGAGATCCGCTTCAATGAAATACGCAGCACCACTCCAATAAATGCGCATATAGGCTCGGTTGTAATGCATATTATCGCTGACTCGATACAATGAGCCGCGAGCTCGACGCATATTTTCCTGACCTCGACCCAATCCAGCTTCTATACGTGAAATAGCCTGCGTTTGAGACAATACATTGGCCTGCATCATGGTGATGTGCTGTATGTAGGTGGCGAAGCCTTCGCTTAACCAAGTGTCGTGGTCATCTAAAAATGGTAGGTAAAGGTGGGCTACTTCGTGATAAATCGTCCAATCGTCCTTTAAAGCTGTTAAGCCATAGTAGGGGGAGATATGCAATAAAATAGAGTTGTCGACTCTATTCACTTGACCCCATGGCACGGGTTCTGAGTTGCGGCGACTGTGTTTAACGCGAAAGTCGATAGTGTCAAACGGCAGTACACCGAAACTTTTTTGAGTGGCATCTACCGCAAATTTCAGCCATTTATTTACCGTTTTTTGTTGGCTGGACGAGAAACCTTGATCATTTAGCCAGCGCACAGGCTCAGCTTTTAAAGAGGCTGGCGCGTAAATAAAACTTGTTATCGCAATAATAGTGATCAGTAAGCGGTTAATACGAGAGCTGACGAACCTAGCTACTTCGCAATCACTTTGTCGCTTGCTGTCGTTCTGCGTATGGTTATTGTTTTGCTTACTCAGCGACAATTGCTTTGCTTTTATTACATTCTTCATATGCTTATACTATTTCTGCGTTTGCTGCTTATACATTAGTTTTGGCTGTACTTGGCTCTGTCTTGTACTCGGATTGCTGTACCTTCATGTTGAGCAGCATAGAAGGCGCAACTTACTGTTTATCTTATTGTGATATATCGATTTTCCAAAAACTCAGGTTAAGGAGGCGCTTAGTGCCAACGCCAATCATTCGCGGTGCAACCATTGCAGACTATGACGCAGTTCTTTCTTTAAATTTAGCATCGGTTTCGGTGTTAAGCCCGATGGATAAAGCACGGCTTGAATTACTCACTACGATGACGGAACTCTTTTGGATTGTTGAGGTAGAAGGGCAAGTGGCTGCTTTCTTACTGGCCTTTACTGACAATAAAGCATACGACAGTGTTAATTATCAGTGGTTTAGCGAGCGTTTAAAGCAGTTCTTGTATATTGACCGCGTTGTTATTGGCGAGCAATATCGCCGCCGTGGTATTGCCAGTCAAATTTACCGAGCGTTAAAAAACTATGCGCAAAATCAGCAGCTTCATTGGCTGTGTGCAGAAATTGATTTGAAACCCGCAAATCCGCCTTCAATCGCATTTCACCAGCAACAAGGCTTTATCGAAATTGGCCAACAACAACTTGTTGGCAAAGAAAAATCAGTGTCGCTGACGGCATACCAAGTAAGTTGCTAAATGATTAACAACGACAATGAATGATTCACCACAATGAGTATAAAATTTAATGACATCATTAGTTGAAATCTTTATCCGTTTTTTTACCTTAGGCTGCACTAGTTTTGGTGGACCTGCCGCTCATATTGGTTATTTTCAACAAGCTTTTGTTCAGCAGCACAAATGGTTAAGCCAGCAAGAGTTTGGCAATGTCGTGGCGTTAAGTCAGTTTTTACCGGGTCCTGGTTCTAGCCAAGTTGGTTTTGCAATTGGCTGTCATCGCGCTGGCATTATGGGTGGCATCACTGCCTTTACTGCCTTTACGTTGCCCTCGGTTGCATTAATGCTATTGCTGTATTTTGTTGGTTTAGAGTTTGCCAGCAGCCAAACTTTTATCGGTGTCGTCACCGGATTAAAATTACTTGCCGTGGTAGTGGTTGCAGATGCGATTGCCACGATGGCAAAGAGTTTTTGTCAAAAGTTGTGGCAACAAGTGTTAGCGGTCATAACGGCTTGTGTCTTGATTTTTACTCCTCTTCCGGCGATGCAAATAGTGCTGTTAATGTGTGCGGCGGTGATAGGCCGGGTGTGTTTTAACGCGAGTGGCACTAACGGTTTGATACCAGCGTTAGATGAGAGCGAAAAGCCTCGCACATTGAATTGGCCGATGTTTGTGCTTTTTGCTTTGCTGCTCATAGCGGGGGTGCTGATAACTGGTGGTAGTGCAATCGTTCAGTTAATCAAAGACTTTTATGTCGCTGGCAGCTTGGTCTTTGGTGGTGGTCACGTCGTGTTGCCTTTACTTCAGCAAGCAGTGGCCGACACGCTCTCGCAAAGCGAGTTTCTAGTTGGCTATGCGGCAGCGCAGGCGGTACCTGGGCCTATGTTTACGTTAGCAACTTATTTGGGGGCGAGTATCTTACATAATGCCCCTGTCCTCGGCGCCATTGCCGCAACGTTAGCTATTTTTCTACCCGGCTTCTTATTGGTATCAGCATTTCAGCCTGTTTGGCAATCTTATGCCAGCAACTCCAAAATTGCCGGTGCATTAGCGGGAGTTAATGCAGCTGTTGTTGGCTTGTTGCTCGCGGCGTTTTATCAACCTGTGCTAGTTTCTGCTATCTCAGGTTGGTTGGATGGTGTAATAGCCTTGATTGGCATATGGTTACTAAGAGGACTTAAGGTTCCAGTACTTGTGTTAGTGGCAAGTTTTGCTGGGCTTGGCGTTTTTCTAGCGCAGCTTTCTTAAGTAGCGATAGTTGAGTTGTAGTGTGCTGAAGATAATTGGTGGGCGTTTTTATGTCGAAAAATCGTTTAAAAATTTATTACACCATTTCAATTGTGAGCTTGTGTTTCGCTGTGCTCGGTTTTGGCTACAACACTTGGCGATTAGAGCAAAGCGAACACAATACTACGGTTCGAACAGCAGCATTTGAGGTGATAATTGCCATTGCTGAACTCGAGCAAAATATGTTTGCTGCGGTTTATGATCAAGACGATGCCGCGGGATCACCGCGCATTGGCTGGGTTAAGGTCGGCTTAATTGAGCAACTAAGCGTGCTTATCGACCCTAAGGTGGAAATGGCGGCAGAGCAGTTAAAACAAGCGTGGGCGAATCATTGGGATGAAATCACAAACGATGAACAAGCACTGGCGACAATCAATGAACGCATATCTCAGTTGCAGAGCGAACTTAAGTTAGTACTTAAATCTTTAAATTAGTTAACGAATTAAAAACAACATGGAGGTTTGTCGCACGTGCGCTATACCATGAAACAAAAGCTATTTTCACTGCGTGATAGCTTTAAAATATTTGACCAAAATGACGAGCTAGCATTTATTGCGAAAGGTGGCTTTTTTAGCATCCGCAAGGGACTTAGGTTGATGTTGCCCAATGAAACGGAAGTCGCGAGAATCAAGCAAAAACTCATCGCTTGGAGGCCAACGTTTTATATTACCTTGGCAACAGGCGAGCGCTGTAAAATTAAAAAGTCTTTTTGGCCATTATTTACCAGCCGTTTTGTATTAACGACCCCTAAAGCAGAAGTGGTGGTTGATGGTGATTTGTTATCGCATGAATATCAGTTTGTTGCCGCTGGAGAGCAGATAGCATATGTGTCAAAGCGCTGGTTTAGTTTAGGTGATAGCTACGGCATTGATATTAAATATGAGGAAGACATTCCATTGATGCTGGCTGCCGTGGCAACCATTGATTTAGTTAATCACAATGATAATGGTGCCTTTGATAGCGACTAAAATTACACGCATGGCTAATATCGAGGCAACAGGCTAGCGTTAATTTATCAGCCTAGCCTAACGCTTAAAATCGACCATTAAATTGGGATAGATTAGTGATAGGTTAGGCTTAATTTAGTTAGTGATGTACATCATCACCAATAAAAAACCGAGTAGCAGGCCATTTAGCCCAAGAATATAGGCGAAGCCTTTTAACCCGTCTTTCGCGCTGTAGCCTTTTTGATTTAAGTACAACCACCAAATGCTACACATTAAAATAGGCAGCAAAAAAAATAATTTAATCATGTAGTTAATGCTTTTGTTTTTTTCTAATCATAGAGCAAATACCAGTGTTTGCCTACTTTGCTTTGGGCTTGTCTTGGGTTGCATTGGGCTTGTCTTGCGACGATACATTTTGCTCAATTAACGCAGTTAGTGGCTTACGAATACTGTACAAGAACAGCAAACTTGGGATTACCATCATCGCGGTTAAGACAAAAAACAGCGCCCAGTTACCATCTAGCCAGTCGACAAATATGCCCGAGTATGAGCCTAGCATTACGCGGCCAAAAGTACCCAGTGAGGCCATCAAGGCATACTGACTGGCGGTAAAGCTTTTATTACACAATACCGATAAGAGTGCGACGAAGGCGACTGAGCCCCATGCAGAGGTAAAGCCATCAACAAAAACGGTCATGGCAAATAGCCACTTTACAGGCCCCATTACCGCCACCACAGAAAACAACAAGTTACTGGCAGACATGGCGATGCCACCAATAAATAGCCCTTTTAAAATACCGTATCTAATCGTAAAAACACTGCCTATCAGTGAAAAAACGATAGTTGTGCCCCAATTGATCAGTTTTGAGTAATAAGCAATATCTTCATTGGAAAAGCCGACTTCTCGATAAAACACGATCGACATTCTGCCAAGGTAGGCTTCTCCTAACTTAAATAGGAAAATAAACATCAAAATTGAAAACGCTAAGCGCACACCGTTACGTTGGAAAAACTCTTGTATTGGCGCCACTAGCGTTGCCAGTAGCCATGCCGTTAGCGTTGAAATGCTATCGTTTGAGCGCGCAAGCCCAGTCGCTAGTACTGCGTCTGTACGTGAATTTAACGCACGATTAAGTTTGGTCAGCTGGCGTGCAAATAGGGCAATCATGGCAATGACACTAAAGGTGGTGATACCAAACTGGTATTGCACATTGATGAACTCAGGCCAGAGAGGGTAGCCAATATTGGCGTAAAGTATGGTCAGCATAATCAAGGGGAGCAGCAGTAAAATACCAACACTTTGGCTTTTGTAGCTAGGCAGTACCGCGAGGTAGGCTTGCTGAATTTGATTGAGCGTTTGCTCACGTTGACTCGTTGGCTCTTGCACCACAAGCGCTGTAATGGATAAAGCCGCCATCATTACCGCTAACACCATAAATACTTCTGACCACTGCCAGTCAGGTGAGCTTGCTAAAATAAAGGGAATGCTGCCAAGGCCGGCGTAACCTGTCCACCAACCTGCTGTTGCCATGGCAGAACCTGCAGCCATCAACTCGTTACTGTTATTGCTTGCTTGATTGAGAATGTCGATTCGATAGGCGTCGATGGCAATATCTTGAGTCGCCCCGCTAATCGCCAAACACAAACCAAACAATGCCATCATAGAGAGTTGGCTAGTCGCATCAAGCGAGCTTAGCTGTAAGGTAAATAAACAAATCAGTAATTGTGTAGTGAATATCCAGCTTCGTCTCAAACCAAGTCTAGCGGTGAGCAATGGGATTTTGATGCGATCGGCCAGCGGTGACCACAAAAAGTTAATGCTATAGGCAACAAAAATTAGGCCAAATAAGCCAATGCTAGAGCGAGATAAGCCTTCGTCTTTCAGCCAGCCTGTCATGGCAGAGCCAATCATCACCCATGGGAAGCCACTGGCAATACCAAAAAAGAAAACGGTAAGTAGACGACGGTCTTGGAAGTAGCGGAGCGATTGAAGTAGTGAGCGAGTGGGCATACGGCACAAGAGTAACTTATTGTGCGCTAAGCCTATCAAACTGTGATAGCAGACAAAAGGAGTTATTTGGCCGCTAGGCGTTGGGGCTAATATTGGAGGCTAAAATTCGGGACGAAGATTTAAGGCCAAGCTATGAAGCTAAGGCTCGGAACTAAGGCTCGGAACTAAAGCTCGGAACTAAAGCTCGGAACTAAGGTTTGCGGCTAAGATTTGGAGTTAAAGATTTCAGACTAGGGCAGTGGGCGCCAGCCAACGCAATCGATCGGATAGCTGCCTTTACCTGCAAAGAAATCTAGGCAGGTGTTAATTTCACTTTTAAAAAACAAATCTGTGGTTAATGCTTGCGCGCCATGCAAGCTGATTTCATGTACCAAATGCCAGAATACCCGTTCTTTTGCATTGCTCGGTGTTTCATCACTGACACTATAAGTTGTCCACTCTTCCATGGTATCGACAATGAATTTATCGAGCTCAGTATAATGAAGCGTTCGTTCAATCACGGCGCTAATGTAGGCTCTGATTTGCTTTATTTTTTCATTGATAAACTGCTCAATTATCATGATGGTTACTCTTGCCAACGATGGAAATTTATTTAAAAAGCCACTAAAAATTCTCGGCTCGATAATGATTATTATTTAACTTAGTTATTGACCAACATTGGGCTGTTGTCAAAGAATTGGGTTAAATTATCATATTAATCTGACACTTGTCAGATGTAAAAGTTTGATAGGTATGAACTTTTTTTATAGCCCCGCTAAAGTTATGAAAATATAAGCAGCAAGTGTTGTCACTGGTTACGCAAATTAGCTAGAGCACTTGGTTGGGGTAGCAAGGTTAGGTACTTTGGTTAGGTAGTTAGGTGAAGATATTTAGCAGAAAGGTTAGCAGAAAGGTGAATTGGCACGACTGGGTGAAATGATCAGGAGGTATAACTGAGGTAAGTGTCAAGCTGAACATTATCAGATAAACCAGCTAGGCAATGCTAGAACGCTCCGGCTAGCTGGCGTTTAATCCGTTATGTTAGCTTGTCTTTGAGATGCAATTACTCTGCTGGTAATAAGGTCGCTTTGATAAGCATAATTGGCTCAACAGGCACATCGTCCCAGCCCATCACTTCATTGTACTCTGTCGCTGAACTGCCCATTGCTTGCACAACTTCCATCCCTTCAACAACATTGCCAAAAACCGCATAGCCCCATTGCCGGCCAGGATCTAAATTGGTGTTATCTGCTAAATTAAAGAAGAACTGGCGATTAGCGGTATGAGGGCGATTTTCTTTAGCCATGGCGATAGTGCCTTCTTCATTTTTTAGCCCGTTACCGGCTTCATTAACAATATCTGGCAAGGTTTTTAAATGTGTGAAGTCTTTGTCGTAACCGCCACCTTGGACAATAAAATCTTCGATAACTCGGTGAAAAATGGTGTTGTCGAAATCGCCTTGAACCACGTAAGTTAAAAAGTTATCCACGGTGACAGGGGCTTTGATGCGATCAAGCTCGACGATAATGTCACCTTTGCTGGTTTCCAACTTTACTTTCGGGAAGAGATTGTCTGGGTCAATTGCCAAATTCTTTGCGTGAGCAAATGCGCTAATGAGGAGCAAAGTGGTGGCAAGAAATATATTTTTCATCGATAGTCCTTGGCTGATATCAGTTTCTTGTTTTACTTGTTTTGGGGTGCTTTTCTTGTTTTAGTTGTTTTGCATAAATGCAATTAGCTCTGGGTTGTTAGCAAGCTCACTAATTACCTTACCAAGCTGCTGATTTAAATCGCGCTCCAATACAGCGATATCGGCCTTGATAGGACCATTGCTGTTACCTTTGGAAGTCAACACTTGGCTGTAGGTTTTATCCCCTTTATTGATGTTGACTAGCAGGCGAATTTCACTACTGGCTTGGTATTTCACCATCGACTGTTGAACGCTAACCAAGGCTTTTTCAATCGACACTTTCATTTGTGTTACGCCACCTTGCGTGTTCAACCCTTGTGCATTGAGATACTGGCTTAAGCTTGCGCTTAAGGAGTCAGGTAGCGACTGCGCTGGCGAGAATAATTCAGCAGGTTTGTCTTTGCGCAAAATTTGAATCAAGTGATTGCTTGGTCGTAAATCAACTACAGCCAACGATATATTGTCACCGCTGTAAATAGGCATGGCTGCTTGGCTTACCTGTGGCGCGACAATAACCTGTGAGGGTGGTGTCGCACAGGCGCTTAGCAAAGTAACAAATGAAACACTTAAAATGGTGCGATAGGAATTAGTTTTTACCGCTTTACTGCTATTTTTTGCGGCTTTGCTCGCTTTGGCATTGGGCAAACTGCTCATTGAAAAGCAATGCGTAATAACTGAAGAGATGGCTGAAAAGTAAGACACTAATTGCTCCTTAACGTTTGATACTCGAGAGAACCACGAATTTTTTATTACTCGCAATGGTTTTGCAGTTCGAGAATACCCGCTGTAATTTAATATGGTAACCCAATTGTCGATTGCCAATAACGCGCAGTTCGCCACCGGGTTTCAATACGCGTTTTGCATCATTAAACATCTGCCATGCAATATGGTCTGTGGTGGCATGCTGTTGATGAAATGGTGGATTGCAAACAATTACATCGGCGCTGTTGCTTGCTTCTGTTGTTAGGCAGTCGTCGGCGTTAAACCGACACTGTGAAAGCTGCTCTGGCAAGTTTTCAGCAATGTTCTGCTCGGCGCTGGCAACCGCCATAAATGACTCATCTTTAAAGGTGATATGCGCAGCAGGTTGCTGAGCTAATAGGGTTAAACCTAAAACACCATTACCACAGCCAAGATCGACCACCTGCTGATTCGCTTTTACCTCAGGTAAATGCTCCAGTAAAAAACGTGCACCGATATCTAAACTCTCACGGGAAAACACCCCTGCCATATTGTGAATATTCATCACTAGATCATTGTGTGCTAGCGACCATTGGCAATCTTGATGTGCTAAGGTGTTGTGAGTTTTCTCAAGCTGAGCAAAGACCAGTCGAGATTTTTTCTTGGCTAATGAGGTGGTCGTAGTTCCTAAAAACTTTTCGAATAGCTTGAGCGTTGAGCTGTGAATATCTTTAGCTTTTGCTCCAGCAATAAAGGTTGGCGTGCTAGCGTGATAAGTATTTGCTATCAAGCTCAACTGGTAACTCAGCAGCGCATTGCTTTTGGGAATACGATAAAGAATAACATCAACCTGTGTTGGCAATTCATCTAACGAGCTTAGCAACTGAACATTATTCATGTTTAGTTCGTTTTCTTCTAGGTTGTATTGGCTGCCTTGTTGAGCGAGATAAGAATCACAGACGCTAAAGATTTGATGATCAGTAAGGTTACAGGCGAGTGCGCCAAAACTGTCGTTAAAAACTAGCACCGTTTTGTTGCCTGCCAGTAGGTTTTGCTCTTGGCAATGGGACAATAAATATTCGTCAGTGGCGTCCCAAGCTTGTAGGCTGCGGTTAACTTGTTTTACGGGAAAGCGTGACAAGCGAAGCGGCTTATCGTCGAAAAAAAATGGGCTGTGCATCATATGTAGTGACAATTTCGTGGCAGCAAGCAGCAACTAATTGCGCTGATTGGGTTAGTCAAAAGTGCTAGTATTGTCGCAAATTCACGAGCCATCAGCCAAGTGAAAATGTATCGTGATGTCGCGTTTGTGTTGTTACGCTTGTGCTTATCATAGTGACTAACTGAAAGTTGTCGAGGTTTATTATTAACATTACCGCCCCCAATGCAACGCTGACGTTTGAGCCGCAGTTCTATGGAATGCAACAAGCACAACAGCTTTTTGATCAACTGTACCAAGAGCTTGCGTGGCGACAGGATGATATTTTTGTTTATGGTCGCCAAATTACTATCCCGCGTCTACAGGCTTGGTACGGTGACAACCAACAAGCTTACACATATTCTGGGCTGACGTTAAATGCGCTACCTTGGACATCGACCTTAGCGCAAGTTAAACAGGCAGTAGAGACCTATAGCGGTTGCTCTTTTAATAGCTGTTTAGCTAACTTGTACCGCGATGGCAATGATAGCGTGAGTTGGCACAGTGATGATGAAGCTGAATTAGGCATAAATCCTGTGATCGCTTCTGTTTCACTAGGGGCGAAACGCGACTTTCAACTAAAGCACAAAGAGCAAAATGAAAAACTGAGCGTGCCTTTAAATAGCGGTAGTTTGTTACTGATGGCGGGCGAAACTCAGCATTATTGGCAGCATTGTATAGCCAAAACAAAGCGCGTAAAATCGCCGCGCATTAACTTAACCTTTCGGCAAATTGTAGTGCCGTAGCGCTTTATCTTGGCATCAAAGCAACCTGTTGTTCGCTCAGACAAAAGGCGAAACTAAATTGCCTTGTCTGCTAGTAAGTTAATTGTATTTGGCGTATTTCAAACACCAAACGGTTGGCACTTAAAGCGGGACAAACTAGACTTAGAGTAAACACGTACTCGCTAACAAAGGTGAAAAATAAAATAAAAACAGTGTGTTACCATTGTTTGTTTACTAAGGGAAAATATATGAATATAGCAACAACAATCGAGCAAAAATTGCTTTCAGCCTTCTCTCCATTGCATTTAGATGTGGTTAATGAAAGCCATCAACACAATGTTGCGCCAGGTAGTGAATCCCATTTTAAAGTGATTATTGTTTCTAAGAATTTTGAAGGCGAACGCTTAATTAAACGCCATAGAGCGATCAATCAAGTACTCGCAACTGAGCTGTCTGAGCATATCCACGCCTTAGCTCTGCATACCTATACGGAAAAGGAGTGGCAAGACTATTACGCCGACAACGTTCCGCTCTCACCTGCTTGCCTTGGTGGCAGCAAACGCTAAATAAAGCCATTAATGTCCGACAAACTTTATCAATTAAAAACAAACGAGTAACCCAATAATCTCGTTTGTTTTACCTTTCTTTTCTGTTATTACTAACCTGACATAAACGTCGATAGCTAATTTCGACGCCTTACTAAAATTATAAAATATACAAAATGCGTGATGCTGTTAACGCAGTACTGTCAGCACTTTGGCGTAAAGCGGTGGTTCGCATTAAAAATAAATAGATAGGGAGTAAGAAGGGGAGATGAACGGCTTAACGGTGTTTTTGGCCATGATTGATCGCATAACTGTCGGTTTGGGCGCGGTTATTCGGTGGCTAACCTTGCTGATGGTGGTGCTCACCTTTGCCATTGTTGTGTTGCGTTATGGATTCAATATTGGCTGGATTGCCATGCAAGAGTCTGTACTTTATCTCCACGGCTTAGTATTCATGTTAGGTGCAGCCTATACCTTAAAAGCTGATGGCCATGTTCGGGTAGATATTTTCTACCAAGGTTACACCGCCAAACAAAAAGCGCTGGTTAACCTAATGGGTACGTTAATCCTATTACTTCCAGTGGTTATTTTTGTATTTATTGTCAGTTTCGATTACGTCTTAACGTCTTGGCGCATTGCCGAGAAATCGTCTGAAGCCGGTGGCTTGCCGTTTGTTTATCTCAGTAAAACGTATCTCTGGCTATTTGCCATAGCACTTGGCTTGCAAGGGCTAGCTGAGATTATTCGAAATATAAATACGCTGGTTAGCAAAGAGTCAGAAAGCGAGCAATCAGATGGCAACAGTGATACACAATCACAAAGCCACCAAGGGGATAAACTATGATGAGTTATATCCCTTTATTGATGTTTGTTTGCGTTTGCCTGATTTTACTCATTGGCTATCCCGTTGCGATAACACTAGCGGGTGTCGCATTGATTTTTGCTGGCTTTGGCGTCGCCACTGGAGTCTTTGAACCGCTATTTCTCAGTGCTCTGCCAAGCCGTTTATATGGCGTGATAAACAATCAAACCTTGCTAGCCGTGCCGCTTTTCGTGTTTATGGGGGCTATGCTAGAGCGGGCAAAGATTGCGGAAAACTTATTAACGGCTATGTCGTTATTAATGGGGCGCTTTCACGGTGGTTTAGCTATTGCGGTTACGTTAGTGGGAATGTTGCTGGCGGCCAGTACCGGTATAGTGGGCGCGACAGTCGTTACTATGGGGTTACTATCACTGCCAACAATGCTTAAGCGCGGCTACGATCCTAAGTTCTCAACAGGTATTATTTGTGCAACAGGGACGCTTGGACAAATTATTCCGCCATCAATAGCACTTGTGTTATTGGGTGATGTGCTTTCCAGTGCCTACCAGCAGGCGCAGCTAAAAATGGGGATTTTCAGTCCAGAAACTGTGTCGGTAGGCGAGCTCTTTGCCGGTGCAGTAGTTCCTGGGTTATTGCTCGTTGCGCTTTATATTGGCTATTGCCTTGCGGTAGCTATTTTTAATCCTAAAGCTGCGCCGAAAGTTGCCAAAGAGGATATTGCTGAATTGGACCAGCAGCAATCGCTGAGCCGATTGATGTTAACAGCCCTGTTACCGCCACTGTTTTTGATTATTGCGGTGTTAGGTTCAATATTATTTGGTTTTGCAACGCCCACTGAAGCGGCGGGAGTCGGCGCTATGGGCGCTTTGTTATTGGCTTTGATACAAGGTCAATTAAGCAAGGCAAACTTGCAAGCTGTAATGGACAGCACAGTTAAAATTACCTCTATGGTGTTTTTGATTTTAATTGGCGCTAGCCTGTTTTCACTGGTGTTTCGCGGCTTCGGTGGCGAAGAGCTGGTGCATGGCTTTTTCCAACAAATGCCAGGTGGTGTGCTTGGCGCGACATTAATCGTCATGTTGGTGATTTTTTTACTGGGCTTTATTCTCGATTTTATTGAAATCACTTTTGTTGTCATTCCAATCGTTGCGCCAGTGCTATTAATGATGGGGCTAGACCCAATTTGGCTTGGGATCATGATTGCGATTAACCTACAAACCTCCTTCTTAACGCCACCTTTTGGCTTTGCCCTGTTTTATTTGCGCGGTGTTGCCGATAAAGTAGTCAAAACAGCAGACATTTATCGCGGCGTTATTCCGTTTATTGCGATTCAACTGTTACTGCTGATTATTTTGGCAATCTGGCCACATTTGGTAACTTGGCTGCCTCAAATAATGTATGGCTAATTTAGGGCTAAATATTAATTCACGGCAGACATAGGGTTAATGAAAAATTAAAACAAGGACAAAACATGCAGCGTATTCTCTCTTATTTTTTTTCTAGTATCTTGTTAGTGGTATTACTTGCTGGATGCGGTGAGCAAGCAACCACAACCGCATCCTCATCTAGCGTTGCAACGCAGCAAACGTTCCAATGGAAAATGGTGACCTCTTGGCCGAAGAACTTTCCCGGTTTAGGTGTTGCGCCAGAGAAATTCGCTGCTATGGTTGGCGAAATGAGCGATGGCCGATTAACCATCCAAGTTTATGGCGCTGGCGAGCTAGTACCAGGATTTGAAGTATTCGATGCGGTTTCACAAGGTACAGTCCAAATGGGGCACTCAGGCTCGTATTACTGGAAAGGTAAAATTCCAGCGTCACCTATTTTTGGCGCTATTCCATTTGGTATGACAGCAACCGAATTAAACGCTTGGTTACACCACGGCGGTGGTCTTGAACTATGGCAAGAGCTCTACAAACCATTCGGCATCATTCCGCTGGCTGGAGGTAATTCAGGAGCACAGTTTGCAGGGTGGTTTAAAAAAGAAATCAATTCAATGGCAGACTTAGAAGGCTTGAAAATGCGTATTCCAGGCCTTGGTGGTGAAGTGCTAAAACGCGCTGGTGCAATTCCAGTCACATTAACTGGCGGTGAAATATTCTCGTCATTGCAAAGCGGTGCGATAGATGCCACTGAATGGGTTGGCCCATACAATGATTTAGCTTTTGGCTTTTATCAAGCGGCTGAATATTACTACTCTTCAATTTGGCATGAGCCGGGCACGGGCTTAGAGTTTCTGATCAATGAAAAAGCGCTTTCAGCGCTGCCAAAAGACTTACAAAAAATTATTGAAGTTGCGGCTAGAGCCGTTAATGAAGACACGCTAGATGAATACAATGCCCGTAATAATGCAGCAATGCAGACGTTAATTGAAAAGCACAACGTTCAAATGCGCACCTTGCCAGAATCAGTGTTGGCCGGCTTAAAAGCGCATACTGATGAGGTAATTAACGAGCAAGTTGCGGCTGACAAAGATTTTGCGCGTGTTTGGCAATCATACAGTGAATTTATGGCGTCTATTCGCCAATATCACGATACAACGTTAAAGCAATACTTAAACAATCGATAAACGCAACAGTCCTAAATAACTCATTGAAAATTGCTGCTCGTACCTCTTTTACTGCAAAGACAGGTACACTAGGCAGCAATTTTAAAAATAATGATCAGAACAAGGTTAACAAAGGTTTCTTATGGTTATTCAACCGAAAATCCGTGGCTTTATTTGTACAAATGCCCACCCAACCGGCTGTGCCGCTCATGTTGAAGAGCAAATCGCCTATGTAAAAAGTCAAACGCAAGCTGAGCAAAAACCAAAAAATGTGTTAGTAATTGGCGCCTCAACAGGTTACGGCTTAGCGTCGCGCATTACCGCAGCATTTGGCAATGGTGCAAAAACCTTAGGCGTATTTTTTGAAAAACCACCAACAGAAAAGAAAACAGCCAGTGCTGGTTGGTACAATACTGCGGCTTTTCAAAAAGCGGCAGATGAAGCGGGTTTATGGTCAAAAAATATTAATGGTGATGCGTTTTCTCACGAAATTAAAGCGAAAACCATTGAAACAATTAAAGCAGATTTAGGCCAAGTAGATTTAGTGATTTACTCACTCGCATCGCCGCGTAGAACAGATCCTGATACGGGCGAAGTATACTCTTCAACGTTAAAGCCAATTGGCGAAACAGTGACGACTAAGAACTTAAACACGTCAAAACGCGTCGTTGACGAGGTTACGGTAGAACAAGCGAATGATGCTGAAATTCAAGGTACCATTGACGTCATGGGCGGTGCTGACTGGGAACTGTGGATCAAGGCATTAGGCGATGCTGGTGTGTTAGCCGAAGGCTTCAAAACAACTGCTTACACCTACATCGGTAAAAAATTAACTTGGCCAATCTACGGGCATGCCACTATAGGTAAAGCGAAAGAAGACTTAGATCGCGCTGCCAAAGCGATTAATACGTCGACAGCGAGCCTAGCTGGTCAAGCTTACGTAACCTCACTAAACGCTGTTGTTACGCAAGCGAGTTCTGCAATTCCAATTATGCCGCTTTATATCTCAGCGATGTTTAAAGTGATGAAAGGCGATGGCAGCTACCAGGGCTGCATTGAACAGATTCAAGATCTTTTCCGTGAGAATCTGTACGGTGACTCACTACGTTTAGATGAGGCTGGCCGCTTAAGCCAGAACTACAAAGAGCTAGAAGATAGCGTGCAAGATCGCGTGCAAGCCATTTGGGATAAAGTTGAAACAGAGACCATTGACGAGCTAACCGACTATGTGGGTTATCACCAAGAATTCTTGAAACTATTCGGTTTTGGGGTTGAGGGTGTTGATTACGACGCAGATGTTAGCCCATTGGCTGAGATTAACCATCTGAGTTAATTACCTATATTTTAAGTGTTTGAAAAAACCAGCTATTTCATTAGCTGGTTTTTTTATGGGCAGCATATTTTAATATCTTGACTAGAATTTAACCTGAGTCGGCCGTTGTTTACGTATATTTGTTACGAAAAGTGACGAGCGCGGATAGCATAATACTCTTTTTTCGTGCTAAAATTCGCCGCTGAAATTTTTAACTTAAGTCTGGTGGCTAATAACTTTTGTTGAAATTATCTGCTGATAATCTATTGATTTTCGTCGGGTAGTCGATGCAAAGGCTGTGAAACCACTGAAATACACTGAAATCACTTAACGATAAGCGTGCTTAGCAAGATTATTGTTAGCTGGTTTTTATACTCCCGTCAAAGTAGTGCAAGTGTTTATGATTACAATCAAAAAAGGTCTGGATGTTCCTGTACAGGGTGCTCCCCAGCAAGTAATCCATGATGGTCCGTCCATCAAAACCGTTGCAACATTGGGTGAAGAGTTTGTGGGCATGCGCCCTACTATGCACGTCAAAGTAGGCGACCGTGTTAAAAAAGGTCAGGTACTTTTTGAAGATAAAAAGAACCCTGGCGTTAAATTCACAGCTCAAGCAGCCGGTGTTGTTACCGAGATTAACCGTGGCGAGAAGCGTGTTTTGCAATCCGTTGTTATCACTCTCAATGAAGAGAAGGATGGCGATGAGCAAGAAACCTTCAACAGCTACTCAGCTAATGAACTTGCGTCAATTGCACGCGAAGATGTTGTTGCTAACCTAGTCAACTCAGGTTTATGGACAGCATTGCGTACACGTCCATACAGTAAAATCCCTGCGATTGATTCTGTACCGGCAGCAATTTTCGTTAGTGCCATGGATACCAATCCATTAGCAGCGAACCCAGAAGTTATTATTAACGAGCAAACAGAAGCGTTCAAACAAGGTTTAGTGGTACTTAGCCGCTTAACTGAAGGCGAAGTGTTCGTATCAAAAGCTCCTGGCGCTAATATTCCAACGAATGCTAACGAAGTGGTTACCGAATTTGCCGGTAAACACCCTGCAGGCCTTGTTGGTACTCATATTCACTTCCTTAAGCCTGTTGGTGCTGACAAGTTTGTTTGGCACTTAAACTACCAAGACGTTATCGCTTTTGGTCAGTTATTCACTACAGGTCAACTAAACAGTAACCGCGTTGTTTCTTTCGCTGGCCCTGCGGCAAAACAGCCTAGCTTAGTGCGCACTGTACTGGGTGCTAACATCAATGAGTTAGCTGCTGGTGAAACCACTGACGGTGAAGTACGTTTAGTGTCTGGCTCTTTACTACAAGGTCAAACAGCAAAAACCGTTCACGGTTACTTAGGTCGTTACCACAACCAAGTTGTTGCTTTACTTGAAGGTCGTGAAAAAGAATTCATCGGTTACATGTACCCAGGTCCGAACAAGTTCTCGGTTACTCGCGCTTACATGTCTCACTTCTTTAAAGGTAAGTTGTTTAACATGACAACCACCACTAATGGTTCAAGCCGTGCCATGGTGCCAATTGGTAACTATGAGCGTGTTATGCCGTTAGACATTTTACCGACCTTATTACTACGCGATTTAGCCGCGGGTGATACTGACAGTGCACAGCAGTTGGGTGCGCTAGAGCTAGACGAAGAAGATTTAGCGTTATGTACATTTGTTTGCCCAGGCAAAACAGATTACGGCGTATTACTTCGTGACTGCCTGACGACGATTGAGAAGGAAGGTTAGACATGGGCTTAAAAACGTTTATTGAAGATATTGAGCCGCATTTTGAAAAAGGCGGTAAACACGAGAAGTGGTTTGCCCTATATGAAGCCGTAGCGACGGGTTTATTTACCCCTGGTTACGTCACCAAAGGCAAAACTCACATTCGTGACAGCATCGACTTAAAGCGCATTATGATCACTGTGTGGTTAGCGGTTTTCCCTGCAATGTTCTTTGGTATGTACAACATCGGTTTCCAAGCCGTTGAAGCATTACAAGCAGGTTATGCATTACCTGACTCATGGCAAGTTGGTTTATTCCAAATGCTAGGTGGTGAGCTAACAGCAAACGCTGGCTGGTTTACTATGATGCTGTACGGCGCGTGTTTCTTCCTACCAATCTACGCAACAACGTTCATCGTTGGTGGTTTTTGGGAAGTGTTATTCGCGGCAGTGCGTAAGCACGAAGTAAACGAAGGTTTCTTCGTTACTTCAATTCTATTCGCCTTGATTTTGCCAGCTTCAATTCCATTGTGGCAAGTGGCTATCGGTATTACTTTTGGTGTTGTCATCGCTAAAGAAATCTTCGGTGGTACAGGTAAAAACTTCTTAAACCCAGCATTAGCGGGGCGTGCTTTCTTATTCTTCGCTTACCCTGCGGAAATCTCAGGTGACGCAGTATGGGTTGCTGTTGATGGTTTCTCTGGTGCGACGTACTTAGCAGCGGGCGCAGCAGCACAAGTAGGCGCAATTGACTACAGCATGAACCAAGCATGGTTCGACGCATTCTGGGGCTTTATTCCTGGCTCTATGGGTGAAGTGTCTACTGCCGCTATTTTAGTGGGTGGTGCATACATTCTTTACAAAGGTATTGCCTCATGGCGTATCGTACTAAGTGTATTCCTAGGCATGGCGGTAACAGCAACGCTATTTAACATGATTGGTAGCGATACTAATGCTATGTTTGCAATGCCTTGGTACTGGCACTTAGTCGTTGGTGGTTTCGCGTTCGGTATGATGTTTATGGCAACAGACCCAGTAACTATGTCATTTACCAATACGGGTAAATACTGGTTCGGTGCGTTAGTTGGCGTCATGGTTGTACTAGTGCGTGTAGTTAATCCAGCGTTCCCTGAAGGTATGATGCTAGCGATTTTATTTGCTAACTTATTCGCGCCATTATTTGACTACTTTGTAGTGCAAGCCAATGTTAAACGGAGGATCGCACGTGTCAGCTAATAAAGAAACTTTTGGCAAAACGGTCGGCTTCGTTTTAGCGGTATGTATTGTTTGTGCGGCGGTTGTATCAACAGCAGCGGTTGGCTTAAAACAAAAGCAAATCGACAACAAAGCACTTGATCAACAAACTAAGATCTTAGAAGCCGCTGGCATTTTGCCAGAGACGGTGAATAAGAGCTCAGTGAACAGCACGTTCGATCAATTCGTGGAAGCGAAAATGATTGACCTTGATTCAGGTGACTATATTGACGGTAACCCTGAGTTATTTGACGAGCGTCGTAACTCTCGTGATGCGCAAAAATCAGACAAGCCTGAAAATGATATGGCAGGTATCAACCGTCGTTCACACGATGCAGTTGTTTACTTAGTGCGTAACGGTGCTGGTGAAGTTGAAACTGTGGTACTACCAATCGTAGGTTCTGGTTTATGGGACTTAATGTTTGGTTACGTTGGTCTAGAAGCTGACTTAAACACAGTGAAAAACGTAATTTACTCTGATCACAAAGAAACTCCGGGCCTAGGTGCGGAAGTAATGAACCCTAAGTGGATCGCTATGTGGCCAGGTAAGAAAATTTACGGCGAAGGTGATGTTGTTAAAGCGAACCTTGTAAAAGGTGGTGCTAAATCTGGCGACATGCACGGTGTTGATGCGTTATCTGGTGCGACATTAACCAGTAACGGCGTAACACGCACACTGCAATTCTGGTTTGGTGAAGAAGGCTACTTGCCTTACATCAAGAAAAATCGCGGAGGGCTTAACTAATGGCTTCTGAAGCTAAAAAGGTATTAACTACCCCGATCGTAGACAACAACCCAATTGCCTTACAGGTATTAGGTATTTGTTCTGCGTTAGCGGTAACTAGCTCAATGGCAAATGCGTTAGTAATGACCTTAGCGGTTGTTTTCGTAACGGCATTTTCTAACTTATTTATCTCTATTATCCGTAACCACATTCCATCAAGTGTACGTATTATCGTACAAATGGCGATTATCGCGTCATTGGTAATCGTGGTTGATCAGGTACTAAAAGCATTCTCATACCAATTATCGAAAGAACTTTCGGTATTCGTTGGTTTGATTATTACTAACTGTATCGTGATGGGCCGTGCTGAAGCTTTCGCGATGAAAGAAAAGCCTGGCGTGAGCTTTATGGATGGTATCGGTAACGGTTTAGGTTACGGCTTTATCCTAGTATCAGTTGCTTTCTTCCGTGAATTATTAGGTTTCGGTACGTTATTTGGTATTGAAATCCTACCATTAATTCAAAACGGTGGTTGGTACCAAGCGAACGGTTTGTTAGTACTACCATTCTCGTCATTCTTCATTATTGGTTTAATCATCTGGGCAATTCGCCAGTGGAAACCAGAGCAGGTTGAGAAGGACTAAGCACGATGGAACATTATTTATCACTTTTAGTTAAAACAATCTTCATCGAGAACATTGCGTTATCTTTCTTCCTTGGGATGTGTACTTTCCTAGCGGTATCCAAGAAAGTTAGCACGGCGATTGGTCTTGGTGTAGCGGTAGTTGTGGTACTAGGTATTGCGGTTCCTGCGAACCAAATTATCTACCAAGCAATCTTGGCTCCGGGTGCATTAGATGCAGTGTTGGGTATTACTGACCCAACTGAGTCTATCGACTTAAGCTTCTTATCATTTATTACCTTTATCGGTGTGATCGCGGCACTAGTACAAATTCTAGAGATGGTTTTAGATAAGTACTTCCCGCCGTTATACAACGCGTTAGGTATCTTCCTACCGTTAATTACAGTTAACTGTGCGATTTTTGGTGCCGTATCTTTTATGGTTGCCAAGAACCTAACCTTAGGTGAGTCTGTAGTTTACGGTATCGGTTCAGGTATTGGTTGGGCATTAGCGATTGTTTTACTTGCGGGCTTACGCGAGAAAATGAAGTACTCTGATGTGCCAGACGGCCTTAAAGGTTTGGGTATCACGTTTATTACCGCTGGATTGATGGCTTTCGGCTTTCTATCTTTCGGTGGTATTTCGTTGTAATAAGATTAATGCAGAAGGTGAAGCGTTTAGCTAAGCCTTCTCAAGATAAGTGCTAAGGAAAAGTCGATGGAAATTATTCTCGGCGTATCGATGTTTACAGCAATTGTTGTTGCACTTGTTTTGGTAATTTTATTTGCCAAATCTAAGTTAGTATCAACGGGCGACGTAACCATCTCAATTAACGGTGACCCAGAAAAAGCGGTAACAGCAGGTGCTGGTGGCAAACTTCTGGGCGTATTAGCTGACCAAGGTATTTTCGTACCGTCAGCGTGTGGTGGCGGTGGTACTTGTGGCCAGTGTCGTGTACACGTTCACTCAGGTGGTGGCGATATTCTACCAACTGAATTAGGTCACATTACTAAGCGTGAAGCGAAAGAAGGCTGTCGTTTATCATGTCAGGTTGCGGTTAAGCAAGACATGGACATTGAACTTGAAGAAGAAATCTTCGGTGTTCAGCAGTGGGAATGTACTGTTGTTTCTAACGACAACAAAGCAACCTTCATCAAGGAGCTTAAGCTAGCGATCCCTGATGGTGAGTCTGTACCTTTCCGTGCCGGTGGTTACATTCAAATTGAAGCACCAGCGCATCACGTGAAATACAAAGACTTCGATATTCCAGAAGAATATCGTGGTGACTGGGAGCGTTTTGGCTTCTTCGATATCGAATCGAAAGTTGATACAGACACGCTTCGTGCCTACTCAATGGCGAACTACCCAGAAGAAGAAGGTATTATTATGTTGAACGTGCGTATCGCTACGCCGCCGCCTAATAACCTATCTTTACCTGCGGGTAAAATGTCATCGTTTATTTGGAGCTTAAAAGCTGGCGATAAAGTGACTATCTCAGGTCCATTCGGTGAATTCTTCGCGAAAGACACTGACAACGAGATGGTATTTATCGGTGGTGGTGCTGGTATGGCGCCAATGCGCTCTCACATTTTCGATCAGCTTAAGCGTCTTAACTCTAAGCGTAAGATCTCTTTCTGGTACGGTGCGCGTTCATTACGTGAAATGTTCTATGAAGATGATTTCAATGGCTTAGCGGCTGAAAACGAAAACTTTGACTGGCATGTTGCCTTGTCAGATCCGCAACCAGAAGATAACTGGGATGGTATGACTGGCTTTATTCACAACGTTCTTTATGAAAACTACTTACGTGATCATGAAGCACCTGAAGATTGTGAGTACTACATGTGTGGTCCACCAATGATGAATGCAGCGGTTATCGGCATGCTGAAAGATCTTGGTGTGGAAGATGAAAATATCTTACTTGACGACTTCGGTGGTTAAGATATTTTCCAAGGTTCGCTAGCGATTATTCGAGTTGGCAACCTGATAAAGAGCGGCATTAGCCGCTCTTTTTGTATCAATCGACATATTTTAGGGTTTATAAAATGAAGTTTAAGCTTGTTATAACAACTTTGCTTGTATCAGCATTTACCTTGCTACTCGCTGGCTGTTTTCCTGCGCCGTCAGAAGACGCTAAACAGGAATTTCATTTGCAAGGCCGCACTATGGGCACGACTTACAATATCAAAGTTGTGGCTAAGCAAGACCAGTATGATCTAAC
Source organism: Thalassotalea euphylliae (assembly GCF_003390375.1). Taxonomy (NCBI): domain Bacteria; kingdom Pseudomonadati; phylum Pseudomonadota; class Gammaproteobacteria; order Alteromonadales; family Colwelliaceae; genus Thalassotalea; species Thalassotalea euphylliae. Next base: position 1,724,841 of record NZ_QUOT01000001.1, on the reverse strand, counting down.
ATTGCTGCAACAAGATATAGATGCTGCTTTAGTGGAAGTGAATAACCAGATGTCTACGTATCAGCAAGACTCTGAAATCACAGTATTCAACAATAGCCAAGGTAGTAAGCCAACAGCAATTTCAACAGGCTTTAGAACCGTTGTTACCGAAGCGCTACGATTAGGTGATATCACCGATGGCATGCTTAACGTTACCGTCGGGCCATTAGTTAACATATGGGGCTTTGGTCCCGACTTAAAACCTGAAAAAGTGCCGTCAGTAGAAGAGCAGGCTGCAGCATTTGCCCGTATTGGGTTAGAGAAGTTGGTATTGACCGAACAAGGCTTAGCGAAAACGCAAGCAGATGTATATATAGATTTATCCACCATTGCCAAAGGTTGGGGTGTTGACGTTGTTGCTGATTTACTTGAAGGCAAAGGCATTCAAAATTACTTGGTGGAAATTGGTGGTGAGATGCGTCTCAAGGGTTTTAAAGCCAATGGTACCTTGTGGCATATCGCTGTTGAAAAGCCAATCACCACAGAGCGTAGCGTGCATCAAGTGATCGTACCGCAAGATAACGCCGTAGCCACCTCTGGTGATTACCGCAACTATATTGAAGTGGATGATAAGCGTTACTCGCATATTATTAACCCTAAAACGGGCAAGCCGATTGATCATCGTTTAGTGTCTGTGACTGTGATTCATCCATCTTCAATGACGGCAGACGGCTTATCGACAGCCATTATGGTGATGGGGCCAGAAAAGGGCCTAGCTTTTGCTGAGCAACATGATTTAGCGGTAATGATGATCAGTAAAACTGATAAGGGTTTTGAAGAGATCAATACCAAGAAATTTATGCCGTTTTTAAAGTAGTCGGCAAGTAAACTAGTCGGTTAGGCTGTTAGATTGCTTTTGTTAGTCGGTTTTAAATACTTACGCTGGTAAATTGTTATAAGCGCGATAACGCTGAACATGGTGTTGATGTAACAAATGCGGTAAAATCGCACCGTTTTTAAGAGTGAAATAGTTCAGTGAGACATACTGGGCTATTGGGCACAACCGATTGCTTGGGTTAGCTTGGAATTATTATGACATTATTTTTAATTACGCTTGGTTTCTTTTTGTTAGTCGTTGCTGGCATGGCGGTGGGCTATATCTTCCAACAAAAGTCATTGGCGGGCAGCTGCGGTGGTTTAGGCTCATTAGGGATCGACAAAGCCTGTAACTGTGATAACCCTTGCGAAAAGCGTCAAGAGCGAGAGCGCAAAGCCGCTATGACGAAAAACAGCATTGATATTAAAACGCTGTAAGTAATACACAAAGTAATCTCTAAGGGGCCGTATTTGCGGCCTTTTTTGTCCCCGTCGAATAGCCAGAACATCTTTGCTGATCACAAATAATCGGCCATCAATCACACAGGGCTTTAGTGATCTTGTTGTTTTTTCAATTTTTAGTATGGTTAAAGGGTATTTCCAACTAGGAAGGCTAACTAAGAAGGGAAAAAATGTGAATAAGTTAAGTTTAGTGTTAATCGTTATTTGTACTCTGGCATTTCAAGCCAAGTCGAGTTAATTAATTGAATGTAATACCGACACTTGTGCTGAGTATTTTAAACAATATCAAGCAGCGGCAACGCGCGGTCATGCGGGCGCTATGAGCCTATTGGGTCAACTGTATCAAGCGGGCTATGGTACGGAAGTCAATATCAAAAAAGCACTGCATTATTACAAGAAAGCAGCAAAAGGCGGCGATATTGCCGCTCACTATAAAGCTGGGCTAGTTTATCTTAGTGACGCCAGTTTCAAAGATTTAAACAAAGGTGTTCGTTACTTAGAAACGGCTGCTGGAAAGGATTATAAGAACGCCAATTTTTTACTCGGCATTGCCTATCTAAGTAAAGATTTTGGTTTGCATGATTTAGAAAAGGCAGACAAGTATTTAGCCAAATCTTATCAAGACAACCACCGAGATATGCCGGCCGTGATTGAGCAAATACAGACATCACAGCCTATTACTGCGGAAAGCTTTCCTGACCTTTCCTTAGCGCTCGCTAACCAACCCTTGATGAAAAATGAAAATGGCAGCTTAGTATGGCCAACAGATGAAACTGAAGTTATTACTATTACTTCGCCACCGATAGAAGAGGTGCTAACCGAGCAACTAGTTCTCTATCGACGCCCTGCCAAAGCGTTGGGCTCTCGGTTACCGAATAGTCAGTGTAAAAATCAATTTGGTTGTTACTCAACGCTCGGCTTTGACGGGCTGAATGACTTTCCTTTTTTAAGGATCAATTAGCGCCAGCATAAAATAGTGAGTTTTAAGTTTTAGAATGGGCTTAACTGTATTAATATACAGTTAAGCTCTTTTTTTATGTTCTTAGCAATTTTGTTCAATGTAAAAAAGAGGACGAGATCCACCTGGTTGCTAGCAATGATTGATAAACTAGCGGCTAGGTTTGAATAGTATTCAGTATTTGTTAGGCAGAGTTTTAAGGTAACGATGCAAAGAAAAATTGCCCATATAGATATGGATGCCTTTTATGTGTCGGTCGAGATCAGAGATAACCCAGCGTTAGCGAATAAGCCTGTTGCGGTTGGTGGTAAATCTGATCGTCGGGGCGTGCTGTCAACCTGTAACTATATTGCTCGCCAATACGGGGTTAGCTCGGCAATGCCGGTTGCGCTGGCTCGTAAGAAGTGCCCAGACTTAGTTGTCGTGCCGGGGCGAATGCAAGTGTACAAAGAAACCAGCGAAATTATTCGCAGTATCTTTGAGCGCTATACTGACAAAATCGAGCCATTGTCGCTTGATGAAGCATACTTAGATCTATCTCATTCGACATTACATCAAGGCTCTGCCACCTTAGTTGCCCAAGAAATTCGCCAAGAAATTGTTAAGGCAACCGGATTAACCGCGTCTGCTGGTATTTCGCCACTAAAGTTTGTTGCCAAAATTGCTTCCGATCTGAATAAGCCTAATGGCCAGTGCACTATAGCCCCAGATGATATTTGGGATTTTTTAGAAAATTTATCGCTACGTAAAATTCCCGGTGTCGGAAAGGTTACTTCGGAAAAGCTCAGTAAACTGGGTTTTAACACTTGCGGCGATATTCGTCGCTCTGAAGAAGCCTATCTGATCAGTCAATTTGGCAAATATGGCCGGGTACTCTGGGCGCGCAGCCATGGTATCGATGAGCGTGAAGTACAGATATCGCGGGTGCGAAAATCCGTGGGAGTTGAGCGTACCTTTGAATATGATATCAACGATTTTAACGAACTTAGCCAAATCTTAGAACAAAAATTATTGCCTGAGCTTTATCGCCGTTCAGAAAAATACCTCGCTAGTTCAGGCATGAATAAGTTGGGCGTGAAAGTAAAATTTAATGATTTTGTGCAAACCACCAAAGATCAGAAAAGCCATGAAATTAGTTTGCCTCTACTCAATAAACTCTTAAAAGAAGCGCTGCATCGTGGGCAGGGTAAACCAGTACGACTACTAGGTATTCATATCGGCTTACAAGCACCTGAAGAGCAGACAGCACAATTAGGGCTGGCGTTTGATTAACTATGGAGCTGCATTATGCACTGCGCCTAATCAGTTGCCTAACATTTAGAATACCAAAATAAAAAAGGCCGTAAGCTAGTGATAATCTAGCTTACGGCCTTTTTGTTTGCTTAGCAGATTAACTGTTAGCGTGTTTTAAACTTCTGACATAGTTGATGCATCTGCTCAGCAAGCTCGTTTAACTGGCTAGCGCTGTTTGAAATTTGCAGTGTACCTTGCTCAACACTTTGTGAGATTTCAGCAATTTGCGAAATGTTGTCATTAACACTGCTCGCTGCCAAAGTCTGTGTTTCCGTTGATTGCTTAATGCTTTGGTTTACATCGGAAATATCATCAACCTGCTCACCAATTTTCAATAATGAGTGCTTGGTTTCTTGAATTTGCTCAACTGCCGTTGTTGCTTGCTCATTATTGGTGGTCATTGTACTGACCATGGTTTCAGTGGTGTTTTGTAGCTGATTGATGATGTTGTCAATTTCACCGGTAGAGTTCATGGTTTTACTGGCAAGTGCACGTACTTCATCGGCAACAACCGCAAAGCCTCGACCTTGCTCACCAGCGCGAGCAGCTTCAATCGCGGCGTTTAACGCAAGTAAGTTGGTTTGCTCGGCGATAGAGCCAATAACACTGGAAACCGTACCAATTTTTTCTACGTTAGTTTGTAGTTGATTAATAATCGCCATTGCAGCTTCCGCTTGTTCTGACATTTGCTCAATGACTGACACTGAATTATCTACAACGCTTTGCCCCTGTTGAGTTGCCGATTGCGCTGTTTGGGCTGCTTCACTTGCCTGTGTTGAATTGTTAATTACCTCACTAACCGTGTCTAACATGGCCGTCATTGATTGCTCGGTTTCTGCGGTTAAGTGCGATTGACGCTCAGTACCGTCTTTTGCTTCTGAAGTAATAGTGCTCAGATCGCCAGCCTTGTCTTTGAGCTGGTTCGCTGAATCACTAATGAGCTCGATGGTTTGTTTGTACTGCTGAGTAATACGGTTCACTGATTTCATGATAACCGCTAGCTCATCTTCTGATTGTTGGTGATCTAACTCTGTGGTTAAGTCGCCATCAACAACGTTATCAACGGCTGTGGTAATTGATTTCACTTTTTGCTGAATAAAGCGTGAGAAGCTGATGTTGACCACAACAACGACAATCACTAGTAACAGCAGCAGGGTACCTATGATAATCCAAGCCAGCTTATTATCAGCGGCGCGTTGTTCACTAATGTCGATGCTCATCTCTAAGATGCCGCGTACATCGCCTAGCTGCCAGTCAGTTTTGGGTGAATCCGGGTGACTGTTGTGACAATTCACACAGTTTTGCGCGGTCAGTTTATCAGCGACGCCGACGCGCATTATCTGTTTACCGTTTACTTTGGTTAATTCTGAGTAGGCTTGATCAGGGTTTTTAGTTAAAAACTCCCACGCTTTTTTATTAAAGTCATCAAGTGTGCGACCACTGCGGTTAGCAAAAGGGTATGGACTGATCAGTGAGAACTGCGTGTCTTCACTACTCATTTCATAGCTCACATCATGTAAGAAAGTGGCAGGCACAGGAATCACGCCAGTTTTGTCTTTGTGTTCAGTGGATGCTTTGATCGGGCTATCAGGGTTTATGACAGATTGGACGATATTTTTTGAGTAGTAGGTACGTAATTTCTTAAATTGTTGGGCGGTAAGTACTGCGCCGTCGACTGTTTCACTTTGGGTATTATTGCTGAGCGTATTGGGGAGCAATACGGCAAAGCCGATAATAACAAAGAGAAAAAAGCTAATGGTGGGTAATAGTAATTTCCAAAGAATACTTTTGGATAAAAAATTCATCGAGGTATCTCTACTTATAATCGCCAGTTGACTAATAATTGTTTTTGCTACTTCCTTGCTAGTTAGCTTTTCATCCATTTATCAGCTTCAAGCTCTTAACATACTCAAGGAGTTCGGGTTAATCAAATGACTAGATCATGATTTTTACATTTTATTGGTGCTAAATTTTGTACCGTTCTGTACAAACAAGCGGTTATTTTATACAGTTTGATTAACATTCTGCTTACATGAAGAAGAACAACAAATGTTAAAAAAACTTTCTTTAATATTATTAGCCGCGACAACAAGTTTTACTGTTTCCGCACGCGACTTTAGTGACGTCAAAATTGAAACCAGTAAAGCGGCGGGCGATGTTTATATGCTGACCGGCCCAGGTGGTAACATTGGCGTGTTAGCCACGGGTGAAGGCTTATTGTTGGTGGATGACAAATTTGCCCCGCTGGCAGAAAAGATTGAAAATGCAATGAAGGCGATTGTTGATCAAGATCTAAAATACGTTATCAACACGCATTACCACGGTGATCATACGGGCAGTAACAGTTACTTTTCACATAAAGCGCCGATTTTTGCCCACCACAATGTTCGCAATCGACTAAAAAGCAATGACAGCTTAACCAAAGATGCCTTACCTGTGGTCACTTACGATAAAGGCGTAACGATTCATTTAGCGAATGAAGAAGTGCAACTAACGCATTTGCCGAAAGGACATACTGACAGCGATACTATTGTGTATTTTAAAAATGCTAATGTGTTGCATACAGGTGACTTATTTTTTGAAGGGCGCTTTCCCTACGTAGACACCAATGGTGGTGGCTCCGTCGATGGTTACATTGCCAATGTGAGTTACATGGTTAACAACTTTCCCGATGATGTGGTTATAATTCCAGGTCATGGCAATTTGACAGACAAAGCGGGCATGAAAGAGTTTGTCGCCATGATGATCGATACAAGCCAACAAGTGAAAGCGCAGCTTAGCGCTGGCAAGAGCGAAGCCGATATTTTAAAAGCCGGTGTCGCGCAAGAATACAAAGCCCTTTCTTGGAACTTTATTACCGAAGAGCGCTGGCTAAAAACACTGATTGCAGCCTATAAATAAGTTATCAACCGGCCTGAAAAAATATTCATTTTCATTTGAGTTTGGCGATTCCATACAGATTTGCACAGGAATCGCCAATTGCCGCTAAAACTCAGCAAATGCAAAGCAAAAACCACTACACATCTTCATTGGTTTAGGTAGAATACCGACTATTATTTGTCTGGCTTTTATATTTTTTGAACAAAGACGTTTTACACTCCGCCATCGGGCTATTATCGCGCCGAGAACACTCGACTAAAGAGTTAACGCAAAAGCTAAGCAAGAAGGCCTATTCATCTGACGATATCAAACAAGTGATCAACTTCTTACTCGATGAAGATTACTTGTCAAACATCCGTTTTGCCGAGAGCGTTATTCGCAACAAAGTAAGCCGAGGTTATGGCTGGAATGCGATTCGTCAAGAGCTCATGCTAAAAGGGGTCAATAGCGATATCTACACAAGTGTACTAGACGAGTTGAATGTCGATTGGTACACCCAAGCAGAGCAAGCCTACCGCAAGCGATTTGGTGAAACACCCATAGAAGATCAAAAAGACAAAGCCAAGCGATTACGATTTTTACAATACCGTGGCTTCTCGATGGACGAGTGCTTAACGGCATTGAATGCAAATTAACCGAAAGTGTTGGAAAAACCATGATTAGAAGTAGTGCTGAGATTCGCAAAGCATTTTTAAATTACTTTGCCTCCAAACAACATCAAATTGTTCAAAGTGCCTCATTGGTGCCGGGCAACGATGCCACCTTGTTGTTTACAAACGCCGGTATGGTGCCATTTAAAGATGTTTTCTTAGGCGCAGAAAAGCGTAGCTATACGCGCGCTACCTCGTCACAGCGCTGTGTTCGCGCTGGTGGTAAACACAATGACTTGGAAAACGTCGGTTATACCGCACGTCACCACACTTTCTTTGAAATGTTAGGTAACTTCAGCTTTGGTGATTACTTTAAGCAAGACGCGATTAAGTACGCGTGGCAGTTCTTGACTGAGGTACTGGCATTACCAACAGAAAAGCTGTTAGTAACCGTATACGAAACTGACCAAGAAGCGTTTGATATCTGGAACAAAGAAGTCGGCGTGCCAGCAGAAAAAATTATTCGCATTGGCGACAAGCATGGCGCTAAGCAATACGACTCAGATAACTTCTGGTCAATGGGTGATACTGGCCCATGTGGTCCGTGCTCTGAAATTTTCTACGATCACGGTGAGCACATTTGGGGTGGCCCTCCGGGTTCACCTGAAGAAGATGGCGACCGCTTCATTGAGATCTGGAACCTAGTTTTCATGCAGTTTAACCGCCATGCTGACGGCACGATGGAGCCTTTACCTAAGCCATCGGTAGATACCGGTATGGGTTTAGAGCGTATCTCTGCGATCATGCAAGACGTGCACAGCAACTACGAAATTGACATTTTCCAAGGTTTAATCGGCGCTGCTGCTAACTTGCTAGCATGTGACGACTTAGAAAATAAATCATTGCGTGTAATTGCCGATCACATTCGTTCATGTAGCTTTATGATTGCTGATGGCGTAATGCCATCGAATGAAGGCCGTGGTTATGTGCTGCGCCGTATTATTCGCCGTGCAATTCGTCATGGTCACAAGCTAGGTGCAAAAGATTTCTTCTTTCATAAACTAGTGGCGGCGTTAATTGAGCAAATGGGTGAAGCTTATCCTGAGCTGGTTCAACAGCAAGCGGTTGTTGAAAAAATGCTACGCATTGAAGAAGAGCAATTTGGTCGCACTCTTGACCGTGGTATGGCGCTACTAGAAGACATTATCGCGAATATGACAGGTGATGTGATCAATGGTGACGATGTATTCAAGCTATATGACACTTACGGTTTCCCAGCGGATTTAACGGCAGATATCGCGCGTGAACGCCAACTGCGTATTGATCACAATGGTTTTGATGTTGCCATGGGCTTGCAACGTGAGCGCGCGCAGCAAGCCAGCCAATTCGGCACTGACTACAACGAACAGCTTAAGTCTGAAAAACTGACTCAGTTTAAAGGTTACACGAACCACGAGTACTCAAGTACTGTGGTTGAGCTTTTCAAAGAAGGCGAATCGGTTGTTGAATTAGCACCGGGCGATAAAGGGGTAGTTGTATTGGACAACACGCCATTCTACGCCGAATCAGGTGGTCAAGTCGGTGACACAGGTGTATTACATTTAGACGGCGGTACATTTGAAGTTACTGACACCGTCAAAGTGGGTAATGCCTTTGCACACCACGGCACTGCACAAATTGCGATTGGCCTTAACCGCCGTGTGAAAGCAGAGATTGATGTCGCACGTCGTGAGAATATTGTTAAAAACCATACCGCAACACATATTCTTCATGCAGCACTGCGCAAGGTGCTTGGTGAGCATGTGACGCAAAAAGGTTCATTGGTTGACCCTGAAAAGCTACGCTTTGACTTCTCACACTTTGAAGCGGTGACTTCAGACGAGTTAAGCCAAATTGAGCATATGGTGAACAGCGAAATTCGTCGCAACGTAAAACGTGAAACTGAGTTAATGCAAATTGATGAAGCCAAAGAAAAAGGTGCGATGGCACTGTTTGGTGAGAAGTACGATGACGAAGTACGCGTAGTAACCCTTGGTGAATTCTCAACAGAATTGTGTGGTGGTGTTCACGTTGATCGCACTGGTGATATTGGCCTGTTAAAAATTACTTCTGAATCAGGTATTGCTGCCGGTGTTCGCCGTATAGAAGCGGTAACCGCAGAGGCGGCTTTGACCTTTATTGATAGCCAAGCTGATACGCTAGCAACCATCGCCTCAATGGTGAAGTCTGACGTTGCCGGTACAACAGGCAAAGTTGAGCAAATGATTTCACGCGCTAAGCAGCTTGAGAAAGAAATTGCACAACTTAAACAGCAATTAGCATCAGCAGCTAGTGGTGACTTAGTTAGCCAGGCGGTTGATATCAATGGTGTTAAAGCATTGATTGCCGATTTAGACGGTGTTGAATCTAAAGCTCTACGTGGCATGGTTGACGAGCTCAAAGTGAAAATGGGCTCAGGTATTATCATGCTAGCAACCGCTAATGGTGACAAAGTTGGCCTAATTGCTGGTGTGACCAAAGATTTGACTGGCCAAGTGAAAGCGGGCGAGTTAGTCAACATGGTGGCACAGCAAGTTGGTGGTAAAGGTGGTGGTCGTCCAGATATGGCGCAAGCCGGTGGTAGCCAACCTGAAAATATTGCCGCTGCGCTAGCGTCAGTTCAGCCGTGGCTAACTGAAAAATTGGGCTAATTCGTTCACTGTAATTTTACATGGCGATTATCGTTCAGAAATATGGGGGAACCTCGGTAGGTTCCCTTTCGCGTATTGAAGCGGTCGCAGAAAATATCATCACCACGGTAAGGCAAGGGCATCAGGTTGTTGTCGTGCTATCAGCCATGGCAGGCGAAACTAATCGTTTGTTGGCAATGGCACGACAATTAGATGCGACACCTGCTAGCCGAGAGCTCGATATGCTGCTTTCCTCGGGTGAACAAGTCAGCATTTCATTACTGGCCATCGCCTTAGTGCAACGCGGCATTTCCGCTATCTCTTTATTAGCTCATCAAGTGGGTATTCAAACTGATAATCGTTTTGGTGCGGCTCGCATTCAGTCAATTGATACTAAGCGCTTAACGCAGGCACTTTCGCAAGAGCAAGTCATTGTTGTAGCTGGCTTTCAGGGGCAAGACGTTGAACACAATGTTACGACCCTTGGCCGTGGTGGTTCAGATACCAGCGCGGTTGCCTTAGCGGTAGCGTTAAAAGCAGCAGAAGCACAGATCTTTACCGATGTTGATGGCGTTTATAGTGCTGACCCGCGGATTGTGGAGAAAGCACAACGTATCGCCAGCTTAAGTTTTGATGAAATGCTGGTGATGGCGAGTTTAGGTGCCAAGGTGTTGCAAAATCGCGCAGTGGAATATGCGTTTAGGCATCAGATGCCAATTCGTGTATTAAGCAGTTTTAGCCAAGGGGAGGGGACACTTGTGTTGCCAAAAAGCCAAGCATTAGCTGAAAGCCAAAGCAATAATCCTGTGTCTAGTGTTGTGCATGACCAACAACAGGCACTAATTTGCTTAACTGATGTCGCTGATAATGCGGTTTCATCAATCTTTGACTGCCTTGAAAAAGCCAATGTTGAACTTGATATGGTGCAGTTAGTGGGTGAGTCATCACTCGCTAAGCAGCTCTTGTTTACACTGAATAGAGACAAACTAGAGTATGCGAGAAATGCACTACAAGAGATTACAATGTTTAACAAATTTGGTACTATCCGCAGCCGCGAATCAGTTGCTAAAATATCAGCAGTTGGTATTGGCCTAAATAGTCACACCAAAGTGGTTGGCAAAATTGTCGCACTGCTCGCGTCTGCTGAAATTGATATTGAATTAATTTCAACCTCAGAAATATCATGTTCTGTTGTAATTGATGAAACTAATCTGGTTCAAGCAGCTCAAATACTGCATAGCGGATTCGGTTTAGATTCGTCGAACTAAGTTATCTATTTTTAACCATTGTTTTTATGGATAAATTTAAAATTTAGACTAACTTAGATAAGGTCATTGACCAAAAACTAGCTTAAAAAAATTAGTGGATCTCAATTCATACTTAAAGGAATCGAAGAATGTTAATATTAACTCGCCGTGTCGGTGAAACCTTGATGATTGGTGACGACGTAACTGTCACAGTACTAGGTGTTAAAGGTAATCAAGTACGTATTGGTGTAAACGCACCGAAAGAAGTTTCTGTGCATCGTGAAGAAATCTATATGCGCATACAAGCTGAGAAAGGCGATTCAGAGCCTTCTGGCAACCAGTTCTAATGTAGAACTTGAGAAGAATTGATACAAATAAGGTCAGCATTTTGCTGGCCTTTTTTTTGCCTTTTTATTTCCAACCATGTCGATTTCCTTTACATTGTTAAATTGATGTTAATTTCTATAAAAACAACAAGGAGAACGGGATGTTCTTAACCCAACCCACCAAACGCTGGCTGGTTGCTTCTGTAGTCTGTAGCAGTTTGAGTGCGATTTCTTGGTCAGCATCTGCCGCTAATGAAATCACCAGCATTGAAGGTATCACTGAATACCACTTAGACAATGGCTTACAAGTTTTGCTATTTCCTGATCAAACGAAGGAAACTGTGACAGTTAATGTGACCTATCATGTTGGCTCTAAACACGAAAACTACGGCGAAACCGGTATGGCTCACCTACTTGAGCACTTAGTGTTTAAAGGAACACCTCGTCACAAAGATATTCCCGCTGAATTAAGCGCTCATGGTGCGCGTCCTAATGGTACAACTTGGACAGACCGTACGAATTACTTCGAAACGTTCACCGCAACGCCTGAAAACATCAATTGGGCGTTAGATATGGAAGCGGATCGCATGGTTAACTCGTTCATTGCGAAAGAAGATTTAGACAGCGAAATGACTGTTGTACGCAATGAGTTCGAGCGCGGTGAAAACAGCCCATTCCGTGTGACGCTACAACGCACCATGGCAAGTGCCTTTGAGTGGCACAACTATGGTAAGTCGACGATTGGCGCTCGCGCTGATTTAGAAAATGTTTCCATTGACCGATTAAAAGCTTTCTATAAAAAGTACTACCAACCTGACAACGCCACGTTAATTGTTGCTGGTAAGTTTGATAACGACAGCATGATCAAGCTGGTTGATAAGTACTTTGGCGTGATTCCTAAACCAACACGTGTTATTGAGCCGTTATACACATTAGACCCTGCCCAAGACGGCGAGCGTCAAGTGACAGTGCGTCGCGTTGGCGATGTACAACTTGTTGGCAGTGTTTACAAAGTGCCTGCCGGTTCACATGAAGACTTTGCCGCGTTAGATGTTGCCGCCGAAATCTTTGGTGCAGCAGCAACAGGTCGTTTGCACAAAGCATTAGTTGAGAAAAAGCTCGCTAGCCGCGCATTTGGTTTTAACTTCCAGTGGGAAGAGCCTGGCGTTGCTTTGTATTTTGCGCAAGTAGACAAAGATCAAGATTTAGCAGTTACTCAAGCGGAGTTGCTAAAAACGATTGAGCAGACCGTGGAGCAACCATTTACTGACGAAGAAGTTGAACGTGCAAAACGCACTCTTTTGAAAGAAATAGAGCTGACTTTTAACTCGTCTGAGCGTATTGCTTTAGGGTTAAGCGAATGGGTTGGCATGGGTGATTGGCGTTTGCTGTTCTTAAACCGTGACCGCATTGAAAAAGTGACAACGGCTGATGTTAAGCGCGTTGCAGATACTTATTTCGTGCAAAACAACCGTACGGTAGGTCGTTACATTCCAACCGATAAACCTGAGCGCGTTGAAATTCCTCAAGTTGAAAGCGTTGCTGCGATGTTAGAAGGCTACAAAGGTCGTGAAAATATCGCTCAAGGTGAAGCATTCGACCCGAGCCACGATAATATCGATAGTCGCACTAAGATGGTGACGTTAGACAGTGGAATTAAAGTGGCGTTATTGGCGAAGAAAACACGTGGTGAGTCTGTTGTTGTTCGCGTAGCGACTCAGATGGGCGACTTGGATTCATTGCAAAGTAAGGGCTTAATTGGTGACTTAACGGGTAGCATGTTGATGCGTGGTACCACGACGTTCACACGAGAGCAGCTTAAAGATGAGTTTGATAAGCTGAAAACCAATGCGGTTATTGGCGGTGATGCTGAAGGTGCTTCAGCACGTTTAGAAACGGTTAAAGCGAATTTAGTACCTGCCTTAAAGCTAATGGCACAAGTGTTAAAACAGCCTTCGTTTGATGCCAAAGAGTTCGAGCAACTTGTTTCAACAACCGAAGTTGATATAGAGCAACAACTGCAAGACCCGCAAGCTATTGTGTTTAGAGAATTCTCGCGTCGTCAAAACCCATTTGACGCGTCACATCCGCGTTATATCGCAACGATGGAAGAACAGTTAGCAAACTTAAAGACAGTGAAGTTAGCTGACTTACAAGCCTTCCATAAGCAGTTCTACGGCGCTAACAGCATGCAAGTTAGTGTTATTGGTGATTTTGACGAAATGGTCGTGGTTAAAGCGTTAAACGACTTATTCGGCGGTTGGGCTTCGGATCAAGCTTACGAACGCATTACCCATCCTTACCACAAGCAACCAAGTAAAGATCAAAGCTTTAATACACCAGATAAAGAAAATGCCGTATTTGTTGCTTCAACTACTTTGCCGGTAGGGGTTAACAGTAAAGATGCGCCAGCACTTGAGCTAGCAAACTACATTTTCGGTGGTGGATTCCTAAATAGCCGCTTAGCAACTCGTTTGCGCCAAAAAGACGGTTTAAGTTACGGAGCTGGCTCGTTTGTTCGTATGAGCAGCAATGACGCTCGTGCCTCAATGGGCGCATATGCTATTTGTGCACCGCAAAACTTAGCGAAAGTGGAAGTGGGCTTCAAAGAAGAGCTTGAGCGTTTAATTAAAGATGGTTTCACTGCTGAAGAAGTAGAAGCAGCTAAATCAGGCCTATTGCAAGGTAAGCGCGTTAGTCGCTCACAAGATAGAGAGTTAGTCGCTAAATTAAATGGCAACTTGTATTACAACAAGAGCATGCAGTTCGATAAAAAATATGAACAGCAACTTGCGTCATTAACACCAGAGCAGCTGCATAAAGTGGTGAAGAAATATTTCAAACTGAAAGATTTCTCTATCATTAAAGGTGGTGATATGAGTAAAGTTGAATAAATGAACATTTATTTATAGTTTTGAAAGGCTACCTTGCAGGTAGCCTTTTTTAATTCGGGCAATATTAGCTGCTGGGCTGATGTTAAAAACAAACTTAATTCATCAAAAAATTGCTCAATTAATCACGTTTTTGCCCTAAATATCGACGTGTTGTATTAATTGTGAGCAAACGAAATAAAAAGTTTAAAAAACTGTTTGACTTATTTTTCAGAATCATTAATATTCGCAGCCACTGGTGAGATGGCCGAGTGGCTGAAGGCGCTCCCCTGCTAAGGGAGTATACGGTTTGTAGCCGTATCGAGGGTTCAAATCCCTCTCTCACCGCCATTATTTCTTAATGGCATCTACGTTAACTAAGATGTAAAACTGTTAATTATGCGGACGCGTAGCTCAGCTGGATAGAGTACCTGGCTACGAACCAGGCGGTCGCAGGTTCGACTCCTGCCGCGTCCGCCACTTTCTCGAAAGTGGCAACAATTTTAACAACTGGTTAAGCATAGAAAAACAGCTAATATTAAGGCTGGTTAAATAAATTAATAATACTTTTATTGCGGACGCGTAGCTCAGCTGGATAGAGTACCTGGCTACGAACCAGGCGGTCGCAGGTTCGACTCCTGCCGCGTCCGCCACTTTCTTTAAAGTGGTTAAGCAATAAATACTATCCTTACCTCGGGATATAAAATAACGATTAACTGTGAACACAGAGTTCAGCTTGATAGGCAGTATACTTTGACTTAGATGGCTACGAACTGGTTCGCTATCCTTACCTCAGGATATAAAATATCGATTGACCGCGGACGCGTAGCTCAGCTGGATAGAGTACCTGGCTACGAACCAGGCGGTCGCAGGTTCGACTCCTGCCGCGTCCGCCACATCTAAGAAACCAGTCTTTTGACTGGTTTTTTTTCGCCTGTAAAAAGTTCTTCGCAAATCTCGTAGATGATAAGGATTTTGTTGCAGTTGCCCAAAGGCTTAGTTGGATAGCCTGATATAAAAGTAAAGTGGCTACGAACCAGGTGGTCGTAGGTTAGGCTCTTGCCAGTGCTACAGCAATCAAGAGTGCCACATCTAAGAAACCAGTCATCTGACTGGTTTTTTTGTCTGTAGAAAGTTCTTCGCAAATCTAGTAGATGATAAGGATTTTGTTGCAGTTGCGAAAAGGCTTAGCTGGATAGCCTGATATAAAAGTAAAGTGGCTACGAACCAGGCGGTCTGAGGTTAGCCTCCTGCCAGTGCTACAGCAATCAAGAGTGCCACATCTAAGAAACCAGTCTTTTGACTGGTTTTTTTTCGCCTGTAAAAAGTTCTTAGCAAATCTAGTAGATGCTCAGGACTTTGTTGCAGTTGCCCAAAGGCTTAGCCGGGTAGCCTGAAATAAAATCAAAGTGGCTATATTAAGCTTCACTTGCTAGAAACCTTGTAACCCCAACTACCGACTACCTGATAATCGCTAACACATCATCAATTGTCGTCAATGTGCTTTATGAAGCGCCTTATGGACACTTTGGTCTCTCCAATAACTAATGCCAATTAAATTAATTAATTGGTATCGGATAACTCGATAGTTTAGCTTCACTTCCTCTTTTAAACTTAACAACAAAATCGATCTTCGAATGAGAGTATTTGAACCCATCATGGTGAGATTGAGTGTAATGGGGTTTTCTTGCTATTCATCATCGTCGAGCTAGGCTAAAAAGTATGAAGATCATCTTCAATCAACGAAAAAACTGCATAATTGTATAGACAGCTTTTTTATCAATATTGTATACAATTTCATTGTAAGTCAGTGAAATTAAAATATTTAGATAAAAAATATTGTATACAAAAATTGTTTTTGCTGTTTTTTGGCTGCATAAATATCAAAATATTATGAATGAATAGTGAAAATGATGATTTGAGCTATTGACATCTTTTTTTTTATCTTAAATGGCTATTTCTTGATTGCATTTTCAATATTGGAGTGATTATTCTAGCCAGACAAAGAAAATAATAAGAGAGTAACAAATGGAATCACTCAGCCAATTGTTTATTGAAGCGGGCACACTGATGCTTGCTGGTATGGTGTTTGTTTTCGCCTTTCTTGGCATTCTTGTGGTGATCATTAATACCGTATTAGCACCACTTGCAAATAAGTTTCCCGACCCTGTAGCACCGGCCGTTACTCGCCCACCAGTTAAAAAATCTGCGGCTAATGATGGTGTCTCACCTTCAGTTGTAGCGGCTATTTCAGCCGCTGTTTCACAATACCGCCAAAAGCATAATAAAGAATAGATAGGAGCATGGTCATGACAAAACCATTAGGTATCACAGAGCTTGTACTAAGAGATGGACATCAGTCCCTGTTAGCAACCCGACTTCGTTTAGAAGATATGTTGCCGATCGCTCCAGTGTTAGATGAAGTAGGCTTTTGGTCGATTGAATCATGGGGCGGTGCAACGTTTGATGCGTGTATTCGCTACTTAGGTGAAGATCCTTGGCATCGCATTCGCGAGCTGAAAAAAGCGATGCCAAATACCAAGCAACAAATGCTATTTCGCGGACAAAATATTCTAGGTTATCGCCACTACGCTGACGATGTGGTGGAAAAGTTCGTTGAACGTGCACACATTAATGGTGTTGATGTTTTCCGTATTTTTGATGCGATGAACGATGTTCGCAACTTACAAACAGCGATCAAAGCGGCAGTTAAAGTAGGTGCTCATGCCCAAGGCACACTGAGCTTCACTGAAAGCCCTGTACACACGCTTGATGGTTGGTTAACAATGGCCAAGCAACTTGAAGATATGGGCGCGCACTCGCTATGTATTAAAGACATGGCAGGTCTGCTCAAGCCTTACTATGCAGAAGAGCTCATTACCAAATTAAAAGAAACCGTTGCGCTGCCAATTTCATTACATTGCCACGCTACCACTGGCTTAAGTGTTGCGACTCATATGAAGGCGATAGATGCTGACATTGATGTTATTGATACTTCAATATCGTCAATGAGTATGACTTACGGTCACTCACCAACAGAAACCATTGTGTCGGCAGTAGAAGGTTCGCCGCGAGACACAGGCTTAGACATGAACAAGCTGGCAGAAGTGGCAACATATTTCCGTGATGTTCGTGAAAAGTATGCCAAGTTTGAAGGTAGTTTGAAGGGCGTTGATGCACGAATTCTATTAGCTCAAGTGCCAGGCGGTATGCTAACCAATATGGAAAATCAATTACGAGAGCAGGGTGCAGCTGATCGTTTAGACGAAGTACTAACCGAAATTCCTAAAGTTCGTAAAGACTTAGGTTATATTCCGCTAGTTACCCCAACCTCGCAAATTGTAGGTACTCAATCGGTGCTGAATGTATTGACTGGCGAGCGCTACAAAACCATCACCAAAGAAACCACAGGTGTATTAAAAGGCGAATACGGTGCAACGGCAGCAGAGGTTAATGCTGAGCTGCAGGCACGCGTGCTTGATGGTAGTGACGCCATTACTTGCCGACCTGCAGATCTGCTCGATCCAGAAGTGGATAAATTGACGGCAGAACTAGAACAGTTAGCTAAAGAGAAAAGCATTGATTTAGCAGACGATGTTATTGATGACGTGCTTACTTATGCGTTGTTCCCGCAAATCGGTTTGAAGTTCTTAGAAAATCGCAATAATCCAGATGCTTTTGAACCAGCACCTAGTAAAGCCGATGCAGCGCCGAAAGCGGCGCCAGCAGCCGCAGCTAGCAGCACGGGTGCTACTGAAAACTATTCCGTTGCGGTGGATGGTAAAGTTTATGAAGTAGTTGTTGGCCCAAGCGGCAGTGTTACCTCGGTAGCGCCAAGTTCGGCCCCTGCCTCGGCAACAGATGCTGCAATTAAGCAAAGCGCATCAGTTTCTGCCGAAGAAACGCTGAATGCACCACTTGCGGGTAATATTTTCAAAGTCTTGGTTAGCGAAGGCCAAGAAGTGGCGGAAGGTGATGTGGTTATCATCATGGAAGCAATGAAAATGGAAACCGAAGTACGCGCAGTAACAGGTGGTACGGTTGTTAGCTTAAATGTTCGTGAAGGTGACTCTGTTGCTGTTGGCGACGTGTTACTGAGCTTATCATAGGGGCATAACATGGAGCAGTTACAAACACTCTGGATGTCCACAGGTCTTGCCAACTTTGAAGTTGGCCAGATCGTTATGATGCTCGTTGGTTGTGGCTTATTGTATTTAGCAATTGCCAGAAACTTCGAGCCGCTGCTGCTTTTACCTATGGGCTTTGGCGCGATTTTAACCAATATCCCTGTCGCTGGCTTCTCTGAAGTTGGTGGCCTACTGCACTATGTTTATTATGCAGGGATCGACACGGGTATCTTTCCGCTTCTGATCTTTATGGGCGTTGGTGCAATGACCGACTTCGGTGCGCTAATCGCTAACCCTAAAACATTGTTCTTAGGTGCTGCTGCGCAGTTCGGTATTTTTGCTACCTTGTTTGGTGCGATTGCCTTAAACGCCATTCCTGGATTCGAGTTTTCGCTACAAGATGCTTCTGCCATTGCCATCATTGGTGGTGCTGATGGTCCTACGGCGATCTTCTTAGCGTCTAAATTAGCGCCTGAGCTATTAGGTGCGATTGCCGTTGCAGCTTATTCATACATGGCGCTTGTGCCAATTATTCAGCCGCCAATTATGAAGCTATTCACTAACGAAGAAGAGCGCAAAATTGAAATGGCTCAAATGCGTCACGTGACCAAAATAGAGAAGATTATCTTCCCGCTGGCAGTACTGTTAATGGCGATTTTCTTCTTGCCAGCAGCAACGCCACTGGTTGGTATGTTCTGTTTAGGTAATTTGATGCGTGAATCAGGTGTGGTAGATCGCTTAAGCTCAACCGCGCAAAATGAGTTGATCAATATCGTTACGATTTTCTTAGGTTTAGGTGTTGGTTCGAAGCTAAGTGCAGATGCTTTCTTAAATGTAGAAACTTTAGGTATTTTAGCCTTAGGTGCGGTGGCATTCTCGATTGGCACAGCGTCAGGCGTATTGATGGCGAAACTAATGAATAAGCTGTCGAAAGATCCGATTAACCCACTGATTGGTGCAGCGGGTGTTTCTGCGGTACCGATGGCAGCACGTGTGGCGAATAAGGTAGGTTTGGAAGCAAACCCACACAACTTCTTGCTAATGCATGCGATGGGACCAAATGTAGCAGGTGTACTTGGCTCAGCAGTTGCCGCAGGTATTCTGTTAGCACTTGTCGGTTAAAGTAACTAGCTCTATGAGCTAAGCTGATAATTAATAAACAAAAAGCCCAAGCCCCACGCAATACTGCTTAGGGCTTGGGCTTTTTTATGTATTATGCTTTTTGCTAGAGGCTAAGGGTGTAGCTTAAACGTTTGCCAGTCGTTGTTCGTTTGGTCATTTTTTTCAAAGCACAGTCTGTCGTGTAAGCGGCTTGTACGGCCTTGCCAAAATTCCATGTAGTGTGGTTTTACGCGCCAACCGCCCCAGAACTCAGGGTGTGGAACGTCTTTACCTGAAAACTCTTGTTCAAACTGCTTTACGCGTTCTTTAAGCTCATTGGGGTGAGTGAGTTGTTGACTTTGTTTTGATGCCCATGCGCCCACTTTACTGCCACGGTCGCGGCTGTTGAAGTAATTGGCTGATTCTTCCAGCGTAGTCTTTTCAACAGTACCTTCAATACGCACTTGGCGTTGTAATACATTCCAGTGTAATAACAAGGCGACCTTTTGATTGTCTTCAAGCTCATGGCTTTTGCGACTGCCATAGTTGGTGTAGAACACGAAGCCTCGCTCGTCGAAAGACTTCATTAGCACCATACGTGAGCTTGGCTGGCCATCTTTACTACAAGTGCTTACCGAGACTGCTTCAGGTAATAAGATCCCAGATTTATTGGCATCATTAAACCAAGTGTCAAATAGGGCGATGGGATCGCTGGCATCATCAAATTCAGGTAGTGACAGGGCAACCCCTTGGCCAAAAGTAAATAAACAACGAATTTTTTCTAGGAAAGTCATAATGATAACAGCAATTAATGGTTGAGCTTATTTTAGCAAGTTAGCATGCTGGATTACCACAATGAAAGTGATAAGCCAGTAGCATAAATTTCGTAATGTAGAATGCAATTATACTACTGGCAGAAAGGGCTTTTAGTTCATTTGTACTTAATTTGCTTAAGTTTAATTTACCTAGCCTTAATTCATTTGCATATAGTCAAATGTTAAGTTCGTTAGTAGTTTAACACCTAACTTCATGCCGCTTTCGTCAATTTTAAACTCTGGCGTATGGTGACCCGGTGCTTCATCTTCTGGAATATCACGGCTTTTGCCACCAACGAATAAATACAATCCCGGCACTTTTTCTTGGAAGAAAGAAAAGTCTTCAGCACCTGTTACAGCTTTGGTTGCTACAGCATTACCTTCGCCAGCGGTGGCGACTAAAGTTGGCAGCATAGTTTGCATAAGTTTTGGATCGTTGTAAGTGATTGGGTAGCTGTAATCTAGTGGTAACGTTACTTCTGCAGTGGTATTCATACTCGCCGCAATATTGGTTGCTTTGCGATGCACGGCTTCGTGAATATGCTCACGAATATCTGGGTTTAAGCTGCGAATGGTGCCGACCAACTCAACTTCGCTTGGAATGATGTTCGAGCGATTACCGCCGTTAATCATACCAACAGTGACAACGGCTGCGCTGTCAATAAGCTTAACTTCGCGGCTAACAATGGTTTGTAAGCCCATAATTACTTGCGCAGCCGAAACAATAGGATCAGCGCTTAACCAAGGGTAGGCACCATGTGACTGCTGGCCCTTGATGACGATGCGGTATGGGTCAACCGCTGCCATAATGCCTTCTTCTTTGTATTCTACGGTGCCGACATCTTGACCAGAACTAATGTGCAAGCCAAAAATAACATCGACATCTGGGTTTTTGAGTACGCCTTCTTTAACCATCACTTCGGCACCGCCAACTTCACCGCGTGGTGCGCCTTCTTCAGCCGGTTGGAAGATAAACTTCACTTTACCGGTTAATTGGTCTTTCTTCTCAGTAAGTATTTTGGCCGCGCCCATTAGCATCGCAATATGAGTATCGTGACCACACGCATGCATTACTCCAACATCTTTGCCTTCATGCACCGCTTTGACTTTCGACTCGAAAGGTAAACCTGTCGCTTCTGTTACTGGTAAGCCGTCAATATCGGCGCGTAGCGCAACTACTGGGCCAGGTTTACCAGAATCAAGTACGGCAACTACACCTGTTTTTGCGATGCCTGTTTGCACATCTAAACCAAGCTCAGTTAAGTACTTAGCGATAGTTTTAGCTGTTTCGAATTCACGATTAGAGAGTTCAGGATGTTGATGGAAATGACGGCGCCACTTGATCACTTGTGGTTCAATCTCGCTTGCCATATCGGCGACGTCTGCTTTAAACGAGCTCGTATTTGCTACGGCAGTTTGCAATGATGAGCAAGCAACAGCAATGCTTGCAGCTAATAGAAGTTTTTTCATGTTGAAGTTGTTTTTGTTGTTGAAGATAGCTTAACCATACTGCAAAGCGCTGGTGTTTGCTAACCATCTATCTTCGATATTGCGCGAGTTATCGATTAAACCTCCCAGTCATCTGAGTTATCCAAAAGTTGCTTTAGGCGTTTCTCTTCGAGTAATTCGTCAATGCGTTTACGTACTTTTGACTCTTTAATTGATTGCTCATTGCTCGCTAAGTCTTTTTCGTAGTCTGGTAAATCGGCTTTGTGCTGTGCTTGCTTGCTGTCACGATAAGTCATCTTTATCTCACCCATTGGCAGTAGTTAACAGACATAAAAAAGCCGACAATGCCTTAAAAATCAGCATGGTCGGCATTAATTTGAACATAGGCAACAAATTTGGCTTTTTCAAATAAAAATGAAAAGGTTTGTTAATTTGTTAGCACTATACTGTTTTCGTAAAAGCCCTCTGTCTTAGTTAGTAAAAGCTTGCCAAGCGTTTGTTTAGCAACTACCAGCCTTCGACTCCTTGCATATCTGGCAGGCGATGCGCGATCCCTTTGTGGCAGTCAATACAGGTTTTTTCGCCACTGGCCAATGAGGTTGAATGCATTTGCGCGGCGCGCTGACTTTGCACGCTAAAGTCCATGTAATCGAAATTATGGCAGTTTCGACACTCAAGCGAATCGTTCGCTTTTAATCTTGCCCATTCGTGTTCAGATAAGCGTTTGCGATTTGCCAAAAATTTCTCACGGGTGTTAATGGTACCAAATATTTTGCCCCATACTTCTTTTGAAGCCTGCATCTTACGAGCAATTTTATCTGTCCAGTTATGCGGTACATGACAATCTGGACAAGTGGCTCTAACACCTGAGCGGTTAGTAAAGTGGATGGTCGTTTTTAGCTCTTCATAAACATTGTCTTCCATTTCATGGCATGAAATACAGAATGTTTCGGTATTCGTCGCTTCAAGGGCAGTGTTAAAACCACCCCAGAAGATAATACCAGCGATAAAACCACCGAGTGTTAGAAAGCCTAAACTGTAATGAACGCTTGGCTTTCTAATCGTCTGCCATGCTTTTACTAGGATATCTTTCATCTAACATCTCCTATTTTTGCTCGCCGCTATTAACTTTCTGCGAGGTGAGTGTGTGCATATCAACAAAGCTATTATCAATAAGTGGCTTAGCATCTAATTGATTAACATGGCATTGATTACAGAAATAGCGACGCGGTGACAGCTCGGCCAAGAAGTTTCCTTCTCTATCCATAAAGTGAGTGACACTAACCATCGGAGCTTGTGAGTCTTGAGTGCGCTCGCGGCTGTGGCAAGACATACACTTATTACTATTTAGATTCACTTCGTAATTACGCGTGGTGTGCGGAATAACCGGCGGCTGCATCGGGTAATTACGTGTTTGTTTAATATCGCTATTAATTACATTTGGAATTTTCTTGGTTGACTCTTGTGTGTCAATGGCAGTGCTGTGTCTTAGCGTGGCGATATTGTCATCTTCATTAGCTATGGCTTGCGCACCGAGCGAGCTAAGCAGCACAGATAAACAACAGATAATGAGTTTTTTCATAATTTTGCTCCTTATGCTTTCTCAATGCGAACCGCGCATTTTTTAAAGTCGGTTTCTTTAGAGATAGGGTCGGTGGCATCAAGTGTCACTTTGTTCGTTAGGCGGCTGGCGTCAAACCAAGGCATAAACACTAAGCCAATTGGCGGTTTGTTACGGCCTCGGGTTTCAACTCGGGTTTCCACTTCACCTCGACGAGAAACAATTTTCACGGCATCTCCTCGGCGCAGACCACGCTTTTTAGCATCGTCTGGGTGCATATAAACTAAGGCGTCTGGCATCGATTGATAAAGCTCAGGTACACGTTGTGTCATCGAGCCAGAATGCCAATGTTCAAGCACACGGCCTGTCGATAGCCACAAATCGTATTCTTTATCTGGGACTTCCGCGGCTGGCTCATAAGGCAGGGCAAAAATAATCGCTTTGCCGTCTGGCTTACCATAGAACTCAAAACCTGAGCCTGGTTTAACGTAAGGATCTGAGCCTTCTTTAAAGCGCCATAAGGTTTCTTTTCCGTCTACCACAGGCCAGCGCAAACCGCGCTCTTGGTGGTATCTATCATAAGGAGCTAAGTCATGCGCTTTACCACGACCAAACGAAGCGTACTCTTCAAACAGTCCTTTTTGAATGTAGAAGCCAAAATCACGAGCTTCTTGATTCAATCGGTCGTCAGGCACTTCGCTTAGTGTGTATTTGTTGACTTGGCCATTGGCAAACAGAACTTCAAACAAAGTCTTGCCTTTGTAGCTTGGGTTCTTATCTAAGGTTTTCTTTTCCCACACATCGTCGGTTTTAAAGCGCTTTGAAAACTCAACGAGTTGCCATAAATCAGACTTCGCACCTTCTGGCGCTTCTACCATTTGATACCAAGCTTGCGTGCGGCGCTCAGCGTTACCGTACGCACCTTCTTTTTCTACCCACATTGCAGTTGGTAAAATTAAGTCAGCAGCTTGCGCCGTCACGGTTGGATAGGGATCCGAGACAACAATAAAGTTTTTCGGGTTGCGATAACCTGGATAACCTTCTTCATTGATGTTGGCAGCTGCTTGCATATTGTTGTTACATTGCACCCAATAGAAATTGAGTTTGCCATCTTTAAGCATGCGGTTTTGCAGTACGGCATGGTAACCAGGCTTAGGTGGAATAACATCTTTTGGCAGTTTCCATTTCTTCTCAGCAATTGCGCGATGTTTTGGGTTCTTCACTACCATGTCTGCCGGTAAACGGTGGGCGAAAGTACCCACTTCACGCGCGGTGCCGCAAGCAGATGGTTGGCCAGTTAATGAAAATGGACTATTACCCGGCGTAGAGATTTTACCCGTCAATAAATGAATGTTGTAAATCATGTTGTTGGCCCACACACCACGAGTGTGTTGGTTAAAGCCCATGGTCCAGAAAGAACACACTTTACGATTTGGATCGGCATAGAGCTCAGCCAGTTCAATGAGCTTGTCTTTTGGTACATGAGAAAGCTCTGACGCATACTCTAGGGTGTACTTGCTGACAAACTTAGCGTACTCATCAAATGAAATTGGTTTTGAACCACCCGCTTTGGTATTGTTCTTAGCTTTTCTCTCTAGCACGTGCTCAGGGCGTAAACCGTAGCCAATATCTTGGTTGCCCATGGCGAATTTGGTGTGCTTGTTAACAAAGTCATGATTCACTTTGTTATTTTGGATGATGTAATTAGCAATAAAATTCAAGATGGCAAGATCGGTTTGCGGTACGAAAATCATACCGTTATCGGCCAAATCAAAGCTGCGATGTTCAAATGTTGATAGCACAGCCACCTTAACATGTGGTGCACTTAAGCGACGATCCGTTATACGGGTCCATAAAATCGGGTGCATTTCCGCCATGTTGGAGCCCCATAGCACCATAGCATCTGTAGCTTCAATGTCATCATAACAACCCATTGGTTCATCAATACCAAAGGTACGCATAAAGCCTGCAACCGCAGAGGCCATACAGTGACGAGCATTCGGGTCAATGTTGTTTGAACGAAAGCCAGCTTTCATCAGTTTCGAAGCAGCATAGCCTTCATGCACTGTCCATTGGCCAGAGCCAAACATGCCAACGCCAGTTGGGCCAACATCTTTCAGTGTTTGCTTTGCTTTTTCTTCCATCACATCGAATGCCTGATCCCACGTAATCGGGGTAAACTCACCATTTTTATCGTACTTACCGTTTTTCATGCGAAGTAGTGGTGTAGTTAAGCGATCTTTACCGTACATAATCTTGGATAAGAAATACCCCTTAACACAGTTCAGCCCTTTATTTACTGGCGATTTAATATCACCATGGGTAGCTACTACTTGACCGTCCATCACACCAACATTGACGCTACAACCTGTACCGCAAAAACGGCAAGGAGCTTTGTCCCATTTGATTTTGGTGATATCACTGGCAGTGATTAAGTTGGAAGCTTGTGCAGGTATGGAAACCCCGGCTACTGCAGCAGCGGCTGCAACGGCATTAGCTTTAATAAATTCTCGGCGATTTAGTGTCATCTTAGTTCACCTCGGTTGTTACTGGCGCTTGTGGCTCAGTGAGAAATTGGTGGTAAACCGGCGAAATGCTTAAAAACTCGTCGGTTAGACGGATTTGATCCACGATTTTGGCGATAGCCTTTTGGCTACTGGCCTCAACGGTAAAAACGATTTTTCCTTGTTCGCTATGGCCATGAACCTCACAGCCTTGGTAGCTATTAACAAAATGGCTTAATGCTTCAACCAACTGTGGTGGTGCTTGTGCAACAAAACTGGCGATATGGTATTCGCTGGCCTGAGCTGTCTGTTGGTCATTTGCTTGTTGGTTGTTAGCTTGCTGGTGATTAGCGTTGGATTGGCTCATGATTGAGCTCCTCAAATTGAGATGCTGAATAACCAGCACTGTTAGTATTTTGGTTGATGGCAATTGCTTTTTGCGGGCAGGTGGAAATGCAAGCGCCACAGAGCGTGCAATCGTCGTTCTTAATAACGGGTACGGGAATTGCGCTGGTAATAAACTGAAAGCTGATGGCGCGGCTGTCACAAATATCGCGACAGCTTTGGCAGTAAATTTGGTTAGTCGCTAAACAGGTGCTGTTGATTTCAATGTCGGCCAGCCATGGTCGATTGGCTTCGCGATGTGCTTGCGCGATGAATAACGGCTGGTCGCACTGGCGCTCACATTCACCACAAAAGGTACATTCCGCTTGACTAAAATCAATAAATGGAAAGCCCATACGGTCGCGTTTGATAACTTGTGTTTCACAGTGTTCAACACACTTATTGCATTGTGTGCAGGTCGCGGTAAAAACCGCTTCACTAGCTGTCCACGGCAAGCGTATTGGGGCTTTTTCTACTTGAGCTTTAAATCGACCTTTTAACAGTTGTCGACGTGCTCGATTAGCAACTTGTTCCATCACCATTCACTCTAAATTGCAGCTCAGCGTTATTTGTGAAAGTGCTAAGAATGGGAGCTTAGGAAGTTGGCGGCCCAGTTAAAATTTGTGATATCCAGACGATAAAGCCATAACCGCCGACTATCATCACAGCCAAAATGGGACCGAGAAAAACAGCAATAAAAATGAAAAGGTTACGCTCGTATTTTTTTTCAAGCGCTTGCTCTTGAGAGTTAGTGTCGATATTCATAACCTGTGCCCTTGGATTGAATATGCAATCAGTCTAATAAAAGTTGAGCGAACAAAACTTGATCTAGATTAAATAGTAAAACGTAAGTGTAAGTGCCCACTTATGATCTAAGTTTTATTACTAGCCGCTAGTACATAGATTTAAGTTTAGATTACAATGTCAGCTTTTCACGATTTAAATAAGTACTAGTAAATTAAACTTATTTATCAACTGCCTAGATATTTTTGTTATCAAGTTAATGTTAGAAACTTCTATCTCCAAAGGTTTTACCGAATTCAGCGCTGGCTTGCTTGACGCTCGTCATCGCGGTGCAATTTTTTTGTCCGGCAGTTTTTCCTGGGCGGTAGATTGGTATTTCAGGCATCACACTTGTAACCAGACTCAAACTCAGAATCAAATTCAAGGCCAACTCTCAGAGAAGATTAACGAGGCTAAACAAGCTGAACCAACTGGTCCGACCGGTCTAGCTGAGCTTGGCGCAATATTTTGCGAAGCAGCAAGTGAACCGTTAAGTGATATCTTCTGCGCGCAGTGGCGCGCCTTCAATAAGGTTGAAAGTGCTGGTGAGCCGGAAATTAACTTTATTTCGAGCAAAACATATCGCCACCACCTAGGGCGTGAAAACCACGCTATTTTTTTTGCCGACCCTGCATTTAACCTAGATGCGTTCGCCGCGTTAAGTGGCACGCTTGTCGCGGGTGGCATTATGTATATTTGGCTTAGCGATGAGTCAAATGTTGATGAAGCTGAGCAAGTTACTACTTCTAACTTTCTTGAGCGACTTAAAGCATATGTTGCTGATCAACAAGGTATTTATCATGTTTACCAAAGCCAAACTGAACGAACGGTCTTTGGGCGATATTTAAAAGATGAAAGCACAGTATTTTGCAATGCAAAAACAGAATCATCTCATCAATTCCCAGCAGCAAGAGAAGCAAGAGAAGCGGGGCTGCCGTCAGATGCTCTGTTACCAGCCATAACAGCACAAGCGACTGCGGAACAGTTAATTGCAGTAAAATATATCGAAAAAGTATTAACAGGCGGGCGCAACAAACCTTTAGTGTTAACCGCCGATCGAGGACGAGGAAAATCCACCGCTTTAGCACTTGCCACCGCGCAACTGTTTTTTGCCAGTGAGCGAGCGCTTAATATCGTCATTACCGCACCACATAAAATGGCACTAGGCGTTTATTTTACTCAACTGCGTAAGTTGTTAGATGATTCACAGGAAGGTAAATATCAGATTAGTGATCACCAAATTACTTGGCGACAACACTGCTTAACCTTTATGGCCGTTGATGAGCTGTTGCGCAGCCAATATCATTCTAAATCTAACCCTGACTTATTGTTGATTGATGAAGCAGCAGGAATTCCGGTATATCTGCTCAATAAGTTAGTGGCGCAGCATCACCGTATCGTTTTTAGTTCAACTATTCATGGCTATGAGGGGGCAGGTAAAGGGTTTACTGGCAAGTTCATTCCTATGCTGTCAGCTAAAGGCCTGCAAGTAAAAACGTTGACTTTAAACGAACCTATTCGTTGGGCAAATCATGATCCGCTTGAGCAGTTAATTTTCAAGACTTGTTTGCTAAATGCGAGTTTGGGCGAATTAGATGTGTGTGCTGTCAAAGAGCAAGGCTTCGCACCTGAGTATCGCTATTTTACCGGCGATGAGCTTGCTCAGAATGAACAATTGTTAGTGCACGTATTTGCGATTTTAGTAACGGCTCATTACCAAACCAAACCAAGCCAAGCGACTTAAAGCTCCTGTTAGACGATCCTAGTATTTCAGTTGCTGTTCAGTTGGTTCAACAGCAAGTGGTCGCTGTTGCTTTGTTGATTGAAGAGCAAGTGGTTGATAAAGCGCTTCAACCCGCTATCGTTAGCGGTCAACGTAGGCTCAAAGGACAGTTAATACCGCAATCGCTGGCGCAACAAAGCCAGTTACCTCAAGCGCTAGAGTTTCGCTACTTAAGAGTGATGAGAATCGCGGTTCATCCAAGTGCGCAAGGGTTAGGCTTTGGAAGCGCATTGATAAACGAAATAAAGGGTTATGCTCAGCAGGCAGGTATTGATTTTGTCGCAACAAGTTTTGCGGCGTCTTCAAATGTCGTTAACTTCTGGCAAAAAAATGGTTTTACGCCCGTTAAGCTTGGCTTTAATCGAGATGCCTCAAGTGGTGAGCATTCTTTAGTGATGCTCAATGATGCGAGCTTACAAGCAGCGCAACAAAAATTTGTACAGCAAGTCTCTGCCGAATTTTATGAAGCACTTAGCTGCTGGCTAGCCGATGAATTTAGTCAGCTTGATTATTCACTGGTGATGAAACTTCTGGCCATAGCACCTAAAAGCAGCTTACCGCCAATAACAGCTCGTGATCGTGAAAAGCTGCTCGCCTTTAAAAATAATGCAAACTTGTATCGACTTGCACGCCCAAGTCTTGCTCGCTGGCTACAAGTTTACATTGCCAAGATTAGTGTTGCACAAATTAACATTGATCATGGTAACGTTGACCAAAATAGCGTTGGCCAAAACAACCTTGCTCAAGAAAACCTTGCTCAAGAAAACAAAGCAAAACTATTAGCAGCGCTCAAACCTTTAGTTGCTAAATGTTTAATGCTTCATCAAGACGCCGATGTTTGCCAGCGTTTTGGCTTTACTGGCAAAAAAGCCCTTTATCAGCACTTTCAACAGCTAATAAAACTAAGCTAGAACTTATTACCGTTATTACTTCAAGGGTTGCCTCAAGGGTTGTTACAAAGATTGCTGCAAATGCCATTGCCAGTACCTTTGCATGCGCAAGTATTGGCAGTGTTTCTGTTTAGTTGCTTGGCACTCTTCGTGGGATAAAATTCGACTTAAATAGTAGTTAATGTATTTTACAATCTGTGTTTCTGGTGAAGTTTGGTAGCTCAGTAAAAGTACCTGTAACCATTGCTCCATGATCGATAGCGCTTTGGTGTTGCTTTCTTTTTCTTCATGAGTGCCTTTATTCTCTTGACTAGTTTTTTGCATATAAAACGTCATAAGCTCACCTCATCATTATCGACACTACTATTAAGCAGTGATAACCAGAGCACTTGCTTTGCATTAGCATCTAAGCAGCGACAGTCATTCCCTTTGACTTGTCCTTGATAAATAAGCTGCATCAGTAAATCACTCGACATCTCTATTTTGACTTTCGCTGGTATTGCGGTATGAGTTGATGGCATAGTTTCGTTACCCTGTTTATCTCTTTTTTAATAATCTAGCTGACAAAATCATTCTTGTAAATGATAATTATTATCATTTGGTGCTTTGTAGTTCAGCTAAGTAATAGCCATTGACAATGAGGAAGGAATGCAACCGATTTTAGAGGTTAAAAATTTAGTCAAACAATATCGCGAATTGTTTGCGGTTAATGATGTCAGCTTTGCTATTGAAGCTGGCCAGTGTTTTGGATTGCTGGGCCCAAATGGGGCAGGTAAAACAACTACTATCGAAATTATGGAAGGCATCATCAAGGCCAGTTCAGGGCAAGTGCTTTATCAAGGAAAACCCGTTACTTCGGCGATAGCGCAACAAATAGGTATTCAGTTTCAGCATACCGCGTTGCAGGACTTTTTAACGGTAAAAGAAACATTGGATTTATTTTCATCGTTTTACCAGCATTCGTTACCGCATGAGAAATTGATAGACCTGTGTGACTTGTCGGAATTTTTAAACCGCGACAACCGACTGCTTTCTGGCGGTCAGCGTCAGCGTTTGTTATTGGCATTGGCCTTAATTAATGATCCAGAAGTCGTGTTTTTAGATGAGCCTACAACGGGGTTAGATCCACAAGCTCGACGCAATTTTTGGCAACTTATCCAAAATATCAAAGCGCAAAATAAAACCATTGTGTTAACCACCCACTACATGGATGAAGCGGAACAGTTGTGTGACCAAGTAGTCGTGATGGACCACGGAAAAATAATAGAGCAAGGCCCCCCCAATGATTTGCTCACCAAGCATTTTGGCCATGTTTTTGTGTACCTACCAACCGAGCAAGTACCCAGTGAATTGGTAAGTGAGCATAGTTGGCAAATTAACAATGGCAAAGTTGAAATCGTTAGCGAGAATGTTGAATCAACGTTAAGCATGCTTATTGCCAAACAGGTGCCATTGGAACAACTACAGGTGAAATCAGCTAACTTAGATGATTTGTTTTTAAAACTTACCGGCCATTCTTTGCGGGAGTAGTGATGAATTTCAATCGATTTTTTGCCGTATTTAAAGCACGTAATTTAGAGTTTTTCAGAGATAAGTCGTCGCTCGGTTGGAACCTTATTTTTCCAGTATTGCTCTTGGTGGGATTTGCCTTTGTTTTTAATGATGATAACAAAGCGGTTTATAAAGTAGGGCTTGTGTTACCAGACACAGCAACTCAGCCTGAGCATGCTTTTTTAGCCGTCAAACACATTGAGTTTATCGAGTATGGTGACTTAGAAAAAGCGAAACAAAAGCTAACCCGCCATAGTGTTGACCTGTTGATTGATTTCGACAATCGCGAATACTGGCGCAATGAGTTATCTACGAATAGTTACTTCACCGAAAAGCTCTTTCTCGCCGAAGAAGCTTCATTTAGCGCAAAGACAGTAGCGGGCGAAGCCATTCGTTACGTCGATTGGGTGCTACCAGGTATTTTGGGAATGAACATGATGTTTAGCTGCCTATTCGGGGTTGGCTATGTCATCGTTCGTTATCGTAAAAATCATGTACTCAAGCGCTTGAAGGCAACGCCGTTGTCGGCATTAGAATTCGTCTCGGCGCAATTACTCTCTCGCTTGTTTATTGTCACCTTTATGTCGACTGTGGTGTTTGTTGGCTGCAATTTTATGTTTGATTTCTACATGTTGGGTAGCTACTTAGACTTGCTTATTGTCGCGATGCTGGGGGCGATGAGTTTAATCACATTGGGGTTATTAGTGGCTTCGCGCAGTAAAAGTGAAGAGTTAATTGGTGGTTTGTTAAATTTAACTTCTTGGCCAATGATGCTGCTTTCTGGTGTGTGGTTTAGCCTAGAAGGCGCACCGCAAGAGGTTCAATGGTTCGCTGATGTGTTACCACTAACTCATTTAGTCAGTGCCGCGCGCGAGATCATGACTGAAGGTGCTACGCTTGCCGATGTTAGTTACCATGTAACTGTGTTAGCGATCATGACCAGCGTGTTTTTGGCATTAGGGGCATATTTGTTTAGTTGGAATACTGATCGCTAGCGGTCAGTAGTTTTGGAAAACTGGATAAAAAGCGAGATTAGTAGTGCTCGATAATTTGCTGGCGCAGCCACTGGCTTGCGCTGGCGGTATCATGAAATCGTTTTTGTAGTCCTTGCTCTACTTGCTGCTGTGCGTGGTACTGTTGAGCAACCGAAATATTGTAGATAGCAGACATTGATGGCGAGCAAACAACAGCTTTACCAGCAAAGCTCGGCATGTTCAGCAATTGTTTATTGTAGCGATTAGAAACTTCAAAAGCGCCTGGTGTTGCGCCTCTAAAGCCAGAAGTATCGATTATTATACCAAAGGGTTTGTGGCTGAGTTTATTTACTTGCGTTGCGACACAATCAATGTATTTGGCAGCCGACTGCTCATTAGCTTCACCGCGTAGGATGATTCTGAGAATATCTTTTTCTATCGCTAACTGAAACTTTCCGTGAGCAACATTTAAAATGGCTGATGAGGTAGACAACTTACTTACTTCAATTACATTTGATTACAAACTGGAGGCGAAATTTACCTCGTATAAAATCGTTAAACAAGCTTTATTTTTTAATATTTACAGCCTGTTAACACCTTTATTCATATAACACATTATGAACGCTTATAGCTGTTGAATTAGGCGTACTAATTGGCTGATTTTTACATTCGATAACTGTCGATAATCGAAATAAGGACAGACAATTGTTCGAGTGTTTGTGTTGATAGCAAAAAATTCGTTTAACCACTGACAACAAGCGGCAACCCCTAATTTATCTGCATAGGTTTTGCCAATCACAATGTGAATTCTTTCCATGTGATTAGCGCTTGTTGGTTGATATGACTCACTGCCATTAAATAATAAACACTGCTGGCTGTCGCTATGCAGCAAATTAGTATCTCTTAGTTGTTGCCAAGTCTTAAAGTCACCAGGGTTGCGTTCAAACTCTAATTTAGCAAAAACATTGAAAACTTTTCGCCAATGGTTACCCGTTTGTTGGCCAATCTGATAGATATCTTCTCCTTGCATATCATACATTTCATCGAGGTTTTGATAAAAAGGAAGCGGAGGAGTATTTTCGATATAAAAATAAATTGGGGCGTCGAGCGAGCCCAAGCCAACATAATGCATAACAATGTAAGTGAATGGAAATAGCTAGCTATTATCGCTAGCCTGAGCGGTTACTCACAAGCTGCTTTTTACAAGAAGCAATAAAAAACCCGGCGATACCGGGTTTTTGCATGATTAGTTGATTTTATTTAGCTTTGTTAATGTTTAATTAGTTAATTAATAGCGCTTAAAATTCATCTAACATATATTCCAACGAGTCTTCATAAGCCCTCAATTCTTTCTCTAGTTGGAACTTCTCTTTCAGTTGTTCAATTTCACGCCACTTACGTTTTTTGTTAGTACTTGCTTTGGCCTTCGGCTGTTTTTCGAACGAGTCCAATACTGCTTGAAGTTTATCCATGGAATGCTCCTTTTTTCTACAACTGCATGTTTTAAATATCACACCTGCGCGCATAATAAAACAGTTTTTGTGATCTTTTTTTGACAGAAAAATGAACATTGATTACTAATTGGTTACACAAAGTCACAAATTTGATTTGGTTCAAAGTGTTAATAAAAAGTCTCAAATTAGGGTTACGAAAAACGAAAAATAAGCAAGGTACTTCGCGCGACAGGGTAGCGTTAGTACTTTATAAATAAGGCTTGGCGAATAGTTTGAATCAACGTACTTGGGAATTTTGAAAGGGCAATAA
The DNA here is from genome assembly GCF_003390375.1 of Thalassotalea euphylliae. NCBI lineage: Bacteria > Pseudomonadati > Pseudomonadota > Gammaproteobacteria > Alteromonadales > Colwelliaceae > Thalassotalea > Thalassotalea euphylliae. Next base: position 1,691,005 of record NZ_QUOT01000001.1, on the reverse strand, counting down.
AAAAGGCGGCTGTCGTTGTAAAAACGAACTAAGCCACCTTTTATTGACGCAAATTTTCGCTTAGTTAAGCGAATCAATTTGGCCCGTATAGATTAAAATAATTCAGCTAACTGACGCTCAAGTTTTTCTTGGTCAACAGCAAAATTGCGAATACCTTCAGCTAATTTTTCAGTCGCCATTGCATCTTGGTTCATTGCCCAGCGGAATGCTTGTTCGGTTAGTGCAGGCTCGGCAGCAATTGCTGCTTGCTCGCTTGATAACTGCTGTTCGACAGGCGAGTCACTTGCTGCAAGCTCATCCATTAATTGCGGGCTAATGGTTAAGCGATCACAACCAGCCAGCGCTAATACTTCACCTGTGTTTCTGAAGCTCGCACCCATAACAACTGTGTTGTAGCCTTTGGCCTTGTAGTAGTTGTAGATTTCAGTAACCGAAACCACGCCTGGATCTTCTAACGGCGCATACTCTTTCTTATCAGTGTTTGCTTTAAACCAATCTAAGATACGACCGACGAATGGCGAGATTAAGTAAACACCGGCTTCAGCACAGGCTTGTGCTTGTGCAAAGCTAAATAACAAGGTTAAGTTACAGTTGATACCTTTCTTTTCTAGAATTTCAGCTGCTTTAATGCCTTCCCACGTTGAAGCAAGCTTGATCAAAATACGATCGTTGCTAATACCTGCTTCGTTATAAAGTGCGATTAACTTTTCTGCTTTTGCGACACTTGCAGCAGTGTCAAACGATAAACGTGCATCAACTTCAGTTGAAATACGGCCAGGTACAACTTTCAAAATCTCTAAACCGATAAGCACAGACAATTTATCAGCAGCATCGATAACTTGCTGAGCGGCGTCATCTGATTGCGCTTTTGCCCAAGCGCAAGCTTGTTCTAGTAACGGCTGATATGCTGGTAGTGATGCAGCTTTTAATAGTAAAGACGGGTTAGTCGTTGCGTCTTGCGGCTGAAATTTAGCAATGGCTTCAATATCACCAGTATCGGCAACAACTGTCGTCATTTGCTTTAGTTGATCTAATTGATTCATGGATTTTCCTCTACATGAAATATGAATATGAAAAACAGAGTGATCGGCCAGATGATGAAAAATTACAACAATCTGCTGTTGAGTTGTTTGAGACTGTTGGTTATTTAACCGATAACAAGTGGTTTGTTGCCGTATTTTTATCAAATTTACGGCGCTTTGCCTACCGCTTAGCCAAGAATAAATTGGAATTATTAAGAATAATTGACCGATTGCTCAATAATGGCATTTTAACGCTTAGCTTTGTGTAGTTTTCCAGATTGCTGACATTTAATTGTGTTAAAGATTCATGTTCTATTTTGCTGAAGACTTATGTTCTATTTTGTTGATGACTCTTATCAATTATTTAGCAGGCATCTGCCATGTTTACGTAAAATCTGCTGTGGTATAGTGTCACCATTAATTGATTGAAAAGGCGATATTTATGTTAATTGTTGTCTCACCTGCAAAAAATTTAGATTACGAATCACCACTGGCAACGCAAAGCCGTACACAGCCAGAGCTGCTGGAGCACAGCCAAGCGTTAATAGATGTGTGTAAAACACTAACACCAGCCGATATTAGTTCGCTTATGGGCGTAAGTGACAAAATAGCGGGCTTAAATGCCGCGCGTTTTGGTGAGTGGGCAACGCCTTTTACTCAAGATAATGCACGCCAAGCGGTGCTTGCGTTTAATGGTGACGTTTACACCGGCTTAGATGCTGCAAGCTTTTCTGAACAAGATTTTGACTTTGCTCAGCAGCACTTGCGAATTTTGTCAGGCCTATACGGTTTATTAAAACCGCTTGATTTAATGCAAGCTTACCGCCTAGAAATGGGCACTAAACTGGCTAATGATCGCGGCACGAATTTGTATCAGTTCTGGGGTGAGATTATCACAGACAAAGTGAACGAAGCATTGTCTGCTCAAGGTGATCAAGTGCTAGTTAACCTTGCCTCAACAGAGTACTTTAAGTCTGTGAAGAAAAAGTCGTTAATGGCTGAGCGTTTAATCACTCCACAGTTTAAAGACTGGAAAAACGGTCAATACAAAATGATCAGTTTCTTTGCTAAAAAAGCTCGTGGGTTAATGGCGCGTTATATTATTCAAAATCAAATTACTGACGTTGAACAGCTGAAAGGTTTTGACTTAGCTGGCTATAGCTATAATGAAGAATTAACCAAAGGCGATGATTTTGTCTTTACCCGTCGTGAACAAGATTAACACGCCCTGGTTAAGTTCACGGTAAGATAAAGCGCGAAGGCTCATCTTGTAGCTTTCGTGCTTTATAACTATCTTACTGATAATATTGTTCTTTAACCTCGTGAGTGACAGGAGAGTATATGCTCACAATTTTAGCTAAGTTATTTCAGGCGTTACATTCGGAAAATTCAACACGCCAAATTGCTGCCGCGGTCGCGTTAGCACTCATTTTTGCATTATCTCCTTTGCTTTCGTTACAAGCCTTTTTCATTTTATTTGTTGTACTGCTGATTCGCGTGCACTTAGCGTCGTTTTTAGTGGCCATCACAGTATTTGAAGGGTTGAGGGTGATGCTCAACACTACCATCACCAATATTGGTGAAAGCTTATTAACCAACGCCAGTTTGCAAAGCTTATTTACTGGCTTGTATCAATTTGGCGTATTTAAGCTGGCGCAACTACACCATACCTTCAACTTAGGGGCGTTAATACTTGGTAGTGTCTTGGCTATTCCGCTGTACTTTGTCACTAAAGTGTTAATTGATAAATATCGCGAACATATCAAAGCCTTCTTCGAGCGTTTGGCGATAGTCAAGGCTCTCAAAGCGAGTCGGGTATTTGCCATTTATCAGGAATTGCCAAAGCTGGGAGGTCGAGCATGAGCAAAGTGATCCGCTGGCAAGGGCTAATCGCTTTTGTAGTTATTCTGGCACTTATTCTTGGCTCTGTGGTGCTATTTGCTGGGCCGATTGCCAAAATGGCGATTGAACGCTTCGGTGGCAATTACACTGGTGCAGAAGTGAATGTTGGCAGAGTCGATGTAAACTTCGCACCTTTTGGTGTCGAAATTTGGCAGCTGCAAGCAACCGACCCCAAAGCACCAGAACAAAACATGGTCGCTTTTGAACATGCAGACGCAAGCGTTGATTTGTGGCCATTCTTATTTGGTAAAACCATTGTTGAAAATGTTGAAGTTAAGGCGTTGAGATTTAATACTGCCCGTCAATCGGCTGGCCGTGTTTATCGAGCGCCAGACGAATCTGCGATTGGTAATATGACTGAGCAGTGGCAAGGCGATATACAGGCCAATTTACCTGATCCCAACGAGCTGCTGGCGCAAAGTAACTTACTGACGGTGCAACGAGCCAAAGCACTGGAGGCCACTTATCAGCAAGAAAAAGATTTGGTTGAGCGCACTAAAGCTAAATTACCAACCAAAGAAACCTTAAAAGATTACCAAGCTCGCGTTAAAGCTTTAGGCGACGTAAAAGTAAAGTCACTGGCTGATATTGAAAAAATCAAAGCAGATTTTGACAAATTAAAAGCCGACTTTAAGCAAGAGCGCGAGAAGATCAAACGAGCAAAAGCAGATGTTATTGCGGCTAAAAATACGTTAAGCGAGCAGGTCGTTGCGCTTAAAAATGCGCCGAGTGAAGATTGGCAGAATATTTCACAGCAATACCAGTTACAAACGCTAGAAGCGGAAGATTTTGCGCATCTTTTATTTGGTGAAAAAGCGCGCGAATATTACCAGTGGGCAGATATTGTGTTTGCTCATGTTAAGCCATTACTCGCGAATAAAGGTGATGGTGAGAAGGTAGCGAGTGAGCAAACAGCTCTTGCTAAAGAACAAGGCCGCTTTGTGCACTTTGAGGAAGACTCACCCTTACCTAATTTCTGGTTAAAACAAGGCAGTGTAGAAGTGGTTGCAGGTGATGCGCGTTATCAAGCTAAGCTCAGCGATATTACGATGCAACATTGGCTAATCGACAAGGCCAGTGATATCAAAATCGCTGCGGATGGTATTCAAGGTCAAGGAGAGTTAGATGCGGCTCTGGATTTCTCATTAGATGCTAGCCAGCAACTGACTAGCCAAGGTAATTGGCAGTTGGCTAAGCTACCGCTTAACAATATTGGCTTACAAGAAACCGATAACCTAACGCTGCAACTGGTGTCTGCGTTGTTGTCGGTTGTCGGTAATATGTCGGTTAATAATGGCGAGCTGGCACTTACCAGCGATTTTGATTTAGCCAGTAGCCAATTTGATGGTAGTGCCGATTCAAAAATTGCCAATGTGGTACTCGATGCCCTTAAAGCGAATCAAGCGTTGGGGTTAACCGTTAATGCTAATGGTAACTGGCTATCACCTGACTGGGGCGTTAGTTCAGACTTAGACAATATTTTGGGCAATGCACTAGCACAACAAGTAGAAACGAAATTGGCAGGCTTTAAGAGTGAGCTACAAGCTGGGCTCAACGATAAAATGGCAGGTTCATTATCACTTGGTGAAGGTCAGTTAGGCGAATTACTTGATTTTGAAGCCTTGCTTAGTGACAGCGATAAAGCCTTTGAGAATTTGGCGAATAACGATGTAGTAAAACAGCAACGTAAAAAGCTAGAAGATAAAGCGAAAGACAAAATTAAAGACAAGCTAGGTAAGTTATTTGGCGGTTAAAACTAGCTTAATAGATCTTTACTTTAGCTAGTGACAAGGCCAGTCACCATTACAAGTCACCAGACCGAAAAGCCCAGCGATGGGCTTTTCTTTTTTCTTTTCTTTCGCGTTTAATTGCAAACGGCTGTGCACTTTAGTTACTGGGACTTTTAGTTGAGGGAATGGGTAAGTTATGTGCTTGTAGAAAACTCAGCTTATCCCAGTATCCACGTTGCATCACAATTAAACCGTTTTGAATATGGAAAAAGCCGCAGCCTCTTAAGCCAATCGGATCTTTCCATTCCAATATTGCCCATTCACCGTCTTGAAAAATATTGTCGACGATACATTCCATCTCGGCATTGGCGAATTCTTCGCGAAACATTTGATAAATTGCTTGCCTGCCAACAACGGGTTCATTTGCGACTTGATGGTTAACCGCATCACTGTGATAGAAACTACTCAGCAGCTCAGCGTCACCTTTATTAAATGCAGCAACCCACTGTTTTACTATCTCTTTAGGTGATGCGATCGTTGCCTTTACTGTCTTACCGTCAGTATTTACCTCGGTACTTACATCGGTATTTGTATCGGCATTCATTTGTGACCTTTTCATAATATTCCCATTTTGGCATTCGACCCAATATTTCATTGCAAAATGCAATGATGATCTCTCGCAATGTGCAAATAGCTTATTTTAGTTCACACACCTTATCGTCTAACTGTTTGAAAGGTATTGATTAAATATATTGGCGTTAGTTTTGCTTCAACAAATATTGTGTAAAGCGTTACTTAGCGAGTGAATTAAACAGTGTATCGCCAGTAATGTCTTATCGTTTTAACAACTATACACGAGCTTGAAACCTCGTAAGCAGTAAGGAGTGGCTGTGATGAAGGCTAGTTTATCAAACATGTTATTGGGGTTGATATTGTGCTGCTGTTCAGTTTCTCTCAAAACTCAGGCGGCATTAATTACTTATGAAACCCAAGGCTTTACAGGCAATTTTTCCAGTTTAGATTTGAAAACCATCTGGCTGAATTTAGATGGTGATATCAATTCACAGTCGCTTGATGAATTTGAGCGGGTATGGTCGGGCAATCAAACCTTTAGTCATCTAACCATTGAGCTGAATCTTGCAGAAGATACTATTTGGACACTACAAGCTGGCTTAGACGCCGGCTTAGGGGCTCAAGTCTATGTAGATGGTATCTCAATTTTTAAAGACAGCACCGATCTGTGGTGGGCATATAATTGGAATCACAGCGATACGGTTAAAATTGAAAACCTAAGTCTTAGCCAAGGCTTACATCAGCTTGAATTTTATTGGTTAGAAAACTGCTGTAACGGCTTTAATAGTATTAGATTTACCGAGCAAAGTTCTGGTATTACTTCGGTGTTAAATCGAGCGGCACTGAGCTCATTTGAAATTCCGAATCCCGTTTCAGTTTCACTCTTTGGATTAGCCTTAGTCGGTTTATTTTTTACTAGCTTTAAACGTGATTACTCGCATTAAAACTGAATTGCCAGATCTTATCGTCGGTGCAGGTACGGTAACCAATGCTGACATTTTACAACAAGCGATAGCGGCAAAAGCTGACTTTACTATTACACCCGCTGTTTCTGAAAAATTGCTCACACAACTCGCACAATGCGGGTTACCGGTATTGCCGGGCGTATCAAACACAGGTGAGATTTTGCTTGCAAGAGAGTTTGGCTATCAAGAATTAAAGCTATTTCCTGCCGCGTTATCGGGTGGTGCAAAATTTTTGTCATCAATTTCGTCTATATTTCAAGATATTAGTTTTTGCCCAACGGGCGGCGTGACCGCTGAAAATAAAGCCGATTATTTATCACTCGATAATGTGTTTGCCGTTGGAGGTACATGGGTTGCGAGTAAAGACTGGGTGGCAACACACAATTGGCAAGCCATAACAGGTGCATGCTTAGCAGCAAATCAACCTCATTAAATTAGAGATAAAAACCGGTAAGGACACCGCTACGAACTTTCCCGCTGGTAACATTAGCAGTGACGATGTGTAGATTTTGTTTACGACGAGAAAGCTGGTGGCTAAGCGCTGCTGGCCGTCAATGCCGTTCGCACGTTATCAATTGTTAACAGCCTTGAAATGTCAGTAATAGTTGAAATGCTTATGGCAATAGCCAGCAAGCATCTAGTTACTGTGTTGCTTTTCACTCAATAAGATAACGCTTAGTGCGATTAAGGAAATATTGGTGGTCACTGGGTTAAAAGTTTCAATTAGCAGTTGCGGCTGCATAATGGCAACAAACCCCAATAAACCAAGTAAGGCCAGAATATTTAGAACAACTAGAGGCTTGTGTCGATAAAAGACAAATAAGGTGATGCTAAACAGTACTTCACCGACGCCAGCTGCTTTGGTAATAAGATATGAGTACTCTGCTGAAAATCCAAAGCTGGCTGTCATCTGTTTTTCAAGCGGTGCAATATGTACAAGCTTGGGAAAAAGGCCATGGTAAATCCAGCTAAAACTGACAATAATTCTGGCGATTTGAATGGATGACATAACTAGTTCCTTGTTGTCACTTGCTCGTTCGTTGTTGGGGGGATAGTTTAAGAGCCAACGAATATGGATAAATGCTTAGCTGCTAGCACTTGGCTTTCAGGTAGCTAGCTCTATCTATATCAACCACTTCGATTGTGATTTCACAGCTATTCCGTACTCGCGTGTTAAGCGCGTTCAATACACTTTTACTTAGCAGTTGTTTTTGCTCTTCACTGCGACCTGAAAGTATTTTGAGTGTGATATGAATAAAGTCTGATGGGCTCTTTTTTGATTGGTTACTGCCTACTTGATAGCTGTTAAAGCTAATAGCCCTGACTTTAATATCGCTGCCGTCAGGCTCAAATTGGTTACTTGCCAATGCTCCTTGAAAAACGGCTGAAACAAGCTTGTTGCTATCAAGTGTACTGGCGTGTTCGATAATGCAATGGGGCATTTTCTAGTTTAAATTGCTAGTTTAAAGTTTTATGAAAGTAGCCTAATGCTACCTAATTGAAAGGCAAGAAAAAAGCGCTAACTTATCAGGTGATAAGTAGCGCTTTTTTATTCTTTTTGAAAAAACGACAATTTAACTGGAGTCACTTATTTAGCAGCTTATGTAAGTGCCTTTGTCGTTATAATTAGTGGGGCGATTATTTTTTCTTCGCTGATTTCTTTGCCACTTTTTTCGCGATTTTCTTCGCTTTAGCTTTTTTCTGTGCCGCCGATTTTTTCACTTTCGGCTTTTTCATCGGCACTTTAGCTTCTTTAAATTTCGGTCTAAGCTCGTCAATTACACGGCGTTGCAGGCGCTCTTTGGTATAGCGCTCAATCTTACCGATGGCTAGCATATCGTGTGCTTCTACCAATGAAATTGCTGTACCTTTGTTACCAGCACGGCCAGTACGGCCTATACGGTGCAAGTAAATATCGGCTTTGCGTGGCATATCAAAGTTAATCACGTGGGTGATATCGTCAATATCTAAACCACGGGCTGCAACATCGGTTGCCACTAAAACATTAAGCTCGCCTTTGCGTAAGCGCTCAACTGCGCTGTTACGCTTGTCTTGTGGCATTTTGCCTTCTAACCAAACACATGGAATCTCAGCGCTGTAAAGTTTGCCCGATAAGAACTGGACGGTTTCGCGCTTGTTGGCAAATACCACGGCACGTTCTACTTCTTCTTGTTTAAGAATATTCGTCAGTAGCTCAAGCTTGTGCTGCTTGTCGTCTGCTAAATGCAACCATTGGTGGATTTTTGCTTTTTCTTTGCGCGATGGATTTGCTTCTAAGTACACTGGCTCATCAAGGATGTCTTTGGCGAACTTGATCACGCCAGCACCTTCAAGTGTTGCCGAGAACAACATGGTTTGTTTGCGCCAGCGTGCTTCACCGATAATTCGGTTAATGGTGTCAGCAAAACCCATATCTAGCATGCGATCCGCTTCGTCCAGAATGAGGATCTCAATTTCACGAGCATCGAATTGTTCGTTTTCAATGTACTCCATTAAACGACCTGGCGTTGCGATCAGCATATCGGTGGTGGCCGTTAGAATTTCTTTGTGGCTGCCGTAGTTAACACCACCGGTGATGACACCAGTTTTAATGTTAGTGTGGGCGGTTAGCAGCTCGTTTTGCTCGCTAATTTGTAGCGCTAATTCGCGTGTTGGTGATAATACGAGTACTCGTGGAAAGCCCGGCTTTGTACGTGGGTAATCCAGTAAATGCTGAGCAGCAGGTAATAAAAACGCAGCGGTTTTACCTGTCCCTGTTGGCGCTGAGGCTAAAATGTCTTTGCCGTCCATTGCTTCTGGCAGCACTAACTGCTGAATTGAAGTGGGCTTTTTAAAACCGGCTTTGGCAATGCCACCGATCAGGTCTTGGTCTAAATCAAACTGCTCGAACATGAATATTACGTCGCTACTTGGGCACAAAGATGTGCAGATTATAGTGTGAAACTGTTTATTTACCTAAAAGTGGCTTGTGCCAACATAAATAATCGTTGGGCTTGCACTCTTAGTTATTGTCTTTAATGTCGCGTGGGCCGTTTGCAAGCGGCTTTACGCTAGATTTCTTGCGTGAATTTGGCGATTGGTCAATTAAGCCAGAATATCAGCAATCTCTTCCAATACACCTTGGCACCATTGGCTGATACGGGCGTCAGACTGGTCATATTGGTTGTCTTCATCCAAAGCTAAGCCAACAAATTGGCTGCCATCTTGAGTCAGGGCTTTTGAGGCTTCAAACTCATAGCCTTGGTTTGGCCAGTAACCAATGACATGACCTCTTTGCTCAACCACACAGGTGTGCAGCATACCTAAGGCGTCTTGGAACCATTCGGTATAACCAATTTGGTCGCCCATACCATACAAGGCAACAATTTTATTGGCGAAGCTAATGGTTGCTAGGTCTTGCCACTGAGACTCCCAATCTTCTTGCAATTCGCCATAATCCCAAGTGGAAATACCTAAAATCACTAGATCGTAATCGGCAATTAAAGACAAAGGCTCGTCTTTAATATTGTGCAGCTCAACTAGCGGTGTACCAGTGTCATCGTTACCCATTTCTGCTTGAATTTTTTCCGCAGCAATCTCGGTATAACAAGTGGTTGAGCCATAAAATAAGCCGATTTTCATTGGGTTTTTACGCCTTGCTTTATTGGTGTTCCAACTAAGATGATCCTCAGCCAAAAACGAATTGAAATTAAAACGGGCGCGAGTTTAGCAGAAATGGCGCATTCTTCGCCACTACTATTCATTCAATTGCTACAGCGACTCACGCATTCAGCATGGTATAGATCCGATAGCTATAGGCTTAGGTTTGCAATTTTAATGCGTAGGTTGTAATTTTAGCCATCGAATCAGGGTCTGTGTGTTCACTTGGTTGCTAATAGCCAATAATCTCGTAACCCTATTACCCAATTTTGGAAGATGTAAATGAAAAAGCTGTTTTCTGCCGCGGTTTATGCCAGCGCGCTTCTTTGTTCTTCTTTTGCGCTTACCGCACATGCTGAAAGCCCAGAGCAAGTTCCAGCAGCTGTTGCTAACGCTTCAGCGGCCACTTTTAATGCTGAAAAATTAAAACAAACCATTAGTCAAACATTAGGCTTGGAAGTGAGCACTGCCCGCAAAACGCCAATGCCTGGCTTAGCTGAAATTGTTACTGAACAAGGCTTGTTTTACACCAGCTACGATGGTGAATACTTTATTCAAGGTAAGTTATTTAATTTAGGACCAAACGTTACTAACTTAACGGAAACTAGCCTAGCGCAAGTACGTTTAGACGGAATGGCTAAATTTGAAAAAGACATGATTGTGTTTCCTGCGAAAAACGAAAAGCATGTCGTGACAGTATTTACTGACATTACCTGTGGTTACTGCCGTAAATTGCACAACAGCATGGAAGAGTACAACGATTTAGGTATTACCGTTCGTTACTTAGCTTACCCTCGCGCTGGTGTTTACCAATCGCCAGGCACTTATACGCAAGGCTTTGAAGACTTGCGCTCAATCTGGTGTAACGAAGATCCTGCCAAAGCGATGACACGTGCCAAAGCGGGTTCAAGTGTTGCTCGCCGTATTTGTGATAAGCCAGTGGAAGAAAACTTTAAATTTGGTCGCCAAGTTGGCGTGAGTGGTACGCCAGCAATTATCTTAGCAAATGGTTTTATGCTGCCGGGCTATCGTGATGCCGATGACCTAATGAATATTTTAGAAAACCTATAAATTTAGTCGTTTTCTTAAATAGCAAAGGCCGCAGTTTATTGTGGCCTTTTTTATTGGCTTTTTTCGTTGGCTTTTTTTCATTGGCAATTGGTGTGCGAATCTAAGTAAAATTAGCGCTTAATACCGCTGCTTTGCTTCCTAATAATTAAAACACGCTGACATCATGCAAAAACAAATCATTCGCCGCACGCCAGTTGCCGACCAACATTTACCGATGAATCTTCACCCTGTGGTGCGTCAGCTTTATGCCAGTCGAGGTGTCGCGGGTGATCATGAGCTTGAATTAACGCTTAAGCAAATAGCGCCAGTAACTAGCTTGTCGGGCTTAGCTGCAGGCTGTGACATTCTTTATCAAGCACTGCAAACAAGCAAGCGTATTACCATAGTGGGTGATTTTGATGCCGATGGTGCAACCAGCACGGCGCTAATGATGGAAGCGTTAACCTTGCTAGGCAGCCGCACGCACAATTTTATTGTGCCGAATCGTTTTGAGTACGGTTATGGCCTATCGCCAGAAATCGTGGAAATTGCCCATCAGCAAGGGGCTGAGCTGATCATTACCGTCGATAACGGTATTAGCTGCTTTGCGGGTATTGAGCGCGCGCAATCGCTTGGCATGAAGGTGATTGTCACTGATCACCATTTACCAGGTGAGAGATTGCCGCCTGCCGATGCCATTATTAACCCCAATCAATACGACTGTCAGTTCCCGTCAAAAGCCTTAGCTGGTGTGGGTGTTGCCTTTTACTTTATGTTGGCACTGCGTAAACTACTGCGTGATGCAAACTGGTTTGCTAACCAACAAATACCAGAGCCGAACCTTGCCCAATTACTCGATTTAGTGGCGTTAGGTACAGTCGCCGATGTTGTGCCGCTGGACGCCAACAACCGTATTTTGGTGGCGCAAGGGTTAAAACGAATTCGTGCGGGTTTTACGCGCCCCGGTATTCAGGCGTTAATCGAAATTGCCAAACGCGATCAAACTAAGCTAGTGGCGGCTGACTTTGGCTTTGCCCTAGGCCCGCGTATTAATGCGGCAGGGCGATTGGATGATATGTCGTATGGCATTAATTGCTTGCTAGCCAATGATTTAATGGAAGCGCGGGTGATGGCGTCAGAGCTGGATGAGCTTAATAAAGCTCGCCGTGAAATTGAACAAGGGATGCAAGTGGAAGCCGAGCGCGTGCTTGCAAGCCTTAAGTTTTCAGAAGACAACTTGCCTTTTGCTATTGCGTTATTCCAAAAAGATTGGCACCAAGGGGTTATTGGTATTGTCGCCGGTCGCTTAAAAGAGAAGTTCCACCGTCCGAGTATTGTGTTTGCCGCTGCGGATGCTGATTCTCCCAATAAAGATGGCGTTTTTGATAACGAACAGGAAATCAAAGGCTCAGCACGTTCAATCCCAGGCTTACATATTCGTGATTTACTTGAGCATATCGACAGCCAACACCCGAATATTATTATCAAGTTTGGTGGCCATGCGATGGCAGCAGGCTTGTCGATTCAGGCGAAAAACTTTGACCAGTTTAATCAGCTGTTTAGCCAATATGCCGAAGCTTGGTTAGACAAAGAGCAACTCACCGGTACGCTGCTATCTGATGGCGAATTACCCGCCTCGTTAATGACCATTGAATTTGCAGACCTACTACAAGAAGCTGGCCCTTGGGGACAGCAATTTCCTGAGCCAATGTTTGACGATGAGTTTGAACTGCTACAACAGCGCATTGTTGGCGAAAAACACTTAAAGCTGGTGGTGCAAAAAGACAATGTTGCCTTTGATGCCATCGCTTTTAATATTGATGTTAAAGCGTGGCCCAATAGTCAGGCGAAAAAGGCGCATATCGCCTATAAATTATCGGTCAATGAGTTTCGCGGTAAGCAAAATGTTCAGCTTATGGTGGAGCATTTGAAAGCCTTGTAAAAAGCGATATTTTTAGACACCTATTTAGCCATGCATTTACTCGTTTAATTAGCCATTTATTTAGTCGTTTAATTAGACAGGCAATTGAGCTACAATGCCGGACTTTTCCAATCGGCATTTTGATAAGAGTTTTCGACCCGAATGTTTGAAGTTAATCCTGTATTAAACACCATTAAAGACATTAAAGAGCGCACCACCATGCTTAGGGGGTATCTTTGACTACGAAGTCAAAGCCGAGCGTTTAGTTGAAGTTACTCGCGAATTAGAATTACCGGAAATTTGGAACGAGCCAGAGCGCGCCCAAGCGCTGGGTAAAGAGCGCTCGGCGTTAGAAGCTGTGGTCAATACCATTGAGCAACTGGAAGCGGGCTGTGAAGATATTGAAGGCTTAGTTGAACTAGCGGTTGAAGCGGAAGACGAAGATACTTTCAACGAAGCTGAAGCTGAAGCACAAGAGCTGGTAGAACAGCTTGAAAAGCTGGAGTTTCGCCGTATGTTTGCTGGCGAGCAAGACGAAAACGATTGCTACCTCGACATTCAATCAGGCTCAGGGGGTACCGAAGCGCAAGACTGGGCAGAAATGCTGATGCGTATGTACCTGCGCTGGGGTGAAGCACACGGCTTTAAAACTGAAGTGATTGAAGTGTCAGACGGCGATGTTGCCGGTATTAAAGGTTGCACCATTAAATACTCAGGCGAATATGCATACGGATGGCTGCGCACAGAAACGGGCGTGCATCGCTTAGTACGTAAGTCACCATTCGATTCTAGTGGTCGTCGTCATACCTCGTTTGCTTCAGCGTTTATTTACCCTGAAATTGACGACAATATCGAAATTGATATTAACCCCGCCGATTTACGCGTTGATACCTTCCGCGCGTCAGGTGCCGGTGGTCAGCACGTTAACAAAACCGATTCAGCGATTCGTATTACCCATATTCCGACGGGCGCTGTGGTGGCGTGTCAAAACGATCGCTCACAACACAAAAACCGTGCAACAGCCATGAAGCTACTAAAAGCTAAGCTGTATGAAATGGAAATTCAAAAGCAAAACGAAGACAAACAAGCGCTAGAAGAAGGTAAATCAGATATCGGTTGGGGCAGCCAAATTCGCTCTTACGTATTAGACGATAGCCGCATTAAAGATTTACGCACTGGCGTGGAAAACCGCAATACCCAAGCGGTATTAGACGGTGATTTAGACAAATTTATAGAGGCTTCCCTAAAATCAGGCCTTTAAATATTGATTAACGCGTTGTTAATTGCGTGATTTCTGCGTTGAATATGCTCACATAGCTTTCTATGCTGCGCTTATTCGCCTTGAACTAACGCCATTACCTTAGCGTTAATTCAATATTTTATAATGATATTTTAACTAAGCTAACTTACTGAATGTTAGCTGTATTTTAACCAAGTTTGAGACTGAAAATGACAGACCAAGCAAATCAAGACGAAAATAAATTAATCGCCGAACGTCGCGGCAAATTAGCGCAAATTCGCGAAAACTGCCCGGCTAATGGCCATCCAAACCAGTTTGACCGAAAACACTATGCAGCTGATTTACAAGCTGCCCACGGTGAGAAAGACAAAGAAACGCTTGAAGCTGAAACTGACGTTTACAGCATTGCTGGTCGTGTGATGGCAAAGCGTGGTCCATTCTTGGTATTACAAGATATGACTGGTCGCATTCAAGCTTATGCAGATAAAACCGTACAAAAAGACATTAAAGCCCGTTTAGGCGGTGTGCTAGATATCGGTGATATCGTTGGCGTAACAGGTACTTTGCACAAATCAGGCAAAGGTGATTTGTACGTCAATATGGACAAGTACGAGCTACTGACTAAGTCGCTACGTCCATTACCTGAAAAATTCCACGGCTTACAAGATACGGAAACTAAGTACCGTCAGCGTTACGTAGATTTGATCACCAATGAAGAAACCCGTGAAACTTTCCGTATTCGCTCGAAAATTGTTGAAGGTATTCGTCGTTTCCTAGCCGATCGCGACTTTATGGAAGTGGAAACGCCAATGCTACAAACCATTCCAGGTGGTGCAACAGCGAAACCATTTATCACTCACCACAATGCATTAGACGTTCAAATGTACATGCGTATTGCCCCTGAGCTTTACCTTAAGCGTCTAGTGGTTGGTGGTTTTGAACGTGTTTTCGAAATTAACCGTAACTTCCGTAACGAAGGCTTATCTACACGTCACAACCCAGAATTCACTATGATTGAATTCTACCAAGCGTACGCTGACTACCATGACTTAATGAACTTAACTGAAGACATGCTACGCACGCTTGCGGAAGATGTGATGGGTAACCCAGTGATCCGCAACACCGTGAAAAACGCTGAAGGCGAAGTGGTAGAAGAGAAGTTCTACGACTTTGGTAAGCCATTCGCGCGTTTATCTATGGTTGACGCGATTTTGAAATACGCACCTGAAGGTATGGTAACCAGCGAAGATGAAGCGGCACTGCGCGACCCTGAAAACAACTTCGACACCATCAAAGCATTAGCGAAAAAAGCACATGTTAAAGAAGGTGATGCGGCGAAAGTATGGGGTCCAGGTAAGTACATTTGTGAAATCTTCGAAGAAGTCGCTGAGCACTTACTTGACCAGCCGACGTTTATCACTGAATACCCGTGGGAAGTATCGCCACTGGCACGTCGTAACGACGAAAACCCATTCATTACCGACCGTTTTGAATTCTTCGTTGGTGGTCGTGAGTTAGCGAATGGTTTCTCTGAGCTTAACGATGCAGAAGACCAAGCCGAACGTTTCCGTAAGCAAGTGGAAGAGAAAGACGCAGGTGATGATGAAGCGATGCACTTTGATGAAGACTACATCAACGCGCTTGAGTACGGCTTGCCACCAACAGCCGGTGAAGGTATTGGTATCGACCGTTTAGTGATGTTATTCACTGACTCGCCAACCATTAAAGACGTGATTTTATTCCCGCATATGCGTCCGCTAGCGGAATAAGCATAAGTAGCTGCTATTTAGCCCTGTGCTAATTTTGCTGCTTAAAATAGGTCTCGTTCTCAAATGAGTGAAGAAAAGCCCAAACAAATGTTTGGGCTTTTTTGTTTTCTAGCTCGCTCTTAACGTGATTCAACAGCCCTAGTTATTTTTCATGTTAACCCTTGCGAGGTTCGCACTTGACGATACTAAATGTGCAGAAGTTGTGCAGATTTTGCTCAGAGTGTGAAGTTTCAATGGAGTTCCTTTGGGCTTTATGACATGCACTGAACCTAACACCTACAATGCCATCAGAGTTGATGAACAGGACATTCTGGAAATGGATATTTCAATCGCGCACTAAGTATTGCGTTGACGGGGTTTCTTCCTTAGTCACAAAAATACTGACTTAACAGCGTGGGTAATTGCCAAATACAGCCATAAAATTTGTGGTGCAGGCGAACCGCTCACTAATTCAATTCAGTTTGTAGGGCATGAAATTATGAAAAAAACAGGTTTTAATTATACCGCATTGGCAGTGTGTTTAGCGCTAACAGGGTGTGGTGGTAGCAGCGACAGCGAGACAAGTACAAATAGCAGCAGTAATGCGTTACCCCTTGTTGATGCAGGCGCGAGACAAGACGTTGATGAGCGCAGCTTTGTTACTTTATCAGGCACTGCTACTGATGCTGAAGGGGAAGTGAGCTTTGTTTGGCAACAGGTTTCGGGCACACCTGTTAATTTAAACAACACCAATACACTCACCCCAAGTTTTCGCGCACCTGCAACTACCAATGATGAGAGTTTAGTGTTTAGGCTAACCGTCACTGATAGCGACAATGCCAGCTCGTCAGATGAGGTTAGCATACAGGTTAGCGATCGAAGAGCCTCGCCACAGGGGATTAACGAGAATGCTCAAGACAGGAGAAATCAGGCAAATAACAATAGACGCAATGACCCTCGTTTTGTTAATAACCGCGAAGTCAGAACGATTGATGGCTCTTTCAACAATCAAACAAATACGCTTTGGGGCTCTTCATTTAGCCATTTAGCGCGTTGGGCAGTCGCGGACTATGAAGATGGTATTGCTTCATTAGCAGGAGCTGCTCGTCCAAGTGCTAGGGTTGTGTCGAATAATATTCATGCTCAAGAAGATGGTGAGATCATACCAAATACTTTTGGTACCTCAGATTTTCTTTGGCAGTGGGGGCAATTTCTTGACCATGACATTGGCGTTACTGATGGTGTTGAAGAAGCCGCTGATATTGCTGTGCCGCGTGGCGACACCTATTTCGACCCTCGCGGTACTGGCGAACAAACAATTCTATTCTCGCGGGCCTTGTTTGATCACAACACTGGTACTGACCAAAGCAATCCGCGTGAACAAGAAAATGAGCTTACGGCCTGGATCGATGGCAGCATGATCTACGGCTCAGATGACGAACGTGCACTTGCATTGCGGGTAAGTGAACAGAGCCCTTATTTGGCGACTAGCGAAGGTAACTTGCTACCTTTTAATATTACTGGGCAGACCAACGCTAATGCCTTTGGTGTTGACGATGCACAGCTGTTCTTAGCGGGGGATATTCGTGCCAATGAACAGGTTGGCCTAGCGGTTATGCATACATTATGGGTGCGTGAGCACAACCGCATTGCTACTGATATGGCGCAGGCGAACCCTGATGCCAGTGGTGAGCAAATATATCAAGCGGCAAGGCGACTAGTAATCGCGAAAATTCAGATTATCACCTACCAAGAATACTTACCGGCGCTCATTGGAGAGGACGCAATTAGTGACTATCGTGGCTACAATGCGGCGGTAAACCCTGGCCTATTCAATGAGTTTGCAGTTGCGGCTTATCGCTATGGCCATTCATTAGTTAACAATCAACTGCTGCGCCTAGATGCTCAAGGCAATAGCATTGAGGCTGGCGCTTTATCATTGCGTGATGCCTTTTTTACCGCCCCTAACTTGCTGACTAATGAAACAAGCATAGACCCTATTTTGAGAGGTCAGGCGAGTCAACTTAGTCAAAAACTTGATGTTAATGTAACCCATGAACTGCGAAATTTTTTGTTTGGAAAGCCGGGAGCGGGAGGCTTAGATCTGGTTTCACTTAACATTCAACGTGGACGAGATCATGGGGTGCCATCGTACAACGATATGCGAGATGTGTTTGGTCTTGAACGCTTTACCAGCTTCAGTGAAATCACTTCAAACTCTGAGCTTGCAGCAGCGCTGGCGCAAACATATGAAACGGTTGACGATATTGATTTGTTTACTGGTGGACTGGCTGAAGACCCGCTTAGCGAAGTCGGCTCACAAATGGGAGAGTTATTCCGTGCCATGCACATTCGCCAGTTTGAAGCCTTTCGAGACGGCGATCGCTTTTGGTATCAGCGTTACTTGTCGCCAGAAGAGTTAAGGTTAGTAGAAGGCACGACTTTAGCCGAAGTTATTCGAGCCAATACCAGTATAGGCAGTGAGCTTCAAGACAATGTTTTTTATCTAAAAAGCAACTAATCTTGTGACGTTATGTTGATGATATAGTGACCTGCTAGTAACAACTCAAATAAAAAGCACCTTCAGGTGCTTTTTTACTCAAGAGATCAACCAATTAACTTGTGTAATGTGCAAGCATAAGAGGCAGTTAGTTAAAAGAGAGTATGGATAACATAACTGCATTGGCAAAAAGCACTAGTGATAGGGCATTTCACGGTTACTCTAAAACAGCAGCGAGAAGTAGATTAGTTATGAAAGGCTGAGGTTCTCTCGTTACTTTTTATTAGATGATATTGGCCATGGCGCTTACCCTTTGCCTACATAAATGGAGTTGCTATAATATTTCTAGTTTGCAAAGGAGCTGCTTATGAACAAGCGTTACTCATTTATATTTTTAATTCTCGCCCACTTTCCTTTTAGTTCTGGAGCTATTGCTAAGCTGCCACCTGAAACGTCGCTACAAGAACAGTCTAGTCATGAAGCTACCAGAACTAAGCAAATTTTATCTACTGAAATAACGCAGATTATTGATGCTAAAGCTAAGCTTCGCGTGCCGCCAAAGTTTCCAATTAGTGAGGCTAAAAAGGGGATAGATGGTTGGGTAAGACTGAGCTTTATTGTCGAGCCTGACGGTTCAACTAGTAATGTTGTTATTTTGGAATCTACAGGGCGTAAGAGTTTTGAACGAGAAGCGTTAAAAGCACTTAAACAATGGCAATATGAGCCTGCAATGGAAGGTGGTAAGCCGATCCAACAGTGTAAAAATAGTGTTCAAATTGACTTTAAAATGGCCCGTGAGCAAGAAGGCGTTTCAAGACGTTTTCTCAGCTTATATCGTAAGCTTGAAAAAGCCTTTAATAAAAATATTCAGGAAGATATCACTGAGCTAATTGATAAGCTTGAAAGCTATGAGGTAAAAACGCTACGCGAGTCATTTTATAAATATCAGTTAATGACACGCTATGCAAAGCACCAGCAAAATAAGCGAAAAGAGCTTAATTACCTTAACAAAACATTTCAATTCTCTGGCGTTGGCGGCTTCTTTGACCATAAACGCGCAGTACAAAGTGATACTGTCTATGCTGTTGGCGTCAAAGTGAAACAGGGTGAATCTGCAGACGAAGCTATTTCAGCGAGCACGCAACGACACTATAAGTTTCTTGATGCAGCATTATTTCCAGTGTTACATGACAAGCTTTTATTAGAACTCGACTTTGGCCGTGTCGGCGATGCGTTAGATACCGTTGATAAGCTTTTGTTACTGTCCTCTGCCAAACCTAACTGGCCGGCATACCAACAGCAAAAACAAACGCTTATTGATTTTATTGCCAGTGATACGCCAATAGTTACCCAAGGTTTTATCGGGAAAAGAGACTTTTGGCAGCACACCTTAATTCGCAATGAGTTCCAACTTGCCGATGTCTCAGGGGAGCTGCACAAATTGGACATTCGTTGTCGTAATAAACGCCACGTTTACACTGTTAATGAGCAATCTATTTGGAAAATTCCGCAGAGCTGGCAAGGCTGTAATGTCCTTGTTTATGGTGATAACAAAGCGAGCTTCAAATTAGTTGAACTAAATCCAAGCAATACAGCTAAGCAGCTAAAAAGTGCGATGGCAGAAAAGCCAAGATTACAGGGTTAATAATTCAGGGGAATAAGGCTAAGGGATTTTGTCTCTATTATTTTGGTGCACAAAAAAACATCAAAAAAGTTGTAATAAAAATAAGCTCATGATGACTATTGAGGGGAGTGCTTATTCATCACTGATTTTACTTCGTTTAATCGTTTGGGAGCTGAATATGGAAATTATTGAAAAAACTGTTTTAATCTTCACCATTGTGGCCTCAATTGCCGGACTTGCTTGGCTCGATAAGCGTTTCGCTTTAGGTTTATCTAGAGGAATGAGCCTAGGTGTTTCATTAGAGGATAAAGACGCGCTAACAGAATCGGAATTAAAGCGTCAAATAGAAGAAAAATCTCAAGAAGTAGAGTCACTTAAAGCGCGAGTAGCGACCTTAGAGCGGATTATTACTGACCCTGCTGAGCAATTAAAACGTGAAATAGATCGACTGTAATCATTTATTTGCATTTACTTGCTAGTCAGCAGCGCTGAACCCATCGGTAGTTTTCAAAGTGACTGGCGCTTAATTTTTTAACAGGCACTACTTTTTAACCTGCTAGGCTGTGTTAGAGTATGTTCGCTAACCGAAAACAAAAAGGAATAACGAAATGGCATTTGAGGTAAAGTTTGAATTAAAAGATTCAGATTTAGCGCATTTTCGCGAAGTAATGAAAAAAGCGATTGACGGTGCATCGCACTTAAGTGAAGAAGATATTCTGGCGAAGGCCAAAGAACTTAGTGCGAGCGTGCAAGCAGATGTGCCAGAGTTCGTCGCCGACCGTTTACGTAAGCTCGAAGTTTTAGTCACCATGGTGGAAGATGCCCAATGGAAATTAGACGGGGAAGAGCGAGCGAATGTGCTAAGTGCACTAGCTTATTTTAGCGATCCAGAAGATTTAGTACCGGATCATATTCCAGCACTAGGCTTTTTAGATGATGCGATTATGATTGAGTTAGTTGTAGAAGATTTACAAGACGATATCGAAGCATTTGAAGAGTTTTGTGCATACCGCGAACGAGAGCAAGGCCGTGCCGGCGATAAAGAAATTACCACAGAAGATTGGCTAGACTCAAAACGCAGAGAGTTGCATAGCCGTATGCGTAATCGCCGCAGCTCACGACGCAGTGGACGTTCAGGCTTCCGCTCAATTTTCTAGGCTATAGCTTCTTAAGTTCAAGCGATAAAAGAAAAAGCCTCAATTTTGTTCACTTAATTTCTGTAAAACTGAGGCTTTTTAGTATCCGATAAAGGTGTTTGTGATACAAACGCCCAATTAGTAGGGCTGGATTCGTTTAGTTATCACATCCGCAACTGTCACCACAGCCGTCTTCTTCGCTTTTCTCGCTATGTACATGGCCGTGTTCTAGCTCTTGTGCAGTCGCTTCACGTACTTCTAGAATTTCTACGTCGAAGTGTAAATCAATGCCTGCTAGCGGGTGGTTACCATCAACGGTAATTTCTTCGTCAGTAACCTCTACCACGATAACCGTTTGCTCACCTTCATCCGTAGTTGCGCGCAGTTGCATGCCAACTTGTAAGTCATCCACACCTTCCATCACGGCTTTGGGTACAGTTTGTACGTATTCGTCAAAACGCTCACCGTAAGCAAGATCTGCTGCCACATCTACTTCAAATGTGTCACCAGCTTCGCGGCCATCAAGTGCCTGCTCAAGACCGGGAATTAAGTAGCCAGTGCCTTGGATAATATTAAGTGGTTCGTGGTCGTAAGAGCTGTCGATTAGTGTACCTTCACTGTCTGATACTGCGTAGTGAAGTTTAACAACTGCATTGTTTGAAATTTTCATAAAATTAAAGCGCTCGTTAAGTTAAATAATAGGGTGAATAAATAAAACTAAGCTTTTTCACTTGGCGTTATTCATCTGCATTCTGTGTGTTGTCGTATGGTAGTGCGGTTAAAACAAGTTTAACACTGTCGTTATCTTTGACCCTAAGCACGTCGCTGTCAGATAGTTCATTGGCAACAACGGCCTGAATATAAAGCTCACCAGTATCGGCTTGGTAGCTAGCAAGTACATCTCCGCCAGTACGCCAGTTTTCAGCCATTTGTTTTTCGAAGCCAATCGCTGACGCGAGCGTCGTTTCGCTGTGGCCTGTTAACAGTGCCATCATTTTTTTGTTTTTGCCTAAATACTGCATGCGGGCGACAGTTTCTTGGCCTAAGTAGCAGCCTTTTGTAAAGCTAATGCCGTCGAGTTTATCTAGGTTTAGCATTTGTGGAACGTACTTAGCTACTGTGCTCTCATTAAGTTGTGGAAACCCTTCGTTAATCTCCAATAGCTGCCATGCACGGTAATCAATCTGTTTTGCCTGAATTGTGCCTAGCAGTTGTTCGCCCTCTTCAGCGCTAGCAACAACTAAATAACGAGTAATTTTGCCAGCCAAGTAAACGATACTGGCGCCCTGATGCGTAACAACCGGAGTTAGGGCGTCAGGTAAGCTGCCAATTTTGTTGGCTAGTTGTTGGCTCACATCTTCGCCAACCAGGCAAGTAAAGGTGAGTTCTGTTGCTTGGCTAATCTCTACTTTGGCAAATACACCAAATTTTTGTAATTCTGCAAGTGAACTTTTGACTGAGTTTTCAGGCTGAACAAGTAACAAAGCACCTTGGTGTGTCATTAGCCTAAATACTGACAACACTTTACCTTTGGCATCGCAATGGGCACCGTGCTGCAAGCTGTGAACATGTTGTTCATTAACGTCACAAGTGACTTGCCCTTGTAAGTACTTTTGCTGCTCTTCACCGGCAAGTTTGATCGCAGACAATTGCGGCAGTGGCATCATAAAATTTGGGTGCAGTGTCGAAAGGTTCGGTAGTGCTGAGCTCATTTGGTGATTAATGCAGAAAATTAGGTTTGAAATACAAGTATAGGCAGATTCAAAAAAAACAAGCGAATACCATGACTTTATTTCAATTGGTGTGATACCAATTTCAATAATGACTTGCTCATTCTGGCTGGTTAAAACACCCACCAACTGCGTTGTTATTTTTGAAATTAGAACAACTAGTTACATAAAAATAACGCCTTGTTTCTGAGTGTTTTTCCTGCACCATAAATGATCAACTAATTAATTCAATTGGTATTATTTGTGAAATTGGTAGAATGCAGCTAGTTTTGATTATGAGGAAAAGAAATGTCGTTAGCTAAAAATAAAGCGCGCCTGAAATGGGCATGTCGTCGTGGTATGTTAGAGCTTGACGTACTGTTTATGCCATTTGTCGAAAACGCTTATGACGACTTAACTGAAGAACACAAGCGAGAGTTTGAGCGTTTGCTAGAATGCGACGACCCTGAGCTATTTGCTTGGTTTATGGGACACGAGGAATGTGAAGACCCAGCACTTAAGGAAATCGTGCAAATTATTCTTAACCGCATCAAAGTGTGATATTTGCTACGCCCCACTAAAAGTTAATTGGCTGCTTGCTGTTGGCTGCTCTTTGCTGACAGCTTGTTATCTTGTTTTTTATTTTACGCAAATCAATGCGCAAACCGCGCAGTGGTTATGGCATGTGTTGCTATTACTCTTCGCTTCTAGTGCTGCACTACTTTATTTAACCAAGCGTTACTTTTTTGAATCCCAGCCTGAACAGCTGACCATAGTGCTGCCTGAGCATGAGATAAATTGGCGGCAAGGTTCTTATGTGGCAGACAGTGCCAGTCGATTGAGCTTTTTAGGCTTTTGGTTGGTGTTGTCAGATAAAACCGACGTGCCAGACAAGCAGTCAATGGGACAGGCACGCAAAAATACAATAGCCAGAATACGAAAGACTGCTCAGTACGAGCTGTTTATCTATCGTTCCCAGCTAAATTATCAACAAGTGTGCTATTTAAGCTATTTAATTAAAGCGGCACAAAAGCATCGCTAGCTTAACTGGCTTTAAACTTCGCTTAATTGATTCGGTGACAATATTGTATTGCCAGAAGACGGCGCTAAGTCAGGGAAGTCGAGCGTGTAGTGCAAACCACGACTTTCTTTGCGAAGCAATGCGCTTTTAATAATTAGTTCAGCAACTTGCACTAAGTTTCTGAGCTCTAACAAGTTGTTGCTGACACGGAAGTTTTGATAGTACTCGTCAATTTCACGTTGCAGCAGCTCAACGCGATGCAATGCACGCTCTAAACGTTTCGTCGTGCGCACAATGCCCACATAGTCCCACATAAATAAACGCAGTTCGTGCCAGTTATGCTGAATTACCACTTCTTCGTCTGAATCCGTAACACGGCTTTCATCCCACTTTGGCAGTTTTAGGTACTTTTGCGGGGTTCTTAAATGGTTAGCAATATCGCTTGCTGCCGCACGAGCGAATACTAAACACTCTAAGAGTGAATTACTCGCCATACGATTAGCGCCATGTAAACCGGTATAAGCCACTTCACCGATGGCATACAAGTTCTCAACATCAGTTCGGCCATTCTTGTCAATCATCACACCACCACAGGTATAGTGTGCGGCTGGTACGACAGGAATAGGTTGTTTGGTCATATCAATACCAAGCGACATGGTTTTTTGATAAATCGTTGGGAAATGCTGCTTGATAAACTCTGCTGGCTTGTGGCTAATATCAAGGAACATGCAATCGGCGCCTAGACGCTTCATCTCGTAATCAATAGCACGAGCAACAATATCGCGTGGGGCTAATTCTGCACGTTCATCAAACTCTGGCATAAAGCGACTGCCGTTGGGGCGACGCAAAATTGCACCTTCACCGCGTAATGCCTCAGTTAGCAAGAAAGTGCCAGCATCAGGGTGATACAAGCAGGTTGGGTGGAACTGATTAAACTCCATATTGGCCACGCGACAGCCCGCGCGCCATGCCATCGCAACACCGTCACCGCTGGCGACATCAGGGTTTGAGGTATATTGGTATACCTTGCTGGCGCCGCCTGTTGCTAAGATGGTTTTACGAGCGTGAATAGTTTCTACCTTTTCACTATTGCGGTTCCAAATATAGGCACCAATACAGGCTTTTTCAGCACCTTCGTCTGAGTTATTAATTAAATCAATTGCGTTGTAACGTTCAAACACGCGAATACGATTGTGTTGTTTAATGCGCGTTGACAAGGTTTCTTGCACCGCTTGACCGGTTGCGTCAGCAGAATGCAGAATGCGGCGGTGACTGTGGCCGCCTTCGCGGGTTAAGTGATATTTCGCGTCGCCACTTTCACTTTCTTCTTGGTCAAACTCTACCCCTTGTTCAATCAGCCATTCCAAACAGGCTTTGGCATTTTCTGCGGTAAAGCGCACAACATCTTCTTCACAAATGCCAGCACCGGCAATCAGTGTGTCTTGCACATGAGAGTCAATACTATCGTTTTCATCAAAAACAGCAGCGATACCGCCTTGTGCGTAATAAGTTGAGCCCTCATTAATTGGCCCTTTACTTAATACAATAACATCGGCGTTTTTCGCTAAATGCAGGGCTAAGGTTAAACCTGCTGCACCGCTGCCAATAATTAACACGTCACAATTGTGCTGTTTGCTCATAATGCTCTCTATTTGATTGCTTTTTTACTGCCTAGACAGGCCGTTAAAGGTGTAAAAATCACAATATTACGTTAATCTAATTGCAACGGATTTTAGCGTGTAACTTGCTAATCGAATAGTCATAGCTGATGGTTATTCGCTCAATTAACAATTTTTTTCGATTTTTTCGAACTTTATGAGATGCGTATAGTCATAACAGTTGCGTTTGTCATGAGCCAGATGTTGAGTTAAGTAGTTTTGTAGGAGATATGGCTCATATGAGCGAACAGTTAATCGATCAGGAATTGGTCGAGAGAGTACAACGTGGAGACAAAGGGGCTTTTAATTTACTGGTTACTAAGTATCAATCAAAAGTCTCTAGCTTGGTTGGACGTCATGTCAAAAATCAGGCTGATGTGCCAGATATTGTACAAGAAGCGTTTATCAAAGCGTATCGGGCACTACCTAACTTTCGTGGGGAAAGTGCGTTTTATACCTGGTTATACCGAATCGCTGTCAACTGCTCAAAAAACCATTTGGTTGCGGGTAGTCGCAAACCACCTAGCTCTGATGTTGAGGTGGAAGACGCCGAGTTTTATGAAGGCGGCGATGCATTAAGAGAAAATGCTTCACCTGAGCGTATGCTGTTAACTGATGAGATCAAACGAGTTGTGTTTGAAACCATGGAGCAGCTACCGGAAGATTTACGTTTAGCCATTAACTTTCGTGAGATTGAAGGGCTAAGCTATGAAGAAATTGCGACCATTATGGAATGCCCTGTGGGTACTGTAAGGTCAAGAATTTTCCGAGCGCGTGATGCAATAGATAAAAAGATTAGCCCCCTGCTTAAGCGGTAGAAGGCCAAAAGTAGAAACTTAAAAGGTAGCTGCAAATCAGCAACCTAATAGCTAATTAGTAAAAGATATTCAGCAAGAACCATTAAGCGTAAAATATAGGTGCGCTAACCAAAAGGTGTTTTTATGAGTGATAATAAGTTTGAAACCGTCTCAGGTATTATCGACAGTTACCAGCAAGACGTTGAAAAACTTGATAGTGTATTGGCCGATAGCGAAGCGGCTAAGCGCTGGGAAAACTATCATCTGATCGGTGATGTGTTAAGAGATGAAACACCAAAATCCGTGCCGTTTGATTTATCTGCACAAATCGCGGCAGCGATTGCCGGCGAGCCAACAGTATTAGCACCTAAACGTCGTACCTTTATTAGTGCAGCAAAAGCGAAAGTGGTTCAATTTGGTAAGCCATTTGGGCAAGTAGCGATTGCGGCGTCTGCTGCGGGTTTAATGATTTTAGGTGTTCAGCAAACAAACGTGGCTGACAATGAAGTGATTACACCTGCCCAGCAAGTGATTCAAACAACACCGTTTGTGGGGGTTGCTGACCCTGTTAGTTTGAACTACCAAACCCCAGATCGCGCTGCACAAAAACAAGCATATTTGGAACAACAGCGCCGTTTCCAAGCACTTTTAGCAGATCACCAGCAGCAAGTTAAGCTTAGTGCCGTCACTAAAGGCACAGCAGTTAAAGCAACTGAATTAGAAAGTGACAATGCGGCAGATATTACGTCAGAGAATAAGGCTGAAAATACTCCTCAATGAAATTAATTAGTAGTATGGCACTGCTGTTAAGCGTTAGCTTTTCAGCAGTGGCAATGGAAAGTGAACAGGCACAGTCTTGGTTAAAGCGACTTTCCGATTCACTGAACAACCTCAATTTCACCACGTCATTTGTTGTCGTTAAAAATAACCAAGCTGAGCCTTACCACTGGTTTCACGGTATTAGCGGTGATGACAAGCAATTAGAAATATTATCACTGCTTAATGGTCCTCGTCGTGACGTGCTTCGCCGCGGAGATATTGTTAGCTACATCGAGCCAGAACTCCCTCCGTATTCGGTTGCTGCAAGTCATATTAGTGGGCCTATTCCAGCGATTTTTAGCCAAGATGTGTCTCGCCTTGAAGACAACTATGAGTTTATTTCTGTTGGACGTAGCCGTGTTTTGGGTAAGCCTGCTCAACTTATTCGAATAGTTGCCAGAGATGGTCATAGATTAGGGCACTGGCTGTGGCTAGATATGGACACTGGCTTGCCACTAAAAATGGCATTGATTACTCGCAAGGGCCAATTGTTAGAGCAAATTCAATTTACTCATCTTGAAATCACAGAACAGCCCTCAGAAAGCTTAAAACAGCTAGAAAGCGCAGAGTTACCGCAAGTGCTGGCATTACCCGATAGCCAAACTCAAGCATTTGCTTGGCAAGTAAACTGGTTGCCTGCTGGCTTTGAGCGAGTCAGTGCTAATCGCCATCGCATCGCTAACACAAAACAGCCAGTTGAATTTATGCTATTTAATGACGGATTAGTGGATATTTCTGTTTACGTGAACCCAAGTCAGGAAAAGCAACGAGCTGTTGAGTTTGTCATGAATGGTGCAACTGTCATCTTAAACCAGATAACGAATGGTATTGAGGTCAGTGTTGTTGGTAAAATACCATCGGCAACGGCTAAAGCAATTGCTGATTCTGTTACACTGAATGGCTCAAATCAAACAGATGCAGGTGCTCAGTAGCAAAAAAGTCAATTCAAAGGTTAAGAGACAATAAGAGTGGACAACGAATAATGGATGAAAAAGCGACCATTGTTGAAGTTAGCAACCACAGTGTGGTGGTTGAAAGCCAAGTTAAGTCCACCTGCAACCAGTGCCAACAGGTGGACAACTGTGGCAGCGGGCTTGTCGCTAAAGCTTTACCGCAACAAAAACTGCGCGTGGAAATTGTTACGCAAGAACAGTTCACCGTTGGTGAGCAAGTGATTATCAGCATCCCTGAGCAAGCCATGCTAGCGGTTGCTTGGCAAGTTTATTTATGGCCTGTTATCGGTTTAATGCTCGGCGCTGGCCTAGGCCAAGTATTGTTACTTAACGGCATACTAAGCCATGAATTGCCAACCATTATGATGGGGTTTGTTGGCGGTTATGCGGGGTTTAAATGGGCAAAAGCCAGATTGGATAACAACCCGAAACAACAAGCGCTAGTGCCAACGATTAAACAACGTTTAATTCCTACTTTAGCCACACCAATTTCATAGTTAGCCCTTACCTGCTGATGCAAATAAAAAGTGAACTGGCTAGTTCTTCGGTTCAATTGCTACGTTTTTTAACATCTTTTTCAGTGCTATTGGACAACTATCTCAGCCCAGCTATAGCCCCAGCGCAGTAAATTAGCTAAAATCTCGCCATTCTAGATTTTGCAGCTTTTTTTATACATTCCAGTTTATGAAACATATCCGAAATTTCTCCATTATTGCCCATATTGATCACGGTAAATCGACCTTATCAGATCGTCTAATTCAACATTGTGGCGGTTTGTCTGATCGTGAAATGGAAGCACAAGTTTTGGATTCAATGGATCTTGAACGCGAGCGCGGTATCACCATCAAAGCACAAAGTGTGACGCTAGACTACAAAGCACGCGACGGTGAAACTTATCAGCTGAACTTTATCGACACGCCAGGCCACGTTGACTTCTCATACGAAGTATCACGCTCGTTAGCGTCATGTGAAGGTGCGCTGTTAGTTGTTGACGCCGGCCAAGGTGTTGAAGCACAAACGGTAGCTAACTGTTACACCGCAATTGATTTTGATATGGAAGTACTGCCGATTCTCAACAAAATCGATTTACCACAAGCTGACCCTGAGCGCGTTTGTGAAGAAATTGAAGATA
Organism: Thalassotalea euphylliae; assembly: GCF_003390375.1. Classification (NCBI taxonomy): domain Bacteria; kingdom Pseudomonadati; phylum Pseudomonadota; class Gammaproteobacteria; order Alteromonadales; family Colwelliaceae; genus Thalassotalea; species Thalassotalea euphylliae. Next base: position 1,661,866 of record NZ_QUOT01000001.1, on the reverse strand, counting down.
TTATCGGTATTGATGCGACAGGCGCTGTATCTTGTTCAGCAAAAACCGGTATCGGTATTGAAGACGTTTTAGAGTGCATTGTTGAAAACATTCCTGCGCCAGAAGGCAATCCAGACGATAACCTGCAAGCGTTAATTATCGACTCTTGGTTTGATAACTACCAAGGTGTTGTTTCACTTGTACGAGTGATGAACGGTGAAGTTCGCGCGGGTGACAAGATGGTAGTGATGTCGACGGGCCAAACTCACATTATTGATAAAGTTGGTATTTTTACCCCAAAACAAACTGAAACAGGTGTGTTAAAAACTGGTGAAGTTGGCTTTATTATTGCGGGTATTAAAGAAATTCACGGTGCGCCAGTAGGTGATACCATCACTATTGCGAAAAAAGAAGCAGACGCACCGTTGCCGGGCTTTAAAAAAGTACAGCCGCAAGTATACGCGGGTATTTTCCCAATCAGCTCTGACGATTACGAAAACTTCCGTGATGCGTTGAATAAGCTGAGCTTAAATGACGCTTCGTTATTCTTCGAGCCAGAGAACTCATCTGCACTAGGTTTTGGTTTCCGCGTTGGTTTCCTTGGCATGTTGCACATGGAAATTATTCAAGAGCGTTTAGCGCGTGAATACGACCTAGATCTGATTACTACGGCACCAACGGTAAACTACGAAGTAGAAACTACCCGTGGTGAAGTGCTGCAGATTGATAATCCAACAGATTTACCACCGATTAACGAAATTGCCGAGATTCGCGAGCCAATCGTACAAGCGAATATTCTTGTACCGCAAGAGCACTTAGGTAACGTGATTACCTTGTGTATTGAAAAGCGCGGCGTGCAAAAAGACTTAGTTTACCACGGCAATCAAGTAGCGGTAACTTACGAGTTGCCAATGGCCGAAGTGGTGATGGACTTCTTCGATAAATTGAAATCAACGAGTCGTGGCTATGCGTCATTAGATTACCATTTTGTTCGCTTCCAACCAGCTGACATGGTGCGTGTAGACGTAATGATCAATGGTGATCGCGTAGATGCACTGGCAATGATTACGCACCGTTCAAACTCAGTACCTCGTGGTCGTGACTTGGTTGAAAAATTGCGTGAGCTTATTCATCGCCAAATGTTTGATATTGCCATTCAAGCTGCGATTGGTAACAACATTATTGCCCGTAGTACCATCAAACAAATGCGTAAGAATGTAACGGCTAAATGTTACGGTGGTGACGTCAGTCGTAAGAAGAAACTATTGCAGAAGCAAAAGGAAGGTAAAAAGCGCATGAAGCAGTTGGGTAATGTTGAAGTACCACAAGAAGCGTTTTTAGCCGTATTGAAACTCGATAATTAATCTCGACTTCCGCCTAGGCTTAGCTTGGTTTAATTATCTACTAACTAAGCCGAAAGCGGGGCATAAGAGAATAAATCCGAAGAGGAAAACCCCGAAGAGGACAAGATAGGACAATTATGGCCGTATATTTCTCTCTGTTTTTAGTATTAGCAACTGTCGTCACCGGTGTGGTTTGGGTTGCTGATAAGTTTTATTTGGCGCCACAGCGTCGTTTAAAGTTGGCAGATGCCATTGCAGAACGCGGTGATGCGCTAAGCGACGAAGCGAAGGCAAAAATCAGCGAACCTAATGCGCTGACAGATACAGCGGTGCAGGTATTCCCTGTGATTGCTTTTGTCTTAATTTTACGTTCGTTTTTGTATGAGCCATTCCAAATTCCCTCTGGCTCTATGATGCCAACCTTGCTTGACGGCGACTTTATCTTGGTAAACAAGTTCAACTACGGTTTAAAAGATCCGGTTGCACGTAATAAGTTTTGGGAAAACGGCTTGCCAGAGCGTGGTGATATTGTGGTATTTAAGTACCCAGTTGATCCAAGAATTGATTACATCAAACGTGTTATTGGCTTACCAGGTGACCGCGTGATTTATCGTAATAAGTCGTTATATATCAAACCTGCGTGCCAGCCAACGGATGACGTTTGCCCTGAGTTTGAACAAGTAGTGCAAGATTTTGAGTCAAAAGGTGAATACGTTGATAACGGCTTTGAGCTAACCCGTTACACGTCAAATATGCCTAACAAAACCCATGAGATTTTAGTGAACAATAATACGTTACCGCGCACTGCACACTACTTTAACCAAGCAGGCACACAACGCGATGAATTCGTTGTGCCAACAGGTCAGTATTTTGTTATGGGTGATAACCGCGACAACAGCTTAGATGGACGTTTCTGGGGCTTTGTTCCTGAAGCCAATATGGTCGGTGAAGCGGTTGCTATTTGGATGAGTTTTGGCTTTGAACGTGGCGAAGATAGCTTGGTGCCAGATTGGATGCCGAGTTGGTTCCCATCATCGGTGCGTTTTTCTCGTATTGGTGGTATTGAGTAGTGATTAGGAATACACCAGAAGCATTGGCTAGACTAAGTAAGCGCTTAGGCTATCGCTTCACAGAGCAAAAATTACTGTTACAAGCCTTAACGCATCGCAGTGCCAAAGGTTTGCATAATGAGCGCTTAGAGTTTCTTGGTGACTCAATTTTGGGTTTTATTATTGCAGAGCAGTTATATCAGCAATTTCCGAAGGAAAGTGAAGGCGAACTCACTCGCATGCGTTCAAGCTTAGTGCGCGGTGTGACATTGGCGCAAATGGCACGCGACTTTAAGTTGGGTGAGCATTTAATTTTAGGGCCTGGTGAGAAGAAAAGTGGTGGTCATCGCCGCGACTCGATTTTAGAGGATGCCGTGGAAGCCATTATCGGTGCTATCTATTTAGACGCTGATATCGAAACCTGTAAAGACTTAGTTTTGAAATGGTTTGCGCCGCGCCTTGCTGAAATTCAACCAGGCATTACCCAGAAAGACCCGAAAACTCGTTTACAGGAATACCTACAGGCACGCAAAATTGCTTTGCCGCATTACGAAGTGATTGATATCAAAGGGCAGTCACACAACCAAGAATTTACGGTCAAATGTACGACCGATATTAATCAACAGGCTATTATTACCAAGGGCAGTAGCCGTCGTAAGGCAGAGCAAGCTGCCGCTCAGCAAGTGTTGGAGATGATAGAAAATGACAGCTGATACTCAAAAGTGTGGTTTGGTTGCCATTGTCGGTCGTCCAAATGTCGGTAAATCAACCTTACTCAATGCTCTACTTGGCCAAAAGATCAGTATTACCTCACGTAAGCCACAAACTACGCGCCATCGCATTTTAGGGATTTTAACCGAAGACGAATACCAAGCTGTGCTGGTTGACACTCCAGGTTTACACTCGGAAGAAAAGCGTGCCATTAACCGGTTAATGAACCGCGCTGCGAGTAGCTCAATTTCCGAAGTTGAATTGATTGTCTTCTTAGTTGAAGGGACGCATTGGACAGGTGATGATGAGCTTGTGCTCAACAAGGTTAAGCAAAGTGGCGTGCCTTGTATTTTGGCGATCAACAAAATCGATAATGTACAAGATAAAGAAGAATTACTACCGCACCTACAAAAGCTAGGTGAAATGCATGACTTTAAAGACATTATGCCAATTTCTGCAACGAAAGGAGATAATGTTGAGAAGATCAAACAGCTTTGTTTTGATGCCTTGCCAGAAGGCGGTTTCTGGTTCCCAGAAGATTATATTACCGATCGCTCTAGTCGCTTTATGGCGTCTGAGATTTTACGTGAAAAGTTAATGCGTTTTACTGGTGATGAGCTGCCATACTCAACGACAGTAGAAATTGAGCAGTTTAAGCAAGACGAGAAAGGTATTTTACATATTAATGCCTTAGTCTTGGTTGAGCGCAATAGCCAAAAACGGATGATCATCGGCAATAAAGGTGAAAAGCTGAAAACCATGGGTCAAGAAGCCCGTCGTGATATGCAGGCACTGTTTGGTCAACAAGTGTTTTTAGAAACTTGGGTAAAAGTGAAAACCGGTTGGGCAGATGATGAACGAGCGTTACGCAGCCTTGGTTATGGTGACGACTACTCTGGTTAGCTTGTTTAGCAATAAATCCTCTGATTAAACGCGCAAGAGGTGATTTAGCACTTGCACACTCTACAGCGACAGCCACAGCCACAAGCCGCATTCTTACTCCATAGTCGGCCTTACCAAGAGCACAAACTTTTGGTTGAGTTATTAACGGCAGAAGACGGGAAGGTTGCTGCTGTGATTTATGCTGGCAAAAGTGCTAAATCGAATAAAAAAGCCTTACTTCAGCCATTCCTGCCTTTGACGGTCACGCTTAAAGGTAAAAGTCAGCTTAAGTCGCTGCAAACCATCGAGGCCAATGGTAAGTCCCTGCTACTCAGCGGTGAGCCGTTGTATTGCAGCTTTTATGTCAATGAATTACTGGTGAGGTTGCTACCTGAACAAGTGCCTTGCCCTTGGTTATTTGAACGCTACCAACAAACCTTATTGTGCCTAGCCGAGCAAGGTGTTGATCAACAAGCACTGCGACAGTTTGAGTTAGCCTTGCTAGAAGAGTTAGGCATAGGGCTAGATTTTTTTGCACTGCAAAGCATTCAAACAGATACCGTTAGCTTTAATCTTGACTCTGGCTTTACTGAGCCGCTTTCGAGCTTACCTACGTATTCAAAAACAGCATTGCTTGCTATTGCCTCAGGGGAGTTTAACGATAAGGCAAACCTGTATACAGCAAAAACCTTAATGCGTAATATCATCAATCAATTGCTGGGTAACAAACCACTTAACAGCCGAAGCCTGTTTGATAAAAAATAAGATAATTTGAGAAAAGAGACTCATTTATGAAGGACATTTTATTAGGGGTCAATGTTGACCATATCGCCACACTGCGCCAAGCACGTGGCACGACTTACCCAGATCCTGTGCACGCGGCGAGTGTTGCTGAACATGCTGGTGCTGATGGTATTACCATTCACTTACGTGAAGACCGTCGTCATATTCAAGATCGTGATGTACATGTGATGAAAGAAACTTTGCAAACACGTATGAACCTAGAAATGGCTGTAACCGAAGAAATGATCGCCATTGCCTGCGATGTTAAGCCAACCTTTGTTTGCTTAGTGCCGGAAAAACGTGAAGAGTTAACCACTGAAGGTGGCTTAGACGTGGCCGGTCAGTTAGCTAAAGTAACCGATGCTGTTGAACGATTAGCGGATGCTGGTATTTTAGTTAGCCTATTTATTGACGCCGATAAAGCGCAAATTGACGCTGCTAAAGCCACTAATGCACCTTTTATCGAAATTCATACAGGTCATTACGCCGATGCTACAAGTGAGGAAGCACAGCTTGCTGAGCTAGCAAGGCTTCGCCAAGGTATTGAATATGCTGATAGCATTGGACTAAAAGTCAACGCTGGTCATGGCCTTAACTATCATAATGTTAAACCGATCGCTGCAATAGAGCAGATCATTGAATTGAACATAGGGCATGCGATTATTGCCCGTGCAGCAATTGATGGCCTAGAAAAAGCTACTCGTGATATGAAGCGACTAATGCTTGAGGCACGTCTGTAATGTCTGTGGTTGGTGTTGGTACTGATATTGTCGAAGTAAGCCGTATCGCGCAAATGAATGATGCGGTGAAACAACGCTTAGCAGAGCGAGTGCTGACCGCAAGCGAACTTGCGATTTATGCAGCGCACCACCAGCCACAAGCAGACAGCTTTCTTGCCAAACGCTGGGCAGCTAAAGAAGCGGCGGCGAAATCATTAGGTACAGGAATCGCCGATGGCGTTTCGTTTCAGCACTTTGTCATTGAAAACCTACCCTCAGGTGCACCAGTATTAACTTTATCTGATCGCGCCTTAGCGCTTGCTAACGAGCTTGGTGCAAGTCATTGGCACATTTCTATATCTGATGAGAAGCATTACGCACTCGCTTTTGTTGTCTTGTCGAGCTAGTAATTATACCAATTGAATTAAGCAATTGATCAATTCAGAGCGTTGTCAGCGGTGGGAGAATAAGCCAAATTTGTGCCGATATAGCTATTCTACATCCAATAAATTTGGCGCAATTATCGCGGCGCTGACACGCTCCCAAAGGGCTAGTTTAAAAGGCTCATACGCTGTGTTATTGATTTTGACAAGGGAATAACCATTCTCTGCAATCAATGCCTTGCCTCTAAGCCTTTTAATTCTCGCTGAATGACTAATTCTTTATTTCAATTGGTATTACTGGTAATGAAAGTAATTATCTATCTCGGTTACAATTTTTTTGTTAATAAATTGTTAACCGTTATAGAAAAGCGCGATTGTTTAGCTATACTCAGTATGGTTAAGCAGTAACAAAGGCCTTTGAAATTAACCATGCAATCTGAAAAAAAGCCCTTGGTTGAACGCCGTGGTGTCCAGCCAGAACATTCCGTGTGGTGGGATAAACTTACATTAGCACAAAAATTTTCTGCCAGTAGTCTTGGTAAGTTTGGTTATGAGCTACAGTTTGTTCGCTCTGGTGACCACGGCAGTCTAGCTGTGCTGACATGCAACAATGGTATTGCCACCGTTAGTGACGATGGTGAGATAGACACATCCCCAAGCATTCAAATACGCTAGCCAGCATATCTAGCTAGTACTCCAGCCTTAGAGCCACTCAAAGGCTCTACATAAACTCAAGCAGCCATAAACCAGCATTTAATCGAAGCACATAATTGATCTAACCTGCCTTTTGAGCGCTTTGGTAGATCTGTTTATTTACAAACCTGTAGTTTATTTCTAGTTATGTTTTTTATGCAGGAAAGACAATTAGCTTTGACTACTTAATTCTTCGACTTCTTCCAGCACTTTAGGTGCTTCATCGAGGACATTATCTATATGTTCGAAGAACTCAAAAAACTCAGGCTCAAGTTGATCTAATAACTGCCCTTGTTTGAGCATAGTTTCGATTTGGTGGGTGATCTTGCCAAGTGCTGGAACTCCTGTATAGCAACAAGCACCGTTAAGCTTGTGAATAAGCGTGTTAACTTGTTCGATATCTTGGCAAACAATGGCTTCGTTAATCAGTGATTTCGTTTCCGGCAAACTGTTGACTAGACCTGAAAGCATATCTTTTGCTAAATCGACTTTATTACCTGTTCGAGTTAAAGCAAGCTGCCAGTCTATCGCGTTCGTTTGAATAGGGAGTGTAAAACTCGCGGCATCAATCACTGTGGGGGATTTTATCTCGGCGTGCGCAGTTGTCTCGGTTTTTGGACTTAGTAAGGTTAAATCACAGTATTCGTATATGGTGTGCTTTAACATTGACTCATCAATGGGCTTAGTCATGTAAGAACTAAAGCCTTCCACCATTAACTTTTCTTTCTCGCCACTAAGTGCATGGGCGGTAACCGCAATAATCGGTGTTTCATCATTAAACGTCTGCGCTTTGATGGTTTTAAGGGCAGTAATGCCATCCATTACAGGCATTTGAATGTCCATAAAGATTAAGGCGAATTTTTCACTTTGGCATAAATTGACCGCTTCTTGACCGTTGCAAGCGGTATGTATTTCTTGCACTTGTTCAGCTAGCAGTGCATGAATTAATTTTAAATTAGCATCATTGTCGTCTACGGCGAGTACCTTAATCGGTAGTTTTTGCTCGCCAACAATAGGCACTTGCGTAGTATTCTCGTGATGCTGCGGCATTAACGATTTAGCCAGTCGAGAAGGCGTGATAGGTTTGCTTAGGCAACTTGTCGCGCCATTACCTATTAATACTTCATGTAAGCTCGGTGAATTACTGTTCACGGCCAAGTGAATGGTGTTGGTACGTTTTTGAAGTAGCGCAATGAGCGCTTTTAGCTCTGGTAATGCTGCTGGCGTGACATCATGGCTGATAAGAGCAAAGTCATAATGCTGATTTTGTTCTAGTTCAGTGGTCAACTCGTCCAAGGTACCAATTGGCATTACCTGCATGTGCCAGCTTGTTAAAATGTCACTGGTGGCAATTCTGCTATGCGTGTGCGGTTCAAAATATAGAATGCTTTTACTGGCTAATGCTTCAACTGGCAATGCGTGAGCCAAAATAACCGGGTTAATCTCGCACTTAAAGGTGAACCAGAACGTTGAACCTTCTCGCTCTTCACTGATAAAGCCAATATCACCTTGCATCTCTTGGGCGAGTCGCTGTGAGATAACTAAGCCAAGCCCAGTGCCACCATAAAGGCGGGTAACACTTTTATCCGCTTGACCAAAGGCTTCGAAAATTGTTTTTTGTTGCTCACTGTTCATGCCAATACCGGTATCGGTAACCGTAACTTTAAAGCTCGCTTTATTGTCTTGCTGATGTTCGATATCAACATCAATACAGACAGCACCTTTATCGGTAAATTTTATCGCATTGTTGGCAAGGTTGATCAGAATCTGCTTAATTCGCATCGCATCGCCAATTAACGAATCCGGTACTTGTGGCGCGATTCGCAGTGACAATTCAATATTCTTTTTGTGAGCACTTGGCGCCAATAAGGTTAACGATTCTTCTAAGGATTCACGCAATGTAAATGGAATACTTTCTATGACCATTTTGCCAGCATCGAGTTTCGAGAAATCGAGAATGTCGTTGATAATGGCTAACAAGTTATTGGCAGAACGTTCAATGGTTTGTAGGTAATCTCGTTGGGTATCGCCTAGCGGTGTTTTAAGTACTTGGCGAGTAAAGCCGATAACGCCATTCAGCGGCGTTCTTAGCTCGTGACTCATGTTGGCTAAGAACTCAGATTTAACCTTGTTTGCTTCTTGTGCCTTGCGCTTAGCAATATCTAACTCAACGTTTTGAATTTCAAATTGCTCTAAACTTTCGCGTAAATCAACGGTTGCTTGGTCAACACTGCGTTGCATCTCGTCATGGTAGTCACCAAGGCTCTGCGCCATTGCGTTAATACCGTTTTTAAGAAAGTTGAGTTCGCCGACCAGTTGACCACTAACACGGCTTTCAAGCTTGCCTTCACGAATACGATCAACCGCTTGCACCATTGAAGTTACTGGGCGGGTTACGTTTTTAATTAATCTAAAGGCAAAAATTGCACTGATCAGTGAGCCAAAAACCACGATGCCCAAGGCAATAACAATCTGACTTTGCTGACGAAATTGCACTTTGTTGCGATCAATTTGAATGGCGATATAGCCAAGCGCATTTTCATACACTAGGTTTGGCGATTGCTGTCGAATGTCATCGTATATTGGCGTGCGGAATATCAAGTAGTTTGGCACCACTTCAACCATGGTTTGCTGTGGAATCAGTTGTTCAGGTTTAAGTCGCAACAAGCCAGTGTCGCCATGATAAGCACTCGTTACAAAAATCTGATTATCAGCGGTAAAAATCGTAATATTTTTAACAATATCAGAGTGGTTACGATGCGCGGTACCAATCAAGCGGCGCAAGATATCACGATTTTTCTCAATAATGGGTTCAACACCGACAATCGCAATAGGCTCGGCGATACTTTTAGCACGAAGCGTTAGGTATTCGTCTAATTCAACATATCGGTTGTAAGAAAAGTAGCCACCAATGCCAAGGCCAATCAGTGTCGTTGGCACTATGGTAAGCAAAACAACCCAGTCTTTAAGACTTATTTTGTGCATGTTGAGGCGGAAGTTAGGGTAAAATCACATATCTATTGTCGGTATCATGTCATATCGACAAGTAAATTTGTAGCTTATACCAATCCGCATAAATAAATGTTAACTCAGCTTGAGATAAAACGCTTTAATGCAAGGCACATGTTTGCCAGTCATAGTTAGTCTATTTCAAAAGCATGTAACACCGCAGTAAAGTGTTTTAGCCAAGCCCTTTGGGAGCTTTCAGCGGCCTAATTCCGGTTCAAAATATTTCTTGTACTTGAACCGCTGAAATAGCTCTGAGTTGAGCATATTATTGTGGGGATTGGTATTAAACCTTAAGACCTTATTTATTCATGGCAAAAATATTTCAAGCACCTAAATCATCTGCTCGCAATCAAAAGTTGTTGGGGCAGGTTATTAAACTCACTATCGATCGCCTTGACGTTAATGGCATCGGTGTTGGCCGTTATCAAAAAAAGCCCGTATTTGTCGCAAACACCTTAGTGGGTGAACATGTGCAAGCCAAGGTCATTGAAACTAACAGTAAGTTTATTAAAGCGAAAGTCGTTAAAGTTGCTCACCTGAATAACCAGCGCCAAAATCCTGTATGTGAGCACTATTACGTTTGTGGTGGCTGCGATCTTCAGCACTTATCTCATCAAGGACAGCTCACCTTTAAGCAGCAAAAAGTGACAGAGCTTTTTGCTCGTCAAGGGCTTACAGCCTTGCCGTGGCAACCTGCGGTTACCGGACGCGATTGGCACTACCGTCGTAAGGCTCGTATTGGTGTGCAGTACAACAAGCTAGGTGAGGCAACGCTCGGATTTAGACAAAAAGAAAGTAACACCTTAGTGCCGATTAAATATTGCCATGTACTATCAAAACCCTTGGCGTCGATTAACACAGCACTCGCTAATGTGCTGGAAGAGTTAGCTGAGCCTAAAAGTATCGGTCATATTGAAGTTATTCAAGCTAAACAGACAAGGTTAGTTATCAGACAATTACGCAAGCTTTCTGCACATGCTAAAACCGTTTGGCAACAAGCCGCGAAACAGCATCACTGGCAAGTGAGCTTTGACTATGGCGATGAGGACAGTGATTTATCCGCGTTAGAAGAGACGGAAAACCAACCGCTGAGCTATGAACTTGATTGTTTGATCGACCGTTCAATAGACAGTTCAATCGACGGCTCACTTGGTAGCCCAGATAAGGGCTCAGATCAAAATTCAGATAACAAAAGCATTACTATTAAGTTTGCACCCAATGACTTTATTCAAGTCAATGATGAGGTGAACCAACTTATGGTCAAGCAGGCGCTCAACTGGCTTGAACTAGCAGCTGACGATGTGGTGTTAGATTTGTTTTGTGGCTTAGGTAACTTTTCTTTGCCAATGGCAAAACAAGTCGCAAAGGTAGTTGGAGTTGAAGGTGTGCAAGCTATGGTGGATAGCGCTGCGGCAAATGCCGGTCGCAACCAAATCACGAATGCAGCATTTTATCAGCTTGACCTTAATAGTGATTGGCAAGATCAAGCATGGCAAGCGCATCAATTTAATAAAGTCTTACTCGATCCAGCACGTGCTGGCGCGCTGGAAGCTTGTGAGCAACTGGCCACGATAGAGGCGAAGTGCATTTTGTATGTCAGTTGTGATCCACAAACCTTAGCGCGTGATGCTAAAGTGCTCAGCGAACAGAGTTATCAGGTGAAAAAAATTGGTTTAATCGACATGTTCAACCACACAAAGCATGTTGAAACTATGGTATTGTTTGAGCGTATTGCAACAAATTAGAACGCGCTTTATGGAGTTGATGAAATATTCATCTAAACACAGCTAGCGCGGCCTTCATTTTCTGTACAGCTATTCTTTTCTAATTGTTCGCCAAGGGAGTATTTATGGTATCGGTACGCAAGTCTCATCAAATCTCAGCGACTAGTTTTGAGCACTGGTTAGCAGAGCTTCAACTAAGTGACACAAAAGCCCAATCTTTGCAGGCATTATGGCTGCAAGTGCAAAGCAAGTTTACCGATCATGATATTGCGCTCGCCAAAGCCAAAGAAATGGTGGAAATATTAGCCGAGCTGAACCTAGACAAAGATTCATTAATTGCGGCTATCTTAACGCCACTGATTGACGAGCAGGTTTATGACACGCTTGAAGTGCAAGAGCAATACGGTCAGCAAGTTTATATGTTGTGTAAAGGCGTGCAGCAAATGCAGGCAATTAAAACCCTGCAACAAACCCAAACCAATAAAGTGGCAGCAAACCAAGTAGATAACATCCGCAAAATGTTGCTGGCGATGGTGGAGGATGTTCGCGCTGTGGTTATCAAGCTCGCTGAGCGTTTGTGTTATTTACGTTTGGTGAAAAACAGCGAGGAAGACATTCGCGTACTCGCCGCAAAAGAAACGGCAAATATTTATGCGCCGCTAGCCAACCGACTAGGTATTGGTCAACTAAAGTGGGAGCTAGAAGATATTGCTTTTCGCTACCTACACCCAGAAACCTACAAAAAAATCGCGAAATGGCTTGATGAAAAACGCTTGGCGCGCGAGCAATACATGGTCGATTTTGTTGATAGCTTGCAGCAGCAATTAGAGGCGGTAAAGGTGAAAGGGCAAGTGTATGGCCGTCCTAAGCACATTTACAGCATTTGGAAGAAAATGCAAAACAAGTCGTTAGATTTTGAGCAGCTGTTTGATGTACGAGCGGTGCGAATTATCGCCGAAGAACTGCAAGACTGTTACGCCGCATTGGGGGTAGTGCACACCAATTGGAAGCACTTGCCGAGTGAGTTTGACGACTATGTTGCTACCCCTAAGCCAAATGGCTATCAATCGATTCACACTGTGGTGCTGGGGCCTGAAGGCAAGTCGGTTGAAATTCAAATACGTACCGAGCAAATGCACCAAGATGCTGAGCTCGGCGTGGCAGCGCACTGGCGTTATAAAGAAGGCAGTGCTAGCGGTAAAACCTCAGGCTTTGATGAAAAAATTGAGTGGCTACGCAAGATTTTGCAATGGCAAGAGGATGTCTCAGAAAGCGGTGAAATGCTTGATGAACTGCGCAGCCAAGTATTTGAAGACCGAATTTATGCCTTTACGCCCAATGGCGACGTGATTGATTTACCTGTTGGCGCAACGCCACTCGATTTCGCGTACTATATTCACTCCAATGTTGGTCACTGTTGTATTGGTGCTAAGGTATTTGGGCGAATTGTGCCTTTTACTTATCAATTACAAACCGGTGACCAGGTTGAAATTCTCACCAGCAAGCAGCCTAATCCAAGTCGCGATTGGCTAAACCCAAACTTGGGCTATATTCACTCAGCGCGCGCGCGCGCCAAGGTTCAGCACTTTTTTAAATTGCTTGATCGCGATAAATATATCGAGCTGGGCAAGCAAACGCTGGAAAATGAACTAACGAAAAGTCAAATAGCAGAGGTGGATTTACTCGATGCTGCCAAACGTTTTAACGTTGGCAGTGTTGAAGATCTCTATGCTGCTATTGGCTCAGGTAATGCGCGTTTGCAGCAAGTTGTAAATTACTTGCAGCAACAAGTTGCAAAAGATCAGCCTGAGCCTGAAATCGACCCGCAATCACTCGTCAGCCAGCAAGCGGCTAATAAAAAGCCTGCGCGCAATGATGGTGTGATTGTCTCTGGCGTTGGTAATTTGATGACACACATGGCGAAGTGTTGCTTACCTGTGCCGGGTGATGACATTCTCGGCTTTATTACGCAAGGTCGCGGCATTTCCGTGCATCGCAGTGATTGTGAGCAATTAGCGAACTCGCTTGAACAAAATCCAGAGCGTGAAATAGAAGTGCAATGGGGGCATGAACAGCAAAAAAGCTACCAAGCAACCTTACAAGTGACCGCAAGTGATCGCCACGGCTTATTAAGAGACATTTCGACCATTATTGCCAACGAGCGAGTGCTTATCACGGGGATGGCAAGTCATTCTGACAAGTTTAAGCAAACCACCCGAATGAGCTTTACGGTAGAAATTGCCAACAGCAGTATGCTCAATCGCATCGTCACTAAGCTTCGTCAACTTGATGATATTATTGACGTTAAACGGCTATCACATTAACTCATGATAAATATCGATATGAAAGATGCACCGGCATCAATGGCAAAGCTGCGCTGGATTATGGCGCAGCTACGCGATCCTGAAACGGGCTGCCCATGGGATCTCAAGCAAGACTTCGCATCAATTGTTCCACACACTATTGAAGAAGCCTATGAAGTGGCTGAGGCCATTAACCAGCAAGACTTTTCTGAGTTAGAAAAAGAGCTTGGCGACTTATTGTTTCAAGTGGTGTTCTACAGCCAGTTGGGAGCAGAGCAAAAGCGGTTTGATTTTGATTCGGTTGTGGCGGCAATTTGTGAAAAGTTGATCCGTCGCCACCCCCATGTCTTTGGTGATAAAACGCTAACGACGGACGCTGATATTAAAGCGAATTGGGAAAATGAAAAAGCGAATGAGCGAAAGCAAAAAAATCAGCAAGAGAATTTAAGTATTTTGGCCGATATACCGCAGGCGTTACCGGCATTATCACGAGCTAATAAGATTCAAAAGCGTTGTGCGCACGTTGGCTTTGACTGGGATAATATTTCGCAATGCTTTGAGAAAGTCGAAGAAGAAGTTGCCGAAGTTAAAGCAGAGTTGACCAGTGATTTAACCAATAGCGCACAACAAGCAAGGCTAGGGGAAGAGCTGGGGGATTTACTCTTTGCTGTGGTTAATGTTTGTCGTCATGCTAAACAAGACCCTGAAGCGCTACTGCGAGCCGCAAATGATAAATTCAGTAAACGATTCAAGCATGTTGAACAGCAAGCGACAAGCTCCGGTAAAACTATGGCTGAACATGACTTAACGACGCTAGAGCAGTTTTGGCAAAGTGCTAAGCAGGTAGAAAAAAACGGTTACGAGCAACCCCAGCAGGGTCAAACTGAGTTGCAGGCAGCTCAAACAAAGCAAACTTCTTCTAAGCCTTAGGTTGTTATTTATTCAATGCGTTTAAGTAGAATTGCCTTGGTTATTGTCGGTTTACTCTTTGTGGGCTTGGGAATCCTTGGGGTGGTTTTGCCTGTGTTGCCAACAACTCCGTTTTTGATTGTTGCGGCCGCCTGTTTTGCAAAGTCTTCGCCTATGCTCCATCAAATGCTGCTTGATAACCGAATATTTGGACCAATGATCCGCGATTGGCAAGCACACCGAAGTATTCCACTGCGAGCTAAACGTATTGCTTTAGTCTCAATGGTATTGGCATGTGCTTGGTCATGCTATGTCTTGCAAAGTTATCTTTGGGGGGCGTTAGTTATCGCGTTGATCACAGGGCCATTTATTTTTGTTTGGCGCTTGCCAATTAGTGAACAAAAGCCACCAGAAGGCCGATAAACACCCAAGTACCTTATTTAGCGATTAATTCAATTGCTATTAACGTTTACAGATATAAAAAAACGAGCATATTGCTCGTTTTCTCGTTATATCATGTTAACTTGTTAGGTCATTGCCTTTTCAGCTTCAACTTTGACCAGCTTGTCGTCTTTGGCAACCACGATACAATCTCGGCCATTCTCTTTTGCTTTATACAAAGCTTTATCTGCCAAGTTAAAAACATCGGTACTATTACTGCATTTTTGACTAAAGCCTGCGATGCCAAATGAACACGTCATTTTAAGTACTTTGTTCTTTTTACGTAGTTCAAACTTGAGGTTGTTGATCACACCCTGAATTTTTTGTCCTATCTGAACGGCGCGATCAATTTCGGTTGCCGGTAAAATAATTACAAATTCTTCACCACCAAAACGAGCTACATAATCAGAGTTGCGAATGTGCTTTTTCAAGGTTTGGCCTAAGCATTTTAGGACCTGATCGCCAATACTATGACCGTAAGTGTCATTGATGCTTTTGAAGTTATCAACATCAATCACCATTAAGGTCAGCGGCTGCTTAGTGATTTGCCAATGTTTGCGTTCATCATTAATGCGCAGCACATAACCTTTTCGGTTGCCGATAGTGGTTAGTTCGTCGATCAAGCTGGTTTCTTCAGCAACATTAAGCTGTTTTTCAAGTTGATCAACAAAGTTCGAGGTGCTTTCAATTTGGCTGGTCAGTTCTTGGATGGTTGCTTCGTTGGTGCGGTGAATTTGTTTTTGTTCATCGGAGTAGCTATTCATTAGCTTAGCGATCAAACTGACACTGTCTTTGATATGTTGCTGCATGCCGCTGAGTGTATCAATACTCTTAGCTTTAACTTCCATATTCTGTAACTCGTTGGCCATCGACTGACTCACTTTGTCACAGCTATCTTGTGAAGAATCAACCAGTTTTTTAACCACACAAGTTTGGCTAATGGCATTCATTAAATTGGCATGAATGTCATTAAGCATTTCTTCAGTAGCACAGCGCTCTTGCTGAATAAGCAGGGTTAAATAAGTGGTGGTACGCTCTAATAAGTTTATGGCAGTGAAAAAGGTGCCTTTACCTTCTTTAACACTCGAAGCCTCGCGCAAAATTCCACTAATAAACTCGTCATTTGGGTATGTTTTGGTTAATTGTTTTGAAACGACAACCACATCTTTGAGCAGCTTTTTACTGGCTAGGTGAACATCAGCGGCAACAACGCCCGTTTCATCTGTTGCTACGTCTTCCGCTTTAACAACAACGCTAGAAGATTCTCTTAAGTTACTCAGGTCTGTGGCAAAGTAATCAATCGTTTGGCCTGCGCTCATTAACACCGTATGCGCGGGTTGTGCGGTATTAAGTTCTGCTAACAGGGTTTCAACTTTTTCCAGCTGATTAGATGATAAATTACGAGTGCCTGTTTTCTTAACAATCGCTTTGAACTTGGCGAGATCTTTTTTCTGATTTTGATAATCTACGTTATCAAAATTCTTTTTCATTTTTGCGTATTGTTCTACCAACGAAGCGAAAGTAAACATCGCTTCATTAGACTTAATTGCTTCTTTAATATTATTAACTTGCACAGCTAACGGACCAGAGTTCGGAGCGGCCTCGAGAAAATGTCTAATAGCTCGCTTTAATTCCGTGTTAGTGCGCTTGAGTGCTTGTAAATCTTGACTACTCATGGCGTTGAAGGCTTACGTAAATCCTAAAATTAGTAACTTGTTGGGTTATGAGCTGCGCTTGTCGATGTTGTGTCTTACAGGCCAGATTCAAGAATAAAAAGAATGCATTGAAATGGCCACCGTCAGCGTGTTCACAAAATAATAACAAATGTGCAGAGCGAACTCAGCAAAAATTCAGTGATTAATTGATCAAAAGGCGACTAAATTTCAGCTAATGCTTGTTCAACTAACGCAGCTAAATGCGCGGGTAGATCTGCTTTAAGCGCAATTTGCTGGGCAGTTGCCGACATTTTTTTCCAAGTTTTTTGCAAAATACTGATAATTTTTTCGTCACTATGTTTTGCTGCAAACGGCGCAAAATAGTAGCTGAGAAACACTAAGCAGGCGACATCTTCAAGCGTTTGACTTTCAGGGTTAGATTTTAACTTTTCCTTGCGAATAATTGCGGCTGTTCGGTCTGCATCAACTGGTTCATAGCCGTTGGCTAACATTAGCTCACTAGCCGTTTCGGCATGAAGTTGGCCGAGCGCTTTGCGCCATTTTAGGTAACCCGCTTTACCTTCGGGATATTCGCTACGTGCAATTGCCCAACGTTTGACATGTTGAGCGCGTACCGCAATTTGTAAGTGCTCGCTGCTGTCTGGCCAAAAGCTATGTAAGCATTGTGACATACGTTGACCGTAAATTAGCTCTTTCGGTTGTGGTTGACCATCAATGTGTTCAACATTGGGATCTTGCTGGTTGATTGCATCGATCGCGTCAAGGACAAGGTTAAGTGCTGCGCTCATAGTGTTCTTTTTCCGTTCTAAGTGGCACCATCATACTCAGTTTTTTAGCGTTGCCAACTGTCTGTGTTAAATCACTAATTTTATTGGCTGCTTGCTTGTTGTTCATAGGGGCTTTGGGTATAATGCCGCCCCGTCCTGCTATACTTGCATCTTGCATCGAAGATCCAAGTTTGGCCAATTTCCAAACTTCCTTATTTTCTGGGTTAAACATGACTACAAGATATATTTTTGTAACGGGCGGTGTTGTGTCGTCGTTAGGTAAAGGAATTGCTGCAGCCTCACTCGCTGCGATTCTGGAAGCACGTGGTTTGAAAGTGACCATGTTAAAGCTTGACCCTTATATTAATGTTGACCCAGGGACGATGAGCCCAATTCAGCACGGTGAAGTATTCGTGACTGAAGATGGCGCCGAAACAGATTTAGACTTAGGTCACTACGAGCGTTTTATTCGCACCAAAATGACCAAGCGCAACAACTTCACCACCGGTCGAATCTATCAAGATATTTTAGCGCGTGAGCGTAAAGGTGAATTCCTTGGTGCCACTATTCAGGTTATCCCTCACATTACCAACGACATCAAGCGCCGCGTTATTGAAGGTGCGGAAGGTTACGATGTCGCTATGGTTGAAATTGGCGGTACGGTCGGTGATATTGAATCACAACCTTTCCTCGAAGCAATTCGTCAATTAGGTACTGAGCTTGGCCGTGAGCGCGCCATGTTTATGCATTTAACGTTAGTACCTTACTTAGCAGCTTCAGGTGAGATCAAAACTAAGCCAACTCAACACTCGGTAAAAGAGCTGCGTTCAATTGGTATTTTCCCTGATCTACTGGTTTGTCGTAGTGAAGACGTTATTCCTGCGAATGAGCGCGCGAAAATTGCGTTATTCTGTAATGTTGAAGAGCGTGCGGTTATTTCGATGCGTGATGTTGACAGCATCTACAAAATCCCTGCATTGCTTAAATCGCAAGGTGCTGATGAATTAGTTTGCCAACGCTTTGGCTTAGATGTGCCAGAAGCGGATTTATCTGAGTGGGAACAAGTGCTTTACCAAGAAGCTAACCCAGTTGATGAATTAACCATTGGTATGGTTGGTAAGTACATCGAACTGGCTGATGCCTACAAGTCCGTGAACGAAGCCCTTAAACACGCCGGCTTGAAAAACCAAGTAAAAATCAAGATTGAGTACATTGACTCACAAGATCTTGAAGTTAAAGGTACCGAGTTACTTGAGCATTTAGATGCTATTTTGGTACCAGGTGGTTTTGGTGAGCGTGGTGTTGAAGGTAAAATTCTTGCTGCGCAATACGCCCGAGAAAACAAAGTGCCTTACTTAGGGATTTGTTTAGGTATGCAAGTGGCCTTGATTGAGTTTGCCCGCAACGTTGCTGGCTTAGCAGATGCACACTCAACCGAGTTTAACCCTGAAACACCTTACCCTGTGGTTGGTTTAATTAACGAGTGGCTAGATGAAGACGGCCAAGTTGAAACACGCAGTGAAGCGTCCGATTTAGGCGGTACTATGCGCTTAGGCTCACAACTGTGTCACTTAGTGAAAGGTACCCAAGTCTGTGACGTATATGGCAGTGAAACAATTTATGAGAGACACCGCCACCGTTATGAGGTAAATAATAACTACCGTGACCAACTAAGCAAAGCTGGCTTAGTCTTCTCGGGTTTATCTGCGGATAAGAAATTAGTTGAGGTGATAGAAAACAAAGATCACCCATGGTTTATTGCGGGCCAGTTCCATCCTGAATTTAATTCAACACCGCGTGATGGACACCCACTGTTTGAAGGCTTTATTGCAGCAGCATTTAGCTTTCACAAGCAAGACGCTTAATTTTCTAAAACCGTAGCCTAGCTACGGTTTTTTTATTGCCGCTATTTATTTTCGTGACGTGCAAGTCGTTAACGTTCGCGGTAAATTAGCGGCATAAAATGCGTGTTGATAGCACGCATTAATTATCATTATCGAATTATCAAAGTTTAACAATTATCAAAGCTCAACATAGCAAAAGCTGTAGAGGAACAAACATGTCAAACATTGCAAAAATTATTGCACGCGAAGTGATGGACTCTCGCGGTAACCCAACGGTTGAAGCCGACGTTTATTTAGAATCTGGCGCATGGGGTCGCGCTTGTGCACCATCAGGTGCATCAACGGGTTCGCGTGAGGCTCTTGAACTGCGTGATGGTGATAAATCACGTTATTTAGGTAAAGGTGTATTAAACGCCGTTGCTGCAGTGAATGACAAAATTGCCCCTGCACTAATTGGTAAATCAGCGCTTGAGCAAGCAAATGTTGATCAAATCATGATTGACTTAGATGGCACCGAAAACAAAGAAAACTTTGGTGCCAATGCCATTTTAGCGGTATCGCTAGCAACGGCTAAAGCGGCAGCCATGGCAAAAGGTGTGCAATTATTCGAACATATTGCTGATTTGAATGGCACTCCAGGTCAATACTCATTGCCACTACCTATGATGAACATTCTTAACGGTGGTGAGCACGCTGACAACAACGTCGATATTCAAGAATTTATGGTACAGCCTGTTGGTGCGCCTAGCTTTAAAGAAGCATTGCGCATGGGCGCTGAGATTTTCCACGCATTGAAAAAAGTATTATCTGCAAAAGGCATGAATACGGCGGTCGGTGACGAAGGTGGTTTTGCACCTAACCTAGAATCTAACGCTGATGCCCTGGCGGTAATCAAAGAAGCGACAGAGGCGGCGGGTTACGAATTAGGTAAAGATGTAACGTTAGCGCTAGATTGTGCTGCTTCTGAATTTTATAACAAAGAAGAAGGCATTTACGACTTATCAGGCGAAGGTAAGCAATACACTGCTAACGAATTTTCTGACTTCTTAGCGGCTTTGTGCGCTGAGTACCCAATAATTTCGATTGAAGACGGCTTAGATGAGTCGGATTGGGATGGCTTTAAATATCAAACAGATTTACTCGGTGATAAAGTGCAAATCGTTGGTGACGATTTATTTGTAACCAATACTAAGATTTTAGCGCGTGGTATTGAGCAAGGTATTGGTAACTCTATCTTGATCAAATTCAATCAAATCGGTTCATTAACCGAAACATTAGCGGCGATTAAAATGGCGAAAGATGCTGGTTTTACCGCGGTTATTTCACATCGCTCAGGTGAAACTGAAGACGCGACTATCGCTGATCTAGCTGTTGGTACAGCAGCTGGCCAAATTAAAACTGGCTCTTTATGTCGCTCTGACCGCGTTGCTAAGTACAACCAATTGCTTCGCATTGAAGAGTTCTTAGGCGATAAAGCTGTATTCAACGGATTGTCAGAAGTTAAAGGTCAGTAACCTTTAGGCGCTGATAGCCTTTATTAGCTGACAATAAAAAACGCTGCTTGATGCAGCGTTTTTTTATGACGGAAGCGCTCATTTCTGCGCTCGCAACTTTGATTAATATGCTATACGTTCTAGCGTACTAGTTTATCGCTACCTCTATTTTGTCTTTACCTGCTTCTTTAGCAAGGTAAAGTGCTTGATCGGCACTGGCAAACCAAGATTCTTGGGTATCGAAGCTACCAAGCTGCGCAATGCCGATACTGCAAGTGACAGGACAAGGTAATTTGGCGCTTTCTATTGTTAATTGCTGACGAATACGATTGGCCAAGCTTAAGCCATCATTTAAGTTGGTTTCTGGGCAAATTATAACAAATTCTTCGCCGCCCCAGCGGGCAGTAAAATCAGTCTCACGGGCACAGCCACGTATGGTATTAGCGAGCACAACCAGCACCTCATCGCCCACTTGATGACCAAAATTGTCATTAAAGGCTTTAAAGTTATCGACATCACACATAATCAAACAGCATTCTGATTGGTAACGTTTTTTACGATTGATGCATTCCGCGATTTTGTCACTAAGGTAACTGCGGTTATGTAATTTCGTTAAATGATCGGTCACGGCCAGCGCTTCTAGCTGGGTGTTTTTCTTTTCTAGTGCTTGATGCAAGCGCTCAAGTGCTTGGTTCTTTTGCGCCAATGCGTGTTTTTGTTGCAGCGAATAGTAATACCTGAGCCCCATCATCATCACCAGAAGTGCACCGATGGCACCGATTTGCCAAGCCAAGGTGTAATTGGTTTGCGAGATTACTTTAACGGGTTCAAGTAAGCTAAATGCGTGACGGTGGTCTTCTTCACTGAGCTTAAGTATGGCTTGATTTATTTTTGGCATTAAGTCGCTATGCTCATGCCGTAAGCCAATACGTAACTGATCTTTTAAATCGGCTAAACCGATAATACGAATATTGGCTAAATTATGCTGGTGGATCAAAAAATTAGCGCCGTAATAAGAGCTGACAAACAAATCGATTTCTTTGTTATTAACTTTTCTTAATCCTTCAAGTTCACTTGCCACTGGCACTTGTTCAATATTGGGGTAGTAGCGGTTGAGGTAGCTTTCTAGGCGGTAGCTTTTAACAACGCCAATACGCTCATTGGTAACTTGTGCCAAGCCGCCAATCAGCTTTTGTTGATAATGAGCAAATATCACGTTAGGGGCTTGGAAATAGGGGACTGAGAAAATTAAATACTCGGCTCTCGCGTCGGAGTAATTTAAAAATGGGGTCAGATCGCACTCATCTTTAGTAAGGGCCTCAATTGTCGCTTGCCAAGATTCAGTTTGAACGAGCTTTATCTCAAGGTTGGCAAACTTGGCTATTTTCTCAAAGTAGAAAGCCGATAGCCCAGCATGCTGACCTTGTTCTAGATACTCATAAGGAGTCCAATTGGGGTCAACGCAATAATTCAGTGTTTTGGCCTGTGCTCCATACGCAGCCAACAAAAGCAAACAACAGCCGATAATTTTATGAATAAATTGTGGCAAGTGTTACTTCCTTAACGATTTACAGGCAACTGCTGTACAAATGTCTGGTAGTCAATTTGGTTCGCTCACTCACTGTCTGTCCTTGACGCCTTTATTAAACCTAATGTGAATGTGACAACATTGCAACTTAGTTGCAAAGCCCCCTGAAATTAATTCCTTTGTTATGTGCTTAACTGGCCTGATAAAAACTGTTTTCTAACGACAGGTGAAAATTTTTCAATCGCATAGCGCAGCATTGTTCTTGGCATATTTACATGGTGTTTGACTAAAAATTTGTACTCAGTGTCATAATCTTTGTTGCCTATTTCTCTGAGCATCCAGCCAACCGCTTTGTGAATAAGGTCTTGTTTATCCGTTAATAGTATTTCGCTTAATGCTAGTGCGTCTGCGAAGTCGCTACGTTTAATAAAATGGTAGGTAGCGATAATGGCGACGCGTCGATGCCAAAGGTTTTCAGAATCAGCAAGTTGATATAGTAATGAGCGGTCTTTACTCGACGTTTTACTATATAAATAGCCACCAACAATTGGGTGGGCAGAGCTATCAACTAAATCCCAATTGTTAACTTGATCTAAATTTTCTAAGTAAAAATGGAATATCGCTTGATGCTCGTTTGAGCGCTTTTGTTTAAATCGGCTCACGAGTATCAGTAATGCACACAAGCGGGCTTCGTGATATTCACTGTACAATAATACATTAACTTCACTCAGGGGGAGGCTTTTGAATTGGCTCACTATTTTTCGGATTTGTGGTACACGAATACCAATAAACTTATCACCTTCGCCATATTGCCCAGGACCTGTTTTAAAAAAGCGTTTGGAGTGTTCGGCAATTTTAGCGTCGGCCATTACATCAAGGCTCGCTAGCGCCGCAGCAGCTGATAGTATTTGTTGTGTGTGCTTTGGCATAAGCTCTTAACCCTTGTATTGCGCTATTTTAGCTCTACCCGCCAAGGTGGATTTTTTCGATTGTCGCCAGCCCAATATAGCTTTATTTTGTTGTTGCTAGGGTCTTTCAGTATCGCTTCGCGCCATAAATATCGTTGATCTGTTGGCAATTGTTCAAATGTAAAACCCTGCTTGATTAAGCTATCCACTATGTTATCAAGCTCGTCGCACTCAAAGTAGATAACGCTTTCGTTTGAATAAAGTTTTTCGGTAAGTGATAGTGAGAAGGTGGCATCACCGTCTGGGCATTCAAATCTTGCGTAGTGATTTGTGTCTACGATTTGTGTAAATCCCATTGCGCGATAAAAAGCGGTGGATTGAGCCATATCAACGGCTGGCAGTGTTACTTGATTTAGGTTCAATGTTAACGTCCTTGAATTGTTCTGTTTATCAGTACTCTATGAATTTTAGTCAGATTTGAAAATAAAATATTTTGGTGCAATTGTAAGCGGCTGTGTAAACTTCAATTGCACTGCTGGCAATGGCAATGGCAATGGCAATGGCAACAGGAAGAGAGTAAGAGTGACAGACTAAACCAGTATAAGGTTAAAAATGATAATAGAGTCGCTAACACTAAATAGAAAAAACAATTAGTTGGAATGTACTGTCTAAAATTCACTAGGCCATACATAAAGCTACACGCTCTAGTGATAAGGGTTACCTCGGCCCGATTCTAAATAAGCCTGCAGGCTTGATAAGTATTGCTGCCAACCCGATTGGCAAACCCGATAGCAATTAAGTGATGGTACTAAACCGTTATGTGTTAGGCTGACATTCGTCCCATGTTTTTGCTCTTCTAAATGCCAAATAATATTGGTACCTAGCCATTCATCTTTTTGTTCAAGCGAGGGTAAGTCGTGAAAAGCTTCAGTAACATGCCAGACGAGAGAATGGCATGGCGTGGCTTCTGCGACTGTCATCACCCAATGTGTATTGTTTTCAAAATACACACTTAGCAAGTCGCCAATTCTACTGGCACAAGTGGCATTTTCAGTCCACCACTTACACACATCCAAGGTGAGTGCAGTGTATATACTTGCTGGTTTGGCTGCGATATAAAAACTGGAGGTGAAGCTTTGCTCCATCGCTATTTGCTCGATTGTCTGCCCTAAAATTAAGTGTAATCAATTCTGAGTGTTCTGCCAGCACGCCAATAACTAGGGCCTTTGCTAGCGTGAAGTGAATTGGTTTAGCGAGTTGTGCCTGCTCAGTTATCACTTATCACTTATTTAGGGCTCAAGGTAGCCTTGTTACTATTAATGCACTAATAAATCGCTAGCATGCCAAGTAATGACATCGTACACTTGGATTTGTCTATAAAATAACAAAATAAAAGACTTAGCGCGCACTTATGTAATGGTAACTACTTTGCTGGCCATCAATATAGCGAGCGCCTTTGAAATCGGCACAGGCTTTAAAACAGAAAAATAATGAAAAAAAATTTATATAACCTAGTGTTGGTTTTGTTAGCTTTTGTTGCTTCTTATCCTCACCTTGTCGCTGCTCAAACTAATCAAGCTTTTGCAGTTGAGCAACAAGCGGTACAAATATCGACAGTAAATGAAACTTCTGTGCAAGAAGCCAGCTCATCAGAGTCACATTGGGAGCTAGATCTTGGTTTAGTCACCACCTATCGCAATACTTTAATCGATAGTATCGATGAGTTTCACAATACCATTGAACTTGATGCAGTTATTTCTGGTGGCTACTACAAAGATAACTTTTTTGCTGAAGTTGCTCCCTTATCAGGGCGTCCGTTTACTATCGGGCATATTCTGTATCAAAGCGAAACGCGGCAGGTAAGTGTTATAGCCGAGTCGTTATTTTTTGAATTGTCAGAAGATGACCAAGAGCGCGGTAATTTACTCGATGGTATTGAAACACGAAAAGCTTCAACGGAAGTCGGCTTTGAATACTTTGGCATTTTTAGAAAATTTGATGTGCGGATGGCCGTTGTACATGACGCACTATCAAGGCATCACGGTACAGTTGCCAGTGTTGATGTATCAAGGCCTTACTTTACCCGTCACGCAATGTTCTTACCGGGTATCAGTGTTGCTGTTTATGATGATAATGCCACCGACTATTACTACGGGGTAAGTGCCGAAGAGGCGACAAGTTTTCGACCTGAATATCGACCAGGTGCGGCATGGGTTGGTCGAGCAAGGCTCTACGTTGAACGGCCAATGGATGATGACTGGTCAATTATAGCAGCGGCTAGTGTATCGCTGTTTAGCGACAATATTAATGACAGTCCACTGGTGAGTGGCCGAGATACGGTTTATAGCTTGAGTGTAGGCATGCTATGGACTTTCTGATGGTTAGGCCGCATCGACAACTGTTAGCGAAGTTGGCCGCAACAATTGGTTTGATATTGCCTATGCTTGTGATTAGTCAGGTGCAGGCTCAGGCGCAAAACAACTCTGCACTAGCAGAACCGTTGAGCCAGCAATCAAGTAAGCTAGGCAATCAAGCTAGTCAAGCGAATCAAGCCAATCTAGCTGGCCACGCTAAGTCGCCGATGTTGATTGCGAGTCCCAATGTTTGTGAGCTTGCTTCGGGTACATATCTGTGCTCTATGAAAGCTGCATTGATATGGGAAATGCCACATACTGGCCACTATTGTTTATACGAGCAAGAAGAATTAGAACCGTTGCAGTGCTGGCAAAACCAATGGTCAGGCAGCCATGTCATGATGTTCGAATCAGATAAGCCTGTTACGTATATCTTGCGTAGCTATCAATCTGCTAACTTGCTAGGTGATGCTATAGTGCAAGCAAATATCAATGTCATAGGTACGTTGGAACAGCGTATTCGTGCCAAACGTCGCCGTCGTTTCTTACGGATATTCTAGCTACATCTCAGTAGTAACTTAGCGTAAAAAATCACTTGCTAACTCTAGAGTCATACACTTTTTGACAACTCACATTGATTTATACAAATGAGCGACATTTCTCGACATCTCAATTAAAGAAACATACAGGTATCAACTTTAAGATTTCCCGCAAACCAATTGAACTAAACAATATGCATTTAATAGCAAAGGGAAATGATGATGAAAAAGTTAATCTCAACACCAGTAGTCTTATCTAGTTTTGTATTCGCACTTAGCTCTGCGGCGGTTAGCGCTCAGCAATTAAGCCCAAGTAATCTAATTGAACGGCCATTGGTCTTAGCTGATGGTGAAATTGCCGTCGGTGGAGTATTGCTCTTTGGCGAACAAACTGACGGTGATAATAAATGGCGCGCATTGCCTGTGTTTGGCTACGGCGTTACTGATAATGTTACTGTTGGCTTTGGCGGTATTCGCTATCAATTTATGGAACGTTGGCAAGACAAAACGGGGCTGGAGATGACGCTAGGTATAGGCTTAACTGGCGGGCGAGAAGTTATCGGCGCTGACGATTCTTATGGGGTTGGTCTTGATTTGGCGGGTAAGTATGTATTTAGCTCAGATACCGCACTGACTTTTGGCATTGAATATATTCATTGGCAAGAAGACAAACGCGATAATCGCGGTGAAGTTGCGTTGTCAGTTGGATTTGAACAGCGCCTTTATGGTCAGTTGAGTGCCTTTGGTCAATATACCTATAGCGATTTGCACGACTTCGTTGAAGATGATTCACACGCAGGCTCACTTGGCTTAAATTACACCTTATCAAAGCAGTCTGATATTGGGGTGCTTGTGACCTACTCGAATTTTGACGCACAAACCAATGGCTATAAAGCCGATGATATTTATGAAAAAACCGCTGGCGTGTATTACACCTATCGTTTTTAGCGGTATGATAGTGAGCGAGTTCATTTGTTTTGGTAATTCATTGCAGCCAAGGTGATGAATTCGCTTTTTAGCGCGCAAATTGATTTTATAGCGTTGAATATTATGTTGAGTTACAGGTTAAAAGGGAGTTAGCTGCCTAATATGAAAATGAAGTTTATAGAAGGTACATTTATTAAAGGTAAGCAGATGAAAGCCAAGCAAATGGAAGGAAAGCATGGAAATTAATCAAGGGCATGTCTTTTTGGTTGAGGATGACGCCAGTTTAGCGGACTTGGTTCAAGATTACTTTCAGCGTCAAGGTTACCAAGTGTCTGTCGAAGGGCAAGGTGATAAAGCGGTTGAGCGAATTCTTGCCGCCAAACCGGATCTGATCATTCTTGATTTAATGCTGCCTGGCAAAAATGGGCTAGATATATGTCGAGAGCTACGACCACAACTTGATACACCGATCCTAATGTTAACTGCGCGAACAGATGATATCGATCAAATTGTTGGCTTGGAAGTTGGCGCTGATGATTACATCTGCAAGCCCGTTAAGCCGAGGTTGCTACTGGCAAAGGTAAATGCAACATTGCGCCGCGGTGCCAAAATCGCTAATCAAGCAGCCATTGAGGAAGCTGCAGCTCCCGTTGCGACACAAACCATCGCACCGGGCATTATTAAATGCGGCACCTTAACCGTTAACAAGAATAAGCAGGAAGTATTTCTTGCCAACGAGGCAATTGAACTAACCACAAACGAGTTAGAGCTGCTTTACCAATTTGTGGCGAATGCTGATCAAATATTGTCGCGTGACGATTTACTTAACACCCTACGTGGCTTTGGTTACGACGGCTTAGATCGCACTGTTGATATGTTGGTATCGCGTCTCCGAAAAAAATTAGGCGACAACTCCACCAAGCCGAGCAAGATTAAAACGGTGTGGAAGAAAGGCTACTTATTGGTTGCTGATGCATGGCAATAAATGGCACCTATTCGTTTATAAAAAGCACTCATTTAGCAGCAGACATGTAACATTTCTCACTTAAAGGCGCTTACTTAGCATCAGTAATGAAAAACCTTTTTATTCGGCTCTATCTGTTTCTTATTTTAACCTTAGTCGGGCTCGGTTGGAGTATTGATCTACTATACAACGCAACCTTAAATAAGGCCGTGGTAGCTGAGCGCCAATTAACGTCAGACCTTGAGCTGCACAAAGGAACATTTTTCTTACTGGAGACTGAACTTAAGCGCCAACCTGCGCCAACTCGCGAGCAACATTTAACGGCAATCACTACCTCATTTGGTTATCCCGTCTCTTTGCTTCATTTAGCTGAGCTAACATCGATTGCTGAACGTGTTCAAACTCCTCTTAGTCAAGCACAATTGGACTATTTAGGTCTTGGTGGCATTGTTACGCTATACGATGATATCGCAGGTGAAAGCTGGTTTTTTAAAACCTTAACGCCGACTCAAGTAAACCCTCGCACTAGCCCTGAAGCGATACAGGTCGGGGCCTCAGAGCAAGCCAATATTATTGCCTTAGGGCCAATATTGACAGAAAGCGCAGGGCAAACCGACGCTGTTTATACTTTGATATTTTTTATTGGCCTAGCATTGGTGGTTTTTATTTGGGTGTGGCCAATCTCTCGCGGCCTGATGTCACTTACCAAAGCCGCAACAATCTTCGGGCAAGGCGATTTTAGTGTCCGAGCCAGCACTAAGGTGGCGAAACCATTAGAACAACTTGTTTTGCGTTTTAATTCGATGGCGGCGCGTATCCAGCGTTTAATTAAATCGCACCAAGAACTATCGCATGCTGTTTCTCATGAGCTTAGAACGCCAATTGCCCGCATTCGTTTTGCCATGGAAATTATTCGCGATGAAGACGATAAAGCCATGGTTAATCAATACATAGATACCATGGATAAATCGATTGAAGAATTGGATGCCTTGGTTGATGAGCTATTGGTTTACGCGCGTTTTGACCGTGAAGAACCGCAGCTTGAGCTTAAATCTAATAACTTGGTCAATTTAGCCTACGACATATGCCATCGATTTGCGTTAACGGAACCTGAGCTAACTTTTCAAATAAATGGCATTAACTATCAAGATGTAAATGAGCTAAGTGAAGTGACATGCTTGGCAGACAAGGAAGCGATGAATCGCGTGGTCGATAACTTAGTTCGCAATGCCGTGCGTTATGCTAAAACCACCATTAATATTGCTGTAACAAATGATGGTCAACAAGCCAGAAAGAGCGGCAGCCAAGAGGGGAGTCTGCACTTTGAAAAGACAGCAGCGCCACAAGTAAAACTTGCGGTACAAGACGATGGTCCCGGTATTCCAGAGGCAGATAGGCAATCTTTATTTGAGCCCTTTGTTAGGCTGGAAGAGACGCGTGATCATAAATCTGGCGGTATCGGCTTAGGGCTAGCCATCGTAAAACGCTACGTGGAGTTACATAAGGGGCGCGTTGAAGTCGATCAAGCGCCGCTTGGCGGCGCGAGCTTTATATTGACTTGGCCAAAGCAATAACGCCTGCATTCTGACTTTTCATCGTGAATGACTTTTGCATAGCGTATGACTCTGGTATGTCGAATGACTCTGGTATGTCGAATGACACTAGTCGTCAGTGATTAAAAGCGCTCTAGCAGATCCCACTTATTGCCATAAAGATCTTCAAACACCGCCACGGTAGCGTAGTTTTCTTTACGAGGTTGTTCGAGGAAATTAACACCGTTCGCTTTCATTTGTTCGTAGTCTCGCCAAAAGTCGTTAGTGTTAAGAAATAGCATAACCCGTCCACCCGCTTGATTACCAACTGCGGCGAGCTGCTCATCGTTCTTGGCTTTGGCAAGCAATAAGTGCGTGCCTGTTGTGTTTTGTGGCTTGACCAAAACCCAGCGTTTGCCGTCACCCATTGCGGTATCTTCAATCAAAGTAAAGGAAAGCTTTTGGGTGTAAAACTCAATGGCATCGTCATAATCAGCCACAACTAGGGCTATGGTGGCAATGTCTTGTCGTATTGGTTTGCTCATGTTTTCAAGTTTGCTAGGAATAATTAAGCGGCATTATAGCTGACTCGCTTTATTAAGCTATCGGCTAACTGCTAAGAGTTTAGTTACTTGTTAACCTTCCTCTTGAGGTGGTTCGGCGTGAAAATCTAGTTGCCAATAACCAACATCTAACCATTGCCCAAATTTCAACCCAACCTTGTTAAATTGGGCCGCTTGGACCATTCCCAACTTTTCATGCAGGCGCACACTAGCGGGGTTAGGTAAAGTAATGCCGCCAATTGCATGGCGTATGCCAAGCGCTTTTAGCTGCTCGAACAAAACTCGATATAGTTTTAAGCCTAGCCCTTGTCCAAGGTGTTGAGGCGACAAATAAACTGACACTTCAACAGCAAAACGGTAAGCACTGCGCTCGCGCCACTTGCTAGCATAGGCGTAGCCAATTAATTGCTGCTGTTCGTTTTCGATTACTAGCCAAGGCAGCTTGGCTGCTAATACCTTATCGATTCGATGGCTAATTTCTTCTGTAGAAATAGGTATTTCTTCAAAAGTTGCCGTTGAGGTTTCAATAAAGTGATTGTAAATATCACAGATAGCTTTTGCATCTAGCGCATCTGCTTGGCTTAAATTCCTAATCGTTGTCATCTAGTTACCGTTAGTTTTACACCTGAATCTATCAAAATACTCGCAAAGTTGCGTCAAGGTAAAGTGAAGAAATTTGGGCTGTAAATGACTATTTTTGCTAGGCAAATTTTGATGGCCATATTTTGGTCATAGTTTATCGCCACATTGCCATATTTTAGTTAGTTCATGCCTAGGATCTTTTGTTGAACTTGCACTTAAGCTTTCCCTAATGGAGCAACAAGGCAGTGTTCACCAATAAAACAAGAGATTATTTACAACCACAGCAATCATTTTTCTTTGCACAGGCGAGGCGAAAACGCAGGTATCTACGAATTAGACGATTTCTGACAATTGCTGTGATGGGCTGTTTGGTATTGCTGCTCATACTCTATACACGTCAATCCATGGCATCTCAGGTTCAACGTATTGATAGGGCAACTAATCCTTATTTACTTAGCCCAATGTTGGTGTTTAATCATCCTGATCCTAAGTTGCGATTCGCCAGTGCGGTTGATACGAGTATTGATGTCGAAATAAATGGCTTAATCGCGATTGCTGAGTTTAAGCAAGTCTTTGTTAATCCGCATGGCATTGCACTTGATGGTCAGTATCAATTTCCATTGCCGGAAGATAGTGCCATTCACTATTTACATATGCGTGTTGGCGAGCGTGAAATTGAGGGCACTGTTATGCCTAAGCCACAAGCTAGGCGGCTTTTTAATCAAGCTAAAGCAGCGGGGAAAAAGGCGAGCTTAGTGAATCAGCATCGCCCGAATTTGTTTACTAATGAGCTAGCGAATATTCCCGCAGGCAGCGAAGTTGAAATTACCATTCGCTTAATGATGCCGGTATCAATACATAACGATCAGTATTCGTTGTGTTTACCCAGCGCAATAACGCAGCGATATCAACCAATACGGACAAAAGTCGCTGCGGAGCAAACTTTAGGAGGTCGCAACTATGTTCGTGGCTATCCTCGAGGTGGGGCTGTGGACTCCGAGAGCTTAGAAGTGGCCTTAGGTCGCAATTCGAATGATAAAATTCATGGCGACAATAAGGTAGATAGTAAACTTGCGATTAATGTGCAGTTAAATTCAGGTGCTGAACTCTCTAAAATTAGCAGTGTCAGTCACCAAATAGCAGTAGTCGCCTCTGACTATGGTCGATATAACATTCAACTAGCTAGCGGCGAGGTATCCGCCGAACGCAGCTTTGAAATAAGCTGGCAACTAGCGAGCTCAGACGCTGTTCAAGTGGCCACCTATCATGAACAAATAGGAGAGGAACACTTTACCTTATTGACCCTTTACCCGCCTAACAGCTCTCTTAACGCCTCTATAAAAAATCCGCTATCGGATCCTCAAGCATCCGAGGTAAGTACCGAAGTGAATCAGCTTGCACGCGATATGATTTTTATTATCGACACATCAGGTTCAATGCAAGGAGCCTCAATTGCACAAGCTAAAGCGAGCCTGCAATACGCGATACAACAGCTTAACCCTGCTGACAGCTTTAATATCTTGGCCTTTGATAGCATCGTGTCGCGCTTGTTTAGCCAAACGCAAATGGCAACTAGCGAAAATATTTCCCGAGCTAAACACTTTGTCAGTGGCCTACGTGCTGACGGTGGCACCGAAATGTATCAGCCACTGAGCCAAGGACTAGTGATGGGGCGAAGCAAAGCAGCAGATGAAAAGCGAGAAAATGTACTTCGCCAGATTGTGTTTATTACTGACGGCGCTGTAACCAATGAATTAGAGCTGATGCAACTGCTCTCGCATAGTACGCAAAATTATCGTTTGTATACCGTTGGTATTGGCGTAGCACCTAACGGCTACTTTATGAAAAAAGCCGCTCAGTTTGGTCGGGGTCACTATGTGTTTATTCAACGTCAGCAAGACGTGCTAGATAAAATGACCGAGCTTTTAGACATCATTAGCAAGCCGCAGGTCACTAACCTTGAGCTGTCTTTTGATAATGCTATTCACGCAGCGCTTGATGTATACCCTAGGCGATTGAAAGACTTACATGCGGGTCAGCCTTTACAGGTAGCGATAAAATCATCACTCCCATTGACCAGTTTCGAAGTCACAGGGCAAACGCCACAAGGCGATTGGTACCGTTCAGTGGTGATTGATGAAAGCAAACTCGCTGACACTAAATTCGCGAAAATCATTGATGACAGGGGGAAGAGCGCTAAAGAAGCAGATGAAAAAGGTGTGGCCAAGCTTTGGGCGCGCAGAAAAATTGCCGACTTACTGGATGGCTTAGTCACTGGCGCGCCGAAACAACAAATAAAAAGTGAAGTCACAACAACATCGCTTGCCTATCAAATATTATCGCCATACACGAGTTTGCTGGCGATAGAAAAGCCAGTCGCCCCCCCTGAGGCTGCTGTAAAAATAGCGCGGGCCAAGCGCCATGATATCAGTGAAAAGCTGGTCAATAGTCGGTTGGCGGTGCAAGAAAGCTTGCAATTGATGATGCCACAAACATCGCTTGGTTGGCTGTCGCAGCTGATGTTAGCATCGTTACTGATGATTTCAGCGTCTGTTGTTTATTGGTTTAGCGGGGGAAAGCGAAAGGCAATGGTTAAGCAGAGCAATTATCAAAGGCCGAGCAAAGCGCAAAGCCTATGAAGCTGTGGCAAAGGGTTTTGATGGTAGGAAGTAGCAGCTTATCAGTGTTAGGCGCAGTGATAGCGATGCATGCATTGTGGCTGCCAACCAAGGCTTGGCTAGCTCATGAGCTGATTGGCATTAGCTGGCAACATTATCGCGAAACGGGCCAACCGTTGAAGCCTTGGCCTTGGGCAGATACAACAGCGGCTGCACAGTTAAGTTTTTTGCGACTCGAAGAAGATATTGTTGTGCTAAGTAATGCCGATGCAACCTCGCTAGCATTTTCAGCTGGGATGATAGCGCCCTTCAATCGCGTAGATGGTGAGTCAACTATTGCCATTGCTGGCCATCAAGATACGCATTTTCGATTGCTCGCCAATATCAAAGTCGGGGACGAAATTAAACTCACCACCGCTGATGGTCAAGAGCGGTATTATCAAATTTATGGCAGTGAAATTGTCGAACAATCAGCGATGCTAAGTATAGCGCCAAGTCAGGGCGGGCTGGTATTGGTGACTTGTTACCCCTTTAGTAACTTAACTAACTTAACTAGTTTAACGAGCGATAGTCCGTTAGCTAGTGTTGAACCAGCGTCGGAGCGACTCTTAGTTTATGCATTGCCAGTTTACAAACAGCCAGTTTACCAGCCACCAGTTAAACAGACCTTTGGTTATTAACGACTTACGCTCGACACCTAGTATTCACGTTACTTAGCGTGTACTACTGAAATTTTAAATTCTCACCTATAGTTAGTATTTAATAGTGGTAAAAGCGTTTAGAACTCTGGAGCCTGTTTAATCTAAACGCTTGCTAAAGTGCTAATTAAGAGTGGTAGCGAATTAACTGCTCAGTTTTACCTAACTTGATAATAATAGTGCAGCGCAAGGCTGCGATAATAAAGGTATTGGTTGTTATGGACAGCAAAGTAGATTCCAACGCACAGCGAGCATTGGTTCAGCTCGATGTGTTGAAGTTGGTGTTAGACAATATCGGCGCCTGTGTTTTTATCAAAGACACTAATGGCTGTTACACCTATGTAAATCAGCTGGTGTGTGAAATGTTCAACAGGCCAAAGGAAGAGATCATCGGCTATGATGACCATCATTTGTTTTCACTAGACAAGTCGGATGACATCAGTAAAAACGATGAACAAGTGCTTAAGTATGGTAAAACCATATCTGCAGAAGAAAGAAATATTATTGCTGAAACGGGTGAAGTTTGTTTTTGCCTCGCCGTTAAAAAGCCATTGCTTGATTCAACAGGTAACATTATTGGCATGTTTGGTGTGGCAACTGATATTACCGAGCGTAAACGGATGGAGCTCGAGATCAAACAAAACAATCACCTGCTCGACACCATACTCTCCAATATTGATGCCTTCGTGTACATGAAAGATCGCAATTATCGCTTTGTTTATGCTAATGCTAAAACATTGGAGTTATTTGATAAAAGCATTGACGAATTGTTAGGACAAAGGCTTGATGACATAGTGCCCCCTGAGAGCATTAGTAATTTCAATCGAATGGATGATCAATTGTTCGCTACTGGTAAAAAGCAGGTGGGTGAAGAGCATTTTGTTGATGATAGAGGCGAAGACAAATATTACTGGTCTACTAAGCTCCCCTTATTTGATAGCGACAACGAGATAAATCGATATATCGGTTTCTCGACAGATGTGACTGAACTTTCAAAGTTAAGGTTTCAGTTAGAGCAGCAAGTGCAAGCCGAAATTCGCAAGCGCATGCAGCAAGAACAAAGAGCCATTACTGACCCGCTAACAGGGCTTTACAATCGATTTAAGTTAAATGAAACCATGGATAGTGAACTGGGCCGCGTTCGGCGATATCGCAAAAGCAGCAGCGTTATTATTATTGACGTTGATCATTTTAAAGATATTAATGATGAACTGGGTCACCAAGAAGGCGATAAAGTATTACAAGCCATGGCTAAAATTATTGCATCGCATATACGAGCAGCGGATATTGCTGGTCGCTGGGGTGGTGAAGAGTTTTTAGTTATTTGCCCAGAAACGGATTTGGATGGTGCAATACAAGTTGCTGAGAAAATCAGAAAGGCGATTGAGTCAGCGCCTATTGCATGTGTTAAAAATCGTACCGTCAGTGCCGGGGTTGCCGAAGCACGAGGGCATGAGCAAGTCTCGCATTTTATTGGCCGTGCAGATATTTGCCTTTATCAAGCCAAACGCTCGGGTCGCAATAAGGTCTGTTATTAGTCTAATTGGACAAATACGGATGAAAGATAAGTGATTTACATTAGGTCAACTAAGCGTATGATTTAATAATCAAATTTATTAGGAGTTAGATAATGTCAGAAAAGCCTTACGAACCCCCTAAGGTTTGGACTTGGGACAGTGAAAGTGGCGGTAAATTTGCTAACATTAATCGCCCAATTTCAGGTGCTACATTTGAAAAAGCACTGCCTGTTGGTAAGCACCCACTGCAATTACATTCACTGGCAACACCTAATGGTGTGAAAGTGACGATTATGCTGGAAGAGTTACTTGCTGCTGGTGTTAAAGAAGCCGAATACGATGCTTATATGGTAAACATTATGGAAGGCGATCAATTTGGCTCAGGTTTTGTTGAGATCAACCCTAACTCTAAGATCCCCGCGCTTTATGACAACTCAGGTGAGACACCTGTTCCTGTGTTTGAATCTGGCGCAATATTAGTTTATTTAGCTGAAAAGTTTGGCGCTTTCATTCCAACCGAGCCAGCGACAAGAGCCGAATGTTTTTCTTGGCTAATGTGGCAAATGGGTAGTGCGCCTTATTTAGGTGGTGGCTTTGGTCACTTCTATGCCTATGCACCAGAAAAATTTGAGTACCCAATTAATCGTTTTACTATGGAAGTGAAGCGTCAGCTTGATGTGTTGGATAAGCGCCTTGCCGATAATACTTACATTTGTGGTGAAGAATACACGATTGCCGATATGGCGATTTGGCCTTGGTACGGTGTACTTGTGCAAGGTGGTTTATACGAAGCAGCTGAGTTTTTGGACGTGAACGCTTATCGCAACGTTGTTCGTTGGGCAAACCAAGTGGCTGAACGGCCTGCTGTACAGCGTGGTCGCATGGTAAACCGTGCGTGGGGTGAACCAAACGAGCAATTACATGAGCGCCACGACGCCAGTGATTTTGAATTGCGCACTCAAGATATTATCGGTGAGCCTGTGCCAAAAGAAAACTCATAGCGCATTATCTTGCGATAAATTAACAGCTAAGCTAGAAAGTAAAGTAAAAAGCGTAAAGTTAAATAGAAAAGCTAAACAAAAAGCCCCAAGCAATAATGATTGCTTGGGGCTTTTTAGTTACTGTATCGCTAGTTGATCTGGTTTATTTCAACTTACTGGCAAAAGTTTTTTTAAACTTCGCTAATTTCGGTGAAACCACGGCTTGGCAGTATTGGTTTTCTGGGTTCGCGTTAAAGTAACCTTGGTGGTACTCCTCGCCGCTGTAAAATGGCATTTGCTCGTTCACTTCAGTAACAACAGGATCAGGCCAAATAGCGTCTTGATTAATTTCATCAATAATGGCTTTTGCCGCCTGCTTTTGCGCGTCATCGTGGTAGAAAATCGCTGAGCGGTATTGGCGACCAATATCATTACCTTGACGATTTAACTGCGTAGGATCGTGCAGCGCGAAGAAGATCTCTAAAATCTCGCGATAGCTAATAAGTTCAGGGTTAAAGGTCAGTTGCACCACTTCTGCGTGTTCAGTATTACCTTCGCAGACGGTTTTGTAATCGGCTGTTGCTTCCGTGCCGCCCATATAGCCAGACAATGCTTGCTCTATGCCAACCAGTTGATTGAAAGCTGCTTCAATACACCAGAAGCAACCACCAGCTAATGTGGTTTGTTGAAAGTTTGTAGTCACGATAAACGTCCTAAACACCTAATGATGATGTTAAAGATACAACATAGATGTTTAGACGTCTAGATGTTTTATTGGTTATGGCTATTAATCGCTTTTTGCGCTCAAGTTATAGGCAATATGCTGATGAAAGCGCACCGTGACCTCATCATGTTTAGGGTCAAACGCCAGCGTTTGTGCCATTTGCTTAACCGCCATTTCGATTTGATTGAGAAACTTTGCATGGGCTGAATCAGTTTGATTGTCTTTGGTCGCGACAAACACGAGCTGGATATGATCAACTAAGTGGCGAGCATCCCACTTACTCATTAAACCGCAGGGTGATAATTCAGGGTTATAGCCGAGCATTTGCAATTCACCAACGCGTGACACGGTTTCATGCTCGTTGCAACGAACAATAGGAATTAAGCCATTAGCGATAAGAGCACCATTGTTGAGATTAAAACGCTGCGCAGCATTGGAAAAGGCGTCAGTAATTAGCGTATAAAATGGGTTATACGGATCGTCAGAAGACGGGTCGATATCAGCCAAATTCACTAAGTCAGATTTAACGGGAATGTTAATGGTTGCATAAGTCATTTGGCGCTGTGACGCTGGCAGCTCGACACTTTGGCTCGCATAACGAATGTTAATGGTTCTCAGCTTATGAGCTTTCGAGTCGGCACCCGATTTTTGTTTTTCGAATAAATCGTAGGTAAGGTGCTGGTGGTCTCTTAATCTAAAGTTCAAGCTGCCCAAGTTTAATGCTGATTCAAATTCCAGTAGCAGTTGGCTGACTTTGGCATGAAAGCTAGCAGCATTAATTCGAATGTCGCTGCCAGTTGCTAAAAACAGCAAGGTGATTTTTTCTGCGCGATAGCTGGCATCGTAAAACGACTTTTGCAATTGATGATAGCTAGGGTTGTAGTAAAACAAAACCTGCTGATTAGTTTGCCACTGATGCATTTCTTGAGAGTAACGGACTCGTGCTAGTTTATCATTTGCAATAAATAGGGCATTAGTGATTTCGTAATGCTGACTCAATTCAAAAAGCTTGGCACTAAGCGTTTGATAAACCGGTTCATACTCTTCCTCAACCTTGCTAGGTTGTGTTTGCAACGCTTTAATCAAGCGATCCGTTAAGGGAAACTCGGCAAGTAAATAATGGTTATCTCTGGCGTTAACTGGAATGTAGGCTTTTTGCGGTGCAGTTCGTTTACGAATAATAGACATCTATAGTCCCTTAACATGTTAATTCGTGAATTCGAGCCGAGTATAGGGAGTGCAGATGACACTTTTATTGCATGGTTAACCAGTTGCTTTAGCGTTTATCGCTGTGCGTTATCGTCAATATAGGGGGTAGCGAGCAGGTGTGAATTTTTGATGACAAAATGCTGATCAAACTTCGTTATTGAGTAGATGTATTACTCAGCGTAAGAAAGTGCGAAAATGTTCTGACAAACGAACTCATGGTATTTAAACCAACCCATAACAATTAACCAAATGGATTATTAACCTTATGTTAGCAGATCAACAAGCACTGGTTGCTGCCGTTAATCAAGTAATGCCATTTGGCAAATATGCTGGTCGTAAGTTATTGCAGTTACCCGAGCCTTACTTGGTTTGGTTTAATAGCAAAGGCTTCCCAGAAGGGAAATTAGGGGAGCAGCTAGCGTTAGTATATGAAATCAAACTCAATGGTTTAGAAGCCATGTTACAACCGCTGTTACAAGCCGACTAGCTAAGCTAATTGTCGAGCAGTAGCGTTGTGAATCAACCAAAGCTGATTGAGCCTCAGTTAGTTGAGGCTGAGTTAATCGAGACTCAGATAGTTTAATAATTAAACAAACTGCTAGCTTGCTGCGTTATTGCCTAGTCAGCGTCAATATCGATTGATTCGGGTGTCGTTTCTTCATCACTGGCTTCGACTTTAGTACGGCCAAATAGTGTATGAAACTGCTTTGGTGATAACACTTTGTTTTGGTATTTAAGCCAAGTTTTTTCGATTTTATTTTCAGGGTCAAGCTTGCCTTGGCAAACTTCGACAAACCGTTGCTCCAACTCGGTTTCTGGAGTTTGAGAGCCATCAGCTAATGCTTTTAAGGCAACGCCGTGGTTTTCTAAAATTTGCACTTCAGCTAGCGTAAAATCGCCACTTCTACCCATACCGCGTGGGTAGTTTCTATCATCGTAAAATTTGCGGTTAGCCTTAAAGCTATCTTTTGGAATGCTAGTTGCGTTCATAACAAGACTCAAAAAATAAAAATAAAGATTACGAGCGTTTTTTATCGCAAGATTTGATAATTGGCAATGGCATTTTTATGAATTTTTTATCATTTGTGTTTAATTGTGGATGTATTAACCTCTCTTGTTTAGTGCGCGAACACCTGGCGTATTGCGTCGTTTTCCTACTTGTTAAATATTAACCATATGTTTTCAAATAGCTTTTCGAATTTAGCTAATGAGTGATTTTTTTACTTGTTCCTACTAGTTACATCAAATGACATTTTTATGAATTTTTTGTTATTGCATTCGGAATCAATTTGTTCTTAAATAAATTGTCAACTGTTGTTCAAGGTTGACCGCTTAATCAATTTATAGTCAATAAAACCACAATACTTTTAACAAGTTACGGAGACTGATCTATGAGAAGACAAAAACGAGATCGTTTGGATAGAGCGCATGCAAATGGTTACCAAGCCGGCCTTAGTGGCAAATCCCGAGACAATTGTCCTTACCAAAGTATCGAAGCCAAATCTGAATGGCTCGGCGGTTGGCGAGCGGCAATGAATGACCGTAATATGGGCTTATTTAAATAAGTCTTGCCTTAAGTTAATAATCTACTTAGACAACAAAAGCTATTTAGATAGCACACGTACGGAAACATAAGTACAGATAACAAAAATTTCCACATCATGCTATTTGCTAGCGTGATCATGACAGTAAGGATTCCGAAAAAAGCCGCTTAATGCGGCTTTTTTCTTGTCTAGTCATTTATACCAATTTCAATAAATGCTTGAGCATTCTGGCTGGTTAAAATGCTCATTAATTGCGTTGTTATTTTTGAAATTATAACAACTAGTTACCAAAAAATAACGCCTTGTTTCTGAGCCTTTTTCCTACACCATAATTGATCAACTCATTAATTCAATTGGTATTAGATCTTTCTTCAGGACTATTGTTTTTGGCAAACAGGGCAGCTCGCCTGTGGGGCGAGAGTAAATTGCTGCCATTGCTGGCTTAGGCCATCAAACAACTGTAGCTGATTGACGTTCACCGGAAGGT
Source organism: Thalassotalea euphylliae (assembly GCF_003390375.1). Lineage (NCBI taxonomy): Bacteria > Pseudomonadati > Pseudomonadota > Gammaproteobacteria > Alteromonadales > Colwelliaceae > Thalassotalea > Thalassotalea euphylliae. The sequence goes on along the minus strand of NZ_QUOT01000001.1, from coordinate 1,621,484 downwards.
TAGCGAGGTATTTTATTGCCGTTAGGCTTTGCATACCCGCAACTATCGCCAATACTGGCCCAAGTATCCCTAGTGTTTGGCAGTTTTGATTGTTATCTGCTGTGTTGCTTGAAGAAGATGCAGGGAATAAGCACTGGTAGCAAGCGCTTGATTGTCGTGGATCTATCATCATGGTTTGGCCATCAAAGCCTGTTGCTGCGCCGATTACAAGCGGTACGTTAAAGTCATAGCAAGCTTGATTAAGTAGGTAACGGGCACTAAGGCTATCGGTGCAATCAATCACTAAATCAACTTCAGGTAAGTAACTTTCGGCGAGCTCTGAGTCAAACATCTCATCAACCGCTTCGATCTCTATCAATGGGTTTTGCTGCGCAAGCTTTTGAGCTGCGACCTCGGCCTTGTTTTCTCCAATGTCATCTGGGGTGTAGAGCACTTGCCGCTGTAAATTTGATGCTTCAATTTCATCGCCATCACAGAGCACTAAGTTACCAACCCCAGCACTGGCCAGATAAAGGCTCACTGGGCAACCCAAGCCACCCATGCCAACAATTAGCACCTTGGCGCGCTGTAGGGCAAGTTGTCCTTGTACGCCAATTTGGCTTAGCATTATTTGACGTCCGTAGCGGATATGCTCTTGTGCTGTTAACACCTTAATCTCCTTGATAAGCCAGTTGTTGCAAGGCACTTGCCTTAAATTGTAGATAAATCGGTTGATTAACCGCTAATGCCAGTTGCGACAATGAATAACTGGTAATAGCTGAAAAAAATTCCTGACCGCTGCAGTTCACCGTTAACAAGGCTTGATGTTGATGAACTGATATATGCGTAATAATACCGGACAGCTGGTTAACGATAGAGCTATGATCTGGCGGTGAGGTGCAAACACTAATATCGCTGGCAAGAATACTACATACACTGCTGCCTTGGTTAAAGATAATGCGGTCGCTTAAGGTATATAGCTCTAGGCCATTTGGCGTGCGTAGTTGTACTAGACCGTTTTGCCCCGCTAGACCGTTTTGCCCTGCTAAGCCTTTTTGCTCTGGCAAGTCAGTTTGTTCTATTTTTAATACCGTTTGCGGTACGATACGTTGCTCTTGGGTGAGCTGACCAACCACGCCTGAGATTTCGCCACGCTGAATAATTTGACCATTTTCCATCACATAAAGCTGTTCGCATAAAAACTCATGTTCACTCATATTGTGACTGACAAATAGCATAGGCATTTGGGTGGTGAGATACAGCGACTTAATCAGTTGTAAAATGGCTAGTTTATTTTGTCTATCGAGCGCGGTAACCGGCTCATCTAATATTAGCAACTTAGGTTCTGCCAATATTGCCTGTACTAATGCAACTTTTTGTCGTTCACCACCTGAGAGGTACGTGACTTTGCGATCAAGTAGCAAGGTTAACCCAGCTTGCTCGATAATCTTGTCGGCATCGAGTGTTGGCGACGGCAAGCGTTTGCGGCCAAAGAGCAAATTGTCTCTCACGTTTAAGTGAGGAAACAAGCTGTCTTGTTGAAATACACCGACGATGCGCCGGTGCTTGCTCGCGACATTTAGGCGCTCTTTAGTTGCCAATAGCTTAGTGCCAGCCAGAGTGATATCACCAACTGCAGGCGTTTTTAGGCCAGCAATGGTTTTTAATAGCGTAGACTTCCCCGCACCTGAATGACCGAATAAGCCAACAATACCCGTTAGCGGTATGCGCTCTTCAATTGCTAAGGAAAAATTGGCCAGCTGTGCCTTGATGTTAACGTCTAAATAACTCATTAGTCTTGCCTTAGCCTACGCGAACTCTCATTTGCACTCTCGTATGAACTTCGTTGGTCATGGTAAAAATTGAGTAAATAGATCAGCGCTAGCGTAACTAATGAGCCGATTAGCAGTATCGAAGCCAGTAAATGTGCTTGTTGATAATCAAACGCTTCAACATGGTCGAATAATGCGATAGATAACACTCGAGTTTCATCAGGAATATTGCCGCCGATCATTAGTACCACACCAAACTCGCCCACGGTATGAGCAAAACCTAAGGTTGCCGCGGTGACAAAGCTGGCTTTGGTCAGTGGTAAAATAACGTGGAAAAATAAGTCGAGCTTGGTTGCACCTAACATGCGTGCTTTGGCCAAAACATGTGGATCAATTTGTTCGAACGCTTTTTGTAGTGGCTGAACAACAAAGGGCAGTGAATAAAACACTGAGCCGATAACAATTGCCGAAAAGCTAAACGCTAGTTGCTGGCCGGTAAGCGACTGCCATAATTGGCCGGGCAGGGCATCTGGCGCAAAGGCAATAAGTAAGTAAAAACCTAACACGGTTGGCGGTAGAACCAATGGCAAAGCAACCACAGCCTCAATCACCACTCGCCATTTTGATTGTAACTGGCTTAACCACCATGCCAGCGGTGTGCCCAGCAATAGTAAAATCAGGGTTGTGACACTTGCCAGTTTAAGTGTTGTGAAGGTGGCTAATAGATCAAATTCAGTCATGGCGAGTGGCACTTGGTATATCTTGAGACAACTGCGCAGGGGTACTCAATGCATTAATGGGCAAATAGCCGAGTGAAGCGATCTTTTCTTGTTGTTCAACATGCGTAAAAAACGCAACCAGCTTACTCGATAGTGCAGGGTGTTTACTGGCAGAAAGTACACCTGCGTATTGGGTGAGCATCTCAGGGCTTGTAAGGGTAACTTGATGCACAGGCAACTGATGGGCGACTAGCTGACTAACCGCAACTAAGCCCCAATCGACGGCGCCAGAATGAGTTTGCTGAAAGGTTTGATTGACATTATTGCCGACAATTGCACTTTTGCGATATTGCTGCCAAAGTTCATGCTCGGTTAACCACGCTTGTGCCGCTTTGCCATAAGGGGCGGTGATTGGATTGGCAATGGCAATACGTTTAGCAACAAAGTCTTTGTTGATAATAGCTTGTGGCGTTAGAGCCGGATTTTTCGCCGCATAAATGGCGAGTTGGCCTATGGCATACGGAGCAAGCGTTGTTTGCTTGATAAAGCCGTTATCGGCTAATCGCTGCGGATGCTGGCGATCAGCAGAAAAAAATAAATCAAATGGGGCGCCATGTCGAATTTGCTGGTAAAGCGCACCGCTAGCACCGCTTATCCAATGGATTTTTAGGTTATATTGCTTTTCAAAAGGAGTGGATAATTGTTTTGCACTGGCCGCAAAATTACTGGCAACGGCTGCTCTAAGCACGACCTCTGACTGGGCGTAAGCACTGGCGCTCAATGCTGCCAAGCTAAACAGGGCAAGTAAGTTAAAAAAATTAAACGAAAAAAAGCTAAATAAGCCAAATACGTTAAATAATATAGAGCGAAGCTGTTTAAGGTTAAGTTTATGAACGAAAGAAGCAGGCAAGTGACAGCAGCGCGAGCGCAAATCGACCTTGTTGAGAAAGGTTTTAATGAACTTATTAGTCGGTGTTAAAAACTGCTGCATCACCAAGTAATTGCTTTGTCTTGATCACTTTGTCTGGCGTCTATCCAAACTTCGCCATCGGTTCGTGTTTCTTTTTTCCAAAATGGCGCTTCAATTTTGAGGTAGTCCATAATAAATTCGGCAGCGGCAAATGCATCACCACGATGTGCACTAGTAACGCCAACAAAAACGATATTATCGCCAAGGTTCAGCTGGCCAACGCGGTGAATAACCACGACTTTATTGATCACCCACTTAGCTCTGGCGCTATCAACTATGCGGTTAAGTGACAGTGCTGTCATTGCAGGGTAGTGCTCTAGAAACAAGCCCGTTACTTGCTGACCTTCATTTTGCTTACGCACGCGGCCCGTAAACGTCACAACTGCGCCATCTGCTTGGTTGTTAGCTTGCAGTAATGCGATTTCATCACCAGCATTAAAATCAGCTTCGCTCACTCGTACTTTGGTGTCGATTGAGTCGGCGCTATTAAGGTCAGTTACAGTCAACGCTTAGCCTCCGGTAACAGGTGGGAAAAATGCGAGCTCATCACCAGCACTTACCACCGTATCTTTACTCACCATTTGTTGATTAAGTGCGGCTAAAATATTGTTGCTACTTAGAGGAGATTGCCAACTAGGGTGCTCTTCAATCAGTTGCGTCAGCACTTGTTCTACAGTGGTGTTTTCGGTAATTGTGAGTTGAACCGAAGTTTGACCAAGCTGCTCACGCAATCGAGCAAAAAATAATATGGTTAGCATGATTGTGTGCGCTCCCAGTGTCCGCTTTTACCACCTGATTTAGTAGTTACCGCGATCCCTTCAATCACCATGTTAGGGTCAACGGCTTTACACATGTCAAACAAGGTTAAACAGGCAACTGACACCGCCGTTAGTGCTTCCATTTCAACACCGGTTTGGCCTGAAAGCTTGCATAGGCTAGTGACTTTAACTCGGTTGTGCTCAGGCTCGGGGGTAAAATCAACTTGAACTTTTGTCAGCATCAAAGGGTGGCAAAGCGGAATTAAATCGCCACACTTTTTCGCCGCCTGAATACCGGCGATGCGCGCTACGGCGAACACGTCTCCTTTTTTATGTTTGCCTTCGGTTATCATGGCTAAAGTGTCTGCCGACATCTTGATATAGCCTTGTGCTGTCGCCTGACGCTGCGTGACCGCTTTGTCAGTAACATCAACCATGTTGGCTTCACCTTGTGCATTCAAATGAGTTAGTGAATCACTCATCAATTAACCTCGGGTATGGCAGTTAACATCAATATTTTTCAGGTGTGGTGCAAAGTTACACGGCTTGTGGCTGGCATCAAGCTGCTCTGCCAATAACTTATCCCATGCGGTTTTACAGGCGTTAGTTGAGCCGGGTACACAAAATACTGCGGTACCATTCGCCATGCCAGCAAGGGCACGAGATTGCACCGTAGAAGTGCCAATTTCACCTAATGAAATATGGCGGAAGGTTTCGCCGAAACCTTCAATCTGTTTGTCAAATAATGGCATTAAGGCTTCAGGCGTGTTGTCACGGGCAGTAAAACCGGTGCCGCCAGTTGAAATAACCACTTGCACATCGTCACTGGCAATCCATTTCGAGACAATGGCACGTAATTGATAAACATCGTCTTTCACTATCGCCTTTTTAGCCAGTGTATGGCCTGCTCGAGTTAAACGCTCAACCAGTGCTGCGCCTGAGGTATCAGTTTCTTCACTGCGGGTATCTGAAACGGTAAGTACAGCGATATTCAATGGAATAAATTCAGGTAAACTTGCTTTGGCCATTAATAACTCCTTAGTGGCGTCAACAGTTGCGACTGAGCTTGTTGCCAGTCGTCAGGGGTATTGGTATTGGTTAATGTACTGGGCGTTAAGCACCTAATTGACTGATGTGGCATTTGTGCCAATAGCGCCTTAATCGAAGGCCCTTTCGCACTTTGACTTAGTTGAACTAAGTGCTGATTAAAAAACAATTCAGTATAGGCATTGTTTGGCAAATAAAGCGGTAGTGAGTGCTGTTCAAAACGTACCGCCTGCTTTAGCAGTTGCCCAGCCTGTTTTAACTGAGTTAATACTTGGGCGTTCATCAAGGGCAGGTCAACAGGAATAATTAATGCTGCCTGACAAGGTACTTGTGAAAATACACTGTAAATACCGCCCAGTGGCCCAAGTTGTGGCATTAGATCAGGTACGATATTGGCCTTGTTTTCGGTCTTGTTTAAAGGCGAATCTGTGGTTAAGTTTTCTGATGAAGTGCTAATCACTACGCGATCAACACCCGCATCAGCAAGTAGTTCTTGGCTAAATGACAACATGGTTTGCGAACCGGCTTGCTGCGCGCGCATTAGCTGCGACTTATTTTTCCCCATGCGGCGTGACAAACCACCCGCGAGCACTATGCCAATGCAGCCATTTTGATGGTTATTCAAGTTTAGCCTCCTAACATTGACAAATGTTTAGTGGCACCGGTCAGCCGGTCTTGTAAAAAGTGACTAACCTTTTTGTCGCCCAATAAGGAGGTAATTTCTGCTGCTATGCGTTCAATCTTTTCGTCATTGCTTTGAGTATCGCTTTGCGTGTTTGGGGTTAACAAGTGACGCAATTCGTGCCCTTGCTCGGCAAACAAGCAAAGGTGAAGTTTGCCTAGCGAGCTAATTCTCAGGCGGTTACAACTCGCACAGAAGTCCTTGCTGTACGGCATGATAAGGCCAATTTTGCCAGCATAGTCTGGGTGGTAAAACTCTTGCGCTGGGCCTGCGGCTTTATCTTTTAAAGCTGGTAGCCAACCATTTTGTAGCAAGTGACACTTAATGGTGTCGCCACCAACATGCTGTTGATCGAAGAAGGTTGTGTTGTCACCAGTTTGCATCAACTCGATAAATCGCAGTGAAACCGGCTTGTCTTTTACCCAAGCTAAAAAGCGTGACAGTTCATCTAAATTAAAACCGCGCATTAATACAGTATTTACTTTCACTGTTAATTGCGGCGCTGCAAGTGCTTGGTCAATGCCTTCAAGAATAGTGGCTAACTTGTTGTGGCCGGTAATTAGCTGAAACTGTTTGGCATCTAAACTATCAATACTGATATTGATGGCGTCTAAGCCAGCATCTAACCAACTTGGCAAATGCTCAGGTAATTTATAGCCATTAGTGGTGATGGCAACTTTTTTAATACCTGAGGTATTTTTGCAGGCACTGATAATTTCAGGTAAATCTTTTCGTAAAGACGGCTCACCGCCAGTAATACGAATTTTCTCGGTGCCTAAACGAGCGAACGTTGCCGCCAGTGTTTTGATTTCGGGCAGGGTAAGAAAGTTGCGATCGTGATCGCACTGATAACCATCAGGCAAGCAATATTGGCAACGAAAGTTGCATACATCAGTAATTGAAAGGCGCAGATAATAAAATCTGCGACCGAAAGCGTCTTGTAACATCTCACCTTTCCAAATGCGGGAGGCTAGCGCGTTTCCTTGCTAACCCTGGTGGTTTGACTAGTGGTCGCTGTATTGCGTTGCCACTCGTTAACCACGGCTTATCAGACTTATCTTTGTCGCTTGATGCAACAAATACTTAGCGCTGAAAAGCTCGGCGAACCAAATTGTTCCTTAAGCATAACAATTCACAGCTGGATTTCAAACTTGCATAAAACCCAGTATATTGAGCAGGCGCAAATTATTATAAGGTTTTGTCATGGCTGATTGTTTTAGTCAATCGGGTTTGCTGCCATTTGAGCAAGCGAAAACCCTCATATTAGAAAATGTTCCAACCCACAACGACAGCGAAGAAATTCCAATTGAACAGGCAATTGGTAGAGTTCTAGCCAGCCAAATGCTAAGCCCCGTTAATGTACCGCCTCATGATAATTCAGCGATGGACGGCTATGCCTTTGCTCAGGCAAGTGTTGAGCATACCAGTAGGCTAAGGTTGGTAGGCAAAGCGTTTGCAGGTGCACCCTTTAAAGGCCAAGTCGGTGCTGGTGAATGTGTTCGAATTATGACCGGTGCTAAATTGCCTTTAGGCTGTGACACGGTTGAAATGCAAGAAAATGTTGAGGCTCAAGACGATCAGCTTGTGCTGCAACAAGCAACGAAGCACGGTCAGCACGTTAGAGCGACAGGTGAAGATATTCAGCAACAACAAGTATTGATGAACAAAGGTCATCAGTTGACGAGTGCTGATATAGGTACCTTGGCTTCTATTGGAATTGCCTCCGTCGCCGTTGTGAAACCGCTGACTATTGCGTTGATTGCGACAGGAGATGAGTTAAAACAGCCTGGTGAAGTGTTAACGGAAGGGGATATTTTTGAGAGTAATCGCTTCTTTTTGTCGGCTATGTTGACCAAACTACCAGTTAAGGTGATTGATTTTGGCGTTATCGCTGATGATAAAGAGCAACTGCGAGCAGCGTTTAATCAAGCTAACCAGCAAGCCGACGTAGTCATCTCAAGTGGCGGCGTTTCCGTGGGGGAGGCTGACTACACTAAGCTGATTTTGGAAGAATTAGGTCAAGTGGGCTTTTGGAAAATTGCCATGAAGCCAGGCAAACCCTTTGCTTTTGGTAAACTAGCGAACAGCACCTTCTTTGGTCTGCCGGGAAATCCCGTATCAGCATTGGTAACTTTTTACCAGCTAGTGGTGCCTGCGCTTTACCAAATGATGGCTGCCAAAATGCCACCGCGCGTTAAACTGCCGGCAGTAACAACCTCAGCACTAAGAAAAGCACCGGGGCGAATGGATTTTCAACGGGCGGTTTGGCAGTTAAATAGCGAAGGCCAACTTGAAGTGACAAGTACAGGCTCACAAGGCTCTGGCATCTTAACCAGTATTGCCAAAGCTAACTGCTTCATTTTGTTACCACAAGATCAAGGTCGAGTGGAGCAGGGCGGAACCGTGATGATAGAGTTGTTTGACGAGTTAATCTCATAATTAGCTACTTTCCTGAACAGTAATTTCTAGAGCGGCTCAGGTGTTACTAGCAGTGACTTAAGGATTAGTTTTAAGAAATGATGTGCTCATTTATGAATGATTGTAATGAGCACACCGTTTTCTGAACTGAGGCATGAGATAGTCACTTATTCAATAAAGTTAACATAAATTTTATCCGCTTTGGCTACGTCGATAATTTCAACACCACCAATACTGTTTTGTAGTCGAGAGGCGGTTTTATAAGCACCGCGGGTTTCCGCAAAAGTAATAATATCGTCGCCATTACACATAACTTTCAACGCAACGTCATGTGTTGATAGATTGTAATCCTCCATAGCCACTTTCATTCGAATGGGCTTGTTGCTAGCCGCTGATTTACATACTTTGATCAATGCGCGCTCTACTTGTTTGTCCATTGCCATGCTATTGCCGCTTACCAGCGCCAACGATAAACCTGCGACAACGCCAGTGATGACAGTTTTAACCTTAGTTGTTTTGATTGGGCTATTCATTGTTAATCTCCTTAATTTAGATGGCGTGCAAAGTGTTACTGAGAGTCAATTAGCACGCTTGTTTAAAGTGCTGTTGTAGGTGTATTGCCAAGCACAAGTTAATAGTGGTGTTTTTTCATCGAAAAGTTGTTAATGAGTCGAGACTGGCTGTAAATATCTTTACCGCAGAAAACAGGTTGTTCGTCGCTAAGTTACTAATAAATGGTCTTTTGTGGAAAATGTGAATAATGATTTTTGAAAAATAAAGTTACATTCTATAGCGGTAACATGAGTCTATAGCCGATAAACGGCGACAAAAATTTGGTGAAAAATTGGAATTGTGTTACTGTTGATCTATACAGTTTATTGTCTAATGTTTTGCTGCGTTATATTAAGTGCAGTGTTCGGTAAATGAGGGAAACGCATGGCAGTTGAAAGTCGGTTTGTGGTAATTAGAGATGGCGTGGAGGTGCAGACGTTTATGGATAAGAAGGCCGCTGATGAATACGACAAAATGTTGGATATGGCAGATAACTTGTCTGCGATGCTCACCGATGCACCAATCGAATTGTCAGAGCAAGTAACTGAAGACCTCAGTATCTTTTTAGCGGAGCGACGCGAAGAAGTGCTCATTGCGCTGCAAGCGAAAAAGCCAAAGCCAACACCAAAAACTGAAGCGCAGTCTGCAAGCAACAAAGAGCAAGCATCAAGTAAAGTAAGTAAAAAAGATAAAGCGACTAACACTAGTAAAGCTGATAGTAGTGACGAAGAACAGCTTCCAGAAGCAAGTTAGTGACTGCAAACTTACAAACCGGATCTTCGGGTAGCTTGTCATATCGATTGATTTATAGTGATAAACGCAAAACAATAGGTCTACAAGTTAAGCACGGGCTTATTACAGTTCGTGCTCCCTCCTTTGTTGATAAGACTTTTGTTGAGCGATTTGTGGCCAGTAAAGCAAGCTGGCTTAGGGCAAAAGTTTCTCAACAGCACAATACAGAAAACCGCTTACCACGCTATCGGCTTATGGATGGTGGTCGTATGCTATTTATGGGCAAAGAGTTCGATATTACAGTACAAACGGGTCGCAGAAGCAGTATTGACCTTGGTGATGAGGCTTTCTCTTTTAAACTGCCAAGCAGCTATTTTGCTTCAAGTGAAGATGAAATAAATAGTAAAGGCACACCTAGCAAGTTAACACTTCAATTGGAAAAACAGCTTGATCAATGGCTCAAAGAACAGGCGTTAAAATACCTGCCTGAGCGGGTCAGATATTGGTCATCAATAACCAACTTACTTCCGCAAGAGGTATTGATTAGGAAGTACAAATCCCGTTGGGGAAGTTGCACGAGTCGAGGCGTTGTCAGCTTAAATAGCCGGCTAATGTTGTGCCCTGTCGAAGTTGTTGACTATGTTATTATTCACGAGCTTTGCCACTTAGTTCACCTTAATCATTCCGCAAAATTCTGGCAGCTTGTAGACAGGCACTGCCCTGATATGGAACAAGCTAAATATTGGCTTAAACAAAACCAGCGAGAGTTCTATTTTTAATTTCAGTAGCATTCTATAAATAGCTAGCGCTTGAACATTTGTTTAGGCTGCTTTTTCCACATGCAATTAAGTTTAAGCTACTCAGCTAATCAGACTTCCTGTGCTTTGTAATAATTGCTTAAGTTACCTAGCGCTTTATTTTTTCAACTGTTTTTATATCTTTCTATATAAGCCTTTTCTTTGCACATAATTTGCCCCTGCGAATATTTTCGTATTTTTTCTTGAATGCGTAATTTTTATACGACTACAGCGGTTATATATGAAAATTATTTGTTAATTGAGCGTTAAATTTAACGAACTATTTTCAAATTTTTGGATCAAACAATGCATAAGCAGTAAATCAGAGGTAAGAATGCACAAGTAGTAAGGTTGGGTTTATGAGGAAAGGTCATGAAATTAGCAATGAACGTTGTCAAAATGGTATTGATATATTGTATATCAGCGATAATTTCGCTCTTGTTAATTAAGCTACTGTTGCCATTTTAAAGGCTTTTTTGCCACAGAATTATTTTTTTGTACCAACTGGTTTGGTGCAAGGTCTTTACTTATCTCTGTATTTTTCGCCTAATTTACCTATCTTTTGCCATGTGTCTAAAAATCTTACAAATATTGCTGATATTCATTAACAATTTGAAAAATATGCGTTAGATTAGATTATTAAAATAATAATAACGAAAGGAAGTACCTCTTTATGAGTTCGTCGGTTCTTATTTGTGATGACTCGAATCTCGCGAGAAAACAAGTATTAAGAAGTTTGCCCTCGCAATGGGATGTAGATGTTCAACTCGCCAAGAATGGTCTTGAAGCATTGTCTGTGTTGCGCACTGCCAATATTGATGTCATGTTTCTTGATTTAACCATGCCGGAATTAGACGGTGTCGGTGTGCTTGAAGCACTTCAGCAAGAAAATATAAGCCTGCCTGTATTTGTTATTTCTGCAGATATTCAACCTGAAATGCAAAATAAAGTGTTAGAGCTAGGCGCAAAGGCTTTTTTGCGTAAGCCTATTAATGCCGATACCTTAGCCTCGACTTTGCAAGATTTTGGAATTCTGTAATGGCGTATGAATTAACTGAAGATCAACAAGACTGCTTGCAAGAGTTGATCAATGTTGCCATGGGTCAGGCGAGCGATCAGCTCGCTCGCTATTTAGATTCTTTCGTCTACTTAACCGTACCCAATATCGCCTTAGTCAATGGTCAAAAGTTGAGTAATGACCTTGTTGCTAATGAAGCATCTATGGCTGTTGTGAGCCAAGGTTTTTTTGGTTATGAGGGGATTCGTGGTGAAGCCTTGCTGGTCTATCAACACAAAGATTCGGATCGTATCGGAGATTTGCTCGGCTACGAGCCCGATGAATTGTCGGTTGAAGAGCAGTTAATCGATATTAGCTCAATTTTAACAACCACTTTTTTGAATGTATTTGCTAGCCAAATAGAAAACCAGCTGTCATACAGTGCACCAAAATTACTAGCAGATAGTAAAGGTACCTTATCGGCTCATTTAACTCAGCTTTCGTTTGATTGGGATACGGCATTGACGGTAAATATTAATTATCAGGTGACCGACTACTCGTTCAATTGTGAAATGATTTTGTTAATTCCAGAAGCTGCGATCGATAACATTAAAACCGTTATTGATAGGATCTTGGCAGACTTTTAATGACTGAGAGTATGATGGACAGCCAAATAATTGATCAATTAAATTCTGGTGTTTTACTGGTCGATCTGAACTATAAACTCGTCCATTGGAACCGCTTCCTCGCTGTTCATGTTAATAAGTCTTTTAATGACGTTGTTGGGCAATCAATATTTGATGTCTTTCCAGAGTTACCTAGACGTTGGTTAGAGCGCAAGCTAAATAGTGTTATTCAACTAGGCACACCAAGCTTTTGCGGTTGGGAGCAACGACACCACTTATTTGAATTACCGCACACTCGGCCAATATCAACAGACAGCGAGTTTATGGCACAAAACTGTACGTTCTTGCCCTACCTTGAGCAGCAGCAGTTGGCAGGGGTTTATATCTTAATTGAAGATGTCACCGATGTATGCCATTACCAGTCAATGCTCAAAGCCACGATGCAGGAGCTTGAACTAGCGACTCGAATTGATGGTCTCACTAAGGTTTACAATCGCAAGTTCTGGGAAGAGTCACTTACTCATGAGTTTTTGCGTGCCAAGCGTTATGCTTGTGACATGAGTTTGTTGATGTTTGACCTTGATCATTTCAAGTCCATTAATGATAACTATGGTCATCAATGTGGTGATCTTGTCCTTGTCGAAGCTGCGCAGCGAGTTAACTCGCTATTACGCGATGCTGATATTTTGGGGCGCTATGGTGGCGAAGAGTTCGCTGTTATTTTAACGGAAACAGCACAGTTCGGTGCGGTTGAAGTCGCCGAGCGAATTAAGAAATCGCTCACTGCAACTCCTGTAGTATTTAATGGCAAAGAGATTTATTTTTCTGCGAGCATTGGCATTGCTTCATTTAACTCTGAGCAAACCAGCCATGAGACGCTAATTGCTGAAGCTGATGCCGCTTTATATCGGGCGAAATCGTCAGGGCGAAATAAAATCTGCCTCTCTCCAACACTTTATAAGTGTTCTTAATACCAAAAACGTTAAACCATCACAAAATAGCTGCAGAAGTTTAAATTGAACTGTTTTGCCTAGTTATGCACAAAAGCTATTGGTTTATTCATAATTAATGGGTTTTATTCAGTGTTTTAGAGTTGACATTCTAAAATGACAGTGGCATGTTAAGCCCATGCTTAAAATTCAAAACCACATCATTACCATTATTACCACTACCACCCTCGAGGGTTGGTGGTCATTGGCTGACGTGTAAATAAAATAGATTTTTACGAAGCCCGTGACCCAACAAGGTCACGGGCTTTTTTGTTTTTAGAGGAAGAAAAAATGCGGGTATTAAAGTTTGGTGGGTCATCATTGGCATCAGCGGAACGATTCAAATCGGTTGCCGATATCATTCTTGCCAAAGAAAAAGAGTGTAGCGTTGCCGTTGTGGTATCTGCACCACAAGGTGTTACAAACCACTTGGTTGCTATGGCTGAAAATATTGGCGATGAAGCCAAAATGCAGCAAGATTTATCGCATTTCAAGCAAGCCATTGAAACAATCATCACCGACTTAAGTGCTAGCATTCCTTCTTTTGATAAGCACCATGCTGAGCAAGCGTTAACTGATTGGGAGCATCAATTAACACGCTTGATGCAAGGTGCACATTTACTTGAGTTTTGTCCGGATCATGTCCGTGCCCGCATCATTTCAACGGGTGAGCGATTAAGCGTCGCTATTTTATCGTCAGTGATCGCCGCACATGGAAAAGAGGCTGTAGCCTTAGCACCTGAACAATTCTTAGCAACCAATGATGTATCGCTTAATGCGGTTGCCGATCTCGTGTTATGTAAAGAGAAGTTTAGCCTTGCTTATCCTTCATTATCGGGCATTAGCATTATGCCGGGCTTTATCGGCGTTAATAGCAAAGGTGAAGTGACAACGCTTGGTCGCAATGGCTCAGACTACTCTGCCGCGGTATTAGCCGTTTGTGCGCAAGCAGAGTGCTGTGAAATTTGGACGGATGTAGACGGTGTTTATAATGCTGACCCGCGCATTATTAAAGACGCAAAACTGTTGGATTACCTCTCGTACCAAGAAGCGATGGAGCTTTCCTATTTTGGCGCGAAAGTGCTACACCCAAAAACTATAGGCCCAATTGCGCAATTCCATATTCCTTGTTTGATCAAAAACACTGGCAACCCGTCAGCGCCAGGTACTCGCATTGCTAATGAAACTGACGACAAGCAACAGGTTAAAGCGATATCTAACTTAGACAACCTGACCATGGTTAACGTGTCTGGTCCAGGCATGAAAGGCATGGTAGGTATGGCTAGCCGTGTATTTGCAGCGATTAGCCGCGAACAAATTTCTATGGTGATGATCAGTCAGTCATCAAGTGAATACTGTATCAGTTTCTGTATTCATACTGCTGACACGTTCCGTGCCGAACAAAGTTTAAAACAAGAGTTTGAGCTGGAGCTATTAAACGGTTTATTAGAACCAATCGAACTACAAAGCAATTTGTCTATTGTTTCACTTGTAGGTGATGGTATGCACCATCAACGTGGTGTAGCGGCTAAATTATTCTCATCATTAGCACAAGCACGCGTGAATGTTGTGGCGATTGCACAAGACTCTTCTGAGCGCAGTATCTCAGTGGTGATAGAACAGCGTAAATGTACTGATGCACTTAAAGTGTGTCACCAAAACTTCTTCTCACACCGTTTGACTATTGATGCTTTTGTCGTTGGTTGTGGCGTTGTAGGTAGTGAACTGCTAGGTCAAATTGCTAAGCAGCAAGCAAGCCTTAAAGCGCAGCAAATTGAGCTAAAAGTATATGGCCTAGCGAATTCAAAAGGTATGCTATTTAATGAAGGTGGTATCGACTTAGCTAATTGGCAGCAAACACTAGCCGATGCCTATGAGCAGCAACGAGAGCCGCTGTCGGTTGATAACTTAAAAGCCTTTGCCCGTGATAACCACTTAATCAATCCTGTATTAGTGGATGTCACCTCGAATGAAGCGCTAGCGTTGCAATACGCCGATTATTTGGCAGAAGGCTTCCATGTCGTCACACCAAACAAAAAAGCCAATACAGATTCCTGGCAGTACTACGGCAAGCTACGCGAAGCGGCGCAAAGCACTAATCGCCGGTTCTTATACGAAACAACAGTCGGTGCTGGCTTACCTGTGATTGATACCTTACAAAACTTAATTAAAGCCGGTGATGAATTAGTGCGTTTTGAAGGGATTTTATCTGGCTCACTATCTTACATTTTCGGTAAGCTAGAAGAGGGCATGTCGCTGTCTGAGGCGACAGCGATAGCCAAAGAAAATGGCTTTACTGAGCCTGATCCGCGTGATGATTTAAGCGGTATGGATGTCGCACGAAAACTACTGATCATGGCGCGTGAAGCGGGTATGCCTTTAGAGCTAAAAGATATCCAAGTAGATTCTGTATTGCCGAATAACTTCGATGCTAGTGGCGATGTCAGCGAATTTATGAATAACTTAAACGCACTTGACGGTGAAGTTGCCGAGCAAGTGGCGAAAGCCCAAGCAGAAGGGAAAGTGCTACGCTATATCGGCACCATTAACGAAGGTAAATGCCGTGTTGCGATTCAAGCCGTCGCAGCTGACCATCCGCTTTATGTAATTAAAGACGGCGAAAATGCGCTCGCGATTCACTCTCGCTACTATCAACCACTGCCATTTGTGCTACGTGGCTATGGCGCAGGTGCTGCAGTTACCGCAGCTGGTGTTTTCGGTGACTTATTGCGCACGCTAGCATGGGAGCAACAACACTAATGGCAGTTTCAGTTTTTGCCCCTGCTTCAATCGGCAATGTCACGGTTGGCTTTGATGTCTTAGGTCTGGCAGTGCAACCGGTTGATGGCAGCTTGTTAGGCGATGTGGTTAGTGTCGAAGCCAGTGATAGCGATCGTCTTGATGTCATTGGCAACTTCGCTAATAAATTACCGAGCGAGCCAAGCGATAATATCGTTTGGCACTGTTTGCAGCTGTTTAATCAAGCTTTGGCTGAGCAAGGTCATGCCATTCAGCTTGTTAGGTTAACGCTCGATAAAAAAATGCCAGTCGGTAGCGGTTTAGGGTCAAGCGCGTGCTCAGTTGTCGCAGCTCTTGAAGCGCTTAATGCGTTTTATGACAAGCCATTTTCGCCTGAGCAGATGTTAGCCATGATGGGGCAAATGGAAGCGCAAATTAGTGGCAGCCTGCACTACGATAATGTTGCGCCATGTTATTTTGGTGGATTGCAGTTAATGATTGCCGATCCCGCCATTATCACTCGCACTTTACCAAGCTTTGATGATTGCTATTTTGTGATGGCGTATCCGGGTATTGAAGTCTCGACTAAAGCTGCACGTGAAGTTCTGCCTAATGAGTACTCAAAAGCTGATGCCATTGCCTTTGGGCAAACCTTATCAGGCTTTGTTGACGCTTGTTACCGACAAGACAAACAACAAGCTTTCGGTCATTTTAAAGACGTACTAGCTGAGCCTTATCGTGAAAGTTTATTGCCGGGCTTTGTTGAAGCGAAAGCTCATTTGCAATCGGCAGGTTGTTTAGCGGTTGGCATTTCTGGCTCAGGGCCGACATTATTTGCTGTGACCGATGACAAAACACTGGCTGACAACGCAGCTACTTGGCTACAAAAAAATTACTTATCAACAGAATTAGGTTTTGTGCATGTCTGCAAAGCCGATACACAGGGCGCTCGCTGCCTGTAAATGGAAGGAAGTTAACGTGAAGTTTTATAATTTAAAAGAAAATGAAGAGCAAGTCAGTTTTGCTCAAGCAGTTAAACAAGGCTTAGGCAAAAATCAGGGCTTATTCTTTCCTGAAGATATTCCGGCGCTCGACAATGTTGATGAGCTATTGGCTATGTCTTTGGTTGAGCGCAGCGTGCATGTATTAGCCCCTTTTGTCGCGGGTGATTTAACCAAAGATGAACTAGCTGAAATTGTCACCAATGCCTTTAATTTTCCTGCGCAAATTCAGCCGATCAGCGAGCAACGTTCAGTATTGGAGTTATTCCATGGTCCAACGCTAGCCTTTAAAGACTTTGGTGCACGCTTTATGGCGCAGTGTCTACAAAAATTCACTAATGGCCAAAAGATCACCATTTTAACGGCAACTTCTGGCGATACGGGCGCAGCCGTTGCTCATGCATTTCATGGCTTAGAGAATATCCGTGTGGTGATCTTATACCCGAAAGGTAAGATCAGCTTACTGCAAGAGAAAATGTTCACAACGCTTGGCGGCAATATTGAAACCATTGCCATTGAAGGCAGCTTTGATGATTGTCAGGCACTTGTTAAGCAGTCATTTGACGATAAAGAATTAGCACAAGCCATTGGCCTAAATTCAGCTAATTCAATTAATATCAGTCGCTTACTTGCGCAAGTCTGTTACTACTTTGAGGCGGTGGCTCAGTTAAAACGTCAAAATAGCCAGTTAGACGATATCGTCTTTTCTGTGCCAAGTGGTAACTTCGGTAACTTAACGGCGGGCTTATTTGCTAAAGCGATGGGCTTGCCAATTAAACGCTTTGTTGCCGCAACTAATGCCAACGATACTGTGCCACGTTATTTAGCAACGGGCGAGTGGGCACCGAAAGCCACGGTAGCGACTATTTCTAATGCGATGGATGTTAGTAACCCGAATAACTGGCCGCGTGTTGAGCATATGCTAAAAGCGGGCATAGTAGACGAATGTGTGAGCTCCATTTCGGTCGATGAAGAGCAAACCCAATCAACTATGTTGCAACTGAATAAATTAGGCTATATCAGCGAGCCGCACGCGGCAGTTGCTTACAAAGCGCTTGGTCACTGTGAAGACAATGAGTTTGGTGTGTTCTTAGGTACTGCGCATCCCGCTAAGTTTAAAGATGTAGTGGAAAGTACGTTGGGGCAACCAATTGCACTGCCAAAAGAATTAGCCGATTGCGCTGGTGAAAAGATTTTATCGGTGGATATGAATGCTGATTTTGCTGGTTTAAGAGCTTACTTGTTGAAGTAAGCTCATTAAGAAAAGGCTTTTAGCTTTAGTCTTTTAATTCAAGCTTTTTAACTAAAGCCTTTGGAGTTAAGCCTTCTTAATCAAAATAAATGATCATTTCTGCCGCTTCACAGTGGCAGTCAAAGCCACAAAGAATGCAATCGTAGCCATTTAATGCGTCTTCACGCCACTTATCAGGGTGCGATTGCACTAACTCGCCACCACATTTGGTAAAGTATTTCACTGCGCTATTGCCTGGACTTTGCTTCCATAAATGGCTAACGCCAGCGATTGCACCTTGCTGTTTGGCGGCAGCAATCGACAGCTTAAGTAATTCACTGCCAATACCATAGCCTCGGTAGTTTTCATCAACGGTATTACATTTGAAATAGCAAACTTGAGCCGTATCTGCCTGCCATTTTTGTGGGGAACACCATTTGTCGATATGCCATTGCTCGGCGGCATAGGTAATGCGAAAACCAACGAGCTTGTCGCCGTCATAGGCAACAAAGCCAGCATTAATCTCCTCTTTAAAACCTTTTTGATACCAGTCTTGAATATTGTTCTCGTTCATATAGCCATCACCGTGCACATGGTTGGCTAGCTGGATCACTTTAGCAAAGTCATTTGGGGTCAACGCCCGATAGTCAATGGTCGTCATTACTGCTTGTCACGCCAATTAAAATAATGGCATAGTTTGCCACTGTTTTGATTTAGTTGCATTAACGCTCGCCCAATTAACCTATGTATGATCCGCTTCACGATTCCATCCCTGGTATTAACCTTGACTATCCCAACAGCTATTGGGCTGATGTTTCTGGCGAAAGCTCAGACAATGATGGCCAGCTGCAAAGTGATCTCGATGTTGATGTCGCCATCATTGGCGGTGGCTTTACTGGCTTATCCTGCGCTTATCATCTTGCCGCCGAACGAGGTATCAAAGCGGTTGTGTTAGAAGCAAACCAGACCGCTTGGGGCTGCAGTGGTCGTAATGCAGGATTTGTCTTAAAGAGCTCTGGTCGAAAATCGTTTACTGAAATGGCGAACGATTGGGGCAATGAAGTAATGCGCGGCATCTATCAAGAAATGGCGGCGGGCGTTGATACCGTCAATAGTTTAATTGCACAAGGCATAGACTGTGATCGCCAAGCACCCGGCTATTTAAAAGTTGCTCATAAGCCTAATAAGCTCAAGGAATTAATTGCCCTCGCTGATGTTCAACGCCAGCAATTTGGTTATCAAGTGGAAGTGCTGTCAAAGCAGCAAGTCCGTGAGCAGTACATGGATGACCAACAAGCCTATGGTGCCATTCGATATCAAGATGGTTTTGGTTTAAACCCCTTAAAACTTGCCTGGGGCTATCAGCGCTTAGCGCGCCAAGCAGGTGCTAAAATTTATACTGGCACGCCAGTGGTTAGTTGGCATCAACAAGGCGAATATCAAGAGTTAATCACGCCAAGTGCCAAGGTACGAGCGAAAAAAGTAGTGCTAGCAACCAATGGCTATACACCCAAAGGCTTTCATCCTTGGGTTAATAACCGATTCTTGCCTGTACTGTCTCAAATTATTGTCACTGAGCCGCTGACCGAGCAGCAAATTGCAGCATGTAACTGGCAAACGAATAATGTGGTGATGGACACTCGTGCGTTAAAATACTATTACCGAAAGCTGCCAGATAATCGTATCTTATTTGGTGGGCGCGGCGCTATTACTGGTAAGGGCGCAGAAGATGATTATTACCCGAAACGCTTGCTTTCGGTATTAAAGCAGAGTTTTCCTGCACTTAAACGCATTAACTATGACTATGCATGGGCCGGCTGGATTTGCATGTCATTCGACGATATCCCGCATATTTATCACGATGACCAGCAACAGGTTTTCTATGCCATGGGCTATTGCGGGGCAGGGCTGTCATTTTCGGCACAGGCAGGTAAGCGCTTAGCGGAAAGTGTCGCAGAAAAACAGCTTCCTAATTTACCGATATTTAATCGTCACTTACCTAAGTTTCCGTTTGCCCCACTAAGACGAGTTGGGCAATGGGGCTATTTTCAATACGGCAAAATCAAAGATAGGTATTTTTAGCAACTTAACATAGTAACTTTTAGATAAAATCATTTGTTGCAGATGTAAAAAAACCACGCTAAATCGTGGTTTTTTTATGGGATTAACTAGCTTGCTTAGTTAAGGTTAATAGTTAATGGCGACATGCTGGTCGTCGTTCCTGACGGCGCGGTAATGGTGACTTCCAATACACCGGTTTGAGGCTCACCACCGGCAGGGTTACTAATCAAGAATTCTAATGTAACGGCCGACAACCTGTCATCAAAAGTAAATTCAGTTTGACCGAATAGCTCACCTGCAGTTGATGTCACTGTAACCTGTGTATCACGAGGCATTGCTTGCAGCGCTGTATCAGAAACAAACAGCTCAAAGCGCTGTGAGCTGCCATCACTAATACTAGGTACATTCTGGCGAATGTTGGTAATGTTAGATCTGAAGGTATCGCCAGCGCCATCGCTTAAGGTAAATGATGCGCTTGAACTCGCCATTACCATGACAATTGCTTTACGCACATGAATGGCTTGATTATCTTCAGCTGCACAACGCACGCCCTGGCATTGCGGACCGTTAAACAAACCGTCTTGTGTTGTAAAGCTATTATCGTTATTAAAATCTAAGAATACTTCACCCGCATCATATTGATTATCTTCATCATCATCACGCCATGCTTCACTCATATCAACAAAGCCAGAGGCTTGAGCCACCTGACGGCCACGACCTGAAGATACAGTCGAGTTAACAATGGCAGTACCGTCATTGTCGTCAAAGGTATTATTACCGTTAGTGTCAAAGAAGGTTTCGTGGCCAAGCGCCGTCGCTAAAATGGTAATACGGTGATCAGGTACACGTGGCTCTGTACTAGTCCAAGTAACTGAACAAGCGCCGTTAGTTGTAATACAGCTTGGCTCAATGGCACCGCCTTCGGTGGTAAAGTTGACTGTTGTACCGTCTGGTACTGGGTTATTAAAGTTGTCAGCTAAGCGGGCAGTAATTTGCGCTTCAACACCGCTGATATTGTCAGCCTCTGGGTTGCGAATATCAGTTGATAAGGTGACTGAACGTTGCTCAGGTAGGCCGGTATTTACTGACAATAAATCTGACTGGGTTTGTACCTCAATAGTTTCATTGCCGACATTCATCGTCGACTTAGCCGAAACACGAACGGCTGTTGGCACTGTGCCTGCCGTAACTTTAACAGTGACAATACCTTGGCTGTTAGTAAGACCAGATGTTGGACTTAGCGTCATGCCACCTACTTGAGTACTTAAAGTAAAGTCTACAGCTTGTTGCGCTAGTGGGTTACCTAAGGCACTGCGCACAGTAAAGGTTAAGGTAGAGGTTTCTTGTTGGCCTTGGCCACCCGTACCTTTTAAGACAATAGAGGTCGGCTCAGCAGAGGTAAATTCAATTGAGCCAAGCTGTTCGCCAGCGATACTCACTGTGCTTGAAGCAATGCTAGTAACGCCGTTAACGGTGATTGATGCAACGATCGCATCATCAATACCTGAGCTGCCTGCACAGCTTAAATCTTCAAAGGTCGCATTGGCAGTTCCTTTGATGGTAAAGACTGATTCATCAACAGTCGCATCACCACTTTGCACACAGTTCGAAGAAAAGCTTACTGGTGTTGGTGTATTAATACGGTTACCTTCGCTATCCACTAAATCTACGGTTAAACCTAATGTCCCGCCTGCACTGATGGTGTCTGAGCCTAATAGAACCTCACCTTCGTTAAAGGTTCCGCTAGCATCAATATGACCAATGCGAATACCTTCATCGACAATAACAGCGTCAGCAGCAATGATTTCGTAGTTAAATTGACTAGGTGTTACTTCACTGTCTTCACCAAGTGACGCAACCACAACGCCAGCGCCTATTTGACCGTCGCTTAGCAGCGTAACCTTAGCTTCACCTTGGCTATTCGTTAGTGCCGTAGTTGTGTTCAAGGTGCCAATATCGGCTGTAAAAGTCACAATTTCATTAACAATAGGTTGATTAGCATTAGTCGTTAAGCGGGCAATAATTTGCGCTTGTTGATCCGCTTTAAACTGGCTCGTGACTTGGCCATCGACTAATAGTTGGCTAGCAAGACTAGGTGCTTGCACGGCTGTTGCTTGTAAAAACTCGAAATCGTCTGATGCCGTCAGTTCACCAATCGTCGCTGTGGCTGTACCTGCGCCAGCAGCAAGCTCAACATTAGTGACCGTAACACTTGCTTGGCCTTGTTCATTGGTGAGGCGCGAGCTAACGGCTAGGCTTCCGATGGTGGTTTCAAAGCTGACACTGCGGCCTGCGATGATTTGCCCATTGCTATCTAGTACGGTTGCTAATAGCTGTACTTCATCATTTGCTTGAAAGCTTTGTTGACTTTGCCCGGACGCATTCAAAATGGCTAGGGTAATTGAATTGACTGTTTGGCTTTCATTGGTGGTGGGATTGTCTCCTGAGCTGCCATTACAACCAACTAAAAGGCTAAGGCTCGCAAAAAGCAGTGCCGTGAAGTACTTTTTCATTCGGAATACCTGTTGAAAAGGATGGACGTAAAACTACAGCAAGAATAAATTTCTGTCGGTAAAAAGTCTATGAATTTTCTGGGCTATTTTGTGTTCTTAATCAGATTTTACTTTGTTAGATTGCTGGCAATTTTAAATAGTGAGTTTGGCTATTCGCGTAATCAAACTGCTTGGGCAGCGCATCCATTAGCCTAATTCACCTTGTTTATCAACTTGCCAGTATTAAAGCCTACGATATTTGCCGTAACTATATTTAAAATGCGTTGCTGTGCTTGTTGGCTTGCCCAAGCAATATGACCCGTGATAGCAAGATTGGGAATATCACCGCTAACCATTCCTGCAACTAATGGGTGTGAGCTTGGTGGGGGTTCTTGATCAAGCACATCTAAAATGGCGTAACTAAGCTGCTGTGTTCTCAATGCATTGGCTAGTGCGTTATTGTCAATTAAGTCGCCACGGGCAGTATTAATCAATATCGATGAGGGTTTCATTTGAGCTAAGCGATCACTATTGATTAACCCTTGAGTTGCGGGCGTTGAAGAACAATGCAAACTAACAATATCGGCATAAGCTAGCATATCGTCAAAACTGACGCGGCCTTCGCGAACTGTCTGGCTGTCAGGTCGCTCTGCAATTAGTACTTTCATATCAAATGCACGTGCCGCTTTAGCAACCGCTTGACCAATATGACCATAGCCTAAAATACCGAGTGTTTTTCCCGCTAATTCATTAATTGGTTGATCGTGCAAACAGAATGCTTGGCTTGTGCTCCATTTGCCGCTGGCAACATTGTAATTATGCTGTTCAATATTTTGAAAACGCTTAAATAGCTGTGAAAAAACATATTGAGCGATTGCTGGCCCTGCATAGTTTTTTGCATGACAAACCTCAATTTGGCGCTGTTTAGCAGCGTCTAAATCAATGTTGTTCGTACCAGTTGCGGCAACACAAATCAGTTTTAGCTTAGGTAGCTTGGCCAGTGTTTCGGCATCTAATACCACTTTATTGGTGATAATTATTTCGGCATGCTGGGCGCGGCTAATCACTTCTGCTGGCTGAGTAAACTCATGTAAGGTGAGCTTTTCTGTTACTTGGCGAATTGAATTAACATCAAGGCCAGAATTAAAGGTGCCGTAATCAAGAAATACTGTTGTCATCATTTTATTGCCGCTTAGCGTGGCTCAGGGGAATGGCGCAAGCTTAACGAGAAAGGCAATAGGCCTCAAGTACGGCGATTCACATGGTTTTTACGATAGTTGTAATGGCGTTATTAACTCACAGCACTTATAGTAACGCTGGTGAAGGTAAGGGCATAGTGCCCGCAAAGCCTAAGAACAATAACTAGAGATAGTAAACCATGAAATTAAACAAATTATTCGCCGCAATGGCGATTTCTGGCGTACTTTGGGGATGTAACTCTACAGATACTAGCCAAGCCGTTAGCCAATCACCAGAAGCCGAGGTTAATACTGTGGCTGCAAATAGTGCAGAAGTTCTAGCTGCAACTGAGCTGTTAATGTCAGAATGGACTGGCCCATACCAAGGTGTACCAGCGTTTGATAAAGTATCACTCATTGGCTTAAAGCCTGCGCTAGAAAAAGCGATGGCGTTGAATTTGGCTGAAATCGAGGCGATTGCTAACAATCCAGCACCAGCAAACTTCGAAAACACCATTGTTGAAATGGAACGTGCAGGCAAAGTACTCAATCGCATTTTCAGATATTACGGTATTTGGAGTGCTAACCGTTCTTCAGCTGAATTTAGAGAAATTCAAAGTGAAATGGCACCTAAGCTGTCAGCGTTTTTCTCAAAAATTAATCAAAACGATAAACTTTTCCAACGTGTTTCAGCTGTTTACAACGGCGAAGAAGTCAAAAGCTTATCAAAAGAGCAGCAACGCTTAGTGTGGTTGGTGTACAACGGTTTTGCTCGCAATGGCGCAACCTTGCAGGGCGAACAAAAAGCACGTTACGCTGAAATTAACCAACGTTTAGCTCAGTTACATACAAAATTCGCTAACAACGTTTTAGCTGATGAAGAGAACTACGTACTATTTCTTGATGAAAGCCAGCTAGGTGGTTTAACTGATTCTATTATTGCGGCAGCAGCGAAAGCGGCAAAAGAGCGCGGACAAGAAGGTAAATACGCCTTTACCAATACTCGTTCTTCAATGGATCCGTTCTTAACCTATTCAACTGAGCGTGAATTGCGTAAGCAAGTTTGGGAAACCTACTACAACCGTGGTGACAATGGTGACGAATTTGATAACAACGAGATTATCAAAGAGATCTTAACGCTTCGTCACGAGCGCGTTGGTTTATTAGGTTACGATAATTATGCATCGTGGCGTTTAGAAGATCGTATGGCGAAAAAGCCAGAAAATGCGATCGCGTTAATGGAGAAAGTTTGGCCAGCAGCAATTGCCCGTGTTGATGAAGAAGTAGCAGACATGCTTAACATCGCCAAAGCAGACGGCGTGAAAATGATCAAACCATGGGATTACCGTTACTACGCTGAAAAAGTACGTATGGATAAATACGCACTTGATTCAAGCGAAGTGAAGAAGTACCTACAAGTTGAAAAGCTGCAAGATGCAATGTTCTATGTTGCGGGTCGTTTATTCAACTACAGCTTCAGTGAAATTACCGATGGCTCAGTACCTGTATTCCATGAGGATGTGCGCGTATGGGACGTAAAAGATAAAACCTCTGGCGAGCATATTGGTTTATTCTACTTAGACCCGTTTGCCCGCAAAGGTAAGCGCAGCGGCGCATGGGCGACAACCTACCGCAGTCATACCACGATTGATGGTAAAACTAACGTATTATCCTCAAACAACTCGAACTTCATCAAAGGTAAAGAAGGCGAGCCAGTATTAATTTCTTGGGATGATGCAGAAACCTTCTTCCACGAATTTGGTCATGCATTGCACTTCTTGTCATCTAATGTTGATTATCCAACGCTAAATGGTGGTGTGCGTGATTACACTGAATTCCAATCACAGCTATTAGAGCGTTGGTTAACGACAGATGAAGTGATTAACACTTACTTAGTGCACTACAAAACTGGCGAGCCAATGCCAAAAGATTTAGTCGCTAAAATCAAGCAAGCAGCAACTTTTAATGAAGGCTTTAAAACGACTGAGTACTTAGCGTCTGCGATTATCGATATGAAGCTACACACGACAGATCCTGCTGGTATTGACCCAGATAAATTTGAGCGTGAAGAATTAGGCAAATTAAATATGCCATCGCAAATTGTTATGCGTCATCGCACGCCGCATTTTGGTCATGTGTTTAGTGGTGAAGGCTACTCAGCTGCATACTACGGCTACATGTGGGCAGAAGTGCTGACGTCTGATGCGTCAGAAGCGTTTGAAGAAGCACCAGGTGGTTACTACGATCCTGCTGTTGCAGCGAAACTAGTAGAGCACTTGTTCAGCGTGCGTAACGCGGTAGATCCTGCCGAAGCTTATCGAGCGTTCCGTGGCCGTGACGCTGTGGTTGATGCGCTAATGCGTGACCGCGGTTTTCCGGTGACCAAATAGTAACTTTTAAAATAAGTTATCAGCTACTAACTAGCTGAACTAGAAGCTCAATACGCTAAAGCCCGCATTTGCGGGCTTTATTATTTTTATCTATATTGCACAATCAAATTATCACGCCAACAAGGAATATACTGATGAAAATCACCCCATCTGAACGTTTGTTTTACCGTTTACTAAAAGCTGACGATGCACAGTTATTGGCAGATCTTGATCAAGACCCTGAGGTAATGAAATACATTAACGGTGGGCGAGTTAATACGCTTGACGATATCGAGCAAGTGTTCATGCCAAGATTGCAAAAATTTGTTAACCCTTCGCAAGGCTGGGGGATGTGGGGCGTTTTTACACAAGGTGTGGAAGCGCAACAAACCACAGATGTAACTCAAGCAGCATCTCAAGCAGAGCATGACCGTGAGCACTTTATCGGCTGGGTTTTGATAAGACCAATGGGCTTTTTTACGGATAAACCCAACTGGGATGAATTAGAGATAGGCTGGCGCTTTAAACGTAACACCTGGGGCAAAGGCTATGCAACCGAATCTGCACAACATGTGATGTCGGCGATTAAATCACTGGGTATTGCTCGCGGTATTGGCGCGATTGCCTTGCCAGATAATTCCGCCTCTATTGGTGTGATGAAAAAGCTTGGCCTCCAATATGCCTCTACCTATCAGCATACTGATCCACTAGGTGACGCAGAAGTTGTTTATTACCGACTCGCTTGGTAGTCGCTAGTAAGTAGTCGGTAATAAACAAAATATATTTATAATTATCTACTCGTAGTGACGTTCACGTTTCGTTTTTATCACGGCAATATATGCATGCCAGCTCGCATAGCTCAGCACTGGCATAATTAAAATAAATCCGAACCCTTGGGTTAAGAACCCCACAAGTACAAAGCCTAAAATGACTAAGGCCCATGCAAACATGGCGACGACATTCTTGTTAACCGCTTTTGCTGAGCTTATCACCGCGGTCATAATATCAACGCGGCGTTCAACCATAATTTGTGGCGTAAAGGCGCTGATGGTGAACACCACAGCAGCCATGGCTGCTCCCACTAGCGTACCGAAACCTAAAAAGAACGTAAGTTCCTCAAAGGTTGGATTTACGGTATTAGGATAAAGTGCATGGATCAAGGCGGCTAGGCGAGTCCACGCAATCATGCAAATCATCAGTAAAATGGCAAAGCCCCATTCGCCAACGGGGTTTCTAAACATGGATTTTAGGCTATGTGACATGGTCGGCTTGTGACCCTTTTCTAGCTCCCAGGCGACATCGTATAAACCGGTGGCAAATGCCGGACCAATCAAAGCAAAGGCAATTGTGGCGGGTAAGATGATCAAATGATTTTCTGTGTTTGCCACCAAGTAGAAAATTGCCACAGGTACGACACTAAAGATAATGCCGTAAATTAAACTGATTAATGGGGCTTTAGTAAAATCTTTAATGGCTAAACTTAACCAGTGAAAACAGGCAAATGTACTGACTTGATTACTTTCAATCGTTCTGGCAAACGCTTTTTTGTCTCGTGTTTGACGGTTTGCTTGTGCCTGTGTTGACGTCTGAGTGGTCGGCATATCATATCCCTCGTTCGTTGTCGTTCTTGCGGATACTGCTTCATAATCTAGGGTAGTCTACCTATTTGATTACGCAGTTATATTAACCATGGTTCATTTTTCCCGATTGAGCCAGTTTATGGGTAATTTCGTAACCTAGTTTGTATTTTTAGGCGTTAAAGTTATAGCGCAGGGTTAGCTCGTAAGCCGCAGCGATGAAGTAAGGAGGAAGCATGCACAACGAGCTAGACGTAAAATATTGTCTGTCGGTGTTTAATAAGGTGCTTAGTGACGGTGAAGTGTTAGAGGGTAAACGCCATTGGCAAGGGCTGTCTGCGTGGGCTGATTTTGATGGCTATACCTGCTATTTACAGTTTAATCAGGTGGTGGTGACTTTGCTGTTTCACGGTAAGTATGATATTAGCAAGCCTAATGAAGAGGCTTGGCAACAATTTTTAAAGAAAATTAAAAGTTTGGCAGACAGTTTATAACAGTTTACTTTGCTGGTTATCAGCTACACAGGAATGCTTTTACCAAGCAATCACTTTACCAAGCAATCACTTTACCAAGCAATCACTTTACCAAGGAATCACTTTATGCTGCCAATCAAGGTAACTAGCCTGTCCATCCAACTCAACATGGTGCTTGGCTGACAATAATTGCGTTGCAACAAATGCGGGTGTAAACAGCTTATCTTTGCGCACATTGCGCTGAAACGGTTTAGATAACGGCGTGTCCGTTGTTCCGGGGTGAAATAAAATAAATTTGACCTGCTTAGCTCTGCGACTCGCCTCTATCGCCAAACATTTTACTGCCATATTTAATGCTGCCTTTGACATTCGATAACTGTACCAACCGCCCAATTGATTATCGCTAATACTGCCGATGCGAGCACTCATCACAGTAACAAAACAAGGTGCTTGATAATGTTCTAAATAAGGCATTAAGGATTGTAACCAGCGCAGTGGTGTTAACGTATTGGCTGAAAAAACTTGATCGAAAGCGCTTGGCTCAAACGCTTCGATTTTTTTCTCTGGCATAAAGTCTTCGCTGTGTAAGATACCATTGCAAATAATAATTTCGCCTAGTTGTCTTTGAACTTTAGAGTGAGTCACAGATAGAGTTGCAAAGTGCTCAGTTAACAAGGCTTGTATACTTGCTTGCTGATAATCACTTTGTCGCCAAGTTAATTTCCCATTGGCCAAAAAAGGCGCCAGTGATTGCGGCATAGCTTGTCGAGATACGGCGATAACCTTGTTAAGTTCAGCTTTTGCTTTATTTTTGTTTAGGTTGTCGTTTAGAAGCTGCGCAATCACTGCTTGGGCAATGGTACTGCTAGCCCCTATTACTAGACTCGTTCTCATTGCCGTATTTTCCTTTCTGAATCAATGTTGCGCTCGGTGTGAGGTACTTCGTCACTAACTTTATTTGTGTGGCTAGACTGTTGATAGGTCGTTGGAACTGCGCACCCACAATCTTGTTTGTCTGGCGTTTCTTGCTTGGTTAGCTTGGCGTAGAGCTTAGAAATGCTGTGGCGATTAGCTGCAAATAACCGATAGCCGAGCTTTGCCAAGGGTCGAGTCAATGGCCAGGCTAAGGGCTTAACCCAAAACTCTTTACCGACTAGTCGCCATGCATGGTAATTCACATCGATACCCGTGATCACTTTGCTCCCGAGTTTACCGTGTATGATTTTCATGGCCTCTTGGCTATCAATATCAGGGAAATGAACAGCGAAATTAGCTTGATGCAAGTCCTCAAATTGGATGAGTTGTTTGGTATTTCGCTTGGCTAAGGCATTGATTTCAGCAACGCATAACGAGCAGTTGCCATCAAAGAATAGGGTAAGCTCTGCCATGTTTATTTCCTATTAAATATAAGTCTGCTGCTAACGATAGGTTGCTAAAGAGCGCTAAAAATCAAGATATGACAAAGTACGACTATGCTGGTTAGTACTATTCGCAACAATTGGTAGCCAAGTGGCTTGTCAGTGAATAACCCCATTTTAAATTCACTTGCGAGCAGCAACACAAAGCCACTAGCTAACACAGGTAAAGCCAGTTGTGCTGGCAGTAATAAGCAGGCGAAGGCAACTAAAGTAAACAGGTTGGAAATGATAGTTGCTATTTGCGCTGTTTGCTTTAGCCACAGGGTACCTGCAAGGAAACTCAATATGCAGGCGCTGTAGGCGACAAAAACTTGGTATGGCGAGAGCGACAATAATGAGGTATTAGTGGTTGCTGCCCATGCTGCGGCAATAAATGGAATTAACCCTAGGTAACCCAGTGTTCGCCAATTGATTATATTTGCCATTGCTTTCACACCTTTTGTTTTCACGCCTTTATTGCCTGTGCAATGCACTGTTGTCTGTGTGGGGAGTTACGCAGTGCGATGCACAGGCGATCAGTAACGCAGGGAGAATTGCTGTTTAATTGGCTTAATTAATCAACAGGCAGCACCAACTCATCAATTGCGTCACTAATTAAATCGACTTGTTGCTGCATTTTTTATCTGGGCATCGGCAACACCCTGATTGTAAAAATGTGGTGAAAACTGCTCGACAATAAAGTCACATAAAAACTCTGCATCAAAGCCGCCAATATCAATGGCTAGCTCGTCGTTTAAGTAGTTGGTAAGTTTTTGGGTTAAATCATTTTTTTGTTGTTTTGATAAGGATTTCATCATGCTAAGAGTTGTTCGACTATGGAGTAACTCTTTATACTAAGGTGAAAATTTTATTCAAGCCTAAACTATGCTCGACTACCTTAAGAAGCTATGGCACACCGACTGTCAATTTTGCCGAAAAACGCGCTATTTCCTGTTATGGCTTATACTCATGCTATTAGCGGATTACTTTGTTTTTAAATTAATTTTTTAGCAGCCTTGCTAGTTTTTATCGGTTGCTTAAGTGATGAACTGATACGAAAACAAGAGAGGAGAGTCTTGATGGCACTGAAATGGGTAGACTCACTTGATATTGCCTTAGCCTTAATTGACGAACATCCAGAGGTTGATCCAGCGCAACTGCATTTTCCTGAATTAATGCAGTGGGTGATTGCTTTAGAAGAGTTCGATGATGACCCAAACCGTTGTGGAGAGCGTATCCTCGAAGCTATTCAACAAGCTTGGATTGATGAAGCTGACTGACTTTGCGTTAAGTTAAGTTCACGTTTTTTTGATCGTTAGTATTTTGAATACCATAAAAATTTGAACTTGACCCTATGGTCGGCTTTTTAGTTCACGGTTCATCAACTATACTGTCGGCCAAATTTAGCGGCAGGATCATTAATACGATTACATCGCTAACAAATTTCCGCCCCAACACAATATTCTAATCAAAACTATTATGACAGAAGCCAAAAAACGCCCATTGTATCTTCCTTATGCTGGCCCGCACTTGCTTGAAACTCCGCTACTGAACAAAGGTAGTGCGTTTAGCAAAGAAGAGCGTGCGATGTTTAATTTAACCGGATTAATTCCACCAAGTTACGAAACGATTGAAGAGCAGGTTGAGCGCTGCTACCAGCAATTTAGTAGCTTTCAAACAAACCTAAATAAGCATATCTACTTACGTAATATTCAAGACAAAAATGAAACCTTGTATTACCGACTTGTGGAAGAAAATTTAGAGGAAATGATGCCAATCATCTATACGCCAACGGTAGGTGATGCATGTGAGCGTTTTTCTGATATTTATCGCAGTAACCGTGGTTTATTCATCGCTTATGAAGAGCGTGACCAACTTGATGATATTTTACGTAATGCCACTAAAAATAAAGTCAAAGTGATTGTTGTTACTGACGGTGAGCGCATTTTAGGCTTAGGCGACCAAGGTATTGGTGGTATGGGTATTCCAATTGGTAAGTTAGCGCTATATACCGCTTGTGGTGGCATTAGCCCAGCGTACTGTCTGCCAATTACGCTCGATGTTGGTACCAATAATGAAAAGCTGTTAAACGATCCTATGTATATGGGCTCACGACATCCTCGTATTAGCCAAGATGAGTACAACGAATTTGTTGATATGTTTATTCAAGCGGTGAAGCGCCGCTGGCCAAATGTGATGTTGCAGTTTGAAGATTTTGCACAGCCTAATGCAATGCCGCTATTAGAAAAATACAAAGACGAAATTTGCTGCTTTAATGATGATATTCAAGGCACGGCATCGGTAACGGTTGGCACATTATTAGCGGCCTGTCGTACCAAAGGGGTTAAGCTTGCTGATCAAAAGGTTGTCTTTGTTGGCGCGGGCTCTGCGGGTTGTGGTATTGCTGAGCAAATAATTAGCCAAATGGTCAGTGAGGGTGCATCAGCTGAGCAAGCTCGTTCACAGATCTTTATGGTCGATCGCTTTGGCTTATTAACGGAAGGCATGACTGGCCTGCGAGACTTCCAGCAAAAGCTAGTGCAGTCAACAGGTGTACTAAGTGATTGGCAAGTGGCGGGCGAATACGCCAGTTTGCTAGAAGTGATGGAAGGCGCAAAGCCAGATGTATTAATTGGTGTTTCTGGGCAAGCAGGATTGTTTACTGAAGAAGTGATCAAAGCTATGCACAGCCATTGCCCTCAGCCAATCATTTTCCCATTAAGTAATCCTTCACGCCAAGTAGAGGCAACACCAGAGCAAGTGATCACTTGGACACAAGGCCAAGCGATTGTCGCAACCGGTAGCCCATTTAAACCGGTTGAATATCAAGGTGAATTGTTCCCAATTGCCCAATGTAATAACAGCTACATTTTCCCGGGGTTGGGCTTGGCAGTTGTCGCCGCCAAAATCAGCCGCATTACTGATGAAATGTTGATGGTTGCGAGTGAAACATTGGCACAAGCGTCGCCACTGGCTAATACTGGACAAGGGGAACTATTGCCGCCAATTACGGAAATTTCAGCATTAAGTAAGCGTATTGCCGTTGCTGTCGCGAAAGTCGCCTATGCGCAAGACTTAGCGTTAGCGCTTTCTGACGAACAATTAAGTGCAAAAATTGAAGCGAATTTCTGGCAGCCAGAATATCGCCAATATCGCCGTACCAGCATTTAAGAAAAGTATCTAAGCACAGTATTTAAACATAGTGTTTAAGCTCGGTATAAGAAATTAATGCTTAATGAATAGCTGAAACGGAGCACTAAGTTGCTAGTATAGCTACTAGTTAATTTGCTAATGCAAAACGGCTCGCCTTGCCCTTTAAAGTACAATACGAGGTGCAATGCGAGCTGTTTTTGTTTTTGTGTTTCTTCAATATTTGAAAGCATACCGTAGTCAACTTACCCTCAATTAACACTTTATAGGTTAACGCTGCTAGCTAAAGGTAATAACTAACGCTAGAGCATACGCCAGCCAAGACCTGCAAGCGTCACAACAATATCATTAGTTTTTTAGCATCACTTAGTCTATAATCGCGCCAAAATTTTTAGCGTTCATTTCGTTTGGTGGGC
This sequence comes from Thalassotalea euphylliae, assembly GCF_003390375.1. Lineage (NCBI taxonomy): Bacteria > Pseudomonadati > Pseudomonadota > Gammaproteobacteria > Alteromonadales > Colwelliaceae > Thalassotalea > Thalassotalea euphylliae. The sequence continues at coordinate 1,588,362 of NZ_QUOT01000001.1, read as the reverse complement.
AGTTTTCCCAATTCCTTGCAAAGTGAACCAATTATTCAATTACTTAAAAGAGGCTTTATCATGGCTATCGAACGTACTTTTTCTATCGTTAAACCAGATGCAGTTGCTAAAAACGTTATCGGTCAAATCTACAACCGTTTCGAAACTGCTGGTTTAACTATCATCGCTTCAAAAATGGTTCACTTATCTAAAGAACAAGCTGAAGGTTTCTACGCTGAGCACAGCGAGCGTCCTTTCTTCGGTGCTTTAGTTGAATTCATGACTTCTGGCCCAGTAATGGTTCAAGTTTTAGAAGGCGAAGGTGCAGTACTTAAAAACCGTGAAATCATGGGTGCAACTAACCCAGCTGAAGCATTAGCGGGTACATTACGTGCTGACTACGCAAACTCTATCGACGAGAACGCAGTTCACGGTTCAGACGCTTTAGAATCAGCAGCTCGTGAAATTGCTTACTTCTTCACCGACGAAGAAATTTGCCCACGCACTCGCTAATTCTATTTTAAGCGTCGTGTAGCGCTCCCGTTCGTTGTCGTGATTACTCGGCAGAAAGGGCTCACGTAATATTTATACGCTGTGGGTTTCCTCCTAGAACGAAAACGCTACACTTAGCTTGAAAAGAGAATTACAAAAAGGATTTTACTGAGTTATCGGTAAAATCCTTTTGCGTTATTTACGATTGTTGTTTTATGTAAATAACTTACCTAGTCAAGCGCTGCTAATCGTAAGCATTTTTAAAATCAAACGCTGAAAATGTTTACGATTACTTATCGCATAACCTTACCGACACCACTTTACAATTGTTTGTGGTGGTGAAAAAGTGTACAATTTTGCGCCTTTAAATTTTGTCTTCTAGAGAAATTGATTTATGTCTGAAGTGGTACAAGTGGCTGAGCAAACAGTCTCAAAAGTCAATCTACTAAATTTTGATCATCAAGGTTTACGCCAATACTTTGAGTCAATCGGTGAAAAGCCGTTTCGCGCTGATCAAATCATGAAGTGGATGTATCACTTTGGTTATGATGATTTCGAAAAAATGACCAACTTGAACAAGAAGTTACGTGATAAATTAGCGCGTAACTGCGAAATTATTGCACCTGAAATTTCGCAAAAGCAAGTGTCTAACGACGGCACGATTAAGTACGCGTTAAAGCTGGAAAGTGGCCAAGAAGTGGAAACGGTTTGGATCCCTGAGAACAACCGTGCAACTTTATGTGTTTCGTCACAAGTGGGTTGCGCACTGGAATGTAGCTTCTGTTCAACCGCGCAACAAGGTTTTAACCGTAACTTATCGATGGCAGAAATTATTGGTCAGGTTTGGCGTGTGGCTAACGATATTGGCGCAACGCGTATTGCAGGCACACGTCCGATCACTAACATTGTGATGATGGGTATGGGTGAGCCGCTGCTTAACATGAAAAACCTAATTCCGGCATTAGATACTATGTTGAATGATTTAGGTTATGGCTTATCAAAGCGTCGTGTTACGGTCAGTACTTCAGGTGTGGTGCCTGCGCTTGATATGTTGAAAGAAAAAATTGACTGCGCGTTGGCGATTTCTGTGCACGCGCCAACCAATCAGCTGCGTGATGAGCTAGTGCCAATCAACAAAAAATATCCGTTAGAAGATTTCTTGGCGGCATCACGTCGTTATATCGATGGTTCAAAAGCGCAAAAGGCGGTGACGGTTGAGTATGTGATGATAGATCACGTCAACGACAGCACTGAGCAAGCCCATGAACTGGCGCACGCATTAAAAGATACGCCGAGTAAAATTAACCTTATTCCGTTTAATCCTTACCCTGGCTCTCCTTACAAGCGTTCAAGCAATTCACGTATTGACCGCTTCGACAAAGTACTGCAATCGTATGGCTTTACTGTGATCACGCGTCGTACCCGTGGTGATGATATTGATGCGGCTTGTGGCCAATTAGCTGGTGACGTGCTTGACCGCACTAAACGTACCGCGGCAATCGCTGCAAAGCGTGGTGACTCAGCAAGTGAAATTGAGGTTAAAGTCGTTTAACTAGCCCTTCAAATTTCCCTGGCAAGTTTCTCGTTCAGGGGTTATTAAAGGCACTCACTAATGAGACATCAGTGAGCAACCAGCAAGCGCTTAAGCCCCTTGCTGGTTTTATTTATAGTTGGTCAAAAATATTTAGTGTTTGGCTGCTAGTGCTAGGCTGGTATAGTATTGTTCATTTGATGCTGGCTAAGTACCTTGCCAGTAATTCCAAGATAACAATAACGATCAAGCATGCTATGCAAAATATGGATAAAGCGTTTAAACTTCTTGCCCTGAGCGCAGCCCTTAGTTTTTTATCTGGCTGTGTCACGCAAAACTATGAAAACTCCAAAACGCCTGTTGTTCAGAATGAATCGAGCAATACGGAAATTGCGATGACTCGCATCTCACTTGGCTTAGGTTACTTAAAAATGGGTAACACGACACAAGCTAAGTTAAATCTTGAAAAAGCAAAACGATTTTCACCAAACCTAGTACAGGTTTATACCGCATTCGCCCACTATTACGAAACTGTCGGCGAAGACGAGTTGACCAATGCTTCATATGAAAAAGCCTTATCGCTAAAACCCGATGATGCCGATACGCTCAACAACTACGGCGTTTTTCTTTGCCGCAAGGAGCGCTTGGCAGAAGCAGAGCAACAGTTTTTAAAAGCAATTGCAGTACCGAGCTATTTGCTGGTATCAAAAAGCTATGAAAACTTGGCGTTATGTCAGCTAAAAGCACTAAATTTTGAAAAAGCAGAAACTTATCTGAATAAAGCGATTGACCATAACCCTGCCAATGCTTCAATTTTATACCAAATGATGCGGCTGCAATATGCGAAAGGGCAGTACCATCAAGCCTTGGCTTATGCCAAACGATATGAAAAAGCCACTCGACGTTTTACGCCAGATTCATTGTCACTGAGCTATAAGATTTATGAAGCGCTCGGCAATCAGCGAATCGCGAAAAATTACGGCACTATGCTGGTTAAAATGTTTCCCGAGTCATGGCATGCACGGCAATATTTGCTCAACGAGCTAGATCAGATAGAAGCAGATGAATTGGCCGAGCAATACAGATTGTTGGCATTAGCTGGCAATACGTCGTCAACTAGCAATAAGACAAACAGTTTATTGTCCGGTGGTTTGCCAGACAACGCTTCCCCTGACCCTGCAAAAACTGTCGTGAAGAAAGTTAAAGTATTAAAACCTAACAATAAGCCGCCTGTTGCAATAAAACGAAGCAAGACAGCTGTGGTGGAAAATACAGGTACAGTAGCTAGTGCCACAACTGCAACTTCCGCTACAGTAAATTTCGTTGCGACAAATACGAATAAGCCTAAAAAAACCATCGTATTAAAAGCGCCAAAGCCTGAAGCAAAGTCCAAAGTGCCATCTGATGCATCTGTGCAAGCAAAGGAACTATCTGCGTCAGCTGAGGTCATTAATGATAAGAATCAGTCAGTTGAACAACCAGTGCCGCAAGATGACAGTATCGAGCTAGCGATTACAGCCAGCGAAACATTGGTAAGTGAACCCGAAAAAATTGCACCCAAAAAAACAGTACTAACGCAAACTGAGTTAACAGAGCTAGCTGAGCATAAAGTCTCAGAAAGCACAGCAACCGATATACAGGAAATCGCAGACGAAGAGATCACTGCTGATACAGATGTCGTTGCAGAAATAGAAGATAGAAAGCAAGTATTGGAACAGGATGCAGAACAAGCAGTTGAGGAGGTAGCTGAGCCTTTAACAGAGCCAGTTTATTTAACGCTTGCTGATTTACCTCAACATAAAATAATGAAAGGTGAGAATTTATTCACTATTTCGAAGCGCTATAACATTTATTTAAGCGCTTTACGCAGATGGAACAAACTAGACGAAGATTCGCTGATAAAGATCGGCGACATTATTTATTTGGCTGATCCTGAAAGTGTGCAAGCCGAACAAGAGCAATAAATTTAAATGAGTAATACATCAACTGAATTATCAGAAGATATTGAAGTAATTGGCCCTGGTCAGATGCTAGCAGAGGCTAGAGTTGCAATGGGCCTGAGCCAGCAACAAGTGGCGGAACAGCTTAATTTCCGCCCTGCATTGGTAAACGAAATAGAGCAAGAAATCTTTGACAGTAAACTGCCGGATACCTTTAACCGTGGGTATTTGAAAAACTACGCTAAATTAGTGGGTGTAGACGAGCAAGATGTGCTGGCAAGTTACGAGATGCTAGGTGTTGCAGCCAAGCAGCGCACTGAGTTACAAAGCTTTTCCAAAATTACCGAGAAAGAAGCACAACACAGCCGATTAATGTGGATTAGCTACCTTATTTTGGCGGCATTAATCGCTTCTACCGTGCTGTATTATTTACAAGATGCCAGTAACAATGCGCTTACTATAGAGCCGCAACCTAACAATGGTGAGTCATTAAGTGCTCAAAACACTAATCAAGCTGCAAGTTTAACTGCCGACAATCAAAACCTTGAATCAACAACATCAGAACCAGCAGCTTCGAACAAGCAGGTAGCGTCAAATATTGCAGAGCCAGTAAATGAAGAGCTTGCGTCAGAACCCTCATTAACCTCATCGCAAGCAGCCGCTCAACCAACAGTGCAATCAAAGCCTATTGAGCTAGCGCAAGCTAACGCTGACCTCGCACAAGCGCCGATAGCAGAGCCTGTTAAGGTAGTTTTCTCGTTTGCAGGTGACTGCTGGGTTAACATTTATGACGGTGCAGGTGAGCGTATTGCATGGGGCATTAAAAAAGCGGGTTATGTCATGGAACTTAACGGTCTTACCCCTTTCAAAGTAACCGTTGGTAAACCTGAATTAGTTGCTATTGATTTTAATGGTGAGTCTATCGACATGAGCAAGTATAATGTCGGCAATATTGCAAAATTTACCTTACCCGAATCTTCTTAGCCTGAGTTTTCTTAGTTTATGTCTATGTTTAATGAATCTCCGATAGTCAGACGCAAATCGCGCCAAATTATGGTGGGCAATGTCCCAGTAGGTGGTGATGCACCCATTAGCGTGCAGTCGATGACGAACACCTTAACCACTGATGTTGCTGCTACCGTCGCACAAATCAAATCGCTTGAAGCGGTTGGTGCTGATATTGTCCGCGTTAGTGTCCCGACCATGGATGCCGCCGAAGCGTTTAAAGAAATTAAAAAGCAAGTGTCAGTGCCGTTAGTCACCGACATTCACTTTGATTACCGTATTGCCCTGAAAGTTGCTGAGTATGGCGCCGATTGTTTGCGTATTAACCCAGGTAATATTGGCAAAGAAGATCGCATTAAAGCGGTAGTTGAGTCTGCGCGTGATAAAGGTATTCCGATTCGCATTGGCGTTAATGGCGGTTCATTAGAAAAAGACTTGCAAGAAAAATACGGTGAGCCAACACCAGAAGCGTTATTAGAGTCGGCGATGCGTCATGTAGATATTCTTGATCGCATGAACTTCCATGACTTTAAAGTTAGTGTGAAAGCATCAGATGTATTTTTAGCCGTTGGGGCATACCGATTGTTAGCGGCGCAAATTGACAATCCATTACACCTTGGTATTACCGAAGCAGGTGGCTTCCGCTCGGGGTCAGTTAAATCTGCTATTGGTTTAGGCATGCTGCTCAGTGAAGGCATTGGTGATACGTTACGAGTTTCGCTTGCGGCCGATCCGGTTGAAGAAATTAAAGTCGGCTTCGATATTTTAAAATCCCTAAAAATTCGTAGTCGTGGCATTAACTTTATTGCTTGCCCGAGCTGCTCACGCCAGGAATTTGATGTAATTGGTACAGTCAATGCGCTGGAAGAGCGTTTAGAAGACATAGTAACACCAATGGATGTTTCTATTATCGGCTGTATTGTTAATGGCCCAGGTGAAGCAACTGTTTCTGACTTAGGTTTGACCGGCAGTAGCCGCAAAAGTGGTTTCTACTTAGATGGTACCCGCCAAAAAGAACGCATCGACAACAACGATATTGTTGATCAACTTGAGCAAAAGATCCGTGCAAAAGCGAAGTTGATGGACGAAAACAGCAAGATCGCCGTTAAGCAATTAGAAGACGAATAATTTGGTATGGTTCGTCTGCTAGCGTGCTGTTTACGTTTAAACCGCTAGCGCCTATAATGCGCCGTTGATTTTTACTATTGTTTTTAAGTTAAAAGAAGAGAGCTGATTAAGTGAGTAAAGCGATTCAAGCAATTCGTGGTATGAATGACTGTTTGCCGTCAGAAACTAAAGTGTGGCAAATGGTAGAAGACACCCTGCGCAGGGTAGCTGGCAATTATGGTTTTGCCGAAATTCGTATGCCGATCGTTGAATCTACCGCTTTGTTCAAGCGTTCTATCGGTGAAGTAACCGATATTGTCGAAAAAGAAATGTACACATTCGACGATCGCAATGGTGACAGCTTAACACTTCGTCCAGAGGGCACAGCAAGCTGTGTGCGAGCTGGTAATCAACACGGTTTATTGTACAACCAAGAACAACGCCTATGGTACATGGGGCCAATGTTCCGCCATGAACGTCCACAAAAAGGGCGCTATCGTCAATTCCACCAGTTTGGTATTGAAGCATTTGGTATTGCAACACCGGACATTGACGCCGAAATTATAATGCTTTCTGCGCGCCTTTGGAAAGAACTAGGTATTGCTGAACACGTTACGCTAGAGCTTAACTCATTAGGTTCAAACGAAGAGCGTGCCGCTTATCGCGATGCACTGGTCGAGTACTTAACCAAGCGTGAAGACAAGCTCGATGAAGACAGCAAGCGTCGTATGCACTCTAATCCACTGCGCGTGCTTGATAGCAAAAACCCAGATGTGCAAGCGGCTTTAGCAGACGCGCCAAAGTTAAGCGATTACTTCGGTGAAGAAACTCAAGCGCACTTTGCTCAACTAACCGCCTATTTAGATAACGCGGGTATCAAGTATGAACTTAACGAACGTTTAGTTCGTGGCTTAGATTACTACAACCGTACGGTATTTGAGTGGGTAACTTCTAGCCTTGGCGCACAAGGTACTGTTTGTGCTGGCGGTCGTTATGATGGTTTGGTTGAGCAGCTTGGCGGAAAAGGTACTCCGGGTGTTGGTTTTGCGCTTGGTATTGAGCGTTTAGTGTTAATGCTGACCAGCTTAGAAAAACTAAATAACATTCGCCCACAAGTAGAAGCCTATGTGATTGCATTGGGTGAAGGTGCCGACTTAACTGCGATGCAGCTTGCTGAGCAGTGGCGTGATGAAGTGTCGGGTATTCGTATTCAAAACCACTGTGGCGGTGGCAATATGAAGAAACAAATGAAACGCGCGGATAAATCAGGTGCGCATATTGCGCTTATTTTAGGTGAAGATGAAATTGCCAACGGGCAGGTAACGGTCAAGTATCTGCGAGGTCAACACGAACAACAACAAATCGACTTAGCGCAAGTCGCAGGTCTGTTAGCAAGTATTATGTAAGGAAGTATTGTGGAAACATTTGAAACAGAAGAACAACAAGTCGAAGCGATCAAAAAGTTTTGGCACGAATACGGCAACTACCTTATTGGCGGCTTAGTTGTTGGTTTATCAGGATTTGTTGGTTTTAACTTCTATAAAGACAGCAAGCTAGAAGGCGAAATGGCTGTTGCTTCTAAGTATCAAGCCGTTATTGACAGCCAAACAGCGGATCACGAAGCGTTTAAAGCAAACGCAGAGCAATTTATTCAAAACAATGCAGACTCAAGTTATGCGTCGCTCACAGCGCTGAGCCTAGCTAAAGATGCGGCCGAGCATCAAGACTGGGAAAAAGCAGCGACACATTTACAACAAGCGATTGATAAAGCGAGCAATGCTGGCATCAAGTCAATTGCGACAGTGCGTTTGGCACGTGTACAAATTCAGCTTGAACAATTCGACAAAGCGTTAGCGACTGTTGGTGGCGAACAATCAGAAGCATTTAAGGCTGCGATTGAAGAAATCAAAGGTGATGCTTACCTTAAACAAGGTAAAGTTGAGCTTGCGCGCAACGCTTACCAAGCAGCAATTGATGCCGATGGTTTAGCGACTAATCCAAGCTTACAGCTGAAAATTGATGATTTAGCACAGGCAACTAACCTAACTCAATTGCCTAACTAAATAGCGAGCTACTTTGTGAAAAAAATGATAAAAAAAATAGTAAACGTACGATTATTATCAGCCATTGCGCTGGCAACAACACTAGCATCGTGTTCATCAACTGACGATGAAGACGAAGCAATAAAAATTGCTGAATTGACTGATATCAATGAGCAATTTGAAGTGGATGTTGCTTGGGAAAAGGGCATTGGCGATGGCGTTGACGACTACTTCTCACGTATTAAACCTGCTTACGGCTACAACAAAGTATTTAGCATCAGCCGAGAGGGTGATGCTTACGCGATTGACGCCAACAGTGGCGATCAAGTTTGGCATATTGATCTAAGCGATGTGAACAAAGAACGCGGCTTTTTCGACAGTCGTGAACCAGCACTACTAGCCGGTGGACCAGTAACGGGCGTTAATAAAGTCTTTATTGGTAGTGAGAACGGTCAAATATTTGCACTTGACGCTGAAACGGGTGAATTAGCTTGGCAAGGCAAAGTAAAAGGCGAAGTAATTGCTCGCCCAGCATTAGACTCTGGTATTCTCGTGGTCAATACTGCATCGGGGGTGTTAAAAGCGTTTAATGCCAATACCGGTGAAGACCTATGGCAGGTAGACCTTGATGTACCGCCATTAACATTACGTGGTATTAGTGCCCCAACGGCCGCTGCAGGCGGTGTATTAGTGGGTACATCAGCAGGTGAATTGTCGGTATTTATGCTGGAAAAAGGCCAACAAGGTTGGACTGTACCTGTAGGTGAAGCAACCGGTTCAACTGAGCTTGAACGTGTTATTGACGTTGACAGTCAACCACTGGTATTTGGTGATAAGGTTTATGCAATTTCATCGCGCGGTAACTTAGTGGCTATCGATATTCGCAATGGTCGAATTTTGTGGAAGCGTCAGTATTCTTCATATCGCCAGTTAGCCATCAAGGGTAACACCTTGTTTTTAACCAACTTAAAAGGTCATGTTTACGCAGTTGACCGCGTGAATGGTTTAGAGCGCTGGAGTAACTTAGCGTTAACTAATCGCAGTGTGACAGGCCCTGTTGTCGTCGGTGACTACTTAGCGGTTGGTGATTTTGAAGGTTATTTGCATTTCCTTGACCAAGAAACCGGTGAGTTCGTTGCCCGTCACAAGGTAGATGGCAGTGGCATTTATGCAACGCCAACGGTTGCGGAAGGCACTATCTATGTGCAAGCGCGCGATGGTTCACTGCAAGCAGTTAAGCTCCCCTAATTGTTATGGCTATAGCTTATGTTGTTAAACACTGAGCTATAGTTATAGAAATGTTTAATGGCTCCATGCTGATGCATTTGGGGCCTTTGTTTTTTTATTAGTATCACCAATTTATGGAGATACACCACTTGACCGCCTTTGCTTGCGGTCAGTTTAGAATTTGAGGTAAACATGCTACCAGTTGTTGCTTTAGTCGGTCGTCCTAATGTGGGCAAATCGACCTTATTTAACCGCCTAACTCGCACCCGTGATGCGCTGGTAGCTGACTACCCGGGCCTGACGCGTGATCGCCAGTATGGCCAAGCGTCGGTTGAGGAGCACCCATTCATTGTTATTGATACTGGTGGTATTCATGGTAATGAAGAGGGTATTGACGCATTAATGGCTGAACAATCGTTGATGGCGGTTGAAGAGGCTGATGCGGTGCTTTTCTTGGTAGACGCTCGCGCAGGCTTAACATCGGCTGATGAAGCAATTGCAGATTATCTGCGTAAGCAAGATAAGAAAGTATTCTTAGTTGCGAACAAAATTGATGGTATTGATGCTGACTCGGCGATTGCTGAATTCTTCAGCCTTGGCTTAGGCGATACGGTTCATCAAATTGCAGCGGCGCATGGTCGTGGTGTTACGCAGCTATTAACATTGGCATTGTCGCCACATATTGAAGAGCTTGGTCAAGAAAAGCTTGAAGCTGAAGAGGGCGAGTTTGATGACGAACTTGTCTTTGAAGAAGGCGAAGAAGTTGAAATTGAAGCGCCTGAGCAAGATGATAAAATTAAGCTAGCCATTATCGGTAAACCTAATGTGGGTAAGTCAACACTAACTAACCGTATTCTCGGTGAAGAGCGCGTGGTGGTTTACGACATGCCAGGTACCACACGAGACAGTGTGTATATTCCAATGGAGCGCAATGAACGTGAATATACCCTGATTGATACGGCAGGTATTCGCCGTCGCAAGAATGTCAACGATGTGGTCGAGAAATATTCAGTGATCAAAACGTTGCGTGCAATTGAAGACGCCAACGTGTGTTTATTGATTATTGACGCGCGTGAGGGAATTACCGATCAAGACTTAAGCTTGTTAGGCTTTATTCTTGAAGCAGGCCGCTCGTTGGTACTGGCAGTGAATAAATGGGATGGTATTGACCAAGAAGTTAAAGACAACATCCATAAAGAGTTAGACCGCCGCCTAGGCTTTATTGATTTTGCCCGTGTGCACTTTATCTCAGCGTTGCACGGCACAGGTGTTGGCCATTTATTCGAATCGGTAGAGGAAGCATTTGTTTCAGCGACTAAGCGTATTTCGACCTCTATGGTAACGAAAATATTGGATATGGCGGTATTTGACCATCAGCCACCAATGCATAACGGTCGCCGAATTAAGCTTAAATACGCTCATGCTGGTGGCTACAACCCGCCAATTGTGGTGATTCACGGTAACCAAACTAAGCATTTACCGCCGTCTTACAAGCGCTACTTGATGAATTACTACCGTAAGTCATTAAAGATCATGGGGACGCCAATCAAAATTGAGTTTAGAGAAACCTCTAACCCATTTGCCGGCAAGAAAAAACTAACTTACACCGAGCAGAAAAAACTAGCGCGCGCGACGCAAGGTTATAAAAAAGACTAGTCTCTTTAGTTTCCCAAGTTTTTGGTAGCCGTTAATTGAAAATTTTCAAGTAACGGCTTTTTCTATCGATTATTTTAGTTGGCATTACCCTTACTGAAATTGCATTTATTCGCGCTTTTGGCTAGGGTGACGGCTAGCTGTAATGAAAGAAAAATTAAGGTGCTACACCAAACATGGCAGAGCCAATCAAAATTGATGTTGCTAAGCGTTTAAATCGCAATCTTGGGTTATTTAATGCTGGCTCTCAAGTAACAATAGATATTGTGTCACCTGCCGGGAAGCGCGGTAAATTTCGGACGACTTTTCTTGGCTATTTACCAAAACAATACGTGCTTATTCAATATCCTGAAAGTAACAAGTTAGGCGGTTTTGCTCAATACATTACACAAGGCACTAATATTACGGTGCGTGGTGTCATCGAAGGGCATGAAGGCTCTATCGTTGCTTTTGTTTCACCTGTGCGCCAAACCTTGCAAATTCCCTCTCGCCTAATGGTATTAGAGTTTCCAAAAACACTAAGCCTACAAAATCTTCGCTCGTCAATGCGTATTGAAACGGACATTAAGGCTAAAGTAAAAGTCAATAATGATTACTGGCAGGCGAAAGTACAAGATATGTCGTCTAAAGGATGTCAGCTTTCACTGCACAATGGCGATTCACTTCTATTGAGTAAAGAGCAAGATATTTTGATTGTTATCGAAGACTTTCAGGAGAAAAGCAATATTAAGCTGGAAGCGGTGATTTGCAATGTCAAAACCCAAGTTGATGGTATTGCCGTTGGTGTGCAGTTTAAAGAGCAGGGCAGTAATCAAGTGATTGAATTACTCAATGCAGCATTGACGGTTGAGCTTTAAGCAATACGAAACTCTCTGCGCCAATGCTCTGCATAGTTTCATCACTAGATGCGTTTAAAACCGCGACTAACATCCACACCTAATATCCGTAAATGAGCTTTCTTGTAATAGAAGCGTTAAAACAAGATGAATAATTAACTATTCAGCTTGTTTACCCGAAACCTTCGCCTTGAGTTTACCGTCACCTAGTTGCACTGAAATCTCCTCACCTTGTTTAACTTTCTCGATAGACTTTACGATGTCACCAGTTTCATTTCGGGTGATGCTATAACCACGTGCTAAGGTGGCTAGTGGGCTTACCAAATGTAATTGCTCAGCAAGGGCTGCAAAGCTTTGCTGTTGTTGACTCAACCTTTGCTTAAAGCTTTGCTTAAGTCGCTTATCTAACTGGCTCAACTGAAGTTGATATTGACTAATGGCTCGTTCTGGTGATTGATGCTCTAATCGCTGTGCAAGTAATGTGGGGCGCTGGCCTTTGTTGACTAGCAATTGGCTCATTGCTTTGGTTAAGCGCTGTTGTAGTTCATCAGCCTGTTGGCTTGCCACTTGTAATTGTCGTTGCGGATCATTTTGCTGTAAGCGCTGTGCCAGATGTGCGCTGCGCTGTGATTGCAGGTGAAGTCTTTGACTGATTGCTTGCTGACAGCGCCGTGTTAGTTGTGTGATTTTAGCAAGCTGCTCTTGCTGATCACCAGAGATAAGCTCTGCCGCCGCAGAGGGGGTAGGCGCTCTGACATCAGCAGCAAAGTCGGACAATGTCGTATCAATTTCATGACCAACAGCACTGATCACCGGTAGCTTGCTATTGCTAATTGCGCGCACGACGCGCTCGTCATTAAAGCACCATAGATCTTCTAGCGAACCACCGCCACGGCCAACGACTAAGATATCGACTTCTTGGCGCAGGTTGGCAACTTCAATACTCGCGACGATATCAGCTGCGGCTAATTCTCCTTGCACAAGCGCTGGGTAAATGACTAACTCAGTCGTTGGGCTGCGCCGTGCCATGACACTAATAATATCTTTAATAGCGGCGCCTGTTGGTGAGGTAACAACACCTACTTTATTGTAGTGAGAGGCAATTGCTTGCTTGTTACTTGCGGCAAATAACCCTTCGCCATCAAGCTTAGCTTTGAGCGCTTCGTATTGCTGGCGCAATAATCCTTCACCTGCATCTTCCATCTGCTCGATAATTAATTGGAAGTCGCCACGCGGTTCATACAAAGAAACCTTAGCTTTTACCAATACTTGCTGACCATTCTTAGGTTTAATGCGAACGTATCGGTTATTGCCTTTAAACATTGCACATTTCACCTGAGATTGGCTATCTTTTAACGATAAATACCAATGACCCGAGCCCGCGGCGATAAAGTTGGAGATTTCACCACTTAACCAAACGACATTTATTTCGCTTTCCAGCATAAAGCGGACTTTTCGGGTCAGTTCGCTGACTTGTAAAATATGTTGTTTATTGGTCATTTAAGGGCTATTTCTTGGAAGTTAAGCTAGTGTTTAGTCATTATATCGCGCATTTGACGGCTTGGGATGAATAAATTTAAATTTACGAAAAATTAAGTTTACCTTGCAGGCCAAAACGGTTAAAATTCTGCCGCAATATTTCTTCCACCTATTCAACCTTGTGAGATATTGCAATGCTACGTATAGCCCAAGAAGCGTTAACCTTTGATGACGTTCTATTAGTACCAGCCCACTCTACGGTACTGCCTCATACTGCCGACCTAACCACCAAACTTACTCGCAAAATTTCATTAAATGTGCCTATGGTATCTGCCTCTATGGATACGGTAACTGAAGCGCGTTTAGCGATCACTCTTGCGCAGGAAGGTGGTATTGGTTTTATTCACAAAAATATGACCATTGAAGAACAGGCGCGCAATGTTTCTAAAGTAAAGAAATACGAAAGCGGGATTGTTTCTGACCCTGTTACTGTTGCACCTAATATCTCTATTGCTAAAGTTACGAAACTTTCTGACGAACTTGGCTTTTCTGGTTTCCCTGTAGTTGACACTGAAAACAACCTAGTCGGTATTGTTACTGGCCGTGATTTACGCTTTGAAACAGATCTGAACAAAACAGTGGCTGAGTTAATGACTAAGAAGGAAGACTTAGTTACGGTTAACGAAAGCGCTGAGCGTGAAGAAATTTTGCACTTGATGCACGAACATCGCATTGAAAAAATCCTAATGGTTGACAATGCCTTTAAGTTGAAAGGTTTGATCACAGTAAAAGATTTCAAAAAAGCAGAGCGCAAGCCTAACGCTTGTAAAGATGAGTTCGGTCGTCTTCGCGTGGGTGCCGCTGTTGGTGTTGGTGCAGGCACAGACGAGCGTATTGACGCATTGGTTGCTGCTGGCGTTGACGTACTTCTGATAGACACTTCACATGGCCACTCGCAAGGGGTTATTGACCGTGTTGCTGAAACACGTGCTAAATACCCAGATTTACAAATTGTTGCTGGTAATGTTGCTACTGCTGCAGGTGCTAAAGCGCTAGCTGATGCTGGTGTTGATGCGGTTAAAGTGGGTATTGGTCCGGGTTCAATTTGTACAACGCGTATTGTAACTGGTGTTGGTGTGCCACAGTTAACAGCTATCTCAAACGCCGTTGATGCGCTAAAAGGTACTGGCATTCCTGTCATTGCTGACGGTGGTATTCGTTTCTCAGGCGATATCGCCAAAGCTCTAGTAGCAGGTGCGCACTGCGTAATGGTTGGCTCAATGCTAGCGGGTACGGAAGAATCGCCAGGTGAAGTTGAACTTTACCAAGGTCGTTACTACAAGTCGTACCGAGGTATGGGCTCATTAGGTGCGATGGCACAAAAAGAAGGTTCATCTGATCGTTACTTCCAAAAAACTGACGGTGAAGCTGACAAGCTAGTACCGGAAGGTATTGAAGGCCGTGTTGCCTACAAAGGCCCAGTCGCTGCAATTGTTCACCAACAAATGGGTGGCTTACGCTCATCAATGGGCTTAACGGGCTCAGCAACAATTGAAGAGATGCGTACTAAGCCTGAATTTATGAAGATTACGGCGGCGGGTATGGGTGAGTCTCATGTCCACGATGTGACCATCACTAAAGAAGCACCAAATTACCGTATGGGCTAATTGTTGAAGTAATTTGGACGTAATTTCTGCGTTGTCGATGCTCACATAGTAAACTATGCTCCGCGTCTCCGCCTTGAACTTACGCCAAATGACAGTCAACAATTTGCAACAAAGGTATAATCAATTTTTATACCTCGTTTTAAAGAATTGAAACGGGCTGACAGCCATCATCAATGGAAGTCAGCCTGTTATTTTTAAAATTTATATAAGGTTTTGATATGACCAAAGATATCCACTCATCGCGCGTTCTAATTCTAGACTTCGGCTCTCAATATACTCAACTGATTGCACGTCGTGTGCGTGAAATTGGTGTTTACTGTGAACTTTGGGCTTGGGATGTAACCGAAGAGCAAATCAAAGAGTTCAACCCAACTGGTATTATCTTAGCGGGCGGGCCTGAGTCAGTGACTGAAGCTGGCTCTCCGCGCGCACCAGAATATGTGTTTAACGCTGGCGTGCCTGTGTTAGGTATTTGCTATGGTATGCAAACCATGGCTGAGCAGCTAGGTGGTGGCGTTCAAAGCTCTGAGCACAAAGAATTTGGTTACGCGGCGGTTGAAGTGATTAACCAGTCAGCGCTATTCAAAAACATCGAAGATTCCGTTAGCAATAACGGCAATGCGTTGTTAGACGTATGGATGAGCCACGGCGATAAAGTATCGGCAATCCCTGAAGGCTTTGTCACGGTTGCGCAAACACCAAGCTGTGCCTACGCAGCGATGGCTAATGAAGACAAGCATTTCTACGGTGTTCAATTCCACCCAGAAGTAACTCACACTAAGCAAGGTATACGTATTCTTGAGCATTTTGTGGTCGATATTTGTCAGTGTGAAAAGCTGTGGACACCAAGTTCAATTATTGATGATGCGATTGCCAAGATTAAAGCGCAAGTGGGTGACGATGAAGTTATCCTAGGCTTGTCAGGTGGTGTTGATTCATCTGTGGTTGCCATGCTAGTGCACCGCGCGATTGGCGATAAGCTAACGTGTGTATTCGTTGACAACGGTTTACTGCGCTTAAACGAAGGTCAGCAAGTAATGGACATGTTTGGTGATCACTTCGGCCTTAACATTGTGCATGTAAATGCTGAACAACGCTTCCTAGATCGTTTAAAAGGTGAAGCCGATCCAGAAGCTAAGCGTAAGATCATCGGTAATGTTTTTGTTGAAGTGTTCGATGAAGAAGCGGGCAAGCGCCAAAATGCGAAATGGTTAGCACAAGGTACCATCTACCCTGATGTTATTGAATCAGCTGCTTCTAAAACGGGCAAAGCGCATGTCATAAAGTCGCACCATAATGTCGGCGGTCTACCAGAAGATATGGAGATGGGCTTAGTTGAGCCACTACGCGAACTGTTTAAAGATGAAGTACGTAAAATCGGCTTAGAGTTAGGCTTACCATACGATATGCTTTATCGCCATCCATTCCCAGGTCCTGGTCTAGGCGTTCGTATCTTAGGTGAAGTGCAAAAAGAGTACGCTGACCTATTACGCCGTGCTGATGCTATTTTCATTGAAGAGTTACACAAGCATGACCTGTACAACAAAGTGAGCCAAGCATTCACGGTATTCTTACCGGTACGCTCAGTTGGTGTGATGGGTGATGGTCGTAAATATGACTGGGTAGTGAGTTTACGCGCAGTTGAAACCATCGACTTTATGACTGCTCATTGGGCACACTTACCATATGATTTCTTAGGTTTAGTATCAAACCGTATTATTAATGAAATCGATGGTATTTCTCGTGTAGTTTACGATATTTCTGGTAAGCCACCGGCAACAATTGAATGGGAATAATTAGCTTACAATAACTTCCTTATAAAAAAGCTTTAAATAGAAAACGCCGTGATGCTTTATTGATAAACAATAATCATCACGGCGTTTTTTGTTGGTGTTATACCAATTGAATTAATTAGGTGATCAATTATGGCGTAGGAAAAAGGTTCATAAACAAGGCGTTATTTTTTGTTAACTAGTTGCTCTAATTTCAAAAATAACAACGCAGTTAATGAGCATTTTAACCAGCCAGAATGATTAAGTATTTATTGAAATTGGTATTATCCTTGGTCTTTAATGTTGCGCTGCTTCGCCGCTTGGCTGCAACTGAAATAGCCAGCAATAAGCAATAGCGTAATCGCAAAGTTATTTTCACTGCCTTGTGTAAGTAACGATATGGCAATCATTAAACTCGCAAATACAAGTGCGATGGCAATTTGTGCTTTGTCGTTTGTACAAACCTTGTTTTTTAATTGTTGCATATTCATCTGTTTCTCCTTGATGTGAAAAATGATTTAAGAATCAAATCGTGGTGTTATTCATGCAGCGCACGCGATTGCCAACAGAGGCGTAAGCAACTACCACGGCATAAACTGCAGTTGCACTAGCTGACCAATGTTCTGCAGCAAGTGCGACAAGTAAACTCTGTAGTGTGAAATAACAGCTCATTGCAATGCTCAAATAAAAAAGCGATTGAACCGTGAATTTAACGCGATCTAAATGGTTAGCTTGTGCTTGCTGAGGATCTTTTTTCTGGCTGTAAATAGTGTTGAAAACCAAAGCGAACAGTAAGCCATTAGTTATGATCAACGTTATACTGCGATGTAACGCCTGTTCATTAAAACCCTGCCACAAAGGTTGCTGATTAGCATGTACGCTAAGATCAAACACTATCGTTAACAGTATGCAAGCCAAAGCGACGAGCATTAATTTAAGTGGCACAAAGGTTAAAAGCGTGCGTTTTACTATTGAGCCTGAACGTTTGGGCTGATGAATAACTTGTTTGAGCCATTGAAAGTGGCGTTTTTCAGTAACGTCAATAAGTGCAAAAGGGGTTAGCTGTATCATAAATAGCACAACTGCAAACATGCTTGGCGGCTGAAAATTTTGCTCTAATTCCCAATACAAAAGTAAAACTAAGCTACTAAGCCCAAGTGAAAAAATAACTTGGTTTGCTCGTTTAAATAGCGAGATGAACTTTGCAAAATCAACCGGTTTTTGTTGTTCAACAGTGCTTTCCTGCGGCGTTGAGGTATGTTGCAAAGCCGTTAGCCCATGACAGGCACGTTTGGCATAATGGTGTGACACAAGCCAAAGTTGAAAACCTACGACAAAATAAAAAATCACGCTAATTAACATGCCTTTCTCCCTAAAGTTTGCTATTCATTAAGTTGCCAAAAACAACGCGAATTTCTGAGTCGGTCACCCCATTGTTTCGCAGTTCATTGATACAAGTTTCGAGTTTTTCTTGAGTCCATTTTTTAAGATCAAGGTGACAATAGTTTTTTGCATCTTCTCGAATAAAGCTGCCTCGATAGCCCTTGCTATGCACAATTTTGTCCCGTTCAAGTAGCTTATAAGCTTTAGCAACCGTTTTACTGTTGATTTCTAACTCATTCGCTAATTGCCTGATCGAAGGAAGCGGTGTGCCAGGCGCTAATAAATCAACAGCAACAGCTGACTTAATCTGCTCAATTAGCTGAGTAAAAACTGGCGTTGGATCGTCAAGATCAATTTCTATTTCCATATCTATTCAATAATGCCTTGTTCAAAACTGACAAAAGTTTAAATATTCTTTAGTGTACCACCTGTAGTAATGGTACAAGTGGTTTTTTTGTTTTTCAAGTAACGTGCGTTAAATAATGTTTAAAAAAAGTTTAAAAAATAGACTTGATGAAATTAGAGTAATGAGCGTTTTGGGGATAATTTATCTTTTACTGGTTATCTAGTATGCTTGATAAATACACAAGAATTGGCCGTTTACCAATCGGAATGACACAGTCGTTATTGTGGCAAGAGTCACAACAAAGTAATGAATTTGCTGAACTTTGTAGCGCGCTATATGAGCGTGAGGTTACCTTGCTGGCGCGTGTCGAGGTCGCTCAAATAGAAACCTTGCAACGACGTTTACAAAGCCTTCCTTATTATGTGCAAAAGGCTGCTCATGCGATGGTCAATGCCCAGACACCGATGACGCTTGATAGTCAAAATGCCACTTGGTCATCGAAGCAAAGTCGCAACTTGCCGCAAGTAGGGCAAGAGCTAGATGCCATTGCACACTGGTATTTAAATCAAGAACTGCCGTTAGGGTTAGTCGTTCCAGTTGAAGTGGGGGAGCGCTTGGTACTCGATTGCATTGATCGATTAGATAAAGTGCAGGGGCGAGTGCGAACGAATGGTCACGGTTGGTTTGCGCTCAAGCAGGAACAGCAGGGTAAGCAAAAGCAACAAGAGCATCAGCACGCCAATCTTCACAACAAGGCTAAATTGTTAAAGCCGACCAAAAAAATCATGATGGCAAGCTGTGCTGGCCATGTTTGGCAAAACAACAAACCATGCCGACCGATTATTCCAACTTTACGGGAACTCTTGTTGTCTTGCTCAATCAATTGGAAAAATTTAAAGAAACCACCATCGGTCGATAATCATTAATCGCAGCAATGCAACTAATACCAATTTCAATAAATACTTGATCATTCTTGCTGGTTAAAATGCTCATTAACTGCGTTGTTATTTTTGAAATTAGAACAACTAGTTAACAAAAAATAACGCCTTGTTTATGAACCTTTTTCCTGCGCCATAATTGATCAACTAATTAATTCAACTGGTATAACGGGCTATCGCATCTTTACTCTGCTTGGGTATAATATCCGCCATACCTTTCTAACTCATAATAATCAGGCGTCGAGCTTTCATGCGCATCATTACCGCACTATTGCTGATTTTTATTGTTTTTTTGCAATACCGTTTATGGTTTGGCAAAAACAGTATTTCTGATTATGTTGCATTAAAAGAAGAAGTCACGCGCCAGCAGGCTGATAACGATAAATTAAGGCAGCGAAATAAACTGCTTTATGTTGACACTGACGATTTAAAATCAGGTGTTGAAGCGGTTGAAGAGCGTGCTCGAAACGAATTAGGAATGATTAAAAGCGGCGAAACATTCTTTCGTATTATTCCAGCCAATAAATCTCAGCAACGAAGAAATTAGCTCAGGAAGTTGTTAATGAATAAACCTATGGTTGCTGTAACAGCGATTGTTCCCGCTGCTGGCGTTGGCAAACGCATGCAAAGTCAGCACCCTAAGCAATATTTAAGTCTTGCGGGCAAAACTGTTATTGAACATACCTTAGCCAAGTTATTGGCAAGTAATTATGTTGAACGAGTGGTTGTCGCATTGGGAGCCGAAGATGGTTATTTTTATGATCTTGAAATTGCCCAAAACCCCAGTGTTATAACAGTTGTTGGTGGCCAAGAACGTGTTGATTCCGTACTAGCTGCGCTTAAAGCAAGCGAGCAATTTGCCCCGCAAGCTGACGCTTGGTCTCTTATTCACGATGCGGCAAGGCCTTGCGTTAGCACTGAAGAAATTGATCGTCTTGTCGAAACCTGCCTTACACAACATTGTGGTGGGCTATTGGCTGCACCAGTCAAAGATACTATGAAGCGCGGCGATACCGAACAGCGCGTGCAAACAACAGTGGCACGAGAGCAACTTTGGCATGCATTAACACCACAAATGTACCGCACAACCGAGCTGATTCAAGCGATAGAACAAGGGCTTGCTAACAAGGTCAATATAACCGATGAATCCTCCGCCATAGAAGCTGCGGGGTTACCAAGTATGCTAGTCAACGGCAGCCCAAATAATTTAAAAATCACTCAGCCAGAAGATCTAGTACTGGCAGAATTTTTATTAATGAACGAACAACGACAAGAGAAACAGGAAACGTGATGAGAATAGGTCATGGTTTTGATGTCCACAAATTTGGTGGTGAAGGGCCAATTGTACTAGCGGGCGTAAAAATTCCGTTTGAGCATGGCTTTGTTGCCCATTCAGATGGCGATGTCGCCATTCACGCGTTATGTGACGCGATTTTAGGGGCACTTTGTTTAGCCGATATAGGTAATCACTTTCCTGATACCGATGCCGAGTTTGAAAATATCGACTCACGTATTTTGTTGCGCCACGTTGTTGGCCTTATGAATGATAAAGGCTATCGCCTAGGCAACGCCGACATCACAATTGTTGCGCAAGCCCCCAAGATTGCTCCGCATCTATTGGCAATGCGCGAAATATTAAGCAGTGATTTACAAGCCGATATTGATCAAGTCAATGTCAAAGCAACCACGACCGAAAAACTGGGCTATGTTGGTCGAAAGGAAGGGATATCTACCCATGCAGTGGTGCTGCTTGAGCGAATGTCGAGTGAAAGTAAGTGAGTTAGCAGACAAGTGAAGCAAGATTTTATTTCTTATGATGAGCTGGCTTATTTACATGGCAAGCCAGTATCGACAGCACAATTGCGTACTGAACACGCAGATTTCAAAGTATTTGAATTGCTACCTTTCGTGCCGAGCGGTGATGGTGAGCACTTGTTACTGCACATTGAGAAAACAGGCGAGAACACTACGTTTGTTGCTCGCCAATTAGCGAAACATTTTGGCGTTAAAGATATGCAGGTCACGTATGCCGGTTTAAAAGATCGCCATGCAGTTACTCAGCAATGGTTTGGCGTACACTTGCCGGGTAAGGCAATCGATGATTTATCAAACCTTGATATTGCAGGTGTGAAGGTGCTGAGTTATCAGCGTCACAACAAAAAATTAAAAACGGGCGCGCTAATTGGTAACCGCTTTGAATTAACCTTGCGCGAAGTTAGTGATATTGCGTCAATTCAACATCGGTTTGAACAAGTGACTAAAACAGGTGTCCCAAATTACTTTGGTGAGCAACGTTTCGGCTTTAATGGTGGTAACTTACAAAAAGCATTGTCATTGTTTAATGGTCAAAAAGTCAAAGACAAGAAAAAGCGCAGTATGTATTTGTCTGCTGCTCGAAGTTACTTGTTCAATCAAATGTTGAGTGAGCGAATTGTACAAAACCACTTTGTAACGCCGATGCAAGGTGATGTGTTTATGCTTGCTGGCAGCCAATCAATTTTTAAAGCAACCGAGCAAGACACTGACCTCCAAGCGCGTTTAGATGCACACGATATTGATATGACAGCCAGTATGTGGGGTAAGGGCGAGCTATTAACGCAGCACCAAGCCCATCAGCTAGAGGCAGATATTGTAGCGGCTAATCCTAAACTTGCTGACGGCTTGTGCACCCTTGGTTTAAAACAAGAGCGCAGAAGAGCGCGGTTGACCATGCTTAATCCCAAAGTTGAGGTGATTGATGAGCGTACCATTCGCTTGTCATTTATGTTACCAGCGGGAAGCTATGCCACGGCAATTTTAAGAGAGCTAACTCACTACACCGATATGGCAGAGCAAGCTTTTCAAAGCCAAAGCTAAGCAGTAATAACACGAACATTGTAATGCTGGCTTAAATTAGTAAACCGCAACGATAAAAATTAAAAAGGAATGAAGGAAGTCAAATGAGAATACTACTGAGCAATGATGATGGCGTGCATGCACCAGGCATCAAAGTCTTGTATGAAGAACTGTCTAAATTCGCTGACGTCACTTTAGTTGCCCCTGATCGCAATTGCAGTGGTGCAAGTAACTCATTAACTTTGCTTAACCCTTTACGTGCTCAAACCTTAGATAACGGCTTTATCTCGGTAAACGGCACGCCTACTGATTCCGTTCATTTAGCGATAAGCCAGCTAATGGACCCGTTACCTGACTTAGTGGTCGCAGGCATTAATAATGGCGCAAATTTAGGTGACGATACCTTGTACTCAGGTACCGTGGCTGCAGCAACCGAAGGTCGTCATATGGGCTTACCTGCAGTTGCAGTCTCCTTAGTCGGTAAAGGTGAAAATCACTACCAAACTGCTGCGGTTATCGCGGCAAACATAATCAAGCGATTAAAGGCACACCCATTACCTTCCGATCAAATTCTAAATGTTAACGTACCAGATATTCCACTTGAGGAAATCGCTGGAATTAAAGTGACACGTCTTGGCCATAGACATAAAGCAGAAACCATGAAGGGCATGGCTGACCCTTGGGGGCGCACTATTTATTGGTATGGCTCACTGGGTAAAGAGCTTGACGCTGGCGCAGGAACAGACTTTAATGCGGTAGCCAATAATTATGCATCTATCACACCTTTGACTGTTGATATGACGGCTTATAAAAGCATGGAACAAATGACTGAGTGGATGAGTGAAGTAACAATATGAATGTCAATGTAGGTCGCAGTATTGGCGGGAAGTCGAGTCGCAGTGGGGAAATATTGGCGCAAAAGCTTGCCAATGAAGGCATCAGTGATCAACGAGTATTACGTGCTATTGCACAATCGCCCCGGCACATATTCGTACCAGAGATTTTAGCGCACAAGGCATATGACAATACCGCTTTGCCGATTGGGCAAGGACAAACCATTTCTCAGCCCTATATTGTCGCGAAAATGTCAGAATTAATTTTGGCCGATGGTATACCTGAAAATGTTTTGGAAATAGGTACTGGCTCAGGTTATCAAACTTCCATTCTTGCGCAATTAGTTACAAAGGTCTTTTCTGTTGAACGAATTAAAGCATTGCAATGGCAGGCCAAACGTCGACTAAGAGCCATGGATTTACACAATGTTTCGATGAAGCATGGTGATGGTTGGCAGGGTTGGCAAAGCAAAGGCCCTTTTCAAGCGATTATTGTTACCGCGGCGCCAAGCAGCGTTCCAGAGGCCCTGTTAGCGCAGTTATCGGACGGTGGACGACTTGTAATTCCCGTTGGCGAACAATCGCAAGTGCTTAAATTGATTACCCGCGATGGGGATAATTTCCATGAGCAGCAAATTGAAATGGTGCGTTTTGTACCGCTTGTGCCAGGAGATTTACTGTGAAGATATTTTCTGCGTTATATGAATGGACACTTAAATGGGCCGAGCACAAGTTAGCGCCTAGAGTACTTGCCATACTCACTTTTGCTGAATCAGTGTTTTTTCCCATTCCTCCCGATGTATTACTGGCGCCTATGGTACTCGCTAAGCCGAAAAAAGCATGGGTTTATGCAACTTTAACCACAACTGCTTCTGTTGTGGGTGGCGTTGTGGGGTACCTACTGGGCTATTTTATGTTTGATGCATGGATTCAGCCGATTATTACTGAGGTAGGCTATCAAGATAAAATGGACCACGCCATGGCTTGGTTCGAGCAATGGGGCGTTTGGGTTGTCTTTCTTGCCGGTTTTACACCTATTCCTTATAAAGTGTTTACCTTAAGCGCCGGTGTTTTACAGATGCTCTTTTTACCGTTTTTAATTGCCTCATTTATTGGTCGAGGTATGCGCTTTTTCTTAGTTGCGGGCTTGATCCAGTGGGGCGGTGAAAAAATGGAACAAAAGCTTCGCCAGTGGGTTGATGTGATTGGCTGGAGCGTTGTTGCAATTATTGCGATAGCCTATGTAGTATACGTAGCATAAATATGCACCTTTAGACTCAGTTTTATTTGATTTGTACGTAAAATTACAGGATGTTTAGCCGTCACCTTTTTCTAATTATTGTTAGCCTTCTGGTGCTTTCTGCCTGTAGCACTAGAAACACGCCTGCGCCAGTAGTCGAGTCGCGCTCTACTGTTTCTGTGCAAACACAAACACCCGCGAGCATTAAAAGTTCATCCTATACCGTAAGAAAAGGTGAAACCCTTTACTCCATTGCTTGGCGTGCGAATAGCGACGTTAGAACCATCGCTAAACTAAACCGTTTGTTACCTCCTTATCGTATATTTCCTGGTCAAAAACTTAAAATTAGTGGAAATTCAAGCAAGCCCAGTAGGAATAAGAGCTCGGCAAATAATTCGACTAAAAGCTCTGGTACTACCACCAATAAAGCGCCTAAAAAAGCTATTGCAACGACCAAAAAGCAGGAGTATGGTAAAGCTGCAAGTGGGCAAAAAATAAGCAAAAAGCCTGCTACAACGGCTAGTAACTTTTCGCAGAAAATCCGGCGTTGGTTATGGCCTGCTAAAGGAAAAGTCATCGCGACTTTTTCAACCGCAGCGCAAGGAAACAAAGGGATTGATATTGCTGGCAAGCGTGGCGATCGAATCACAGCAGCAGCTGATGGTAAGGTGGTTTATGCGGGTAGTGCATTAAGAGGCTACGGTAAGCTCATCATTGTTAAACACAACGACGACTACTTGAGTGCTTATGCACATAATGACGAGCTGTTGGTAAAAGAACAGCAATCAGTCAAAGCTGGTGATGTAATAGCTAAGATGGGTGACACAGACGCGCAAAGAGTCATGCTTCATTTTGAAGTTCGCTTTCGTGGAAAATCAGTGAATCCTATGAAGTACTTACCTAAACGATAGCGTTATAAAAAGAATAAAAATGGAGATAACTTGAATAATTAATACTTAACTTTGCTAGTTGATGGGAGAAGTAATATGGGCTTAGAAAAAGAAATCGACGCAATAAATGTTGAACAAAGCACAGTTGATACGGAACCTTCAGTTAAAACTCAGGAAGAGGTCTCTGCAAGCCTAGATGCAACGCAGTTATACTTGAGTGAGATTGGTTTTTCACCTTTGCTCTCTGCCGAAGAAGAAGTCTACTTTTCGCGTTTATCGCTAAAAGGCGACGAGAAGGCACGAAAGCGTATGATAGAAAGTAACCTTCGATTAGTAGTTAAGATAGCTCGGCGATATAACAATCGCGGCCTACCATTGTTAGATCTGATAGAAGAAGGCAATTTAGGTTTAATTCGCGCAGTTGAGAAATTTGATCCAGAGCGCGGCTTTAGATTTTCAACTTATGCTACTTGGTGGATACGTCAAACCATTGAACGTGCCATCATGAACCAAACCAGAACCATCCGTTTACCCATTCATGTCGTTAAAGAGCTCAACATCTACTTGCGTGCTGCCCGTGAGTTAGTGCAAAAACTAGATCATGAACCTACGGCAGAAGATATTGCTAAAGAGCTCGATAAGCCAGTTGCTGACGTGAGCAAAATGCTCCGCTTAAATGAGCGCATTACCTCGGTAGATACACCGTTTGGTGGCGACTCTGATAAAGCCTTGCTCGATGTTATCCCAGACGAGAAAGGTGCAGGGCCAGAGCGTGATTTGCAAAGTAACGATCTCAACAACAACATTATCGAATGGTTAGGTGAGCTTAACAGCAAACAGCGCGAGGTACTTGCGCGGCGTTTCGGCCTTATGGGCTATGAAGCGGCAACCTTAGAAGATGTTGGTACAGAAATTGGATTGACTCGTGAACGCGTTCGCCAAATTCAAGTAGAAGCGCTTAAACGCCTGCGTGATATTCTGAGCCAGCAAAACTTATCAATTGAAGCAATCTTTCAAGATTAGTAGGTGATAACAAGTTTGTTCAGCGTTTCGTTCCCAGAATACGAACACAAAGTAGTATAAAGAAAAAAGAAAGTAGTAAGAAGAAAGTAATAAAAAGCCAACTTAATTCAAGTTGGCTTTTTTCGTTGCTAAGGCTGTCACTCGAGCGATTAGTAGCTCTAGGTGCTTAACTGAGTCTATACGTATAGTACTATCTATATTGCGGTTAAATAGTTAATACTAAAAACCATCATCACCAAGCCACAAATAACCAAACAATAAAAATAAGCTTAACCAAAGTGCGATTGGAATCCAACTTGAGCGGAATCTTAGTTGAACTGAGTGACTGTGATGAGTGTAGCCAGTAATAATCGTCTTAATAACGTTATCGCCGCGCCAACTATGCACTAATGCAGCGATTATATGTATTGCAATTAAACCAAGCAGAACATCAAAGTTACTATTATGCAAACTATCCAGCGTTTCTGCTAGTGAGTCACTCACACTATAGATAAGTGGCCCTTCTTCCAGTACATCATCTGTAGCGAACAAACCAGAGATAAGCTGCATACCAAGGCTAAGCAGTAATGCAATTATCATATAGGCAGCCAATGGATTATGGCCTGGGAAAGCTTGGTGAGGTTTGGCTAACCAGCGTAAGGCGTTTACTGGGGATGCAAGAAAATAGCTAAACCGCGAGGTTTGACTGCCGAAGACTCCCCAGAATAGACGACTTATCCATAAAGCCAGCATGGTATAACCGCAGATAAAATGGAGATCAAAATCACCTTGCTCACCTGAATACCAAAGCAAAGCCAACAAAATCAGTTGGCTCACATGATAGATGCGAGTGAAATTGTCCCAAACTTTAAATTTCGTCATTACTGCAATTAAATAATTTTACGAATTGGTAGCGCAACTAATCGTCACAATCCATTTTGAAGGCTTTATGGCCTTTTTTGCTTGCCTTACCAATTTTACCTAACGCTGATTTAATCGCAGGCAAGTCTTTTGCTTGAGCTAACTCTGATACGGCAGACTTCAAATATTCCATGCCTTTTTGGTACTTTTTAAAATCAGCTTGTTGTTTAGCGGTCAGTGTCTTTTGGTCACTAATTGCCAATGGCACAAGGTCGGTTGACTGATTTACAGCGGTCATCAACTCATTAGCGATCATTGAAACTTTTTCAATATCACCAGATTTCACCGCTTTTTTTACTGCTTTCATGCTGCCTTTCATATCACCCATTAAGTCAGCTAATTCTGTTTTTCCACACATTGGGTGGCTGGCATAGCTTGGAGTGGAAAAAGCAAGTGCTGACAATACAACAGGAACGATCATTTTTTTCATAGTAAGCCCTTTATATTATTAGATATTTTAATTACGAAATGATTAGAAAGCTTTGATTAGCTGGTAAGATACTAAAAACACGATGCTTTGTAAGCAATTAAATGTCAGTTTACCTACTACAAAAAATGTCATAGAAGTGTATTAATAGTGACATTAAATGGCTTTACTACTGTCATAAACGAGTAAGCACGACTAATTTGCAATTCTAGTGAACCTGCTTGCAGGCTGCTATTTCAATGGTTTTCTTAGCTTTTTGTCATTTCTCTGTAACTTTTTGTCAATAAAAAGTACATATTTCCAAAACATTTCTGTCATTTTTGCCTCGTACGATTAGCCGCAATTCTAAATACATGATGTACACACTAATTTCTGCGGAGCAGGTAACAAAATGCAATCAACAAACCTATTTAAAACTAAGTTTTTTAAGATAAGTGCAGTTTCAGCTGCCTTGGTACTAGCCGGTTGTGGCGGTGATATTGAACTTTCTTCAAACGTTGATAACTCAGTAGGTGATACTAACATCACCAACCCGGCACCAACTAACCCTGATACAGGTGCTGATTTACCGGGTATCCCTTCTTCTTCATTATCAGCTGAAGTTAGTGCCGCGGTAGGTTTTGACGTTCAAGTACAAGTGATTGATGGTCAAGTGTCTGAAAATACGACACTAGCTAAATCAGACGGCAGTAAGCCAGTATTTTACGCCATTAGTGGTGCATTAGAAGTTGAAGCAGGCGCAACCTTAACGATTGAAGAAGGTACAGTATTATTTGGTCAATCAGGTAACGATTACGTTGTTGTTCATCGTGATGCACAAATCATGGCAGAAGGTACGCGCCAAGAACCGATTATCTTCACTTCTTTACAAGATGTTAAAGGTGAAGAAGCTACTGCTGGCCAATGGGGCGGTATTGTTATTCTAGGTAATGCGCCATCTAACAAGTGTCCTTCAGACGGTTCTGACTGTGCTCTGCAAGTTGAAGGCGTTGCTGAGGGTGCAGTATTTGGTGGTACTGACTGGGAAGATAATTCAGGTGTACTTAAGTACGTTGTTGTTAAGTTCGCTGGTTTTGAAATTGCACCTGATAACGAGCTAAATGGTGTGACATTCGGTGGTGTTGGTTCAGGTACTACCGTTGATTTCTTACAAGTTCACGCGAATGCAGATGACGGTGTTGAGTTCTTCGGTGGTGCGGTAGATGTTAAACACTTAGTGTTAACCGGTAACCGCGACGACAGCATCGACTGGGATAACGGTTTCCGTGGTCGCATGCAGCACATTTTCGTACAGCACGCAGCGAATGCCGGCGAAGCTAACCGCGCAATCGAAGCAGATAACGACGGTTCAACGCCAGACAAAGAGCCAATGTCTAACCCAACTATTGCTAACATGACAATTATGGGTAACAACTTCGACACGGCTGATAAAGATTCTGAAGGTATCTACTTACGCGAAGGTACTTCAGCAAAAATTTACAACGCAGTAGTAACTGGCCCGTCTGAGATGGGTGAGTGTTTAGAATTTGAAGCAGGTCAAACTGTGACTAATGCCGAGTCTGGTGCCATTGTCATGCAAAACAGCACCATGGCATGTACTAACGGCGAAAACTTCAAAAACGCAGGTGATTTTGATCTAGCTGCTTGGTTTACTGCGGAGCCTTCAAACGCTGTAAGTTCATCAATTTTAGTTGATGAAAACGGTGTACCTAGTGCGCAGTCGCCACTGTTAGGTGCCGGTCAAGATCCTGCTGCAATCGACACTTGGTTCGATTCAACGGATTACCAAGGCGCATTTGATGGTACAAATGACTGGCGTCAAGGTTGGGCATTCGGTTTTGGCGGCGGTGAAATTACGGCACCAGCTGAGCAAGAAGGCTGTCCAACAGGTACCACAGCAATAGCACCAGTTGCGGGTAACACAACTTGTGAAATTTCAGGCACCATTACTTCTGACTTAACGCTAACGTCTGGCAACCTATACGCATTAGACGGCCCGGTATTCGTAGGTAACGATAAAGCTGATTCTGCAACCTTAACAATTGAAGCTGGTACCACTATCTTCGGTCGCTCTGGTGGTGACTACATTGTGGTAAGCCGTGATTCAAAAATTGAAGCGCTAGGCTCAGCAGCAAATCCAATTACCTTTACTTCTAGCCAAGACGTTAATGGTGAAGCGACTGGTTCTGGCCAATGGGGCGGTATGGTTATCTTAGGTAACGCGCCTTCAAACAAATGCCCATCTGACGGTTCAGACTGTGCACTACAAGTGGAAGGTGTCGAAGAAGGTGCTGTATTCGGTGGTGCTGATACTGCTGAGAACTGGGAAGATAACTCAGGTACCTTACGCTACGTTGTAGTTAAGCACGCTGGTTTTGAAATCGCACCAGATAACGAGTTAAACGGTATCACTTTCGGCGGTGTTGGTTCAGGTACAACGGTTGAATACATCCAAGTACATGAAAACGCAGATGACGGTGTTGAGTTCTTCGGTGGTGCGGTTAACGCGAAATACGTAGTACTGACTTCAAATAAAGATGACTCAGTTGACTGGGACAACGGTTTCCGCGGCAACATGCAATACGTACTAGTTAAGCATGACGAAAACGGCGGTGAAGCGAACCGTGCAATCGAAGCGGATAACGACGGTTCAAATCCAAGCAAGCAACCTCAGTCAAACCCAACGATTGCTAACATGACCATTATTGGTAACAGCTTCGACACAGCCGACAAAGATTCTGAAGGTATTTACTTACGTGAAGGTACTCGCGCTCAACTTCACAACTTTGTTGTCACTAACGCAGCAGGTGAGTGTTTAGAGCTAGAAGCAGGTACAACGGTTGACCAAGCAATCGCTGGCGACACAGTAATTACTAACTCAGTATTTGCTTGTAGCGAAAACTTCAAGAGCCAAGACAGCTCATCAGGTGCATTTGACCTAATGGATTGGGTACTAAATGTTAACGCTGATAACAGCACAGAAGCAGGCGTAGCAGACGTTGTTAACGGTATCTACACTATCGACACAACCACGCCATACAGCTTCGGTTCACACCCGTTCTTCGACAACGCTAACCACATCGGCGCGGTATCAGAAGACAACGATTGGACTGCAGGATGGACTGTTGGTCTAGAGTAATCTGAGCCCCATCAATGAATAACGATTTGATGAGATAAATGATTGCCGCCAGCGCTAAGTTGGCGGCATTTTATCTTAGCCTGAACTCTCTACTCTCAGTATCCATTTAGCAACTGACCAACAAGCATTAGCAGGTCAGCCATTCTAAAGAGGTTTGAAATGAACACGAATATTAAGCGCTTTGGATTATCAAGTTTAGCTGTGGCGGTATTGTCTGGCTTAGCTGGTGTTCAAGCGACGGCACAAGAAGCTGATGAAGCGGCGGCAATAGAGGAAGTTGTTGTCAAAGTCAGTCGTTTAAAAGGTACCGCCAGTGCGGTAATTGAAGAGCGTAAAAACCAAGCATTCGTCGCCGACATTTTAGGTGCCGAGCAAATTTCACGAACAGGTGACAGCGACGCTGCCGCAGCACTTCGACGCGTTACTGGCTTAACGCTAGTCGATGGCAAATTCATCTATGTTCGCGGTTTAGGTGAACGTTACTCAAGCACTACCTTAAACGGTGCTTCTGTACCATCGCCGGATCCAACACGTACTGTTATTCCGCTGGATTTATTCCCGTCATCAATTATCGAATCATTATCGGTGCAAAAATCTTACTCACCATCAATGCAAGCGCATTTCGGTGGTGGTAACGTTGATATCCGCTTAAAGTCGATTCCTTCGCAATTGGTTTTCAATATTGCTGGCAACATTGGTGGCAATACAGATAACAGTTCAAATGGTTTAACCTACGAGGGCGGTGGCGACGATTGGTACGGTATTGACGATGGTACTCGTGAAGCACCAGCAGCACTGCGCCAATTATGGAGTAACTTTGATGCGCTAGGCGAGTTATCACAAGCTGATAATCGCGCGATTGCCGCGGATTTGTATAAAGACTATGACCCGCAATCAGAAGATCCCGATCCCGATGTTGGCCTAGATTTGACCTTAGGTAACCGTTTCGACGCGGGTGATTTCCGCTACGGTTTCTTAACAGCACTATCTTACGACAATGAGTGGCAAGTATCGGAAGAATACGAAGGTCAAGATTTCGTGCTGCGCCCTGACGGCTCATTTGATTTAGTGCGCGGCTTTGACGATGTGGTATCAACTGAGCATTCTGTTAAATGGTCAGGCATGTTCAACTTCGGTATTGAATACTTGCGTGATCACAAGTTAGATTTTAGCTCGATCATCTTGCACGACACCAAAGACCAAATTAAAGACAAGCTAGGTAACACCAACAACGTGTTGTTATCTGACGGCTTGCGCGTGCGTGACGCTGAAGTAACGTACGAAGAGCGAGAACTGATTGTTAACCAGCTACGTGGTACCCATACTTTCCCAGAGCTGAACTTTTTGGGCATTGACTGGATGTATTCAGATTCACGCTCAAATCGTTATGCACCGGGCAATATTTCAACTCGCTATATTTTGGCGGACGAAAATGAAGATGGTGTCTTCGATTTGGAAAACGAAAGTTCATTGCGTAATGCGACAACGGCTTCTCGTTATACTTTCCAAAACCTAGATGATGATGCTGAAAACGTATTCGTTAACGTGTCGCTACCGCTAACGTTTGACACAACTGAGGTTGAATTAAAGGCCGGTGCCAATTACATCGAGAAAACGCGTCAAGCATTTGCCCGTCGTATTGATGTCAATACACTAGCGTTTAACGGCCTTGATTTATCCGGTTTTGAGATGAACGAGATCTTAACTGACGATGTTGTTTTAAATCAGCCGTTAAATGGTACGGAGCAAATTATTCGTGACACCTCGGTGGCGGGTGATGATTACTTATCAGCGCAGAAGATTGATGCTTACTACTTTGAAGCAGATGTATTCTTTGACAACACATGGCGTTTGAGTGGTGGTGTGCGTTGGGAAGACTTCCGCCAAGTGGTTGCACCACTTGACCCTGCAACGGGGCAGTTTGATTTACCAGCTGAGCCTACGGTAGAAGATTTAGCAGCATTGGCTTTCCAAGAAGATGATGTGTTTGGCGCACTCGCGTTAACCTATATTCTGGATGAAACCATGCAATTCCGCGCATCTTACGGTGAAACAACTATTCGCCCTGATATTCGTGAAGTCGCACCAGCAACCTATATTGACCCGCTAACAGAGTTCCCTATCGGTGGTACACCTTCGGTACGCAGCACAAAGGTGAAAAACTACGATTTACGCTGGGAATGGTACTTAGACACAGGTGAAAACCTATCGGTAGGTTTATTCTACAAAGATATGACTGACCCGATTGAGTCTGTGCAATCACCAGCGCAAGATGGTCCTCCGCTTATTCGTATCGCCAATGCGGAAGAGGGGGAAGTATATGGTGTTGAGGTTGAGTTCATGAAAGACTTTGCCTTCATTCACAATTTGTGGGGCGACTTTATGGGCGGTATTGGTAACGATATTTTCTTGTCAGGTAACGTAACGCTATCTGATTCAGAGATTCAAATCGATACACAAAAAGTGGTTGAGCAAACCGGTGTTTCGACATCAATTACCAACCCAACACGCCGTATGACGGGTCATTCTGAATACGTGGTTAACCTTAATCTTGGTTACGATCATCCAAATGGTAACCACACAGTTAACTTAGCGTACAACGTGTTTGGTGAGCGTATTATCATCCCTGGTATTGATGATAAAGATGACTCATATGAGCAACCATTCCACTCGTTAGACTTGGTTTACACTTTCTACCCAACGTTCTCAACGCAGTTGAAATTTAAAGTGCAAAACCTGCTTGATGAAGAAAAAGAAATTGAATTTGATAACACCTTATTGCGCAGCGAAACTCGTGGTATTGGTTTTGATGTTCAATTTAAGTGGGAATTCGATTAGCCTTCTCAACCCAATCCATTTTCTAAAGGCGACCATAGGTCGCCTTTTTTATGTGTTGTAAATAATGCAAATTGTCTGCTCATATCAATACCGCAAGAAATATCAAAAATTAAGTCCGAAGAATCTTTACAGTAACGCTATTAGCTAAGGCTAGTTAGATTTTATTTAACGCGTAAGGAGTTACTATGAAGATTACCAAATCAGTTACCATCAACAAGTCGGCTGAACAAGTGTGGCACTTGGTTGCCCATCAGTTTGATAAAGCACACTTATGGATGGGACCAATTCCTCATTCAGCCGCTATTGGGGCGGGCGACAGTGAGCTAGGCGCACCAATGCAAGGGCGAATGTGTGATCTGAGTAAGAACCCAAATGGTGCCAAAGTGAAAGAGGTGATTACCCAGTTTAGTGAGCAAAACAAAACCATTTCATTTGACGTGTTACCGGTAAACAACCCTGCAATTGTGCCGCTTAAACAAAACCATGTGCAAATGTCAGTGCGTGCAGTTAACAGCACTAGTTGCCAAGTAATTTGGACAGCATCGCCACAACTTAAAATATTGGCTTACCCGTTTTATCCGCTGCTAAGACTGATCTTTCCTGTCGCTTTTGGCAAACTACTGGCGGGTCTAAAAGATTACGCCGAAAATGAGTTAGCCGACAATGACGCGCTTTTGGTTTAACACGAACAACAGGACAAGGTTATGCAGCGATTTTTTAACAGTATCGACTATATCGAGCAGCACTTAGATGAGAAAATCAGTGTTCATCAGATCGCTGCTGCTGCGCACTATTCCACCTATCATTACAGCAGGGTATTTAAAGCATTGGTTGGAGACACACCGAAAGAGTATTTGCGCAAGCGCAGATTAACAATGGCGGCGCGCCGATTACTCACCGAAGAAGTTGGCATATTGGAGTTAGCGTTAGATTGTCAGTTTGACTCACAAGAAGCATTTACACGCGCCTTTAAAGCACAATTTAACATCACGCCAGCCCAGTATCGCAAAATCAATGAGCCGTTTCGTCTTTTGTACAAGCAGCCGTTTAGTGAAAGCGAATTAGATTATCTGCAAAACAACCTCACTATGGCGCCGGAAATTATTGACCAGCCGGCGATGAAAATTGTCGGCATTGCTAGCCAGTATGATGATGGCGCCTTGAGTTTACCTAAACTTTGGTCGGCATTTGCCCCTTATCGCAACAGCATTCCTAACCGGGTCGGTACTGATTTTTTTGGCATTTACGAAGCCTATGAAGAAACTGAAGATAACACGACGTTTGTCTATATTTGCGCGGCGCAAGTGGCTAATTTTGGCGAAGTGCCAGAGGGCATGATCACCCGTGAATTGAGCGCGCAGCGATACGCAAGATTCACTCATATCGGGCCACTGGCTAAGCTTGAGGATACCCTGAGGTATATTTGGGGAAGCTGGTTACCAAAAAGTGACTATGAGTATGCAGAAAAACCAGACTTTGAATTATTGCCCGCGAGCTTTAATGATGCAGATCCTAACAATAAAATTTATTTAAATATTCCCATTGTGCCCAAAGCCTAATGGTGAAACCTAAAAGCTATCCCTAGTGGCTGACCTGAAATAATCGTTTTCGTCACTAGGTTTACGCCTCTTAACTTAAGCCTCTGACCTTCATCTCAGTATCTCGTCTTCTCGTATTAAGCCAACCTAATCGCTCAGTTGCACTTAAATTTTGTGGTCGTTTTATCAAGGCAAATTTAAAGACCGCAAGAAATATCAAAAAACACAATCGACGATTGATTAATCTTATTGCCATTAAAGCACCTCGCTTTTTAGTTTTTATATTTAGATAAAGCTTTGGAGATTCAACATGATTAAAAGTGTACTTATAACTGGTGCAAATGCCGGCTTAGGTAAAGAAGCAGCGAAACAACTCGCTGCCAAGCCAGACATTGAAAAAATTTATCTAGGCTGTCGAAATAAAGAAAAAGCAAAGGCCGCGCAAACCGAGTTAGCGGCGTCAACTGGCAGGAATATTTTCGAAATTTTACTTATCGATGTCAGCGATCTTAACTCTGTTCGTCAGGCAGTTAAGCGACTACCAGAAAGTATTGATGCCTTGGTTATGAATGCCGGAGGCACTGGTGGTCGTCAATACGATCAACTAACCAGCGACGGTGTGACTAATATTTTCGCGGTGAATTTACTTGGCCATGCGCTGCTAACTGAGCAGCTTATTGAAGCAGGAAAGCTTAAATATGCAGCCTTATATGCAGGCTCTGAGGCCGCTCGTGGGGTTGAAGAAATGGGCATGAAACGGCCAAATTTGACAACTTCATCGGTTGATGAATTTGCCGCGATTGCCAATGGTAGTTTATTTGAGGGCAGCCAGTTTAAAGGTAACAAAGATGCTACAGATCACTATGGTTCAATCAAATATATGGCCGCCATGTGGATGTCAGCAATGGCACGTCAGCACCCAAACCTTAGATTTATTACCATGAGTCCAGGGGCAACTGTTGGGACTGACGGTTTTAATACCTTACCTTTAGTTAAGCAGCTAGTGATGAAAACCATGATGCGATTTATGCTGTTATTGGGCAAGGTGCATGGTATCGAAACTGGCGCTAAGCGCTATGTCGATGGCTTATTCAATAGCGAGTTCCGAAGCGGTGGGTTTTATGCAAGTTTACGCGGGTTAACAGGAGTTATTGGTGAGCAAGGCAGGCTATTCTCGGATATTGACAACCGAGACTTTAAAGACAATGCCTATCAAGCTGTACAGCAGTTAATTAGCTCCCCTAATTTAACTTTACCGAGTAAATAACTCGCTTTTTGAGGCTAGACTTTCGATTTACTAAACTTTTCATATGTAACCTTTTCATATGTAACAAAAGTGACGCGAATAAACGCTTGAAGTGCGTTACCCAGGCATTAGTTTGAGTATATAGGGCTCATGAAATCTTTTATTTTGTTTCGCGTTGAGGGAATGGTGTATGTCATTTCACTTCTTAGTTATAACAACTAATTCAATTATTTTTTACACTCTTTAGTTTACTTTTGGTTGAGTGATAATTAAACTACACCGAATAGTTTACTTAAAGGGTTGTTCTGTGAGCGCCGCTAAAGAGTCAAAGTTAGTGAAATCAAAATTAGTTTGGATTGGAGGTCTAGTGATGGCATTGTCGATTTTCTCTTGGTTTAGCCAAACTGAAACGTCAAAGCAAAAATTTCACAATACCGAAACGCAATATGAAACGCATTTCGGTGTATTTTGGGAAATCATCAAGTCGTATGTCACCACTAAGCGTGCTGCGCCTGTGCCACCATCAACTTTACCGATTAAACCGCTAACATTTGAAGAAATTCGCGCTGTGCGCGATAACAGTGCAGTTAAGTTAGGGCACTCTTCAGTGCTAATGAAAGTAAACGAGCAGGTTATTTTGCTCGATCCTGTCTTTAGTGAACGTGTTTCGCCAGTGCAGTGGGCTGGGCCAAAGCGCTTTCACCAGCCACCAATCAAACTGGCTGATATTGAGCAGGTTGATGTCGTGGTCATTAGCCATGATCATTATGATCATTTAGATAAAGGCGCGATAAAGCAGCTTAAAGAAAAAGTAGGTCAGTTTGTTGTGCCACTACGCGTGGGTGACTATTTGCGTGAATGGGGCGTAGCAGAAGAGAAAATTACCGAACTTGAATGGTGGCAGAAAACGCAGGTTAATGGCGTAGAATATATTGCGACCCCAACACAGCACTTTTCAGGTCGTGGTTTAATGGACCGTGATTTGACGCTTTGGGCAAGTTGGGTGATCAGAACGTCAGATATTAATGTCTACTTTAGCGGTGATAGTGGTTACTTTAGTGGCTTTGCTGAAATTGGCGAGAAATATGGGCCATTTGATTTAACTTTTGTTGAAACCGGTGCCTACAATAAACTTTGGTCGGAAATTCATATGCTGCCAGAAGAGAGTATGCAGGCGCATATTGATCTTAAAGGTAAGGTGATGATGCCGATTCACAATGCCACCTTTGACTTGGCACTGCATGATTGGGATGAGCCACTTGAGCGGGTTACCCAATTGTCAAAGTCGAATCAGGTAACACTGGCAACGCCTATTTTTGGTGAGTTTTTTGATTTAGCTAATCCACAGGCAAACCATCGATGGTGGCGAGAGTTGTAGCTGATTAGTTATTTACAACACTATTTAGCACAACGCTAGTCACCATAAAGCTCTTCACCATAAGGCTCTTTACCGTAAAGCTCTTCACTGTAAGATAAGTCAGTACAAATTATTCTACTTAGCTTTACTGACTTAGTCGTAGCCAATGCTAGAATAGCTCGCCCAACTATGAGTTGGCGGTGAAAAAGTTAAGAATAGGTTTGTAACGAGATAACGCAGGCATAGCAAATTAATGGCAAAGTTTGAAAATACCGAGTTTGAGTACATTGTTGACTCAAAAACCATTGCAACCTTTTTGAAAAAGCACTTTGGTGGTAAACGAAGTGCGGCCATGCCATCTGTTACTTTGCCTGTCACTAAGTTCTCTTTTGATGATGTGCTCGATGCACCAAATAACACTGGCGTTAAGCTTGGTCATTCATCGATGTTACTGAAAGTTAACGGGCAAGTGATCTTGGTTGACCCTGTGTTCAGTGAGCGAGCGTCACCTGTGCAATGGGCAGGGCCGAAGCGCTTTCATGAGTCGCCAATTGAATTAGCTGACATACCGTACGTTGATATCGTACTGATCAGCCATAATCATTACGACCATCTCGATAAAGGCTCCATTGCTCAACTAAAAGATAAAACTGAACAATTTATTACTACGCTAAAAGTTGGTGATCAACTGATAAAGTGGGGCGTAGAAGCAAGCAAAATTGTTGAGCTTGATTGGTGGCAGTCGGTCAGTGCTAAAGGCATTGAATTTGTTGCCGCGCCAACGCAACACTTTTCAGGTCGAAGTTTATTTGATCGCGATCAGTCGCTGTGGGCAAGCTTTGTCATTCGCACGCCACAAACTAACGTCTTTTTTAGTGGCGATAGCGGTTACTTCTCAGGCTTTAAAGAAATTGGCGAAAAGTATGGCCCGTTTGATTTAACCTTTGTTGAAACCGGCGCTTATAACGAAGCGTGGCAAGGGGTACATATGATCCCTGAGGAAAGCCTGCAAACGCATTTGGATCTAAAAGGCAAAGTTATGATGCCAATTCACAATGCCACCTTTGATTTAGCGCTACACGACTGGGATGAGCCATTAGAGCGCATAACTAAACTGGCGGAAGAAAACAATGTTGAGCTTTCAACTCCTGTTTTTGGAGAGTTTTTTGCGCTAAACAATTCGGTATCACCTGAGCGCTGGTGGCGCTCGCTAAAATAGCCAAAGGCGCGTTAAACGGTTATGAGCGACACTTCAATGAGTTACCTTTTTCTTTCAGTGCTTTTGCCTGCTCTTTAATGTCTACATCACTTAGGAATTTAAAAAAGCCATCTTGTTGATCGGTTTGCAGGTAGACATCGACCATAAGATCTCGTTTAGGCATGGGCTCAGGTAAGCAAAAGTCGGTTAACCCTAAACCAAACGACCCTGTACCTTTACCACCGTTAGCTTTGTGAGCTGCGATTTGTTGTTGAAAGCCTCGAAATAATTGCGCATCTTCGGCGGTGAGTGACAATGAAGTAACAACCTCTGTCGGCTTTAACTTGCCAAACAGTTCATACGCCGCTTTATTTTGGTTATCAACTACCACTTCAAATACCTTGTCGATATCGATTGATTGGTCTTTGCTCTGATCTTCACTTTGGTATCGGAAGGTAATAGTCGCAGCCCCTTTTTTTATTTCAACTGCCTGATCGGTTTTTATCGCGACGCTAATTTGCGCTGGATCCATCGTCATTGGATCCATTTGACTCATTCTGTACATGCCAACAAAAGA
This sequence comes from Thalassotalea euphylliae, assembly GCF_003390375.1. Classification (NCBI taxonomy): domain Bacteria; kingdom Pseudomonadati; phylum Pseudomonadota; class Gammaproteobacteria; order Alteromonadales; family Colwelliaceae; genus Thalassotalea; species Thalassotalea euphylliae. The sequence goes on along the minus strand of NZ_QUOT01000001.1, from coordinate 1,548,924 downwards.
CATCGATGAGCATGCGAATAAGTTTGCCAGTAAGCAACAAACCAACAAGCCTTTAAGTAACGATTTGCTCATATCCATTGCTAGTAACTTCATTCCTTTTTTAAAACTAAAACTAAACCTCAACTAAAGAGGAGAAGTGAATGTATTTTGAACACTTCTTCCGACCTACATCAGCACTTTAAGTTCCCCGACGCGCCTAATTTAGGCTTGCTTAAGTTGTTATAGCTTGCTGTACACTTTTGTGACGATATTTTGAAAACGGTAAGAAAAACGTCACCTTACTGTAATTTAATAAAGCTGAAACATTAGCGAAACACAACCGTCACATTTCAAACTTAAAATTCTTAGCATCTATTTTTATAGCTTTATTCGTTAGTCGTGTGCTTTACCTCGCAACTAACGCATTTTACTAAACACTCTAAGGTTTACTCTTATGAAATTGTCAAAACTGGCGCAAGCTGGGTTGTTTGTAGGCATGGCAAGTATGGCTTCATCTGCGCTTGCTGCTCAATCTGAGCAGCTAGATCAAGCAGTGAAAGCTGGCCAAGAAATCAACCAATCTGCCGGCAAGTCACAACAAAAAATCGATAAAATTGCCGATCAAATTCAAAGCAAGCTTCAACAGTTTAAAGCGGTTAACAAAGAAATTGATGGTTTGAACGTTTATAACGGTCAAATGCAAAAGCAAATTGATAACCAGCTAACGGAATTAACAGACTTAGCGAGTTCAATGGAGCAAGTAAGCATTATTGAGCGTCAAATCTCGCCACTAATGGCACGCATGATCGACACCCTCGAAGCCTTTATTTCATTAGACGTACCTTTCTTATCTGAGGAGCGCAGTAAACGTGTTGCCAACCTTAAGGCGATGATGGAGCGCGCTGATATTTCTGCTTCTGAAAAATTCCGCCGAGTGATGGAAGCTTACCAAGTTGAAGTTGATTACGGTCGCACTATTGAAGCGTATAGCGATTTACTTGAACTAGACGGTAAAGAAATGGACGTTGACTTCCTACGCATTGGCCGTGTTGCTTACGTCTACCAAACACGCGACGGTTCACGCATGGGCGCTTGGAATACAGACAGTAAAAGCTGGGATGATTTAGACGCAGGCTACCGCACTGATATCAACAAGGCCTTACGTATCGCTCGTAAACAATTAGCACCGGACCTAGTAGTTGTTCCGGTTAACGTTTCAGAACCATCTACCTTAAGATAAGTGGAGTTACCGTAAACATGAAATCTTTAAACCGTGTTAAACAGCACGTTTCAACTTTCTTGGCAGCAGTAACCCTAACTTCTGCTGCTTTTGCTGCTAACGCTCAAGAAGCTACTAGCTTAGATCAGTTACTTGAACAATTAGCGCAAGGTAAAGTTGCTCAAACTCAGCAAAACAAACAGCGTGAAGCTGACTTTATGGCGCGTAAGTCTGAGCAAGACCAGTTACTAGCAAATGCGACTAACGAGCGTGACAACCAAATCAAGCTAAGTACTGAGTTAGAAGCTAACTTTCAAAATAATGAAATTGAATTAGCCAACCGTCAAGACGCGTTAAATAAGCGTTTAGGTGAGTTAAAAGAGCTATTTGGTGTGCTTCAGCAAGTGGCTGGTGATACCAAAAGCAAGTTCCAAAACTCAGTTATTTCAGCACAGATCCCTGGCCGTGAAGCTTTCTTAGATGAGTTTGCTCAATCAATGGGCTCTTCGTCAAAGCTTGCGTCAATTGAAGAAATTGAAAAAATCTGGTTCGAATTACAACGTGAAATGACGGAAAGTGCGAAAGTAGTGCGTTTCGATCGCGAAGTAGTGTTAGCTGATGGCTCAAAACAAACAGCAACTGTGACGCGTATTGGTAACTTCAACTTAGTCGCTAACAACAAGTACCTAGAATTTATCAGTGAGACAGGCAGTGTTGCTGAGCTAATTCGTCAGCCTTCTGGTCGTTACTTAGGTACTGCGGCTGATATGACTGCAGCTAACCCTTCACAAGGCACGCAACAAGTCGCATTTGCATTAGACCCAACAGGTGGTTCAATTTTAAGCTTGTTAGTACAAGCACCTGATACGCAAGAACGTGTTGACCAAGGTGGCCCTGTCGGTTACGTGATTTTGGCGATTGGTGCGATTGGTTTACTTATTGCGCTTGAACGTTTCATCGCATTATTCCTAGTGGGTAACAAAGTAAACCGCCAGCTTAAAACGGCAACACCTTCTAACGATAACCCGTTAGGCCGCGTATTAATGGCGAAAGAAGAGTACAAAGATGTTGATGTTGAAACCTTAGAGCTAAAACTTTCTGAGCGTATTTTAAAAGAAGTGCCTCAGCTTACGTCACGCTTAACCATGATAAAGATCATCTCAGTGGTCGCACCGCTTATCGGTCTACTAGGTACAGTAACCGGTATGATCAATACCTTCCAAGCAATTACCTTGTTTGGTACAGGTGACCCGAAATTAATGGCTGGCGGTATCTCACAAGCGCTTGTTACCACAGTACTTGGCTTAGTTGTGGCGATTCCTATGGTGTTTATCTCTACCATTTTAACCACACGTAGCCGTGGCATTATCAATATTCTTCAGCAGCAAAGCGCTGGCATTGTTGCAGAGCGTGCAGAGAAAGGAGCGTAAACATGATTATATTCATCGAAATGATGAATAGTATCAGCGCGTTTCTTGATACCGGTGGTCAGGTATTGACCGTGATCGCCGGCGTTATCTGCCTTATGTGGTTACTGATTTTCGAACGTTTGTTCTTTTTCTTAAAAACGTACAACGGCATTAAAAAATCAGTTATTGCCAACTGGCAAGCAAGAGCTGATAAAAGCTCTTGGAATGCTGAGCAAATTCGTGTTGCGCAAGTATCGCGCTTAACGGAAATGCTTAATCAGAATGTAGCCTTGATTCAGAGTTTGGTCGTGCTATGTCCACTGCTAGGTCTACTGGGAACCGTGACCGGTATGATTCAAGTATTCGACGTAATGGCAATTTCTGGTAGCGGCAATGCGCGCTCAATGGCGTCTGGGGTATCTCGCGCCACTATTCCAACCATGGCTGGTATGGTCGGTTCATTATCGGGTGTTTTTGTGGTCACTTGGTTACAACGCAAAACCAAACGCAGAACCGAGCAATTAGAAGATTCACTTGTGCTTCAGCATTAAGCTGGAGCCAAAATAAGGGTTAGAACTATGCGTTCTCAATTAGCAAAAGTTTTACAAGAGCAGGAAGAACAAGAAGAAATTAATATGACGCCGATGCTTGACGTTGTATTTATTCTACTCATTTTCTTCATCGTTACCGCCTCATTCGTCAAAGAAGCGGGTATTGAAGTTAACCGTCCAGAAGCTGCGACAGCAGTGAAAAAAGAGCGCGCTAACATTCTTGTTGCGATTAGTGACAAGGGCGAAATTTGGATCAACAAACGTCGTGTTGATGTGCGTGCCGTACAAGCGAACATTGAACGCTTAAAAGCAGAAAACCCGCAAGGAACAGTGGTCATTCAAGCCGATAAAAAAGCGACCACGGATGTCTTAATCAAAGTAATGGACTCTGCTCGCGCCGCTGGTGTGTTTGATGTGTCAATTGCTGCTCAAGAGGCATAATCGATGAGCACTAGTGTAACGTCAAATAGCAGCGCTACATACTCATTAGCACCAAGCGCTTTGCCACGTTACGGCATCGCATTAGCGCTTGCTGTTAGCGTGACCTTTGTGTTGCTTTGGGGTATGCAAACCTTGATTACTGGTGGTAAGGATGCTTTAACTGAGCCACCGCGCGGCAATGTGCTCGACTTTATCCGTTTAAAGAAAGAAGAAACGGTACAAAAGAAAGAGCGTAAACCACAAAAGCCGCCTAAGCCACAAACACCTCCGCCACCAATGCAGCAACCGCAAATGCAGCAGGCGAACCCGAACGCAGATGCGATAAGCACAGCGTTTACCGCAGATGTTAGCGCTGATACTGGCCTCGCAGGTGGTTTGAGCCTAGACAGTGGTGATGGCGATTACTTACCAATTGTAAAAGTGGCGCCAATTTACCCTCGCCGTGCGCAATCTCGTGGTATTGAAGGTTACGTGATTGTTGAATTTACAGTAACCACGAATGGTTCGGTACGCGACCCGAAAGTCGTTGAAGCGCAGCCAGCAGATATCTTCAACCGCGCGGCAGTCGACGCAGCCTTGAAATTTAAGTACAAACCTCGTGTTGTTGACGGCAGTGCAGTAGAAGTGGCTGGCGTACAAAACAAAATTACATTCCAAATTGACGGATAGGAGCAGCTCATGAACAAATCAAAGCTAATCATGTCCTTAGTAGCAGTTGGTGTGCTTTACGGTGCACCAGTGGTAAGCGACAACTTGTTGGGAGGAGTTGCTAAGGCGGCTAATACCGCTGAACAAAAGGCATCACCTGCCAAGCGCGCTTCTAAGAAAGTACCAGCGATGCGAAATCGCGTATACACCCAACTAGCCCGTGCTCAGCAATTGGCTGACGGTGGTGATAAAGCGGCTGGTTTTGGTGTATTGGAAGATGTAAAAGAGCGCATTAACCAGCTTAACAGCTATGAAAAGGCCATGATGTGGAATTTCTATGGCTTTATGCATTACGGTAACGAGGATATCGCCAATGCGATTAGCAGTTTCGAAAATGTTATCGCTGAAGAAGCCATCCCTGAGTCGCTTTACCTGTCAACCGTCTACTCGCTTGCCCAACTAGCAATGCAACAGCAAGACTATGGTAAGGCACTTGGCTTCTTACAGCAGTGGCGCGCCAATACTGATAAAGAAATGCAATCTGGCCAGCATATTTTGTTCGCTCAGGTTTATTACCAAGACAAAAAGTATGCAGACGCGCTGACGCATATCAATGCTGCTATTGAGTTGGTTAAAGCGAAAAATGAAACGCCAAAAGAAAACTGGTTAATTCTGCAACGTGCGGCTTATTACGAGCTTAAGCAACCTGAAAAGGTCACTGAAGTGATGGAAGAGCTCGTGCGCTTATACCAAAAGCCACAGTACTGGATCCAATTAGCGGGCATGTACGGCGAAATTGGCGAAGAGAAGAAGCAACTTGGGGCGATGGAAACTGCATGGCAGGCAGGTTATATCAGCAAATCAAGCGATATTATCATGCTCGCTCAGCTGTACTTGTTTAACCAGCTACCGTATAAAGCGGCAAAACTGTTGGATGACTCGATTGCTAAAGGTATTGTCATTGCCGATGAAAAACGCATTCAGCTAATGGCACAAGCCTATGTGATGGCCAAGGAAGATGACAAAGCAATTCCGGCCTTGATCAAAGGCGCTGAAATTGCTGAAAACGGCAAGTTCGACGAGCAACTAGCACAAGCCTACTTAAACACGGAAAAATGGCAACAGTCGATTGATTCCGCCAAAGTCGCGCTTAAACGTGGTGATTTGGATAACGAAGGCAATATGCACTTAGCGCTTGGCATGGCGAATTTTAACTTAGGCAATTTTGACGAAGCAATCGCTGCTTTTGCCGATGCTCAAGCCTTTAAAGACGTTGCCAAAACCGCTAAGCAGTGGACTAAGTACGTTGAAAAAGAGCGTGATTATCAACAACGCTTGGCAATGAACTAGTTTCATTATCTAGTGAAATGTAGCCAGACACACTCAATGAGTATGGCCTTACTAAGTTAAATTAAGGGGCTAACTACTCAAAGATAAAACAAAAGCCGCACTTGCGGCTTTTTTAATATATATGACATTTCAAATTTAAATGTAAGTGGTTTAGAGCAGCCTTATTTAAGTTAAAAGGGGGCACGCTATACCCAAGAGAACTTATAGAAAGTTTCGAGAGTTCGATACTTCTCAATTAGAAGCACATATTTAAGGTGAATTAGTTCAGACAAGATCTGACACATCTTCTTGAAAAGTAGAGAGTTACCCGTTTTGATAAAGGTGCTGAATCTTTAATCAAAACAAACAAAGAGGTAACTCTCATGCTTCATACTAACAATCCAATCATTAAACACAAAGCAGGTTTGCTCAACCTAGCTGAAGAACTTGGTAATGTATCCAGAGCTTGCAAAGTGATGGGCGTATCACGAGATACATTTTATCGTTATCAAGAGCTGGCTGAAGATGGCGGCATTGATGCGCTTATTGATAAGTCCCGCCGAAAACCAAATATAAAAAATCGTGTTGATGAAAAAACCGAAAAAGCAGTAATGGATTATGCCATTGAATACCCCGCGCACGGCCAAGTCAGAACCAGCAATGAACTTCGTAAGCAAGGCGTATTTGTATCTGCCAGTGGCGTGCGTTCAATCTGGTTGCGCCATGACTTAGAAAACTTCAAAAAACGGCTGAAAGCGCTTGAAGAGAAAGTCGCTAACGACGGCATCATTCTCACCGATGCTCAAGTTGCTGCACTTGAGAAGAAAAAGAACGATGATGAAGCTTGTGGCGAGATAGAAACGGCTCATCCGGGCTACCTAGGCTCACAGGACACGTTTTATGTGGGTAATCTAAAAGGTGTTGGCCGTATCTACCAGCAGACGTTCGTTGATACTTACAGCAAGGTTGCATTTGCCAAGCTCTACACAACGAAAACGCCAATCACTGCTGCTGACATACTCAACGACAAGGTTTTGCCTTACTTCGAGCAGCACGAGCTACCAATGTTACGCATTCTCACAGACCGAGGCACTGAGTATTGTGGCAAGGTTGAACATCATGATTACCAGCTTTATCTAGCAATAAATGATATCGATCATACAAAAACGAAAGCGATGTCACCGCAGACAAATGGTATCTGTGAACGTTTCCACAAAACAATATTGCAGGAGTTTTATCAGGTTACGTTCCGTAAGAGGCTCTATGGCTCGTTAGAGGAATTACAAAAGGATCTGGACGAATGGATGGTTTATTACAATAATGATCGAACTCATCAGGGCAAAATGTGCTGTGGCAGAACGCCACTTGAAACATTACTTGATGGAAAATCGATTTGGGCTGAGAAGAATTTAGCTCAAATCTAAACTGACAGTCACCGATTGAAAAACGGGTAACTGTCAGATCAAGTCTGAACTAGTACATTTAAGGAGTTAGACTTCAGCACTTAAACACCTAGCACTTCTCAATCATCTACCCACCAAAACGGCTAACTAAATAGCTAGCTTACTCTCTGTTTGATTAGCTTTTGGTTTAAACCTACGAAGATGCTCTTTTTGAGTCTTCAGTCGCCTTTGTCTGCTTGCCAAATTAGTGTTTGTTACTTTGGTTGCTAAAAGGCTACTTTATGTAATTTTCTTTTAAAAAATCTCACAAAAGTAAAATTTTGTGGATATATTCTACGAAAACATATCGATATTATTGACTGTAAGCACTTTGATGTATATGGATGAAATTTATTTACTTACTTTAAGTTATTGAAAAAAATGGTTATAAAGATTTTCAAGAAGCTTTTTGAAAGTATAATACGAGATATCGAGGTTTTTTATGTCAAAGATAGTTATAAATGAAATTAAATTACAAAATAAATTTGCATTAGAGTAAAGAGACTATATACTAGCCAGCAGTTGAGTAGAGATACTCATTAATCATTAAAAGCGTTATATGAGGTGTGCCATGAGATCATTATTTGTTGCTGCGTTAACTTTAGCTGTTTCTTTCACGGCGTCGGCAAAAGTTAATCAAGTTGAATTTAGAGCGTTAGATCAAACTGCTGAAACACAACTTTGTATGGCAGCAGCACAAGGTGGTATCGCCGAAGCAAAAGCTGTTGCACGTTCGCTTGGTATGAAATACACCCAAGTTAAGCGTAAAACTTATTGTAACGAAACATCGTTAAGCCGCTTCGCCGCTAAGTATGACCAACAAGCGCTTTTATCAGTTAAAGATGTGGTATTTAAGTTTGTTGCTGCTGATGATGAGCTAGCTTCAAAAATTTGCCGTGATGCTGTGGTTAATGGCTTAGATGCAGCACAAGCTCAATACAAGAACATTGATGCTATCTACTGTAATGGCGAAATCATTAGTCGCTTTGTTCGTAAGCACAAGAGCTAATCAACGGCACTGCTAGAACACAATTGCTATTTTAAGCTCTCCCCCAAAATGAGCTTTCTTTTGGCCCTGCACATAGTGTGGGGCTTTTTTTATTCTCAGAAACTTGTCGACAGTTAAAGAACGGGAAATAGCAAGGTAGAGCTTTTTGCTCTCCTCTATCTCCAGCAAGCTGAGCTTTCTTTTGGCCCTGCACATAGTGTGGGGCTTAGTTAGTCTTAGTGACCCTTCCTAGACAAGATTGACAGTTAAAGTGCGTAGCTGCGCTTCTTGCTCTCCACTACCCCAAGAAAGCTGAGCTTTCTTTTGTCCCTGCACATAGTGCTGTGCTTAGTTAGTCTTAGTGATCCGTTCTAAATAAGATTGACAGTTAAAGTGCATGGCAGCGCTTTTTGCTCTCCTTTATCGATAGATAACGAAGCTTTCTTTGTGCTTTTCACAAAGTGACGTTTTTTTGTTCTTAAAGGTTCATCGATTGGGGCGAGAAAAGCGAACGATATAAACTAAACATGAAATGGAAAGGGGTGAATGTTAAATTGCTTGCTCTTATCCTGCGGTGATTTGTGGCTAGATGTAATTCAGCTTCTAGGTATTGTTCCTCTTATTTGCTCGAAAAGCGTGAGTAAAACGTGCAAGCGAGAAGTGTTTAGCAAAGCACCTGCTGTGAAGAGTATTTATTCGGTGTGTGTTTAACCTTTAGGCATAAAATCTGGTCTACCAGTGACGTTAATTTAGGCAAAAAAAAAGAGTAAAAAAATATGATGTTTTTATGAAAAAAACATTGCAAAAGCAGAGGCCAATATTTTTCGGGGGTCTCCTTTGTTATCCACAGAAAATGTGGAAAGTTGAATAACCTTATTATCTGTGGATAAGTTTGTTACTAACATTCGCTACGATAGGTAATTTCAAGACTAGCAAACAAAGCATGTAAAAATGATCAGTATGGTGGCGATCAAAGAATCAAATTGATGGAATTTTGGATCTTTATGAGGAAGTGCTGCGTAGTGGTTAATTTGAGCAATAGTGACGTTTTTTGTACTATTGCTCCTAGCCCTTTATTCTTCTGGGGTTTCGCCTGAAAAGTGTTCGGGCATTATACGTACGGTTTTGATCATGTTGTCGCTTACGTCAACGATCTCTACCGGATAGCCGGCGATCCTAACACTTAGTTTAGCTTGTGGAATATCTTCCAAATACTCAATAATTAAGCCATTAAGCGTTTTCGGTCCGTCTGTGGGTAAATGCCATGACATTTCCTTATTAATGTCTCGAATAGAGGCACTTCCATCAATTAAGTAGGAGCCATCAGGCTGGTGATGAACTTCTTCTGATGGTGCAGGAGCAGCTGTTGTTGTAAAGTCGCCAACAATCTCTTCTAGGATGTCCTCAAGCGTGACTAAACCTTGAATGTCGCCGTACTCGTCAACAACTAAGCCCAAACGTTCTTTCGCGTGTTGGAACTTAAGTAGTTGAACATTGAGCGGGGTACCCTCAGGGATAAAATACAATTCACGTACAGCGCGCAGCAGTGTCGCTTTGGTAAATTGGTTTTTTGATAATAAACGCAGCGCATCACGCATATGTACGTAGCCAACAACATCATCGATATTGTCACGATACAAGAGTACACGGGTGTGGTTTGATTGCGTTAACTGCTTTTGAATTTTCTTCCAGTCTTCGTTGATATCAATACCCACTAATTCGTTGCGCGGAATCATAATATCTTCAACTGTGACCTTTTCTAGGTCAAGAATGCTCACGAGCATGTTTTGATCGCGCTCTGGTAGCAAAGCACTTGACTCGTTAACGACGGTTTTTAATTCTTCGGTGCTCAAGCTGTGCTGTTCTCGTTGCTCTGAGCTGATTCTCAGCAATGCCAAAAAGCCGTTCGTTATCCAATTGACCGCGATAACAAAAGGGAACAGTACTTTTAACAATAAAGTAAGAATAACTGAGCTTGGGAATGCCACCTTTTCGGGGTACAGGGCAGCTAGCGTTTTCGGCGTTACTTCGGCAAAAACCAGAATAACTAAGGTCAAAGCTAAACCTGCGTAAAAAATACCTGCGTCGCCAAAAAATCGAGCAAAAATAACCCCTGAAACCAGCGATGCAAATACATTAACTAAATTGTTGCCGATTAGAATAAGCCCGATCAATCGATCCGGTTTTTCGAGCAGTTTACTTACTCTTTTCGCACCTTTGTGTTTTTGTTTTTCAAGGTGCCTAAGACGGTACCTATTGAGTGACATCATGCCTGTTTCTGAGCCAGAAAAATAGGCAGAGATAAATATGAGCACACCTAAAATAATAAACAGTGTACTAGTCGAAATGTTGTCCAAAAAGGGGGATCCTATGTTGCCAAACAGATTGATTTTAGCGCGAAAACTAAAATCAGATATCCGTTATACCTTAAAATTTATGGCGAAAAAACAGATATCTTCACTTGTGTAATAAAAACTAACTTAACAGGAATTCTTTCACAAAGCGGCTGCCAAAGTATGACAAGGTAAGTAATGCTGTTGCCACTAGTGTGAGCGTTAGTACGCGGTGGCCACGCCACCCGTTTTTAAAGTGCCCCCAAAGTATAATGCTATATATCAATAAGGCGAGTAACGACAACACGGTTTTGTGTGCATTATCGGTGTTAAATAAACCGTCTAAGAAGATAAAACCCGTTAAGTTTGTTGCTGCTAGCGCTATCGTACCGACCGCTAGAATGGTAAATAACTGACGCTCTACCAACATAAGTGGTGGTAAGTGGTTCACTGCCGCCAAATTTTTAGATTTCAGCTTCATATTGATATAGGCAACTTGAAAGCCGTACAAGCAAGCGATTATCAATACGCAGTAGGCAATAAGTGACAATGTGATATGGCTAAGTACAGTCGCTTGGGTTACTGCCAAGGGGATGTGTGCTACATCTGGTAAGAAAAAGCTGATAAACAGCCAAATACTGGCAAAACCATAGGCGGCAGGTTGTAGCAGATTTAACTGATATTTTACTGCAGTGGCGGTGATTAACATAGTGATGACCACGCTGACGAGCGTTACTACGTTAGGCAAATTGAAGTTAATTGCCCCTTCAACAAACAAAGCATTAGTCGTTAACAAGGTATGAGGCACAATCGCAATACATGCAAGCAATAGCACGACTAAGTGGTTTGGTCCTTTGCTGTCAAATAACTTAGATAAAATGGAAGCCGTGGCGAGTAAATAACAGAACGCCGCAATTAAAGTGCTAATGTCAATAAAGTCCACTACTCATCCTAGTGTGTTGGTGTTGAATGACAATGAGTTGTCTACTAAAAAATCAGCGTCAGTTTATCAGATTGATGACCTAACGCCATGTTTGTCTTTAATTAATCGATAATTTTGCGGCGCAGTGGCTTTATTGCTGAAACAAACAGAAGTAGCGCACAGCCAGCACTTACCCAAAAAGGTAACAATTCGTGGCTGTGTTGCATCTGTTGATTAACATCAATGCCTAGGTAAGTCACTAATTCATCAAGCAATAAGCCAAAGGCGATGGCTGATACCGAAATGCCTAGTAGGTAGCGTGATAATACGGAAGCGCCCATTTCATTTTTAATGACACCTAAGGTGGAAATATTGGTGGCAGGGCCTGCCATCATAAACACTAAAGCGGTGCCAGGTGAAATGCCCGCCATGATAAACCCTGCGGCAATAGGCGTAGATGCTGTTGCGCAAATATACATAGGAATTGAAATTAAGATCATTAACAACATCGCAGGAATGCCGCTGCCATAGGCTGTTAAGAGTTCAGTTGGGATAAAGGTTTTTACTAAAGTGGCGAAGATAAGGCCAACGAGCAGCCACTTGATAATATCGTCAATTAGCTGAGTTAATGCGTACTTAACGCCTTGTAGCGTTTTCTGGCCGGCACTTTTTTCTGTGGCCTTGTCGTGTGTTGATGCACAGCAGCTAGTTACTGTTTCAGTAGTATGCGCCTCTTCTACTTGTGTTTTGCTTTGGCAGCAACCGCCTTCAGCTTGTACTGAATTGCTTTGAGACTTCGTTAGCGGCTTTGCTGTTTTAACCAAAAAGCCTGTTGCAATTGCAGAGACAATTGCAGAAACGGGCCTAAATACGGCGAAAAAGGGTCCTAACATGGCATAGGAAACGGTTATAGAATCAACGCCAGTTTCAGGGGTAGCGACTAAAAAGGATGAAGTGGCAGGTGAAGAAGCACCGCTGCGTTTTAATTCAGTAGCAACGGGTATAACACCGCATGAACATAATGGCAGAGGGGCGCCCACTAGCGCAGCTTTGACAATCGCGCGATTGCCTTGTCCTAAATGTTTGGACAATAATTGGCTTGGTAGCCAAGCTTTCATTAAGCCAGCAATTAATAAGCCCAAAAGCAGCCAAGGGCTGGTATCTAGGGTTAAGGCAATAAAATTTGATACGAGTAAGCTTGCGGTTTCCACTTTCGCCCCAATATTGTTGCTATCGCTTGAAAGCGTATCATAAACACTTTCAAGTAAGCTATTTTCCGCAAAACAAGTAGGGAATTATTTTAATTGCCTGTTTAACGCGTATAATGGCGGCAGATTTTTTCACCTAATTCACTTGTTGAGACTTCCATGTTTGAGAATCTTTCCGATCGTTTAACCAAAACGCTTAAAAACATCAGTGGTCGCGGTCGCCTGACCGAAGATAATATTAAAGACACCTTGCGCGAAGTGCGCATGGCGCTACTAGAAGCTGATGTTGCTTTACCTGTTATCCGTGATTTCATTAAAAAAGTGAAAGAACGTGCGGTTGGTCAGGAAGTATCAAAAAGTTTAACGCCGGGTCAGGTCTTCGTTAAGATTGTTCGCACAGAGCTCGAAGCTGCGATGGGTGAAGTGAACGAAGCGCTTGATTTAAAAGCGGCGCCACCAGCAGTGGTTTTAATGGCAGGTTTGCAAGGTGCCGGTAAAACCACCTCAGTTGCTAAGCTGTCAAAGTTCTTAAAAGAGCGTGAAAAGAAAAAAGTACTTGTTGTTAGTGCTGACGTCTATCGCCCAGCGGCAATTAAGCAGCTTGAAACACTTGCTAGCGAAGTTGGCGTTGAATTCTTCCCGAGTGATATTAAACAAAAGCCGATTGATATTGCCAATGCAGCGATTGATCATGCTAAACGCCAGTTTTTTGATGTACTGATTGTCGATACCGCGGGTCGCTTGCATGTTGATGAAGACATGATGGGTGAAATTCAGGAATTACACGCCGCTATCAAGCCAGTTGAAACTTTATTCACTGTCGATGCGATGACAGGTCAAGATGCGGCAAATACCGCTAAAGCATTTAACGATGCTTTGCCACTAACCGGTGTGGTATTAACCAAAACCGATGGTGATGCGCGTGGTGGTGCGGCGCTATCAATTCGCCACATTACTGGCAAGCCAATTAAATTTATTGGTGTTGGTGAGAAAACCGATGCATTAGAGCCTTTCCACCCAGATCGTATTGCCTCACGTATTTTGGGTATGGGTGACGTATTGTCACTTATCGAAGAAGTAGAGCAAAAAGTCGATAAGAAAAAAGCCGAGAAGCTAGCCAAGAAAGTTAAATCAGGCAAAGGCTTTGATTTAGAAGACTTCCGCGAACAGTTGGTACAAATGAAAAACATGGGCGGCATGATGGGCTTGATGGACAAGCTGCCGGGCATGGGGAATTTATCTGAGCAAGTAAAAGGCCAGATGGATGACAAAATTACCGTGCAAATGGAAGCCATTATTAACTCGATGACGCCAGCAGAGCGCGCTCGCCCTGATATTATTAAAGGCTCCCGTAAGCGCCGTATTGCTGCCGGCTCAGGCACGCAAATTCAAGACGTTAATAAGCTACTAAAACAATTTACCCAAATGCAGAAAATGATGAAGAAGATGTCGGGTAAAGGCGGCATGCAGAAAATGATGCGCGGAATGAAAGGTATGATGCCACCGGGTATGGGCGGTGGCGGCTTCGGCGGCGGTATGTTTGGTCGTTAATTCTCAAGGCACTACACTTGCGGAAATGAAAGCCTAATTGTTATTGCAATTAGGCTTTTTGTTTTGGGCTTCACAATTTTTACGTCTTTCCTTTTGGCTAACTGCTTTGCGAGCTATATTTTAAAGTGATAGTTAAGCTGAACAGCTAAAAAGAAGAGCTTAAAAAGAAATCGCGTGCTATCAGAAAAGCGTGCAACTATTACCACCTTCAATCAGTACGTTACGGCACTTTCATCAACATCTAGAGCAATAAGCAAATGGTAGAAAAAGAAATCATTAGTCAGGCAGAGCTCGATAAGCTGCTTCATATCAATCACTTTATTGAGCAGGAAAAAGATAATTCACTGATCAGTGAAATCAAGCACGCTATTCTTGATTCAGGTAAGTTAGAGCTTGAGCAGTGGCAGGCACTGCGGGAGCAAATTAGAGAGATAGAAGAATTAATCCCTCACATTGATTTACTGATCAAACTAAAAAAAGAGTCTGATAGCCAATAACTGCGACAAACTTTTGTTGATTCAGCTTTTTTGTTCATGAAGTTTTTGTTCATGAAATAGCTTTCATCGAAAACTGGAATAACCATCAAATACTTGGTTAACAACTAATAACACTGCCAAAGCCAGCATTCACTTGCAATATCACCAGAAAAGCGTAGAATACGCGAGCTTTTCTGTCTGCCTGAAATATTGGTTGTACAGAAAGTGTCTGGAAAATTCGTTTAACATTAAATATATAGAGGACGGTATGGTTACCATTCGTTTAGCTCGTGGTGGCGCGAAGAAGCGTCCATTCTATCAGGTTGTTGTTGCAGATAGCCGTAACTCTCGCGATGGTCGTTTCATCGAGAAAGTAGGTTTCTTCAACCCAACAGCACAAGGTCAAGCTGAAAAATTACGCTTAGACCTAGATCGTATCAACCACTGGGTTGGTCAAGGTGCTGGTCTATCTGATCGTGTGGCTAAGTTAGTTAAAGACGCTCAAGCAGCTGCTTAATTAAGTTAGTAAGTTTTAGGATGTATTGGTGAGTGATATGAGTGAAAAAATCCTCCTGGGTAAAGTAGGCGCAGTTTACGGTATCAAGGGCTGGGTAAAAGTTCACAGCTTTACTGAAGATCCTCAAGCTATTTTTGACTATTCACCTTGGTCATTAAAATTAGGTGGTAAAGAACAATCAGCAGAAATTGTTGATTGGCGCAAACATAATAACGGCTTAATTGCCAAACTAGCAGATGTGGAAGATCGCGACCAAGCTCAAAGCTTAGTACATTCTGAAATATTTGTTGATGAATCACTATTACCAGAGTTACCGGAAGGTGAGTTTTACTGGCGTGATTTAATTGGTATGAGTGTCGTGACCGACAAAGGTTATAACCTAGGCGAAGTCACCGATATTATGGAAACTGGCGCTAACGACGTACTGGTTGTTAAAGCGAACCGCAACGACGGCTTCGGGAAAAAAGAGCGGTTAATCCCGTATATTTTTGACCAAGTAATTGTCTCGGTAAGCAATGAAACGAAACAAATTTGTGTTGACTGGGACCCAGGTTTTTAAACTGTGACAAGCAGCAAAATGTGGATTGGGGTGATTAGCCTTTTTCCAGAAATGTTTGATGCCATTACACAGTATGGGGTGACAGGCCGAGCGATTCGTAAAGGCTTAATTGAATTTCATTCGTGGAATCCAAGAGACTTTACCCATGATAAACATCGCACTGTGGACGACCGACCTTATGGCGGCGGACCGGGCATGTTAATGATGGTGCAACCGCTGCGCGATGCGATACATGCTGCCAAAGCGAAAGCAAAAGCAGAGGGACGCAACGCTAAGGTGATTTACTTATCACCGCAAGGCCGGAAACTAGACCAAGTTGGCGTGAGTGAATTAGCACAAGACGACTGCCTGATTTTTGTGGCAGGACGTTACGAAGGAATTGACGAGCGGATCATCGAGTCAGATATTGACGAAGAGTGGTCAGTGGGCGATTACATTTTAAGTGGCGGTGAACTACCAGCGATGAATGTAATTGACGCGGTCGCAAGATTTGTTCCCGGCGTGCTAGGGCATGAACTATCAGCCGAGCAAGACTCGTTTTCTGATGGTTTACTTGATTGCCCACACTATACAAGACCAGAAGTATTAGATGCTGGCTCTGAAAATGAGAAAGCGGTACCTAAGGTGTTGTTAAGTGGTAATCACGAACATATCCGACAATGGCGACAGTTTCAGTCACTGGAAAGAACTTGGCACAGGCGACCAGAACTTTTAACTGACCTAGCTCTGACGGCAGAACAGACTGAAATGCTGAAGCAAATTAAGCGTGAAGCAACTGACCGTGAATCCTAGGAAGAGGTAATTATGAGTAACATTATTAAAGCTCTTGAACAAGAGCAAATGAAAACTGACTTACCTGCGTTCGCGCAAGGTGACACAGTTGTTGTACAAGTAAAAGTTAAAGAAGGTGATAAAGAGCGTCTTCAAGCATTTGAAGGTGTTGTTATCGCGATTAAAAACCGTGGTTTACATTCAGCTTTCACTGTTCGCAAGATTTCGAACGGTGTAGGCGTTGAGCGTGTATTCCAGACACATAGCCCATTAGTTGACTCTATTGCAGTTAAACGCCGCGGTGATGTTCGTCAATCTAAACTTTACTACTTACGCGAGCGCTCTGGTCGTTCTGCGCGTATCAAAGAGAAGTTGGCGAAGAAGTAACTTTTACTCTAAAAGTATTACTTTTATACCCCAGAAAAAACCCGAGCACAGCTCGGGTTTTTTATTGCCAATATTTATTCTCATCTTTATTCACAGCATAATATCTATTCGCTATTCATATACTTAATAGCATTTTTATCCACACAATAAGCCAAAATTCCCTGCTATTTTTGTTTTTTTTCTGTACTGGTTGGCCTAATGTATCAATTGTGTGGCCTAATGTGTCATGTCTCGTGAATTAACTTTCTATTATGGTAATTAAGCAACTATTATAAAAAGTGAACAACAGGAGTGCATTATGGGCATTACAGTTACCCCCACGGGTGAAGCTTGTGGCGCATACATCGGGGGCGTCGATTTAACTCAGCCTTTGAGTGATGAGCAGATTGAAGAAATTCGCCAAGCTTGGGGCGAACACCACGTTATTATTTTCCGTGATCAACAGTTATCAGATGATGACTTAGAGCGTGTATCCGCGTCATTTGGTGATCTGGCGATAGATCCTTTTGTTAAGTCGCTGCCAGGTCGTGAACATATGATCGCGATTCAGCGTGAAGCTGACGAAACCGCAGCAATCTTTGCAGAGATTTGGCATGCAGACTGGACGTTTAAATCGAACCCTCCATTTGCAACTTGCTTGTACAGCATCGAAATACCACCAGTCGGCGGTGATACTTTATTTGCTAACCAAGTGTTGGCATTAGAGGAAATGCCGGAAGAACTGCGCAGTCGTTTAGAAGGGCAGTTAGCGATTCATTCCGCGAAAATGGGGTACTCGAAAAAAGGTTCTTACGGCGATAAGTACAAGAGCAAGAGTATGGAAGTGGTTGCATCTGATGAAGCATTAGAGCAAGAAACACATCCATTTATCCTTAAACACCCAGTAAGTGGCAAAGAATCAATATACGGCTCAGCAATCGCCTACATTATTGGTGTATCAGATATGCCGCAAAAAGAAGCAATGAGCTTGATTATGGAGCTACAGCGCTGGCAAGTTCAAGAGCAATTCGTTTATGCTCATAAATGGGAAAAGGACATGTTGGTGATGTGGGATAACCGCAGTGTTTTACATAAAGCGACTGGTGGTTACGAAGGCTACCGCCGCGAATTGCATCGCACAACAATCTCAGAGAAAGACGGTCGTCCATTCTCGTTATCATAATATCAATTAGAAAGAAGAATTAAGGTTACAACAATGACTACACAAGAATTAATTGACGCTCTAATCCCAGCTGTTGACAAGTTTGGTGGCTTCCCTTCATCGGTTAAATTTAAAATTGGTGATGCGGGTGTTATTCATGTTCACAACAAAGAAG
Source organism: Thalassotalea euphylliae (assembly GCF_003390375.1). Classification (NCBI taxonomy): domain Bacteria; kingdom Pseudomonadati; phylum Pseudomonadota; class Gammaproteobacteria; order Alteromonadales; family Colwelliaceae; genus Thalassotalea; species Thalassotalea euphylliae. The sequence continues at coordinate 1,530,878 of NZ_QUOT01000001.1, read as the reverse complement.
TAGTTGCCGAAGACAAAGATGCGTCGTGCACAATCACCATGTCACTTGATACCATGAAAGAGATCATGGCTGGTGAAACCGATGCGATGAGCGCGGTAATGGAAGGCGATGTTGAAGTTGAAGGCGATACATCGGTTGCTGTTAGCGTTCAAGGCCTATTTTAATTGATATACGGCGCATTTAGCGCCGTTTGCTTTGCGCTATCAATTTAAGGTTTGAGCAAGTTTAGAAAAGCACGTTACGGTTTTGTTTAGTGCTTTTGTAAACGGGCTCAAACCTTAATATTCGTTGGTAACAAACGTTCTTTGTTTAATCAGCAATACTTGATGTCTATAGTAAATATTCATCAAATAACACTTACTTCCCTCGTTATGCCAAACGCTTAAGGTTGATTGGCTTCAATGCATTAATATTTCAGCTTAAACTGCTGACCAACCTGACTAAACACTGAGGTAAACAGAACCGCTATGTCGTGGAAAGATAACAGACGAGCCAATCTGACTATTCAAGCAATTGCCAATATTTTAGAAACGAATGGCATAGACTTAGCACAGTGTTTTGGTGATACAGCGATAGACATCAATCAAATGCTAAATACAGATGTTGATATCCCTAATCAAACTGAAATTGAAGTTATTGCAAGAGCGGTTGAAGTGCTGCCTAAACAGGCGGGTTATGGCGTAAAAGCTGCACAGGCATTAGATGTCACCAACTTTGGGGTTTTGGGGTTAGCAATATTAACAAGCCCAACCGTGCGCTCCGCTTTAGAGGCGATGGCGAGCTTTTCTGAGGTGTCTATTCTACTCTCTCGGGTGAGTTTTCGAGAAAGCCTCGGCCGTGTTGCATTTATACTTGATATGGAACATTTGCCTGCGGCGATTCACCGATTTACCTTTGAGCGATACTTTTATATGACGCTGCGTTTTCTGCGCGAGATGAGTCCTGATTATGACATGTCTGATTTTGAACTACAGTTGCCGTTTTCAGACCCTCATTATGAGCAAGAGTTGACTGCAATTTCTGGTTTGAAAGTCAGGGGCAAGCAACCGTTTTATGCGTTAATCGCCTCTAAAGAACTACTTGATTTACCCGTTACTAATACCGATCCCATTGCCCATAGTCATTTTCTCAGTGAGTGTCAGCGCATTCTTAATGAAACCAATAAATTTGGTGGTTTCGCACAAAAAGTTCGCAATTACATTCTACAAGAAAAGAATTTTTCGCCTAAGTTAACTGACGTCGCTCATTCCTTGTTTATCAGTGACCGCACATTAAAAAGACGGTTACAGGAGGAAAACCATAACTTCAAGGCGGTGGTGATGGATACCAAGATGACGCTGGCAAAGGAGTTACTACTCGCGGCTTCGTTGCCAGTCAAAGTAGTCGCAACTAGGCTTGATTATTCTGAGTCTGCGAGCTTTTTAAGAGCCTTTAAAAAGTGGTGGGGAGTATCGCCAGCGCAGATGAGAGCGGCACAAACTCAGCCGTTAGTAAAAGATAGCGAAGTTCAACACTAGCCAGTAGTAAACACCATTAAGCACTTTACATATTGGTAACCGTTACAAGCAACAACTACAAATATCAATAATACCAATTGAATTAATTATTTGAACGATTATGGCGTAGGAAAAAGGTTCATAAACAAGGCGTTATTTTTTGTTAACTAGTTGTTCTAATTTCAAAAATAACAACGCAGTTTATGGGCGTTTTAACCAGCCAAAATGATCAAGTATTTATTGAAATTGGTATAAATACTAAAATAAAAGAGAAACACTATGCCCTGTCATATTGCTAGATACAAAAATACAACATCAGGAAAATTCGGTTGGGCCGTTTGGGACAATGGCCTATACGATATTGATGTAGACAGTCCTGATACCCAATCTTTTTTGCGTGATGGTCGAGAGCTTGCCTTTAAAATGCAAAGTAATTTAACCGAATACCAAGATAAATTGCTCGATGAAACAGAAATAGAAATTCTGTCGCCAATTACAAAACCGTGTCGCATTTTATGCCAAGGCTCAAATTATCCCGCTGCTCGTGTTGAAACTGGGATGAACCCCCACGCTAAAGACTACAACACACTATTTCACAAATCAGATGCCAGCATTACCGGCCCAGCGTCAGATATTATCAAGCCAAGCCACGTCAAATTGCTTGATTACGAAGTAGAGTTAGCTGTTGTTATAGGTGCTGATATCAAAGAGTCAGTAACGGTGACGCGCGACAATATTCACCAGTATGTTGCCGGTGTGGTCATGGTGCACGACGTTACTGCACGTGATATTCAAATTCCACAAGTACAGTTTTATAAAGGCAAGAGCTATCGAACGTTTTGTCCAACTGGACCTTATTTATGTCTGCTTAGCGATGATGAAACGAAATACCTTGAGCAACTGAATTTGACGTTAACGGTCAATGGCGAGCTTAAACAGCAAGATCATAGCAGTAATATGATTTACAAGCCTCATGAAACCCTAACTGAGCTCTCTCAAATAGAAGACTTAGCACCTGGGGATATGATTTTTACCGGCTCACCTGGCGGATGTGCGCTCTCTGTGCCACCTAAAGCGATTGTTAAACTGCTTGGCTTATTGCCTGAAGCCGTTAAATGGAAAGCCTTTGTTGGCAAACAAGCTAAAAACCCTGAGTACCTTAAAGCGGGCGATTATATTGAAGCACGTATTGTCAGTGACGATGGCAAAATTGATTTAGGTACTCAACGCAATACCATAGTTAATCAGTAATTAAGGTCAACAGTGCCTATGTTAACTGGGGAAAGTTATCGCTCTCCCCTGATGTGATTGTTTGCTCACTACTCTAGGTGTATCAGGACCTTTAACTTCTCTAACCCTATAAATTATTACTACCTTGAATATATCTGTGCATTTGCCGATATCAGTGACTGAGAAATACAGTGGGGGCAAATAGCTTGTTAGTGCTATTTTTCAATGTTTGCGTCGCTTGTTTAACTCGTTAGAATGATTATTTAAAAACGTATAACAGAGTGAGCCTAATGAGTTTAACAACACTAGAAACCAATGGTAGCGTTGCGATTCTTACCATGAATAACGGTGAGAATCGCCATAACCCAGAGTTCGCAGCAGAAATGAAGGCACAACTAAGTGCTGTGCTAGCAAATGAAAACCACAAAGCACTGATCATTAGCTCAAGCGATGAAAAGAGCTGGAGTTTAGGCATTGATACTGACTGGCTAATGCCAGCAATGCAGCAAAAGCAATATGCGCAAATCCAAACGTTTATGTACGATATGGATGAAGTATTTAAAACACTCTTGCTGTTTCCAATCCCTGTTATCGCCGCCATCAATGGTCATGCATTTGGCAATGGCGCAATTTTATCATGTGCTTGTGACTTTAGATTTATGCGTTCCGATCGTGGATTTTTCTGCTTTCCAGAAGTTGATCTATCAATACCGTTTTTACCCGGCATGATCGCATTTGTGAAAAAAGCCATGCCTTACTATCGCTTTAATGAGATGAAACTGACTGGTCGCCGCGTCGGTGCACCAGAATTGGCTAGCGACCATGTGATTGAGCAAGCCTGTGATGACAATGAAGATCTACAAGCTAAAGTACTAGCGTTCGCGCAAGGATTTGATAAAAAACGCGCAATATTTGGCGAGCATAAAAAGCGTTTGCACAAAGAGATTATTGCGGTCATTGACGAAGAAAATAAACCATTGATTGATAACCTACAGTTGATGGTTTAGCACCAGCTTTTAAAAAGGATAATAAAATGAGTATCGAATTTAACTATCAAGGTAAAAACGTTTTTGTTGTTGGTGGTACCAGTGGCATTAATTTAGGGGTTGCCCTTGCTTTTGCGCGCTGGGGAGCGAAAATCGCGGTAGCCTCACGCAAGCAAGAAAAAGTAGACGCGGCGGTGGAGCAACTAAAAACCTTAGGCGCAGACGCTTTTGGGGTGACTTTTGATGTACGCAATGCTGATGATGTAAGTGCAGGCTTTGCTCAAGTGGTTGATTTCTTTGGCGGCGACATCGATGTCTTGGTTTCTGGTGCCGCAGGTAACTTCCCGGCACGTGTTAACGACATGTCAGTGAATGCGGTCCGCTCTGTGGTTGAAATCGATCTCATGGGCACCTTTCATGTGATGAAAGCAAGCCATCAATATTTGCGTAAGCCAGGCGCTAGCGTAATCAATATTTCTGCCCCGCAAGCTTTTCTGCCAATGATGCATCAAACCCATGTGTGTTCAGCAAAAGCTGGTGTGGATATGGTGACACGCAGCTTAGCAATGGAGTGGGGGCAAGATGGCATCCGTATTAACTCAATTGTGCCTGGGCCAATCGCTGGGACAGAAGGGATGGAACGCTTAACACCAACGCCCGAGTTAAAAGCAATGTGTGATAAATCGGTTCCGCTTGGTTGTCAAGGAACGCCTGATGATATTGCCAATGCGGCAGGTATGTTAGGCAGTGACCAAGCGGGCTACATTTCAGGTGCTATTTTACCTGTTGATGGTGGTTGGAGTCAGTCTGGTGCTACTTGGTTGATGGCCAACCTATCAGATATGCTCGATCAGAATGCTAGTTAAGCATTCAGTTATTACCATCGTCTTTTAGCTAAAGGCGATATCCAATAATGGAAACTAGTTATTGTTGTGGCTAGTTTCCATTTTTCATTACCTACTTTTCACTCATTCATCTTTCATCATTCTCGTTTTTCAAACGCTCTCTCTTACTTCGATAAGTTGTCGCTGAGCAAAGTGTGGCAAGACAATCAAAAACAAAGCCAAAGTATGCCGCTCTCCTTGAAATCTAAGTTAGTAACTTAACGTCGCTACTTAAAAACAATGGCTAATGAATCTGTTGGCTTAGCTTGAAGTGCCAAATCTCGGTAATGTTGCTCGCGAATTTCAATAAATGCGCCATTGGCAACGCCTTTCTCTATCACGCGCATAAGTTGATCCAAGTGAGGCATTAATTGTGAACGTCGACTTATCGCAAAATAGTATTTTCGCTTATCTGTAGGTTGGTAAATGGCTGGTTTTACCTGGTCGCTAAGCGCTAATATTTTTAAATTAACTAAGGTGCTGTCGTAATTGTGAATAAAAGTGTCAACGCGATGATTGATCAGCAATTTTATCTTTTGCTCCAAAGAGTCTACCTCTACTTTAGCTAGTGATTCATCGTTATCAAATTCATCGAAATAGGCAACTTGAGCGGTGATGGCAATACGTTTAGAAGTTAGGTCCTGGTAATTTGTCAGGGCAGATTTTTCTGGGGCGCGAACAAAAAATGTTGAGGCTAATATTTGGTAGGGTGGGTCGATATAAATAAGGTTTTCTTGCTGTTCAGCAGAGTCCTGCAAACCGACTAATATATCCAGTTCACCGTTTTGCAAAGCGCGTAATCGACGTGAAAACGACAACGGTTTAATGTCGATTTTCATCATTAAGTTTTCGGCAATATAATTGAGATACTTTGCATGCAGGCCGTCAATAAAGTCCGGTGATACCGCGCTGCGAAGCACTAGCTTTTCATGAGCAGTCGCACTGCAACAAAAAAGTACTAATGCTGTTACAAGCAAGAATTTATTAACCACTTAGCTTCCCTAAAACAAAGGTTGAGTTTTATACCTAGTGATACGCATTCTTGTCATGAAAAGGCGTGAAAAGGAGAGTGACGAACGAATAAGCGCATTAAGGTTATTATTATTCCCTATATAGCAAGTTAGTCGAAACTTTCACACTGTCAAATTCAATTGAATTGAAGTTCTCATTTTGTCGTTAGGTAGAATACTGCTATCTAGTTACAGGCACGCTAAATTTCTTGAGTTGCCAAACATCACAAAGATTTGGCATTTATACAAAAATATGTAAAAAGTGAAACAGAAAAATATGAGGTGCTGGATTGCTGTCAGTTTTTACTCACAAGGAACAACCCCTGCTCTGTAACTGCGATCAGCCCTTGCACCTGAGTACCAGATATAGCAATTATCAGATTTAAGGCTATTTTGGCCTGGCTGAGCAGCAATATTCACATTGTCTCTAAAAGAAAAAGTTGCCACAACATTTGTACCTGTCACCCCTTGCGCCACCCAATCGTTACTATGGTAACCCGCAAAGACTAATTCTTGGTCTTGGCCTATGTTCTCAATTAGTGAAGGAATCGTTGTCGCTGATGCTGAAGGTGTGCCGTAAATAAAGTAGCAATCTTGCCCACAAATATTATTGAAAGGGTTGTTAGCTGGTTCATTACCGAAGTAACCGCCACCAGTCACTGGGTCAGTTCTAGCAGGGTTTCGGTCAGCTAGACCTACCACTGCTAACTGTGAAAAAACTAAATTCGCTTGAGACTCAATTTGCCCTTTTACCGCCATTAACGTGCTGTTACGGGCATCGGTTTGCAGGTTGATGAATCTTGGAAGTGCAACTGTGGCTAAAATTCCAAGTATCAGAATAACGGCAACAAGTTCTATTAATGTGAAACCACGAAAACGACGATATGAGTATGATTCCATTATTTTTTCCTTTCTACAGCTCAGGTGTTACGACAATTCTTCCCTAGAATGTGAGCGTAGCAGATAGCTCGCTTATTCATCAATGACAGGCCTGTAACAAGATGTAGTCCATTCAAAAGGTGTTGGCAGTGTGATTTCTCGCTCTCATTTATTTGAGTTAAAAGGCGCTATTGGCTGGGGCGAACATGCTTAGCCAGAATGGCATTAATATGCACTATCACTCCAGGCTGTTTTCGCCAGCGCCACAATAAATCTCTGGATTGCTTACCTGTGGTGGTGATATCAACAATACGTTCTGGGTAGTCTTGACCAAGCTGAACATCATACATTTGTTGCTCCATAGGAGTTAACTCCCATGGCTTGTGAATGAATGGTGCAGGAATTTCAGCTAGCTCAGGTAGCCATTGCTTGATAAAAGTTCCGTCAGGGTCTTGCTCTTCTGACTGTTTGACTGGGTTATAGACACGGATGGTATTGATCCCCGTAACGCCCGCCTGCATTTGAAATTGCGTGTAGTGAATTCCTGGTTCGTAGTCGAGAAAATAACGGGCAAGGTGTTTTACGCCGAAGCGCCAATCAAGCAGTAATTGATGACATAAAAAGCTAACCAGCATAGCGCGCATACGAAAGTTGATATAACCAGTTTGTGCCAAACAACGCATGCAAGCATCAACGAGTGGATAGCCAGTTTTACCGTCTTGCCAAGCCGTTAATCGTTGTTTTGCCGTTGCTCCGTTGTGGTAAGGAAAATCGTTATAGCCGGGATTTAAGTGCTCAAACTCTAGTTCAGGCTCGGCTTCAAATTTTTGAATAAAATGGCAATGCCAATGAAGCCGTGATGAAAGTGCCGAAAGTGCTCTGCGCCAGCCTGGTCGTTGCCAATGACTTAACAAGGCTTGGTAAGCATGGCGCAGACTTATATTGCCCCATGCCAGGTAAGGTGAGAGCCGAGAGCAAGCCTCGCGGCTAGCACTCGGGCTTGATATTGAGTAATGGTAACGCTGGCCGCGTTCAATAAAGAATGACGCAAGTGTCACCAGCGCCTGCTGTTCACCACCGTGTTGAAAGTTATCATCAATTTGTTGCCAGCTGTCAGGCACTTCAAAGGTATCGAGCTGATGTAGATGGACATTAGACATGGTTAACCAATTGACGCTAAGCAAATCTACATTCACTAGCGGTGCTCGCATATAGTGTTGCCAACGCTTATCCCAATCAAGCCGATGGTTTAGGCCGCGAACAACAGCGCCCGCTTGACATTCTTGCCATACAACTTGGTTGGTCTGACACCAATTTTTAACTTGTTTGTCACGGGTAAAGGTGTGATCTAGCCCCGTTTCTTGATGGCTAAATATATACCTAAGATTAAATAGCTGGGTTAGTTGTGTTAAGCACTCAATGGCGTTGCCTTTAAGCACCAGTAAGCGAGTGTCAATATTTAGCCGCGCAAGTGACTGATTAATGCTTTGCCAAGATTGGAAAATAAACCGCCAATGCCGCAATGACATATGCTCATCGGCAAGCATAATATCCTCAACAATATACAGAAGCAAAACAGGCAGTCGAGTTTGAGCAGCAAGCGCCAGAGGAAGATGATCGTTTAGTCGAAGATCTCGCTTTAACCAAACTACGGCGATATCAGTTTGCACATTGCTCAGTTGTGTTTCATTGCTCATAAATGTGACTTTCCATCTAATCTAAGCGTCCAAAGCGCTTGATTACCTGACAGGTCTCCAAACAAGCGAACAACGGAAGTTTGGTACTTTACCAATAAACGCTTGTTCACCAAATTATCGCCGCCAAACTTTCGCCACCAAATATTCAACACAAGCTGGTATCAAAATCTGATTGGAGAAAAAGCGGATAGTTGGCGATTAGTACGTGTCTTTTATTCAGTTAGATTACCGCGCTACTTCGGTGTTTAAATTATGGTTGCTAATTGAGCTGAATCCCTTGATTTTGTTGTATTAGTATCACGTTTGTAACGAAACTATCACAGCTTTGTAGTGATTTTATAACTTGTAAAAAATAGTGAAACTTTATTTGTTTTTACGTCCTCTTATTGGCTGCCTAAGTTAAAAGGTACGACCAATACCTTGTTGGTTACTTAGTTTTTAACAGGGCCGTTTATATAAAAAATAGGAGGGTTAACATGTTTAATTTGCGCAAGCTTTTAATATCTCAACGTTCAAAGCCGACACTAGCTGTTATCGGTGCATCTGCTGCAGCTATTTTATCTTCAGGCCTAGCTAATGCGGGTGCATGGGTTCCTAAACAAGGGGAAGGGTACAACAAGCTTGCCTACGCTTATTACGAAGCGGATGAATTTAGAGGCGATAACGATAACTTCTCTGAGTTTATTGGTGAAAATACTTCTTTTTATGGTGAATATGGCTTAGGCAACAATTTTGCCGTTTACGGTCAATTACTTTATCAATCGCTTGAACAAACAGACGCCAATAATGTTAAGCAAACCAATAATGGCTTTGGTGATGCTGAAATTGGTATTCGTTATCAATGGCAGGCAGATCCTTTTGTCCTATCAACCTCTTTCCTCGCAAAGCTACCTTATTTATACGATGAAGATGATGATCTCGCCTTAGGTAATGGTCAAGAAGACTATGAGCTAAGAGTCTTATTAGGTAAGAGCTTAAACCAATATGGTTATTTAGGCGCAGAATTTGGCTACCGTTATCGCAGCGGTGCGCCGTCGGATGAATATCGTTACTTGTTGGAATATGGTTTTAGCGTTAACAACAACCTCTACTTGCGAACTAAGCTTGATGGCGTGCTAAGTGCTGAGAATGCTGATAGCAACGCTAGTGATACCAATGCCAACTTATTGGTAGTACCGGAATTTGATTCTGGTAAGTGGGAATTGACCGCTGGCTGGACGTTTGATTCAAGCTCAAAAAATAAATGGGGCCTTGAACTTACCTACACCCAAGATATCTATGGCAAAAATACCTTGGAAGGTGACAGCATTCAACTTGGATTAACACGAGTGTTCTAAGCATATGTCGTTAATAGCAATATGTGTCCTAGTCGGGCACTTTATTTTACTGCTGGTGCTATCGCTATTTGGTTTGCACCGCCTTTCTATGGTTTTTCGTCGTCATAAATATCGTGATAAAAAGCCCCAAATAACCCAAAAGTTTGACACTTTACCTAGCATCACTGTGCAGATCCCTCTGTACAATGAGCGCTTGGTTGCTAAGCGCATCGTTGATGCCGTTGCCGACTTTGACTACCCGCAAGATAAATTGCAAATCCAAATTGTCGATGACTCTAACGACAGTACCAGCGATGTTATCGCCGAGCGCGTTGGTTATCATCAACAGCGCGGTATCAATATAGATCATGTGCAACGAACTAATCGTCACGGCTATAAAGCTGGCGCATTAAAAGATGCCATGGAAACCGCAACTGGCGAATTTATTGCTATTTTCGACGCCGACTTTTTACCTGAGCCAGACTTGCTGAAAAACAATATCCATTATTTCTATGAGGATGATATTGCTATGGTGCAGTTTAGGTGGGAGCACTTAAACAAAGCGAGCAGCGAGCTGACCCAAACTCAGGCAATTATGCTCGACGCACACTTCAGTCTTGAGCAGCAAGTGCGTAGCGCCAGTAACAAGCTATTCAACTTTAATGGCACCGCCGGTATTTGGCGAACTAAGGCGATTGTCGATTCCGGCCATTGGAGCGCGGATACGCTAACTGAAGATTTAGATTTAAGCTATCGCGCTCAACTTAAAGGCTGGCGCATGCTGTATTTAAATGATGTTGGCTGTGCGGGTGAAATTCCTGCCGATATCAATGCGTTCAAGAGTCAGCAACACCGTTGGGCTAAAGGTGGTGTAGAGGTGATGCTGAAGATGCTGCCTAAGGTTTGGTGCTCATCATTACCGCTAAAAACGAAAGTAGAAGCGAGTTTTCACCTGTCAAACAATCTCGCTTATCTCATTATGTTGATAGACACCTTAGTGTTCTTAATCCCTACCTTGTGGATAAGGCAAGCTTACGACCTTTACGATGTGTTATGGCTGGATTTACCATTACTATTCTTAGCTTCGGCTAGCCATTTGATCTATTTGTTCTACGGTCAAGTCGCCCTTGGTCACTCTAAGTTGCGCGCTGCATTGCGCCTACCAAGATTAATGTTGCTTGGTATTCAGCTAGCAACCAATAATGCGAAAGCTGGTTACGAAGCGTTGCGAGGTGAGCGAAGTGAGTTTGTTCGAACTCCTAAAAGTGGTGAATTGGTGGAAGGCGATGAGCAACAACTAAGTCACACGCCAACACCAGAAACCAAGGCCGCTAAATCCAATATACTTTCAGCCAAGCTTTATCGAGCAGTAGCGCCGCGTGGTGCACTATTTGAATTTGCTGTTGCTGTTGTCTATGGCTTTGTCTTGATTTGGGCAATTGCCAATGATCATTGGTTTATGGCGCCGTTTTTGTTGCTACTGTTACTTGGGTTTTTAACGACCTCAATTCACAGTATGCGCAGCTATCAAAACCATCAGCAAGAGTAACTGCCGTGATTCGCTCGATAGCCACTAATACCGTAGCCTCTGACACTTTAATTAAAGTGGCCTGTTCAGGTCACCACGCGACTACTGTTCACAGTCGATGGTCTTGGCTACTTTATGCAAGCTTGGTTGGCACGGTCTTAGTGGCATCAATGAGTCATTGGCTAAGTGCGGTGCACAGCCAATTATCACAGGCAGCTATCACGTCAACTGCTATTGAGCGTGGCGCTGATGGCAGGAACCTAGCAAATTTGGATCTAGCAACTTGGAGCCTGGAACAGTGGGGGATGGGCAATTTAGTTATCGTCCAATTTACCTTGATGTGCTTATGCATGCTGGTGGCTTGGTATTCTGTGCACGCATATCAGCAAAAAGGTCAGCAAAAAACTCAGCAAAATGCTTCCTTTGCCGCGAGTATTACTCGCGCTAGCTGGCTGATCTTGGCAGCGGGAATCTTAGCGCGCATTGTTTTACTTGGTGTTGAACCATACACCTCAAACGATGTTGACCGCTACCTATTTGACGGTCGTATCGCACTGACTGGTTTAGATCCTTATCAAATCAGCCATGATGATCCTGCGCTTGTTGAGCTTAGAGCAATATGGCAGCCACCAGCTGAGCACGCGGCCTATCCAACACTTTATCCACCGTTGTCGTTGGCATTATTTAGCATTGCTGCCAGTGTGGGGATCGACCACGCCCAATGGCTGTGGCAGTTCATGCTAACCTGCGCCAGCATTGCCTCGCTATGGCTAATGTTTTTATTGCTTAAAGCGCATAACAAGCTGGTACATTTACCGCTGATTGCATTGTCACCGATAGTCATTATCGAAACGGGGGCAGCCCTGCATGTCGATGCCTTTTCTACGTTGGCGATAGTTGCTGCGCTTTATTGCTGGCAGCGCAATAAACTCGTTTTAACGGGGATTTGTATCGGACTTGGCGTACTCACTAAAATATTGCCGCTGGTATTATTAATGCCACTTGTGTTTGCTAACTTTTCGTTGCGCCGAGCAATAACCTTAGTTGCTAGTGCGATTGTGACAATTAGCCTCGGCTACGCTATTACCTTGGCATTAGGGCTATACCCTGTTGGCAGTATCGGTGTGTTTTTTGAGAAATGGCGCTTTGCCGCACCGCTGTTTTCCCTGTTAACCTCGCTAGGCACTCAAGCGTTTATTGCTGCGCTAGCAGGCGTTACCTTGAGCTTAATTGCCATTGTGGGTTACTTGGCTAGCCGTCAGCAAGCGAATGCTCAAAAGTCCGTCGCAAATAATGAGCAAACTCAGCTTTCTAACGACTTAGTTAGCGCCTGTCAGCTTGCGCTCTTTATTCCATTATTTATTAGTCCAGTGCTATTTCCTTGGTACTTAATGCCATTGGCGGCACTCGTCGCGTTAAAACCCAATCTTGCGTTATTACTCATTCTTGGCGTTATGCCATTTACCTATGAAGTACTGGATCAGTTTGTTTGTTGCCAAATTTGGCAACCTGCGCAATGGCCTGTCAATTTATTGGCTGGTGCCTATCTCTTTGCATTGCTGAGTTTAATTTATGCCGGCGTCACAAGGTGGAAGAAACAAACTATTACCGAGGGCGAACTTTCGTCGCCCCAAAAGAGGTTTTCATGTTAGCTATAGTAAGTAAATATCATCATTGGTTACATGGTCAATGGCCTGACGCCAAAGTAGAAAAACTGCCGGTAAGCCAAGCTAATGGCACAACTAATATTCCCGGTACCTATATTGTTGGTGACTTAACTGGCGTGCCATTGTTAAAGTTTTCTGCCGACACTGGTGCAAAAGCTGTTCAAGACATACTGGCCGATACCAGCTTCAGTAATCGCAAACATACAGCTGAGGTTGCTGATATCGTTATTATTGGTGGTGGTGTTAGTGGTTACTCGGCGGCAATTTCCGCCAAAGAAGCTGGGTTAAACTTTAAGCTGATTGAAGCTAACGCACCGTTCTCAACCGTCAATAACTTTCCTCACGGTAAGCCGATTTATACTTATCCCACTGAGATGACACCAAGTGGCAAGCTCCAATTTGGTCAAGAGGTTGTTGACAAAGAAAGCTTGTTAACGAGCTTGCAAGCGGATGCTAAGCGCCATGATATCAATCCTGAAATTGCTAATGTTACCCATATTGAGCGCAAAGGCGGGCACTTGCATGCAGTGCTTGACAGTGGCGAACGTATCTCGGCACATCGCATTATTGTCGCTATTGGTCGCTCAGGTAATTACCGCAAGCTCAATGTACCTGGCGAAACACTAGAAAAAGTCAGTAATCGTTTAATTGACCCGAGCCAATATCAAGGGAAAAAACTACTTGTGGTTGGCGGTGGTGATAGCGCCCTAGAAGCGGCAATCAGCTGCGCTAATTATGATGCACAAGTAACGCTGTGCCATCGTCAAGCAGAGTTTTCGCGCCCAAAACCGGAAAATGTTGAGCAAGTGAACCAGTTGGTTGAGTCAGGCCAACTTGACTTAAAAATGTCAACTCAGGTAACCGAAATTACCGAGGATGTTGTTAACCTGACCAACAAAAAGGGCGAGCAACAAACACTAGCCAATGATGAAGTGTTATTGGCGACAGGGCGCGAGGCTCCACTCGAATTTTTCCGCCGCAGTAAAATCCAAATTAGTGGTGAAAGCAGCTTTTCGGGTTGGTTAGCCTTTGCTTTGTTTATGCTGGCGATGTTTGCCCTGTATGACTGGAAAGGCTATGGCTTTGTGAACGCATTTTGGTCAACCTTTACCTTCCCAAATAACATGCCTGAGGTGATCAGTGGCCTTGGCAGTTGGTGGTCTAGCCAAGTTGAAGATAGGTCTACCCTGATCGGCACTATCGCCATGTCGTTAAAAAGCCGCTCGTTCTATTACACTTTTTTGTATACCACTTTAATCGCCATATTTGGATGGCAGCGAATCCAGCGCAGTAAAACTCCGTATGTCACGGTACAAACTAGTGTGCTGTTTACCATTCAACTGTTTCCACTGTTTTTACTACCGGAAATTATTCTCCCTTGGATTGGTTACAACGGCGGCTTTGACGCGGGTTGGGGCAAAGCAGTAGGCGATGCTTTATTCCCTTCATATATTTCAGCGCAAGACTTAGCTAATCACGTGTGGCCTGACTGGGGGCACCCACGAGCTTACTGGCATGCCTACAGTTTTATCTTTGCGTGGCCACTTGGTGTATACACTGTCTTTACCGACCAACCTCAGGTGGCTTGGTTGGCGATAGCCGTGGTGCAAACATTCGTGATCATTCCATTGATTGTTTACAAGTGGGGCAAAGGCGCGTACTGCAGCTGGATTTGCTCTTGTGGTGCAATGGCTGAAACCATGGGCGATCAGCAGCGTCATAAAATGCCGCACGGCAAAAACTGGAACAAGCTGAATATGCTTGGCCAAGTTATCTTGCTAGCGGCCTTTGTCATGCTATTTATTCGTATCATGGGCTGGATTTACCCTGAAAGCTGGATGAATTCAATGTTCAACTTGCTATTAAAAGGCGAGAACCAAAATTATGAACTGGTCAATGCCTTTAGCTGGAAATGGGTCGTGGATACCTTTATGGCTGGGGTCTTAGGGTTTGGTTTGTACTTTAAATATTCTGGCCGTACTTGGTGTCGTTTTGCCTGTCCGCTTGCCGCGTTAATGCACATCTACGCGCGATTCAGTAAGTTTGCCATTGCTGCAGACAAATCTAAGTGTATTAGCTGTAACCAATGTACCAGTCAATGTCATCAAGGTATTGATGTGATGGCGTTTGCGCAAAAGGGTAAGCCGATGGTTGATCCGCAATGTGTTCGCTGCTCGGCATGTGTGCAAGTTTGTCCAACTGGCACATTGAGCTTTGCTGAAATTGACCGTGCTACCTCACAAGTTGTCAAAACCGGCAAGCTTGCTGCTAGCCGAGTACAAATGGCTGAAATCATTGAGGTTAAAAATGTATAAAGGGTTTCGCGTTGCTGCGGTAATTCCAGCGCTAAACGAAGAACAGGCCATCGGTAAAGTGGTTAGTGAGCTTGTGCAGTTGACCTCCAACAATGACAAAGGGCAAGCGACTGCGGTGATTGATCAAGTAGTGGTTTGTGATAATGGCTCTACTGATGCAACCGCAGCTAATGCTCAGTCGGCTGGTGCTCATGTCGTTAGGCAAGACCAGCCAGGTTATGGTATTGCCTGCCTAACGGCGCTCGAATGGCTGGAACAACAGCAACTCAAGAACCTGCAAAACAAGAAACAGCAAGCGTACGACATTATCCTGTTTGTCGATGGTGATGACTCCTGTTTTATTGAGCAAGCAGAGCGACTATTGGCTGGTATTGCCAGTGGTGATGATATGGCGATTGGCTCTCGTACACTTGGGACGATTGAACAAGGGGCGTTAACGCCGCCCCAGCTGTTTGGTAACTGGTTATCATCGCGGTTAATTCGGCTGTTCTGGCGTCAGCCAGTCACCGATTTAGGGCCTTTTCGCGCTATTCGTCAAAGCGCATTGAAACAATTAGCCATGGCCGATCAAACCTTTGGTTGGACTGTTGAAATGCAAGTCAAAGCGGCCATGCTGCAACTTAAAACTAGTGAGTATCCAGTTGATTCTAAAGTCAGAATAGGGCAATCAAAAATCAGTGGCACGGTTAAAGGTACTGTGCTCGCGGGTATTGGCATTTTAAGTATGATCGCGAGGTTGCGTTTATTTGGTTTTAGTGGCCCAGAGCTGACGCCAACAAAAGAGAATACTCAGTAATGTCAGTGCTCAATGCCGCTAACCCCAGCCCCAAAAAGCCAAGCCAGACTATGCCTGATCAAAACAAGCTTGATCGGTCTGCGCTTTTTGAAGTCATTTTCGGCTTGTTAGTCGCTTGCTCGCTGCTACTAGCTACTTTGGGCTACGATTTGTATCAAGCGCGCACCGCCAAGCCGATTGGTTACTGGCAGCTAAATCAAGAAGCTTTCGCTGCAGACAATACGAAAACCATTGCGCATCAGTCTTGGCAGCAGTTACTTGAGAGGTATGCTAGTTACTCTGAACCGTTATCAGCGACAGTATTCGATTACCTAGCAGTTAGCGAGCAAGATAAACAACAGTTGAGCGCTTATCTTCAGGCTTTACAAGATATCGACCCGCGAACATTTAATCATCGTGAGCAATTTGCCTATTGGATCAATTTATATAATGCATTGACGGTAAAGCTTGTGCTCGATCACTACCCGATCGCCAGTATTCGCGAAATTCACCAACTACCGTTTGATAGCCTAGGAGAAATTATTGGCCCTTGGGACATCAAAGTCGCTCAGGTGGCTGGGCAAGCATTGAGTTTGAATCAAATTGAACACGGTATATTGCGCAGTATTTGGCAAGAACCAAGAGTACATTACGTGATTAATTGCGCTAGTCGTGGCTGCCCCAATTTACCTTTGCAAGCGATCACGGCAAACGATTTGGAGCAGCAACTAAACACAGCAGCAATGGCTTTTGTTAATCACCCTAGAGCGGTTAACTTGGTGCAAGGGCAGCTTACCTTATCAAGTATTTATAACTGGTTCGGTACTGACTTTGGCGAAGACCAGAATGCACTGCTTGCTCACCTTATCCGCTATGCCGAACCTGAACTTGCCAGTGCACTAACGAAATTTAATGGCGATATTAACTATCAATATAACTGGCAACTTAATCAACCGATTGACGCAGCTTTGAATACAGCAATGCAAAACCTAGATAAAACCACAATAGAGACCCAAGATGACAACAACTAATCCAAGCCTAGTGATTATGTGTAAGCGCCCAAAGCTACATCAGGGCAAGCAACGCTTGGCACAAACCATAGGTGCTTATGCGGCATTTGACATTGCCCAGTTGTTGTTAGCTTGCGCTATTGAAGACGCTCAAGCTTGGTCAGGCAATGTCGTGTTAGCGGTTGCTCATCAAGAAGATTTAGCGTGGGGGCAGGCTTTACTTGGCCAAGCGAAAGAGCCGCAAGCTCAGGTGATTTATCAAGGCGGTGGTAACTTAGGCCAACGACTTAACCACATCGACAAACACTTGCGAAGCCAAGGCCATCAAAAGTTGGTCTTTATTGGTACCGATGCGCCGATGCTAAGGCAGGCGCACTATGTCGGGTTAGCCGATATGCTAGCGAAAGACGATGTTGTGCTCAACATGGCGGCCGATGGCGGTGTTGTCATTATGTCAAATGCACAGCCTTGGCCTGATTTAACTAATCTGCCATGGAGTTCGTCTTATTTAGGCGCATCACTGGCGGCTTGTTGCCATAGCTGGGGCTTGTCGGTTGGTTATCACACCCCAGGTTATGACATTGATGAAAAATGCGACCTTATCACCTTGTATCGCGACTTAGCGGGCGAACAGCGACCTGCACGACAAAAACTATTGCAATACATAGCGACCATATTAACGTTAGAAGAGAGTGACTCATGCACGACGCAGTAAAAGAATATTACGGTAAAACCCTACAATCGAGCGAGGATTTACAAACGAATGCATGCTGTACAGACAGCAATTTAACGACCGATGTGAAAACCATATTGGCGAACATTCACGATGAAGTGCTGGCAAAATACTATGGCTGTGGCTTAGTGACGCCAGAAAGCCTAACCGATTGTCATATTCTCGATCTTGGCTGTGGCGCGGGCCGCGACTGTTATGCTTTGGCGCAAATGGTGGGGGAGCACGGTTTTGTCACAGGCGTTGATATGACTGAAGAGCAGCTAGCAGTGGCCAACAAACACTTAGCTTATCATCAGCAAAAATTCGGTTATCAACAAGCAAATACTGAGTTTAAGCTAGGTTATATTGAAAAACTCGACCAGCTTGGTCTGGCTGAGAGTAGCATTGATGTGATCGTTTCTAATTGTGTGATCAATTTATCGCCAAACAAAGAAGCTGTGCTTAAACAAGCTTATGCCCTGCTAAAAAATGGCGGTGAAATGTATTTTGCCGATGTTTATGCCGATCGCCGTATTCCTGAGCACCTGAAAAACGATCCACTGCTTTATGGCGAGTGCCTCAGTGGCGCTTTATATCAAGGAGACTTTATCGAATTGGCGAAACAGGTTGGCTTTACCGATCCTCGGTTAGTCGAGCGCCGAGAAATCACCATAGATAACCCTGAAATCATTGAGCGCGTGCAAGGTATTAAATTTCACTCTAATACTTATCGTTTGTTTAAAGCGCCTGAGTTAGAAGCTAATCAAGAGGACTATGGCCTTACCGTGGTTTATCAAGGCACTGTCACGAGTCACCCAGACGCATTACAGCTAGATCAAGACAACTTTTTTGCTAAAGGCGAAAAAGTTAAGGTAAGCGGCAATACTTGGCAAATGCTACAGCACAGTCGGTTCAAGTCACACTTTGAATTTGTCGGTGACTTTGGCCAACATTTGGGGGCATTTACGCGCTCACCTTCATGTGCCACTAATCAGCCTAAAGCAAAAACGAGTACAACCACTTTGGGCTGCTGTTAATGAACAAGCAACATAGCGAGAGCTGGTATAAAACGCCCACAGGTGAAGCGCGAGGTTATATTATTCCGCATGCGCTTGATGAGCTTTGGTTTCATACTGGCACTCGCTGTAATCTCGAATGCAGTTTTTGCTTAGAAGGCTCAAGCCCAAGCAGTAAACGTCTACAAGGGCCAAAACTGAGCGAGGTAAAACCTTTTATTGATGAGGCGCTTACGTTAGGGGTTAAGCAGTTTTCTTTTACCGGTGGCGAGCCGTTTTTGCTTAAAGATATGATTGACATCTTAGCTTATGCTAGCCAGTTTCGACCTTGTCTAGTGCTCACTAACGGCACTACGCCACTGATTAAACGCTTACCCGCATTACAAGCCTTGGCGGCAAGTAGCGAATGTAAACATCCCATTTCGCTGCGTATCAGCTTAGACTCAGCCGAAAGCCAAAGCCATGATGCTGGGCGAGGCAAGGGCAATTTTGCGTTAGCGATTAGTGGCTTAAAAAAACTACATCGAGCAGGCTTTAAAGTGTCTGTGGCGCGACATATGTCGGCTGACGAAAATAGTGATCAAGTCACTAAGCAATTTCAGGATTTATTTGCCTTAAATGGCTTGCCTGAAGATCTTAATATTGTTGCTTTCCCAGACTTCTTACCACCGGGCAGCATTGCTGATGTGCCACACATTAGCAGCCATTGCATGGTGCAGTATCAAACCGAGCAACAGCGCAAAAATTACATGTGTAGCAATTCAAAAATGATCATCAAGAAAAATGATCAAATGCAGGTATACGCTTGCACCTTAGTTGATGATGACGAGGATTATCACTTAGCCAATACGCTCAGCGATAGCATGAGCGCTCGTATTAGTATGAAACATCATAGGTGCTATAGCTGTTTTGCCCATGGCGCCAGTTGCAGTGAATAACCTTATTTTTTTCGGAATTTAGTTGGGAGAATTATTAAATGTTAGCAATTATTGGTGGCACAGGTATTTATCAAATCGACGGCTTAGCAGTAGAGCAAGAGCATGAGATCGATACGCCATTTGGTAAACCATCTGCCGCCATCAAGCAGGGCAGTTATCTGGGGCAAACAGTTTTTTTTCTGCCAAGACATGGCAATAGTCATCAACTGTTGCCTAGTGAAGTCAATTATCAAGCAAATATTTGGGCGCTTAAGTCGCTTGGTGTTACTCAAATAGTGGGTTTTTCAGCTGTTGGTAGTTTGCAGCAGGAAATTGCGCCCGGCGACTTAGCCATTTGTGGGCAGTATTTTGATTTTATTAAAGGCAGCCGTGCCAAGAGCTTTTTTGGTAACGGCTTGGTTGCTCACGTATCAACCGCCGAGCCCAGCTGCAAACACTTAGCACAAGGTATCGTGGCGGCCGCTAATAACCTTGAGGTAACCATCCACGACAACAAGACTTATGCTTGTGTTGATGGGCCTCGTCTTGGTAGTAAAGCGGAAAGTCTGTTTTTAAAAAATGCCGCTGCTTGCGATTTAGTGGGCATGACAAATGTACCAGAAGCATTTTTGGCGCGCGAAGCACAAATTTGCTACTGCACCATTGGCATCGCGACAGATTACGATTGTTGGCAAGATGACCCAAGCCAACATGTGAGTGTGGAGCAAGTGATCAGTCGTTATGGCGAAAGTTTAGCAAAAGCGAAATCGGTATTGGAGTCGTTTATTAAAACTCATCAGGCGGATGAGTCATGTGGTTGTCGAAGCGCGTTGGCAAGCGCAGTATTAACGCCTGAATCTGCGTTATCATCAGAGGCTAAAGAGTTATTAGCGGTGTTAAGTCGCTAATTTATCTTAGAAAGCCGAATTGAATGCCTTGCACATTGGCAGCTGCAAGGCATTTTTTAGTCCCTTCTACGCCATTTTTTAACGTAAGGTATGCAGAACAAATACAAGCCAGTTAGCCAGAGTAATAGCAACACCATGGCAACGGGCAGCATAAGCCATAAATTGGCTTGTTTTTGAAAGAAAGTACCGTCGTGTAAGCCCTCAATAAATTCTGAATTGCGGTAAGCCACTTGCAGCACTTTACCTGTTTGGCTGTCTAGCTGGACTTCCCATGAACTTTTTGTTCGCACTTTAACAACGCCTTTACTTGGGCGAATATCTAACCGATCTATGTCTTGCCAAGTTGTGACGTTTGCCTGCTCAACCGTCTTGGTTTGTGCCAGTATGGTGGAAAAATCAAGAGTGGGTATAGAGCTGATACCATGCTGAGTTGGTGGCTGTAAGACAGCAAACTCTTTTCTCACTAATAGTAGAATTCCTGTCACTATGACAAGTAATAAAGGTAGGGCAATTAACAGACTAGCCCACTTGTGAATCGTACGATTTAACTTGGCAAACTTCATTTTATACTTTCATATCTAGATAACGTCATAACCTTAGTGCTTGTTTTCCATATCAGATTTAGCCGCTATCAAACCGGTTAGTAATCTATTAAATCTGTTTAAATAGGATTAGCAACAGTAAATAGCCTCAAGGCATGGCTTGAACTAAAGTTAAATAATCGCTCATTCTAACGAATATTGCTGAGATAGCGCCAGTGAAACCATCTAGCTTAACCCGTCATTCATCTTTTAAATCTTGGCTTGAACTTACGTTGTTATTCTTATTTTTACCAACGTTCCTGTGGCAGTTTAATCATTTGATAACGTACTGGGTGCTGCCGATATTAACTGTGATTGGTGCCATTTGTTTGTGGTTATTGATCTCTGATGAGCGTTTTAAGCGCTTTCGACTCACAAATAAATTAGGGTTTTACAAACGTATTGCTAACACACTTTGGTTGTTCTTCGCCGTTATGCTTGGCAGCACATTCATTTTTGCGCTAATCGCGCCGGAATCTTTATTTAAACTACCGATTGAAGGTCCGAAAACGTGGTTGTTGTTACTCTTCCTCTACCCACTGTTTTCTGCTTTGCCGCAGGAAGTTATCTTTCGTACCTTTCTCTTTCACCGTTATAAAACCATATTGCCGCGTAAGCGCCATCGAATTTGGCTAAGTTCTACGAGCTTTGGTTTTGCTCATATTATTTATGGCAATTGGGTTGCTGTGCTGCTGTCTACCCTTGCAGGTTATTGTTTTAGCAAGACTTATGCGGTATCACGCTCAACCTTACTGGTTGCTTTAGAGCATAGTTTATGGGGCGTGTGGCTATTTACTCTTGGCTTGGGTCAATTCTTCGAATTACAGGCTTGAAAATCAGTACGATCCTAGAAACTTGAGCCACGAAAAGTTAGATGAAAACAACTTATCGGTTGCACTCGTTATTTTAATATGTGAAAATTCGAATATGTAAAATATCGTATGTTTCTTAAGTGAGAAACTGAATAAAGCATCAGCTAGAGAGCTGAATAGAGAACTGTATAGAGAGATTAGTCATGGCAATTAAAGTAGGTATTAACGGCTTTGGCCGCATGGGTAGATTAGTGATGCGTGCTGCATGGCAGTGGCCGGAACTCAACTTCGTACAAATTAACGATCCCGCCGGTGATGCCGCGACCTTGGCGCATTTGGTGAATTACGATTCTGTTCATGGTACTTGGCAGCATCAAGCAAGCGCTGAAGGCGATAAGATGATTATTGATGATCAGCAAATCGCTATTACGCATAACCTGGCGATTGCTGAAACTGATTGGTCAGACTGCGATATTGTGATTGAAGCTTCGGGTAAAATGAAAACCAAAGAGAAGTTGCAAGCCTACTTAGACCAAGGGGTAAAGCGTGTTGTTGTGACTGCGCCCGTTAAAGAAGAGGGCGTACTCAATATTGTCATGGGCGTAAATGACAACTTATACAATGTTGATGAGCACCCGATCGTGACAGCAGCTTCTTGTACGACCAACTGTTTAGCACCTGTAGTAAAAGTGCTGCAAGAAAACATTGGTATCAAACACGGCAGCATGACAACCATTCACGATATTACGAACACCCAAACCATTTTAGATGCGCCACACAAAGACTTGCGCCGCGCTCGTGCTTGCGGGCAAAGCTTGATCCCAACAACAACAGGCTCGGCAACGGCAATTACTCATATCTTCCCTGAGCTCAAAGGCCGCTTAAATGGTCATGCGGTGCGCGTGCCGCTGGCGAATGCTTCAATTACCGATTGTGCGTTTGAAATGGAGCGCCCGGTAACCGTTGAAGAAATTAATCAGTTAATGGCAAGTGCTGCCGAGCAAGAGCTAAATGGTATTTTAGGTTATGAAGAAAAACCTTTAGTGTCAGTGGATTACAAAACCGATCCGCGTTCAACTATCGTCGATGCGTTATCAACTATGGTGGTGAATGACACCCATTTAAAAATGTACCTTTGGTACGATAATGAGTGGGGCTACGCAAACCGTACTGCTGAGCTAGCAAAAATGGTAGGTTTAAGTGTTAAATAAACTCCAAACGCTATCAAGTGAAGTAAAACAGTATTTAGTGATCACTGCTAATTACTGGGCTTTCACGTTAACTGATGGCGCTTTGCGCATGCTGGTGGTTTTGTATTTCCACCAGCTGGGTTACTCGCCTTTAGCGATTGCTATGCTCTTCTTGTTTTATGAGTTCTTTGGCGTGGTGACGAATCTTGTTGGTGGCTGGCTAGGGGCACGTATTGGCCTTAATCGCACGATGCAAATTGGCTTGGTACTGCAAGTTGCCGCATTGGCGATGTTGTCAGTGCCAGATCAGTACCTAACGGTTGTCTTGGTGATGGCCGCGCAAGCGCTTTCAGGTATTGCAAAAGATCTCAATAAAATGAGTGCGAAGAGCAGTATTAAAGCCCTTATTCCCAAAGATTCAGGGCAAAACGAGCAGCAGGGAACATCGTTTGAAGGCAAATTGTTTAGATGGGTAGCCCTGCTTACTGGCTCAAAAAATACCTTAAAAGGTATTGGCTTTTTTCTCGGTGGCGCATTACTGACGCTACTTGGATTTCAATCAGCCATGCTGGCGATGGCCAGTGCCTTGTTTTTGGTGGTAATTGCTAGCCAGTTGTTATTGAAAAAAGATCTTGGTAAGGCAAAAAATAAACCTAAGTTTAACGATATCTTCTCTAAGTCTGCGTCATTAAATTACTTATCAGCCGCACGGCTTTGTTTATTTGCCGCTCGCGACGTTTGGTTTGTGGTCGCAATACCTGTCTTTTTTGTCAGCGAATTAGCTTGGCAGCATCACCATGTGGGGTTGTTTATGGCGCTGTGGGTTATTGGTTATGGCATAGTACAAGCGTTATCACCAAAGCTAGTGAACCTCTCAACTAAACCTGTGCATGCGGTTGCAAGTCAGTGGGGCGGCATGCTGACTCTGTCGGTTATCGCGCTAATGATTGCCTTAAATAGTGAGATATCAGTGACTTGGGTGTTGGTGATTGGTTTGTTATTCTTTGGCGCCGTATTTGCGATAAATTCTGCCGTGCATAGCTATGCGATTGTCGCGTTAGCGAAAGAGGATGGCGTTTCCATTGATGTGGGTTTTTACTACATGGCTAACGCGATGGGGCGATTACTCGGCACAATATTTTCGGGATTGATGTATCAACAATATGGTTTAATGGCGTGTTTGGTTGCCTCAAGTGTACTGGCGGGACTAGCTGCTTTATTGGTAACACAAGTCAAAGTGACGGATGAAGCTGTAACAGCTTAATCATCACTGTTTTAACTGGATGCCAAAAGAAAGACGCACTAAGCTTCGCGAGCGTACTTTCACAAATAAAGCGTCAAAAACAAAACGCCAAAAACAAAAAGCGTATTTAAACAATTTACATAGACCGGAGTCGTTATCATTATGAGCACTAGCGCGAATGTCGAACGCAATAAAAGTCGCACAATTTGTCATGCGTCAATTGGCACGAATGACCTCGTCAAAGCCAAAGCATTTTATCAGCCTGTATTGGCAACATTGGATATTGACTTAGTTAGTGAATACGAACACGCACTTGCTTTTGGTAAAGGTTACCCAGAGTTTTGGGTGCAAATTCCATTTGATAAACAGCCAATGAGCAGCGGCAATGGTGTGCACTTTGGCTTTGTTGCAAAATCTCATCAGCAGGTTGAGAACTTCTACCAACAAGCTTTAGCGTTGGGTGCTAAGTGCAATGGCAAACCTGGTCCACGCCCTGATTATGGCGAACCGTATTATGGCTGTTTTGTGATTGACCCTGAGGGTAATAAAATCGAAGCTAGCTTTTGGGATTTTAATTATTCATCAAGCTAACTAGGGTGTTTATAACTTACTGTTTTATCTTGTGATATCTGATTTTCGGGGCGTTGAATACTGTGTGATTTTTGCTTTGATTGGTGATTATTTGTCGTTATACTGCGGTTAGCGTTTATTTTAAACGTGCACAAAAGATGCATCTGCTGTAAAGAACTAAAGCATAGAACTAAAGCATAGAACAACACCAATAGGCGCCACAGGTAAGTGCAAAAAAATTATTTATTCCACTTCTATAACCAACACTTCAACAGTTGGCTGGCGATTAGAAAACAGCCGTTTTCATCTTTCGCTAAAATATACTCTAATTGGTTTAGCGTATTGGCCTTTGCTAGTGGATTGGCATTGGCATCTATATCAACATCAAGCTTTGCTTTAACACTAAGTCTTGCTTTTGCTCCGTGGAATGCACAAACAGCTGATGCTTTTGAGCAAGCATCAAACGCCAATACCTCGTTACTTGAACAACTTGCGCCAATTAGGCGTCTGTCTGATACCGAGCAAACAAAAGCGGTTCATCAACTGCAGCTTTTAAAGCCTTCGTTAACCCAGTACCCATTAAGTGAGCAGCTAGAATATTACCACGTGCTGGCTGAGGTCTACTCACTACAAGGGCAGCACCGACTTGCCCGAGCAACAGCTGAGCAGGGCTTAATTTTAGCATCGAGCTTAATCTCACCACGCATTATTATCGCCCAGCTAGCTTATGATCTGGGCTATGCGCTTGAAACGTTGGGGAAGCCAGAGCAAGCGATGGAGCAATATTTAGCGGGCTTAGAAGTTGCTGAATCATTAGATGATCAAAAAGAAATCGCCAAGGGCTTAATCAATATTGGCGCTATTTATTATCAAACCGACAAACTCTCAGAAGCTATTATTGCTATAAATGATGCCGCCACGATTGCTGAACGTCTGTCGGATTTGGAGCTCAAAGGCTTGGTCTATAGTGAACTGGGGATTTTGTACGGCAACTTAAAGAAAGGCGAACAATCTCGCGAGTATTATCAATCTTCCTACCGCTACTACATGCAAGCAGAAAAACCGTTACTTGCCATCAATAATTTACGCAATATCGCGGTTAGTTATTCGGCAAGTGGTGACACAGACCAAGCAATTAAAACCTATCAGCGTTTACTCAACGAGTTAGCACCACTCAACAACACAGAGATGTTATTTAGTGGTCATGTTGGCTTAGCAAATATTTACGTTAATAAAGAGCTTAAGCAGTATGACCTCGCACTAGAGCATTTAGCAATTACGGAGTTATTACTGGCCGATGTTGAGCATCATTACTTACCATTTCAGTTCCTTATCAATAAATCCAACATTCTCAAGGAAATGGGGCAGTACGAGCAGGCTCTAAGCACTATTGATGAAGCGTTTAAGCTGTTTTACAGTGACAACATAAACGCTTCGCCAATGGATGAGGCTGTACTGTTAGTACTTCGTTCAGAAACCTATCGTTTAATGGGTGAATATCAAAAAGCTTATAACACTTATCATAGAGTGTATGAGCTTAATATGGCGAACCTTGAAAGCAGTACCGCACAAGCAGAAGCTGAATTGCGCTTACAGTATGAAAGCCAGCGTGTCGACATAGAGAAAAGCTTGCTCGAAAGTCGTCATCGACTTGAATCACTAGCGTTGGAAGATGTGAAAGAAACAGCGTATTACAAACAGCTTTACATTTATGTCGCGGCGCTATTAGCAATTGTTTTTGCGATTTTACTTAACAACTTAATGAAAGGGCAGAAGCAATTAGTGAATGCATCGCGTACCGATGTATTAACTAAAGTGCTGAACAGAAGTCGGTTTATTGAGTTGGCGCTAAAAGGTTTGAAACGCGCAAAAAAACGACGTGAACCTGTCGCCTTCATGCTGATCGATTGTGACTTTTTTAAAACCATTAATGCGCAATATGGTCACCGAGTTGGCGATGAAGCATTGATACTGATTGGCCAAATAGGGCAGACCGTGTTTGAACGTCCCAATATTTTTGCCCGCTACGGTGGCGAAGAGTTTGTTGTTTTGTTACCCAGTGCCAGCTTAACTGCGGCTAAAGAGCTAGCAGAAAGGTTTCGCCAAGCGGTTGTTGATGCGAATCCAAAGCTTAGTGTAGAGACTGAGTTAACGGTGAGTATTGGGATCTCAACGACCGAGGCTGTGAGCTCATACAAACTGCGTGATTTATTTGATTATGTGGATAATTCGCTGCATCACACTAAGCACCAAGGTCGGGAGCGGATATGCAGTTAATGAGCAGGCAGCTTCTTGGCTTTATACAAGGCACCAACGTCTTTTGGCGTTTTTTAATTTTGGCGGTCTCCGCACCTGATAAAAGTTTATCGAGAATGATTAAGAACGCCAGTTTGCTGTGCTTGCCTTTAGCATTGACTATTTTCGTTGCACCTATTTATTTTGCAGTAGCGTATGCCTTGCCAATTCCGCAAGAGCAGGTGCTGGAAATGCCGGTTTCTGAGCAAGTGTTGTCTTTGGTAGGGGCAGTTGAAGCAAAGCGCGTTAAAAATTCGACAGACTTCAACTTACAGGCCGCTAACATTACGGCAAATAATGATGCTGAACGCATACTCCTTCATTATTGTCGTGGGTTAGTGGCGCTCCAAAATAAACAGTTTGATAACAGTGTTGACGCGCTAGAAAAAGCTAATAACTTGCTGGCAAAGTTACCTGAACAGTTACAAGCTAGCGCACCATTTTATCACTATTATCAAGCACTATCAGATGCCTATGTTGGCTTGGGGAACTATCAGCAGGGTTATCATTATCGCCGTACCTATCTCATTAAGTTTGCGGAAGAATTTGAACATACTGAGCAGCTACAGTTAGCACAGCTGGAAGAGCGATATCAAATCAAGCAGCGTGAACAGGTCAATTTGTTGCTCGCTGAGCAAAGTAAGCTAAAGCAAGCGGAAGTGGCGCGCATAGAACTCAAAAAACAAGAACAAGAACGTTATGCCATTATCCTAATGTGCATTTGTATTGTTTTCTTGTTGATGATTTTTCGTCAATTACAAATTCGCAAGAAACTAAAATGGCTTGCCAAAACAGATACCTTAACAGGCTTAAGTAATCGCGATCATTTATTCAAAATTGCTCATCAGTTGGTTGAACGAGCGCACAGTAACGAGCAGGCGTTGAGTGCACTTGTGATTGATGTTGATCAACTTAAACGCATCAATAATGAATTTGGCTATGGCGTTGGTGATGCAGTGCTTCAAGAGGTGGCTCGCTTAGGCCAAGAAGTGATGCGCTCACGTGATATTTTTGCTCATCTTGAGGCAGAAGAGTTTATTGCTGTACTGCCGGAAGCTGATAATGTTTCGGCGCAAGCAATTGCCAATAATTTTGCTGCCAAAATATCAGCTAAACCTTTACTTGTTGCCAATCATTCTATTGAGGTTACGGTGTCGATTGGTATTGCCAGCTTGACCGAGCAAATTCGAGATGTGGATGCATTAATCAAAGCAGCAGATGATGCCATGTACCTTGCTAAGCGCTCAGGTAATGGCCAAGTGGCGAGTTTTAATCCAACTGCACAGATAAATGCACTATAATTCCCAATTCGCCAACTTTTCACACGCTAAACAGTTTTTTCTATGTTGAGAATCCGCTAAGCTAGCAAACATCATCATTTGGATCGTTTGATCCGCGAAATGACAACAATAAAAATTGCACACTAGGTTAAATGATGACCCTCGCCAACACTTTTTTGTAGGTCGATATTTAGCCCGCACAATCGTCTGTAGTTAGGAAAAAAATTCATGTCTGACACGCTCGAATATAGCCTTGAAGGGATCGAACAAGTCCCGCTTCGCAAATTTACTGAGGAAGCGTACCTCAACTATTCCATGTATGTCATTATGGATCGCGCCTTACCGCATATTGGCGATGGCTTAAAGCCAGTGCAACGACGTATTGTTTATGCGATGTCAGAGCTTGGCTTATCAGCCGTAGCAAAATATAAAAAATCAGCTCGTACCGTTGGTGACGTACTGGGTAAATTCCACCCGCATGGTGACTCTGCCTGTTACGAAGCGATGGTACTCATGGCACAGCCATTTTCTTATCGTTATCCGCTAGTTGATGGTCAGGGCAACTGGGGGGCACCAGACGATCCTAAATCATTCGCGGCGATGCGATACACCGAAGCGCGCTTGTCTAAGTTCAGTGAAGTGTTACTGTCAGAGCTTGGACAAGGTACCGTTGATTGGGTACCTAACTTTGATGGCACCATGAAGGAGCCGAAAACGTTACCTGCTCGTCTACCACATATTTTATTGAACGGTATCACGGGTATCGCAGTTGGTATGGCAACGGATATTCCACCGCACAACGTGCGTGAAATTGCCAATGCTTGTGTGCATTTAATCGAACAGCCTAAAAGCGAGTTAGCTGACGTACTAGAACATGTGCAAGGGCCTGATTATCCCACAGATGCGGAAATCATCACGCCAAAAGCGGATATTGAGAAGCTCTACGAAACAGGCCGAGGCAGCATCAAAATGCGTGCAGTTTATGAGGTAGAGCACGGTGAGATTGTGATTACCTCATTGCCGCATCAAGCGTCTGGCGCGAAAGTGTTAGAGCAGATTGCTAGCCAAATGCAGGCGAAAAAGCTGCCAATGGTGGTAGATTTACGTGACGAGTCAGACCACGAGAATCCGATCCGCTTAGTGGTTGTGCCACGTTCGAATCGCGTTGATACCGAACAGTTGATGCAACACTTGTTTGCAACCACAGATCTTGAGAAAAACTACCGCGTAAACCTGAATATGATTGGCTTGGATGGCAAGCCATCAGTGAAAAACTTGCGCGATATTTTGGCTGAATGGTTAGAGTTTCGTCGTGAAACAACACGTAAACGTTTGCAGTACCGCTTAGATAAAGTATTAGCGCGATTGCACATTCTTGATGGTTTACTGGTTGCTTACCTTAACATCGATGAAGTGATTGAAATCATCCGCAATTACGACGAACCAAAGCTAGAGTTGATGTCGCGCTTTAACCTGTCGGAAATTCAAGCCAATGCCATTTTAGAAATTAAACTTCGTCAGTTAGCTAAACTCGAAGAAATTAAAATTCGCGCCGAGCAAGACGAGTTAAACAAAGAGCGTGAAAAGTTAGAAAAAACGCTTGGCTCAAAAGCACGCATGAATACCTTATTGAAAAAAGAAATTCTTGCTGCCGCAGAGCTTTATGGTGATGAACGTCGCTCGCAGATCGTAGAACGTGGTGAAGCCAAAGCCTTGTCTGAAAAAGACTTAGTGCCGAGTGAGCCTGTTACCGTTGTGGTTTCAGAAAAAGGCTGGGCGCGTTGCGCGAAAGGGCATGATATTGAGCCCGCACAAATGAGTTATAAAGCGGGGGATAGCTACTTATGCTCAGCGAAAGGGCGCAGTAATCGTCCAGTCGTTTTTATTGATACCACAGGGCGAGCTTATGCAACCGATGCGCATGGCTTGCCAACGGCGCGCAGCCAAGGTGAGCCGCTAACTGGGCGTTTTAATATCTCAGCGGGTGAAAATTTTACGCAAACCTTGATGGCAGATGATGACAGCCAGTACTTACTGAGCTCTGATTCAGGGTATGGCTTTGTCGGTGCGTTTGGCGATATGGTCAGCCGCAATAAAAATGGTAAAGCGCTACTTAGCTTGCCAGCCAATGCAAAAGTGTTAACCCCATTGCCTATTTCGAATCTAGACGAAAACTTGTGCTTAGCTATCACCAGCGAAGGTCGAATGTTGGTATTCCCAGTAAAAGACTTACCAGTGCTCAGCAAAGGTAAGGGCAACAAAATCATTAACATTGCCTCGGCAAGAGCAAAAGCACGAGAAGAGTTTGTGACCCTAATGGCGGTTATCTTACCTAGTGATTCGGTAACCTTGCACGCGGGTCGCCGTAAACTAACGTTAAAAGCAACAGATATTGAGCATTACCGAGGTGAAAGAGGTCGTCGCGGCAACAAGCTACCACGAGGCCTACAGCGCGTAGATCGCATTGAAGTAGAAACTTCAGTAACTGAAGTTCTTGCCGACGACGAGCAAATGCCAAGCGAAGAAAGCTAGGTGATAAATATTGCATTAATCGCATTGTTAGCAATCGACTAAGCTGAATACGTATGCAGTTAATTGCCGAGCATCAGAAAAGGCAGTTAGGATAACAGTACAATGAGCACACTTGCCTCGGCAGTGTGCTTTTTTTATAACTTCTAATGAATACTATTCACCACTGCAATTATAAAACGCTAAAACGCAGTCTGGGGGGGGATAAATGAACAACACTAAACCAAACCTGAGCTTTTGGCAGATTTGGAATGTCAGCTTTGGCTTTCTTGGCGTGCAAATTGGTTTTGCCTTGCAAAACGGCAACGTTAGCCGAATATTGTCGGACTTAGGTGCCGATCTTTCTTCACTTTCACTGTTCTGGCTAGCAGCCCCGATTATGGGTTTAATTGTTCAGCCTATTGTCGGCGCGGCTTCCGACAAAACCTGGAACGGCCTAGGTCGACGATTGCCGTTTATCTTAGGTGGTGCCATTGTGGCGGCGATGGCAATGGCTTTGCTGCCTAATGCCTCTATGGTGGTGGCCTTTATTCCACCTATGATTTTTGGTTTGTTTATTTTTGCCATTAAAGACGCCGCCTTTAATGTCACTTTCCAACCGTTTCGCTCGCTGGTATCAGATATGGTGCCCGATGGTCAGCGCAACTTAGGTTATTCAGTACAAACCTTGCTGATTAATATTGGTGCGGTTGTTGGCTCGATATTGCCTTTCTTTTTAACCAATGTGATTGGTTTAGATAATTTGTCAGCCCAAGGTGAAGTGGCGCCATCGGTTATTTGGTCGTTTTATATAGGTGCAACCGTGCTTTTGGGTTCTGTACTTTGGACAGTATTTCGCACCAAAGAATATCCGCCAGAGCAATACTATGCTTTTAAAGAGATGGATGCCGCAGCGGTTGCTAAAGAGCAACAAACACAGCGTAGCTTAGGCGAGCGTCTAGCGGGCTTTTGGGCGTTGTTCAAAGATATGCCGGTGATCATGAAACAGCTCGCGCTGGTGCAGTTTTTCTCTTGGTTTGCGCTATTTATTATGTGGACTTATACGCCTGCAGCGATTACGCAGCACACTTGGGGCGTTGCCATTGAATGGTTTGACCCAGCCTATATTGCTGCTGCCGGCGGTTTGCCAACCGATATCGCTAAAGCGAAAGGCTCTGCTGGTGACTGGGTTGGTATTTTGTACGCGGCACAAGCTTTATTCTCTGTGCTATTTGCCTTGGTTATGACTAAGCTTGCCAACACATTTGGCCGTAAACTTACTTACTCTTTGAGCTTAATCGCAGGCGGTTTAGGTTACCTAAGCTTTGTATTATTCCAAGACCCAACGCTAACTCATGTTGATTTACTGATC
The DNA here is from genome assembly GCF_003390375.1 of Thalassotalea euphylliae. Taxonomy (NCBI): domain Bacteria; kingdom Pseudomonadati; phylum Pseudomonadota; class Gammaproteobacteria; order Alteromonadales; family Colwelliaceae; genus Thalassotalea; species Thalassotalea euphylliae. The sequence goes on along the minus strand of NZ_QUOT01000001.1, from coordinate 1,498,681 downwards.
ACCCAAGTGGAAATTCCAAAAGGGGCATTAGGTTTAGTGTGGTCTATGGCGGGTGTTGGCATCGCATGGGCGGCAATTTTAGCTATGCCTTATGCGATTCTAGCAGGCGCATTACCTGCGGATAAAACTGGTGTTTATATGGGAATATTTAACTTCACTATAGCGGCGCCACAAATTGTTTCAGGTATTGCCTCTGGTTGGATTTTAAGCCATGTATTCGATAACCAAGCGATTAACATTATTATGCTAGCAGGTATTGCCATGTTCTTAGCGGCGGCGTCGGTTATTTTTGTGAAAGACACTGAAGCAAAAGCTTAGGCTTAATCGAGCCCAACACTGTTACTGAAAAGGAGCCATTAGGCTCCTTTTTTATGCAGTGCTTTTTGCTAGAAGATGCTTTCTGCTATAAATGGTTAACGCGATTCGGCAAATGATAACTGAGATAACTTTACTTGGTGCTGGCTAAACACTTGGCCGTCGACTTGTTTAAGGCCGAAGACAATCTCAGGGTCTGTTTTATTCCAATCTATTTCGATAAAGCCGTAGTTGACATCGTGGGTGTATTGCCCTTGGCGATGTTTGTTCGGGCTAACATCTTTCCATTTCTCACTTAGCCCTGAGCTGGTTACTTCCCAAAGCGGGTACATCCCATGTTCGGTGACTTTTGATATTTCGCCCCAGTGTGTATCACCGCTGATCATTATGACACCGGGAATTTTTTCTTGTTTAATGAAGTTGAGTAACCTATTGCGATCGCTTGGGAAGTTTGCCCATGACTCCCACCCCGTAAACTCGGGTAAAAGTTGAAGACTGGAAGCAATAATCTTAACGGTAGCTGGTTTCTTTAATTCCGATTCTAGCCACTGCCATTGACGCTCACCCAGCATGGAGGCTCCTTTAACAGGGCTAACCTCGTATGGCCCCAAATTTTTTGGCATGCGCTTTGTTGCATAACTAAACTTGCCTACTTGGTGCAGTTCATCTCGGTTCCAGCGTAAATCTGGCATAATAATATGAACGGTTTTGCCACTTTCGCCATACCCATCTTCGCCATAAATATAGGAGCTATAAATACCATCGCGGTGATAGCGCGGTGAATCCTTTGGCTCTTGCCAAAAATCCAACATAATTTTTCTAGACGCTTCTTTTTGCGGATACTCTTTGCCAGCGTCATTTTCGCCATAGTCATGATCATCCCAAATGGCGATTAATGGGGTAGTGGCTTTCAGCTTTTTAAAGCCGGGATGTTCACCTAAAGTGTCATACTTATGCTGAAGCTCACTCATATCTTCAGTATCGCCATAAATATTGTCGCCAAGAAAAACAAAAAGCTCAGGTTGATCGGCAACAATGGCATCGAATATCGGCATGGGTTTGTATTGCTTGCCACAAGAGCCGAAATAAATTTTAGACAGGGGCTTAGCTGTTGGTATTTTATTGTCGATCTCTGCGGTCTTTCTATCAGCACTGTCACCAAGTGCAATTGCGTTTACGCTTACTGATAGAAACGCTGCTAGTAGCGCTGTGGTTAAACTTTTAGTCATCAGTTGGCTGATATTTTTCATAATTATTTGCTCAAGATACGTCGGTAATTTGTGCGCCTGATTTTTCATTAACTTTATGATAATTATCATGAAGTTAATGGAGGCGGCAAATCATTAGCTAAATTTCTTGTTCGTTTGTATAAACCAAACCAAACCTAAACCCAAAACAAAAATAAAAACAAAAAATCCGGCACTAATTCCGGCACTAATGGGCGTGCCGGATTTAGCTTTCTGTGCGTTCTAATGGTAACTAGAATGCTGCTTTGATGTTTAATGCCGCTGTGCGTGGTGCACCAATCCAAGCAGCTTGGCCAGCAACACCACCTAAGTAGCTTTCATCGGTAATGTTGTTAATGGTTAAACGAACTTCCAGTGATTGAATCCCCTCAACTGGACGGTCAACGGTGACACCTGCGTAAACGTCAGACACTATGTAGTCGTCAATACGCTGTGTGTTAGCAGCATCTAGCCAACGCTTACCAACCCACTTAGTTGAAACACCAGCAAATTTCTCGTCGCGTAACCAGTCAAATGAAACAACCGCTAAGTCTTCAGCTGAGCCGAATACGGTATTACCCGTTGGGAAAGCCGAGGTACCTTCAACGTATTCTGAATCGTTAGAAGTATATGAAGTATACGCTGTCCATTCGTTTGAAATGTACCAAGTCAAAGACGCTTCAAAGCCAGTCGAGTCAATACCACCCACGTTAATATATGAACCGTTGTTGCCAATCAAAAAGTCGATACCGTCTGGCGAATCAGGTGCAATAAATACCAAGCGGTTATCAAAGCTGATGTCGTAGTAAGTTAAGCTAGCTTCAATCGAATCTGAGCTGTAGCGAATACCTAAGTCGATGTTGTCAGCTGTTTCTGGCTCAATGTTGTCGAGCTGTGAAGCATCACGCTCAAGCACAGAATCTTTAATGGCGGCAAAATTCTCAGCGTAACCCGCAAAGACTTCCAAACCGTCAACCCCAGTATTTAATACAACACCTGCTGAAAGTAGGGTGTCGGAATCTGAGTCTACTTTTACCTTTGCCGCGCCGCGGTTGAAGTTGTCGTCTGCCTCTAATTCAACGAGGAATTTTTTCGCGCCAACACGTACCTTACCCCAGCCCATATCAAGTTCATCTTCTAGGTAGAACATCATGGTATCGACGGTGAAGCTGCGGTCGTATTGCACCCAGTACGGGTTATGATCAAACTGGTAGCTGGTACGGGAGTCGATAATTTTATGCCAATCACGAGACTCGTCACGCTCATAGTCTTCATACCAAATACCACCACGTAAGGTGTTGTTGATATTGTCAAAGGTGCTGTAAAGGGCAAAATCACCATTAAAGCCAAAACGCTCTTTGTTGTAATGAGTATGTCGGTATGATCCGACAGGAATTGCACTGCGGTCATAACAGGCAGGATCTGCTTCAGGACCTGAGCCACCGTAAGGTGCAAGAATTGAACTCACACAGCCTGCTGTTGGCGCTAAGCTGTTACCGTTGGCATCAACAAAATAGATACGACCAAGCGGTGCTCCGCCCAATACCGTATTGCCTGAAACAAGCTCTGAATGGCCAGCATCGCCATCATCTTTTACGTCGACTAGGTAAGGTGGAACCCAATCACCACGGCCTGAATTGTCGTGAAAGTAAACGTTGCCCGACACTTCAAAACTATCGGTTACGTAAGCGGCTTTTAAATACCCGAAAATATTTTCGCGCAGTGTTGACCAACCACGGCGGTATGTTTGGTCAACGTAAGGAATGCCTGTCCAGTCTTCTGTTAGGCCATCCCACTCTGGGTTTTGTTCAAAACCAGCAAGGCTCACTCGTTGGTAATTGTCTTCATGTGTATCGTCATAAGAAACGTAAGCGGTTAAATCAATACCGTTAACGGCGCTGATGACTTTCGCAGCGTAATGATCGCGCTCGTTTTCGGCAGCCTGTTGGATCCAGTCACTACTTTCTGTGCTAGATAAGCTAAACCAAGCGAAAGTGTCTTTGAATATTTCGCCAGTATCGTAACGAGCGAAGTACTTTTGGCCATCAAAATCCGCCAGCGTTAAACTGACCGTCGCTTTTTCTTCTTGCTCAGGATCTGAGGTCGTGAAGTTTAATGATCCACCTAATGCTTCATGAGAGCGAGAGGCAATGTCCGCAGTACCTTGAGAAACTTGCACTACACCTAGGTTTTCAGTGTCGATGTAGCGATTGGCTTTCGCACCACCACCATAGTTTGAGTTACCGTTTGCAATACCATCAATGGTAATGCCGATTTGTTGCTCGTCTAGGCTTAACTGGAAACCACGAATTGAAACGGTTGTTGACCAGTCGTCAGATCCAAAAGTGTCGCCCTCGTTGATTAATACGCCCGGTAAATTATCAATAACCGCCAAAGTGCTGGTCATTGCCGACTGCTGTTTGAACATTTCTTCTGGCGTTTCGTTGTTTGCATAAGAAACGCTTTTACCAACCACAGTGATTTCTTCAATCATTTGTTCTTCGTCGGTGTTATCGGCCATAACGAGCGGTGAGGCTAGTGCGATAGCAATGGCTGAAGCAAGTAATGACTTATTATTTGTGCGCGTAGACATGAGAGTCCTCGATAGTATTTTATTTATTGGGCGTGCAACACATAAAAGCTGGAAAGCACCAGCTGCTATGTGTTGCACGCGTTGGTCTTAATGAACGAGGCAGCAGTCTACGAGTGGTTTATGACAAATCTGTTGAGCTTTATTGAACGTTCAATTAACAAACGGTTAACTTTCAATGACATAAGCTTAAATAACTCAACAGTAGTGAGTACGCGTGCGGGAGTTCCTTAACGAATCTTAAGCTGGGAGTGGTGGTGAATCTTTGCAGCTAGTATTTGCTACTAACTTTTTCTATTAGCTAGCTGCCACAGGACTTTCTAACGATTAAGTTTGTTGGCATCAAAGTGGTTTTTACCGGTTCACCTTGAATTAACTTAATCAAGCTATCAACCAATAGTTCACCAGCAAGCTTAGTATTTTGCTTGGCCGTTGTAAGTGATGGGAAGGTAAAGCTTGCCATTGGGATATCATCAAAACCAATCACAGCAACCTGCTCAGGAACTTGGTAGCCATTGTCTTGCAAGGCTCGCATTGCACCAATGGCAATTAAGTCACTCGCCCCAAAGATGGCATCAAATGGTTCACCACTTTCGATAAGTGCTAGTGCTGCTTTGTAACCTGAATCTTCGGTAGATATCGCGTCAATTTGACAGGCTTGATTGACACTAAGCTGGTTGTCGGTAAGTGCTTTGCAATGACCTTTATAGCGATCAAAAAACTCTGGCGCATGGCTAGATGCTTCGCCTAAAAAAGCAAAGTGCTTGCGGCCATTCATGATCACATGTTCGGTTAGCTGATAGCCTCCGTGAAAGTTATCGCAACCAATCGAGACAATGGGCAGTGACTCTACTTCTGCACCCCAGCGGACAAAGCGGGTATCTTGCTCAATTAATTGGATAAGTTTTTCTTCGTAATCAACAAAGTCGCCATAGCCAAGTAGAATTATGCCGTCGGCTTTGTTCGAGTCTTCAAACTCGGCATGCCAGTCATCATTCATTTGCTGAAAAGAAACGAGCAGGTCGTAGCCCTTGTCTGAGCATGCTTTGGTAATACTACCCAACATTGACAAGAAAAAAGGGTTAATTAATGAATCATCGTTAGTCGGATCTTCAAAAAGCAATAACGCTAAGGTGCTACTTTGCTGTGAACGCAGGTTACTGGCGTTTTTATCCACTTTGTAATTGAGTTCACGAGCAATTGCCTGCACTTTCAAGCGCGTCTCTTCGTTAACTAGTGGGCTATTTCTTAATGCTCGCGAGACGGTTGACTGCGAGACACCTGCACGAAAAGCTATGTCAAAAGAAGTAGGTTTTGATTTCAAACTAAGGACCCAATGACAATCAATTGTAAAATATTAACGTTTACTGCTACTTAAGTATAGATTTTATGTTTTAGCTAGTTTGTGCTTTTGCTAAATAAACTGTTGAACAAGTTTTTATAGAAGCGCTTAAGTTATTGCAATTCATCACAAAATTTATACCTTGAGTCCCTAATCGTATTTCTAGCCAGCAATTTTTGCTGTAAATCGTTATAATCTTAGGTTCATGCCTGAAAGTTTAATTGATAATGGTTGGCGGTAAGTTGTCTAAATCTATTTGGTTACGTTACTCATTTGTTTGTCTCCTCACTTTAGTTATTGCTGCGATTGGTTTTGCTGCCACGCAGCATTTAAGTACATTAGACACGAGAGAGTTAGCGCGAACACAAGCCAATATTGAAGTGGCAACGAGTTACTATGTTGACGACAGCAATCAATTATCAGCTAGCCAAGTGCGCGAACGTGAAGCTGGTTTTATTTCCTCAGAGCCTAATGATATTCCTTTTGAGCTAGGCGACAGTGCTTATTGGGTTAGGTTTTCACTATCTAATCAGACGTTAGATGATGCTGCCTTAGTGTTGCATATCGACAATTCAATGTTGACAGAGCTGGCGGCATATCAATATTCAAGTGTAGTAAACTCGCCTTTAGCTGCGTTAAATCAAGGAACGTTAAGCGCCACAGCCTTCCCACATTTGAATATTAACCTTAGTGCCAAACAAAATATTGAGTTACTACTTAAGTTAAAAGCAGGTGGCCCACCGAATATTCCGTTAGTGTGGCATCAAGCTGAACAGTTTAAGACTAAACAAGCGCTAACAAGGGTACTGTTTGGTGTCGTTATCGGTGTGCTTGCTGTGATTGGTCTTTATAACTTAGTGATTTTTAACGCCATTCGAGACAAGGTGTATTTAATTTATATCGGTTACTTGCTCGCTGCGTTTTTAGTCTTAGCCACGGTAAACGGATACGGCTACATACTGTTTAGCCCTGAGACCCAAGAGCTGCTCAATACACATTCGCTGTTCTTCCATTATTACTTACTGAGCTTTTTGGTGCTGTTTACCTTGTACTTTTTAAAGTTCAATGAAGACAACGGCAAGCTGTTTAAAATTGGCCAAGTAAGTGTCTACTTGCTTATTTGTCTCAGTGCTATTGGGTTGTTTATACCGCATACAGAGAGAGCTATTATTTTTTTTAGCTTAGTACCTATATATTATGCGTATTCAATTTGTCTCGTCATACTCAAACTAAAGAGTGAGTTTTCATGGGCTCGATATTATGTTGTTTCATGGATTCCACTTTTGGTAGGAGCAGGAGCTCAACAACTAACTTTATTTGGCTATATTGACTACTCATTCATACTAGTTAACGCCTTTTTACTTGCCGTATTGTGTGAAATCACTCTAATGTCGTTTGCGCTTGCCGAGCGTATGCGCCGTCATGAAGCTGAACGAATAGCCGAAATGAGCTACCACTCAGGCTCTGGAATACCACGTAAAAATGTTTTTGAGCGCTCCTTGTATAAGTTAATGCAAACGCCTGATGCGCATTTGCATGTGTTGGTGATTAAACCTGAGCATATTGAGCGTGTTGCACTTTATGTTAATGATGCGATGAATACCGCTTTATTTAAGCGAATCTACGAAAAGCTCACGCCACTTTTTGCTTATAACGATGCAATTGAGCCAATAGGCATGAGAGGTGAGAAGATTGCCTTGGTCGCAGGTAATATGTTGGCAATTGTAGTTAACGAACAGAAAAACCAGCAAGCATTAGATACCATTGTCTCTTCTATCAACACTTTGGTCGAAGAAGCTTACCGTATTGAAGCGCTGCAAATACCGCTACAAGCGAATATCGGTGTGGCCAGCTACCCAGAGCACGGTAACTTGCCATTTATCTTATTGAACAAAGCTCAAATGGCATTGCCCGACGCAGAAAATTGCACCGGCAAGTGGGCAGTATATGAAGAGTTTCAGTCAGATAACAGCGGCTATCGGTTAAAGCTTGCTGCTGAAATTAATGCTGCAATCGAGCAGGGGAGCTTTGAGCTCTATCATCAGCCGCAAGTGGATTTAAAAACCATGCGTGTTTGCGGTAGTGAGTGTTTAATTCGTTGGCATTACGATGGCGAGAACCTAAGCGAACAAGGCTTTATTCCACCAACAGCGTTTATTCCCGTTGCCGAAGATATGGGCTTAATTAACAAGCTCACTCGTTGGGTCATTAAGCAGGCCATTGCTCAGCACAGTGTATTGTTGGCACAGGGTTACAAGCATCACATGGTATCAATCAATATTAGTGGCAAAGATATTTGTGCAGAAGGTTTTTACGAATATGTTGCCGCTGAAATCGAAGCAGCTGAAATTGCCGCCAATAAGATAGTGTTTGAGCTAACAGAATCGGCCACGATCACCAATAATGCTCAAGCATTAGAGGTCATTGAATTGCTCACCGAGCTTGGTGTTACCATTAGTATTGATGACTTTGGCACTGGTTATGCGTCGATGGCCTACGTTAGTGAATTACCATTTAAGGAGCTAAAAGTTGATCGCCAATTCGTTCAGGACGTTGGCGATGATAAGAAGCGCAGAACCATTGCGGAAACGACGGTTCGAATGGCTAAAGGCTTAGGACTTGAAGTGGTTGCTGAAGGGATTAATAGCCAAAAAGATGAAAATCTATTGAGGCAGTTTGGTTGTGATATAGGGCAAGGGTACTTCTATGCTAAACCTATGGCATTTGATGATTACCTAGAATGGCTGACCGACGAAGTGAATGGGCGCTCCCCTGAGCCGCTTGAAGGCGAGTTTATCTCTAAGCATTCTCTATCTTAACCATAACTATCTTAACCTAAGCTAGTTATGGTTAACCCTTGGTTGATTATGCTTAATCAAGCCCTAGTCGCTTTTAATAAACTGCCCTGGGGTCACTCCAAAATGGCTTTTAAACGTGCGGGTGAAATGCGCTTGATCATTAAACCCCAAAGCGCTGGCTATTTCAGCGATGCGGGCATTAGGTTGAGTGAGCATAGCTTTGGCCTTACTTAACCTTTCGTTCATCAAGTATTGATAGGGGGTTAATCCCGTAAACTTCTTAAATTCCCGAAGAAAATAGAATTTACTGCAATTAAGTAGTTCCGCTAGGTCGTCCACGGTAACGGCTTCACCAATATGTGTTTGAATATAACTGGCGACTTTGTCTACTTGTCGTTGCTCAAATTTAGAAATACGCTGCTGGCTATTCTGTAAATCAAAATAGTTAGAGTAGTGCTGAATATAATGTGTGCTCAGTAGGGCTAACAATTGGTTGAGATAAACCTTTCCGTTGCGTCCTTGAGCAGCAACCTCCAACAAAAACAATTCAATAATACCTTTGATAGTTTCGTCGATAACATTGTAATTATTCAGAAAGCTAAGCTTTTTTGAGTCAATATTAAGCGGGCAACTATTGAGAAAAGTGGATGCTTCAACTGCCAGAATAACAAAGTAGCAAGGCTCTGAAATATCGTGAGTAAAAGGCGTTTTGGGCGGGTTTATCCAGATATTGCCGGGCGTTGTTTTAAGCGTGATCTCATTGTGCTGTTCGCCGACTTGCCAATGTAATTCTTCTTCCAATGCTAGGGCAAAGTAGAAGTAAGGTGTGTATACATTCTGCGGATAAAAATGCGGAGAGCTGCCTTTTTCAAGAATAACTCCTTGCCAGCCAAGTGCCTCACTGGAAAGCTCGATATCTAGCACCTGCCCACAGTCAGACAGCTGCTCATTAGTCGCTTGAAAAAACTCTAGCTTGGATTTCATCTTTGTTTTACTCAATCATTGCTCTTATGAGTCAGAGCGCTTCTTAATATTGATCTTTCTAGCGCATTTATCACTTGTTTGTTGTTTCACGCTGAATAGTAATTAATTGTAAATAATCTAGCTGCAATAAATTACAAAACCCTAAGCACGAATATTCAATATCCCTTACACACTCGCCTATAAACTAGTGCTCAATTCCTAACCAGAGGAGTGAGATAAGGTTATGTTTAAGCAAATACTACTTGGTCTGACAGCAGCGTTATCAATACATGCGAGTGCTGCGGCAATTAAGTCATCATCTATCAGTGAGGAAAATATTATGCAACAAATTAAATTAGAGACAAGTGTTGGCAAGCTTGCTGCAAATCTATACTTGCCAAGTGGTCATCAAGAAAGCACTGAAAAGTTACCAGTGGTATTGGTTACTGGCGCTTGGACTACGGTCAAAGAACAAATGCCAGCTGTGTATGCCAGAGCTTTGGCAGAACAAGGGTATGCGGCATTGACCTTTGATTTTCGTGGTTGGGGTCAGTCAAGCGACAAGGTTAAGTACCTTGAAGATCCCCAGCGTAAAATTGAAGATATTCAGGCCGTTATTAGCGCGCTTGCAAGCAAACAGAGCAAGCTGACGCAACTAGATGTTGAGCGAATCGCAGGGTTAGGTATTTGTGCTTCGTCTGGCTACATGCTCGATGCCGCGCTAGCAAATTCAAATGTTAAAACCGTTGCCGTTGTAGCGCCTTGGCTGCATGACAAAGCGCTGGCAACAGCAATTTATGGCGGTGAAGAAAATGTTGCTAGCTTGTTAGCAGCGGCAAAGCAGGCTGCACAAAAAGAACAGCCAGTTACCATTGAGGCGGCTAGTTTAACCAATCAAAGTGCCTTGATGTATCAAGCGCCATATTACACCGAAACTGACCGCGGCTTGATTCCTGCTTATGACAATTTATTTAATGTTGCTTCATGGCAAGGCTGGCTTAATTATGATGCGCTTGCCACAGCAAATGCCCAAGATAAGCCCGTATTAATGGTTGCGTCAGAGGCGATGGCTCTACCTGCAGGTGCTAAGCAGTATTTAGAAAACGCTGGCGATAATGTGCAAGCGGTATGGTTTGACGGCATTAGCCAATTTGACTTCTATGACCAAGCGGATGCCGTTAACAAAGCAGTTGGTGCAATTGATAAGCACTTTAGCAAGTATTTGTAATTTTGAACTGATTAAAAAAATACTGGCCTGTGTAGGAGCTATACCAATTGAAATAAATACTTAATCATTCAGCGAGAATTAAAAGGCTCAGAGGCAAGGCATTGATTGCAGAGAATGGTGGTTCCCTTGTCAAAATCAATAACGCAGCATATGAGCCTTTTAAACTCGCCCTTTGGGAGCATGTCAGCGTCGCGATAACTGCGCCAAATTGATGAGATGTAGAATAACTATATCAACAAAAATTTGGTTTGTTCTCCCACTGCTGACAGCGCTCTGAATTGAACAATTAATTAATTCAATTGGTATTACCTTAAACGAAGCATAGGCCAAGCAAAACTTAACTCATGAAAGAGATCTGCGATGAATAAGTTATTGGCAATTCTAATACTATGGAGCGTAATGATGACAGCTCATTCAAACCAAGCAACACAAAGCCCTGAGCGTAAAGGCTCGGAAAATATTAGCCAAAATAGAACGCAACAGCTAACCCAAGATGAGGCAAAAATTAGAAGCACTATTTACAGCTTTTCGGCACTGGCTGATCAAAGTGCTTTTGAGTATTTAGGCGCACTATTCGCTCCAGAAGTGACTTTGGATTACACCGAGCTTTTTGGCGGCGAAGTGCAAATTGTGACTAATCAGGCATTAATGCAGCAGTGGGCGGGCTTTTTGCCTGGCTTCGACACCACTTTTCATGAGCTAAGCAATATGCGTGTTTCGCAGCTTGAAATCGCTGCTCATCAAAAGAGTGCACAGCAAAATAGTGAGCATCAAAAGAATGCACAGGTGAATGTCGATTTTACCGCCAGCCATTGGCTGGGGAAGTCATACTACTGGTCAATATCCGGTGAGTATCAGTTCACACTGGCTAACTATGATGGCCATTGGGTCATTCAGTCGGCAAAACTTTTTGCGAAAAGTGAATCAGGTAGCAGGGAAGTGTTGGAAAAGGTGGCACCATTTGCAGCGGAGAAACTTGCAGCTAAGCGTCAGCGATTGATAACTATTCAATAAATTAACCACTGAGCCTATAAATGAACTAACCCAAAGACCGCATCAGTTTTAAATTCCAATTGCCACTAGTCATTGATGTCTAGTGGCTCATTATCTGGTAAAGCTTGCTAGCTAATTGTTTTTTTAATAATTGCTTTTTTATTAAGGTGCTAGCTTTGTTATGATACAGATTAAAATGAGTGATATAACATACGCAAGGACGATGCTATGAGCCTATACAGTAATGAATATTTAGATAATCAAATCGAAAAAGAGAGTAAGTACCTTTGGAGTGCTGAAAGTATCTTTTTGGTGATTGTTTTGGTTGCATGCTTAATCAGAGAAGAGCTCACTTTTACTTTTGTATTATTACTTGTTGCGTTCAATTTTTTACACAGACGCTTGGCAATGTGTAACCGCCGCTTAGAGCTTTTAGAAGAGCGCCTAGCTCAGGCTCAATCAAACTAATCCAACCAAATACCATAAATTACATTACTATTTTCTGTTGGCTTGAGTAGCCAAGCAATTGAATGTAGGATGAAAATTTGTACGTTACCAGGAATTAATAGGAGGTTATTTTTGGAGACTACGCGCGAAAAACGTACCATAAAGCAGTGGCTTTTTGGTGACTACTCATGGGGCTTAAAACTATCTTGGTCAATAGCGACTATTATGACAATAGTTGTATTGAGTGTGAGTGAAGTTGGTATCTCACAGACATTAATGAATGGTGATCTTAACTTCGCTCTCTTACTTTATGCGTTAGGTTATTTATCTGATATTCGCTATCGTTTATTTGAAGATGTGCGAAATGATTAGTGAACTCTACCCAATTAGCTAATCGGCTAACTGGTTGTCATTTATAGCGAATTAAGTAAATAAAATGCCAAATTCTTTGAAAAGAGGCTGGCATTTTTTATCTCAGTTTTACTATGACAATTAAGTGCTAATTATCTTTTAACATCAGCATTGTGGTAGACGTGTTGTACATCTTCACAATCTTCTAGCATAGCAATAAATTTGTCGAAGTTAGCGATATCTTCTTCGCTAGTAACGTCGGTGTATGTTTGCGGAACCCAAGTGATTTCCTCTACTTCTAAATCGAATTCTGGCATGCTGTTGGCAAACTCAGTTTTTATTTTGAAGAATTCTGTGTGCGGCGCATAAACGGTAATAATGCCGTCTTCTAGCTCAACGTCAGTAACGTCAATATCAGCCATCATAAGGTTTTCTAGTACAGTTTCGTCGTCTTCACCTTTAAAGGCAAATACTGCTTGGTGATCAAACATATGAGACACTGTGCCAGTTGAGCCAATTTTTGAATTGGTTTTAGTAAAGCATTGACGAACGTCTTTGATGGTGCGGTTACCGTTGTCAGTTAAACAATCGATAATAACCATGCAGTTGCCAGGGCCAAAGCCTTCATAACGGGCTTCTGAATAGTCTTCACCGCCAGTACCTTTTGCTTTATCAATTGCTTTGTCGATAACGTGCGTTGGTACCTGATCTTTCTTTGCTTTATCAATTAAGCTACGTAGTGCTAAGTTGCCGTCAGGGTCAACACCACCACTTTTGGCAACAGCGTAAATTGCTTTACCATATTTTGAATAAACTTTAGTTTTTTGACCGGCGGTTTTCGCCATAGACTCTTTTCGGTTTTGAAACGCTCTACCCATCTTATGTTTGCTTCTTATTTACAATGATCCAATGGCTAGATTTTAACAGCGAGTGCAGGGTTTTTGCTAGGGGCAGATGGCAATCTATCAATGATTTAAGTTAACGGGAATGCTTCAGCAAGCCATATAGTGATATTTGGCCAGCGATAATATAAAACGGGAAGAAATTAAGTGGCTACCAAATTCGAGTAACCACGGTTTATTGGATAAACTGCATAGGCTTACCTGAATTAGTTCAGACAAGATCTGACACATCTTCTTGAAAAGTAGAGAGTTACCCGTTTTGATAAAGGTGCTGAATCTTTAATCAAAACAAACAAAGAGGTAACTCTCATGCTTCATACTAACAATCCAATCATTAAACACAAAGCAGGTTTGCTCAACCTAGCTGAAGAACTTGGTAATGTATCCAGAGCTTGCAAAGTGATGGGCGTATCACGAGATACATTTTATCGTTATCAAGAGCTGGCTGAAGATGGCGGCATTGATGCGCTTATTGATAAGTCCCGCCGAAAACCAAATATAAAAAATCGTGTTGATGAAAAAACCGAAAAAGCAGTAATGGATTATGCCATTGAATACCCCGCGCACGGCCAAGTCAGAACCAGCAATGAACTTCGTAAGCAAGGCGTATTTGTATCTGCCAGTGGCGTGCGTTCAATCTGGTTGCGCCATGACTTAGAAAACTTCAAAAAACGGCTGAAAGCGCTTGAAGAGAAAGTCGCTAACGACGGCATCATTCTCACCGATGCTCAAGTTGCTGCACTTGAGAAGAAAAAGAACGATGATGAAGCTTGTGGCGAGATAGAAACGGCTCATCCGGGCTACCTAGGCTCACAGGACACGTTTTATGTGGGTAATCTAAAAGGTGTTGGCCGTATCTACCAGCAGACGTTCGTTGATACTTACAGCAAGGTTGCATTTGCCAAGCTCTACACAACGAAAACGCCAATCACTGCTGCTGACATACTCAACGACAAGGTTTTGCCTTACTTCGAGCAGCACGAGCTACCAATGTTACGCATTCTCACAGACCGAGGCACTGAGTATTGTGGCAAGGTTGAACATCATGATTACCAGCTTTATCTAGCAATAAATGATATCGATCATACAAAAACGAAAGCGATGTCACCGCAGACAAATGGTATCTGTGAACGTTTCCACAAAACAATATTGCAGGAGTTTTATCAGGTTACGTTCCGTAAGAGGCTCTATGGCTCGTTAGAGGAATTACAAAAGGATCTGGACGAATGGATGGTTTATTACAATAATGATCGAACTCATCAGGGCAAAATGTGCTGTGGCAGAACGCCACTTGAAACATTACTTGATGGAAAATCGATTTGGGCTGAGAAGAATTTAGCTCAAATCTAAACTGACAGTCACCGATTGAAAAACGGGTAACTGTCAGATCAAGTCTGAACTAGTACAGCTTACCTTAGTGTTGGCGTTATTGTAAAACTAGCTGTCGCTGTCGGTGATGATCCATTTGAGTAGTGCTGATAGTAAAACCACAACATACATCGATTAGCGGCATTTTAGGGGCGGTTGTTTTACCCACCAGTAATTTATTCATTATGAACCTCCATTACTTCATATTTGTTACTACGGTTTGTTATCGTAAGTTTTAATGGCTTAACAAGTGCCGTTATCACTCGCTCAGGCTCGCTGTTGTTTGAGTTTTGTAGTGCTTCACTTGATAGATGGCATTATTGCGTGCCGTACTTTGGTGGTTAGTGGTAAAAGCCATTTGTTTAAAGGTCAATAAATTACCTTTAACTATGGTGTTATTATCAACCAGCAAGGCACTCGTAAAATCTTCATAAGCGCCTAAGCTGTCATCAGCTAAATAGCGAACAATACCGCGATTGCTGTAGGCTAAAGACTTTAAATACTGCTTTTGGTGAGTAGGGCCATTAACTTTGTCAATTTGCCTAATGGCATTGCTACAAGCGCTATCAGCTAGTGATAACTTGTTAAGCTTAATGTTCGCAACGCACATGCCCATTTCTTGATTGTAGCTAGAGGCAAGGTCTTTGGGCGCTGAGCTCAGCTTAGATAACCCTAGTTGATACTTGCCTTCGACAATCTCGTTAGAGCCGATAGCATTCTTGACGACTGCCAATTTGAGTCCGTTAAGTTTTGCTTCTGTTGCGACACTTTTCGCTGCTACCGCGACCGCGCTGGCAGTTGTGCCAAGCAGCAAGGCAAACATGGACATTTTACCCATTCGTGATTTCATGGTGCTCTCCTTATCTAAAGTTTGGTTTAGAGTTGTAAATTCGTCACCACGCGGTGACGTTCTAACTTTAGAAAGAAGAGCCGTAGTCTGACAAACGATAAAAACGCACCTGTTAAGTGAATTAATTTCGCCTGTCGATGTTTTACATCAAATATTTTTTTTTGAGCGGCTAAAATACGATGTGTGCTCAGTTATATCGAGTATATGGGAAACGTTAGAATTAACGCTTGAGCATTAATGAACATATGCCACCTGACTAAAACCATGGTCTACAATGACGACCTGTTAGCAGCTAGTCAGCAAAATTATCTTTCACCCAGTTGGCAAAAGTTGTTAGCTCATCGGCACTTTCGATATGTTCATGCTGGATAAGAAAATACTTATCATTGGTCACTAATTCGCGATCAAATAGTTTTACTAACAACTGCTCACTAAACCATGCTTTACTGATCGGCATTGGCACTAGCGCTATCCCCATGCCTTGTTGGGCAGCACGAGCAACGCCGAACATGCTATCAAATTGGATAATTTGTTTCGGATCAAAGTTCGGAACATCATTTTTATCAGCCCATTGGTGCCATGACCACGGGCGCGCTTGGTGCAAAATCAATGGAACTGAGCTTAACGCATCTTCGCCATGTGCAGCCCACTTTCGGTATAGCTTTTTGTTGCAAGCTGGCACATATCGGATAGGAAATAATTCGTGTACCACACTGCCATTAGGTTTGCCGTTGGCTAATACAATCGACAAATCCGCTGTCGCTGGGGTTTGGCTTGCAGACTTCACTGTCTCCAACTGTAAATTAATGTCTGGATTAAGCTCCGCCCACTCACTTAACTTTGGGACAAATAGCTCGCTAGCGAAAAATTCTGGCAGGCTGATCGTTATCGTCTTGTTTTGCTGGCTATTAGTAAAGTCAGCAATGGTTTGCTCTAAATTGGTGATTATTGGATAAACTGAGTTATAAAATTGCTTACCTGCACTGGTCAGTTCGATTGAGCGCGTTTGGCGCTTAAATAGTTGAGTACCGAGTTGATCTTCAAGTTGCTTAATTTGGTGACTAACCGCAGAAGGGGTTAAAAAAAGCTGAGATGCTGCATGCTTAAAGCTTAAACATTTGGCGGCGATGCAGAAAGATCTGAGACCTCGAATTGGAGTTTGAATGCTCATGATGAAAAATAAAGCTACATAGAGTCCTTGCTAGAAAATCATCTTTAGCTAAGCAATACCTAGACCATGAGGTTTTTCTTATTAAAAACAGATGATTGCAGTAGGTGTGCTATTTTTTGGCGAGTCTTCCTGCGCTATCGCGATGCAGGCGAACCAAATTGGTGCGAATTGGGCAAAAAAAAGGGCACTAAAAAAGTGCCCTGACAAATAAAGTAAGTGTCTAATGGTTTAGAAATCGGGGGAGATTTCGAAAACGCTGTTAGAATAAATGCACTAAAGCAGGATGACAATTGAGAAGAAATCACTCGACGGGTTAAATTATTTCACTTATAACTTTTAAAAATAAATATCTTGAATGTTTGAATTACAACTGCTTGTTAAGCAACACATTTACTTGCTAGTTATTTAGTAATTATTCGCTAACTATTCGCCAGTTCAGAGCTGATAACCCGTTTAAAACTTTTTTGTCGACTTAGTTATAAGGTCGCAATGATAGCCCTGGAGAGGTATTAATTTCGCCTTGTTCGTCTACCGTTGCAACACTATTACCGCAGAGTAATACCGCTAGGGTGCCATGCTCTGAGCCGCGGGTAAAGGCGAAGTGATAACCATATTGAATTAAGCTATTCACTGAAAACTTTTGCGACATGGTCATATTACTCAGCAACTCACCTTCAGTTGCTCGGCTATGTCTGCGCTCTTCGGTGCTCAACTTTTTTGACCTAGATTCCATTCGGCCACCTCTTAATGAATTTAGTCTTTTTAGTATAGTATTTAACCAGTTTGAGGTCGATAGTAGTCTAAAAAGTGGTAAATGACTTCGGATTAGTTAGAGACGTTCTGAAAGGGGCTAATACATCAAACCATAGGGTGTTGCGATACAGCAGTTAATTCTTAATTGTTAACCTTTTTATATCAAGTGGTTAAAGGACTTGCTAGCTGCTGACAAAGTTTGTCAAAAGGAAGTGGTTGGCAAAATAAAAAGCCTTGAATAAAGTCGCAATGATGAGCAAGCAAAAATTGTAACTGGCTTTCTTGCTCTACGCCCTCTGCTACCACGGCTAGGTTGAGCTCGTGCGCCATTGAAATAACAGCAGACACGATCGCTTTGTCGCTATTATCTGTCGCTAAATCGATAACAAAAGAGCGATCAACTTTTAGGGTATTGATCGGCAAACGTTTAAGGTAGCTAAGAGAGCTGTAACCCGTACCGAAATCGTCGACCGAGAGTTTTACGCCGATTTTTCTCAGTTGCGTTAATTGCGCTAACACACTGTCGAAATTATAAATTAACAGGCCTTCTGTTACTTCAAGCTCTATGTTTTCAGGCGCAATGTTAAATGCGGCAATAGTTTCTTCAATAAAGGTGGCTAAGTTACGGTCACTAAACTGGCGTGGCGATAAATTAACCGCTAGCGTCATTTGATGACCTTGATGGTGCAATTCACTCAGTGCTTGACACGCCTGCTCGAAAATCCACTTGCCCAAATGAATTATTAAGCCGCTTTCTTCTGCTAGCGGAATAAAGCTGGCAGGGCTCACCAAACCTAATTCAGGATGATGCCAGCGAATCAGCACTTCTGCCTTAGTGATGGTTTTCGTTGGCATGGCATAAATTGGCTGAAAGTAGAGCTCAAATTGGTTGTGCTCTAACGCTAAATCAATTTCCTTTTTGAGCGTTAACATGCGCTGCATATCAAGCTCCATTTCAGCATTGTAAAAGCTATAGGCTAACCCTTTGGTCTGCTTAGTGTGGTTCGTGGCGATATTGGCACATTTGATCAGCCGTTCAACCGATTGACCATCACGTGGATACGCGGCTGCGCCAATTTTTAAGGTTAAGCTGACTTGGTTAATTTTTTCGTGAATATGATTGGGTAAATGCAGGGTTGAGCGAATTAAGCGAGACAATATTTGCTCGCAATCATCATCACTCTCTATACCATAAAGCAGAATGCCAAATTCATCGCCGCCAATACGGGCAACGATATCGCTGTTTTTAATTGATGAGCGTAACTGCTCTGCAATAAACAACAGCACTTCGTCACCAATACGATGTCCTAATTCATCGTTAACGACTCGAAAGTGTTCGATATCAATAAACAGTACATAACACGAATAGTTGCGAGCAATCGCTGTATCTAAGGCGTTCCAGAAAAATTGGCGGTTAGGCAGCTCGGTCAGATGGTCAATTAGCGTAAGCTTCTCGTTTTGCTCTTGCAGGTGTTTAAGTTGGGTAATGTCACTGATAATAAATATCCATTGGCAAGCGGATGAGTTGCCATCACTGACAGGAATCGCCGATACCATTAGCCATTTCATGGTAAAAGGGGGCCTCATCCAGCATAGTTCGCCTTGCCAAGCTTGCTGTTTTAGCTGGCTAAATTGGAACTCAGGGTATTGCTTTTCAATGAGTGCGAGCAAGGTGCTTATCGCCGTTTCACCTTGCGTTAAGCTACTGGGATTAAATAACTGTCTTGTTGCCGGGTTGTCCAATATGCACTGCATATCGTTGTCACAAATCAGGATCGCGGTATTGATCATTTGCACGACTTTAGACACTGATTGAATGAGTTGCGGGGCACTTTCAGGCTCTGCCACTAGCGCAGCTAGCCGCTCTTGCGCGTATTGGTGGTTTGCAACAATATTCTCGTTGGCAAGCACAAGTTCGCGCGCTAATTGCAGGGTTTTCTGTTTTTCATCAAATTCTGAGGCTAAGTTTTTAATGATTAAGTATTGGCCAGCATCACAGTTGATTGCTTGGGCTTCGTAGTGCTTGGCTTGGCCATCGGCTTGAGGCTCAGTCCATATGCCGGAATTTAATTGAGCTTCCTGTTGTTGGTGCCAAAAGGATTTAGCGTCGCGAATAAAGTCGTCAAGAAAAAGCGAGTTGCCAAGCATATGCAGTGATGTTGAACTTGCAGGCAAATTCGGCAGTAGTGTGGCAATCCAAGGCAGATCGTTGAATACCTTTGCAAACTGTCCACTGCCCAAGTATTTAAAAACAGCACAATTGAGTACTGTCAGGGCTTGTTTTAGGTCATGTTCCATCGGCTTTACCTCACTACTTCTTGTTCGGCAATTGAGCGAAACAGTTGTTCTACATTTTCACCTGTTTTGGCACTCGTGTTGATGACTTGGGCAAAGCCTGCGTTCTCTAGTTGGGCGTGTAAATCTTGTGATAGTTGGCCGTTTAAATCGGATTTATTGATGGCGAGATAAGCAGGCGCGTCAGAGTAGTCTTTCGCCATTGATAATAAGGTAAGGGCATCAACTGCCGACTTAGGCCTGCTTTGGTCGAGCACCACAATATAAGCGTTGGCCCCATTTAAATAGCGAGTATTAAAACCACAGAACCGGTCAGTGCCTTCAATGTCCCAAATCAGTAACTGCACTTCACCTTGCTTGGTCACCACTTGATGTTTGTCAATTTTTACACCAATGGTCGTTAGGTATTTATCGGCAAAAATGCCATCTACAAAGTGCCGAACTAAACTGGTTTTTCCGACCGCAGAGGCGCCAATTAAGCAGACTTTTTGACAATACATGAATACTTCACTCCTCAATGCTTGCCAAGGTGATGCTTGAAACTAGCACCTTTCTGCTGGCACTGGATATTTGGGTTAGTGGTAACTCGCCAATGCCAACGGCAAATAAAAGATTGCTAGGAACATTTCGCAAAATCAGGGCGGCTTTAACATTGTTTGCGCGCTGCTGGCTAAGCTCAAGATTAAGCGCTTTACTGCCAGTGCTGTCGCTGTAACCAGTAAGGATAATGCCCAGTTTAACGCCAAGTGAGTTACTCAATGTGTTTATGCTTGTGAGTTGTTTTGCTAGTTCGGATAACACTAGCTGCATTTCAGCGGTTAACTCTGCCGACTTGGTAGCAAAATCGATAGGTGAAAGCGCTAAATTAGCGAGCATATTATCAAGCATTAATCGCTGCTTTTCCTCGTTTGATAAGGCGTTGCCAGTAACCAACACGTCATTTGTATCTATATTCGATAATCCTGGAAGTAGCCTTAACCTCTCCATCAAATTGGCAAAGGTAAACCTATCAACAGTGCCGTTGAGTTTTAGGTTTTGATTTTCCGTAACGTAGGTTAGTTGGGTATCAGCTAATAGATGAGCAACCTTTTGATTGATTAGCTCTGGTGCTAATGAAATAAAAGGGGTTTCAATTAACATCAATTGCGCCGGATCGTACTGCTTGCTAAGTAGCTTTTCACTGAGCGGATTTTGGCTGGCTAGGTGGCTGTTTAACCAATCTGAAAGCTCAACCGCGGTAGGATCTCGCAAGTAATTGATATATAGCTTATCTTCGTGCCACTCAAGCTGTTGAATTACAACACCCGGAGGTACAGGTAGTGCTTCGATAGCTGTAACAAGGGTAGATTGTTGCCAAGTATTAAATGCTTTATTACCGAAAACTAGGGTGGTTGTGATGAGCAAGATAACCACTAGCCAATGGGCTTTGCTGGAGGCTTGTTTAGGCTGTAATTCAGCAATAAGGCAAGATTCAAGCTCAGGTTTTACCTGCTCAAGCGTAGATGTATCACCTTTAAAACTAGCGAGTTCATTGGTAAAAGTACCGTGAATAGCCTCTAATGTTTGTTGGAGCAAATAGGTTAGTTCTTTTGGTACGGTACCAGAGACTGCTCCTGCTAATATTGCGTGTGGCGTACAGGTGATAATGAGTGTGATATTTTCAGCGGCGATAGACTCCAGTACCACATCTTGCTGACTATTGAATGAATCTGCCATAAAGTCATTGATGGCACTGAGCATAGCTGACATCAATACCGGATCATTACACTGGCTATTTTCGACTTGAGCATCACATAACAAAGTTCCGCTTGGTCGGTGAATTAGCATAACGCTTTCCACGCGATAAACGAGTGATTGCTTTAGTACATAATCACTAAACTCAACACCTTGTCGCCATGCCTCAATTCGCCATCGTAACCCTTTGATGGTTAAGCTATGTTCAATCAAGTAATTGAGTTTGGCCAGAAAACTATTAAAAAATACCGCGACAGATTTTCGAACCAGCCCCCCTAAAACGGGGTAGAGAGAATCAATAATGCTCGCCTTGTTACTTTCGATGCTCTTGCTGATCGCCTTTTCCATCAAAGGGGCAATGGTGGTTACTAAACTCGCATCAATCTTTTGCCTATCATCTAAGGCTTCTGTGATAACTTCGGTAACAATTGCGCGCGCTTCTTTGCGAACTGCCGCAGTAATGTGTTCGTTGTGCTCACCAAAGAGTAGGCTCTGCACGCTATGAATATCGTTTTCGCTTGTTCGCTTATCTTCCATGGCGAGAAAGTCCTGCTCGATTTTCGTTAACGGTCTTTCCCTTTAGCGCTCGCTGTAGGGTTAGTTTTAGGGTTAGTTTTAGGCTTATTTTTAGGCATAGCTTCGTTCGGGTTTTCGTTTGTCATTGGTGCGCTATCTAAGGCATTGAGCTGTGAAGCTGCCGCGTTGAGTATGTTGGCAAGTACAGAGCGATCAGCTTTGTCATGGGCAAGTTGGCTTGTTATGGACATTAACTTGTCATTAAACTGCTCTGCTAATTGGGCAATTTCTTGAGATAACTGCTCATTGAGCTGATGAGTGGCATTGGCCGCATTTTGTTTGATTTGCTCGCTTGTTTGCTGAGTTTGTTGCTCAAAGTTAGACAATCGATCTGCGGTAGTATCGACAAAAGCTTGAATGTGATCTTGGCGCTCATTATGCGCATGGTCACTATCAAGTAACTGATTATTAAGTAATTGAACCTGCTTCTCTATTTCTTCGCGCAGAGATTTAAGCTCTTGATTCACGTACAAGGTCAACTGTTCTATTTGGTTTGAAAGTGATTGTTCTATATTTGAAAAATGTGCTTCAAATTCACGTTTATCTTCACCAAATAAAATGTCTCGAAGTTGGCCTAGCTGGCCCAATTGATTAGCGATTTCAGGTGATTTTTGTTGGCCGTTCACATCATGGGTTTGCTTTGCCATCGTTACCTCCGTTTACTTAAGCGCAATCCTTGAAATTATTTATCTAAAAACTGAACTGATTAACTCACTTTTACCATCAACTTTTCTGATGAAGTCTTAATTGAGTGGTAATTAACTAAAAGATATATCAGTGTTTTCTAAGTGTAGACCTAAATTGCAGATTCGGGGGCGTTGGTCTTTAATTAAGGTAAATTTATCCATAATTTAAGTAAGGTTTCTGTAGTTAAATGGTGACACTAGGTAATTTTAACAGGGAAGCGCTTTTTAACTGGTGAAAAATCAAGGAGTAAGGTTAAACACCTGCGGTAATTACCGGTGTCACATTGAGCCTAGGCCATACAGCACCTACACTAAAGCTGAGCAAACAAGTTTGCTGCAAGGTACCCAGTTTCTAAAACAGCAGTATTGGACGGAGTCGTTTCGTTGTTTGAAGTTGTTGGGGAGCGTCTGCCGGATATTACAGGCATTAGTTACGACTATCAATTAGTGTCACAAGGCAGCCCATTCAGAGTTTTTCTATCCATAAATAATCCGGCATGAGTGCTGGGTAACGCCAATTTTTATTGTCAAATTTTCAATCGTTAGTTTTCTATCTTCAATGATGAAAAGGACGTGTTATGGATATGTTAAGTGTCAACGGTCAATTAATCCCTTTAAGCTCAACCGATAGTGACTTGGTCTCAGGTTACCAAGGACATTTTGTCAAAGTCTCTTATAGCCGCGAAATTGCTGGACAAGCAGTGTTTAGCAAAGATAGGGTTGACGTAAGTGCCAATGGTGAGTTTCGGTTTTTTGTCCCACCGGCAAACCTCGTGGTTGATGAAGCCGTCACCCTTGAAGTTTACGCCCCTAACGGCGAGCTGCTCGCCAAGCTCTATGTGAGCCATGGCAGCTTAAATGCCGCTAATATCAATATGACTTCCGCCGACAACAGCCAGCCATTTGAAATTAAAGTGAACCCTAAACTCGTTTCGGTGGGCGATATTAGCCCTGTTACCGAACAAGTTATCAAAGTCAAAGGGAGGGTGGTTGATGTTTCGGGCGCTGGCAAAAATGTTGGTTTGCAAGTGCTGATTTTTACCTCGCAAGGCAGTGAAACCGAGTTTAGTTTGGAGTCTTTCACCGCTATCGCCGCCGCGAAAACCGATAAAAGCGGCTATTTTTATTGCTCTGTTGCCAATCAAGTAGCAAGTAGTGCCTACGGGGTGATTGCTGGTATGGAACAAGAGCCGATAGTTATCCCACTTGATGATAATCGCATCCCTGCCAATGTTATTTTAGTTACCGATCTTTCCACTTTAGACGATGAAAAAGGCTGCGGCTGTGATACGGAAGTAGAAAGTCAGCCGGATAATGCCGATCTTGTTAATTCCAGCGCATTTTCACAAGATGTGGGTGGCAAGTGTATCGACTTTACAGTGCCTAATCGTACACTGGAAGAATTTAGTTTTTACCAAACGGTGCGAACCACAGAGCCAGAAATTCGCGGTTTGACCATTACCGCTAGTGAAACCGATAAGGTCAGAAAGCAGTTAGAACTTCATTCAGATCTTGCCTTTGGTGTCGTTGCAAAGCTTAAATCTTCGTTTAGTTCAATGTCATTACTTAACTTTGCCGTGCAAGAAGATAGCGGTGCGGCTAAACCTGCTCAGCCAATTAATGATAACGGTGGAGTAAAGATTGAAGGCGACAGCAAGGGCAACGGCGCTAAAGTAGAAATTGCCAACCAAATGGCCCAGCGGGTATCGAAAATTCCAGCCTACACGCGCCGCAATTATGTACTTAATTTGGATATCGGCCAACGCGCTCCGCTGGTGTTAAACAGTTTAGATATTACCGCGCCAGATATGCGCTTTGACTATCAAGATATTATTCAGCTGATCATTGCCCAGAACAAACGTAAGCAAAAACTCAAAGAGCTGGAAATGAAATTAGCGGCCGCTTATTGCGGTAAAAACGGCGTGCAGGAAGAGCAATCCTTCTGTGAAAAGTTAGCTGCCCACAACGCGATTGAAAGTGACAAAATAAATGCCCTACTGGCAGAGCTTGTGAAAAATGTACAGCAAGTCAGGCTGGATGGCGACACCATGAGGCACCTGCATAAAGTGTTGGTGGATATTGAAGCGCTTGCCAATGGCAATCAAGTGGATAGCAAGCAAATCAAACAAGTTGCCGCCCAGTTAGACAAAGTAATTGTACTGGTTGAAAAGCAAGCCACAGATTCAGACAGTAAAGAAATTTTGTTAGCAAACTTGCGCCGAATGGCGGTTGAATTAGCAAATAACCTCAGTAATCAAAACCTGCCGTTTGAACCTTGCCCGATAAAGCCAGTACGGGAAACCATGGGCATTATTTGCCTAATGCAAAAGTATCAAGAAATTCGAAACTTATTGGCAAATACTCGCATTTTATCGCTGCCAGAAATTCTTGAGATTAAAGAATATTACCAAGTGTTTGTCGACAGTATCGCAGGCTTTGTCCGCTTACTTGATGAGTACTACTATTTCTATAATTCTGGCGTTAGCTTTGGCATGGAGCTAATTGATCGCTACTTTTATGAAAATTACGAAGAGATTAAATCCACGCTGACGCATTTGATGCGTGAAATACAAACCAGCCAGCGCTATGTATTGGCGTTAGAGCGCGCCTATATTCGCAATCACCCAGGGCGTCAGGAATTGACCGTAGAAACCAGCATTGACTGGGATGAAACCCCCACCATTTATGAAAACACCACCATCGCCCATGGACATATTCTGCACTTTAAACAGCAATGGAAAGCAGATGGCTATTCATTAGGGGATTTACTTTATAGCTTGCCACTGGCGCCATGTCAGGAAAAACGCATTTCTATTTTAGATTGGGACAGAACAGAGCAAGCGCGACGCGATGAATCGACTGTTGCCACCGAAAGCTTAACCGCCAATATTGAGCGCGACCGTGATATTACTGAAATTATGAGCGCTAACCTCAATGAAAATATGCAGGCTTCATCGTCTAACCGCACTAAGTCTAGCTCTGGTGGCATTGGCGGTGGTATTGGCGGCTTTTTTAAAGGCATTGTTTTTGGTGTTGCTGGTGGCGTTGCCCATTCTGGCGCAAATTCCAGTTCAAGTGCCTCGCAGTCATCATCGCGAAATTTAGCCTCTAGCGCGCTAAATCGCTTGCAAGATAGCACCTCACAATCGGCGTCAAGCTTGAGAAGTCAGCGTAATACTGTCGTCCAAACAGTTGGCCAGCAAGAAGATGTGCGGGCGCAAACTGAGGTTGTGAAAAACAATAATCATTGCCATGCCATGACCGTAGAGTATTTCGAAGTACTAAAACACTATGCGGTTGAGCAGAACTTGGTGGATGTACAGGAATGTCTATTCGTGCCTATGCCCATGAGCCATTTTGACCATCAAAAAGTGCTACGCTGGCGACACACCTTGCAGCGCTTTATGTATGGTAGAAAACTGTTAAAAGGTTTTGATGCCATCGAGCGCATTGAAACTAACTATGTGAATGCCGACTTGCCAGCAGGCAGCCATGCCGACGAAGTCATTCAAGCGTTTTCCGGCTATATGACCATGTCGTTTGAGCTAGCACGGCCGTTTACCCCTGCCATCGATACCGCGCAAAAAATGGAAGAGTACGATCTAACCATCGACTTTCCTTGGTTTAATAAGAAAATGACCATCAGTTTGGAGCGCCCAGTTCCACTGACCGATCAAGAAAAAGATGCGATTTTTGAAGAGCAATACGTGCCAGATATTGTCCGTCAGTTTGTTGATACCCTGTCGGTTTATGCGGTGAGCGAGGTGGGCACTCTGCAATTACTCAATGTAGATTTAACCTTACTGTCGACGTATCGCAAAGGCGTACCATTGCGCATCGGCTTTGCCAGCGCTGGTACCGGCACTGTAACTCGTCGGCAAATTCAGCATTTGGTGGTGGCCGCCAGTACGTCAGTTAAATCAACATCTAAAATCATTCTGCGCACTATGCATTTAGGGTATCAAACCAAATATATGCGGGATTACATCACCCGTAGTAACCGCATTAATAATGATATTTTGTGTAACCAAGGGCCGCTTGGGCCATTTGTGCCGCCTTATATTGCTGAACTGCTTAATATGGGGCCAACCTCAGATGCCGCGCAGCTTTATACGCCACTTAATAATCGCGAATTATCTAATCCGCGCAAAGAAGATCAAGACGCCGCCAGTGCCTTAGTGCAATTTTTAAATGAACATATGGAACTAGCGCATAAAGTGATTTGGAGTAATATCGATGCCAGTCGCCTGTTTGGCTTACTTGATGGTTACCTCGCGCCAAATAGCAGTGGTCGTAGTGTCGCAAGCGTGGTGGAAAATAAAGTGATGGGCATTGTCGGCAACAACTTAGTGCTGAAAGTTATCCCCGGTGAACGACTCGATCCAGTATTTCGCGGTGTGCAAGATTTACTGGCTTATTATCAACCCACCACACCTATCGACCCATACCGCATTAGTGTGCCAACCAAAGGCGTTTATGCCGAATCAGTGATGGGGCAATGCAATAGCTGTGAAACTATCGATGAAAGCCGTCATTGGCGCTTTGACGAAGTGCCATGCTGTGGTGATGCACCTGAAATTGGTGCGCTTGATACCGGTAGCCGCCGCGCTGAGCCGGGTAACTTGCAAGCGAAAGACTTGCCGGAAAATCTGATCAATATTCAAACGGCTGCCGCGGCACCTGCGCCCTCCAGTTTAGCTGATGCCTATAAACTGCTCGGCCAAGGGGATGTGTTTAGCGATATTACTGGCCTTGAAGGCACCCAGAAAAATGCGCTAGGCGCACTCAATACAACTGCAAAACAGGCAACCGATATGGCTTCTATTTCGAAAGACTTTGCCAGCTTGTCAGTGATGGCGAATCAAAAACGCGATGGAGCAAAACAAATAGATCAGATCAAAAAGCTGCATAAAGAAGGCTATTTAAACGATGCCGATGCGACTGAGCAGATTAAAGAAGTGCTTAAATCCTTTAATGCGGCAGCGAAAAATGTGACGCAAAGTAAAGATGAGGGCAAGGAGTCAGCTGCCGATAAAATAGCTAAGAAAGTGGTGGAAACAGGCTTAAATAAGGGCAACAAAGACGTTGAATACAAGAAAACTAAAGCTGATGGTGAAAGCGAGTCAATTAAAGTCACCAAATGCGAGAAGAAAGAGGGCAGTGAAAATAGTACCGACGGTGATGGCAATAGCGGTGATAGTAATGGTGATGGAGGTAACAGCAACTAATTCTCGTTAAAAGCGACGGCTATTGTTAAGCCAGTTTATTTTGAAGGCTCAAATACGTCACTTATTGCTATCTTTAGCTAGCACAGTTTAGCTAGCTCATTTGTGCTTGTAGTAAGTGACGTAGTATTAAGTGTTGTAGACCTTATATTATAAACAGTATTGTTAGCAATATTCTTAAAAGTATGGCTATCAGCTTTGCGTGTTTGCTTGTGCTATTGGTTTAGCTGATTGCTCCGCTGGCAAAGTTAGTTCTAGATTAGTGTTAAATTTATTCAGGTACTTGCTCAATACTTGCCACGCCATAAGGCCGCAGATAAGGTTACCTAAGCAAGCGCCGATAAAGACGCCAGTTAACCCATAAAGCTCAACGCCCAGCCACACTAATGGCAGGTAGCAAATAAACAAACGAACAATGGAAATAACTAAGCCAGTTCGCGGCAGTCCAATGGCATTGCACACTGAAATGCTGATCATGCAAACACCGAGCGAACCGTAGCTAATTGGCACCATCATTAGGTATTGTTCAACAACAGCTTGTACCCCTTGCTCATGGGTGAGTAGTTGCACAAATAGATCTGCGCTTAGCCAAATCACCACCGCAAATACACATTGCAAAGATACAACAAAGAGCAGTGCGTTTTTTACCAGTGATTGGATATCGCGATAGTTCTTTTCACCTTTTAATCGACCAACCATTTGCGGCAATGCCATGGTTAGCGCTAAAACCAGAATAATCAGAATATATTCTAAGCGATTCGCTAACCCCCAAGCGCCGATAGCTGAATTACCATAGCCAGCAATAATCATAGTGACAAATATTGCTGATAGCGGCGGTAAAAATTGGCTTAGCATGGCAGGCAGTGTTGTTTGCGTGATGGCTTTTACACCTTTTCGAACTACTTGAGTATTTACCGGCAACATTAAGAAATAGCTGGCAATTATACTTCTGAAAATTACGATAAGGCCGATGCCAAACGCGATACAAGTTGCCCAAGCTGCGCCTGCTAAATTCAAATCAAAATAGAAGATAAGTACAGGGTCGAGTATTAAGTTGATAATGCTACTTAGCACCATCACCTTTCCGGGAATCAGTGCTTGGCCAAAAGAGCGGCAAATGCAGTAGCCTAAATGCAATAACGCGCCAAGCCAGCAGCTGAATAACCAAGGTAACCAGTAGCTGCGTAGTAATGGATAAAGTGAATTATCAGCACCAAGTATGCTGGCAATTGTTTCTTGATAGTACCAAAGTAGGGTACATACGATGGTGACCAATACACTGCCTAGCCCCAAAACAATAGCTCCTAACTGGCGCGCATAGTTTGTTTTACCTGCGCCTAATGCCGCAGACGCACAAGCGGTTGTTGCAACACCTATCCCTACCTGTATGCCAATAATGAGTTGATAAACAGGCAATGAATAACCAACCACCGCTAACGGCTGCTCACCTAGTTGACCAATAAATGCATTATCAATTAATTGATTACCCATAATCGCAAGCAAGCCCACTAGCATAGGCAATGTTTGTTGCAGCAAGGCGTTAAATTGAGGAGAGGGTTGTGATATGCGAAACAAAATCATGGGCACCTTAGTACATAAAAGGTGTAATACCGATTCAAATATTGAGTTAAAAAAAGGGAGAAAGAGAGCCACTAATCGGCTCTCTTTGTGCTTTGGTTTATTTACGTTTGACTAGGACGCTAGACAGAAACAACCACTTTACCAATTGCTTGACCACTGGCTAAGCGATCGTGGGCTTTACCGACTTGTTCAAGGGTAAATTCTTCTTTATCTACAATTGGTGTTAGCTTGCCTGCATCAGCAATTTCAGCCAATTTCGCTAAAATCTCACCGTGCTCTTCGCGTTTGTGGTTGTGTAGCATCGGAATTAACATAAAGACTACATGCAGTGATAAGCCTTTAAAATGGGCTAAGGTAAGGTCTAACTCAACCATAGAAACGGTAGTGGCAACATTGGCATTTAATGCCGCTGCTTCAAACGAGTTAATCAGATTGCCTGCACCGACTGAATCGAACACGGGATCAAAGCCAGCGCCGTTGGTGTATTTGCTAACATAGTCTGCAACGCTTTCAGTTTTATAGTTGATCGCGGTTGCGCCTAGCTCTTCAATCAGTGCTTGTTGCGATTGTTCACCACCCGTTGCATAGACATCGCCACCGAAATAGTTAGCAAGCTGTACGGCAATATGACCAACACCACCTGCGCCGCCATGCACTAATACTTTTTGACCTTGGCTAACACCAGCGCGAACTAAGCCTTCATAAGCGGTAATACCAACTAGTGGAATTGCCGCAGCTTCGCGCATTGAAAGTGATTTTGGTTTGTGAGCGATAAGCTTAGCGTCAGCTAGCATAAACTCAGCTAATGCACCTTGTAAGTCGGCTAGACCGCCAGCACAACCATACACTTCATCACCGACAGCAAAGCCTATAACTCCTTCACCCACAGAGTCGATAACACCAGCAAAATCCATCCCTAATACACCGGGTAGTGTCGGCGACAATGGCGCTAAATCTTCACCCATTTGGCGAATCATAGTATCAACGGTATTAACGCTGGTTGCTTTAACCTTTACTACAACGTGGCCGGCGGTTGCCTCAGGTTTAGCGAGCTCTGTCGCTGTAAATACATCACTACCGCCAAATTCGTTAATTATCATTGCCTTCATTTGCGTTGTCATCTTGTATTGCCTCTAGTCAGTGCTTCTGTTGTGAACATTGTCAGCCGTGAAATGGCTGTTTCGATTAAGTGAGGAAAGTATATTTACAGAATTAAAGCTTGATAATAGACTCTGCTATGCAATCTGTTTTAAGATTTATTTAATAATTGGTGTTGATAGCGAGTGATTCATTATGAACAACGACCACCTTAGACTCTTTGTCCGTGTCGCTGCATTACACAATATTAGTAAAGCCGGTAGCGAACTAAACCTGTCGCCTCCTGTGGCCAGTATGCATATTAACAAGTTGGAAGAGTCACTTGGGGTGAAGTTAATTCACCGAACGACCCGCAAAGTCTCGTTAACTGAGGAAGGGCGCGAGTTTTTACCCCATGCGGAAGAAGTGCTTAACGCGGTTGATAGTGCTAAGGCATCGGTTGGTGCTGGCAGCTTTACTCCGCAAGGCACGATTCGTGTTACCGCGCCATCATCGTTTGGGCGAATGCATATCGTGCCGGCGTTAAAAGAGTTTGTAACAGCGCATCCTGAGCTGAAAGTGGATCTTAGGCAAAGTGATAGCATAGTTGATATGGTGGAAGGGGGCTTTGATATTGCCATTCGCAATGCCGCTTTAAATGATTCAACCTTAGTTGCCAGAAAGCTCGCCGCTGACAGGCGCATCATTTGTGCATCACCTGACTATATTGAAAAGTATGGCGAACCTAGCACGCCTGCCGACTTGCTCAATCACGAGTGTATTAACCTAATTGGTATTGACCACTGGGATTTTCAAACCCCCAATGGCATTGAAAAAATTAAAGTTAAGGGAGCTATTCGCATTGATAATGGTGAGTCGATTCGCGATGCTTGTATTGATGGTGCAGGATTAACCATAACCTCAATTTGGTGTGCCTATAAAGCGCTAGCTAAAGGTGAGCTAGTGCAAGTGCTAAAAGACTACCCATTAACAACCGATACCGCGATTTGGGCGGTTTATCCAAGCTCACGTTTACTGGCACCAAAAGTACGTGCCTTTATCGATTACTTTATTGAGTACTATGGTGAGGTGCCATACTGGGAGAAATAGCTGGGAAACATAGCTGAAAGGTCAAATAACTGAATAGTTAAGGAGCTTAGCTCTCTTTAATGAGCTTAGCTCCTTTTGCTGAGCTTAATTTACCGTTCGATTTGTCATACCTGCCCGCCAAACTAAGGTAAAAAACAATACAAAATACAAAGGCATTTCTAGAAAAGTGTCGTAGTTAAGCCAAAAATCTTCACTCATGTAGTTGGCGACTAGGTAGTTTACCCCCGCCATTATGACACCTATCACCGCCAGACCAATGACAAAAAATTGATGCGCAATAGGAGCGTTAAGGTAGCGCTCAAAGCGTGCGCCAAAGTAGCTACCTTTTCTGAATAAGCCATCAATTAACAGTACTGAAGCACTTATTAGCCCCATAAATGTACCTTTGAGTTGCACTAGATATTCACTTTGAAACACCAGCGAAAAAATACCTGAGATCATCAGCATAACAGTGCCAAAAACGGCAAAACCACCGAGCAGATCTACTTTTACAAAACGTTGGAGTACTACCAGTGCTAGCCCTAAGGTTACCCCTGTCAAGGCGGCAATCGTTAAATCCCCCGTGATTTTAGCAACGACAAAAAACGCCAAACCAAGGCCGATATCGGCAAATATTGAATGTTTGTTTTGTTGCCATTTTTGGCGTTGCACTTCCATTTTTGCTTGCGTTTGTGGTGAAACATGAGCGCTATTAAGTTTGCCGACCATCTTTACCCCGTAGTGGATGTCTTTGCCGGGATGGCTGGCGTAGATCAGTTTGTTTCCGTCTTCATTATCAATGCTATTGTTAACTTCAATACCAACCTTCCAAAGGCTGATATAACCCACAGATACTGTGAACGCTGTTTTTAAACTGCTGTTAATTAATTCACTGCTTCCATCAACACCTTGAATAGTGGGCGGCTCAACTTTGTGTTTGATCACTGGCAAGCCTTCAACAAAAGTGCCAGTAACTTGGTCAATTATGGTGTTATTGCAAAATAGTTGAGAGGTGTAAGTGGTGAAAGTGAAGCTAAATTTGACTTCATAATTATTGTTTTCGTATTGAAAAGCGCGCTTGTACGTCCATAAACGCATTGGGTGATCTCCTTGATACTATTTCTGGTATTACTACTGCTGTCTTGCTGACTGCAATCATGCGTTTCAAGCATGCGTTTTGTTTAGCTAGAGCTTGCTTAGCAAAACTGTGTTTAGCCGCAGTGTTTGTTTAGGTATAGGCATTAAACCATAACACTAGTGACAAAGTGAGAACAATCAGTAGCAGTAGTCGGCTTATCTCTGTCGCTCTAACTAGCTCTAGGCATCTCAAAACAGCGCTGTGAAGCAAGGCCTCATTCCATAGCGTATATCTTTATTATTAACAATAAAGAAATACTGTATTATTTTATTGGTTGTTTATTCATTTATCTTAATGTAATAAATTTCCCGCCATCAATTTTTCACTTATTTTTTTGCGGCTCTCTCATGTTAAAGCCGTTGCAGCAATTACCTAACAGAAAGTGCTTAATAGCATTTGCTTTTAGGTAATCGATTTGGAGGCAGTAATGAATAACACAGCAGTTTCTACAAATTTATCTACATCGAGCTTATCTACGCCGAGCTTAGCGAAGGCGAGGGCATTAGCATTGCCTTCGCGTGATGCCATGTTAGCGCGGGCGCCTACTGTACAAGCATTTTGGGATGATAATCGCGAATTGTTTACCAGCGCATGGCAAGAGTGGCAGCAGACTGAGCAAAGCACCTTACCTGTATTAACTGACGACTTGTTCGATAACAAGCTGCGCGCAGCGGTTAATCAAGCTTGGCAAACTCCAGTTACTGAATCTGAGGTGAAAAACTTATGGCAAGAAGTGGCGCCGGGTGTTTATCAAACGCAGTTTTTTAATCCTGAGCGCTTAGCCGAATTACGCGATTATTTTACCCAAGTGGCCGATGCGGGTATTCCATTAAGGCCACCTTACGGTATCGCCCTTAATCGTTTTGGCGCTATGTTGGATGAACGTTCAGAAGGTTATCTAGCTGCTCCCAGTTTTCAGGCATTTTATCAGGAGCTGATGAATAGCTATATGCGACCAATCGCTCGGATGTTGTTCCCCGATATTACGGGTTACGATACGCAAACCTTCGGCTTTTCGATTCAGTACCAAGCTGGCGTTGATACTTCATTGCGCCTTCATACTGATGCGTCGGCGGCTACGTTAAATATCAATATGAACTTGCCGGGTGAAGAGTTTACGGGCTCTGAGGTAGATTTTTATGATCGTCAAACCGGTGCCATTAAACGCCTATCGTTTGCGC
Organism: Thalassotalea euphylliae; assembly: GCF_003390375.1. Lineage (NCBI taxonomy): Bacteria > Pseudomonadati > Pseudomonadota > Gammaproteobacteria > Alteromonadales > Colwelliaceae > Thalassotalea > Thalassotalea euphylliae. The sequence continues at coordinate 1,464,802 of NZ_QUOT01000001.1, read as the reverse complement.
CGGGTACAGCCTTGATTCATCGCGGCAGTGTTGCCCATGCGGCGCAGCCGATCAAATCTGGTCAGCGTTCGAATCTAGTGTTTTGGTTGTATGGCGACCGTATGCAAATTCCTAGAAATATTATGCCAGCTGAGGCTTTGTCAGCAGAGGAGCGCTGGACCATGCCAAAAACAGCTAAGGATTCGTTTGCGCCTTTTTAGTTGCTGGTTAATCGCTGTTGCCAGCTGTTTGAATCGCATATAGCTGGCGCGGCACGCTAATGGTTTTTATTGCGATTGTCGCTGCCGGCAAAATAAATAACCAATAGTTAACATTTGATAACGGTAATGGAGCGGTTGAAGCATTATCCTTGCCGATAATTTGAGCAGTAGACAGTTTTAACCAATGGGGTGAAAGTATGAAAATCTTTAAAAGTTTCCTCGTGCCAGCATCGTTCGTTGCGCTGGGCTTAACAAGCTCAATCAGTATGGCTGATACTGTGACAGGTCAAACAGCAAGTATCGGTGTGTCTAACTGGGGAATATTCGACTCTACTACAACGGAAGCGTTCTTTGTTCAGTATGACTACCATACGCTTCCTACGATATATAACGTAAAACCAACATTTATGTTTATGTCGGATGTTGATGGCAACCAATATTATGCGGTTGGTGCTAATCGTTATTGGCAAGTGATGCCCAATGTTACCGCGGGGTTTGGCTTTTCTGCTGGGTATTTAAAACATACTGAAGCGCTTGGCGACAATATTGAATTTTACAGCCGTTTTATAGCTCGCTATCACGTTAATGCAGAGCAAGCGGTTAAATTTGAGTTTGGCCATATTTCTAATGCGGGCTTTGGCGATATCAACCCAGGCTCTGAAAATGTGGCGCTAAGTTATGAGTGGAGCTTCTAGGCTTAATACGTTTACTACGCTCAATGCTAAAGAAGGCAGATAGGCGACTATCTGCCTTTTTCGTTACAACTCAATTCCTTTAAACTGTATCCATCGCGCTTATTAGTTAACATACCTCTTATTAATCAAGCTCTTAGTGTATGGTTGTTCGAATGTTCAGCCTTAAAATTTATATGTTTTTCCTCAGTTGATTCAATGCCTATAGGCACTAAAAGGTAACTAGGGCATGCTTTTGTGCGTTCTTGTTTCTTAAGTTTCTTTTGTTTATGTTGGTATACATAAGTAACTATTGAGCTTAAATATCTAATGAGGAAAAACTTATGTGGAAAGTAATAACATTATTAGCATTTGTTGTATTAACTAGTGTGGCAACGGCTAATGCCGCTAAGCAACCTATTATTGACTTGGCATCTTTGCAAAAAGCCAATTGGACAGCGCAAGAACTTGAGAATGCGGAAGTGATCACTGATTTTGTGCAAAACTTAATGAACAATCACAATTTTGATTATGTTTTACAGCGCTATAACGACAGCGCTTATACACAGCACAATCGTAACTTGCCAGATAAAGTCACCGGTTTGGTAAGCTTTTTACAAGAATTTGTTGAAGACTACCCAGACTATAGCTATGACGTGAAACACATCTATGTTGACGGTGACTATGTGATATTTCACTCGCATGCCACGTTGAAAAAAGAACATCGCGGTAACGATCAAAAAGGCATGAATATTATTGATACCTGGCGTTTAGAGAATGGTCGAATTGTGGAGCATTGGGACTCAATTCAAGCGCTGGATGGTTTTATGCGATTTTATTCGTTAATCAGTGGCGGCAATATTCGCAATGAAAACGGTGTGTTTTAGTTGCCTAAGTTATTTAAATCTAGACTAATGAAATAATGCAATTAACCAAATAGTGCAGGGGGATAACACTGCACTACTTGGCATGTACTCTCAGTACTATTTAGCGACTACTCAGAGTAATATTTGTTAGTTAATATCTTGCACCTTCATCACTAACTCTTCCCAATTGCGCTGGTTTTCCATCTCATGCTCCAAGCCTTGCTCGTCGGCAATGGTAAAACGCTTAATTGCAGGAGTTTTACTGATGGCTTGGTAAAGCCAGTAAGCTTCCGCTTTAAGCGCCTCATCAATAGGCTTATCGATTGATTCATACACCATCTGCTTACACGCATTAATGGATTCAGCTGGGAATTTAGCAATGCGCTGCGCTAATTTATCGACATATGGGCCAATTTCATCTGGCTCTAGGGCTTTGTTAATGGTGCCGTAAGCTTCTGCTTCATCAGCGTCAAAATCGCGAGCGCTAAGGATAATTTCTAATGCGCGACCTAATCCTGCTTGACGTGCCATACGTGAAGCTCCACCGCCACAAGGCAAAATGCCCATGCCCACTTCCATTTGCATAATTTTGAATTTACCGCGTGCGGCAAAACGCATATCTAGTGCCAGTGCCAGTTCATGACCGCCACCACGGGCGAAGCCTTCAAGCTTGGCAATTGTTGCCTGTGGTACTTTGCTAATGCGCTCACAAACCGATTGCAGGTCAAGTAGCTGGGCATCTTCTCGTGATACTGCTTCTTCTGACATATCCTTGAGTAGCTCAGTATCGTAGTGACAAACCCAAATTTCAGGGTTGGTGGATTGGAAAACAACCACTTTGGTGTCGCGGTCGAGCTCAAATCGCATGGCTAGGCTGTTAAGATCTGCCAGCATTTCTTGCCCTTGCACATTGACGGTTCCAAAATTAAAGGTAACGGTTAAAATGCCATCTTGTTGATCTGTAGTGAATGTCTGAAAACCTTGATATTTCATAATAAATTCTCTAGTTAGTGGGTTCTTTTGTAACGCATAGCTTGGTTGACTTATCGCCAATCAAGCTGTGTTTCTATACTAGAATGTTTATTTAAAATTTATTATTGGTTACATAATGCAATCTGTTTTATATTTTTGTTAATAATGGTTTGTTGCAAAAGCTTACTTTTCCTTATCTCGCTTTTCTTGCTTGTTTCAGACCAGTTTTTCGCTCAGCGATGGCACTCAGCAGCCAAGCTTGTAAAAAAATAACCAGTGCTAGTTGGCAAGTCCAAACCACATAGTTAATACCTTTCGGCTCTACCAGTGCTATTGAAATTACCATTAACAACCACCCACTCATTTTAAGTCGCCTTTCTTTATTTTCATTTAAGCGCCCGTCAAAGCATGCTTTGTAATGCTTTTGCATCGCTAACGATAGGCAAACAATGGCGAAGAGTAGGGCGATAACACTTAAAATATTAGCCATGCTTTATCTCCTTGCCTCTGTTAATGGTGTAAGTGTTTTAGATGATGGAACTGATGGCTTGGCTAGCTTGTCTGTGGTTAGTGTCTTTTTTAGTGCCGTAAAAAAGTAACCACAAGTCAGCAACAGCCAAAAGTTAATGGTGGCTTTGGCTGTGTCAAAGGAATAGGCAACGACGGTTTCCTCATTCTCTGAAAAGACATTTACAAGGTTCGAAGAGCCCAACTCAATCGCCAATAGGATTGAGAAGATAATGAAATTCAGCATCAGTAAGCATTTTTTACCTTGCTTAATGCCCTGTAGCCAAGACAGCAAAACCGCAACTAGCCAAGTGATAAAAAAAGCGTTGATATCAATTCCTGAAAAACTGTCTAGCGAGTTAAAAGTAGCTGTGAAGTTAGCAGCAAGTATTAATTTACTGCATAAAAAATACATGCCAACAGCAAGCGATAAGCCATAAAACATACCGTTATTCGTTTTTTCTACGAATGTATGACCTGCTTTGGCTTGATTAGCTTGCTTTCCTTGCTTGGCTTGGCGTTTTTGCAGCCAAATCACCATGCCTGTGGCAATGAGCACAGTTGCCATCATCCCCAAGACAAATAAAGTCGCTCTAAGTGCAGGCGACGCAAAGTGTGCTTCGTGTAAACCGTAAAAAATGCGTCTTACCATACGCGGTGTTCGCTCAGCTTCAATCTCTGGCAGTAGCTCACCACTGCGTGTCAATGCGAAAGTTTCGGCTTTGTTCGATAACAGCTCATGTTTTGCTTTTGCAAAGACAAGCTGGGCGTTGTTATCCATTGGGTTATTGATAGTTAAACCCTCAAGCGTGTGCTGTGTTTCCCAGTGCTGGCCGAGTAGTTCATTCAGTTGTGATTGATAAGCCTCTAGTTCAATTGGCTTATCCGCAATTTGTTTGGCTGGCTGTAGCGGCTTGTGGCTAGTAGAAACCTGCTTGTCAAGCGCGCGATAGCTATCGAAGTATTGGCCTATGGCAAACGGTTGATACATGCTGATATATATCAGCATCACGCTGGCGCAAATAACAAAGCAAAACGGAATGGTGACTACACCAAGAATTGCGTGTAAGTCGATAGTGAATTTTTTCGGCTCGTTGCGACGAATGGTGAAAAAGTCTTTAAAAAATCGTCTATGCGTATAAATCCCAGTAAAGAGTGCAATAAGCATCGCCATTGCGGCAGCACCTGTTACGTAGCGGCCGCCCCATTGCCTGAGCGATAGTGTGTAATGGAAGGTGCGAAAAAAGTTACCGCCATGAATTTGTTGGCGATCGGCAAACTCCAACGTAACAGGGTCAATGTCGCGTGAAACGCGTTTGGCTCTTTTGCCATTCGGCTCGGCATTAACCTCGCGATAGGATACGCGATAGCCACTGCCGCGTTCGTCCGGTAGGCTGATTTGCCATCGTTTAGTATTGGGTGCCTCTGCGTGAAGTTTACTTAAGGCATTGTCGAGTAATACTTGTTGTGAATGTGGCGAGTGTTTGCCATTGGTCAGCCAGTGGGTAATTTCATGATTGTAATAGCTAAGCGTGCCTGTGAGGAAGATAACAAATAGTAGCCAACCAGCTAGCAGGCCAACGTATGTGTGCAGCCAAATCATTGATTTTCGAAAGGTCGTTTTCATCTTATTTACCTGCTTTGGTTTTGATCACTTGAAGTACTGAGTTTGTTAGTTTGGCGTTTGGGGTTGAATCAGTAGCCGGACTTACAAAAGCAAAATGAATTGCTAAACACAGCACACCGCTAACCAGTAAACCTGAATATAAACGGTTGAGTGAGCCCACCGAAAAAGCGCAAATAAACACGGCGAAAAACACCACATATGACCACATAGTCGCAGCATAAACGGCATCGGTGACTAAACTGCCAAGCAGCTTGATAAATAAGGGCACCATCGCCAAACTGCTGGCAACAGCCAATGCGTATGCGCCAAGTGTGGCGGCAACTAAGCGAAGTGTAATAGTTAGAGTATTTGGCATAATAAAAAACTGAAAAAAGCCAGTGGCGAGCACTGGCTTTATGGTTTGTATAAACGTCTACTAAAACGACTGTTAGAAGTTGTAGTCGAAGGTGACTTTCGCGTTGCGACCTTCACCTGGCAGACCACCTAAGAACATTGCCTTCGAGTAGTAGGTTTTGTCGAAAATGTTGTTTAGGTTAACTTTTACTTGCCAGTTTTTGTGTTCGTAACCGAATGCGGCATCCCAAACGCTGTAGCTACTTAGTGCCGATACTGGCAAGCCAAAGCCAGTTGAATTAACACTGCGCTCGTCTTCATAGGTTAAGCCAAGGCTGGCGTTTAACTCGCCCGGTAAACCGAATAAATGATCGCGGTAGTTAGCCCAAACACTGGCAAACTTTTCAGGAATACCTTTTACTGGACCAGATACTGGGGTACTTGTACCACGGTTACTGTTGCGAATTAACTCAGCATCTTGATATGTCGCGTTAGCATTCATTGAGAAGGTTTCGCTGATCGCTAAGTTTAAGTCGAACTCAACACCACGGGTTTTGTCTTCGTCGTTATAGAAGTACTGTGGCACGTCAATGTTAAATTCTGCATCGTTTGGATTGTCGTTAAACAACGGGTTGTTGTAACGCAAGTTAGTACGACGCGTGTCGAACCAAACTACAGAGCCGATTAACTCTTCGTTAAGCGCAGTAAAACGCACACCTAAGTCAATTGATTCAGACTCAGAATCAGGGCGGTTATCGGTTTCAGAGCTCGAAATACTGCCTAAAATACTGTACGCCGTGCGACCTTTTGATGCGTTAGCAAATACTGCAATTTCAGGTGTAATACGGTAGTTCAAGCCTAAGTTGTAAGTGAAACCTTTATCGTCTGTGTCTGCTTCCTCGGTTGCCAGTGGTGAACGATCTGTACCTTTGTGTTGGTAAGTTTGCTCAAGTTTGGTGTAAGCACCACCAAAGCGACCCGTTAGGCTGTCAGTAAAGTAGATAACTTCCTGAATGCTAATGCCCGCAGCTTTTACGTTCTTGTCGTAGTTTGAGCGTAAAGATGGCGCGTAGTCATCAAACGAGTCTGTCGGCCAGTTAGGGTTTCTGATATCTAAAATGTAAGGCACAGCGTTTTCGGCAGAAGTGCCATCAGCATCGTAAATTGACCATGATTTCACGCTCATATCGCGGTCTTCATAGTTAGCACTGATTAAGTGCTCACCGTCCATGCCTAACCACTGCCACTTGATTTGTAAGTCAGCGAAGTATTGTAGTGATTGCTCGTCTGAGTACTGGCGGCGGTACTCTTGGCGGCGCGCAGCATATGGGTAAAGCACATCGTCAATCACCAGCGGAGCACGTGGGTTGGCATTGATTTCACCATTGCGATTCCAGTAAACATAGTTAAATGCACCGGTTTGACGAACAAATTGTGACTCGTAATCACGATATTGTAGTTGTTGGATTAAACGAGTTTCGTCGTTAATTTGCCACTCAGACTTTAATTTAACGCGCAGCTCTTCACCTTTGTTTGGTGACGATAATGGCGAAATTAACGCACCGTTGCCTAAATCGAAAGGCTGGAAACCGTCGGTTGCGACAATTGAATCAGCCAATTGTTGGCGCTGAGCGTCAGTTAACTGAATACCAAGTACACCGTCGCCATCGGCATCGCTGTCGTTAACTAATGCCGTCCAATCGTTTGGACTACCATTGATGCTGTCGTGGTTTAAAATTCTAACTGGATGGCCAATTGAATCAATTTGTACGCTGTCATCAATATACGCGGCTGATAACGTTAGTGCGTGATTGTCGATGTTGTCTAATAAGAAAGTTGAATACAGTTCGGTGCGCTCATCGCTTAAGCCGCGGTAGCCGTCACTTTTTTCGTAGTTACCGACTAAACGGTAGGCTAATTGATCAGTCACTGGGCCAGTTGCGTCAAACATTACTTGTTGGCTGTCCCAGCTGCCAGCACTAGCGCGCAGGTGGTATGTGGCTTCACGCTGTGGCTTTTTCTCAACTAGGTTGATTATACCGCCGGCAGCGCCAATACCGTAAAGCCCAGTTGCAGGGCCTTTTAATACCTCGATACTTTCTACGTTTGTCATTGAGCGAGTAGGGTTGTAGCTATTGCCTAAACCACCACCTGCGTACATGCCGTCGTAAGTGTAGCTAACACCTAAACCGCGAATCACTAAGTTATCACCAATACCATAGTTGTTACCAGCTTGGTTTAAACCACTGATATTGTTTAGTATCTCTTGCAGGCCAGTTGCGCCTTGCTGGTCGATAAGCTCTTTGCTTACCACCACAATGGCCGCTGGAATTTCGATTAAATCCATATCTGACTTAGTCGCGGTACCAGAGTTTAGGATAAGCTCATTGTGCTGACCATATACGCTAATGCGCTCAATGTTTTTTTCGGCTGGTGCTTCGGCATTGGCGTTTGTGCCTAATGCCATCATCGCGATTACTAACGGCGATAACTTAAAACGGTTCATGTGTTTTCCCATGTCTTGAATAGAGAGTTCAACTGAATTTCTAATAAAGAGTTCAATCTTGTTTTTAATATTTTTAGTGTTTTTCACATCTACTTAACGTGTTGCGAGCACTTATTAAGGCGGCTTAAACAAACATTTGAAGGAGACTTTGCGCTAGTACCTTCCTCTCACTTACAAACGGCAGGGTGCTTTTTAACAAAACACAATTGCTTGTAAAAATGTAGGTGCTAATGATTCGTATCTACCAAATTAAGTTTTGAATAATCATTTAACCATTTGGTTAGTTGATTACAAAAAAGAAGCTAAATAGCTTCTGCTTGGCTTATTTCACTTAGCTAAAAAGCTTTTGTGATGCGAGGTAGGAAAAATCGCGGGCATTATAGAAGTAAGCTTAAGCTTTAAATAGACGGTGATTCCTTATATCATTGTTAAGCTAAGCTTAATTGTAATTACAAATGATATGAATTCTCAATTACTTAATCGTCTGAAATTGATGGGTGTTTTTTGCCATGTAGTGGAAGCTGGCTCGATGCGTGAAGCAGCAGCTAAGCTGGGTATTAGTCCTCCGGCGGTAAGCCAATTTATCAATCAGCTAGAAAGTGAGCTAGACGTAACTTTGCTGTATCGCTCTACTCGCCGTATCAATGTGTCAGAAGCTGGTGAAAAGTTTTACCTACAAAGCAAGAAAATGCTTGCCGCAGCAGAGCAGGCAGAAGAAGTGATTCATCAGAGTCGAAGCGCGATTAGTGGTGAGCTTCGCATCGCCTTACCCGTAGGCTTGGCGGCCAAACCCGCAGCACGAGCACTCGCTCCCTTGTTTAAAGAGCACAAGGAGTTAAAGCTATCGTTGATCGCCAGCGACGAAACGGTTGATCTGATTGATGAACGTATTGATATTGTGATTGATTGCGGAGAGGCGAAAGACTCTAGCTATATTTATCACCAACTTGGTAAAGCGACTAAAGTTATTTGCGCTAGCCCTAAATACCTGCAACAGCACGGTAATCCAGTCACCCCGCGAGAGCTGGGCGATCACACTTGGTTAGGACTAGGCGAAATAGAAGCGAAAGGGGTGTTAAACCAGGTGGTTTTACACCATGCTAAATCGGCTCCAGCGAGCTTTAAACCAGCCTTACGTTATGTGTTTAATGATCTTAATGCGCTTATCAGCCATGTACAGGAAGGGCTAGGTATTGCTCAATTGCCTACCTTAGAAATTCAGCATTTGCTTGATAACGGCGAGCTTGTGCCGTTACTACCTGATTGGCAAATCGAAAAACACAGTGTTTACGCTCTTACTCGTGATAAAAAATATACCTATAAAATGCAAGCGGCACTGGCAGCACTAAAACATTATTTTGGCAATATTGAGAGTTAGTATTTTTCTTATTGCCGAAAAGTATTTTGAGATGGAAGGCACTTTGTTGTTAAAAGCACAGTCAGCCTCACGCTGCAAAGCTTACAAATGGAGTTCACAATTGATATTCACAGTTAACCCCAGATTCTTGTGCAAAATCAAGGTCGTGACTGATCAAGATAAAGCCGCCACGGTATTCGAGAAGGGCTTTTGCTAACAACTGCTTTGACGCTAAATCGAGATGGTTATCTGGCTCATCGAGCAGTAAAAATGGCTGATGGGCTTGATGGCTAATCACTAGCACTGCAAGCTTCATTTTTTCACCGCCGCTAAGTTGTTTACCAATGCGATAGACCGCATCACGACGAAAGCCAAGGCCAGCAAGTAAGGTTCTAGCATAGGTTTCTGTCATACCTTCGCACAGTGTCATCATATTCGCTAGCATAGATTCATCCTCTTGGATAACGCCAAAGTGTTGGTCTAGATAGCACACTGGCGTATTTACCAATAGCTCTCCTTGGCTTAGCACTATTTCTCCTAAAATACCTTTTAATAATGTCGACTTACCTGAGCCGTTATTGCCTTTAAGGTGAAGCTTGTTGTTGGCAAAAGCCTGCAATGAAATAGGGCGTTTTTTGCCAAAGGGCAATACGCCATTAAGCACTGAAATAGCTTTGTGCGAGCTACTTTGCTGCGTTGCAATATAGAGCTTTTGTGTGCTGATGTTTTCGTGCTTTTGGCATAGCTCCTGCGTTTGGGATTGTAATTGCTGTTGTCGAGCTTGTGCGCTTTTATTGCGACTAGCGTTACTTGCACTTGCCTTACCCTTTTTGAAGTCGAGCAGTATTTTTGATTGGCTGCCACCTTTTCGCAGGCGGTTTCCTTGGGCTGCTCGCTGCTCTGCTTTTTCACGGTTTAATTGCGCTTGTCTCGCTAGCTTTTGCTGTACCTTGTTTAGCTGTGCTAACTGTCTTTCTATGGCTAGCTGTTCAGTTTGCTTTTGCTTTGCATAAAAATCATAGTTGCCGCCATAACCACTTAACCCTGTGCTTGAAAGCTCCCAAATTTCATTCATTTCACGCAGCAGCGAGCGATCGTGGCTGATCAGTAAAATGGTGCCAGTGAAGTTTTCAATGGCATTTATCAGCCATTGCTTCGCGCCTTCATCAAGGTGATTTGAAGGTTCATCAAGTATCAGTAATTGCACATCGCTTTTAAATAACTGCCATAGTTGCAAGCGCGCTAGCTGACCACCACTAAGTTTTGCACAGGGAAAATTAAGGTCTTTTGGTAAGCCCAAAGTTGCAAGTTGTTCGTGAAGTAGGGCGGGTAAATGCCATTGCTCGCCAGCTATTTCAAACCACCTACCATCACAATCGCCTGATTCAATGTTTTTAATAGCGGTGAGTATTTCGCTAACTCCAAAGTACTGGGCAATCGAGAGTTCACTGCCAAGTAACTCGCTAGCTTGTTGCCGGTAAACCGCATATGAATTTGGCGGAGTTACTGTGCCTGTTGATGGCAATTGCTCACCGCTGATGATTGATGCGAATAGTGATTTGCCAACGCCATTTCTACCAACCAAACCAACTCGTCGCTGGGTTAACGAGCAAGATAAATTTTCAAAAAGAGTATCGCCGTTATCAAATTGATACGAGATATTGTAAGCCTGTAATGTGGGCATAACCTGCCTCCTAAATGATATCAGTTGAAATCAATAGGGCCGACGGTTTAGCGAACAGCTTTTATTGCATAGCGATTTATGAAAAAAACTTATGCAGATAGTCACAGCGGTAAATTACTTGAAAACTAAACGCACAAACTATGTGCAAAAAGTTAAGCGCAAAAAATTAGCTCTGAAACTTAGCACTAAAACTAAGTGCAAACTTTTTTGTATTAGCTTTGCTGATTTGTATGTTTAGGCTGAATGAGCCTAGAAGTAATGCGTGCCGCGAGTATTGGTAAGTAAGCTACGCCGACCAACCCTGTAAGTCCAAAAATAAAATGAAATATGGATAACAGACTTAGTTGTTCATGATGGCGTAAACTCCAAAAGATAAGTTGATATAATGTTAACGCTTTGGCTGTTTTTTAGTCAAGCACTGGTTGAGCCCGATGTGGATTGTCAGGCGGTATTTTGGTGAGAAAGTTCACTATGAGTAACTAATCCAGAAGTTCGTATTGAATACTAACTCTCTATATCAATTCTATATGCCAATTTTATATTTCAAAAGCTAGCTGTCATGTTAAGTAGACCTTTTTAAAGTTGAGTTGTTGGCAGTGCCTTTAAGTGCTTCTATCAACTTTTTAGTCGCGCTATCTTTATTAATATTCTAGGGGGAGTTGTTCGATTGATTAACTATTGAGATAAGATGCAGAATCAAAAAAGCCCAGCTAGTGCTGGGCTTATCTGATAAATGGTGCCGACTGCCGGAGTCGAACTGGCGACCTACTGATTACAAGTCAGTTGCTCTACCAACTGAGCTAAGTCGGCACACGAAACTGTGTGCGATAAACAAGAGTTTACCTTGGCACCGAATAATCAATATTTACATTAATAAATATCCACTATTTAAAAGAGTGGTGCCCAGAGGCGGAATCGAACCACCGACACGGGGATTTTCAATCCCCTGCTCTACCGACTGAGCTATCTGGGCAATATATTCGAAAAGTTATCCGAATAATGTCTAATTTACTTAGACGTAGCAAATGCAATACATTAGCTAGAAAGAATGGTGCCGACTGCCGGAGTCGAACTGGCGACCTACTGATTACAAGTCAGTTGCTCTACCAACTGAGCTAAGTCGGCACACAAAACTGTGTGCGATAAACAAGAGTTTATCTTGGCACCGAAATATCGAAACCTATGTTCATAAAAATTCGCTATTTCAAAATATGGTGCCCAGAGGCGGAATCGAACCACCGACACGGGGATTTTCAATCCCCTGCTCTACCGACTGAGCTATCTGGGCTTCGGTAATAAAGTTTAGTAAGTAACTCTACCGATTAAGTTATCTAACTATCGTCTTTTTGGCCGTGCCTTGAAGATGGGCGCTATTAAACTTCTTTTACTAATTCAGGTCAACTACTTTTTTTAAATAATTATTTGTTTGCTGGTTTTTTACACGTTGTCGCTATTTAGTGTACAAATATCGGAATTAAGCGCTGTAAATAGTCCAAATTCCGATAGTTATAAAGCCAACACCTGCAATGTAAGCTAATACTTTTTCACTTATATAAGCAGATAAAAAAGTGCCTGCGATTACGCCAACGGCGGAAGCCACAATTAAGGCGGCTGACGCGGCGGCAAAAACCATCCATTTACTGATTTCTTTATCTGCTGCAAACAACATAGTGGCGAGCTGGGTTTTATCACCCAACTCTGCAATAAACACGGAAGCGAATATTGTAAAAAATACGCGCCAGTCGATACTAAAAAAACTGTCCATTACTTGGTTAACATTCTTTAGTTAGTGACTAAGACTTGTTGACCGGTACGTAACCTTCAATTTCAGGTTCTTTGCCTTCGAATAAGTAACCCACCATAGCTTGTTCTAGAAAAGCGCGATCATCAGGGTTCATCATGTTCATCTTTTTCTCGTTGATTAGCATGGTTTGTTTTTTCTGCCAGTTACCCCAAGCTTCTTTGCTGATGTTGTCGAAAATACGCTTACCAATTTCACCAGGGTATAGTTGAAAGTCTAAACCTTCGGCTTCTTTTTGTAGTTTTTGGCAAAATACTGTTCTGCTCATGATTGTTCTCGTCTTAAAAAATTGGTTCTGATTATACGTATAAGTAGCCAGCTAGAAAATGGTCCAACAATTCATTGTCGTGATTATTTAGATCAAGGGTGCATTAGTTCAAGGATGCTTTAATTCAATCACTCTTCGAGCAACCAGCCGTTGGCAGTGGCGATATCTATCTGCTCTAGAACATAAGTCCAAAGTTTAGGGACTGAAGTTGCTAAATGCTTATTGCGATTGATAACTTGTTGTTTGTAAACCGTGTTCTGTGCCCAACTGCCACCATCATTCTTCATGTTCTGAATAAGCGGTAAAATACGATCCATTGCTTTAGCAAAACTAGCGTCAGGTGTTTCAGCTTGCTCAAACTCATGCCACAGCGCAGTAAAGTATTCTTTTTGCGTGTCAGGCAATAAGCCAAAAATACGATTGGCAGCGGCAATTTCTTTATCCGATTGCTCGGCGAGTATTGCTTTTTCATCAAAGGCAAAGGTATCGCCAGCATCAATTTCTACAATATCGTGTAATAGCAACATCAGTGTTACGCGTGATATGTCTACTTTATCTTCAGCATAGGGTGCAAATACGTGTGCCGTTAGGGCGATATGCCAACTGTGCTCAGCACTGTTTTCAAAGCGGTTGTTATCGGTTTTGATCAGGGCGCGGCGATAAACCGCTTTTAATTTATCTAACTCTAAAATGAAATCGAGTTGTTGAGATAGTGCTTCCATTACGGCTCCATCAATGAAATGTAGTGGTCATTTTGGATAAAAGTGCTTAGCGCAAAAATGCTTAGTGCAAAAATACATTTATATTTCAGCTATCTATTAGCGTTAGCTAATGTTAAATCGCCTCTAGGTCTTTAATTTCACCCAATATTTTTACGGTTGAAGCAGCAAAACCAAGTGCTGTTTCTTGCGAAATAGTTAGCCAAGTGTGTGTACTTGGCTCGTTTACGGTGTTGCTTTGTTCGTGTTTACAGTCGACGAGTACGGGCGTTATATCTAAATGAAAGTGACTAAAGGTGTGCCTAAACTCAGTCAGCTTTGTTGTTTTAATGCTCGTTAAGCCAAGTTTATCGAGCGTTGCTGGAATTTGGCTTTGGCAGTCGGTTTCTAAAAAGCACCAGAGGCCGCCCCATATGCCTGACGGTGGTCTTTTTTCCAGTAGCACTTGCTCGCCGACTTTGGGAATAATCATAACGCATTGTTTTACTGGTGTTTCTTTCTTTGGTTTTTTTTGCGGAAAGTTCGCTTGCTCGCCAGTGGCATTGGCTAGGCAAACTTGTTCGATCGGGCAAATGTCACATTTAGGTTTGCTGCGTGTACAAATGGTAGCGCCCATATCCATCATAGCTTGATTAAAAAACTGCACGCCATCAGCTGGCGTGAGCTTTTCGGCAATAGGCCACAGGGCTTTTTCGTACTTGGCTTGTGCGTTGTGGCCTTCTACTAAATAGCAGCGGGCTAATACACGTTTCACGTTGCCGTCTAAAATTGGGTGATGCTGACCAAGCGACAAGCTTAGTATTGCCCCCGCAGTTGAGCGACCTATACCGGGTAGGGCGATCACCTGTTCAATCTCGGTTGGAAACTCGCCGCCGTGTTCAGCGACAATTTGCTTGGCCGCTTTGTGCAAATTTCGCGCACGCGCGTAGTAGCCAAGCCCCGTCCAGTGATGCAGCACATTGTCTTCATCAGCTTGCGCTAGTGCTTTCACATCTGGAAAGCTCGCCATAAACCGTTCGTAATAAGGGATAACAGTGGTGACTTGGGTTTGTTGCAGCATGATCTCGGAAATCCAAACGCGATACGGCGTTTTATTCTGCTGCCAAGGTAGATGCTTTCTACCTTCTTTGTGATACCAAGTAAGAATGTCGTTACCAAATGCTTTGGCTGACTGGGCGGATATAGTGATTTGATCTGTCATAGCGGCGACAGTGTAGCGAAAACTGACACTGGAAAAAAGCTGATAAAAAAGGTTAACAAAGGCTTACAAAGCAAAGCATAGAAAAGATCAGTAAAAAGTTGGTACTAAACCTTGTCGGATGATACCTATTCACTCTATGCTCATGCCAGAAATTTTATTTGCACTTACTTTAATGGACATACAGAAATGAAAGCTGAAGCAAAAAATCGCAGCCGCCGATTAAGAAAAAAATTACGTGTTGATGAATTCCAAGAGCTAGGATTTGATGTCGCATGGCAATTAGCTGCAGATGCCAGCGAAGAGCAGGTTGATACATTTGTCGATGACTTTATCGTTCAGGTGATTGAGCCTCGTGGTTTAGGTTTTGGCGGAGAAGGTGATACTTTGTGGCATGGTTTAATTTGCACAATGGATATTGGCAAGTGTACTGAAGAAGATCGCCAAGCGGTTGAAAGCTGGTTAAAAGATAAAGGTGCAGTAGCTGTTTCGGTATCTGCGCTTTACGATGTTTGGTGGGGATAACTCCACCAAACCACGCTAACAATGGGTTTAAGCTTTTTGTTTAAGCCACCGGAAAAAGAGCTAGGAAAAGGCACTAGATAAGGCATAAGGTAAAAAGCACAAGGAAGATTAAATTTGACACAAACTTTACTTTCTCCTCATCAAATAACCGAACAACTGGCGCTGCTACCGTTAATTGCTGAAGACGCTTCGCCGCTATTTAACCTTATCCAGAAAAATCGCGAAAACCTAACCAAATACCTCTATTGGGTAAGTGATGTAACCGATGTTGCATCAACCGAATGCTATATTCTTGAGCGTGTGAATAGCGGCCTACCATCAGCTACTTGGCTGAAAATTCTTGATAATCAGCAAATCTGTGGTGTTTTTGGGATTAAATTTATCGATGCTGACAAACAATTGGCAGAAGTGGGCTATTGGTTAAGCAGCGACAGCCAAGGCAGAGGCATTATTAGCCAAGTTATCCGTTACATGACTCATATACTCGCCAAACATAAAGTTCGCTATTTGAATATTGCGTGTTTAGAACAAAATGCAGCGAGTATACGTGTTGCTGAAAAGGCGGGTGGTCAGCTTGTGAGTGTTGAGCCTAAGTTCTTGAAGGTCAATGGCGATTGGCAAGCGTTACTGACCTTTCAAATCCCTCTGAAAAATCAACACACCCCCACGCCCTAGTGTAGAGGCTCGTAGGTATTACATTCTGGCTTCTCGCGACTCTTTCTTGAGTTTAAGCTGCTAACATAAGATAATACGCCGCCATTTTAACCGTTAAGATGATTTTCGATGACAGAGAGAACCCACAAAACCATTGAACAAGCAAAGCAGGAAGGTAAGTACATTCGTACGGTACGTAGCTTTGTTAAACGTGAAGGACGCTTAACTAAAGGTCAGGCGCACGCGTTGGATAACCACTGGCAAGACATGGGCTTAGATCATCAAGACGGTATGCTCGATTACGCCCAAGTCTTTGGCAACGACAACCCAGTCGTGTTGGAAATTGGCTTTGGTATGGGCAAGTCATTGGTTGAAATGGCTAAGAACGCACCAGAACTAAATTACATTGGTGTTGAGGTTCATCGCCCAGGTGTTGGTGCCTGTGTTGGACTGGCTGTAGAACAAGAAGCCAATAACCTAAAAGTATACGAGCACGACGCGATTGAAATTTTAGCTGACTGTATTCCGGACAACAGCCTAACAACAGTACAGTTGTTTTTCCCTGATCCGTGGCACAAGAAAAAGCACCATAAGCGCCGCATTGTAAAACCTGAGTTTGTTGAAACTATTCGTCAAAAGCTAAAAGTTGGTGGCGTTTTCCATATGGCAACTGACTGGGAAAACTATGCAGAGTGTATGTTAGAAGATATGCAAAGTGCGCCAGGCTATGAAAACTTGTCTGCAACTAATGACTATGTGCCTCGTCCAGATAATCGCCCGCTGACTAAGTTTGAAAACCGTGGTCAGCGTTTAGGCCATGGCGTTTGGGATATTCAATTTAAGAAACTGTAATAATACCAAACCACTTAAAACAAAAAGCAGAGCTATAAATTTAGCTCTGCTTTTTTTATGAGTTGTTTATTTTGACTAAAGCCTCAAGAGTTAACGGGCTTCTTCCTCTTCATTAACTTCTATTACTTCACTGGTCAGTCGCTCGGTAAACTCTGCGAGCTTGTCTTGCTCAACGAAAAATAGATGCTGACTGTAGCGCTTGTTGCCGGTTTGCACCAACCAATCGTCATCAATAATTTGCCAGTGAAGCGCTGCTTGTAATACCCGGCTAGGGTATTGTCCCCAATAAAATTGGCTGGCGTCGATATGGGCTTGATTATTGGGCGTGAGTTCGCTGCGCTCTTCAATTAGCCTTTGTTCTAGGTGCGCTAATACTTTTGGCTTTAGCGATGTCATGATCTCGCGTTTAAAGCGATTAAAGCGTTTGGCTCGGTAAAGTTGCCAAGCCATCCAGATAAGCAATAAGGCTGCGGCTAATGCTAAAATTTCCACTGCAACTACTCTGTGTCAATCACTGCAAATAATATAGCGCGCATACTAGCAGTAAATTGCGAAAAACATAAGGCGTGGCCAGCTAGAGCCTTAAGACAACTCTTGTTGATATTGCTTGCGATAACGTTTGGTTAGCTTGGCTTTATTGAGCTGATCTTTAACAAGGCAGCACAGTGCCGAAGGATATAGGTTCGGTTTCTTACCTTGACCTAAACGTTTAAGTTGTTGTTTAACAATCGCCATCGTGGCTGCGCCGCTTAGGGTTTTATCATTCCAGTTAACCACGGGTAATGGGCTGACGTAATCCGGTTGCTTTTGCCACTTATTTGGCAGTTGTGGCGTCATTGCCAATGCGGTTGCCATACCAATTAGCTGAATATTTTCAGCCAGTGCTTGTTCTGCAATGGCAAGGCGTTTAACGCCACCTGTCACCATAATCGGCATTGAAGCCTTGGCTGCTAGTTGGCTCGCAAATGACAAGAAGTAAGCCTCGCGTGCAAGTGTTCTTTCATCTGCACTGCGACCCTGCATTGCAGGAGCTTCATAGCTTCCACCTGATACTTCGATAAAGTCCAGATTGTAGGGAGCCAACATTTCAAGCACTTGCTCAGCATCATCAATATCAAAACCGCCTCGTTGGAAATCGGCTGAGTTGAGTTTTACCGACACAATAAAATGCTCATCTACATTGGCTTTGATGAGTTTAACGGTTTCAACCAAAATACGGGCACGATTTTCAATGCTGCCGCCCCAACGATCGTTTCGCTTGTTGGTTAATGGTGATAAGAATTGGCTGAGCAAGTAACCATGAGCCGCGTGAATTTCAACACCGTCAAAGCCTGCTTGTTGCGCACGCTGGGCGGTAATTGCAAAGCGGTTGATAACGTCTTGAATATCATCTTCGCTCATTGGTGTTGGTTTGGGGAACATATGACTGTGCTTACCCATGTCCATTGCGATGTCTGATGGTGAAATCGCTTTACCGCCTAGATTTTTGAAGACTTGTCTACCCGGGTGATTTATCTGCATAACCACTTTTGTATCGCCGTGTTTTGCCGCTTGTGCCCAAGTGCGAAAGGCTGTTAAGTCGGTTTCTGCTTCCAACGCTACGCCACCAGGTCCAGTCATGGCAAGGTGATCAACCATGACATTACCCGTAATAATCATACCAACGCCACCTTGTGCCCAAGTACTATATAGGCGCATTAATTCAGTGCTCGGCAGTTGATTATCAGTCGCCATGTTCTCTTCCATCGCGGCTTTTACCAAACGATTTTTTACTTGAATGCCGCTGCTAAGCTCAAGCGGCGAATAGATAGGCGAAGTATTGGGAGATTTCATTTAGGTAGCTACGTTATTGTTATCATTATGGATTGCTAAATAATAACCAGTTTAGGCAAAATGCCTAGCAGTTTTATGCTTTGAGCTTGGTTTTGGAGCCCTATTTTAAAGGCTAGGGTTCAAAGGCCGGAGTTTAAAGGCTAAGGTTTAAAATCAGCTTGTTCATGCATTAACAGTTTCGCCTTTAATGCTAAACCACCAGCGTAACCCGTTAGTTTTTTGTTAGCACCAATCACGCGATGACAAGGAATAATCAACGCAATTGGGTTTGCACCATTTGCTGTGCCAACTGCTCGCACCGCTTTTTCATTATTAATGCTCTTTGCTAACCAGCCGTAACTGACGGTTTGGCCAAAAGGAATTTCTGTTAGTGCTTGCCATACCGTTTGTTGAAACGGTGTGCCTTGTGGGGCGAGTGTTAAATTAAATTGTGTTCTTTGCCCTGCAAAGTACTCGGTTAACTGTTGCGTAACTTCGCTAAAGTGTTTATCGCTTTGTGTTGAGTTTTCGGCGAACTGTATCGGCGCAGCACCTTGCTGAAAGGCGAGTGCAGTGATGCCGTCATCATTGGCGGTGATTGCAATCTCACCTAGCGGTGAGTGATAAATATTGTGGTACATAGTGCTAATCCTGATTTTAGTTGTTCTTGCGTTAGTAACTGCTTTAGTAATTGGTTTTAATCATTTTGTTAGTTATGTTTTTTAGTTATACAGATTGTTACGCTTTGAGCGATAGCCAAAGGTATAACGTGGCGTATGCTCGCCATGGTTGCCATTGCTCAGCGCGTGCCATTATCTGCTTTACGTTGGGCTTATTATCTTCAACTGTGAGTGCCTTGATGACTCCAAGGTCACTGGCAGGGAAAGCATTAGGATCACTTAAACCGCGCATTGCAAGGTAGTTTACTGTCCATGGACCAATACCTTTGAGCTCCACCAGTGTTTTGGTCAGCTCATCAAGCGATTGGTAATCGGTAAATAATGCTTGGTTTTGTTGATAAAACTTAACCCAGCGAATAAGTGTGTCAATGCGAGATTGCGTTAATCCAAGTTGGCCGAAGTCAGCCGTTTTAAGATCATTAACCGATGGGAAGCACTTATTCAACTCGGGGTGGTTTATCGATAGTGGTTGCCCGTATTTTTCAGCAATACGACCCGCATAGGTAGTAGCTGCTTTAACGGAAATTTGTTGACCGAGAATTGCGCGAATAGAGAACTCGAAAATGTCCCAGCAGCCAGGCAGGCGAATCCCTAGGTTTTGCTCAATTTGTTTTGCCAACAGCTGATCACAAGCTAGGTGTTGGTGGATAACATCCATATCTGCGTCTAAATCAAATAACTTTCGCACTTTCGCAATAACTTGATCGAGCACGGATAGATCATCAAGCGCGACGTTTAGTTTTAACGCATGCTTATCAGCAACATCTGTTACGCTTATCCAGCCAGCTACTTCGCCGAGTAAAACACTTCGCTGATAGGTATGCTCGCCAACAACCTCGACACCAGGCAGTTGACGAAGCCTGAAAAATTCAAGCATGGCCAGCCAATCAAAAGGAGGGCGGTAACTGAGCAGTACGGAAATCTCGTTTCCTTGTAGCTTTTTACTTAGCCGATTACGCACTTGTTGAGGCGTTTCTTGATAAGTGGCTTTTACCGCCTCGTTGAATCGTCGAATACTGGTAAAGCCAGCAGCAAAGCAGACATCAGCAATCGGTAAGTTAGTGCCCGTGAGCAGTTGTCGGGCCTTTAGTAGCTTTTGATGCTGGGCATACTTACTCGGTGGCAAACCAAAATGCTGTGAAAATAAGCGCCTTGCTTGGCGCTCTGAAATAGTAAAACGTGTTGCCAGCTCGCTCAGAGATAATCCTTCTTCAATAGCATCTGCTAGCTTCTGAATTGCTGGGGCGAGCTTTTGCGCAGGTGCTAATTCTGGCAAACAGCGCTTACACGGCATGTAGCCAGCGTTTTGCGCTTGTGCTGCGGTGTGAAAATAACGAACATTTTCCTCTTTGGGTGCGCGTGCAGGGCAAATGGGACGACAGAAAATGCCAGTAGTGAGCACTGCGGTATAAAATTTACCATCAAATCGGGCATCTTTGCTTAATCTAGCCCGCTGACAAACATCAGGGTTGAGTTCAGATTCGCAGCTTAAGCTGTTGTCAGGTGAAGAAACATTGTCCAAGCAAAGCATAGTGATTTAGTTTGCAACTTGTGTTTCGTTCAGTGTATCAAAAAAACAAAATAGCACTGGCGGAAATCGGCCATCTATTCAGCATTAACGTTCAACTTTTACCACGATTCAAAGCTCGAATCTGGTTTACCTGTTGCGATATGTAAACAGGCTGGGCAATAGTTACACAGCTCATTATGTAGTTGTTGCTAAATTGTTAATTAATCGAGCAAAAGTCGGGATTTTATTGACAAGTTTTTCAAACTCGCTATAAAAGGTGTTTAATCTGTATGCTTTGCCGTGCCATTGAATAAAATACGTGCAAGCTGCGAGTCCTTTTTCGAGCGTATGGAATGCCAATGAGTGACATGTTTTACTATGACAATAGATTAAGTCGACGCGTACTCGGCTATATTCTACTGTGCAGTGTAATTTTGTCGCTAGTCTCTACCACCATTCAGCTTTACTCCGATTACAACGATTCCCTAGAGCGACTCGAACAGCGCTTCAATAATATTGAAACCAGCTACATCCCATCCATGGCGACCAGTTTGTGGGACTTTAATAAGTCGTTGATGGAGCAGCAAATCAAAGGTATTGCTGACCTACCTGATATTTCTTACGTGAAAGTGATAACTGATCTAGGCAGTAGTTATGAAGTAGGGAATGAAGACACAATAGTTAAAGAGTTATATCGCAACTACCAAATAAATTACGGTGAGAATGAAATTGGTGTTTTGGAAGTGTATGCCAATTATGAAGATATATATCAGCGCTTATGGCAAAAAGCGGGTGTTATTATCGCCACTGAAACCATTAAAATTTTTATTGTTACCTTCGTTATTATGCTCGTTGCACATTGGTTAGTCACACGGCATATCTACCGTATAACTGATTATGCACAGCAGCTTGCCACCGACAATTTAGACGTAAGCTTGACGCTGGATGGTCGCCGCAAAAATAAAGATGAACTCGACATTCTAGTCGATGCAATCAACACCATGCGTCTGCGCATCAAACAAGATATTGTTAAACTTGAAGAAGCAGAAAATGCTTTGCTTAGTTTAAATGGTGAATTGGAAGTTAAGGTGTTTGACCGCACTGCTAAGCTGCAAGAGAGTAACGCCCAGCTTCAGCAGTCACTCGATGATTTAACCTTGGCCAAAGACCAATTAGTGCAGTCAGAAAAAATGGCATCACTTGGTCAACTGGTCGCAGGTGTAGCGCATGAGGTGAATACACCGCTCGGTATCTGTGTGACTTCAATTACAGCATTGAAAGAAAAAGTCGACGCATTGAAAAAGGCAGTTGATGATCAGGAGCTGACCAAGTCGCAATTGTCAGACACGTTAGATCTTTTAACGGAATACCAGCAGATTATTGAGCGTAGTTTGAATAAGTCTGTTGAACTGATCCGTGGCTTTAAGTCGGTGGCGGTTGAGCAACATACAGATCCAGAGCACAAAATTAATTTAGCGCAACATGTTAATGATGTGGTGAACACAGTGAAAACCATGTTTAAGCGCAAGAAGTACAACATTCATATCGACTTAGATAAAGACTTTGAATTTGTGACCTTCCCGAGTGCGTGGAACCAAATTCTGACGAACTTTTTAATGAACTCTCACATTCATGGTTTTGAAGGGCGTGACGAGGGTGAAATTTCGATTAAATTCTCTGAGAACAACGGTTATCTCACCATGCTATATCAAGACAATGGTCACGGTATTGATGCTGAATTAAAGAAAACTATTTTTGACCCATTCGTTACTACTAAGCGCGGTCAAGGTGGTTCGGGGCTAGGCTTAAATATTGTGTTTAACTTAGTGCACTCTAAACTGGGCGGCACAATAACTTGCCCAGATGTAGACTCTGGGTGTTGTTTCAAGGTTAAAGTGCCAGTTGAGTTCGTTGAAAAGGCCGTTTTTAAAGAGTCTATGGCCTAAATTTCTGCTATGTCAGCTTCAAGGTTGTTCAAATTATCATTATTAATGACTGGTACAAGTGTTTACTGATACATAATCGCACCGTGCTCATTAACGACTTCACACTATTTTCCACACTAATAACAATAAATAAGAAAGGAAATTCAACATGGCAATCGTATACAAGACAAGGACGCAACTTGTAGTAGAGACCATTCGAGAAAAAATTCTAAGTGGTGAAATTACCGCTGGCCAGCCCTTGCGCCAAGCAGCGCTTGCAGAAGAACTAAATGTTAGCCGTATTCCTGTGCGCGAAGCTTTGTTGCAATTAGAAGCAGAAGGACTAGTCGCTTTTGAACCGCACAAAGGAGCAACGGCAACTGAATTAAACGTTGACCAAGTTGATGAGTTATTTGAACTTAGAGCAATGCTTGAAGCAGATTTACTCGCCGCATCGATTCCTAATTTGTCAGAAGAAGACTTGCGGGAAGCGAAAGTGTTATTGGACAAACTGGAAAACGCGTTAGGGAAAGAAAACGCTGCCAACACTTGGAGTCAGCTTAATTCCGACTATCACAATTGCTTATATTCAGCGGCCGACAGACCACAAACTCAAGACTTAGTGGACACGTTAAATAAGAATGCTGATCGCTACATTCGTATGCATTTACTATGGGCAGGGGGGATTTCCAAAGCGGAGTCTGAGCACAATGATATTTTGGGCTTATGTCAGGCGGGTAATGTGGAAGGTGCCGTTGCGGTATTGAAACAGCACATCTTGGGTTCTCGCGATGAAATCAAAGCCTTCTTACTAGCTCGCGAAAAAGCCAATAAGTAAAACGTTTTAAATAACATTGCCTTGGCCGTTTTTACTAACGTGTTTGTTGGTAATTACTAACTTGGGCTGTGATTGACATTTTTCATACAAATCTATAGTATTCTCGCCCTTAAAACGACCAGTAATTTAAGTTTTAACCGCCAATGCTTTATGGTTGCCCGCCAACCAGAATATGGCGATTTTGCTGGTTTTTGACTACTTTTGTTAGCCATAACTTAAGTGGTTATTGCAAGTCATAGCAAGCCATTGCTAATCACATTTTCACTAACTTTTTACACGAGAATACGATGTTTGAAATTCATGCGAGTAAGGTTTCAAGCCTGAAAAATGATGTTCTATCAGGTTTGACCGTGGCATTGGCATTGGTGCCAGAGGCAGTTGCATTTGCCTTTGTTGCTGGTGTTGAGCCGTTAGTCGGCCTTTATGCTGCCTTTATGGTGGGACTTATCACTTCAATTTTTGGTGGCCGCCCAGGTATGATTTCTGGGGCAACAGGTGCCATGGCAGTAGTGATGGTAAGTCTTGTTGCTTTGCATGGCGTGCAATACCTATTCGCGACCGTAGTGCTCACCGGTATACTGCAAATACTCGCTGGTATATTCAAACTTGGTAAGTTTATTCGCTTAGTGCCACACCCTGTGATGCTGGGCTTTGTTAATGGTTTGGCGATTGTTATTTTCCTTGCTCAACTTGGTCAGTTTAAAGTGGCAAACGAAGAAGGTATTTTCGTTTGGATGCAAGGCAATCAGTTGGCCACAATGGCGGGCTTAATTGCGTTAACAATGGCTATTATTCACGTCTTACCTAAGCTAACGAAAGCGGTGCCATCATCATTAGTCGCTATTATTGTGGTGACTTTATTGGCGCAAAGCCTAGATTTAGATGCTCGCACAGTTGTTGATTACGTTCGAGATATGACTAACGACCCAGCAGCAACAATTGCTGGTGGCTTACCGCAATTTGCGATTCCAGAAGTACCATTTACCTTTGAAACATTGCGAATTATCTTCCCATTTGCGTTAGTACTTGCCGCTATCGGCTTAATTGAATCACTACTAACGCTAACGCTTATTGACGAGCTAACAGGCACTCGTGGTCGTGGTAACAAAGAGTGTATCGCGCAAGGTGCATCAAATACTGTAAACGGCTTTTTCGGTGCCATGGGTGGTTGTGCCATGATTGGTCAATCAATGATTAATGTGAACTCTGGTGGTCGTGGTCGAGCTTCAGGTATCACGGCAGCACTTGGCTTGCTTGGTATTATCTTGTTTGCATCTAGCTTAATTGAGCAAATTCCATTGGCAGCGCTAGTTGGTGTCATGTTTATTGTCGTCATTGGTACTTTTGAATGGTCAAGCTTCCGCATTATGCGCAAAGTACCTAAGGCTGACGCTTTTGTTATCGTACTAGTATCTGGTGTTACGGTTGCTACTGACTTAGCCGTCGCAGTAATTGTTGGTGTTATTGTCTCTGCATTAGTCTTTGCTTGGGAGCATGCTAAACACGTTAATGTTAGACGCTCAGTTAACAACCAAGGTTCAACCGTATACGAAGTCAATGGGCCATTATTCTTTGGCTCTGTGTCTAGTTTCCTTGATCAGTTTGATATGGAAAATGATTCAAACGACGTTATTGTTGAATTTAAAAACTCCCGTGTTGCTGACCACTCTGCGATTGAAGCGATTGATACCTTAGCCGAACGCTATATTGCTCGTGGTAAAACCATGCATTTAGTGCACTTAAGCTCAGAGTGTAAGCAGCTATTAGAAAAAGCAGGCGATTTGGTTGAAGTGAATGTGATTGAAGATCCTGATTATCACATTGCTACCGACAAACTTGCCTAATAAGTTGGCTGAGCGCTGACATAGTGCAGCGCTTTAGCTTGCTATACTTGCCTAAATACGAGATGTTAGGCAGGTATAGTGGCTTATTTGCTCCATTAAATTTTGCTACATCAAATAATGTAGAGAAAGTATGCAATTAGAGTTTTTTGACGTTCCTAGCCCTTGTATTGGTGTTTGCCAATCAGACGAAAAAGGGCACTGTTTGGGCTGTTTTCGCACTCGCGAAGAACGACAGCAGTGGATTACTTTATCTTCCGACGATAAGCAAAAAGTCATTAAGCGCTGTGCGCAACGTAAAAAACGCAAAGACAAAGCTAAGTTAGCGCCAAGCAACCCAGTACAAAATGGTTCAGTAAAAAACAATTCAGTGCAAAACAGCTCAGCAGAGTCTTCACCTCAAGCATCACAAGAACAAATAGCAGAACAAGTCATTCAACCATCCTTACTTGATCCCACACCCAAAAGCACAGCTAAAACTACCACTTCGTCAAACGATGAGATGGACTTTGGTGATTTTGAACTTTAAGTAACTTGCTGTATTAATAAGTAATATCTTACGATTTAACCATTTTGCTTTAATAGCCTTGCGCTTGTCCGTCTTTGCGCATTTCGCTGGCACCATGGTAAACCCCAGTTTGAAGATCTTTTAGAATAGCTTGATAGCCACCAAAAGGACCACTGGTGATATGTATTTTGTGACCGCGCTTTTGCAACTCTTTAACTGTGCTTGCTGTCACGCCACTTTCTAACTCAAGTACACCACCATCTTTCATTCGGCCTTCCCAAGTGGGCGATGTTGACCCTTTATGGTGGAATCGAGCTGCATCACCAGCTTGCTGCACATTCATGCCAAAATCGACAATATTAGTCACCATTTGCACATGTCCTTGCGGTTGCATCGCACCACCCATTAAGCCAAAGCTCATATAAGGTTTATTATCTTTGGTGATAAATGCCGGAATTATCGTGTGGAAAGGGCGCTTTGCTGGCGAGTAAACGTTTGGGTGGCCTTTGGTTAGAGAGTATTGTGCGCCGCGGTTTTGGAAAATAAAGCCCAGTCCGTCTGCGACTAAGCCCGTGCCCATACCGCGATAATTGCTTTGAATTAAGCTCACCATCATGCCATTGGCATCGGCAACTGTTAGGTAAATTGTATCGCCTTCGATAAGTTTAGGGTCGCCATGTTCAACTTGCGTGGCTGCGCTGTTCATGTCGATAAGCTTAGCTCTGGCTTTGCCATATTGTTTTGACAACAAGTAATCTAAATTTATGTTTTGGTAATCAGGATCTGCGTAGAATCTGGCGCGGTCTTCAAAGGCAAGCTTTTTCGCTTCGGTCATTACGTGCAGGTAGTCTGCACTATTGTGTCCCATGGCTTTTAAATTAAAGTTTTCTAGTACAATGAGCATTTGTAGTGCGGCAATACCTTGGCCATTGGGCGGCAACTCCCAAACATCATAACCACGATAATTGACAGAAACCGGTGCAACCCAAGTACTACTGTGGTTGGCAAAGTCTTCATACCTTAGTGGGCCGCCTATGCGTTTGAAGTAGGCATCCATGGTTTTGGCTATTTCACCTTGATAAAAAGCGTCGCGCCCACCCTTAGCAATTTGTGACAGTGTATTCGCTAAATCAGGGTTCTTGAAAACTTGGCCTTCGGCTGGTGCTTTACCATTAATTAAGAAGGTTGCTTGATAATTAGCAATTTCTTCAATTTCACCCGCTTTATGTAGTTTTTCATAGCGCTTTTGATAGATATCCATGTAGTAGGCGATAACTTCTGTAACGGGAAAGCCTTGCTTTGCATAAGTAATTGCTGGCGCTAGGTTTTGCGCCATCGATAGCTTGCCAAATTTTTTGTGAAGTTCGAACCAAGCGTCAACGGTTCCGGGGACTGTCACTGGTGGTGTTCCCCAGTTTGGAATTTGCGAAACATCACCAATTTTCGCTTTTAACTGAGCGAGAGTTTGTCCTTTTGCTGACCGCCCCGAGCCATTTAATCCGTGTAGCTTTTCGGTTTTGGGGTCCCAGACAATCGCAAATAGATCGCCGCCGATACCG
This sequence comes from Thalassotalea euphylliae, assembly GCF_003390375.1. NCBI lineage: Bacteria > Pseudomonadati > Pseudomonadota > Gammaproteobacteria > Alteromonadales > Colwelliaceae > Thalassotalea > Thalassotalea euphylliae. Next base: position 1,437,389 of record NZ_QUOT01000001.1, on the reverse strand, counting down.
TTCCCCGTTGGCTCCATGAGCCCTATGGCTGCATTAGCAGCAATAGCCGCATCCATTGCGCTGCCGCCATCTTTTAATATGTCGATTGCTACTTGGCTGGCGAGTGGGTGAGAGGTTGCTGCCATACCATTCATCGCTAGCACTGGTGAGCGAGTAGCCCAAGGTGCGCCAACAACGCGGTCGCCTCTGCCGTCTTCCCGTAAAGTCACGGTTTTACCAGTTACATCATCGACAATAGTGCTGGCTTCAGTGGCCGTACCCAGAGAAAGACCCATTGATATACCGATAATTAAAGGAAAAGCGCAGATTTTCATGTTGAACTCCATATTTGGGCTTGTTGTTAATATAGCGTTTGTCGGCAATGAAGTTCAATTTTTAGGCTATTCAAGGTGTTGTCACTAATGATGGGAAAGAGTTACTTGAAGGAACTATTTAAATGAATTGTGTGAAAGAATTATCTAGCGCTTTGCTAAGTTCTTATCAATCTTGAAGGTACAAGATCAAAAAAGCCTCACCAGTAGGTAAGGCTTTAGCATTTAGGTATTAGCACTTGGGCATTTGAATACTAGATATTTTAATATTGTGTCAAACAATACCCATTAAATAGTGGTTATTGACGGACACCTTCAATATGCAGGTCAAAGATAATATTACCAAAGTCCATTTTATAGCCGAAATCTTTCATTGCTATTTGCGTTGAACCTTCAAAACCTGCGCGGTAGCCGCCCCAAGGATCTTTGCCTTCGCCAACTTTAACGGCATTAATGACGATTTCTTTGTCCATGCCCTGCAGAGTTAGGGTGCCGGTAATTTTGAGTTTGTCGTTACCCAAGTCTTCTACTTTAGTGCTAACAAACTCAGCTGTTGCAAACTTACTAACATCAAGGAAGTCGTCGTTGCGAATATGCTTGTCACGCTCAGCGTGGTTTGAATCGACGCTGCTAGTGTCGATTTTTAGCATAATTTTGCTGTCTGCAACTTTATTGGCGTCATAGCTAAAGTTACCTGAAAACTTGTTAAAGCGACCAGTAACATAGCTATAACCTAAATGACTGACTTTAAAGTTAATCGCGGCATGCGCGCCTTTAGTGTCGATCACATAGTCGGCTGCCATTGTTGGTAATGTAGTTGCTGCGCTTAATAGCGCTGCTAAAGCTAGTTTTTTCATGGAATTATTTCCTATTTACTTTTGTACGCTTGGTGGTGTGCTCACTAGTTAATACATTTAATCTCAGTGAGCTAACGCCAATAAGCAGGTTAGTTTTTTGCCCTCAGCTATGTGTTGTTTCAGTGCTGTAAGGCAGGTTGTTTTCCAAGCAAAATTTTTCGATTAATTACGTTTAGGTATTGTCAAAACGCATCGTCATCAAGCATTGCATTCAGACATTGTCATTAAATCATTCGACGTAGCGTTTCATCTTTGTCGATGAAATGATGCTTTAATGCCGCCAATGCGTGTACAACAACTAATGCAATTAGTGTGTATGCCAAATATTCGTGTACTACGCCGGCAATGTCTTCTTGGTTTGCAAACAGTTCACCAAGCGAGCCGACATTAAACCAAGTGAAAACTTCTATGGCTCTACCGTCTGCGGTTGAGATCAAATAACCACTGGTCATTATTAAAATAAGCAGCAGATAAAGCAGGTAGTGCATGATAGTAGCTGCTTTTTGTAAACTTGCAGAGGTAGATTGAACGGCCTTTGGTGATGGTGTTAAAAGTTTCCACAGCAAACGCATAAAGGTCGCGATCAATAGCAAAATTCCGATACTTTTATGCCAATGTGGTGCGGTTTTGTACCATTGGCTGTAATAGCTTAAATCAACCATCCAAAAGCCAACGGCAAACAAGCCAATGACCACAATAGCACTTAACCAGTGAAAGAATTTGGAGACTATGCCGTATTGGCTTTCACTGTCTTTTAACATCTCGACTTTCCTCATTAACCTTTATTTCAATTAGTATTACATACCGCTGAATTTAAGCTCTCAGCGCCGTTCGCATTAAGATTTCAATTATTGGTGTTTATCTACAAACCGCAATTTGTACTAATTCACAATTTTGTGTTTGCTTGTATTCACCTTTGCAAGCGCGAAAGTTATACAACACAAAGGACGAGCTAAATGACCTAAGTGCTAGCCATTTGATTACAGCTTAGCTGGCATCTTTGCATTTCTTTACATTAGTCTTTAATAAATTATCGCTCGATGCTTATCTTAAGGTATTGAAACGAGTCGTGGGATAGTCTCATTTGTAAATTCTCTGTAAAGGTTGCTCGAATGTGATTCAAACTGGTGTCGGCTAATGACTAACGATAAAATAGCTAATCTTTTCTGTTCTACTTATTCTCTTAAGAAGTCTGTCTATGGATAACCTTATTCGTCAATGTTCCTTTATTGCGGGGCAATGGTTGCCAAGTGAGCAATTGTTTCCAGTAACAAACCCAGCTAACAACCAAACGGTGGTTGAAGTCTATGATGCTGGAGCTGCTGGCGCTGTGACGGCAGTTGAGGCAGCCTATTCGGCAATGCCGAGTTGGTCTAAAAAAACTGCGCAACAACGAGCAGATCTTATGCTTAGTTGGTTTGCTTTGATCATGGAACATCAATATGAACTTGCTCGTTTATTGACGTTAGAGCAAGGTAAACCACTGACAGAAGCAAAGGGAGAAGTTAGCTACGGTGCATCATTTCTCCAATGGTTTGCTGAAGAAGGTAAGCGAGTTTACGGTGATATTATTCCGCAAACCAACGACAGCCAACGTTTATTGGTGCTGAAGCAACCGGTTGGTGTGGTGACAGCGATCACCCCGTGGAATTTTCCCAATGCGATGATCATGCGCAAGGCTGCAGCTGCACTAGCCGCAGGTTGCAGTTTTGTAGTTCGTCCTGACCCGCAAACACCACTTTCGGCATTGGCGCTGGCTGCGCTGGCGGAACAAGCGGGCATTCCTGCTGGTGTTTTCAATGTTATTGTGTCTGAGCAAGCGCAAGCAGTAGGCGAAGTGTTAACAACGCACCCCAAGGTAGCTAAGTTTACTTTTACCGGTTCAACCCAAGTGGGCAAATTGTTGATGAGCCAATGTAGCCAAGGGATCAAAAAGGTTTCTATGGAGCTTGGTGGTAATGCGCCGTTGATTGTTTTTGACGATGCCGATCTTGAATTAGCGGTGCAGGGTGCGATTCAATCTAAATATCGCAATGCTGGTCAAACTTGTATCTGCACTAACCGTATTTACGTGCACAACCGTATACGTGAGCAGTTTACTGAGCGCTATGTTGCAGCGGTAAAGCAACTGAAGTTAGGTGATGGGTTGCGTGAAGGCATCGACGTTGGCCCATTAATTTCAGGGAAAGCCGTTGAGCGTATGCAAAGTCTTATCGATGACAGCTTAGCGATGGGCGCAACCTTGGTTGCTGGTGGTCGTTGTGCATCAAAAAGTAACTTTTTCGAACCTACTGTACTCACTAACGTGACTGATGAAATGCCTGTGGCGGGAGAAGAAATATTTGGCCCTATATCGCCGATTATTGGTTTCGATGACGAGGTCGAGGTGATTAGCAGTGCTAATGCTGTTGAGGTTGGCTTAGCTGCCTACTTTTACAGTGAAAACATTCGCCGGATATGGCGAGTCGCAGAACAGTTGGCATTCGGCATGGTCGGGATTAACGATACTGCGATCTCAAATGCGGTTGCGCCATTTGGTGGTATCAAGCAGTCAGGCTTTGGCCGTGAGGGTTCTAAATATGGACTGGATGATTACTTAGTGACTAAGTACTTATGCTTAGGAAGCTTATCTGATTAGCTGTTTCAAAATATTGGATTGTTGGTGATAAATGAGCGCTGAAACAGCCAAGGATGGTTTTGAGTTTTTTATTAACTTGTTTAAGTACTCATCAAGCTTTTTTATGAGCAAACGATGATAGTTGAAGATGCAAAAAGCTGATAGTTAACGCAAAGATGAATTAGCCAATTATAAGGCTAATTCAATTACCATTTCGCGCAGCTCTTCTTTAGAGATTGCGTTGTCGTGGTTTTTATCAAAACGCTTAAAGATACTCTCACACATGCGAATACCTTTGTCTTGTAACAAACAGTCAATCAGTTCAACAAACTCGCTACGGTTAATCATGCCATCGCGATCTTCGTCAAATACTTCAAATAGCTCGTCTACCCATTGGTTAAGTTCCATAACACTCTCTTAATGCCAGGTAAAAACAGGATTAAAACTTTATCGCGTCTAGCGAGATAATGGAATGAATTATTTCAAATTTCTGATTGGTCGTAGCAGTACCTGAGCAAATCTATAGCAGTTAGACGCTAATTTGCTCGTTTCTATCACTATTAGATTGTCTTTTCATGCTTATTGAGAGGGTAAGAATTAACTACTGCTTAGCCTAGCTTAGCTTAGCCAAGGCATAGCCGTTCTATTCTATTAATTAGCGCCGTTTGTTGCCGATAATTGCTATCAGTCAGCGTTGTAATTGGGTAAAAGTTTTCTGCTGTGATCACTGCGACCACACCGGCATTGCGATTAACTTTAAGACCTTGAGGTGTTTGCGAGCGAACTTCCTTGATATCGTCAAATGCCAGCAAGACACGGTGCTTGCCTCGCAATGAAAACTGGCTGATCAGCAATTTACGACTGGTGCTATCAAAGATAGACAATTTGAAATCAAGCACGAGTAAACAAATGGTCGGGACAAAGAATCCTAGTAAAATAGCCGCAAGCGATAACTGCTGGTGTAGTGTGGTAAATAAGGTCAGTGACACCACTGCGAGACATGCAATGGCTAGTTTGTAAGGGTAGCTAGAAACAATCAGCAATTCACCTTTCTCAATAACTTTCACAAAACCTCTTTAACACATGTTGCTACGGGTTATTAGTTCAATTTTAGCTGACAATTTCGGAAAGTTTTACGTGCTTTGCTTTACTCGCGCATATAGCCGTTGAATAACGTTGCGATTAGCCTGTCTTAAATTCTTTTTTTAATCTTTATGTTTTTATTATTTTTTACAGTTGGCTGTAATAAATTTTAGAAGGAGCAGACTAGTAGGCGTGTTAGTTCTTTCTGTTACTTCAGTCTATTACTGATTGCAATTAATTAGAGCCTTAATATTTACTTTAGTATTAACAAGGGATTTAAAATAATAATGTGGAAATTAAAACGTAAAGTCGTTTGTTCAGCCCTATTAGCCTCTGGGCTGCTGACAAGCTCGATGATGACAAGCGCTGAGCAAACATCGTCAATATCTTCACAGTCAAACCTGTCTATCGAAAATTGTCATGTTGATGGCATAAAAGAGCAAATCAAATGTGGTACTTTGACTGTGCCAGAAAATTACCAATTGCCAGCAGGTCAACAAATTGACTTACATTTTACGGTGTTGCCAGCAATTGATAATTCAAATAACAAAATTCCCTTAATGTTTTTAGCAGGCGGGCCAGGGCAGGCGGCAACAGAGTTGGCTGCAATGTTACGCAATCGCTTTTATGAAGTGCGCAAAACGCATGACATTATTTTGGTTGACCAGCGTGGAACGGGTCAATCATCCCAACTTAAATGCGATGATGAAGCGTTTACCGCGCAAAGTGTTTATGAGTCACTAACATTCGATTTCGAGGTGAGCGAAGTACAAGATTGTATCGCTGACTTTACTCAAGACCTGAGCCAATACAATTCAGAAAATGCGATTCGCGACTTTGATGCCGTGCGCGGCGCATTGGGGCATGACAAGATTAACGTTTATGGTGGTTCGTATGGCACGCGAGCGGCACTAATTTATATGCGCATGTTCCCCGAGAGCCTCAATAGCGTGGTGTTAGACAGTGTTGCCCCACTCGATATGCGCATTGGGTTATTCGGTCAAAGTGGTGCCCGTTCTTATGAATTATTATTAAGCAATTGTCAGGCGGAAGAAAGTTGCCAAAAGGCTTTCCCAAACTTAGATCAAGACTACCAAAAAGTGTTTGCTGAATTAGTGGCTAAGCCGGTTGAACTAAGCATTCCACATCCTCGCTTGGGCACTGCTACCAAGCTAATTATTGATGCTGACAAGTTCGTTTCAACGATTCAACAACAACTATATAGCTTGACTGGGCGTAGCATGATGCCATTGGTAATCAACCAAGCGGCACAAGGTAACTTTATGCCATTCGTTGGTGTGCTTGCCCAAGCGGATGAAAAACAGCCGCGTGGCTCTGTTTATACTAACTTACTAATGAATATTGCCTGTAATGAAGATTTCCCCTTGATCGCAGAACAAGATTGGCAAGCCGATGCAAGCAATCAATTTGCTCGCAACATCAGTCATCGTGGTGTTCGATTAGTTTGCCCTTTATGGCCGAAATACCGTCCTGAAGCGAGCTTTTATGAGCCGGTTAACAGTGACATTCCAACCTTAATTTTGTCTGGCAACTTAGACCCTGTGACACCACCTGAAAACGGTGAGCGAGCGGATCAGATGTTAGCAAATAGTCGTCATATTGTTGCTGAGCATTTATCACACATTGTTGCGGTTAACGATTGTGGCGTTGGGCTAGTAGCTAAATTTATTGATGAGTTGGATTTAGAAGGCTTAGACGCGAGCTGTTTAGCTGAATTACCCGCAGAAACATTTATGACCAGTCTTAACGGCAATACTTAAGGAACGAGCATGATCAAAGTTGAAAATTTACATAAAACCTTTGGTAAAACCGTCAAGGCATTAGACGGTTTATCTTTTACTGCCAACGATGGCGAGATCACTGGTATTTTGGGGCCAAATGGCGCAGGTAAAACAACCTGTCTGCGAACCCTTTACGGCTTGCTAAAGGCGGATGAGGGTATTGCCACTATTGATGGAATTAGTGCCTTAGAACAACCGATTTTAGCGCGCGCCCAGTTGGGGATATTTCCAGATAAATTTGGTTTGTATGAGCGCTTAACGGCTTATGAGCAAATTGACTATTTCGCCAGTATTCACGGTTTATCTGGCGGTAAAAAGAAAGCGTCAATTGAGCAAATTCTTAAAGACCTTGAAATGGAAGAATTAGCACATCGTAAAACACAAGGTTTCTCGCAAGGTCAACGTATGAAAGTGACCTTGGCACAAGCGTTAGTGCATCAGCCAAAGAACTTTGTCTTGGATGAGCCAACTCGCGGCTTGGATGTGATGAGCACACGAATTCTTCGCGATTATTTACGTCGCTTTAAAGAGCAAGGACACTGCATTTTGTTCTCGTCGCATGTCATGCAAGAAGTTGCTGCGCTGTGTGATCGCGTGGTTATTGTCGCTAATGGTCGATTGGCGGCAGAGGGCACACCAGAGGAGCTTTGTCAGTTAGCGGGAGAAAGCCAACTGGAAGAAGCTTTTGTAAAATTAATTGGTTCAGACGAAGGAGTGGCAGCCTAATGAGTGCAGGATTTAGCCAGTTAAAGGCACTAGTCATCAAAGAGTTCAAAGAAGCGTTTCGTGACAAGCGCGCTATGATGGTGGCGTTTAGTATGTCGTTGTTAGCGCCGGTAATGATTATGGTGATGTCAAAAACCATGATCAAAGAAATGGTTGATAAACCGCCTGTGTATGCAGAGTTTGTCGGTGCTGAATATGCCCCTAAACTTGTTAAAGATTTAGCGGATGAGAATATTTTACCGTTAGCTGAAGCCGAAGAAAGTGATCTGCGAATTTGGCAAGAGCGCGGTATAACCATCACTATTCCTGAAACTTATGGTCAGGACATGATTGAGGGGAAGATCATTAACGTCGTGCTTAATGCCGATTACAGTGACAAGCCAAGCCTAGCGCCGATTCGTCGTATTAAAGATGTGGTGCGCGACCACGCCCGAGCGATTGGCTACAAACGTTTGATTATGCGCGGTGTTGATGTGCGTATTCTACAGCCACTTAATTTAGTGGAGCAAGATCGCGCTCAGCCAAGCAGCAATGCCATGATGATTAGCATTATGTTGGGCTTGTACCTATTAATGGGCGCCTTTATGTCGGGTCTGTCGATTGCGATTGATTCAAGCGCGGGCGAGCGTGAGCGTAACGTTTTAGAAATGTTGCTATGTCAGCCGGTAAGTACCACCAAAATCGTACTGGCCAAGTTGTCTTGCTCTGCATCCATTTCAATTTTATCGATTATCTTAATGCTGGTCGTTACCTCAATCTCAATCGGTTTTGTGGACCTGTCAAAAATTGGTGCAACCTTTAGCATTGACCTTTACATGTTTGTTGCCTTGCTTGGCCTGTTGATTCCGATTTGTATTTTGGCGGCAGCGTTACAGCTATTCTTCTCGTTTCAAGCGAAAAGTTTTAAAGAGGCGCAATCAACCGTCACCATGCTGATTATGCTACCTGCCTTTGTACCTTTTATTTTGATGTTTATTGACGATAGACCAATGTGGCTTGATTGGCTGCCAGTTGCCGGTCAATCCATCATCATGGAAGACTTGTTTAAAGGTTTGACAATTAACTGGTCGGCATTTGCCTTTACCAGTGTCACAACAGTTGCATTATCTGCAGTGTTGGTAATGACATTGGCACAAAAGCTGAAATCAGAAAAAGTGGTAATGGCGCTTAGCTAAACCAGCGTGGCTTCGAGATTTTTCATATGATACAGTTAGTTGCTAATAATAATGATTATTCAGTAATACCCAGTGCTAGCACATCTGAACGTGCGTCAGTGTTACCTGAAAATAGTCGTATTCGCTGCACTAATCACCGTCCTAAGGAAAGTCTTTTGAGCCACCAGCAAACCTTCATGCAATGGATGGATTCGCATGAAAAAATGCTTAAACATATCATTATGGGCTTTGAGGCTAAGCCAGCAATTCAAGAAGAGCTCTTTCAGGAAATCGCGCTTAACATTTGGCAAGCCTTACCTAAATTTAAAGGCCAAGCATCGGTAAAAACCTTTGTCGCTAAAATTGCTCACAATATTTTAGCCACTCATGTAGCTAAAGCCGTTCGAACGGTAAAAGCCGATAGCGAACTTGATGACCAACCACTGACTGATGGCAGTTCAACCCCTTACCAGTCTCTTGATAAAGCGCAAAGACAGCAACGTCTTAGACAAGCCATTCGCCAGCTTAACTTCGAACAACAGCAAATTGTGACACTGGCGCTTGAAGGTATGAGCTATCAAGAAATGGCGGATATTTTGTCGATTAGCGTCAATTTAGTTGGCGTTCGTTTGCAGCGCGCCAAAACGGCCTTGATGAAGTTGTTGGAGGCATAATGACAGATAAGCAGCTAACCGACGTTGAATTACATGAGATGCAAACTAGCGAGCCGAGTGTACTAGACGAACAGTGGTCAGAATTAGTTGACGACTGGCAATCACAACCATACGAAAAAGTTGATATTACTCAATTGGTTAAGCAATTGAAAAAGCGTACGCTAGCAGCAAAAACAGTACTAGGGCTTGATGTACTGGCAACAATTTCATTGTTTGCTGCTCTTGTTTACTCGCTGAGCGAGCAAGTTATTGACTGGGCAACCGTCATTTATTTGAGTTTTGGCGCATTTGGGTCACTGATTTATACCGTCATCGAGTTCAATATTCGTATTAAAACTTGGCGCATGGATGCCAGCGACCCTAAACAGGCGTTTGAAAAAAATATCAGTGGTATTAAAGGGGCGATTCAATATGCCAACCTTTGGCTAATTAGTTGCTTCGCTATATTGCCGATTGGTAACTGGTATATCTGGGAAGTTTCCAAAACCAGTGAGAAGCCGATATGGCCGGCATATTTGTTTGCTAACTTGCTAATTGTCGTCATGTTAGTGGGTGCCTACCTTTACAAGCGCAAACGGGTTAAAGAACTTAATGAGTTAAATAAAATAATAAATGGTTAAATATTTTTTAATTGATTTTAATTTTTTATTTTCAATAAGGGTTGAATTAAATTCTTTTTATAGTACTCGAGCCTCTTTTTTATTCTGTTTTTATTCTCTTTTTTATTAGGTATAGTTAGCTAATCTCCTAGCGCAATGTTTCGCTTAGAGGCGCAATATATTTCGCTTAGAATTACTGCATATAACCAAGTTGTTCCCTGCAAATATATTGGAATAAACGAGCGCACAAATTTCGCTGGTTTATCGTGTACAAATTACCCTAGTTCGGGCAGAATATTCTGCCTCAAAATCATTATCAACGTTATCACTGTAGAGGATAAAACATGCTGACTCGGGATATGAATATTGCTGATTTCGATGCGGAATTATGGCAGTCAATGCAAGATGAAGTAGCACGCCAAGAAGCTCACATCGAATTAATTGCCTCAGAGAACTACACCAGCCCACGTGTACTTGAAGCGCAAGGTTCACAACTAACTAATAAGTATGCCGAAGGCTACCCAGGTAAGCGTTACTACGGTGGTTGTGAGCATGTTGATAAAGCAGAGCAATTAGCGATTGAGCGTGCTAAAGAATTATTTGGTGCAGATTACGCGAACGTGCAACCACACGCGGGTTCACAAGCTAACGCTGCAGTATTCCAAGCATTAGTGACACCAGGCGCTAAAGTGTTAGGTATGAGCTTGGCTCACGGTGGTCACTTAACTCACGGCTCACACGTTAACTTCTCTGGCAAATTATACGAAGCAATTCAATACGGTTTACATCCAGAAACTGGTGATATCGATTACGAAGAAGTTGAGCGTTTAGCGCTTGAGCACAAGCCTGAGATGATCATCGGTGGTTTCTCTGCATTCTCTGGTGTTGTTGATTGGGCACGCATGCGTGAAATCGCAGATAAAGTAGATGCTTACTTTATGGTGGATATGGCACATGTTGCAGGTCTTGTTGCTGCTGGCTTGTATCCAAACCCAGTACCACATGCTCATGTTGTTACCACAACAACTCACAAAACACTAGCGGGCCCACGCGGTGGCTTGATTGTTTCTGGTTGTGGTGACGAAGACGTTTACAAAAAACTAAACTCTGCGGTATTCCCAGGCGGCCAAGGTGGTCCATTAATGCACGTGATTGCTGCAAAAGCTGTAGCGTTTAAAGAAGCATTACAGCCTGAGTTTAAAGCATACCAACAAGGTGTTTTAGATAACGCCAAAGCGATGGTATCTGTGCTTCAAGAACGCGGTTACAAAGTTGTGTCAAATGGCACAGAAAACCACTTATTGTTGTTAGATCTCATCGATAAAGATATCACTGGTAAGGATGCTGACGCAGCCTTAGGTCGTGCACATATCACAGTAAATAAAAACTCTGTGCCAAACGATCCTCGCTCACCGTTTGTTACCTCTGGTTTACGTTTAGGTACGCCAGCTATTACGCGCCGTGGTTTTGGTGTTGAAGAGACTAAGCAGTTGACGGGTTGGATTTGCGATATTTTAGATGATATTGAAAACGAAGACGTTAACGCTAAAGTTCGTGAACAAGTTCAAGAAATTTGTTCACGTTTCCCTGTATATGCGTAAAGTGCATGCCTAAGCTCTGCGAGTAAGATATAGGCAAAACGCAATATTAATTGCGTTAACTGTGTTGAAAAAGGTCACTTCGGTGGCCTTTTTTATTGCCTAAAGTATGGTGCCAAATAAGAGGGTGTAATTATATGTGTACATTTGCTGAAAATAAAACTTTACAACTGTGACGGTGCTGGCTATCATGGCCTCAAATTAGCTTAGGCTAGCAGTAACTTAAACAGTGAAATTATTATTTCGTTGTGCAGTTCTTTGTAAGCCAAGACACTATTCAATTTGGTTTAAAGCCAAACAGATCAACTGAACATACTGAGCACTATTGAAATGTTAAAAAGTTATCGATATTACCGCTCTACCTCTTTTTGTAAGGTAAGCGTTTAAACACCAAAGCCCGCAATTTAGGCTTTTTAACGCGTCGCTTACTGACACCTTTACTCTATAATTTATTTTAATTAACGACTTCACTGGAAACGATTATGGGCACACAACCACATGTAAAGACCTTGAACGACATTCACGTTAATGCCGAAGAGGTATTGATCACACCTGAACAATTGCGCAACGAACTACCGCTAAGTGAAGAGGGGCGTGAATTTGTTAAAGCTTCGCGTCGCACGATTTCAAACATTATTCACAAGAAAGACCATCGCTTATTAGTGATCAGTGGTCCATGTTCAATTCACGACATTGAAGCGGCGAAAGAGTACGCCCGTAATTTAAAAGCAATGCATGACAAATACCAAGACAGCTTGTTTGTTGTGATGCGTGTTTACTTTGAAAAGCCAAGAACAACTGTTGGCTGGAAAGGATTAATTAACGACCCACATATGGATGGCTCATTTGATGTCGAAACAGGTCTGAGCAAAGCTCGCGAGTTACTGATCTACTTAACAGAGCTTGGCTTACCACTCGCAACAGAGGCGCTAGACCCAATTAGCCCGCAATACCTAGCGGAGCTATTTAGCTGGTCAGCCATTGGTGCGCGTACTACAGAATCTCAAACTCACCGTGAAATGGCCAGTGGTTTATCTATGCCGATTGGCTTTAAAAATGGTACCAATGGTAGCTTAGATGTTGCCATTAATGCGATGCACTCAGCAGCCTCATCACACCGTTTTATGGGGATTAACAAGCAAGGACAAGTGGCGCTTATCAAAACTTCTGGTAACCCAGATGGTCATGTGATTTTACGTGGTGGTAAGCAACCTAACTACGACTCAGTCAATGTTGCTTTATGTGAGCAAGACTTAGTGAACCAAAAACTTGAACCAGCAATCGTCGTTGATTGTAGCCACGGTAATTCAAACAAAGACTACAGCCGCCAACCATTGGTTGCAGATAATGTGGTTAACCAAATTTGTGAAGGCAACAAGTCAATTATTGGTATTATGTTGGAAAGCCATATCAATGCTGGCAATCAAAGCGCAAATTTACCAAAAGATGAGCTGAAATACGGTGTGTCAGTCACTGATGCTTGTATTGATTTTGCAACAACAGAGGCATTGTTTGCGCAAGCCGATGCTAAATTAGCTGGCGTGTTAAAAGCAAGAATTGCCTAATTGGCATTCTTGTTGTTGGCAAATTCTCAAATCGCCCATGCGAATGCAAGCAAGAAAAAACACGAAACAAATACGAAAAAATAAGTTAACAACGATAAGCATATGAAAGATATCACTGAAGCGCTTGCGCAATGCCGTGCTGAAATTGATCAACTAGATAGTGAGCTAGTCCAGTTATTGGCAAAACGCCGTCAGGTGACTAGTCGGGTAGGTGCGCTAAAAAGTGAAGTTGGCATGCCAATTTATGCCCCAGATCGCGAAGCGAGTTTAATTGAACAGCGTCGCAAGCAGGCTAGTGAGCAAGGTGTAAATCCTGATCTTGTGCAAGACATCTTGCGTCGAATTATGCAAGATTCCTATTCAAGCCAAGATGAAAGTGGCTATCGTTGTGTTAACCCTGATTGCGGTGAAGTGGTTGTTATTGGCGGTCAGGGCCAACTCGGACGTATCTTTGTTGATTTGTTTACTCGCTCTGGTTACACAGTACACATTATTGAAAAAGATGATTGGGATCACAGTGAAGCGATTCTAGCCAAAGCTAGCTTAGTGATTGTTGCTGTGCCAATTCGCTTTACGGCGATGATTATTAAAAAATTAGAGAATTTACCTTCGTCATGTATTTTGGCTGATGTGACCAGTGTTAAAGAGTTTCCTTTGTATGAAATGTTAAACGTGCATCAGGGACCTGTTCTTGGTTTGCACCCAATGTTTGGCCCTGATGTTGGCAGTTTGATCAAGCAAACCATTATTTCCTGTGAAGGTCGTGGTAGCGAACATTACCAATGGGTACTTGAACAATTTAAAGTGTGGGGCGCAACTATTTACCCTGTATCTGCAAATGAGCACGACCGTGCGATGGCAATGGTGCAAGTAATGCGTCACTTTTCCACAATTGCCTACGGTTACCATTTAATGACGGAAGGTGCAGACTTGCAGCAACTTGTTGATATGAGCTCACCGATTTATCGCTTAGAGCTTATTATGGTGGGACGTTTGTTTGCGCAAAATCCAGAGCTATATTCGGATATTATTTTTTCCAATAGCGATAACATTGCTATGATGAAACGCTTTGCTTACCGTTTCTTAGAGTTGTTGGAAGACGTAGAAATGGGCGATAAAGAAGCTTTCGTCACAATGTTTGACCAAGTTTCAGCTTGGTTTGGTGATTACGCCAATATATTCTTAGCTGAAAGCAAAGGCATGTTAGCTAAAGCCAATGAGATAAAATAAGGTTACAATGGCAGCATAAGCTAGGGCGTGTTGGACTTTCAGGGTTGTTTTTGCAGCAGTCTGTTTGGGGTTTGTACAAGGCGGCACTTGTGCAGTGTAGTCATTCTCCATAAGCAAGTGCCAACACAGTAGAAAACTCAAACAGACGCTGCCCCTTTTGATTTATTAGATTGGGTTCATCTAAACGCTTCCTGCTCATTGTTGCTCGCTTTTTACATAGAACGACTATGCGACAAAGCGAGCGCCGCGATCAGAAAGCGTTTAGAATGAACAAAATTCAACCTCGAAAGTTCAACACGCCCTTATGACAATTAAAAAAATTATGCTGCCTTTCCATTCAAAATTATCACAATACTTAGTTGTAGGGTTAACCGTCATTCTACTCGCTGCTTGTCAAACAACTGCTGATTCATCTTCTTCTACTAAAGCACAACAAAACCATCACAAAGCCTATATCACCGGCGATGTTACCGAACAAAAGCTGTTTAAAGACTACCCATATTTTGCGAAGGGTTACCAAAGTTACCAGCTTAGCCAGCAGCAAGTGGCGCTAGTGAAAAGCCTGCCGAGCAACATTAGCTTAGATGTTTACTTTGGTGCTTGGTGTCATGATAGTCAGCGCGAAGTGCCACGCTTGCTAAAAGCCTTGAGTGTAAACCCAAACATAACAACCAAGTTAATCGCACTTGATATTCGCAAACAAGAACCACAAGGCCGAGCTACAGCTTCCGGCGTTAAATACACGCCAACTATTATTGTTAAACAAGATGGCGAGGAAGTCGGACGTATTATTGAGCGACCAAAAACAAACCTTGTTGCAGATATTCTGTCTTTTGTACGTTCATAGCGGTTGTGAAAGCTAGCGAAGCAGAGGCTTCTGTATAAAGCATTCAAACAAAAGGCCAATCATACGATTGGCCTTTTAGTCTGTATAGCTATGTGTTTTATGCGCTTAGCTAGAAAACAAACGCTAAGCCAACAGAAATTGATGTGTCGATATACAGAGTATCGTCAAACTCTGCCGCGCAAATACTTTGTTCACAAAAGAAGTCGTCATCATCGTCGGTCAATGTGGCATAAGTTCTTATTTCGGTAACAAATGCTAATGTCGGCGAAAATTCGTAGCGTGTACCGATGGCTATTGTGGCTGACGGGTATAGCCCACTTTCATAATCGCTATCCATAAATGTACCGCCTAAACCTAGCGAGAAGGTCGTGACATAGTTTTGCTGACGAAATTGTGCAACACCGCTAAAGTGTGCGTAGAGCAGGGTTAGATCTTCAGTTGTGCCATCGATTTGGCTATCAAAGTCATGTTTCACATAATTGATCAACACTTGCCCTTGACCGTTTGGCGAATCTTGCCAAGAAAAAGCAATCCCTAAATGAGCGTCATCTGACATTGCGATATCACTACCGTCGGCAGCGCCAATGTCAGAGCCAAACATATAACCAACGTAAGGCGTTATTTCATTACCGTTAACGTCACCAGCGCGTTGCGCATTAGCGCTTAAGCTAAAGCATGCAAGCAACAAACACATTAAACGAGCCGTGAAGCTAGTTTTGTCATTTTGTTGCCAGCGTGGCAGCCAGCTAAAACTATTCATACAAATCATCCTTTTTTAGTTTTTATGCTTTTATTTATAGGTGCTTTTTATCGTTACTTTTTATCGGCACTTATTATAGTTTTTATTTAATTTATTGATCTTGCACTAAGTAGTCAGCATTGCATTGCCTTAACAGGATTACAAGTATTTAGGCGTGCAATTAATGACTTAGTAGCTGATTTTTTGTTTCTAAAGCAATCGCTTGTAGTACATACGCGCCAACGATACTCATTTGCTGCTCACTCGCGAGATGCTCATTTGTCAGTGTCAGCTGTTGCGCAATCACTTCGTGGCTTGGCTCGCCGCTAGCGGTTAACGTGATGAACAATTTATCTAGCATTAACTTGTTGATGTTTAACTGGAACTCACTACGACCCATTAGGCCCAATTGTCGCTCAAGCGCTGGCTTTACTAGCGTATCTAGCTGTGTTGTTAAATTGGCGAGTGCCTGCTGTGCACCTTGCTGAGGAAGTAAAACAGTCGCATCCCCAATTGTCATTTGGGTTACTTGTACAACGGCTTTCTTTAAACTGCGTTTTTCGTATTGCCAGCTAATGTTAGTTAGCTGTATCGCTAGTAGTTCGTCGGTGTTTTCAATGGGTAATAGCAGTTTAACGCTGCCAATAAAGCCTGAATCTTCAGCTGCTTTCGTTGATAAATCGCTAAGTGAAAACTCGCTTCCTTCTGGCAACTGCTGATTAATGGTGACTTGATATTCGGTTAAATATTGATCCATTGACTGGCTGGCGGCATACCACATTAAGGCGCCGAGTGTTGCGAAAGCGGCAAAGGCAAGAGCAGCTAATTTATTCACGTTAACTTCTTATTTTTTAAGGTAAGAGGCTGGATTATATACCCAAACGAAATCGCTAGGCGAGTTAAAATAGGCAAGGGAGGACTAAGCATTTTGAAATAGTTGTGCCAAAACAAAACAAGCTGAAATAAGCGACTAACTAAACAGGTCTAGCATGGCGAGCACTAATCGCAAAAGCCAAAATGGCAGGGCATTAGTGCTAGTTCATCGAGGGGGAATTAACGTTTTTTCGGTTAACGTCCTATATTTTCAGATGAATAACATCGTTGCCGAACTTGAACTCCGGTATATTTTCACGATTAAATTTTCATGCTTAAGTTGTTATGTCTAGCTCTATAAAAAGTCGTTTACCTTTTATTTTTATCTTTGGCTTACTTGCTGCGCTTATTATCACTATTAATTGGCCTGCAGAGCAGGGCGAGAAGAAAAGTCGTCAGCGCATTGTGCCAGTAAAAACTGCCGCTGCTCATACTGAAGAATTTAAAGATGTGATTGAAGCTCTAGGTAATGCTCGTGCCAATGAGCAGGTACTGATCACTTCAAATTATTCCGACATTGTCGAAGAAGTCTCTTTTCAAGACGGTGAAATTGTTAAAAAAGGCGATATTTTAGTTCGCCTGAATAACCAAGAAGAGGCAGCGAAAGTAAGAGAGTTAGAGGCCAACCTAGCAGAGTCTGTTGCTCAGTTAAATCGCTTTCAAGATCTATTAACTAAAAGAGCAACATCGAAATCGCAAGTTGACCAGCAAGAAGCGCAGACCAAAGCAATTGCCGCTCAGCTGTTAAGTGCCCGTACAAAACTCAATGAACTGACCATCTCGGCACCTTTTGATGGCGTGCTAGGTTTTCGTGAAATCAGTGTTGGCGCGTTTGTACAATCAGGCGATGTGATTACGTCACTTGACGATTTAAGTACGGTCAAAGTGGATTTCTCAGTACCTGAGCGTTTTTATACCACGATTGCGGTCGGACAGGCGATTGAGGCAACTAACACTGCATACGACGATAAAGTCTTTATGGGTAAAATTGTCTCAGTTGATCCGCGTATTGATAATGCAACTCGCATGGTAAAAGTACGTGCGGAAATTCCTAATTCTGATTATGCGCTGCGCGCAGGTATGCTATTAAGCATTAACGTTGAACGCAGTGTTGAACAAGTACTGCAAGTGCCAGAAAGTGCCATTATTCCAATTGAAGACAACCACTACGTGTTTGTTGTTAATGATGGTAAAGCGATGCGTAAACAGGTAATTGTTGGCCGTCGTAAGCCGGGTATGGTGGAAATTAAAAGTGGTTTAGACGAAAACCAAGCAGTCGTGGTTGAAGGGGCACTTAAACTCAGAGGTGGAACACAAGTGAAGGTTCTTGAGCCGAAAGTACAGGAGCCATCATAGTGATTTTATCTGACTTATCAGTTAAACGTCCGGTCTTTGCCACGGTTGTCAACCTGCTCATTGTCACCTTCGGTGTTGTTGCGTTTTTTCTATTACCGCTGCGTGAATACCCTGACATTGACCCACCAGTGGTTAGTATCAATACCTCATACCCCGGTGCATCAGCGGCAATCATTGAAACTAAAATTACCCAGCTCTTAGAGGATCGCATCAGTGGTGTTGAAGGGGTTAAAAATATAACTTCAACCAGTCGTGTTGGTCGTTCTAGCATTACCATTGAGTTTGAGCTAGACCGCGATATTGATTCGGCGACCAACGACGTGCGCGATAGAATCTCGCGTGCACTTCGCCAATTGCCAGAACAGGCAGATCCGCCAGAAGTGTTTAAATCTGACAGTGACGCCAACGTAATTGTTTGGTTTGTAATGCAAAGTGACACCATGAGCACCTTGCAACTTACTGACTATGCCGAGCGTTATATTGTTGACCGCTTTGCTGTGGTAGACGGTGTTGCACAGGTGCGTGTTGGTGGCGGTCGCACCTATGCGATGAAAGTCTTTTTAGATCGCGTTGCTATGGCGGCACGCGGTGTCACGGTAGATGATATTGAAACCACATTACGTGCGCAAAATGTTGAGTTACCGGCGGGTGAAATTGAGTCAGTTGATCGCGACTTTTCTATAAGGGTCGAGCGCAGTTATCGCTCAGAAACAGACTTTGCTCGCATGGTGGTTGCCAAAGGTAGCAATGGTGAGCTAGTGCGTTTAGCTGATGTTGCTCGTGTTGAGGTGGCTGCGGAAGACGATGAAAACATGTTCCGCGGTAACGGTAAAAACATGGTCGGCCTTGGCATTATTAAACAGTCGAAAGCCAATACCTTAGACGTGGTAAAAGCGGCGCGTGCTGAGATGGGAAAAATTCGCGAATCACTGCCAACAGGCACTACCATTCGCAACAGTTACGACTCGTCAGTGTTTATTCAAGGCTCAATCGACGAAGTGTACAACACCTTGTTCATCGCCATGATGATGGTGATTT
Organism: Thalassotalea euphylliae; assembly: GCF_003390375.1. Taxonomy (NCBI): domain Bacteria; kingdom Pseudomonadati; phylum Pseudomonadota; class Gammaproteobacteria; order Alteromonadales; family Colwelliaceae; genus Thalassotalea; species Thalassotalea euphylliae. The sequence goes on along the minus strand of NZ_QUOT01000001.1, from coordinate 1,418,320 downwards.
TGGTGATCTTCTTGTTCCTAGGCAATATTCGCGCAACCATTATTCCTGCGGTCACTGTACCTGTGGCACTGATTGGCTCGATGATGGCGTTATCAGCACTGGGCTTCTCCATCAACCTACTTACTTTGCTGGCGTTGGTGTTAGCTATTGGTTTGGTTGTGGACGATGCAATTGTGGTCTTAGAGAACATTTATCGCCGTATCGAACAAGGACAAACGCCATTAATGGCCGCCTATGAAGGTGGGCGTGAGGTTGCCTTTGCGGTAGTGGCGACGACATTAGTGTTAGTAGCTGTATTTGTGCCGTTGATTTTTATCTCCGGTAATATGGGCCGGTTATTCACTGAGTTTGCCTTAGCGATTGCTGCGGCGGTTGTGTTTTCAAGTATCACAGCATTGTCGTTAACGCCTATGCTGTGTTCAAAAATGCTAAAACACCGTGAGCGCAGTTCTTCGTTTGGTCAGCTACTTGATAAAGGCTTTGCCCGATTAGAAGCAAGTTATGCTAATGCGTTAAAAAGCTCAATTCATCAGCCAGTATTGTTAGTTGCCATTGTTATTGCTTCGCTATACGCCGTGTATAGCCTATTTCTGCAATTGCCTAACGAGTACACGCCAAAAGAAGACCGAGGCGATCTGTTTATTATTATGAACAGTGCCGAAGGGGCAAGCTACGAAAGCAATGTTAAGAACATGCAGCAGATTGAGAGTAAGCTATTAGCGTATCAAGAGCGTGGCGAATTAGACCGCGTGCTAGTACGTGTGCCAGGGTTTGGTGGCTCAAGTGGTATTGCCATTGTTGGTTTACCTAAATGGGACGAACGTGCGTTTTCAACGGCTGAATTTGCGGGTCGAATGAATGGTGAATTGTCATCGGTAACCGATGTGCGAGCGTTTGCTATTATGCGCCAAGGCCTGCGCGGTTCAGGCAATAGTCAGCCAGTAGAGTTTGTGATCCAAGGAAACACTTACGAAGAGTTAGCGAAGTGGAGAGATATTGTTGTTGCCAGAGCGCAAGAAAATCCTAACTTACAAAGCGTGCAAAGTGATTACAAAGAAACGTTCCCTCAGTTGCTCGTGGAAATAGATCACAACCGCGCTTACGACTTAGGTGTACCAATTGGTGATATCGGTAAAACGCTTGAAACTATGTTGGGTCAACGCCGCGTTACTACATTTGTTGACCGTGGTGAAGAGTACGACGTTATCTTGGAAGGTGATGAAGCTGATTTTGCTAGCCCGACTGATATCAATAACGTTTATGTGCGCTCGCGTGAAACCAATGAACTTATCCCACTTTCGAACTTAATTACAATAAGAGAAAATGCGACATCATCGCGTTTGAATCGCTACAACCGTTTGCGCAGTGTCACGATTACTGCCAACTTAGCTGACGGTTACTTACTCGGTGATGCGTTGGACTTTCTCAACCAAGTGGTACGAGATGAACTGCCGGATGAAGCGCAAGTGGATTACAAAGGTCAGTCATTGTTATTAAAAGAATCAGGCACCTCTATTCTGTTTATTTTCGCACTGGCTCTATTGATCACATACTTTGTACTGTCAGCTCAATTTGAAAGTTTTGTTCATCCATTCGTTATTTTATTGACTGTACCCTTAGCGTTAGTGGGCGCACTTGCCGGACTAGAATATATGGGCATGAGTCTGAATATTTACAGCCAAATTGGTATTGTTATGCTAATTGGTTTAGCGGCGAAAAACGGTATTCTAATTGTTGAATTTGCGAACCAGTTACGTGACAAAGGCGAAGCGTTTGAAACGGCATTAATTCACGCTTCTCAGCAGCGATTACGCCCTATCATAATGACTACTTTCACGACTGTGACTAGTGCGATTCCTTTAGTGATGGCACAAGGTCCGGGCCATGAAAGTCGCATGGTGATTGGTGTGGTGATTTTTGCCGGTGTATCGCTAGCCAGTATCTTCACCTTATTTGTTGTGCCTAGTGCATACTATTGGTTGTGCCGAAATACCGGCTCACCAGAAGCGATTGCACATGAGCTAGATAAACTGCAACAGCAAGAGCAGCAAGGTTAATTGAATAAGGCGCTAAAGAACAAAAAAGGCACGCTGATTAGCGTGCCTTTTTGTTAGGTGTTTTCTATATCAAATACGATTAGATTTCTGCAGCCGGTACGCTGGTTGGCGAAATATGTTCGATAGGGTAGCAGCCTAGCACTTTGATAAACTTAGTTAGCTCGGTTAATTCACCGATAGCTTCTTGCATTGCCGCTGATTTAAGGTTGGCTTCCACATCAATATAAAACATTTCTTCCCACGGGCGACCTTGAATAGGGCGAGACTCTAATTTACACATGTTAATGCCTTTCTCTTTAAGCACTAATAAACACTCCACCAAGGCACCTGGCTTTTGACCTGTTGCTAGAATAAAGGTCGTTTTCGCAGGAATTTGCTCAGCAACATCAACTGGCTTTCGTGCGACAAGAATAAAGCGGCTATGGTTTTCATCCTGATTGGCAATGGATTTTTCTAAGGCGTGTAACTGGTACAAGTGGCCACCTTCTTCACTGCCAATAACTGCAACCGTTTCATCTTGTAATTCATAGACTTTTGCCATCGCATCGGCTGTGCTATCGCAATATTCAATACGAATGTCGTGTTGCTTGTCTAAGAAGTTACTGCACTGTGTAAATGGTTGACCGTGTGCGTAGATGGTTTTGATATTATCTAAACGAGTATTAACCGCTGTTAGCAAGCAATGCTCAATGGGTTGCGTGATTTCGCCAACGATTGCAAGGTTAGTATGTTGCAGCAGATCGTAAACCTCATTGATACTACCAGAGCTTGTATTTTCAATGGGTAGCATGCCGTAATCAACGTGGCCAGCTTCAACCTGTTGCATAATGTCGGCAAAGCTTTGACAGCCTGATTCAATAATTTTTTCCGCGCGGCGTGAGAAGTAACGATGACTAGCAAGGTAGCTGTATGAACCCTTGTTGCCTAAGAAGGCCACGCTGACCATCGGCAATTGTAAGTTAGGGTTAGTTAAGGTTTGCAAGTATGCCTGCTGGTTAAGCACTGAATCTTCAATAATGGTTTGGAACACGCTGGTCACGTAGTGGGCATCTAACCCTAGTTCTTTACCTTGTTTTATCAAACGAATCAGCAATTCTTGCTCACGCTGTTGATCTCGTACTGGACGTACCTGGTGTGCTTTACTTTTAGCAACATTAAGTGTGAGCGAACGGCGCTTGGCAAAGAGCTTGAGCAATTGCTGGTCGGTTTCTGTAATTTGTGCTCTTATTTCGTTTAGGTCTAATGATTGCTCCACGTTGACTCCTTTGCTTTAGCTTGTTGCTAATATAGTACCGTTAATAAATAGGTAAAAAAAAACCTCCAGTGTGGAGGTTTTTCGGGTTAATTTTTGCCGCAAAAAACGCTCCTCAACGAGAGAGGATAAAAAACAGGCTAAAGAAACGAGTGCCTGATAAAACGTTTTTGATTGCGCTTTTTACCGCGCTTTCAATAGCGGAAGTAATCTTCATGGCTTTAATGTATCGACAGTCCTACTAGAGTTCAAGCACTATTTTTTAACTACAAATGCCTAATATGGTAGCAACGTTAGTGTATAGCGAGTTTCACCCGGTAAAAATGGGCTAGGTTTACCTGCTACCCAGTCGCTATGCCCTTTGCCAAAATATGGGCTCCAAGGATGACCAGCCTGGCTGGTAGGCATATGAAAAATGCCAGACTCTTCATGCCCAGGCGAAACGATCATACGCTCTGACGCGCCAAAGCTGCCGCCATCAACTCTTGGCATGAAGCCGTCGCCAGGTAATGGCTCTGCTGGCATGTTAAGGTAATTGCCGAAAATAGGGATAGCGCTACTCAGCGGGTGTTTAATCTCAGCGGCATTATGTTGGCCCCATGTGGCATCTGCAAGGCTTTGTTGCTTGGTAATTTCATTAAGCGCTTGGTCTAACGACTCTGTTAGTAGTGTTTGCCAGCTCATGTCTTGTGCTAGATAGCCCACAGGTTGTTCAGTCACTAGTTGCCAAAGTGGCTCTTCTAGAGAATTTCGCACGGTTTTTAGTGAAAAGTTTTTATCTTGCTCGCTAAGGTAGTTTTCTAGTGATGTAAATACTTGAGTTTTGACCTTAGATTTAAATGCTTTAACGATGCGGTAGCCAACGGAATCAATACTGGCCATCAGTGGCTGCTGACTGATAAAAGGGAGAGCTGCTTGCCAATGAGGATTCGCGCTTAGTGCGGGCTCAATTAATATTTGGTCTAGCAACAGTCCTTGCCAGCGCGACAGGTAAATAGCTTCTGTATCAAGTGCAATATCGAGTAAAGCTTGTTCGTCGAACGCTTGTTGTTCAAATAGTCTAGTTTTAATTTGCCCGGCGCGAGCACCCAGTGCGTAGCCGCCATTACCGATATGCTGGTACATCTGGCCGCCGACAACACGAGAGTTGGCCGTCCACAGTCGTTGTTGTGCTGGTGAGATAACCTTAGGGTAATCTTCAGGGGCTAAGTAACCTTTCCAACTAAACTCGCCAGTCGACCAATCTTCTGGTAGTTCTCCTATGTCACCGTGTTTTACTGGAATTTGCCCCATTATTGTCCAAGCGATATCGCCTTGGCTATCGGCAACCATTAAGTTCTGTGCTGGAATACCTGCACTTGCTGCAATCTTTACAGCCTGTTCAACATTAGTGGCTGTTTCCAATTTTATATGCGCTAAGTTGACCGCGTTTGTATCGTGAGCCACCCAGCGATATGCCAGTAGATTGCCGTTTTTATCTTCACCAATCACCGGCCCCCAAACGGTTTCTTGCGTTTGAATTTCGACGGTTTTTTGATTTTTGACAGCAATCATGTGATTGCGCTGGGTAAAGTCCTCAAAGCCACTTGGTGTTAGGTATTGGCTTTTGTCTTTGTTTGTTTTAAGTAGGACGACGTCACTCCAGTCGCCGTAGCTATTAGTGAAGCCCCAAGCAATATGTCCATTACTGCCAACGATGACATTAGGCGTGCCAGGCAAGGTCGCGCCTGTTACCTTAATCGGACTGCCATCTTGCAACTTGTACTTTAATGATGCTCGATACCAAGTGTTGGGCACACGAAGCCCTAAGTGCATATCGTTTGCCACAATTGCACTACCCGTTTTGGTGAGTGCGCCAGATACGGCCCAGTTGTTTGAACCGACAAAGTTTTGTTCTGTTAGTTGTTTGCTAATAAAGGAAAGGGGTGCTTGTGTTTCTTTATTATTTGCGTGAGAAGTGTTCAAGTCAGATGATATCGCTGCTGGAAAGCTAGTTGGCATAGCA